>NZ_LGDV01000175.1 GCF_001280015.1 Streptomyces sp. MMG1121
CCTTGGGGGTGGGCGTCGCCCGGGGGGTCGCGGGCCGGGAGGTCGCGGCCGGCGAAGGGCCGCTGTCGCTGTCCCAGTTGACGTTCTGCATCTGCAGCTCGGGCCGGGCCGTGTCGACGGTCCAGCGCTGGTCGGTGCCGGTGGCGCGGTCCTTGAGCACCAGGGCGCCGGAGCCGTCGGTGGCGGCCGGGGTGAGCGCCAGCTCCTGGTTCCATCGGGGCACGAGGACACCCTGGAGGGTGAAGTCGTAGCGGATGTTCCGGGCGGCGGCGCCGGTGGCCGAGCAGGGCGCGAGCTGGACCGAGTAGCCGAGGTGCGAGTCGAGACACAGGTCGGGCGCGGCGGAGTTGCGCAGCAGTCCGTCGGTCTCGTACGTCCACTGCTGGCTCGGCGTCGCACCGCAGGTGGCGAGTTCGGTCTCGGCGCCCTTGACGGCCTTGCCGCCGACGACGCCGACGCACAGCCCGGAGGCGAGGTTGTGCAGCCGCCCGTGCAGCGCGCCCTGCCCGGCGGCGCTCGCACCGGCCCAGGACGCCCCGGGACTCGAACCGCCCCTGCCCGGCGCCCGGGAGGAGCTGCCGCCCCCGGCCGGGGCCGCGCCGCCGCCGGAGTCGAGCGCCGACCACACCACCAGGGGCAGGACGACCAGTGCGCTGACGGCCCCGACGGCCAGGGCGAGGTGACGGCGCCGGGCGCGGCGGGCGGCCCGGTGGGCCGAACGGCGGGAGGTGACGGGTACGGCGGTCGCGGTGGTGGCGTCGGGGCGGTGCGCGGACGCGGCGGGGCCGCGCCGGCGCGTGGACCGTGGGGAGGCTCTGCGGCCGGTGGGCGCGGCGCAGCCGTCGCCGTCGGCGGGCTCGGCGAAGGTGAAGGCCTCGCCGGACGGGGGTGCCACGGACGCGGGGTCCGGGGCGGGTGCGGGCGGTTCCTCGGTGCGGTTCGCCCGGGACTCCACATAGGCACGGGCGCCCCAGCCGAGGACCGCCTCGGCCAGCGTGAGCCCCAATCCGCCGTTGAACGCCGCGAGTTGGTCGGCGGTCCGGCGGCAGTGGGTGCAGCGGGCCAGATGCCGGCCCAGATCCGGGTCCAGGTCGACACCGTCGCGCCGGAACGTGACGTCGAGCATGCGCAGATAGCGCTGGCACTCGTCCTCGGGGGCGAGTTCGCGGTGGACCTGGAGACACTCCTCGCGCAGCCGCTCGCGGGCCCGGCGCAGTTCGACGCGGATGTCCTCCTCGTCCAGGCCGAGCAGGACCGCGGGTACGAGGAGCGGCTCGGCCTCGACCTCCGCGTGCCACAGCACGGCGCGGGAGGTCTGGGGCACCCGCTGGAAGGCGCGGGACAGCAGCCGTCGGCCGGGCGGCGGCAGCAGCCGGGCGGCGGCGCGCTCACCGGTGGCGGCGGACCGCAGCTCCGGGTGGAGGAGTTCCCGGCGGCCGTCGGTGTCCCACTCGGCCGCGATCCGGCGGACGGTGACCAGCACCTGCGGGCGCCAGGCGGCGCTCGGACCTGCCTGCCGGAGCGAGGCGCCGAAGAGCCGGGTGAAGGCGGCGGTCGTGAGCATGCCGGCGGCGCGCGTGCCGTCCGTGCACAACCGGGCGTAGGCGAAGGCCGATTCCCAGTGCCGGTCGAGGAGTTCACCGACGGGATGGAGCGCGGGAGTCACCCCGGTCCACTTCCTCAGTTCGGCACTCAGTCGCTCGTCCGACAGGCCTGCCTCATTCACGGCCGCATTCCTCCAGAAGCGATTCGGGATAGTCCATACCAACGAGTATGGGGAGGTGATGGGGCAGCTCGAACGTCCACCTGAGGCGGCTCTTTTGAAGCGTGAGGGGTGTACGGGGAGCGACCTGACGCATGCAGCGGGGAAAGTATTTGCCTGCACGCCGACAGCGCACACTTTTGCACAGCGCGGCACTTTGGAACAAGGGATCTCACGCTTTTCTGCATTCCGCACGGAAGGTCTTCTATTGACATTTCGTCAAAGAAAGCAGGCCGGGGTAAACCATTTCCTCCCCTTACCGCCGTCCACCCGCCCGGTAGGCGCCGGGCGGCACCCCGTAGCGCTCCCGGAAGACCCGGCTGAAGTGGTGGGGGCTCGGGAATCCGGATGCGGCCGCCACCCGCTCCACCGTCAGGTCGGTGGCCCGCAGGAGCCGGGCCGCTTGCCGCAGCCGGGCCTCGCGCAGGGCCCGCATCGGGGACCGGCCGGTGCGGAGGGTGAAGAGGTGCGCGAAGCGGGACGGTGACAGCGCGACGCTCTCGGCGAGCGAGCGCACGGTGTGCGGTGCGCCGGGGTCGACGGCGATCAGCTCCTCGGCACGGCGCACCCGGGCATCGGCCTCCGGTGCGCACACGGGAGTCCGGGCGCCGAGGACGGCGAGCAGGACGGCTTCCTCCAGCGCGCACAGCGCCAACTCCCGCTCCGGACCGCCCGCGGCCACGACCACCGGCTCCGGCTCGCGCGGCACGCCGGGAGCCGGTCCCCGGGCGCCGGCGAGCATCCGGTCGAAGGCCGCCGCGATCCGGTCGTGCAGGGCGCCGGAGACGGACGGCACGGCGTACAGACCGTCGCCCACGGCGTACGGGGCTAGCCAGGAAGTCCAGGACGGACGGGCCTGGCAGTGCGTCCACCAGAACCGCCAGCGCCCGGCGCCGGGCGCGACCGTGTAACGGTGGCCGGTGCCGGGCGCGAGGACCACCAGATCCCCGGCACCGGCCCGGGTGCCGGCGGTGCCCTGGCGGAGCAGGCCGTGCCCGCCCGTGGTGAACGTGAACAGCCAACTGGCCGACCCTCCGGGCCGGTTGACCGCATAGCCCGGACCCTGGTCGTAACGGCCGGTCACCACCAGTCCGGGCGGCGGGGAGGGATCACCGGCGGCAGCCGTCCCGGGCAGTTCCTCAGCACGCACAGGCATCCTCCCGCCGGACGCGCCACCCTAGCGTGGCGGACACGTGACCATCGGACTCCCGTCAGGCTTCCACCGAACATCAGGAGCGAACACATGACAGCCACGGACAACGGCGCCATCCCGCCCGGGACACTCCGGCAGCGGTTCGAGGAGGACGGATTCACCGTCGTACCCGGCCTGTTCACCCGGGTCGAGACCGAGCGGCTTTGTGCCGTCTTCGCGGCGCTGCACGCGGCCGGTCCGGTGCCGGGGCACTTCGCTCCCCGCCCGGCCGACCCGGACCCGCTGCACCGGTATCCCCGGGTGATGCAACCGCACGAATTCAGTGCCCCGGCACGGGAGTTCCTGCTGGACGCCCGGCTGCGGGCCGTACTGGAGACGCTGTTCGGCGAGGAGGTGCTGGCCGCACAGAGCATGTTCTACTTCAAGCCGCCCGGGGCACGCGGGCAGGCGCTGCACCAGGACAACTTCTATCTGCGCGTCGAGCCGGGGACGTGTGTGGCCGCGTGGGTGGCGTGCGAGCCGATCGACCGGGACAACGGCGGTCTCGAAGTCGTCCCGGGCACCCACCGCATGGACCTGTTCTGTCCGGAACTCGCCGACGAGGGGCGGTCGTTCGCCCGCGAGTACGTCCCGCCGCCGACCGGACTCGCGCCGGTGCCGGTGGACCTGGCGCCGGGGGACGTACTGTTCTTCAACGGCAGCCTGGTGCACGGCTCCGGGCCCAACCGCTCCGGCGACCGCTTCCGGCGCTCGTTCATCGGGCACTACGTGGGCCGCTCGGCCGAGCGGATCGGGGCCCACTACCGGACCGTGACGATGCGTGGCGAGCGGGTGCCGCTGCCGGTGAGCGAAGGGGCTGGACCGTGCGGTACCGAGTTCGTACCGCACGCGGGCTCCGCCGGTTAGGCCGTACCCCGTCGGGGCGCTTCAGTGACCGCTGATCGCCCGTGGCGTGTACGGCTGCTCCAGTTCAGCCAACTCCTTCTCGCTCAGCTCTAGTTCGACCGCCGCCACCGCGTCCTCGATGTGGTGCGGCTTGGCCGCGCCCACGATCGGGGCCGCCACCGTGCGCTGACGGAGCAGCCAGGCGAGGGCCACCTGGGCGCGGGGGACGCCGCGTGCCTGCGCGATCCGGGTGACGGCCTCGACGATCGAGCGGTCGCTGTCCAGGTACAGCCGGCCGCCGAAGTTGTCGTTGGCGCTGCGCCCGGTGACCGTGCCCCAGTCGCGGGTGAGCCGGCCACGGGCGAGCGGGCTCCACGGCAGCACACCGACACCCTGGTCCGCGCAGAGCGGCAGCATCTCCCGCTCCTCCTCGCGGTAGAGCAGGTTGTAGTGGTTCTGCATGGACACGAACTTCGTCCAGCCGTGCCGCTCGGCCGTGTACTGCGCCTTGGAGAACTCCCATGCGTACATCGAACTCGCCCCGATGTAGCGGACCTTGCCCGCCTTGACCAGGTCGTGCAGCGCCTCCATCGTCTCCTCGACGGGAGTCGCGTGGTCGTAGCGGTGGATCTGGTAGAGGTCCACGTAGTCGGTGCCGAGGCGGCGCAGGCTGTGGTCGATCTCGGTCATCACGGCCTTGCGGGACAGCCCGGCCCCGTTGGGACCCGGCCGCATCCGGCCGTTCAGCTTGGTGGCCAGCACGATCTCGTCGCGGTTCGCGAAGTCGCGCAGGGCCTTGCCGACGATCTCCTCGCTGGTGCCGTCGGAGTAGACGTTGGCGGTGTCGAAGAAGTTGATGCCCGCCTCCAGCGCCTGCCGGATGAGGGGACGGGACGCCTCCGCGTCGAGGGTCCACTCGTGGACACCGCGGTCGGGCAGACCGTAGGTCATGCAGCCCAGACAGATCCGCGACACGTCCAGGCCGGTGGAACCGAGCTTCACGTACTGCATCGTTGCTGCTCCCGCCGTCGGAAACGATGGTCACGAACGAGCCTACGACGTGACCGGGCACCGACTTGACGATGAGAACACGCGGGCGATTTGATCCTGACACGTGCCGCGCCGCCCGGCGTGGGCAGGATGGAGCGGACTTGCCCCCCACGGGTGTTCTCCGCGCCGCGGGCTCCCGAAGGACCGCCGGCGCCCTGGCAGCGACCCTGATCGTCACCGTGTCGGCCCTGGCCGGCTGCACCGCCGGCGGTTCCGGCGACGCACCCGGCAAGGACGCGGGCGGCTCGCCGACGCGGGGCACCGCGGTGCGGCTGCCGCCGCGCCATGCCGGGTTCGACTACCAGATCGGCGGCGCGTATCCGCCGCCGAAGGGGGTGCGGATCGTCAGCCGCGACCGCTCCGACTCCCCCGCACCGGGCCTGTACAACATCTGTTACGTCAACGCGTTCCAGGCCCAGCCCGACGAGCGCTCCGCCTGGCCGGCCGATCTGCTGCTGCGCGACGCGCACGGCAAGGCCGTCATCGACGAGGACTGGAACGAGCAGCTGCTCGACATCGGCACCCCGGCCGGACGGACGCGGGTGGCCGCGCGGGTGAACCGGTGGATCGACGGCTGCGCGCGCAAGGGCTTCGACGCCGTCGAGCCGGACAACTACGACAGCTACACCCGCTCCCACCACCTGCTGACCGCGTCCGACGCGACCGCGTTCATGACCCTGCTGTCCCGGCACGCGCACGCCCGGCACCTGGCCGTCGCGCAGAAGAACACCGCAGAACTGGCCGGTGCGCACGAGCGGGCCGGGCTGGACTTCGCGGTGGCGGAGGAGTGCGGCCAGTACGACGAGTGCGGGGTGTACGCGAAGGCGTTCGACGACCGGGTCCTGGACATCGAGTACACCGACAGCGGTCTGCGCTCGGCGCTCGCCCACTGGGGGAAGCGGCTGAGCATCGTGCGGCGGGACCGGGACGTCACCACTCCGGGCAGCGCGCACTACGTCCGAAAGGTGCGCTAGCCGGGGTCCCTCCGGGGAGCTGCCGAACGGGTCGGGGCGATTGCTGCCCTCAGGTGACCGTCCGGCGTGGGAGCCGACGGATCGTCGTACTGTCGGCTCATCCTCGGCGGCAGACGACCGGCATCCGGCCGGTCACGGCCGCCTCGGAGGAATCGCGGTGCCGACACGTTCCACCACGCTCAGAACACTGGCCGGGGCAGCGCTGCTGCCCCTGGCCCTCGTCACCCCCGCCTGGGGCCAGACCGCCGCCGCCTCGGCACCCGAGACACCGGGCACACTGTGCGCGGCCGCGGGCACCCTGCACGGCTCGCACGGTGAGCAGGCCCAGGTCAGCCTGTGCGCGGACAGCGGCTCCCCGCGGCTGAACATCACGGCCCCGGCGGTCTGCCAGGGCGCCGCCGCCAAGGTCCAGTACGTCTGCCGTACCGAGGGGACCTGGGAGGTGCACCGCGCCGGCAAGTCGCTGGGCACCGGGTCACTGCCCGGCTCACGGCTGTACGCGGGTCCGGGTGCGTACGAGATCTCCGCCACCGTTCGGGTGCGGTCGGTGCCCGCCGGGGTCGACCTGACGGGCAAGGTGCGGGCCACCGTGCCGCTGACCGCGCCCCTGACGAAGGCCACGCACGTCGTCACCGCCGACAACCCGGTGCTGCGCCGCAACGCCACGACGACGGTGACGTACACGATCCGCCGCGACAGTGACCAGGGCGACGGAAACGCGCGCCTGGGCATGATCGGCGAGGAGAAGAGCGGCGTGCAGATCCGCAGCGCCGACCGCCGCTGTGTGAACCCGCTGGTGGGCCGGTACCCGGCGAACACCCGGCTGGCGCACGCCCTGGACTGCACGGTGACCGAGCTCCAGCCCGGCCACCCGGAGAAGATCAAGGTCCGGGTCACCGTCGGGGCGAAGTGCTCCACGGTGGTGTCGAAGCTCGGCTACTGGGTGCCGCAGGGCCAGAGCATGTACACCGGGGCCATGCTGGAGGGTCCGAAGCTGACCTGCCGCTGAGCGCTCCCTGGGCAGTGCCGCGAGGCGAAGGGGCGCGGCACTGCTCAGAGCGGCCGGAGCAGGTCCAGTGCCCGCTCCCAGGCGAAGTCCGGCCGGCTGCCGTCCGGCCGGACTTCGCCGTTGTAGGGCTCACCGAAGCGGACGCCCATCGCGTGCAGGCGGGCCAGGCTGTCCCGGTAGGCGGGATGGGCGGCCAGGGCGTCCGCCACACAGGGCAGGACCGCCATGGGTATGCCCAGGCCCGTGGCCTCGCACAGGGTGCCGAGGGCGAGCGTGTCGGCGATGCCGGCCGCCCATTTGTTGACGGTGTTGAAGGTGGCGGGCGCGACCGCCACGGCGTCCGGCGGCGGGAACGGGCGCGGGTCGGCCGGGGAGCGCCAGGCCGACCGCACGGGACGGCCGGTCCGCGCCGCCACGGCCCCGGTGTCGAAGAAGCCGCCCATGGCGACCGGTGTCGCGATGACGCCGACCTCCCAGTTCCGCTCCTGCGCGGCGGTGATCAGCCGGTCGACGCCGGAGGCGATGCCTGCCGCGCAGACGACGACGTAGAGGAAGGGCTTCGCGGCCTGTCGAGTCATCCGGGAACCCTACTGAAGGCGATCCCTACCGAAGCGGGAAGGTCGCCCCTCGCTCGGCCTCGGGGCGGGGGCCGAAGATACGGCGCTCGCGCTCCTCGATGGCGACGTCGTTGATGCTGGCCTCGCGCCGGGTCATCAGGCCGTGCTCGTCGAACTCCCACAGCTCGTTGCCGTAGGAGCGCCACCACTGTCCGCCGGCGTCCCGGCACTCGTACTGGAAACGGACGGCGATGCGGTTGCCGTCGAAGGCCCAGAGGTCCTTGCGCAACGCGTACTCGTGCTCGCGCTGCCACTTGGCGGTCAGGAACGCGACGATCTCGGCGCGTCCGGTGACGAAGGTGTCGCGGTTGCGCCAGACCGAGTCCCCGGAATAGGCGAGCGCCACCCGGTGCGGGTCGCGGGTGTTCCAGGCGTCCTCGGCGGCCTGGACCTTCTGCGCGGCGGTCCCGCGGGTGAACGGCGGCAGGGGCGGGCGGTCGGCCATGATCTCCTCCTCGGCTGGACAACACTGGAGAACGAACGTTCTCCACCTGGCTGCTACGGTAGGAGAACGACCGTTCTCACGTCAAGGAGCAGAGATGCCGCCGAGGGACCCCGCGCTCGCCCGGGACAAGGCACTCGACGCCGCGGAGGAGCTGTTCTACGCCCGGGGTATCCAGTCCGTTGGCATGGACGAACTGCGCGGCGCCTCCGGGCTGTCACTCAAGCGGCTCTACCAGCTGTTCCCGACCAAGGAGCAGCTCGTCGCGGGCTATCTGGCCCGGCGGGACGAGCACTGGCGCCGGCGCCTCGCCGAGCACGTCGCACGGCAGCGGGACCCGCGGGAGCGGATCCCGGCCGTGTTCGACTGGTTGGAGGAATGGTTCGGCGAGGACGACTTCCGCGGCTGCGCCTGGATCAACGCCTACGGCGAACTGGGCGCCACGTCGGCCCTGGTGACGGAGCAGGTGCGCGCCCACAAGGAGGCGTTCCGGAGCTGGCTCGCCGCGCTCGTGGACGCCGCCGGGCTGCCCGCCGCGCTGACCGGCCCCCTGTTCCTGCTGGCCGAGGGGGCCATGGTCACGGCGGGCATCACCGGGGACACACGGCCGGCGGCCGAGGCCCGCGAGGCGGCGCGGGTACTGGTGACGGCCGCCGGACCGGACGGGATCAGCCGACCGTCTCCGACACCTTGATCGCGCCGACCGGACAGGCGCGGGCCGCCTCCTTGACCATCGGGTCGCCCGCACCGTCCTCCCGGCCGGGGAGCAGGGTGCTGAAGCCGTCGTCGTCCTGGGTGAAGACACCCGGAGCGGTGAGGGCGCACTGCCCCGCGCCGATACAGACGTCCCTGTCGATCTCGATGTGCATGAGCTGAGCCTCTTACCAGGTCACGGGGAGTTCCAGCATCCCCTGGATCGTGTCGCCCCGCTTGAAGGGGATCTCCTCGGCCGGCACGGCCAGCCGGAGGCCGGGCAGCCGGGACAGCAGGCTGCCGAGGGCGACCTCCAGCTCGGCGCGGGCCAGGTTCTGTCCCAGACACTGGTGAATACCGAAGCCGAACGCCACGTGGTGGCGGGCGGAGCGGTGGAAGTCCAGGCGGTCGGGGTCCTCGAACTGGGCCGGGTCGCGGTTGATCACCGAGGTCGAGAAGAGCACACCCTCCCCGGCCCGGATCGTATGGCCGGCGATCTCGATGTCCTCCAGCGCCACCCGTTGCAGCCCCTCCGCGATGGAGAGCATCCGCATCAGCTCCTCGACAGCGGCGGGCAGCAGTGCCGGGTCGGCGCGCAGCTCGGCCAGCCGGTCGGGGTGCTGGAGCAGCGTGAACGTGCCCAGCGAGATCATGTTGGCGGTCGTCTCGTGGCCCGCGACCAGCAGGATGACGGCCAGGGAGACGAGTTCGGCACGGTCCAGGGCGCCCTCGCGCAACTGGCGGTGGACGAGGCTGTCGAGGATGCCGTCGCCGGGCTCGGCCGCCTCCGCCTTGTCGTCGATCAGAGCGCCGAGGTACTCCTCCAGCCGCACGCGGGCGTCCTGGGTGACGGCGGCCGTCGGGCCGCGCAGCAGTCTGCGGGACTGCTCCTCGAAGAACTCGTGGTCGGCGTACGGCACGCCGAGCAGGCCGCAGATCACGGTCGACGGCACGGGCAGCGCGAACGCGGAGACCAGTTCGGCGGGCGGTCCCTGGGCGATCATCGCGTCCAGCAGCTCGTCCACGACCCGCTGGATCCAGGGCCGCAGCTCGGTGGCGCGCTTGACGGTGAACGGCGGGATCATCATCCGCCGCTGCTGGTTGTGTTCGGGGTCGTCCATCCCGAGCAGGGCCACCCGACGGTCCCGGACGCCCTGGAAGCGTTCGGTGGGTACGGGGAAGTCGGGACGACGGCGGTCGGCGGACAGCCGGGGGTCGGCGAGCAGGGCGCGCGCGGTGGCGTGCGCCGTGACCGCCCAGACCTCGCGGCCGTCGAAGAGAGTGATGCGGGACAGGGCTCGCCCGTCGCGCAGCGGCTCGTATCCGACAGGGGGGTGGTAGGGGCAGGTGCGGTCCTGCGGGAAGGCGACGGGTTCGGCCGGGGTCGCCGGGACGGTGGTGTCCGTCAGTTCCGTCATGGAATACCTCGCAGACGAAGAAGTGCGTGGTGCCGATCTTCATTAGATGCCCGAGGCACCTATAGGTCCACGCGAAGTTCGGCCACTTCGGTGATCCGTGGGATCTGGCCGAAGAAGAGGGGTGCGAGGGGCTGGAACCGGCCCGATCCGGCGGGACCGCGCCGCGGGCCACCGACGGTGGGTCGGCCCGGGTGGCCGGTCATGACTCCAGAGTACGACTCCGCTCCGGCGTGAAGGCGCGGGCAACTCAGAGGCTGTCCTCGTCCACGTGGTGTCGTACGACCAGGCCGTCCCGTACGGCGAGGTGCGGGGCGAACCGGGCCCTGCAGGCGCGTCCCGTGGGTGCCGCCGTCCGCCGGCCGACGCCGAGGAGCACCGCGTCCTCGCCGTCGGCCGGGATCCGCTCGACGCTCGCGCCCACCCGCTCCGGGCCGTGGTGGGCGGCCGGTTCCCGGTAGTGGGCGGCGGCGTCGGCGCGGGTGGCGGTGCCGGAGCCATGGGACGCCGGGGCGGTTGTGCTCGTCTTCCGGCCGGTCCAGCCGCCGGTCGCAGCCCTGTGCGTACGGCTCGGCGATCCGCTCCGGGTCGCCGGCGGTGATCCCGCGGAGCGGCTGTGCAACGACGGAGCGGGTCGTGTGGGTGACGGACACGGGTGTACTCCTCCCCGACCGGTGCGTGACCGGGGCGGTGCGTGACCGGGGCGTGGTGACCACGGTGCCGTCGGGTGGCGGTGGAGTGCGATGACCTGTGAGGCAAGGGCCGTCCGGGGGAAGGAATCCGCGGTACGGATGATCCGTGCGGCCGCCGGTGTTGGATCCGGTGGCAGACAGACGTTGGACCGACGAAGGGGACGGATCCCATGCCTCTCGAGGGTGAGTACGAGCCCAGCCCGGCGCAGTGGGTGCGCGAGCAGGTCGAGCTGTACGAGAGCTCCGGCGGGACGAAGGGCACCACGCTGATGGACACCGGGATGCCGGTGATCCTCCTGACGACCCGGGGCGCGAAGAGCGGGAAGATCCGCAAGACGCCGTTGATGCGGGTGGAGCACGACGGGGCGTACGCGGTGGTCGCCTCACAGGGCGGCGCGCCCAAGCACCCCGTCTGGTACTTCAACATCACGTCCGATCCGCACGTCGAGCTGCAGGACGGGCCGGTCAGGCAGGACATGCGGGCCCGTGAGGTCACCGGCGAGGAGAAGGCCCGCTGGTGGGAGCGGGCCGTGGCCGCGTACCCGCCGTACGCCGACTACCAGCAGAAGACCTCGCGTGAGATCCCGGTCTTCGTGCTGGAGCCCTTCGACGAGAGCTGATTCGCGCCGGGCACCGGCGGAATTCAGAAAAATCCACGTCGGACACGTGTGAACCCGTTTCCGGGCGGGCACCCGTGCCACAGGCCCCGCCGCGTTCCCCCGTCGCGGCGGGGCCCCTTGGCGAACGGGTGGCCCCGAAGGGCGGCCCGCTGGGCGGGTGGCCCGGCGAGGAAGAAGTCCCCCCTGGCCAAGAACAAGAAGAAGCTGCCCTTCGTCTACCAGCCCATCGGCCTCGCGCTCAGCTGGGTGAGCGGCGCCGTGGCCGGTCTCGCCTTCCACCAGGCGTGGAAGGCGTTCCGGCACGAGGACGTCGCGCCCGACGCCCTGGACCAGGACCGCGGCTGGGGCGAGATCCTGCTGGCCGCGGCGGTGCAGGGCGCGATCTTCGCTGTGGTGCGCAGCGCCGTGGACCGTACGGGCGCGAAGGCCATCGCGCGGTCCACGGGGGTGTGGCCGGTGGCCGGCGAGGGGGCGGGACGGGGGTGAGCCCGCGCGGCAGCCGCACCTCGGCACAGCCCGCGCCCCTACGGGGCGCTGATCCACTCCCCGTCCCTCATCAGCTCCCGCCCCTCCAGCTCGTTCGCCTCGCGCCAGGCCTGGACGCGTCGCGGCAGGATTCTGAAGTAGAGGTAGCGGGTGGCGAGTTGGCGGGGGTCGAAGCCCGTCTTGCCGGCGAAGACCTCCGCGTCCTCCTCGGGGAGGTCCTGCGGGGTCACCGCCTGGGCGGTGCCCTCGATCATGACGACGTCCCGGGTCGGGCCGAGGCCGAGGCGGGCCCGGCCGGTGGCCACGAGATTGCGGCCGGTGGGGCTCCCGGCCGGGGTGGCGATCAGCAAAGTGGCGCCGTCCCACACGAAGGACAGCGGCACGAGATGGGGAGCGCCGGCGTCGGGGGCGGCGCTGGCCACCCAGACGTCGACGTCGTGCTCCAGCCGGTGCAGGGTGTCCTTCGTGCGCTCCGCGGCGGTGCGGGCGGGCGGTGGGGTCATCGCGTACGGCCTCCTCGGGATACGGATCCCGTCCAGTGTGACCGTCAGCCGACCCCGTCCGCACGGAATTGATCAAGGCGTGTCCGCGCGGCCGTCAGGAGCAGGTCGAGGGCGGCCGGGTAGGAACTGGCGCGCATGGTGGACACCAGATGGCGGGAGGTGGCCGCGATGTGCGGATGGGTGCCGGCGGGCAGCCGGCCGTAGGTGCCGCGCCACACCTCCGCCTCGGCCTCGCGCGCGGGCCGGGGCAGGGACGTGCCCGCCGAGTCCAGGGCGCCGAAGGCGAGGGCCTGGTCGATGAACGCGTGGTAGATCCGCGCCGCCTCCGGGTCCGGGAACCCGGCCTCCCGCAGCACCCCGAGACCGGCCTCCACGGCCTGGATCTCGTGCGCCCGGCCGGTGACGCGATGGGCGCTGAGCATGGCGGCCCGGGGGTGCGCGAGGGCGCCGGCGTGCATCCGCAGACCGAGTTCGCGCAGGTCGGCCAGCCAGTCCCCGGTCGGCCGCCAGGAGCGCAGGGTGCGGCCGATCAGTTCGTCGGCGACGGCCAGCATCAGATCGTCGGTGTGCCGGAAGTACCGGTACAGCGAGCTGGGATCGGCTCCCAGGGCCCGGCCGAGGCGGCGCACGGACAGGGCGTCGGCGCCGTGCTCCTCGATCAGCCGCAGCGCGGTGGCGACGATCAGCTCCTCGGACAGGACGACACCCTGCTTGGTGGGGCGCCGGCGCTGCCGGTCGGCGGCCGGTACGACGCGTTCGCTCATGGCGGTCCTCCCTCGGACGTGCCCGGCACCTTATGACAACACCGTTGACCTGTGAAGTGCACGGGCGGTTTCATCTGCGGTCACCGGGGCCGACCAGGCCCCCCGGTGCGAGCGGAGAGCCGGCGATGAGCGAGACCCCCTTCGGTGTGGATCCCCCCGCGCAGCCCGAGCTGCGCAAGTCCCTGAGTGTGCGGGACGGCGTCGCCGTGGCCGCGTCCAGCACGGCCGCGACCACGAGCATCGGCATCGGTCTCGGGGTGACGGCCGGGGTCGTAGGCCTGCATCTGCCGGCGATCATGCTGCTGGCGTTCCTGCCGGTGCTCGGCATCGCGGGCGCCTACTCCCGGCTCAACCGGGTGGAGCCGAACGCGGGCAACGGCTACGTGTGGGTGGGCCGTTCGCTCGGCCCCTGGCTCGGCTTCACGGTCGGCTGGGTCAACTGCGTGGCGAGCGTCGCCTTCCTCGCCTACACCACCGCGGTCACCGGCTCGGCGCTGCTCCAGCTGGCCGGGGAGGCGGGGGTGCACCGGATCGGCTCGCTCGCGCTCGATCCGGGCTCGACGGCGCAGACGACGGCGCTGGGCATCGTGGTGCTGGTCGCCGTCACCCTGACCGCCGTGACCGGCGTACGGACGGCGGCCCGGCTGCAGACCGGGCTGCTGGCCTTCGAGTACGCCGTCCTGCTCGCGTTCTGCGGCTACGGCATCGCCATGGGCCCGCACCCGTTCCGGCTCGCCTGGTTCGACCCCTTCGCGATCCCCTCCGCGTCCGCCCTGGCGCAGGGGCTGCTGCTGTCGGTGTTCTGCTACTGGGGGTTCGAGGCCGCGTTCACCGTCAACGAGGAGGTGCGCGACCCGCGCGACGCCTCGCGGGCCGGGACGATCACCCTGGTGACCATGCTCGGGGTGTTCCTGCTGGGCTCCGTCGCCTTCCAACGGGTGCTGTCCGAACCGGAGTTGGCCGATCATGGCGCGCAGGGGCTGGCGTACTTCGGGGACCGGCTGGCGAGTCAGCCGTGGGCCGTGCTGCCGCTGGTGGCGCTGATGTTCTCGGCGGTGGCCTCGCTCCAGGCGGGGGTCATCCCGACGGCCCGCGGGATGTTCGCGATGAGCCGGGACCGTACCCTCGGGCCGGTGTGGTCCAAGGTCAGCCCCCGGTACGGGACACCGGCCGCCGGGACGCTGCTGATCGGGGCGCTGTCCGTGGCGGTGGCGGTGCTCTCCCTGGTGATCCCGCGCCTGTCCGACATGATCACGGCGACGGTGAACGCGGTCGGGATCGTCGTCTCGCTGTCGTACGCGCTGACCGCGCTCGCCGCCGCCGTGCGCTTCCGTTCCGCGCTGCGCGAGGACTGGCGGCTGGGCGTGCGGGCGGTGGTGCTGCCCACGCTGAGCGCGGCCGCGCTGCTCGGGCTCGGCGGGTATCTCGGCTGGTCCTTCTACAGCTCCGCCGACCATCTGGAGGTCAGCGCCGACAACGGCTGGTTCCTGCTGCTCATGCCGCTGCTGATGATCGCCTCCGGGTTCGTCGTGGCCGCGTGGGCGAAGTGGGTACGCAGGTCGCCGTACTTCCGCACCGGCGAGGGCACCGACGCCGACTCCCGCCAGCTGCTCTCCTCCCCCAACTGACCCACCGAGAAAGCTGATTCCAGGAAAGGCATCATGCACGCTGATCTCCTCTTCACGGGCGGCCCCGTCCTCACCCCGAAGGGCACGGCGGCGACCGCCGTGGCCGTCACGGGTGACCGGATCACCGCCGTCGGACACTCCGAGCTGCACGAGCTCGCCGGGCCGCGCACCGAGGTGGTGGACCTCGCCGGGCGGCTGCTGCTGCCGGGCTTCCAGGACGCGCACGTCCATCCGGTGCCGGCCGGGCTGGAGCTGAGCCAGTGCGATCTCACCGGCGCGAAGACGGCCGGGGAGTCCGTGGCCGCCGTACGCGCCTATGCGGACGCGCATCCCGACCGCACGTGGATCCTCGGCGGCGGCTGGTCGATGGAGGCGTTCGCGGGCGGAACGCCGACGAAGGAGCTGCTGGACGCGGCCGTACCGGACCGGCCGGTGTATCTGCCCAACCGGGACCACCACGGCGCCTGGGTCAACAGCCGGGCACTGGAACTGGCCGGTATCCGCCGGGACACGCCCGACCCGGCCGACGGGCGGATCGAGCGGGACGCCTCCGGTGAACCGAGCGGCACCCTGCAGGAGGGCGCGATGCAGCTGGTCGGCCGGCTGGCCCCGCCCGCCACCGCGGCCGACCGGCTGGCCGCGCTGCTGCACGCGCAGCGGCATCTGCACGCACTCGGCATCACCGCCTGGCAGGACGCGCTGGTCGGGGACTTCCTCGGCATGGACGACCCGGCGGTCGCGTACCGCACGGCCGCCCAGGAGGGGACGCTCACCGCACGGGTGCGCGGCGCGCTGTGGTGGGACCGGGAGCGCGGCGCCGAGCAGATCCCCGAACTCGTGGAGAAGCGACGCGAGTTGAGCGAGGGACGGTTCCGGGCGGGCTCGGTGAAGCTGATGCTGGACGGGGTCGCCGAGAACGGTACGGCCGCGCTGCTCGACCCCTATCTCGACACCTGCGGCTGCGCCACCGCCAATCGCGGCAAGAGCTTCATCGATCCGGCCCGGCTCCCCCAGTACGTCAGCGAGCTGGACGCGCTCGGCTTCCAGTGTCACTTCCACGCGCTGGGCGACCGGGCCGTACGTGACGCGCTGGACGCGGTCGAGGCGGCGCGGGCCGCGAACGGGCCGAGCGACACCCGGCCGCATCTCGCACACCTCCAGGTCGTGCACCCGGACGACGTGCCGCGGTTCGCGCGGCTCGGCGCGACCGCGAACATCCAGCCGCTGTGGGCCGCGCACGAGCCGCAGATGGACGAGCTGACGATCCCGTTCCTCGGCGCCGAACGGGCCGCCCGGCAGTACCCGTTCGGGGCCCTGCTGCGCTCCGGGGCGCGCCTCGCGGCGGGCAGCGACTGGCCGGTGAGCAGCCCCGATCCGCTCCAGGGGATCCATGTCGCGGTGAACCGGGTCGAGCCCGGGGGCGACGGACCGGTCTTCCTGCCCGGGGAGCGGCTGGATCTGGCGGACGCGCTGACGGCGTACACGGCCGGGTCGGCATATGTGAACCATCTGGACGACACCGGCCGGGTGGCCGTCGGGGCGCTCGCCGATCTGGTGGTGCTGGACCGGGATCCGTTCGCCGGTCCGCCGGAGGCGCTGGCCGACACGTCCGTGGCGCTCACCTACGTCGGCGGGCAGCGGGTGTACGCGGCGCGGTGAGCGCGCCGGCTCAGCGGGCCTGCTGGAACGTCCTGCGGTAGGCCTGCGGGGACACCCCGATCGCCGCGTGCAGGTGCTGGCGCAGCGAGGCACCGGTGGCGAAGCCGACCTCGGCGGCGATCCGGTCCACCGGCAGATCGCTGGACTCCAGCAGCTGCCGGGCGCGGACGACGCGCTGCTGGATCAGCCAGCGGCCGGGGCTGAGGCCGACCTCGTCGTGGAACCGGCGGGCGAAGGTCCGCAGGCTCATCCGGGCGTGGCCGGCGAGGTCGGTCAGGGTGAGCGGCTCGTCGAGGCGCCCCAGGGCCCACAGGCGGGTCCCGGCCGTGCTCGCCGCGCCGCTGTCGGGGACCGGCTGCTCGATGTACTGGGCCTGGCCGCCGTCCCGGAACGGCGGGACGACACAGCGGCGGGCGACGGAGTTGGCCAGCTCGCCGCCGTGGTCGGTGCGCACGATGTGCAGGCAGATGTCGACACCGGAGGCGGCGCCGGCCGAGGTGAGCATGCGGCCGTCGGCGACGAAGAGGACGTCCGGGTCGAGGTCCACCCGCGGGAAGCGGCGGCGGAACTCCTCGGCCACCTGCCAGTGCGTGGTCGCCCGGCGGCCGTCGAGCAGACCGGCCTGGGCGAGGACGAAGGCGGCCGTGCAGATCGAGACGATCCGGGCGTCCGGGCGGATGCGGGCGAGGGCCGCCGCGACCTCCTCGGGCAGCTCGGCGGGGATGTGCGCGGGCGGCATCGAGGTGACCACCACCGTGTCCGCCGTCGCGAGGATCTCGGGGCCGTGCTCGACACCGATCGTGAAGTCGGCGTTGGTGCGCACCGGCCGGCCGTCGACCGTACAGGTGAGCACCTCGTAGTGGCCGTCGGCGGCACCGAAGATCCGGCTCGGAATGCCCAGCTCGAAGGGGTAGACGCCGTCCAGGGCCAGGACGACCACCCGCTCGGGGCGCCGGGTGCGCAACTGAAGATCGGACATGGCACGATTCTATCGAAGGTTGGCCATTCTGCCATTTCCCAGCCGCGCGAACCCCGGCAGGCTCGGTGACCATGAGCACTGTGAACACGATGCGAGCCATCAGTCAGGACATCCTCGGCGGTCCCGAGGTACTGAAGGAAGTACAACTGGAGCGGCCCGTGCCGGGCCCCAACCAGGTGCTGGTCCGGGTGCGGGCCGCCGGGGTCAACCCCACCGACTGGAAGCACCGTTCCGGCGGACTGTTCCTGGGCGAGCCGCCGTTCGTCCTCGGCTGGGACGTCTCCGGCGAGGTGGCCGAGACCGGGATCGGCGTGGCCGCCTTCCGGCCCGGGGACGAGGTCTTCGGCATGTTGCCCTATCCCTACGGCGCCGGCTCCCACGCCGAGTACGTGATCGCCCCGGTCCGCGCCCTGACGCACAAGCCGGCCTCGATCGACCACGTCCAGGCGGGCGCGCTGCCGCTGGTGTCCCTCACCGCCTGGCAGGCGCTGACCGAGCACGCGGACGTCCGGCCGGGACAGCGGGTGCTGATCCACGCGGCGGCCGGCGGGGTCGGGCACGTGGCCGTACAGATCGCCAAGGCGCGCGGCGCGTATGTGATCGGGACGGCGAGCGCGGGCAAGCACGACTTCCTGCGGGAGATCGGCGTGGACGAGCCGGTCGACTACCGGACGACCGACGTCACCGAGACGGTCCGGGACGTCGACGTGGTCCTGGACACGCTCGGCGGTGACACCTCCGTCGCGTCCCTGCGGATGCTGCGGCCGGGCGGTGTCGTGGTGTCGATCCTGCCCGGGGGCTCCCCGGAGTTCTTCGACGAGGCCGAGCGGCTCGGCGTACGGGCCGTGGCCATGCTGGTGGACGCCGACCGGTCAGGGATGCGTGCGATCGCGGAGCTGGCGGAGTCGGGAAAGCTGAAGGCGACGATCGCCGGCACGTTCCCGCTGGCCGACGCGGCGAAGGCGCACGCGCTGGGCGAGACCGGCCGGACGACGGGGAAGCTGGTGCTGCTGGCCGACTGAGGATCGTCGCGAAGTCTCCGACCGACAAGCGCCAAACTCGATGACATATGTCAATCGAACATGCTCAAATTCCTTCTATCGAGGGTAGCTTGACGGTCGGGGACTGACCCGGCGGCCGGGCCCGGGTGGGAGGTGAAGCGGTGGTGCCGGACGAGCGTGCACCGTTCCACCGTCACCTGCGCGTGTACGAGCACCGGGCGCACACGGTGCTGGAGCTGCGGGGCGAGATCGATCTCGCCTCGGCGACCGAGATCGGACCGCTGCTGGACCGGTTCACCGGCCGTCCCGGCGTCCGGGTCGTGATCGACCTGCGGCCGGTGGAGTTCTTCGACTGCTCGGGGCTACGGCTGCTGCACCGGGCCCGCACCCGGGTGCTGGGCGGCGGCGGGCAGCTGCACCTGGTGTGCGCACATCCGCTGACCCTGCGGGTCCTCAGGGTCACCGGGCTGTCCCGGCTGCTGCCCGCGCACCCGAGTCTGGACGCGGCCCTGGCCCGGCCCGAGGCCGCGTCCGGCTCGCTGTGATCAACAGCCCGCACCCGGTGGCCACTTGACGATCCGGCTCCGCCGCTGCCGGCCCTCCAGGTCGGGTGGGTGCCGCCGGGTGCCGCGCACTCCTTCCCTTCCAGGCACCCTACGCGTGCTCGAACAGGGCGCTCACCGACTCACCGTTGTGAATGCGCCGCACCGCCTCGGCCAGAGCGGGGGCGATGGACAACACCCTGAGTTTGTCGGTGTGTTCGGCCACCGGCACGGTGTTGGTGCAGACGATCTCCAGGACGTCCGGCTGTTCGCTCAGCCGCTTGAGGGCGCCGGCCGCGAACACCCCGTGCGTGCACGCCACCCGGACCGAGCGCGGCTCCGACTCCCTGAGCCGGTGGAGGAGTTCGAGCACGGTGCTGCCCTTGGCGATCTCGTCGTCCAGCACGATGACGTCCCGGTCGGTGACGTCGCCGATGACGGAGCTGATGCTCACCCGGTCGTCCGCGTAGCGCTGTTTGGCGCCGGCCGCCACCTGCGCCCCGATCAGCCGGGCGAAGGCGGCGGCCTGCTTGGCGTTGCCGAGGTCCGGCGAGACGACCGTGGTGTGGCTCAGGTCGTACCGCCTGAAGTGCGCGGCCAGTTCGCGCAGCGCGTGCAGATGGTCCACCGGCACCGAGAAGAAGCCGTGCACCTGTGGGGAGTGCAGGGTCATGGCGAGGACCCGGCCGGCGCCGGCCGCCACCAGCAGGTCGGCGACCAGGCGCCCACCCAGCGAGATGCGCGGCGCGTCCTTCTTGTCGGAGCGGGCGTAGGAGTAGTGCGGCATGACGACCGTGATCCGGGCCGCCGAGGCGCCCCGGGCGGCGTCGATCATCAGCAACAGCTCCACCAGGTGCTCCTGCACCGGCCGCACCAGCGGCTGGATCAGGAAGACGTCCCGTTCCCGGCAGTTGGCCTGGAGCTGCACCTCCAGGCAGTCGTTGGCGAACCGGCTGACCCGGGCCGGGCTGAGCGGCACCCCGAGATGGGCGCACACCTCCCGGGCCAGCTCGGGATGGGCACTGCCGCTGAAGACGGCGATGTCTCGCACGATCCGCTCCTCGCATGATCGGCACGGGCTGCCGGACTCATGCTACTGGCCCGGTCCGCACCGGTAGAGCGTCTGTGCGGGCGCCGTGTCCCCGGAGCGCCCCGGCAGGGACGCGACCGTGGCGGCGGTGTCCGTGCCGCCGTAGGCCGAGGCCGGGACCTTGGTGCAGGTGGCCTGCACCCAGCCGGTGACCTGCGCGGTGGCCGTCGTCGCCGAGGTCGTCTGCCCGGTGACCGCCTTGCCGCCGCCTGCGGCCCTGCTCCCGCTGTGGCCCGCCGCCCCGGTGGCAACGGGCTGGGCGCCGAAGCCGCGACCGCCGCCCAGCAGCACGTACCGCACCTTGCCGGTGGCGACCAGCCGCTGGAACTGGGCCTCGGTCGGGAACGGCACCCGGCCGCTGAAGCCGCCGAGCGCCATGACGTGGGCGCCGGTCGCCAGGATGTACGGCGCCGCCGTGCTCCAGCCGCTGGTGACGAACACGTATGCGGCGGAGCCCTGGTGCGCGCGGGTGTAGTCGAGCAGCCGGCGCTGGGCCGCGGTCAGCGCGCCGCCCGTGGCGGAGCCGCCGAATCCACCGCCGCCGGCGGACCCGCCCCGGCTCATGCCGCGGGTGCCGCTGCGGCTCGCCCGCCCGAACGTCCCGCCGCCGGCCCACGCCGTCTGCCCGAACCGTCCGGACCCGGTGTGCGCCGTCCCGAGGCCACGGCTCGGACCGGACGGGCCGACCGTGCCCATGACGTTGGTGCGGTAGGAGGGAGTGAAGACCTGCACCGCCCACGCGCTCGGCGCGATGAGCAGGGCCGCCAGGGAGGCGGCGAGTCCGGCGAGCGCGAGCCGGCCGGCGGCGCGCGGCCGTCCCGGCCGGGCGAGGAAGAGCAGCACCAGGCCGGCGAGGCCGAGCACGGCCACGGCGGGCGGCAGCCACGGCACGAACGACGGGAACTGGCCGGCGAGGTACGCGGCCCAGGCCGCCGTCGCCGCCACCGCGCCCGGCAGGACCCAGGCGCGGGGCCCGCCGGCCCGGTAGGCGCGCCACAGCAGCACGGTCCCGGCGCCGGTGAGCGCGGCGAGCGGCACCGCGATCACGCCCATGTAGTACGTGTGCCCGGCGACGCTGCCGGCGCTGAAGACCAGGAAGTACAGGGCGAGCCAGGTGCTCCACAGGATGTACCCGGCGCGCTGCCGGTCGGTGCGCGGCCGTCCCCGGCACCACAGCAGTCCGCACACCGCGACGATGGCGGCGATCGGGTAGAACCAGCCGGTCTGGGAGGCCAGCGACGTACCGAACATCTTCGACCAGCCGTTCTGGTCACCGCCGAACCCGCCGGCGGCCTGGTACCGGGCGCCCGCCCGGGCCGCCGTGGCCCCGGCGGCCGTCGCGCCCCGCGGCTCCCGGGCCGCCCCGGCGCCGTGCGCACTGCGCGCACCGCCCGCGCCGACCGCACCGGCACCGCCGAACGCACCCGCACCCCGGGATCCCGCGCCCCCGGCGCCCATGCCCTCCGCCCGGCCGGCTGTACGACCGGATGCCGGTGCCGCGCCGCCGTGGCCGCCTCCGCCGCCCTGGGTCGCGCTGACGCTGCCCGTGGAGGCCGCGCTGATGCCGAGCGAGGAGAAGCGGGTCAGGAAGTTGTAGCCGACCACCATGCTGAACGCCGAGTTGTTGGTGGTGCCATCCACATAGGGCCGGTCCTTGGCCGGGGTGAGGGTCACGGCGAGCATCCACGACGCCGACACGGCGGTCATCACCACGGCGGAGACGCCGATGTGGGCCAGCCGCCGGCGCAGCGTGAGCGGTGCCGAGATCAGGTAGACCAGCGCGAGCGCGGGCAGGATCACCCACGCCTCCAGCATCTTGGCCTGGAAGCCGATGCCGACCCACACGCCGGCCATGACCAGCGGTCGCAGCCGGCCGGCGTGGGCGGCGCGCTGGGTCGCCTCGGCGGCCAGCAGCACGCAGAGCGTGAACGCGGGGTCCTCGACCGAGGTGCGGAACAGCCCGACCGCGACGGGGGTCGCGAGGAACGCCGTGCCGGCGATCAGGCCCGCGTGCACCCCGGCCCAGCGGCGCACCAGTCGGTACAGCACCAGCAGGCTCGCCACGCCTTCCAGGACCTGGGGCAGGGTCAGCGACCACGGATGGAATCCGAAGAGCCGCGCGGACAGCGCCTGCGGCCACAGGAATCCCGGCAATTTGTCGAGAGTGATGGAATTTCCGGGATCGAAAGAGCCGTAGAAGAAAGCCTTCCAGCTCGTGGTCATGCTGCGGGCCGCACTCGCGTAGAACGTGTGGTATTCGCTGCGGTCGATGCCCCAGGTGAAGAGCGCGGCGGCCAGCACCACGAGGACCAGCAGCGCAGGGCGGGCGTACGCAGGCTCGCCCTGGGGTGATCGCCATGGCGGGCGACGATCGGCACCGGTGGGGGCGGTTGCGTCGAGGACGTTCGTAGCCATGCGCAGCAGTCTTCGGCACGCGACACGCCCACAACGCCGGTAGAGCCCCCTTTCAAGGAAACTCTCACCGCTCCCAGGGTAATTCTTTAACCGCATAACATCGCAATTACGCCGGTCAAGTGAATCCCTTACCCGTTGCGTGACCGATGCATAGCTGACGGGTCGTCAGAAACAGGTCCGTACCGGGGTGTTGACGCCTCCTTATCTCACGCCTTGAATCAAGAGGCGTCGCACACCCCCCACGTCGAACGGAGAGTCATGGCCTCCCCACGCCTGCTCCGCAGATGCCTCCTCGCCGCCCTGTCCGCCGCCCTGGTGGGCTCCGCCGCCGTCGGTCCGGCGCACGCCCGGGACGCCGCTCCGGCGGCAGCGGCCGTCACCACCTTCTCGGACACCTTCGACGGGCCCGCGGGCTCCCCGGTCGACCCCTCGAAGTGGACGACGGAGACCGGCGACAACGTCAACAACCACGAGCGGGAGTACTACACGTCGGGGACGGACAACGCGGCCCTGGACGGCCAGGGCCATCTGGTGATCACGGCCCGGAAGGAGAACCCGGCCGGATACCAGTGCTGGTACGGCACCTGCCAGTACACCTCGGCCCGGCTGAACACGGCCGGGAAGTTCAACGCCCAGTACGGGCACGTCGAGGCGCGGATGAAGATCCCGCGCGGACAGGGCATGTGGCCGGCCTTCTGGATGCTCGGCACCCCGGTCAACTGGCCGGACTCGGGCGAGATCGACGTGATGGAGAACGTCGGGTTCGAGCCCTCGACCGTGCACGGCACCATCCACGGCCCCGGCTACTCCGGCTCCGGCGGCATAGGCGCGGCCTACACCCTGGCGAACGGGCAGGCCTTCGCGGACTCCTTCCACACCTTCGCCGTGGACTGGGCGCCCGGCTCGATCACCTGGTCGGTGGACGGGACCGTCTACGAGCGCCGGACGCCCGCCGATCTGGGCGGGAAGACCTGGGTGTTCGACAACAAGCCGTTCTTCCTGATCCTGAACCTGGCGGTCGGCGGCTACTGGCCCGGCGACCCGGACGGCTCCACCCAGTTCCCGCAGCAGCTGGTGGTGGACTCGGTGTCGGTGACGACGAGCGACAGCGCGGCCGGGCTCCCGATCCGGGGCCTGGCCGGCAAGTGCGCGGACGTCGCGGGCGCGAACCCGGCGAACGGCACCCCGGTCCAGCTCTACGCCTGCAACGGCACGGCCGCGCAGCAGTGGACGGTCGGCTCGGACGGCACGATCCGGGCGCTCGGCAAGTGCCTGGACGTCACGGGCAACGGCACGGCGGACGGCTCGACCGTCCAGCTGTGGGACTGCACCGGCGGCCCGAACCAGAAGTGGACCGTCACCGGGGCGCACGACATCGTCAACCCGCAGGCGGACAAGTGCCTCGACGTCACCGGGAACGACGCGGCCGACGGCACGCGCCTGCAGATCTGGACGTGCTCGGGCGGGGCGAACCAGAAGTGGACGGTCGGCTGAGCCGCGCCGGGCTCAGCGCGGCGTCCAGGTGTACTTGTCCCCGCCGACCCAGCGGACCATGTCGGGGTCGTCCAGGTCGTGGATGACGATGCCGTACGAGGCGGCGATCTCCAGTACGTCGGTGACGGCCCTGACCTCACCGATCACCTGTCCGTCGATCTCCATGATCCGGAAGGGCGGGTGCCCGGGCCTGCCCGGGCACACCCCGAGCACCAGGACCCGCGGATGGGAGATGTAGGGAGCCGATTGTTCGGTCATGCAATAGAGCCTAGGACCGTGCCGTTCCCCGCGCCCCTCGCGCTCCCCTGGTCCAACCTGGGTACATGGATCCCGTCGCCGCCCTCGACCGGATCGCCTTCCTGCTGGAGCGGTCGCTCGCGCCCGCCTACCGGGTGCGAGCCTTCCGTACCGCCGCCCGGACGCTGGCCGCGCTGCCCCGGGGCGAGGTCGCCGAGCGGGCGGCGGCGGGGACGCTGCAGGCGGTGAAGGGGGTCGGGCCGAAGACCGCGCAGGTGGTGCGGGAGGCGCTGGCCGGTGAGGTGCCCGGTTATCTGCGCGGGCTGGAGGAGGAGAGCGGGATCGCGCTCGACCCGGACGCCGGGGCCGGGCTGCGGGCGCTGATCCGGGGGGACTGCCACACCCACTCGGACTGGTCCGACGGAGGCAGTCCGATCGAGGAGATGGGACGGGCCGCGGCCGCGCTCGGGCACCAGTGGACCGCCCTGACCGACCACTCCCCTCGGCTGACCGTGGCCCGCGGTCTGTCGCCGGAGCGGCTGCGCGAGCAGCTGGCGGCGGTGGCCGGGCTGAACGAGCGCTGGGCCCCGTTCCGGCTGCTCACCGGCATCGAGTGCGACATCCTGGAGGACGGCTCGCTGGACCAGGAGCCGGAACTGCTGGAGCGGCTGGACGTGGTCGTGGTGTCCGTGCACTCCAAGCTGCGCATGGACGCCCGCTCGATGACCCGGCGGATGGTGGCCGCCGTCCGCGATCCGCACGCCGACGTCCTCGGGCACTGCACGGGCCGGTTGGTGACGGGACGCGGGCGGCCGGAGTCGGAGTTCGACGCGGACGCGGTGTTCGCCGCCTGCGCCGAGTCCGGTACGGCCGTGGAGATCAACAGCCGTCCCGAGCGGCTGGACCCGCCCCGGCGGCTGCTGCGCAAGGCGGTGGCCGCGCAGGTGCTGTTCTCGGTCGACACCGACGCGCACGCACCGGGCCAGCTGGACTGGCAGATCCTCGGCTGCGCCCGGGCCGAGGAGTGCGGCGTGCCCGCCGAGCGGGTGGTGACGACCTGGTCCGCCGACGAGCTGCTGGCCTGGACCCATGAGGGCCGCGTGCCGGCGCGGGTGCCGGGTTACCGACCCGTCCAGCGGGGAACCGGCGGGTGACACAGGTCACGTACAGTGACGGAACACCACCGAGTAGTTGCCCGTTGAACCAATCGTGGATGCGGCCGCGGGCCCCCACCCTCTGACCGCCCCGGTCGTGATTCCCCCGTCACGGCCGGGGCTTTCGCCCGGCTCACCGCGCGGCCGCGCCCGCTCCGGCCGGCTCGGCCGTCCGCACGGCCCCGGCCTCCAGGAATTCCCGCAGGTCGGCCGTGAGCCGTTCCCCGTGGGTCGCGAACAGTCCGTGGCCGGCGTTCTCGTACACCTTCAGGGTTGCGTCCGGCACCAGCCGGGCCACGCGCTCACCGGTGAGTGCCAGGGGTGCGGAGGTGTCGTGCGTGCCGTGCACGACCAGCACCGGCAGGTCGAGGCCGGGCAGCTCGTCGGCGACGTCCAGGCTCGCGACGACCGCCCGGACCCCGGTGGCGGCGCGCGGCTCGGCGACCAGGCAGCGGTCGATCAGATGGCGGACGTAGGCCGGGGAGACGTCGTTGGCGGGGAACTGGACGGCGAAGAAGTCGTCGGCGAGAAGGGTGTAATAGGCCGCCCGGTCGCGCCGGAACAGCTCCTCGTCGGCGCGGACGGCCGCCTCGTCGATGCCCTCCGGGAGGTTCGGCGAGCGGACGATCCCGGGACTGACCCCGGCGACGAGGACGGCGCGGTCCACGCGTGCGCTGCCGTGCCGGGTCAGGCAGCGGATCACTTCGGCGGTGCCGACGGAGTGCCCCACGAGGGTGACCCCGCGCAGGTCGAGGTGGTCGAGCAGGCCGTGGAGATCGTCGGCGAGGGTGTCCAGGTCGTAGCCGGACCAGGTGTCCTCGGAACGTCCGTGGCCCCGCCGGTCCAGCGCCACGCAGCGGAATCCGGCCTCGGCGAGCGGCAGCGTCTGGTACTCCCACATCTCGTGGCCGAGATAGGCGCTCGCGACGAAGACGGCGACGGGGCCGGTCGCGGGGCCGTGGTCGATGTAGTGCAGTCGGGTACCGTCGACGGGGCTGTCGAAGTACGGCATGGGGTGCCTCCTCGGCTGTCCGGACCAGGTGCGACCCTGCTCGGTCGCGCTGACATCACCGATGCTCCCCGGATCCCGCGCACGGGTCGATTACCTGCGACGTCATGGCCGGCGCGGTCGGCCGCTCAGCGCGGGGCGCGTTCACGCAGGGCGGCGCGCCAGGGCGGCAGCCGGTCCTCGGCGACCGGTTCGGGGCGCCGGCCGCCGCGGGCGAAGAAGTCGGCCAGCGGCAGGATCGCGGCGCCCACGGTGACGGCGTCGGGGCCGAGCCGGCCGAGGTCGATGGTGACCTCGTCGGCCGGATGGCGCAGCGCGTACGTCGTCGCGTGGCGGCGTACGGCGGGCAGGAAGCGGGTGCCGAGCTGGAGCCCGGCCCAGCCGCCCACGATGATCCGCTCGGGCTGGAAGAGGTTGATCAGGTCGGACAGGCCCGCGCCGAGATACTCGGCGGTCTCCTCCAGGACGGCCAGCGCCACCGGGTCGGGCGTGGTGCCCTCGGGCGGATAGGCGGCGGCGAGCATCGCGGTGAGCCGGGTCTCCTCGTCGGTGCCCTCGGGCGGCCGCCCGCCCTCCTCGCGCCAGCGGGCGAGCAGCGACTCGGCGCCCGCGTAGGCCTCCAGGCAGCCGGGGGCCCCGCACCGGCAGCGGCGCCCGCGCACCCGCACGGTCAGATGCCCCCACTCGACGGCCCGCCCGTGCTCCGCCTCGGGGGTGACCAGGCAGGCACCGACGCCCGAGCCGAAGAGCACCACGACGGCGTTGCGAGCGCCGCGGCCCGCGCCGAACCACATCTCGGCCTGCCCCAGGGTCTTGGCGCCGTTGTCGATGAAGTACGGGACCTCGTCGGGGAGCGGGGAGTCCGCGCGCAGCAACCGCTCCAGCGGGACGGCGTCCCAGCCGATGGTCTGCCCGTGGACGACGGCGCCCCGGTCCGGGGTGTGCTCGACGATGCCGGGGACGCCGACACCGACGCCCAGCAGCAGCTCGGGCGCGGCCTGTTCGGCGCCGAGGACCTCGGCGACACCGTCGCGGATATGGCCGGTGATCACGTCCACGTCGTAGCACTGCGGGTTCAACGGGCGTTCGGTGCGCGCGAGTTCGGTCAGCGCGAGGTCGAACAGCTCGACGCGGACGCGGGTTTCGCCGACGTCGACGCCGATCATCTGTCCGCTGTGCGGACGGACGCGCATGAGGGTGCGCGGCCGGCCGCCGTCGGAGTCGACGCTGCCGGCCTCCTCGACCAGGCCGTCGGCGATCAGGTCGGCGACCACGTTGCTGACCGAGCCGGAGCTGAGGCCCGTCGCCGGGCCCAGTTCGAACCGGCTCAGGGGACCGTCGAAGTACAGCTTCTGCAGCACGGCCGTGCGGTTGCCCCGCCTGAGGTCGCGTACCGTGCGCCCGTTCCGCCCCGCCATGCGGCTCCCTTCACGAACCCTGCCCGACCTGCAACATACCCCTTCGGGCAGCTGGAACGCGACTTTCCGCCACCCTTAGTTCACGCTGTGAGCTAAGAGGAGGGCCCGCTGGGGCGCACGTGAGCCGTGAGATCCCGTCCAGCGCCGCGACGAGTTCCGGCGCCACCGTCTCGCGCACTCGGCGCGCCGCACCTCCCCGGCCTGCCGCGGAACCGTGCCGATCAGCACGATCAGGTAGGGACAGGCACGGTACGGGGCGAGCCGGATGCGCTCCGAGCGGGCGAAGACGACCCGGCCGTCGGCCTCCCGGCAGCCGGCGAGGAAGTCCCGGTCCTGCTCGACGTCGTCCCGCAGGACCGGGGAGCCGGAGTCGGCGACGGAACCGCCCCGGAACACGCGCGCGCCGTCGATGAGCGCGCCGATGCGGGGGCCGTCGGGCGTGCGGTGGACCAGGATGCCGCCCTGCCGCAGGCCGAAGTGGACCGGGCGCGGGACCGGTGACGGTGCACGGCGCGGGGACACCGGCCTCGGCGGCGGTGCGGCAGAACTCCGTCCCCGCGGCGAGGAGGAGCCGGGACTCGTAGCCCGGCCCCGGCGCGGTCGGCGCGGTCTTCAGGACAGAGCGGCCTGCGTCGGTGAGCCGCGGATCGTCGACGGTGCTGTAGGTGCCGCCGCCGAGCGGGCGCACCCCGGGCGGCCGGGCGGGCGGCGGGGCCGCCGCCGCCAGGCTGCGCCGGGCCCGTTGTCCGCAGGCCCCCACCGCGCCCCTCCCCCGCGACTCAGCCGGCCGCGTACACGTCCTCGACGTAACGCCCGTCCGCCACCAGCGAGTTCAGCCAGCTTTCGGCCGCCGCCCCGTCGGCGCCGGGGGAGCGTTCCCGGTACAGGGTACGGAACGCCTCGCGGACACCGGGTGCCATCCGGGAACCGTCGCCGCAGACGTACACCCGGGCGCCGGCGGTCAGCAGGTCCCAGACCTCGTCGGCCTCCGCGGCGATACGGTGCTGCACGAAGGCGGCGCCGTCCTCGGGGGCGGCGCTGAACGCCGGGCGCAGCGAGACGGCGCCGGCGGTCTCGGCGGCCCGCAGCTCCTCGGCGTGCAGGAAGTCGGCGTCGGGGGCGTCGCAGCCGAAGTACAGCAGCGCAGGCGGGAGTTCGACACCCGTGGCGAGGGCCGTCGCCCGGTCGGCGACGGCGCCGCGGAACGGGGCGAGTCCGGTGCCGGCCGCGATCATCACGACCGGCGCCGAGCCGTCGATCCGGAAGACCTCGCGGCAGGGCTGGACGCGGGCGAACACGGTGTCGCCGGGCTTCAGGGCGGCGAGGTGGCCGGAGCCGGTGCCCCGGTAGCGGCCGCGGCCGGAGCGGGCGGGGGCGTCGAGCACGGAGACCATGAGGTCCACATGGCCCGCGTCGACGGCCGGCGAGGAGGAGACGGAGTAGTGGCGGGGCTTGAGCGGGGTCAGCAGGTCCAGCAGCAGCGGCCAGTCGAGGGCTCCGCGCAGGGCGGGGTGGTCCTCGGCCAGCTCCACCAGGGTGCGCGGATCGTCGTCGCCCAGGGCGGCGAGGGCGGCACGCTCGGGCGGGCAGGGGTTGGCCTCGGCCAGCAGGGCCCGCTGCCGGGCGGTCGGCCGCTCCTGCAACTCGACGTGGTGTGACAGAAGTTGACGTACCGTCAGCGGCCGGTCCACGGCGAGGCCGTCGCGGCGCGGGCGGGTGGCCCTGATGTCCAGCACGGCGTGGGGGTCGAGGCCGAACGCGTTGACGGCGCGGTCCACCAGCTCCGGGTCCTGGGCGGGCAGCACGGTCAGATGGTCGGCGGTGCGGTACGTGACGCCCTCGGGCAGGGCGATGCGCACGAGCCGCTTCGCGCGCGGATACCGCGGCGCGGTGAGGTCGTACGCCTCGGTCACCGTCATCGGGACCAGTGCGTGCCGCTCGGCGAGGGCGTCCAGCGGTCCCCCGGCCAGGGTACGTACCTCGTAGGCGTGGTCGGGTTCGTCCGCCGCCCGGTGGGTGGCGTCCGGGTCGCCGTACTCGGTCAGCAGGGCGGTGCGCAGGCGGGCGGTGAACTCCCGGACGGTGCCGGTGAGATCGCCGGAGGCGTCGGCGGCGGCCCGGTCGGTCAGCCGGGTGGCGCCGAGTTCGGCGAGCCGGGCGTCGACGCGGGTGGGGACCTGCTGGTAGGTGGCGGCCCAGTTGCGGTCGCCGACGCCGAGGACGGCGTAGGTCACCCCGGTCAGGTCGGGTGCGCCCTCCAGCCAGGCGGTGAAGGCACCGGCGTCGTCGGTGGGGCGGCCGTTGTAGGAGGCGGCGGTGACGACGACGGGCCGGTCGGCGGGCAGCCCGTCGGCGTACGCGTCGAGGGCGGCGACCTCGGTGGCGCAGCCCACGGCGGCGGCCTCGTCGGCGAGCTGGGCGGCGAAGGCCCGGCAGGTGCCGTAGTTGCTGCCGTGCAGGAACAGGGCGCCGGTGCCGGGCCGGACGCGGGCCGGGAGGCCGTCCGGGGCCGGGACACCGTCCTCCTGCGGGCGGGCGGAGCCCGGCAGCGGGGCGTGGACGCGGTCGGCGTCGGTGCGCGGGGTGAGCGTGAGGGTGAAACCCTCGGGCTTGAGGGTGAGGGTCTCCTTGACGTGGAGACGGTAGTCGGCGTGGTCGTGCAGCCGGTAGCGGTGGACCAGCATGGCGAGCAGCATGGTGGCCTCGTGCAGCGCGAACTGCCGCCCGATGCAGGCGCGTTCACCGGTACCGAAGGGCTTGAAGGCGTGCACCGGGCGGCCCGCCTCCGCCTCGGCGGTGAACCGCTCGGGGTCGAAGTGCTCCGGGTTGTCGCCCCACACCGGCTGCCGGTGCAGCATCGGGGCGAGCACGGTGACGGACTGCCCGGCCGTCAGCGGGATCCGGCCGCCGAGCAGGGTGTCCTCGCGGGCGTGCCGGCTGAAGGCGGCGGCCGTCGGCCACAGCCGCAGGGCCTCGTTGAGGACCTGCCGGGTGTAGGTGAGCCGGCCGATCTCGTCGTACGTCGGCTCCGGGTCGGCGTCGTCGCCCCACAGCGCGTCGGCCTCGCGCTGCACCAGCCGGAGCACGGCCGGGTGCTTGGCGAGGTAGTACAGGGCGAAGGACATCGCGCCGGAGGTCGTCTCGTGGCCGGCGATCAGGAAGGTGATGACCTGGTTGCGGATGTTGGCCGCGTCCAGGGTGGTGCCGTCGGCGGGGTGCTGGGCACTGAGCATCAGCCCGAGCAGGTCCTCGGCGCCGCTCTGGTCGGTGCCGGAACGGGAGGCGATGACGTCGTCCACGACCTGGGCGAGGTAGTCGGCATCGGCCCGGAAGGCCGCGTCGGCGGCGGAGTGGTCCTGGCCCGGGGTGCGGGCCAGCTGGTTCATGCTCCACTCCAGGCAGCGGACCATCGACTCCACGAACGGATGCGGCTCGCTGCGCTCGAAGGAGCCGAAGTCGTAGTCGAACCCGGCGAGCCCGATGGTGTCGAGGGTCATCCGGGTCATGTCGTCGGGCACGTTCACCGCCCGTCCGTCCCGGGCCGCGCGGTCCCAGGAGGTGATGAGCCGGCGGGCCACCTTGAGCATGACCGGGTGGTAGGTGCGCATCGAGCCGAGCGCGAAGGCGGGCATCAGGATGTCGTGCGCCTTGGCCCAGTTGGGCTCGTCGTTGTAGGCGGTGAACAGGCCGTCGGCGGCGAAGGAGCGCACGTTCTCCAGCGCGGGCCCGATGTGCTTGGCGAAGCGGTCCTCGTCGGCGAGGTCCGCGACCAGGTCGGCGTCGGCGACGAACATCGCCTCCCGGCCGTGCAGCCGGCGCACGAGCACCGGGCCGTGGGTGCGCATCAGCTCCATGACCTGCTGGATGGGGGTGCGGCCGGGACCGGTGGCGGTGATGTCGACGACGGGGACGCCGGTCAGGGTGCCGGCCGGGTCGGGGTGCGGTGCGGGGCGGGGCATGGCGCGACAACTGCCTTTCGCGGTAACGGTGTACTCGGGGTAACGGAGTACTGAGTTCCAGGGTGGGCGACCAGGGGCGCGGGCCCGGTCCACGGCACTACACGATCGCGCAGTCAAAACTTGGTTACGGGGCTTGCGCCGGCCACGCGTCCGGCACTCGACGGCCCGCCGCCGGCCGGTACTCGGTTTGGCACAGGCCCCGGTCGTCGTCTTGGATGAACCGAGACGGGCTCGGGTGGGCTCGGACGCTCGGTATGTCGGGAGGCAGGCGTGGACGCGGGGCGGTCCGACGGGGTCGTGTGGCGCAACCGCGCCCTGACGCTGTTCGACCGGGTGTCGGTGCCGGTCGCGGTGTGCGACGTGTACGGCCAGGTGGTGCTGGCGAATCCCGCGATGGCCGCCGAGTGCGGTACGACGCCGGGGCGGCTGCGCGGCCGGGATGTGCTGGAGCTGTTCCGCCCGCAGGAGGCCGGACAGGTGGAGCGGATCGCCGAGGCGCTGCGGCTGCGGCACCGCTCGCGTTACCAGGTGTCGGTGCGCTGGCGCGCGCCCGACGGGGTGGAGCGGTTCGGGGAGCTGACGGCGGATCCGGTCAGCGACAGCGTGGACGCGACACCGACCCTGCTGGTGATGTTGCAGGTGCGGGGCGAGTGCGGGCCACCGGAGCCGGAGCCGGCCGTGGTCACCGCGATGGAGGGCCGGGTGCTGGCCCTGCTGGCGAGCGGCGCCGACACGGCCACCGCCGCCCGCGAACTGGGCCTCAGCAAGGACGGCGTCACGTACCACCTACGCCGCCTGTCGGCCCGCTGGGACGCCGCGAACCGCACCGAACTGGTCGCCCGGGCCTACGCCTTGGGCGTCCTCACCCCCGGCGCGTGGCCTCCGCGGGCCAGGACCCGAGGGGCGGAGTAGTACGTACCCGGGCCCGCCGGAAAACTCGGGCCGCCAACGGGCATGGCGACGTACTGCGAGCGGTACGCGCCGCCCCGGGCCCGCGCCGCCAGGATCAGCGGCCCGGCCGGGACCCGGTCCGGGTGGAGGTTCACGGTGATGCGCGGACGTGGGTCGAGCGACGGGTCGAAGACTCCGGCGGCGACAGGTCCGCCGCCCGCCGGGTGCGGCGGCAGACCCTGCCGGAAATCCATTGGCCCTTCCTCCACTGGCTACATAAGCTAGCGGCGAACCTAGACCTCCTAGGTTGTGGCGACGGATCCACGCACGCGAAAGAAGGCCCCGTCATGAGATCACTCACCGAGCAGGACATCCGCGACTCCTTCGTCAACTGCTCCAAGGGAGAGGCCAAGCGGCTGGCGGTGCCGCGGGATCTGGACGAACGCCCCTGGGAGCACCTGGACTTCCTCGGCTGGCGGGATCCGGGCGCACCGGACCGCAGCTATCTGGTCACCGAACGGGACGACCGGCTCGTGGGTGTCACCCTGCGCTTCCAGACTTCGCAACGCGGCTTCCTGCACCGCAGCATGTGCTCGGTGTGCCTGACCACGCATCCCGGTGGCGGGGTGACCTTGATGACCGCGCGGAAGGCGGGTCCGGCGGGCCGCGAGGGCAACTCGGTCGGCCTGTACATGTGCACCGACCTGGCGTGTTCGCTGTACCTGCGGGGCCGGAAGATCCCGGAGTCCGGGATCCGGATCGAGGAGAGTCTGACGTCGGAGGAACAGATCGCCCGCGCCACGGGCAACCTGCACGCGTTCCTCGACAAGCTGTACGTCTGACGACCCGTGTCCGACCACGCCGTTCACTCGCTGCCTCGGCCGGGCCGAGGCCGCCGGGGGCGCGACCCCCTGCCGGACCGGCACCGCGGCCGACTCTGCGTAGCGGCAAGGTGATGCGGCGGCACCGGCCGACGAGGTCGCGGCCCGGGCCGCCGCGGTGCAGGTGGATCAGCACGTCGTGGCCCGGGCCGCCGCGGTGCAGGTGGATCAGCACGTCGTGGCCCGGGCCGCCGCGGTGCAGGTGGATCAGCACGTCGTGGCTCGGGGCGAGCGCGATGTCGTGCGGCCCGTCGGGGTGGTCGGTGCCGATGCCGCGGGCCGGCCGGGCCCGCTCCAGCCAGGCGCGGGCGGTGGGCGCGGGGTGCGCAGGCCGACCAGGCAGTCGCGGTCGCGCACCCGGTCCAGGGTGGCCTCGTCGCTGCCCGGACGCGCCGGACCCAGCGTGAACCGGTGGATCGCACCGTCCGTGCCGGTCGCGTTGAACGAGCCTCGGTCGAAGGTCGTGCCCACGCTCACATGACCGGCCCCGAACCGGTCCCGCCGGAAGGCGCCCCGCACCTTCGGGCAGTGCGCCGGGTCCGACGACACATGGGCGACGTGCGCGTCGTGCGCGGACAGCAGCACCTTGCTGCCGGTGCGCCGCTGACACCGCCGCCACGTTCGCGGCCATCGTCTCGCCGCGACAGCGCATGCCGGCGGCGAGCTGCGCGGGGTCGTCGAAGTCGGAGCCGTCCTGGCGGGGTGCTCCACGGGGCCTCCAGGGCGAAGGCGCCGAAGCCCTCGGCCTCGACCAGGTGGCGGAACACCCGGTCCTTGAGGGCGAAGAAGTCGTGCGAACCGTGGGTGGCCTCGCCGAGCCCCACCACCTCGGCGCCGGCGGCCATCCGGTCCAGGGCGCGCAGGTCGCCGTCGGGGCCGCCGGGTTCGACGGTCCGCAGGGGTGGGCGGCCCGGTCGAGGGCGGTGACCACCGGTCCTTCGCCCCCGCTGAGCCGGCGCTGAGCCGGCCGCTGAGCCAGCCGTTGAGGCCGAGGCGGTCGCCGACAAGGCCGCGGTGCCGGTGGCGAGCGGCCCGGTGAGCGGGGCGAGGACGGTTCCGATGCGCTGTCGTGTCATGGCCTCCAGGCTGCCGACCGGGTTCCCTCGGTCACCATCCGGCCGCCCTCCGTACCGGCCTCGCGGACAGCCCCGGTCCCGCCGCCGGGGTGCCCCTGCCGTCCCCGCGGACCGTGCCGCCCCCGACCGGCCGCGTTCGACTCGCCCGGGGAACGGGAACAGCCGAAGGGATGCACGACGTACGGAAGTGGTCCGAGAGGCCGCTGCGCCTGCTGGAGCGCCGCCGGGAGCCGGTGGTCGTCCAGACGCTGCGGTCGGCGACGGCGGCGACGATCGCCTACGTCGTCGCCCTCCGGCTGAGCCCCGAGCCGGCCCCGCTGACCGCTCCCCTGACCGCGCTGCTCGTCGTCCAGGTGACCTTCTACGCGACCCTCACCAACGGCATCCGGCGGGTGAACTCGGTGGTGGCCGGGGTACTGGTCGCCATCGCCTTCAGCGTGCTGGTGGGCCTGACCTGGTGGAGCCTGGCACTGCTGATCGTGGCCGCGCTGGCCGTCGGGCACCTGGTGCGGGTCGACGAGTACGTGGCCGAGGTGGCGATCAGCGCGATGCTGGTGCTCGGGGTCACCACCGTCGGGTTCACCGCCTGGGCGCGCATCGTGGAGACGCTGATCGGCGCGGTCGTGGGCACGGCCTGCAATCTGCTGCTGCCGCCCCCGGTGTGGGTCGACGAGGCGGGCCGGTCGATCGAGGACCTGGCACGTCGGCTGCGCCAGTTGATGCTGCGGATCGGCGAGGAGGCCGCCGACGGGATCTCCTGGCAGCGGGCGGCCGAGCGGCTGCACGAGGCCCGGCGTCTCGACCAGCACATCGCCCAGGTGGACGCGTCGCTGCGGCAGGCCGAGGACAGTCTGCGGCTCAACCCGCGCGTCAAGGAGGGGCTGCTGCACCGGGTGGTGCTGCGCACCGGCCTCGACACGCTGGAGATCTGCACGGTGGTGCTGCGGGTGCTGGCCCGTTCCTTCACGGATCTGGCGAAGGCCCGCGGGTCCGAGGAACTGTTCCCGCCCGGCGTCGGGGCGACCGTGGAGCAGTTGCTGTCCGAGATCGGCGACGCGGTGGTCAGCTTCGCGGTGCTGGTCACCACGCATCTGAGCGAGAACGCCGAGTCTGCGGAGGCGCGTCTGACGGCCGAGTTGCACACCGTGGCCGGCACCCGGGACCGGCTGGCCGAGCTGCTGAGGGAGGAGGTCCGCAGGGACTGGGCGAACTGGCAGCTGCTGGGTGCCGTGCTGGCCGAGGCGAACCGGATCATCGACGAGCTGAACACCGAGCACCGCACCCGCCGCCTGCTGGAGGAACTGGACCGCGTCTCCCGCGAGCAGCGGGCCAAGCTGCCCCGCATGAGCCGGCTGCGCGAGCGTCTCGGCGTGCAGGAGGAGCTGTGGCGGAACCGGGCGGGGTTCGGCGAACGTTCTCTGTGAAGGAGAGCGATCCCAGGCGGAGAGCCGAGGCAAGGGGGCGAGCGGATGGCCGGTGCAGAGGTGCGGATCGTCGGGAACGGGCTGCGTCTGCCGGGCGGGGCGGCGGTGCGGTTCATCCGCACGCTGCGGCTGCCCGAGACGGGCACGCATCCCCTGCCGCCGGGGCTGGGCGGGTTCCCGGTCCGGCGGGTCGCCGACTACGGCGACCGGGTGCCCGAGCAGTGGCGGGCGCGTGGAGGCGTGATGCTGCCGGTGTACCTGCGCGAGGCGATGTGGCTGAGCTTCTCCGGCACGACGGAACCGGCCGCGCTCCAGGTCGGCGCCGGCAAGGTGTGCGCGGTGTCCGGCAAGGCCTGGAGCGACCGGCTCGCCCGCGATCCGCAGAACTACGTGGTGCTGCCCCGCCAGCCCTGGCTGGACGGCGTCAACTCCGGCAAGGGGACCGTCCGGCAGTTCGTCGCCGTGCCCCTGGGGCTCGGCGCGACGGTGGAGGGGCAGGTCACCGGCGAGGAGGTGTGGGGCGGGGTCCAGCTGCAGTCGTTCGCGCTGCGGGACGGTCCGCTCGGCGAGTGGCGGCGGCGCGAGCAGGAAGGGGCTCGGGCCCGGCGCAGGGCTTTCGCGGACGCTCCGCCGGGCGGGTACGGCGCCGCGATGATGGCGTCCGCACCGCGGGCGGCACGCCCCGGCGGTGCGGCGCCCCGGGCCGCCGCCCTCGGGCTCGGCGTCGGCGGCTCGATGCGCCAGGAGGTGTACGGCGACGACCGGCCGCTCACCGACTGGTCCGAGGAGCCCGCCGGGCGCGTGTTCGTGCACCTGGTCACACCGCCGGACTGGCGGCGCATCACCGGCGAGGCGCCCCCGCCGTCGCCGGTGGACCGGGCGGCGTACACGAGCGCGGGACTGCCCTGGTACGACTACTACGACGCGGACGCCGAGGATCTCGCCCCGACCGGCACCCTCCAGGAGGTCAAGCCGGTCGGCGACTGGCTCGGCGACGATCCGGACCCCTGGCAGGAACCGTCCCCCGGCCAGGTGACCCCGCTGAAGGACGCCCCGGGCAAGCCGGTCGAGGACGGCGAGTGGTAGATCGCGTTGCATCCTGTGCAACCTCCGTTGCCCCACTTGCCCTTGACGGCCGGCAGGGGCCAAGGTGGCTGTCACGACCGAGGCGACCGACGACCCGAGGTGCGGCATGGACACGCAGGCAGCGGCGGTGAGCGGGCGCTGGAGCAGACGCCGGTTCGTCGGGGCCGTGGCGGGCACGGCGGCCGTCGTGGCGGTGCCCTCCCCGGCGGCCCCGCCGGGCGGCCCGGCGCCCACGGCCGAGGCGCCGCGGGCCGCCGCGCCGCCTCGTGGGGAGCCCGGCCCCCGCCCGCTCCACGTCGGCACCTACACCTCCGTCGACGGCGGCGGCACCGGTATCGGGCTGGCCTCGTACGACCCGGCGACCGGCCGGATCTCCGGTTCCGGCACGTTGACCGGGGTCCCCGACCCGTCGTATCTCGCCGTGCACCCGGACGGCCGCACGCTGTACGCGGTGGACGAGCGCGACGACGGCGCCGTGACTGCCGTGCGCCTGGCGGACCGGCGGATCCTCGGCACCCGGAGCACGGGCGGCGCGGGCCCCTGTCATCTGTCGGTGCATCCCTCCGGTCGCTGGCTGCTGAGCGCCAACTACGGGTCGGGCAGTGTGGCCGTGCACCCGCTCGACGCCTCGGGCGCCCCCGGTGAGCGCACGGACCTGGTCACGCACACCACCCCGGCCCCGGGACCGGGCCAACAGGGGCCGCACGCGCACCAGTTCATCACCAGCCCGGACGGCGGCCACGTCCTCGCGGTCGACCTCGGCACCGACACCGTCTACACCTACCGGCTGGACGGGGCGAAGGGCACGCTGACCGAGGTGGCGCAGGCGCACACCCGGCCCGGAGCGGGCCCGCGCCATCTGACCTTCCATCCGGGCGGCCGGTACGCGTATCTGGCCAACGAGGTGGACGACACGGCCGCCGTCTGCGCCTACGACCCGGATTCCGGCCGTCTGACGATCGGCGCCCCGCAGCCCACGGGGTCGGACGCCGGCACCACCAACTACCCGGCGCAGTTCCGGGTGACGGCGAACGGCCGGTACGCGTTCCTGGCCAACCGGGGCCACAACAGCCTCGCACGGTACGCGGTCGAGGCGGCCGGGTCCCGGCTGCGGCTGCTCGGCACGGTGCCGGTGGGCGGGGACTTCCCGCGGCAGATCGCCCTCTCCCCGGACGGTGGCCTGCTGTTCGCGGCGAACCAGCGCTCGGGGACGGTCACGGTCTTCCACGTCGACTCCTCGACCGGTGAACTCGCCCCCGCCGGCGGGCCGTTCGCCTCACCCGTCGCCGTCTCCGCGCTGCCGCTGTAGCGCGCGCGGGCAACCGGCGGCGCTCGCCTGCGCGAGCAGGGCGTGCATGCGCTCGGTCAGCTGGGCGACGTCGTCGGCAGGCGTGTGGAAGGGCAGGCGCACGTCGCCGTGCGCGCGGGTGCGCTCGATGCGCAGGGTCAGTCCGTGCCGGTCGACGGCGAGGGGCAGCACCCGGGTCACGGCGTGCAGGCTCTCGGGCCGCACGAGGCGGGTGAGCCGCTCGACGGCGTCCGGGTGGGCGTCGGCGAGATGGGTCAGCAGCCGGGCCTCGGCGGTGGCGAGCGGGTCGGGCCGGGCGGCGGCGAACTCGTCGAGGCCGATCACCACAGCCCCCACGGACTGCCGCAACACCACCCGGGTGGGCTGGAACAGCAGGTCACCGGCGTCCGGCACGAACCAGCCGGCGAGGTAGAGCCGGGCCCTGATCCGGCTGCGCACCGGCACGGGGGCCACGTCGGCGAACTCCAGCACTGCGGAGGGCTCTTGGCGCGGCGCGCAGATGGCCGCGGTGAGCAGGGCGCTGTCGTCGGGCACCGCGAGGCGCACCGTGCCCTCGTCGGTCACGGTGTGCGCGCCGACGTACTCCTCGCGCGTACCGTCCGCGGTCACCGCGCACGACCAGGCGGCGGCGAGCACCGACCGTGCCCGTTCCGCCGCACCGGGTTCGGCCGTCCAGTCCTGCGTGTCACCCATCCCGAGACCTCCTTAGGTAAGCCTTGCCTAACCTAGCGGAGATCGGGGCGCACGCCAACCACGCCCCACCGGCGGACGGGCTCAGGAGATGACGCCCAACAGCGCCCGCGCACACAGGTCCCGCACCTGCTCCTGGGTCAACTCCCCCTCGCGCAGCCACTCCAGGCACACGGCGGTGGTGAAGGCGAGCCAGCCGCGCACGGCCAGCCGCACCTGGGCAGAGCCCTCGAAGACGGGCCCGAACTCGGGGTCGGCGGACAGTGCGGCAACGATCTGCTGCTCCTGGGCGGCCAGCGCCCGCTGGTAGACCCGGCGCACGGCCTGGTCGCCGGCCGCGTCGGCGCGGTGGAAGGCACGGAAACCGTGGGCGTGGGCCCGGACGTATCCGAGATAGGCGTCGAGACCGGCGGCGAGCTGCTCGCGCACCGGCACGCCCGGCACGGCCGCCGTCATACGCAGCATCCGCTCGCTCTCGCGCTCCACGACCGCCGCGAAGAAGTCCCGTTTGGTCGGGAAGTAGTGGTACAGCAGCCCGCGGGAGACCCCGGCGATCTCGGCGACCTGCTCGATCCACACCTCGTCGTAGGGGCTCTCCGAGAACAGCTTCGCGCCGACCGACAGCAGTTGCTCACGACGTTCCGCGGTGCTGAGTCTCCGCCTGGCTCGCTCCCCCTGGTTCGCGGACATGGCGTCACTTTACTTGACGTCGGTTCAACAAGCGGATCAGACTGGGCGCGGTTATTGAACTCACGTACAACACGTGCACGGATGTGCGTGGCACGGGTTCAACGGTCCGCTGGATCAAGGGAGATCGGCGTCATGGCGGAGACGATGGGGACGACGGAGTCGACGCGGGCCGGGCTGCCGAAGGGGTTCCGCAGCGCCGAGCTGGGCTGGCCCGAGCTGGACCGCATCCCGCATCCGCCGCGCCGGGTGCCGTTGCTCGGCGACGTGCTCGGCGCGGACCGGCGCACGCCCGTGCAGGACTCGGTCCGCATCGGGCGCGCGCTGGGGCCGGTCTTCCGGCGGCGGGCCTTCGGCAAGGAGTTCGTGTTCGTGTGGGGGGCGCCGCTCGTCGCCGACCTCGCCGACGAGTCCCGGTTCGCCAAGCACGTCGGGCTCGGGGTGGCCAATCTGCGGCCGGTCGCCGGGGACGGGCTGTTCACCGCCTACAACCACGAGCCCAACTGGCAGCTGGCGCACGACGTCCTGGCGCCCGGCTTCAGCCGGGAGGCCATGGAGGGCTACCACGGGATGATGCTGGCGGTCGCCGACCGGCTGACCGGCCACTGGGACCGTCAGGCGGCGGCCGGGCGCGCGGTGGACGTGCCCGGGGACATGACCAAACTGACCCTGGAGACCATCGCGCGCACCGGCTTCGGGCACGACTTCGACTCCTTCGAGCGGGACCGGCCGCACCCCTTCGTCACCGCGATGATCGGCACCCTCACCTACGCGCAGCGCCTGAACAGCGTTCCCGGACCGCTCGCCCCGCTGCTGCTGCGCGCCGCCGCCCGGCGCAACGCGGCCGACATGGCCCATCTCAACCGCACGGTCGACGACCTGGTCGCGGCCCGGAGCCGGTCCGGCCGCGGGGAGGGGGACCTGCTGGACCGGATGCTGGAGACCGCGCACCCGCAGACCGGCGAGAGGCTGTCGGCCGAGAACGTCCGCAAGCAGGTGATCACGTTCCTGGTGGCGGGCCACGAGACCACCTCGGGTGCGCTCTCCTTCGCCCTGTACTACCTCGCCCGGCACCCGGAGATCGCCGCCCGGGCGCGCGCCGAGGTGGACCGCGTCTGGGGCGACGCCGAGCGGCCCGGCTACGACCAGGTCGCCAAGCTGCGCCAGGTGCGCCGGGTGCTGGACGAGTCACTGCGGCTGTGGCCGACCGCGCCCGCCTTCGCCCGTGAGGCCCGGCAGGACACGGTCCTCGCCGGCGAGCATCCGATGCGCCGGGGCGCGTGGGCACTGGTGCTGACGCCGATGCTGCACCGCGATCCGCAGGTGTGGGGCGAGGACGCGGAACGGTTCGACCCGGAACGGTTCGACGCCCAGGCCGTACGGGCCCGGCCGCCGCACACCTTCAAGCCGTTCGGGACCGGGGCCCGGGCCTGCATCGGCCGCCAGTTCGCGCTGCACGAGGCGACCCTCGTCCTCGGCCTGCTGCTGCGCCGCTACGACCTGCGGGCCGACCCCGGCTACCGGCTGGCCGTCACCGAGCGGCTGACCCTGATGCCGGAGGGACTGCGGCTGGGGCTGGAGCGGCGTTCCGAAACGGCGCGGGGCACCGTGCCCGCCGGCACGACGGGCCCGCGGGGAAACGGCGACACCTCACGGCACTTCGAGACGTCAGCGGCCCGCTGTCCAGTGCGCCGGCCTGCTGACTGACCCCGGCAGCCGGGTACCGGCGCTGCCACGGGCCGCGTTCAGCTGCGGCTGGGTGAGGAAGAAGGCGCCGGTGAGGTCCGCGTCGGTCAGGTCGGCGTCGCGCAGGTCGGCGCCGATCATGTCCGCGTCGCGCAGATCGGCACCGGTGAGGTCGGCGGCGATCAGGTACGCGCCGCGCAGACTCGCCCCGCGCAGGTCGGCGCCCCGGAGCCGGGCCCCGATGAGATCCGCGCCCCGCCGGTCCTTCCCGTTGCCCTTCTGCCTCCCCTTGCCCCTGCCCTTCGCAGCGCCCTTGTCGCCCTGGCCCTCGGCGGCGCCGGCGCGGGCCAGTTCGCTGGTGCGCAGCAGGAGCACGTTGACCTGCTGCCGGTGCGCGGCCACGTCCAGCGCGGCGAGCTCCCCGGGGCTCTGCCGGGTCAGCCGTTCGGTCTCCTCCAGCGCCTCGCGCAACTCGGGGTGGACGGGCCGGGCGGCGGGCAGGCCGAGCGCCTCGGTCAGGTACCACAGCAGCTCGTGCAGCTGCCGCACGACCGGGAACACGTCGAACATGCGGCGCGCATGCTCCTTGGACGCGGTACGCCAGTCCTGTCCGCCGAAGGTGACCCGCGAGACCTTCTGGCCGGCCCCGAAGCAGTCGTAGACCGTACAGCCGGTGAAGCCCTTCTCGCGCAGATCGACGTGGATGCCGCAGCGGTGATCGCCCTGGAGGTTCGGGCACGGCTTCCCGGCGGGCTTGTCCAGCGCGAAGTCGGCGGAGCGCGCGAAGGGCAGGGAGACACAGCACAGCCCGAAGCACTGTGCGCAGTCGCCCCGCAGGTCGGCGAGGTCGGTTCTGGGTTCTGGCATGGTGTCCAGCCTACTGACCTGCGAAGGCGCTGCCCCGGGCCACCCGGTCGACCGCGTCGGGGAGGCGGTCGGCGGGCAGCGGCCGCAGCTCGGTGGTCTTCGGTTCGGGCAGGGGCCCGGGTGGGCGGGCGCGCCGCCGGCTCACGCCTCGTCCCGGGTGAGAGCCAGCAGCCGGTCCAGCACCCGGGGCGCGCCCGCGCGCAGGCCGTCGTGTTCGAACTCGTCCGTGACCCAGGTACGCAGACCGCGGATGGTGCGGGCGGTCTCCAGGGAGTGGGTGGTGTCGACGTACATGTCGTCGTGGTAGATCGCCGCGGCGACCGGTACCTCGTTGGCGGAGAGCCGGGCCGGGTCGTACAGCGGCTCCCATTCGGTGCGGGCGGCGAGCAGTTCGGCCGTCTCGCGCAGCGGGCGCAGGGCGGGGTCGGCGTCGAACATCCAGGGGTGCACGGTCTCACCGGTGAAGAGCACCGGGGCGTCACCCGCGAGCGCCTTCGCCGCGTCGAACTGCGGGAACTCGGCGCGGACCCGCTCGGCGGCCCAGGCGGTGGGGCGGGCGCCCTGGCCGTAGATGGTCTCGTGGACGAGGGCGTACAGCGGGTACTGGGCGTACGACAGCAGGTTCTGGGCCTGCTCCTGGAAGGCGTCCGAGAGCTCCGGGCCGCCCGGTGTGCGCACGAAGGCGTCCGCCAGGAGGTGGTGCAGCCGGTGACTGCCGTCGCTCGCGCCGAGCATCAGGCCGAGTGACTGGAAGGCCTCGGCGGTGAACCGGTAGCCGTTCGGGAGGACCACGTCGTGGGTCAGCAGGTGGTCGGCGATCCGGCGGGCCCGTTCGACGTCCTGCGGGTAGCGGGCGTAGTGCGCGGTGACCTTGCGTTCGATGCGCGGGTAGGCGGCACGGTAGACGTCGTCGGCGTGGGCGTGCAGGGAGGGCAGGCCGCCGGTGATGACGGCCGTGCTGAGGCCTTCGGGGGCGAGGGAGAGGTACGACACCGTGCAGAAGCCGCCGAAGCTCTGGCCCAGCACGGTCCACGGGGCGCCGCCGGTGACCTCGGGGCGGATGGCCTCGCAGTCCCGGACGATGGAGTCGGCACGGAACCGGGTGAGGTGGTCGGCCTGCGCCGCGGGGCCGCCGCGCAGCGGGAGCGTCTGCCGGGTGGCGGGCGTGGAGCTGCCGGTGCCGCGCTGGTCGAGCAGCAGGACGCGATGGTCCTGCAGAGCCCGGTCGAGCCAGGCCTGACGTCCGACGAAACGATTCGCCCCAAAGCCGGGGCCGCCCTGGAGGTAGAGCAGCCACGGCAGGTCCTGCCCGGCCTTGTCGCTCGCGGCCACTTCGCGGGCGTACAGCTCGATGGTCTCGCCGCCGGGGTCGGCGTGGTCGAGCGGCACGGTGAAGCGGCGGTCGGTGAGGACGACACCAGGCTGGCGGTAGCTGAGGCTCAACGGGGCTCCCCGGGCGGATGGGACGGATGGGCCGGATGTGACCCAGTTCAGCACATGACCGGGCGTGGGCCGAGCCCCGGGATCATGGTTTGTTACTGAACTTCGGGTCAGCGGCAGGCTCAGCGCGCGGCAAGGCTGGAGCGGCGCACCACCAGCTCCGGCTGGAGCACCACCCGGCGGTGCTCGTGCGGCCGCCGTCCCTCGCCCTGCTCGGTCTCCTCGAGGAGCAGCTCGGCGGCGAGCGCGCCCATGGTGACGGCCGGCTGGCGTACGGAGGTCAGCGGTACGGCGGCCGCCGCCGCGAACTCGATGTCGTCGTAGCCGACGATCGCCAGGTCCTCCGGGACCCTCACGCCCGCCGCGTACATGGCCTGGAGCACCCCGAGGGCGAGGAGGTCGTTGGCGCAGAACACGGCGGTGGGGCGGTCGGCGAGGCCGAGCAGCCGGGCGCCCGCGTCCCGGCCGGCGGCCACGTCGAGGCGCTCGGTGGGCAGTTCGCGCAGCGCGTCGGGGCCGAGTCCGGCCTCGGCGAGCGCGCTCAGCGCGCCGGTGCGGCGGTCGCGGACCTGGTTGAGTGCGGGCGGCCCGCTGACGTAGGCGAGCAAACGATGCCCGGCGTCGACCAGATGGCGTACGGCGAGGGCTCCGCCGGCGACGTCGTCCACGGAGACGGAGCACTCGGTGGTGCCCTCGGCGACCCGGTCGACCAGCACGAACGGGATGCCGTGCCGGCGGAAGGTCTCGATGTTGCGGCCGGTGGCGTCGGCCGGGGTCAGCAGCACGCCCCGGACCCGCTGCTCGGCGAACAGGGCCAGGTAATCGGCCTCCTCGGCGGCGTTCTGCGCGCTGTTGCAGACCATCACGCCGAGCCCCGCCTCCCGGGCCGCCCGCTCGGCACCGCGCGCCACGTCCACGAAGAACGGGTTGCCCATGTCGAGCACGAGCAGGCCCATGATCCGGCTGCGGCCCGCCCGCAGCTGACGCGCCGACTCGCTGCGGACGTAGCCGAGCCGGTCGATCGCGGACAGCACCCGGGCCCGGGTCTCACTGGCGACCGTGTCCGGGCGGTTGATGACGTTCGACACCGTGCCCACCGACACTCCGGCGGCGCGGGCGACATCCTTGATACCCACCGACTGGGTCATCGGGCGAAGACCTCCAGGAGACGAGAACGGGACGGCAGGCGGTCCTTCACATTACCGTCAGGCCGGCAGGGCGAAGTCGGCCACGAACAGGGGTGAGGGCGTCGTACCGGTCGACTTCTCCTGGTACAGGAACGACAGGACGGCGTCCGCCCCGGCCCGCGTCTCGTCGATCACCACCTCACCGAAGGCGTTCAGGTCGCCGCCGTCGTACAGCAGCGTCCAGTCGGTGTACCCGGAGGCCTTCGAGGCTCCGGCGATACGGCCGTACGGGAAGACCGCGTAGGCGTTGTCGTACCGGTCGAGGACGAGCCTGGTGCGCTGGCTGGAGTTCGGCGCCACGGGTATCTCGGTCTTCCGCCACGTCCCGGACGGGCTCTTGCGGAGGTGGAAGGCGCGTCCGTGGGCGATGCGGTCGGCGACGTAGTCCGTCGTGCACGGCCCGAAGCGGCCCGGTACGTAGCTGATGATCGCGTGCGGCAGCCCGGCGGAGTCGGTGGTCTGGCTCTCCTGGTTCATCAGGCACTGGTCGGGCCCGAGCGGGTCCACGACCAGACCGGGCGTGGTGACGGCGACCGGGTTTGGGCCGCCGGTGGTCCCCACGACCGCACCGGCGTCGTTGCGCCAGGTCCGGCCGCGATCGGTGGAGTGGACGTAACCGGTGTCGTGATTGGTCAGTCCGCCTTCGTCGCACAGCACGGACGCGTTCTGCTCGCGCCAGGTGAACAGGGCGTGCAGCCGGCCGTGCACGTCGTAGTCGATGCCGTGCAGATACATGTTCCGGGCGGTGCTGGAGCCGTGCGCGCTCGTGTAGGTGCCCGCCGAACCGCTCCACTCCCCCAGCGCCGTCCACCTCGAACCGTCGTATTCGGCAAGGGCGTTGCGGCCGTCGCCGGAGATGCCGACGCGGTAGCTGAGCTGGAGCCCGCCCTCGGGTGTCGCGACGAACTGCGGATAGGTGAACCGCGAGGTGAGGGCGAGCCCGTCGAGGGTGGTCCGTACGGCGCCGAGGACGGACGGGGTCCAGGGCATGGACTCGGGACGGTCGAGCAGCCCGGCGACGGACTTCACGTAGCAGAAGCCGTCGCTGTGCGCGTCCATGACCAGGTGCAGCCGGCCGTCGGCCCGCGACACGCCCATCGAGATCACGTTGTGGGAGTCGTCGCTCTTGAGCCGGTGGTCGAGGGCCAGCGTCGACCAGTGGTCCGCACCCGGTGCACGGCGGGCGACGGTCGCGCTGCGGTCGGCGGAGTACCAGGCCGTGTACTGTCGGCCCCGGTAGGTGAACAGGCCGTTCTTCTGGAACGCGTTGGTGTTGACGAGGCCGTCGTACGACACGAAGTACAGGGCCCGGGGGTCGAGGAGGGTGCGGCCGAGAGGGGTGAGCCGGGGGGCCGCGAGCCCGCTTCCGGAGGCGGTCATGACAGGTGGAACACCTCCGTCAGCGGCTTCATGGCCTCGTCCGGCCGGGCGCCGCCCGGTGACTCGAAGAACGGCGCCATCTGCGCCTGCCAGCGGGCGTTGACGCCGGTGGCCGCCATGCCGGCCCGGGCGGCGGCGAAGTCCTCGGTCTCCAGGTAGCCGACGAGCAGGCCGTCCTCGCGCAGGAAGAGCGAGTAGTTGTGCCAGCCGGTCGCCTTCAGGGCGTCGAGCATCTCCGGCCACACGGCGGCGTGCCGCTCCCGGTACTCGTCGAGCCGTTCCGCCCGGACCTTCAGCAGGAAACAGACGCGCTGCACCAACATCCCCCTCGTTTCTAGAAGTTGAACCGATCGATGTTCCTGGCGTCGAACACGGTCGGCTTGCCCAGGTCGATCACGCCGTCCTTGCCGAGGGTGTACGTCGTCCCGCCGGCCCGGAAGGTCTCGCCCTCCGTGCCGGTGATCTGCCCCGAGGCCAGCGCGACCGTGGTCCGTGCGGTCAGGTCGCCGAGCTTGGCCGGGTCCCACAGCTCGAAGGCGTCGACGGTGCCGTTCTTGACGTACTTGCGCATGTCGTTCGGCGTGCCGAGCCCGGTCAGCTTCACCTTGCCCTTGTACTTGGAGCCCGACAGATACTGGGCGGCCGCCTTGATGCCGACGGTGGTCGGGGAGACGATCCCCTTCAGGTCCGGGTGCTCCTGGAGCAGGCCCTGGGTCTGCTGGAAGGACTGCTGGGCGTCGTCGTTGCCGTAGGCGATCTTGACGAGCTTGACGTTCTTGTACTCGGGGTCCTTCAGCTCGTCCTTCATGTAGCCGATCCAGGTGTTCTGGTTCGTCGCGGTCTGCGCGGCCGACAGGATCGCGATCTCGCCCTTGTACCCGATCTGCCGCGCGATCAACTGCACCTCGGTACGGCCCAGGTCCTCGGCGGACGCCTGCGAGACGAAGGCGTTGCGGCAGCCGGGGTTGGTGTCGGAGTCGTAGGTGACGACCTTGACGCCGTTCTTCATGGCCTGCTTCAGCGCGGTGCACAGCGCCCCCGGATCCTGCGCGGACACGGCGATGCCGTTCACCTGCTGCTGGGTGAGCGTATTGACGTAACTCACCTGCCCGGCGGTGTCGGTGGCGCTGGACGGACCGACTTCCTTGTACGTCGAGCCCAGTTCGGCGAGGGCCTTCTCGCCGCCCTTGTCGGCGGTGGTGAAGTACGGGTTGTTCACCTGCTTGGGGAGAAAGCCGACGGTGAGTCCCTTCTTGGTGGCGGCATTCGGATCGGCCTTGCCGGCGGAGGCGGCGGCGGTGTTGTCGTCCTTGACGTCGTTCTTGGTGGTGCCGCTGCAGGCGGTGAGGGCGAGGGCGAGCGAGGTACCGGCGGCGAGGGCGGCGCAGGTGCGGCGGAGGGACTGCTCGGGCATGGCGGAGGGTCCTTTGCGGGGGTTGAGGGGGTGACGGAGAAGGGGACGGGCTACGCGGTCGGGACCGAGGCGGCTCTGCGGCCGGCCCTCGCGACGGAGATCTGACGCGCGACCCGGGGGCCGAGCACGGAGACGACCAGCAGCACACCGGTGACGACGATCTGCGACTGCGCGGACACGTTCAGCAGACTCATCACGTTCTGTGCCGCGCCCAGCAGGAACACACCGGCGATCGCACCGCCCAACGTCCCCTTGCCGCCGTCGAAATCGATCCCGCCGAGCAACACGGCGGCGACGACGGACAGTTCGAGCCCGGTGGCGTTGTCATAGCGGGCGCTGGCGTAGTGCAGCGCCCAGAACACCCCGGTCAGCGCCGACATGAACCCGGTGGCCACGAAGAGCAGGAGCCTAGTCCGCTTCACCCGGATTCCCGCGAACCGCGCCGCCTCCTCGTTCGCGCCGACCGCGAACAGCGAGCGGCCGAACGCGGTGGCGTGCAGGACGACCACGGCGATGGCGAGCAGCACCAGGAAGGGCACGAAGGCCTGCGGCAGGAAGGTGTTCCCGAGCCGGCCGGCCGCGAAGTCCAGGTACTGGGAGGGGAAGTCGGTGACCGCGTCGGAGCCCAGCACGATCTGGGCGAGTCCCCGGTAGGCGGCGAGCGTGCCGATGGTGACGGCCAGCGACGGCAGTCCGAGCCGGGTGACGAGCAGACCGTTGACCAGCCCGCACACCACGCCCAGCAGCAGACACAACGGGATGATCGTCTCGATGGCCATGCCGACGTTCCAGAGCCTGCCCATCACCGCCCCGGACAGCCCGGCCGTGGAGGCCACCGACAGGTCGATCTCGCCGGAGACCACCAGCAGGGTCATCGGCAGGGCGATCAGCGCGATCGGGAGGGTGTTGCCGATGAGGAACGACACGTTGAGCGCGTTGCCGAAGCCGTCCACGCATCCGAACGACAGCAGCAACAGGACGACGAGGAGGGCGCCGACGACCGTGTCCCAGCGGACGGCGCGGGTCAGTGACTCAGGCACCGGCGTGCTCCTTCGGCATGGCGGTCTTCCTCCGGTCCGGCCTCTTCTTCAGGGCGGCGGCCACCCGCAGCGCGACGACGCGGTCGACGGCGATCGCGAGGAGCAGCAGGACGCCGTTGATGGCGAGCACCCACACGGAGCTGACGCCGAGCGCGGGCAGCACACTGTTGACCGAGGTGAGCAGCAGGGCGCCGAGCGCCGCTCCGTAGACGCTGCCCGAGCCGCCGGTGAAGACGACACCGCCGACCACGACCGCGCTGACGACGGTGAGTTCGTAGCCGTTCCCGGTACCGGAGTCGACGTTGCCGAACCGGGCCAGGTACATCGCGCCCGCGAGTCCGGCCAGAGCGCCGCAGAAGGTGTAGGCGGCCAGGATCCGCCGGCGCACGGGGATGCCGGCCAGCCGGGCTGCCTCGGGGTTGGATCCGAGGGCGTACAACTCCCGTCCGCTGCCGAAGTGTTTGAGGTAGTAGGCGGTCGCGACGAGCACGGCGAGGGCGATGGCGGCGAGCCAGGGGATCGCGGAGACGCCGCCGGAGCCGAAGTCGACGAAGCCGCCCGGCAGGTCGGCCGCCGTGATCTGCCGGGAGCCGACCCAGATGGAGTCGACGCCCCGGATGATGTACAGGGTGCCGAGCGTGACGACCAGCGCGGGCACCTGGCCGAGGCTGACCAGCAGTCCGTTGAGCAGCCCGAGGCCGATGCCCACGGCCACGGCGAGCAGGATCGCGACGACGGCGTTTCCGCCGCCCTGCAGACAGGTACCGGTGGCGAAGGCGCTGATGCCGAGGGTGGAACCGACGGACAGGTCGACGTTGCGGGTGATGACGACGAGGGACTGGCCGGTGGCGACCAGCACCAGGATCGTGGCGTTGAGCAGCAGGTCCTTGATGCCCTGCGCGGACAGGAACTGGCTGTTGCCGGCCTGGGTGACCGCGATCATCACCAGGAAGACGACGAGGATGGCGAGTTCACGCATCTTGAAGACGCGGTCGACCAGCCGGGTACCCCTCGACGGGGGCACGTCGACGGCGGGGGACTGCTTCGGGGTGGTCACCGTCATGCGGCGGCCCTCCCGGTGGCTGCGGCCATCACGGTCTCCTCGGTGGCGTCGGAGCGGGGGATCTCGGCGGTGATCCGGCCCTCGTGCATCACCAGCACCCGGTCGGCCATACCGAGGATCTCGGGCAGGTCGGAGGAGATCATCAGCACCGCCACGCCGTCGGCGGCGAGCTGGGACAGCAGCCGGTGCACCTCCGCCTTGGTGCCGACGTCGATGCCCCGGGTCGGCTCGTCGACGATGAGCACCTTCGGGCGGGTGGCGAGCCACTTGGCGAGGACGACCTTCTGCTGGTTGCCGCCGGAGAGCGTGGAGACGGCGTCCGCGATCCGGGCGTACTTCACCTGGAGCCGCACCGCCCAGTCCAGGGCGCGGCTGCGTTCGCCGCCCCGGTCGACCAGTCCGGCCCGCGCGGTCGTACGCAGCCCGGTCAGGCCGATGTTCCGCTCGATGGACATGTCCATCACCAGGCCCTGCGCACGCCGGTCCTCGGGGACGAGCGCGAGCCCTGCCGCCATCGCCGTGGAGGGCGCGCCGTTGGTGAGTCTGCGGCCGTCGACCTCGACCTCGCCCGCGTCCCACCGGTCGACGCCGAACACGGCGCGGGCCACCTCGGTACGGCCGGCACCCACCAGCCCCGCGAGACCGACGATCTCACCGCGCCGCACCTCGAAGGAGACGTCGATGAAGACGCCCTCGCGGGTCAGCCGGCGCACGCTGAGCGCGGGCTCGCCCGGGGTGACGTCCTGCTTCGGGTACAGCTCGGCCAGATCGCGGCCGACCATCCGGCGGACCAGGTCGTCCTCGGTCAGGCCGGCCAGCGGCTCGCTGGCGATCCGGGCGCCGTCCCGCAGGGTGGTGACCTGCCGGCAGATCCGGAAGATCTCCTCCAGCCGGTGGGAGACGAACAGGACGGCGGCGCCCTGCTCGCTCAGGGTGCGTACGACGCCGAAGAGCCGGGCGACCTCGCTGCCGGTCAGAGCGGCCGTCGGCTCGTCCATGATCAGGACCCGGGCGTCGAAGGAGAGCGCCTTGGCGATCTCCACGAGCTGCTGGTCGGCGATGGACAGTCCCCGGGCGGGCCGGTCGGGATCGAGGGCGACACCGAGCCGCTTCATCAGGGCGGCCGTGGCCGCGCGGGTGGCCCTGTGGTCGATCCGGCCGAGGGCCCGCTCGGGCTGACGGCCCATGAAGATGTTCTCGGCGATCGACAGATCGGGAAAGAGCGTGGGTTCCTGGTAGATGACGGCGATCCCGGCGTCGCGGGCGTCGCCCGGGCCGTGGAAGACGACCGGCTCGCCGTCCAGCAGCAGCTGGCCGGCATCCGGCCGGTGCACCCCGGCGAGGGTCTTGATCAGCGTCGACTTGCCCGCGCCGTTCTCGCCGGCAAGCGCGTGCACCTCGCCGGGCAGCAGCTCCAGGGAGACGTCCCTGAGGGCACGTACGGCGCCGAAGGACTTGGAGACGCCCTTCAGTGCCAGCACCGGCGCCGGTCCCGGGTCAGGCGGGAGGGTCATGTCAGGCTCCTCGACGACACCGGCGGGATGGCCGCGAGGCCGCCACAGGGGCCGTGAAAGGTTTCAACTGGATTGCCGGGACCGTAGGCACCGCAGCCATGTCACGTCAATGGGTCCGTATCGAAAAAATTTCGATAGCCCAAGGCCACGTCAGAGTCACGGAAAACAGGCTCGGTCGGAGTGCTTGACAGCCCTTCGAGGGGCCCCTAGCTTGCGCTTCTGAATCGTTTCACACGCATCGCCGTTCCGACCGACACCACCAGGAGCCCTGCAGTGACCGACCTCGCCGCGGTGAAGGCCGCGCTCAAGACCCAGGCCGTCGAGACGCCGTCGTGGGCGTACGGGAACTCGGGGACCCGTTTCAAGGTGTTCGCCCAGTCCGGCGTACCCCGCGACCCCTGGGAGAAGCTCCAGGACGCGGCCAAGGTGCATGAGTTCACCGGCGTGGCCCCGACCGTCGCACTGCACATCCCCTGGGACACGGTCGAGGACTACGCGACCCTGGCGAAGTACGCCGAGGAGCGCGGACTGAGGCTGGGCGCGATCAACTCCAACACCTTCCAGGACGACGACTACAGGCTCGGCAGCATCTGTCATCCGGATCCGGCGGTGCGACGCAAGGCGGTCGGTCATCTGCTCCGGTGCGTCGACATCATGGACGCGACGGGCTCCGCCGATCTGAAGCTGTGGTTCGCGGACGGCACGAACTATCCCGGGCAGGACGACGTCCGCGCCCGGCAGGACCGGCTGGCCGAGGGGCTGGCCGAGGTGTACGAGCGGCTCGGCGAGGGGCAGCGGATGCTGCTGGAGTACAAGCTGTTCGAGCCCGCGTTCTACACGACCGACGTGCCGGACTGGGGCACCGCCTACGCCCACTGCCTCAAGCTCGGCGACAAGGCCCAGGTGGTCGTCGACACCGGGCACCATGCGCCGGGGACCAACATCGAGTTCATCGTGGCAACGCTGTTGCGGGAGGGCAGGCTCGGGGGGTTCGACTTCAACTCCCGGTTCTACGCCGACGACGACCTGATGGTGGGGGCGGCCGATCCGTTCCAGCTGTTCCGGATCATGCACGAGGTGGTGGGCGGGGGCGGCTTCTCGGCCGAGGTCGCGTTCATGCTCGATCAGTGTCACAACATCGAGGCGAAGATTCCGGCGATCATCCGGTCGGTGATGAACGTCCAGGAGGCCACGGCGAAGGCTCTGCTGGTGGACCGGGGGGCGTTGGCCGGCGCCCAGGCCTCCGGGGATGTGCTGGGGGCGAACGGCGTGTTGATGGATGCGTACAACACGGATGTGCGGCCCCTGCTTCGGGAGGTGCGGGAGGACATGGGGTTGGACGCGGATCCGCTTGCCGCGTACGCCCGGTGCGGGTGGGCTCAGAGGATCGTCGCCGAGCGGGTCGGTGGCCGGCAGGCCGGTTGGGGCGCGTGAGCGTCTGCCGGGATCCGTTGTCCGCGGGGCGCGGGGCCGTTGCGGCCGGCCGCGCCCACGCGACGCGGCCGCATATCGACACAGCCCCGCGCCCCTTGCTCACGCATCCCTTGCCTGGAAAGGAACCGTTCTCATGTCCGCCCATCCCGAAGCCTCCGCCCTCCTCGCCCGATCGCACCGACTCGGCGCCGATCCCCGCAACACCAACTACGCCGGTGGGAACGCCTCCGCGAAAGGCACTGCCACCGATCCCGTGACCGGTGGTGACGTCGACCTGATGTGGGTCAAGGGCTCCGGCGGCGACCTCGGCACCCTCACCGGATCCGGGCTCGCGGTGTTGCGGCTCGACCGGCTGCGGGCGCTCGTGGACGTGTACCCCGGGGTCGAGCGGGAGGACGAGATGGTCGCCGCGTTCGACTACTGTCTGCACGGCAAGGGCGGGGCGGCGCCGTCCATCGACACCGCGATGCACGGGCTGGTGGACGCCCCGCACGTCGATCATCTGCATCCGGACTCCGGTATCGCGCTCGCCTGTGCGGCCGACGGGGAGAAGCTGACCGCCGAGTGTTTCGGGGACCGTGTGGTGTGGGTGCCGTGGCGGCGGCCCGGGTTCCAGCTGGGGCTCGACATCGCCGCGATCAAGGCCGCCCGTCCGCGGGCCGTCGGATGCGTGCTCGGCGGTCATGGCATCACCGCCTGGGGCGCCACCTCCGAGGAGTGCGAACGCAACTCGCTGCACATCATCCGGACCGCCGAGGCGTTCCTTGCCGAGCGCGGGAAGGCGGAGCCCTTCGGGCCGGTGATCGAGGGGTACGAGGCGCTCCCCGAGCCCGAGCGGCGCGAGCGGGCCGCAGCCCTCGCCCCGTACGTGCGGGCCCTCGCCTCCCAGGACCGGCCGCAGATCGGTCACTTCGAGGACGCCGAGGTGGTGCTGGACTTCGTCTCCAGGGCCGAGCATCCCCGGCTCGCCGCCCTCGGCACCTCCTGCCCCGATCACTTCCTGCGGACGAAGGTACGGCCCCTGGTGCTGGACCTGCCGCCGTCCGCACCGCTGGAGGAGGTCGCCGGCAGGCTCCGGGAGCTGCACGCCGCCTACCGGGAGGAGTACGCCGCCTACTACCGGCGGCACGCTCTGCCCGACTCCCCCGCCATGCGCGGGGCCGATCCGGCGATCGTGCTGATCCCGGGCGTGGGCATGTTCTCCTTCGGCAAGGACAAGCAGACCGCCCGCGTCGCAGGCGAGTTCTACGTCAACGCCATCCAGGTGATGCGGGGTGCGGAGGCGGTGTCGGCCTATGCGCCGATCGAGGAGGCCGAGAAGTTCCGCATCGAGTACTGGGCGCTGGAGGAGGCCAAGCTCCGGCGGATGCCCCGGCCCAGGCCACTGGCCGCGCGCGTCGCGCTCGTCACCGGCGCCGGCAGCGGGATCGGGAAGGCGATCGCACACCGGCTCGTCGCCGAGGGGGCCTGTGTCGTGGTCGCCGATCTCGACGGTGAGAGCGCCGCCGCCGTGGCCGAGGAGCTGGGCGGGCCGGACAAGGCCGTCGCCGTCACCGTCGACGTGACCCGCGAGGAGGAGATCGCCGAAGCCTTCAAGGCCGGCGTGCTCGCCTTCGGCGGGGTCGACCTCGTCGTCAACAACGCCGGTATCTCCATCTCCAAGCCGCTGCTGGAGACGTCGGCGCGGGACTGGGATCTTCAGCACGCCGTCATGGCGCGCGGTTCGTTCCTGGTCTCGCGGGAGGCTGCACGGGTGATGATCGCGCAGGGGCTGGGCGGTGACATAGTCTACATCGCCTCCAAGAACGCCGTTCTCGCCGGACCCGACAACATCGCCTACTCCGCCACCAAGGCCGACCAGGCCCATCAAGTACGGCTGCTGGCCGCCGAGTTGGGCGCGCACGGCATCCGGGTCAACGGGGTCAACCCGGACGGGGTGGTGCGCGGCTCGGGCATCTTCGCGGGCGGCTGGGGCGCGCAGCGGGCGGCGGTGTACGGGGTGCCCGAGGAGAAGCTGGGCGAGTTCTACGCACAGCGGACCCTTCTCAAGCGGGAGGTGCTGCCCGAGCACGTCGCCAGTGCCGTCTTCGCGCTCACCGGCGGCGAGCTGACCCACACCACCGGGCTGCACATCCCGGTCGACGCGGGTGTGGCGGCCGCGTTCCTGCGATGAGCGCGGGGGTGAAGTCGTACGCCGCGGTCGATCTGGGCGCGTCCAGCGGGCGGGTGATGGCCGGCCGGGTGGGGCCGGACTCGCTGGAGCTGAGCGAGGCGCACCGGTTCCCGAACCGGCCGGTACGCGTCCCGGAGGGGCTGCGCTGGGACGTGCTCGCGCTGTACGGCGGTGTCCTGGACGGGCTGCGCGCGGCCGGCCAGGTGGATTCCGTGGGCATCGACAGCTGGGCCGTCGACCACGGTCTGCTGGACGCCGACGGGGCCCTGCTGGGCAACCCGGTGCATTACCGCGACGCCCGCACGGAGGGCGCCGCCGAGAAGGTGTGGGCGAGGGTGCCGGCCGAGGAGCTGTACGCGGCGACCGGGTTGCAGTACGCGCCGTTCAACACCCTGTACCAGCTCACCGCCGCCCGGGCGTCGGCGCAGTTCGCCCGCGCCGAGCGGCTGTTGCTCATTCCGGACCTGCTGACGTACTGGCTGACCGGCGAGCAGGGCACCGAGCTGACCAACGCCTCCACCACCCAGCTGATCGATCCGCGGACCCGGGACTGGGCCCGCGAGGTCGCCGAGCGGCTGGGCATCGACCTCGGGCTGTTCGCGCCACTGCGGCAACCGGGGGATCCGGCCGGGGTGTTGCGGCCCGAGGTGCTGGCGGAGACGGGGCTGGCCGGGCCCGTCCCGGTGACGGCCGTCGCCTCGCACGACACGGCCTCGGCCGTGGCCGCCGTCCCGGCGACCGGTGACCACTTCGCCTACATCTGCACCGGCACCTGGTCCCTGGCGGGACTGGAGCTGACCGCCCCGGTGCTCACCGAGGAGAGCCGGGCCGCGAACTTCACCAATGAGCTGGGGCTGGACGGCACCGTCCGGTATCTGCGCAACATCATGGGGCTGTGGCTGCTCCAGGAGTGCCAACGCGCCTGGGGCGGACCGGACCTGGGGCTGCTGCTGCGCGAGGCCGGCGCCGTTGCGGCGCTGCGCTCGGTGGTGGACGCCGGGGACGAGGCGTTCCTCGCGCCGGGCCGGATGCCGGAGCGGATCGCCGCGGCGTGCCGGGCGTCGGGACAGCCGGTCCCGGGCACACGGGCGGAGATCACCCGGTGCATCCTCGACTCGCTGGCCCTCGCCCACCGGCGGGCCGTCGCGGACGCGCGGCGGCTCGCCGACCATCCGGTGGACGTGGTGTACGTCGTCGGCGGCGGCACCCGCAACGCGCTGCTGTGCCAGCTGACGGCCGACGCCTGTGGGCTGCCCGTGGTGGCGGGCGCGACGGAGGCGGCGGCCCTCGGCAACCTCCTCGTGCAGGCCCGCGCCCACGGGCTGGTCGGCGACCTCGCGGCGATGCGCCAGCTGCTCACCCGGACCCAGCCGCTGACCCGTTACACGCCGCGGGGCGACGGCGCCCGCTGGCGCGCGGCCGAGGCGCGGCTCGCCGTGCGGTGAGCCGCCCCCTCCCCTCGGCGGTACACGCCGACTACCCTGCACTCGTCCGATGACCGACTTCGAGGAGCCGCGATGCGTGTCGCCCTGTTCCTGACCTGTGTCAACGACACGCTCTATCCGGACACCGGCCGTGCCGTGGTGAAACTGCTGACCAGGCTGGGCGTCGACGTCGACTTCCCGACGGGCCAGACGTGTTGCGGGCAGGCGCACTACAACACCGGTTACCGGCACGAGACGGAGCCGCTGGCCCGGCACTTCTCCGATGTCTTCGGCGGGTACGAGGCGATCGTGACCCCGTCCGGATCGTGCGCGGCGATGGTGCGGGAGCTGTATCCCCGGATGGGCGAGCGGGCGCGTGCCGAGGGGCGCGGGGACACCCTGGCACGGACGCTGGCACCGGTGGTGCCGAAGACGTACGAGCTGACCGAGTTCCTGGTGGACGTGCTCGGGGTGACGGACGTGGGCGCGTGGTACCCGCACAGGGTCACCTACCATCCGACCTGCCACGGCCTGCGGAGTCTGGGCCTGGTTGACCGGCCGCGCAGACTCCTGCAGGCGGTCAAGGGCCTTGAGCTGGTGGAGCTGCCGGGTGCGGAGGAGTGCTGCGGGTTCGGTGGCACCTTCTCCGTGAAGAACGCCGACGTCTCGGCGGCGATGGGCACGGACAAGGTGCGTGCCGCCGAGTCGACGGGCGCGGAGGTGCTGTGCGCGGCCGACAACTCGTGTCTGATGCACCTCGGCGGCACGATGAGCCGGCTGCGCACGGACCTGCGGCCGGTGCACATCGCGGAGATCCTGGCGAGCACGGAGGAGGAACCGGCCCTGTGAGCGGAACGTTCGTCGGCATGCCGGCGTTTCCGGAGGCAGCCCGGGAGGCCGTCGGGAACGCGACGCTGCGCGGCAATCTCCGGCACGCCACGCACACCATCCGTGCCAAGCGGGCGCGGGCGGTGGCGGAGGTGTCCGACTGGGCCGGGCTGCGCGAGGCGGGCCGGCGCATCAAGGACCACACGCTGCACCATCTCGACCGGTATCTGAAGCAGTTGGAGGAGTCGGTCACCGCGGCGGGCGGTACGGTCCACTGGGCGGCCGACGCCGCGGAGGCCAACCGGATCGTGGCCGGGCTCGTCAAGGCGACCGGCGAGACGGAGGTCGTCAAGGTCAAGTCGATGGCGACGCAGGAGATCGGGCTCAACGAAGCCCTCGAAGCGGAGGGCATCCGCGCCTACGAGACCGATCTCGCCGAGCTGATCGTGCAGTTGGGCAAGGACCGGCCCTCGCACATCCTGGTCCCCGCCATCCACCGCAACCGGGGTGAGATCCGGGACATCTTCGTGAACGAGATGGGCGAGTGGGGCCGGCCGGCTCCCGAGGGGCTGAGCGACACACCGGCCGAACTCGCCGAGGCCGCACGGCTGCATCTGCGGGAGAAGTTCCTGCGGGCCGAGGTCGGCATCTCCGGCGCCAACTTCATGGTGGCCGAGACCGGCACGCTGGTCGTGGTGGAGTCCGAGGGGAACGGCCGGATGTGCCTGACCCTGCCCAAGACGCTGATCTCGGTCGTGGGCATCGAGAAGGTCGTGCCGACCTGGCGGGACCTGGAGGTCTTCCTCCAGACGCTGCCACGCTCCTCCACCGCCGAGCGCATGAACCCGTACACGTCGACCTGGACCGGCACCACCGACGGCGACGGCCCGAGCACCTTCCATCTGGTCCTGCTCGACAACGGCCGCACCGACACCCTCGCCGACGAGGTCGGCCGCCAGGCCCTGCGCTGCATCCGCTGCTCGGCCTGCCTCAACGTCTGCCCCGTCTACGAGCGCGCCGGCGGGCACGCGTACGGGTCGGTCTACCCGGGCCCGATCGGCGCCATCCTGAGCCCCCAACTGCGGGGCACGGCAAGCGAGATCGACGCCTCGCTGCCGTACGCGTCGAGTCTGTGCGGGGCCTGTTACGAGGTCTGCCCGGTCGCCATCGACATCCCGGAGGTCCTGGTGCATCTGCGGGAGCGGGTGGCCGAGGGCGGCCCGGCGGTCCGGCAGGGCAACCGGGTGCTGCTGAAACCGGCCAAGGGGCACGCGGCGGAGCGGGCGGCGATGCGCGCGGCACGCTGGGCGCTGACCCGCCCCGGCGTGCTGCGCACCGGGGAGCGGCTCGCCTCCCGCACCCGCCGGCTGCACCCCCGTACCCTGCCGGGCCCGGGCCGCGCCTGGACCGGCACCCGGGATCTGCCGCCCGTGCCGGCGGAGCCGTTCCGGGACTGGTGGCGGCGCACGCGCGGGGAGAACGGCGACAAGGGGGCTGCCAAGTGAGCAGCAGGGACAGGATCCTGGGCCGGGTGCGGCGGGCGCTCGCCGATGTGAGACCGGACGGGCGGCCGTACGAGGAGGTCGTGGGCCGGGACTATCTGCGCGAGCACGGGCGACGCACGGCCGGGGAGACGGTCGAGCTGCTGGCGGAGAACCTGGCGGACTACCGGGCGATCGTGCACCGCAGCGACGCCGAGGAGATGCCGTATCTGGTCATGCGGCTGCTGGCCGAACGCGGCTCGCAGGAGGTGCTGGTGCCGCCCGGGCTGCCGCCGGAGTGGCTGTCCGCCGCGGATCCGGTGCGGATCCACGACCGGGCGGCGAGCACCCCGCAGCGGCTGGACCAGGTGGGCAGCGTGGTGACGGGCTGCGCGGTGGCGATCGCCGAGACCGGCACGATCGTCCTGGACGGCTCCCCCGACCAGGGCCGGCGCCGTATCTCGCTCATCCCGGACCATCACATCTGTGTCGTCCGGGTCCCGGACCAGGTCGTCTCCTCCGTCCCGCAGGCCCTCGAACGCCTCGACCCGGCCCGCCCGTTGACCTGGATCTCCGGCCCGTCGGCCACCAGCGACATCGAGCTGGACCGGGTGGAGGGCGTGCACGGCCCGCGCACGCTGGAGGTGATCCTGCTCGGCTGACACCCCCGCATGTCGACTGTCGTCGACGATTGACGCCGGTCGAGGTTCTCCGCCCGGTGATCGGTGAACGGTGATCGGTGATCGCCCAGCGGACAGGGGAGGCGCTGCGGCGGATCCAGGCGATCGGCGGCAACCGGGCGGAGGCCCTGCTGCGCCGGGACGCCTCCATCGAGCCGGTCAGGCAACCGCCCGGCCGCGGACCGGCGCTTCCCGCTGGAGGAGACCGTGGTGACCGTCAGCCGGTGGTCCCGGCACCGCCCGGAGGGAGGTCGTCGCTGAGCGGCGCCCGGACGGGCCCGCTAGCGTGAGGGAATGATCCGGTTCGAGCAGGTCACCAAGCGGTATCCGGACGGTACGACGGCCGTGGACGACCTCTCCCTGGAAGTCGCCGAGGGAGAGCTGGTCACGCTCGTCGGGCCCTCCGGCTGCGGCAAGACGACGACCATGATGATGGTGAACCGGCTCATCGAGCCGACCTCGGGCCGGATCCTCGTCGACGGCGAGGACATCGCCGCCGTCGACCCCGTGCGGCTGCGCCGCCGGATCGGGTACGTCATCCAGCAGGTGGGACTCTTCCCGCACCGCACCGTCCTGGACAACACCGCGACCGTGCCGGCGCTGCTCGGCTGGAAGCGGGCGAAGGCGCGGGCGCGGGCCGCCGAGCTGCTCGAACTGGTCGGGCTCGACCCGAAGACGTACGGCCCGCGCTACCCGGAACAGCTGTCCGGCGGGCAGCGGCAGCGGGTCGGGGTGGCACGGGCGCTCGCCGCGGACCCGCCGGTGCTGCTGATGGACGAGCCGTTCGGCGCGGTCGACCCGGTGGTGCGCGAGCAGTTGCAGGACGAGTTCCTGCGGATGCAGGCCGCGGTGCGCAAGACGGTGCTGCTGGTCACGCACGACATCGAGGAGGCCGTCCGGCTCGGCGACCGGATCGCCGTGTACGGGCAGGGCCGGATCGAGCAGTTCGACACGCCGGGGGCCGTCCTGGGGGCGCCCGCGACCCCGTACGTCGCCTCCTTCGTGGGGGCCGACCGTGGCCTGAAGCGGCTGTCGGTGACGACGATCGAGCCGGACGACCTGGAGCAGCCGCCGGTGGCCCGGCTCGACGAGCCCGCCGAACGGGCCCGGCAGCGGCTGCGGGCCGAGGGAGCCCGCTGGGCGGTCGTCCTCGACACGCACGGCGATCTGCACGGCTGGGTCGGCATCGACGCCCTCGCGGCGGACGGCATGGTCGGGGACCTCACCCACCGGATGACCGCGTGGGTGCCGGTCGGCGCGCCGCTCAAGCAGGCGTTCGGGGTGATGCTCCAGTACGACGCCGGGTGGGTCGCGGTGCTGGACGGCGCGCGTTTCCTCGGGGTGCTCACCCCGGCGAAGCTGCACGAGGCGCTGCGCCGCTCGGTGGACGCGGACGCGCGGGGCGTGGCACGGGGGCAGGTGCCGTTCGACTCGGTGTCGGACGCCTGAGTCCCCTCACTTCAGCAGGCCCTTGTCCTTCAGATAGGTGCGGGCCACGTCGGCGGGCAGCCGGCGCCAGATGTCCACCCGCTGGTTCATGCCGGCCAGGTCGCGTGCGGTGAGGACGTCGTTGAGCCTGCCCAGCGCCTTCGCCACGCCCTCACTGCCCGCGCGGGAGCGGTTGACGACCGGGACGACGTAGTCCGCGTTCTGGAGGTGCTTGTCGTCGGCGAGCAGGACCAGGCCGAAGGAGTCCAGCGTGGCGTCCGTGCTGGTGGTCAGCACCATCTGGTCCCGGCCCTCCTGCACGGCGCGCTTGGCCTGCGTGGTGCCGACGCCCTTCGGGTCGACGCCGGTGATGTCGATGCCGTACACCTTCTTCAACCCCGGTGCGCAGTACGGTCGTTGGACGCACTCGTCGCCGGCCGCGAGCCGCACCTTCAGCTTCGAGGCGCCGAGGTCGCCGAGGGTCTTGAGACCGTGCTCGCGAGCGTAGTCCGCGCGCACCGCGAAGGCGTTCTGGTCCACGGCCCGGCCGGGTGGAAGGACGGTGAGGCCGCGGGGTGCGGCGAGTTCCCGCAGGGCCTTCATCGTACGGTCGAGGTCGGGTGAACCGACGGGCTCGGCGTCGGCGCCGTGGGTCTTGGCGTTCAGCCAGTCGGCGAAGGTGGCCGCGTACTCCGGCACGACGTCGATCTGCCCGGACTCCAGCGCCGGTTCGTACAGCTCCCGGTTGGCGACCGTCAGCAGGGAGGTCTTGTACCCGGCCTGGTTCAGCAGCTGGGCGTACATCTGCGCGAGCAGATCACTCTCGGTGAACCCGGCCGAGCCGATGGTGAGGTGATGGCTGTCACCGGGCGGTGCGGTGACCTGCCCACGGTGCTCCAGGGAGGGACCGGTGGTACAGGCGGTGAGGGTGAGCAGCACGAGGACCGCGAGGGCTCGTCGCATGGGCCGGCTTGCGCTGGTGGGGGTGCGGGTGGTGGCGCGAGCGGCTCGGGCGGGGCGGGGGCCGGTGGTCATGCGGGCGCGGGTCCGACGCATGCCGGCCGTCAGCCGCCCGGAGGTGCCGGTCGCCGGCCACTCCCGGTCCTCGCCCGTGCCGGTCATCGGCCGGCCCTGGCCCACATCGGTGCCAGGCGTTCGGCGATCTCGAAGATGCCCTCCACCACGAGGGCGAACACGGCGACGAGCAGCGCGCCCGCGACCACCTGGGGTGTGCTGGCCAGGTTGAAGCCCGCGGTGATGATCCGGCCGAGGCCGCCGCCGCCCGCGAGTGCGGCGATGGTGGCGGTGGCGACCAGTTGGACGGCGGCGAGCCGGACGCCGGTCATGATCAGTGGAAGGGCCAGGGGCAGTTCGACGCGCAGCAGCATCTGCCGTCCGGTCATCCCCATCCCCCGGGCGGCCTGGACGACGCTGCGGTCGACCTCGCGCATGCCGACGTAGGCGTTGGTGAGCAGCGGCGGTACGGCGAACAGCACCAGGGCGACCACCGTGGGGCCCTCGCCCCACTTGCCGATCGGAGTCAGGAGCAGCAGGACCAGGACGGCGAAGGTGGGGACGGCCCGGCCGACGTTGGAGATGTTGACCGCGAGTGCGCCGCCCTTGCCGAGATGGCCGAGGACCAGCGCGACCGGCAACGCGATCAGGCAGCTGAGGAACAGACAGACGACGGTGAGCACCAGATGCTGCAGCAGCCGGTGCCGGATGCCGTCGTCGCCCGACCAGTGCGCGGGGTCGGTGAGCCAGTGCCAGGCCTCGGTGAGCGTGGTCATGAGCGGGCCCTGGTCCAGGGCGTGATCAGCCGCTGCACGCCCAGCAGGAGCAGGTCGGCGGCCACCGCGATCAGCACGCAGAGCACGGACGCGGTGAGCACCTGGGCCTTGAAGTAGGTATTCATGCCCGCGTAGATGAGGTTCCCGAGGCCGCCGAAGCCGACGATCGCACCGACCGTGACCAGCGACACCGCCGAGACGGTGGCGATGCGCAGCCCGGCCATCGCGGCGGGCAGGGCGAGGGGCAGTTCCACGGTGAGCAGGAGACGGATCGGGCCGTAGCCGAGACCGCGCGCGGCCTGCCGGGTCTCCTCCGGGACCGCGCGCAGGCCCGCGAGGATGTTCCGGACGAGCAGGGTGAGCGAGTAGAGCACCAGCCCGGCGACGACGAGGGTGGCCGACAGGCCGTAGACCGGCAGGAGCAGGGAGAACATGGCCAGCGACGGGATGGTGTAGAGGATCGTCGTCACGGCGAGGACCGGGCCGGCCGCCCAGCCCCAGCGGCGGGCCAGCACCGCGAGCGGCAGGGCGACGACCAGGCCGATGAGGACCGACAGCGCGGTCAGCTCAAGGTGCTGGACGACCGCGTCGAGGAGGATCTGCCGGCGCGTGCTCAGATAGGCGCCGCAGATCCAGTCGTTGCGCGCGAGACAGTCGTGCGGGGGCGCGGTCACGGTCCCATTGGACCGGGCGGGCGAGCACGGCGGCACGCTGGGCTGGCCCGTACGGGGTGCTCCACGGACGCGGGCCCTGCGGACGCGGGCCCTGCGGACACGGCCTCCGCAGGCACGGGCCCCACAGGCACAGGCCCCACAGGCACGGGCCCCACAGGCACGGGCCCTGCGGACACGACCTCCGCAGGCACGGGCCCCACAGGCGCGGGCCCTGTGGAGAGGCGCCGCTTCGGGCCGTCGATCGTTCGCGGCACCGACATGGCTGGTCGTGCTCGCGCGGCGCGAACGCCGCCGCTCGTTCCTTCGGGCGCCTAGTCCATCCCCGCCGCGTCCAGCAGCGCGATCACGGTCGTCACGGCCAGGCCGTCGTCCAGATGCTCCACCTTCGCGCCGGCGCGGGCGCTGGCGCCGTCGAAGACCAGGACGAGCTGGCGGGCGAGCAGCTCGGGGTCGCGGGCGCCGCCGCTCTCGGCCTCGGCGCGGAAGGACTCCGTCAGGCCTTCCTTCACCCTGCGCGCGACCACGCTCGCCGGGTGCTCGGGGTCCTTCAGCTCGACCAGGACGGCCAGGTAGGGGCAGCCGTGGTAGTCGTCGTCCGCGGCGGACCTCGTCATCTGCTCGAAGACGTGCAGGATGCGCTCGCGCGGGGTCGCGGTCTCCGGGTGGGGGTGCGCGAGCCGGGCCTCGTAGCGCGGAACGCGCCGCTCCAGGCTCGCGGCCAGCATCGCGTCCTTGCTGTCGAAGAGCTGGTACATCGACCGCTTGGAGACGCCGGCCTCCCGGCACAGCGCCTCGACGCCGACGCCGACGCCGCCGCGGTAGGAGAGCCGGGCGGCCGCGTCGAGCAGCCGGTCGCGGGAGGACGTCTTGTCGGCGGTGGTCATATCGCGAGGTTACCGCGATGCGCGCGGCGGGGAAACCGATCGGTGTATTCACGTGACAGGGGCGCTGAACAAGCGCTTAGATAGGAGCCCGGACATCACTCCTGACCGAACCGACCCGCCGGAGGCCCCGTTGTTCACGTCCGTCGACGACGTCTCCGCCCGCCTCGCCGAGACCGGCTACCTCGCCTCGCCCGCCGTCGCCACGACCGTGTTCCTCGCCGACCGGCTGGGCAAACCGCTGCTGGTGGAGGGCCCCGCCGGGGTCGGCAAGACCGAGCTGGCCAAGGCCGTCGCCCAGGTGGCCGGGGCCCGGCTGGTCCGGCTCCAGTGCTACGAGGGCGTGGACGAGTCCCGTGCCCTGTACGAGTGGAACCACGCCAAGCAGCTGCTGCGCATCAGCGCGGGCCGCGACGAGAGCTGGGACGAGACCCGCACCGACATCTTCAGCGAGGAGTTCCTGCTCCCCCGCCCGCTGCTCACCGCCATCCGCGGCGAAGAGCCGACGGTGCTGCTCATCGACGAGACCGACAAGGCCGACATCGAGATGGAGGGGCTGCTGCTGGAGGTGCTCAGCGACTTCCAGATCACGGTCCCGGAGCTGGGCACGGTCACCGCGACCCGCCGCCCCTTCGTCGTCCTCACCTCCAACGCCGGCCGGGAGCTGTCCGAGGCGCTGCGCCGCCGCTGTCTGTTCCTGCACATCGGCTTCCCCGAGGAGGAGCTGGAGCGGCGGATCGTCCGGCTGAAGGTGCCCGGCCTCGGCGAGGCGCTGGCCGAGTCCGTGGTCCGGGTGGTCGGGGCGCTGCGCGCGATGGACCTGCGCAAGGCGCCGTCCGTCGCCGAGACCATCGACTGGGCACGCACCCTGCTGGCCCTGGGCGCAGGCACGCTGGACGAAACGGTCGTACGGGACAGTCTCGGGGTCATCCTCAAGCACCAGGACGACATCCAGAAGGCGGCGGCGAAGCTCGACCTGGACGCGCTGTGACCGAGGTCGCCGAGCGGATCACCGGCCTGGTCGGGGCGCTGCGCGCGCACGGGGTGCGGATCGGCACGGGCGAGACCGTGGACGCGGCCCGCGCGGTGCGGGAACTCGGGCTCACCGACCGCGAGTTGCTGCGGGAGGGGCTGGCCGCGACGCTGCTGCACGGCCCGGGACAGCGGGCGGTGTTCGACCCCGTCTTCGACCTGTACTTCCCGCGCGGGGTCGGGGCCTTCCACGGTCCCGGCGCGGACCGGGACGGACTGCGCGACCGGCTGGCCGAGGCACTGGCCGCCAATGACCCCGTCATGATGGGCCAGTTGGCGGCGGAGGCGGTGGACGGCATGGGCGGATACGGCGGTTCACCCGGCTCCGACGGCTTCTCGGCGTACCAGACGCTCGAACGGCTGCGCCCGCAGACCCTGTTGGCGCGTGTGCGCGCGGACGTCCGGGGCCGCGGCGGCAGCGGTGCCGGGTTCGCCGACCGGCTGCTGGACGAGGAGATCCGGCGCCGGATCGAGGAATTCCGGCGGATGGTCGGAGCGGAGGCACGGCGCCGGGTCGCCGAGCGGCGCGGGCGGGACGAGATCGCCCGGCGCGGTGTCGTACCGACCGCGGACCGGGTGGACTTCCTCTTCGCCGGCCGGGATCAACTGGCCGAGCTGCGCAGGACCGTCCAGCCGCTCGCACGCAAGCTGGCCACCCGACTGGCCGCGCGCCGGCGCCGGGCCGCGCGCGGCTCCATCGACCTGCGCCGCACGCTGCGCTCCTCGCTGTCCACGGGCGGGGTGCCGATGCGGCCGGTACTGCGCAGACGCCGCCCGGTCCGCCCCGAACTGGTCCTGCTGTGCGACGTGTCCGGCTCGGTGTCCGGCTTCTCCGACTTCACGATGCTGCTGGTGCAGGCGCTGCACGACCAGTTCAGCAAGGTCCGGGTGTTCGCCTTCGTCAACCGGCTCGACGAGGTGACCGGACTGCTCCGGCACGGCCGCGCCGACCCCGACGGGCTCGGTGCCCGCATCCGCGCCGAGGCCACGCTGACCGGCTGGCACGGCAGCAGCGACTACGGCGTGGCGCTGGGCGAGTTCGCCGAGCGGTACGGCGACGCGGTCGGCCCCCGCACGACCGTGTTCGTCCTCGGGGACGCCAGGACGAACATGAGCGACCCGAACCTGGCCGCCGTACGCGAGGTCGCCCGGCGGGCCCGCCGGGTGTACTGGCTGAACCCGGAGCCACGGGACCGCTGGGGCACCGGTGACTCGGCCGCGCCCGGCTACGCGGACCTGGTCGAGATGCACGAGTGCCGTACGGCCCGTCAGCTCAGCGCGCTGATCGCCCGGCTGCTGCCGGTGTGATCGACTGGTCCCGAACGACCGCGATCCGCACCTGATCGGCACCTGCTTGGCTCTTGATCGCTCTTGACCCGCCCCTGATCCGCCTCTGATCCGCTCTTGATCCCCTGATCCTGCCTCTGATCCGTTCCTGATCCGCCCCGAAGGACGTACGCCATGGGTCACTCCCCCGTCTCGCTCGGCACGTTCCCCACGCCCGTCGAACCGGCGCCCCGGCTCGCCGCAGCGCTCGGGCTCGGTCCGGAGGACCTGTGGATCAAACGGGACGACCTGACCGGCCTGGGCGGCGGCGGGAACAAGATCCGCAAGCTGGAGTGGACGGTGGGCGCGGCCCTCGCCGAGGACGCGGACACGCTCGTGACCACGGGCGCCCCGCAGAGCAATCACGCCCGGCTGACGGCCGCCGCGGCCGCCCGGCTGGGCCTGGCCGCCGTCCTCGTCCTGCGCGGCACGCCCGGTGGCTCACGGTCCGGGAACCTCGCCCTGGACGGGCTGTTCGGGGCGCGGATCGCCTGGGCGGGCGATGTGGACCAGGCGGGGCTGGACACGGCGGCGGACAAGGTGTGCGCGCGGCTGCGGGCAGAAGGTGCCCGGCCCGCGCTGATCCCGTTCGGCGGGTCGGGTGTGCAGGGCGCCCGGGGCTATGTGCGCTGCGGCGAAGAGCTGGACGAGCAGCTGCCCGAGCTGCGGACGGTGGTCGTCGCGCTCGGCTCGGGCGGCACCATGGCCGGCCTGGTCGCGGCCCTGGGCACCGGCTCGGTGCTCGGTGTCGACGTCGGCGCGCTGCCCGACCCGGCCTCCGCGGTCGCCCGGTTCGCGGCGCCGCTGACGACGGAGCAGGTCACGACCGCGGGGCTGCGGGTGCGCCGGGACCAGGTGGGCAGTGGTTATGCGACGCTGACCGGCCCGGCGGCACAGGCGCTGCGGCTCGCCGCGCGTACCGAGGGCCTGGTCCTCGACCCCGTGTACACCGGCCGTGCCCTGGCCGGCCTGCGCGCAGCCGTCGCCGACGGTGACATCCGGCCGGGCGAGAGGACGGTGTTCCTGCACACCGGCGGCCTGCCCGGCCTGTTCGGGCACGCGGACGCGGTGGCGTTCGCGGAGGCGGGGGTGGCCGGGTTCGGGGAGTGAGCCGGGCCAGGGAAGGGCCGGACAGGTACGGATCACGGGCGGCGCGGGTGCCACCCGGTGACCTGTTCCGAACGACGCCGGTCACGCGTCCCGGACGGCGAAGGGGCGGCAACCCTCCCGCCTCCGCCTTTCGGCCGTTCAGCCCTCAGCTCTTCGCGTACTCGTTCGCCATCGTCCCGGCGAAGTCGTAGACCACGACCTGCTCGTCCCCCACGACCCAGGCGTCGTGGCCGGGCGGGCACACGAAGACGTCACCGGGGCCGACCTCGGCCTCGCCGCCGTCGTCCATGCGCAAGTGCATCCGCCCCCGCACGACATAACCGTTGTGGTGGACCATGCAGCTCTCGGTGCCCGCGATCGGAGCCACGCACTCCGACCAGCGCCAGCCCGGTTCGAAGGTGCCCACCGCGAAGTCGAGGCCCGTCATGTGCAGGGCTTCGAGGTGGCCACGGGGAAAGTCGCGCCGTTCGTCCGGCTTCTCGACCGTCTTCACTTCCAGCATGACGGCGACCTCCTTCCAACCGCTGACCGCGGCCGGGGCCGGCCTCCGCCCCCCGGCGGCCTCGGACGGCACCGGCGCTGCGGCGGTGACCGTACCCCACGGCTCCATCGTCTGCCGCGCGCCACGGCGCCGCCATTCGGACCGTTTCGTTGGTCGCGCAGTGCCGTTTCGCCTACGCCTCCCGTTCCCCCGCCTCCTGTTCCCCCGCCTCCCTTTCCCCCGCCTCCTGTTCCCCGTCTCCACTTGAGCCACCCCCGCCGTCACGGCCCGCCGCGGGATGAGCGCTGTCACCAGCAGGGCGAGCACCGCCGCCCCGGAGCCGGCCGCCATGACCACCGTGAAGCCGGTCTCGGAAGGCAGCGGTGTCGTGCCGAAGGTGGTCGTCATCTGGGCGAGGACCACGCCCGCGACGGGGCCGGCGCCGGCGCTGGACGTGCCGGTGGACCGCATGAGGGTGTTGATGGTGGTGAGGCTGTCGGCCGCCGCCGTCTCGGCCGGGTCGAGGGCGCCCATGATCAGCGCGGGCACCGCGCCGTAGCCGCAGCGGATGCCTCTGCGCCGATGCCCCAGGAGGCCACCACAAGCTCCCAGACCCCGTGCATCAGCACGATGTTGAGCCAGTATCCGACGGCGACGATGACGGCGCGCACATCAGGGTGCCCCTCGGCCCCCAGGCGCGGGAGACGAGGGCGGACACCGGTGCCGTCGCCATCGTCAGCAGGCCGGTCGGGACGACGGCCGCCGCGAACAGGCCGCGGGTCATGCCGCTGCGCCAGCCCCAGTCGGCCCCCTTGGAGACGGCGGGCAGCAGACGGATCAGGCCGGCGGCCATGCCCAGGGCGCCGGGCAGGTCGGAGCGACCGCTGGTGCGCACGGTGAACTCGGGGACGAGCAGCAGCACGAGCAGGCCGGCTACGGCGCCGAGCGCAGCCGAGGTCCAGAACAGCGTGTGCCGGTCGAAGCGGTCGGCGACCAGCACGGCGGCGGGCAGGCCGAGCGCGCCGCCGACGCCGAGGCAGGCGCTCAGCAGGGCGGCGTCGGTGCCAAGCCGTTCGGCGGGCAGTTCGTCGCGCATGATGCCGATGCCGAGCGGGACCACTCCGGAGGCGAGGCCCTGCGGCGCCCGTCCGACGATCATCGGTGCGAGGCCGTCACTGAGCGCGGCCGGCACCGAGCCGCGACCAGCGGCGCCAGGCCGGTCAGAAGGATCAGCCGTACGGCGGCGGACTCCCCGCTGCCGGCGTGCCGGGGACGCGCTTGGGACGTGGTCGGCCTCGATGGGGACACGGTCTGCGCGGGTCCCGGCGCCTCCCGGTGGACTCCGTTCGCGGGTCGGGTGGCCCGTCCGCCCCGCAACCCTGACCGCCTGCCGCTAGGTTGGGCGGTATGAGCAACCTTGACCGCGCACCCGTGCCCAGTGTCTGCGGCGGCCGTGGATTCGTCGTCGCCGAACCCGTGCGCGAGCTGCTGAGCCCCCGTCATGTGAAGCTGGGCGAGTCGACCGAGGTGCGCCGGCTGCTGCCCAACCTCGGCCGGCGCATGATCGGCGCGTGGGCCTTCGTCGACCACTACGGCCCGGACGACATCGCCGACGAGCCCGGGATGCAGGTTCCGCCGCATCCGCACATGGGGCTGCAGACGGTGAGCTGGCTGCACGAGGGCGAGGTGCTGCACCGCGACTCGACGGGCAGCCTGCAGACGATCCGGCCCAGGGAGCTGGGCCTGATGACCTCGGGCCGCGCGATCAGCCACTCCGAGGAGAGCCCCCGCCCGCACGCCCGCTTCCTGCACGGCGCCCAGCTGTGGGTCGCGCTCCCGGACGAACACCGACGCACCGACCCGGCGTTCGAGCACCACCCGGACCTGCCCACGGTCACGGCACCCGGCCTGACCGCCACGGTGATCCTCGGCGACGTCGACGGCTCCGTCTCCCCGGGCACGACGTACACCCCGATCGTCGGCGCGGACCTCACGCTGAGCCGGGGCGCCGACGTCCGGCTGCCCCTGGAGCCCGACTTCGAGTACGGCGCGCTGGCCATGTCCGGCGATGTGCGCGTGGACGGGGTGCCGGTGCTGCCCGGCTCCATGCTCTACCTCGGCTGCGGCCGCACCGAACTGCCGCTGCGCGCCGAGTCGGACGCCGCGATCATGCTGCTGGGCGGCGAGCCGTTCGGGGAGGAGTTGATCATGTGGTGGAACTTCGTCGGACGCACCCAGGACGACATCAAACAGGCCCGGGAGGAATGGATGAGCGGGTCGGGATTCGGGGAGGTGAAGGGGTACGACGGGGAGCCGCTGCCTGCTCCGGAGCTGCCGCCGGTGCCACTGAAGCCGCGGGGGCGAGTGCGCTGAGCTGGAGGTTTCCAGCCCGGAGCGGACTTGGCCGGGCGAGGTGAGACGCTCCCCGCCCGGCTCGCTCAGACAACTTGAGCACGTAGGACACGTATCCCGCAGCGACCATTCCGAACCCCAGCGGCTGCCCGCCGACCACGCATACGACGTTCCTGACCTGCGCCGATGGCTGTACAGCCAGCACGTCGGCGCCCGCATCGCCCGCAGGTAAATCGACTCGAGCGAACGGCTGGGCCGCCGCCGGTGGGTCATCGAGCGCACGATCTCCTGACTGACCGGCTACCGCCGCCTGTCACCGCGCTACGAGCGACAGATCCAGAGCAAGTTGCCGACTTGGGGTCAGCGACGGTGACGTAGTGGGCCAGGACTGACCAGCAGGCTCCTCCAGGGGACGGGCGCCGATCGGCTCGAGCCATGCTTCCGTCCCGGCGCGCAGGCAGAGAAGGAGCGTGTGGACGGTGTCGACGCACCCTTCGTGCATCTCGGCCACCGCCGCGTCGCGGCTCCTCCGCGAGGGCGAGGTCGGCGGACTTCAGCCGACCGTGGCGCCGTGCACCGTCACCTCACCGTCGACCCCACACCACGAGTGCGAGCCGAACTCGCCAGCTTCTCGGTAGCCGCTTCGGCGGTGAGGGCCTGGATCTCCTCCCCGGCCTCGATGACCGCACGCCTGACTTCAAGGGTCAGGCCGACCGACGTCTTGATGACGCCTCGTACCAGTGGTTTCGCCACCCTTTTGGCCACAGGGGCCGTGATCACGCCGACGAGGAAGGGAGGAATTGCAGGGAGCATGTGTGAACCCTCTTCTTGTGTACACAGCACGACTGCCACCGCCGCCCGAGCCAACACCGTCTGGCCGACAAGGCTGGGCAGGAATTTCCCCCACCAAAAACACGATAGTCGGGCCTCGGCCGATGCGCCCGTAGACGCCGAGGCTGTTCATTCGGTCGGGCGGAAGCCCGCCGGAGCGGACCGTGGCTGCGCGACGGGGTCAGAACGGCTTCGGCACCCCCGGCCCGCACTGGTCCAGCAGCGAGCCCACCACCCGCACAACGAAGTCGGGTACGCGATCCGGGAAATCGTGGCCGGTTCCCTCTGGGGTGTAGATTCTCCGCCCCCGGCTGGAGGCCGCGAGGAACCGTTCTCTCACGGTGAGGAAGAAGTGCCGTACCCGGGCGCTCTCCTCCAGATCGTCGACCGCGTCGAAGATCTCACCACCGCCCGTCAGATCGCGGGGCGCCACGAGGAGGAGGGGCAGTGAGCCGAGTTCACCGTCGTGTACGGCCGTCTGCCAGCCGTCTCTGGTGATGCCGTCCGGTGACAGCTCTCGCAGGATCGATGCCGCGGCGCAGTTCGCCTTGGTCCTGAGCTCGATCATGGCGAGAACCCGCGCCGGGTCATCGGAGGTGTGTGTCTCCCCCTTGCCCGCGAGAGGGTGGAGGCCGAAGAGGTGACGCAGCGCGAGGGCGGTCTGGTCCCTCGGGGCACGTCGCAGGGCCGGAAGCGCCGGGCCGAAGGCGACGGCATCGGGCGGGGTGGGATCGAGCAGCACCAGACCGGCCACCAGGTCGGGGCGGCGCCTGGCGGCGTTGGCCATGAGCAGCCCCCCGAAGGAATGCCCCACTAATACGTAGGGTCCCTTTTCACCGGCCCGCTCCAGCGCCGTGAGCAGTTCGACGGCTTCTGCCGCCGTCGTGCGCGGGAACGGGCCCGGGTCGCTCCAGCCGGACCCCGGACGGTCCACCAGAACCGAACGCATCTGTTCCCGCGCCAGCGCGTGCAGCCGGTGCATGGCGTACCCGCCGGCATGGCCGCCCGGCATCCAGACCACAGTGGGCCTCGGTCCGGCGTCTCCCCCGGCCAGGACATGCATGCGGTAGCCGCCCACGTCCACCATGCGTCCGGGTGGCGGATAGCTCGCCCGTATCCGGGCCACATGCACCAGATGGCGGAACGACCCGAGCCCGAGTGCGAGGGACACGGCCCACAGCCCACCGCCGAGAATCCGCCGGCCGGTCCCCCTGGTGACGCACCGCGCGCCCGCGGCCGCCGGTAGCAGAGCGATGGCCAGCCCGGCCCAGTCCCGGCTGAGCAGCCGGAGTATCGCGTCGGCGGCACGCGTTCCCGGTCGCATGGTTCCCCTCTCCGTCCGAGCCTTCGCGGCCGCTGCCGGGGACACCGCACGTCTCAGCGACCGGTACGACCATCGTCCCCTGGGAACCCCGCGGGCGCCATGCGCGGTGCCGGGCCCCGTCTTGCGTCACAGCCGGGCGGGCTGCCGACGCCGTGCGGACCCTGCCGGGAACCGACCGCGCGCGGTCCGGGACCTGTGGGTGTGCGCCGGGGACTGCCAGGTTCTGCATACGGGCATCCGCCGTCAGGCCTGACCGGCGCCTCACGCGCGCGCAAGACGTGCTGCCACGTCCGCGACCACTTCGGCCTCCCGGGCCACGAGGTAGAAGTGATCCCCGGGAAACGGGCACAGCTCGAAGGAGCCCGGGGCAGCGAGGCCGGACCACGCGCGGACGCCGTCGAGCTCGCAACTCGGGTCGTCCTGGCCGACGTACGCGGTGATCCGCGCCTTGACCGGAGCCGGGTTCGGGGGGTGGTAGCCCTCGATCAGCCGGTAGTCCGAACGGAGGGCGGGCAGCAGCAGGTCACGCAGCTCCGGGAGGTCGTAGGCCTCCGAGTGCAGGTCTCCGAGGCGCCGGACATGGTTGATCAGGGTGTCGTCGTCGGCGTCGTGCAGCGCACCGTGTTCGGCCCACTGGGGGGCTTCGTGTGCGGAGACCAACAGGTGCTCGGGGACGATGCCGCGAGCCTCCAGCCGCAGGGCCACCTCATAGGCGACGCAGGCGCCCATGCTGTGCCCGAAGAGCGCCAGCGGCCGGTCGAGCCAGGGCCGCAGTGCGTCCTCGATCGTGTCGGCCAGGGTGGCCATGTCCTCGACGCAGGCTTCCGCGAGCCGGTCCTGGCGGCCGGGGTACCGCACGGCGAGCACCTCGACGTCCGCCGGCAGTAGCGCGGGCCAGCCGTGGAACAGCTGTGCCGTGCCACCGGCGTGCGGGAAACACACCAGTCGGAGCCTGGGGTCCGCCGCACGCCGGTGGACACGGAACCACTTCTTCGCGTCGGTCGCCGTCATCGCTGACGGATCCCGCGCAGGTGCGTGGGGCCGAGCTTCGGAAGACGGGCGGGAAGCTGTTCTCCCGCCCTCCTGGACACGCACACGGTCTGCACGGTGTGGCGCGGGCGATCCGTCAGGACTGGTTTGCAGGCACCGCCTTCCTGGATGAGTTCCGCGCAATACAGGGGGGTTCCGGTCGCAGACATCTGACCTGTCTCCATCAGGGTGTCGTCTTGGTGTCGCCTTCCGGCAAGCGGGCGTCACCATGGGAACGGTCGCCGGCGACATGGGAAATGGTGAACGCGTCGGCACGCCCCCCGTGTTCAAACCTGGCGGTCACATGCGAGAGGCCGGGCCGACGAGCGGCCGCTGTGCCCGGCGAAGACCCCATCGGCCCAGTCATGTGTGTCGCGGAGGAACACGCGCGCAAACGGACGGGCTTACTCCGGCCCGGACCTGGGCCGTGACATTCGAACGAGCCCAGGATCACACGGAGGGTCGGTCGGCAGACTCAGCGCGCCTTGGCGGCGACCGAACCGGCGCTACGGACCTTGCCGACGGGCTTGTCCTGACCGCTGGCCTGTCCCCCGGTCTGTCCCTTATGCGCTTCTGCGGCCGCGGGCGTCGGCTTGGGGACCGCTCCGCCCCGGCCCGCAGTGCTGTCCTCCGGCGCGCCGACGCCGTGCCCGGCTTCTTGCGTCGGCTGGACCGCGCGCACTTCGGCGGTCGCCTCGGCAGCGAGATCATGGATACCCTCGCCGGCTTCGTGGACGGCCCGCTTGACTTCGATTCCCAGGCCCACCGACGCTTTTACGACCCCTCGCACCAAGGGCTTGCCCAGCCTCTTCACCAAGGATGCGGCGATCAGACCGATCAGGAAGGGGGGTACTACAGGCGGCATGGCACAACATCCTTCTCTTCTGTCGAGGAGATGATGATTGAAAACACAACGGTGCAGTGAGCTAACGAGACATGAAGTGAACGGACCCGCACCTCCATCACAGAGAGTATCCGAGGCAGGGCAAGCGGCTACGAATTCCCCATGACCTTCACCCATTCGAGTAGAGCGGCCTTCGCCTGGAAGCCTGTTCAGCCGTTCGACATCCGGAACCCGACGTCAGCCGTCTTCTTCGGGTGGCCCCTGTCGCCGCCGCTGACGGCCGGTCGCCCCGTGCAGTTCTCTCTCCACCCGTCGGCGCAGAGCGGGAAACGGCAGCGTGCCGCCGGCCAGCACGGTCTCGTGAAAGGCGCGCACGTCGAACGCGGCGCCGGCGTCGCGTTCCCACAGTGCCCGCAATGCTGTGAACTCCGCATGACCCGCCCCGTACGTCAGCGCCTGCCCCGGCAGATCGGTCGCGTAGCGCAACAACTCGGTCGTGATCTGTCCTTCGGACTCGGCTGCCGCGTGGGCGCGCATGAAGGTGCGCGCCTCCTCCAGTGTCATCGTCCCGAGGTTGAGGCCGGTGTCGACGACGAGGCGCTGCGCGGTGAACCGTTCATGGGCCAGTCGTCCGTACGCGTCCCACGGGTCGTCGTACAGCCCCATCTCCCAGGCGAGCCCTGCCGCGTACTCCGCCCAGCCCTCCTCGAACCCGCTGAAGGCCGCCAGCTCGCGTCGCAGGTCGGGCAGCGCGGTGTTCTCGGCCTGGCGGGCGAGGTGGAAGTGATGTCCGGGCGACAGCTCGTGGTAGATGAGCGCGGCTGCGCCGAGCAGTGACCGATGTGCCAGGTCCGAGGCGTTGTAACGGTAGCGTCCCACCGGTTGCGTGGCGGTCGGCGGTTCGTAGTAGCCGAACGTCATCGACGCCTCCAGCGCCGGGTCGAGGCGGGCCACACCGTAGGGGGCGCGGGGCAGGACCGCGAACCAGCGCGGCAGCAGTGGCGTGAGGCGGTCGAGGTGTCCGCGGTAGCGGGCTTCGACCTCCTCCGGGGTGGCGGCGTACAGGCGCGGCTCGGTCGCGAGCCGTTCGTGGAACTCCGCCTCCGTCCCGACGAAGCCGAGCGTGCCGCGCATCTCCCGCATCCGCTCGCCGAGTTCGCGGCAGTGCTCCCGGCCGAGTTCGTGGAGGCGTTCGGGCGGTGTGTCGCCGGACGTGTACGTCCTGACGAAGGCCCGGTATGCCGCCTCGCCTTCCGGGTAGCGGGCCCAGCCGACGGCCTGCGGCGCCCGCCGCAGGTAGTCCGGGTCACCGACGAGGGCGAGGAGACGGCCGAACGCCGGCTCCAGTTCGGTGGCCACCAGCCGCTCCACGGTCTCGCCCAGGTGACCACGGCTCGCCGCGCCGAGCCGGGTGAGCCGCCCGGCGTCCGCCCGGACGTACCGTGCCGCCGACTCCCGCAGACGGGTGAGCGTGGTGCGGACGCCGGCCAGGGCCGGAGCATGGATGCGAAAGCCCCGCGCCGCCTGCCCGGCGACCTTGTCGCCGATCGTCGCGACGCAGCGGGCCAGGTCCCGTACGAGGGTCACGTACCGGTCCGCGTCGGCTCGGTGCTCGAAGCGGAACGGGCGGAAGACGCAGTCACCGTACTGCTGGAGACGGAAGAGCTGGTACGGCGTGGCGGTGGGGGTGAGCCAGTGGAAACGTGCCGCCTCCGCTTCCTGTTCGGCCAGTGCCCGAAGGAAGGCCGCCGTGTCGGCGGCGGGGCCGGACAGCTCCGCCGGTCGCAGCGCATCCAGCCGGCTCAGTACCCCTGCCGCGAACCCGGCGCGCTCGTCGGCCTCCGCCGCGGACACCCCCGGCAGCGACTCGACCGGCAGCCCGCGACGCGTGCGTAGCGACGGCTCGCGTGCGAGCAGGAAGTCCCAGTACGAGGTCGTGAGCCGGTCGATCTCCCGCGCCGTCGTGTCGTCCGGGGAGCCCCCTGGATTGATGACCATGACGCCAGTCTGCGCCGCGATGTGACGTAGCGTCAGCAACAGACCTGTGGACTGCGCGTCGGGCGGCCTCACTCGGACGGGGGAAATTGCCCGGCGTGTTCGCGTCCGGCCAGGAAAAGCCCGGCCGACGCCGTCGGTCCCGATGGCACGATGAGCGCCATGCAGCGCCGAACCGTGTCGTCTCCAAGGGCTCGGTCGGTCCTGGCGGCGGCCGCCGTCGTCGTGTCAGCCGCGCTGGCCGGTTGCGACGGCGACGTGTCGTCTACGCGCACTCCTGTGGTCATGGGCGGCACCGTCACGATCGCCACCGCGTCCGAGACCCCGAGCTTCAACCCGTACTCGCAGTTCGGCCTCTCGCTGGCTCCTTATGCCTACGACTCATTGGTCGGTGTGGCGCGGGACGGGCGTGTGGTCTCCGGTCTGGCCGAGAGCTGGCAGGCCGGGGCCACTGCGGCGAGTTTCACCCTGCGCAAGGGTGTGACCTGCTCCGACGGCACGGCCCTGACGCCTTCCGGGGTGGCCCGGTCGCTGCGGTATGCCGGCGATCCCCGCAACCGGCTCATCGGTGCCCGGACCGCCCTGCCCGGTGTGCCGTTCACGGTGTCGGCCGACGACGCGGCGCGGACGGTGTCGGTGCGGACGGCGTCGCCGTACAGCTTCGTCGTGCGGACGATCGGTCTCCTGCCCGTCGTCTGCCCCGCCGGACTGGCGGACCCCGGTGCGCTGGACAGGAGGTCGGAGGGCACCGGCCCGTACGTGCTGAGCGGCTACGCCTCCGGGGGGCCGTACCTCTTCACACGGCGCAAGGGTTACGCGTGGGGGCCACGCGGAGCGGGCAACGCGGCTCCGGGGCAGCCGGATCGGATCGTGGTGACGGTGGTTCCGCAGGAGTCCACTGTGGCGAATCTGCTGCTCACGGGCGGAGTGAACATCGCCATGGTGACCGGCCCGGACCGCGCGCGGCTGACCGGCCACGGTCTGGCAACCGCCCAGGTGCCGACCGTGGTGGGGCTGACCTTCTTCAACGAGCGCTCCGACCGGCCCTTGAACGATCCTGTGCTGCGCCAGGCTCTGGTGGGGGCCCTGGACCGCAAGGGCCTCGCCAATGTGGCGATCGGTGGAGACGGTGCGCCCGCGCGCCATCTCACCGCCCCGAACTCCCTCTGCTACGCCGACGTGGCCACGGGGAACCTGCCGTCGCACGGCGCCGTGCGGGACCTGCGCGCCGCGGGCTGGACGAAGAACGCGTGGGGCAGGCTGGTCAAGCAGGGCCGACCGCTGCGTCTGCGGGTGCTCAGCAGCGCCGACTTCGGCTCCACCCTTCCGTCGGTCGCCGAACTGATGGCCGTGACGTGGCAGGCGCTGGGCGTGGACGTCGACCTCGTCGGCGAGAGCCGCAACGCCGTGGTCCAGGCCATGTACGGAAGCGGCGACTTCGACGTCGTGGTCGGCAGCTCGCCGGGGCCGCAGCTGCCCGCGCAGCTCGTCCCGTACTTCTCCGGCCCGCCGTCGTCGGGAGAACTGAACTTCGCGCACGTCACCAACCCCGCGTACGACCGCTTCGTCGCCCGAGCCCTGCGCTCGCCGGGCTCGGCCGGCTGCGCGGACTGGAACAGGGCCGCCGCGGCGCTTCTGCGCTCGGCCGACGCGCTGCCCGTCGCCGACGGCACGAGCACGGTGTACGGCTACCGGACGACCTTCTCCGTCGCACCCGGTGGCCGGATCCTGCCGACCAGCATCCGCCTGCACAGATAGCCGTGGCGGACGCGCCGCGCGGCCGCTCGCCAGTCGAGGAGGTTTCCCATGACGACCGTGTCCGCGCGGCTCGGTGCCCCGGCGCGGCACCACCCGTGGGTGGTGTTCTGCTGCCGGCGCGCGGTACGGCTGGTCGTCTCGCTCTTCATCGTCGTCACCGCTTCCTTCGCGATGGTCCGGCTGATCCCCGGGGACCCGGTCCGGGCCGCGCTGGGCGTGGACGCCCCGCCGGACCTGGTGGCGGCGAAGCGCCACGAACTCGGTCTGGACCGCAGCCTGCCGGAACAGTACTGGCACCATCTCCCGCGGCTGGCCCACGGCGACCTCGGGGTCTCACTGGTGACCGGCGAGCCGGTGGCCGAACTGGTCAGGGCGCGCCTGCCGGCCACCCTGCTGCTCGCCGTCCTGGCCTTCGCCTGCGTCCTCGTCGTCGCCCTCCCAGGGGGGATGCTCGCGGCGGTGTGGACGCGCGGAGGGCGACGCCCACGGGCGGAACTGGCGTTCACCGCCACCGCCTCGGTCCTGGCGGGCGTGCCGGACTTCGTCCTCGCGACGGGTCTCACCGCGGGCCTGGCGGTCGCCCTGCGCATCCTTCCCGTCGCCGGCGACCTCGGTCCCCGGTCCTATGTGCTGCCCGTACTCGCGCTGGCGCTCGCTCCGACCGCGGTCCTGCTGCGCATCGTGCGGGTGGAGACGCTCAAGGTGCTCGCGACGGACTATGTGCGTGCCGCCCGCGCGAAACGGCTGCCCGCCGTCCGCCTCCACCTGTACCACGTGGCACCGAACGCGCTGACCGCGTCGCTGACGTTCGCCGGGAACCTGTTGCCGGCCCTGATCGCCGGGACCGTACTGGTCGAGAAGGTGTTCGCCTGGCCGGGGATCGGTTCGGCGATGGCACAGTCCGTGGCCGCCCAGGACTACGCGGTCGTCGAGGCGTCGGTTCTGGTGCTCGGCTCGTCGGTCCTCGTGGTGAACTTCCTGGTCGATCTGGCCCTCGCGCTGCTCGACCCCCGATCGGTCATCCGGAGGACGTGATCCGATGGCGCTGTCCTCCTCTCCCCCGTCCTCGTCCTCTTCCCCGTCCGCGCCGGGTGCCACCCGCGGCCGGTCTCGCGCGTCCCGGTCGGGCTGGGCCACCCCCATGGGCGTGATCACCCTGGTGATGCTCGGATCGCTCGCCGTACTGGCGGTCGCCGGGGCGGTGCTGTGGGGGCGTCAGGCCGAGCGGCCGGACCCGTCGGCGGTACTGCGCGGGCCCACCGCAGGTCATCTGCTCGGCACGGACCGGCTCGGGCGCGACCTGCTCGCCCGGCTGCTCTCGGCGGCCTGGCCCTCCCTGCTGCCGGCCGTCGCGGCCACGCTCCTCGGGGCGGCCGCCGGCATCATGCTCGGCGCGCTCACCGCCGTACTGGGCGGGCGCGCCGCCCGCCTGCTGGGGGCCCTGATCAACCTTCTGCTGGCCTTCCCCGCACTCCTCGTCGCGATGTTCCTCGCGGCCCTCTTCGGGGCGGGCACGGGCGGGGCGGTGTTCGCACTCGCCGTCGCCTGTGCACCGGGCTTCGCGCGGATCACGCAGACCCTTGCCGCCGAGGTGGCCGGGACCGACTTCATGGCGGCGGCGCGTGTGCTGGGCCTGCGCCGCCACCGGCTGCTGCTGCGCCATGTCCTGCCCCACATCGCCGAACCGCTGGTGCTCAACACCACGGTCGCCGCGGGTTCGGCACTCGTGGCGCTGTCGGGGCTGGGCTTCCTCGGACTGGGGGTGCAGCCCCCGTCGTACGACTGGGGGCTCCTGCTGAGCCAGGGGCTGGACCGCATCTACACCGAACCGCTGCCCGCCGTGGCGCCCGGGGTCGCCATCGTCTACGCCGCCGTCGCGTTCCAGCTGCTCGGCGAGATGCTGGCCAAAGGCGCCGCACGGCAGGGCCGCCCGCATCCGGGGGCAGAGCCCGTGGCGCACCCGGCGCGCGCCGACCGCCCGGCATCCGTGGGCCACGTGCTGGAGGTGGAGGATCTGCGGGTCGTCCTTCCCACGACGGACGGGGTGGTCCGGCCCGTCCGCGGTGTCACCCTCACCCTGCGGCGTGGTGAGATGGTCGGCCTGGTCGGCGAGTCCGGCTCCGGCAAGTCCCTGACGGCGCTCGCCCTCGCCGACCTGCTGCCGGACGGCGCCCGCGCGACCTGGGGTACCCACCGGTTCCTCGGCACGGACGTCGAGTCGTCGACCCGCGAGGAGCGACGCAGGCGGCTGGCGACGGGAATGGCGCTGATCTTCCAGAACCCGGCCTCGGCCTTCAACCCGTCGCTGCGCATCGGAACGCAGATGACGGAGGCCGTGCGCACGCACCGTGGCACCCCTCGTGCCGAGGCCGTCGAGCAGGCGCTGGCCCGGCTCGAGCGGGTCGCGCTGCCCGCCGGACGCCCGTTGCTGCGGTCCCGGCCCTTCCAGCTCTCCGGCGGTCAACGCCAGCGAGTGGCGATCGCCGCGGCTTCGATGATGCGCCCCGACATCATCATCGCGGACGAACCGACGGCAGCCCTGGACGTCACCGTGCAGCGGCAGATCATGGACCTGCTCCGCCGGGTCCGGCACGACGACGCCACGGCGATCCTCTTCATCAGCCACGACATCGCCCTGGTGGCCGACGCCTGCGACCGGGTTCTGGTCATGTACGGGGGAACGATCGTGGAGAACCTTCCAGCCCATGAACTGGCGGCCGGCGCACGGCATCCGTACACGCGGATGCTCGTCGCCTCGGTCCCGGACCTGGCCGCGGAGCGTGACCGTCCCCTGCACACCATCGAGGGAGGGCCGCCCGATCCGTACGGTGCGGCCCCGGGCTGCCCCTTCCACGACCGCTGTCCGCATCGGCTGGACCGGTGCGCGGTGGAGAGCCCGGTGTTGGCCCCGCTCGATGCGGGGCACGAGGTCGCCTGCTGGCAGCCGCTGCCCGCGGCACCGCCCCGCGGGCGGCGTGAGACCGAGGAGGCGCAGAAGTGAGCACAGGGTCGGGGCTGGCGCTGTACGACGTCACCGTCCGCCATCACGGACCGCTCGGGCCGATCACGGCGGTGGACGGCTTGTCGCTGGACGTTCCCCAGGGCACGACGGTCGGCCTGGTGGGCGAGTCCGGGTCGGGAAAATCCACTCTGGCACGAGCGGTCGTCGGGCTGGACCCCCCGTGCGCCGGACGGGTCACCGTCGGAGGCCGGGAGTCCGGCGGGCGCCGGGCGGCCGACCGGCGCCGGCTGGGGCGACAGGTCCAACTGGTGTTCCAGGACCCGGACACGGCACTGGACCCACGTATGACGGTCCGGCAGTCGATCGCCGAGTCGGCCGGGGCCTTCGTCCGGCTGGACCGCCACAGCCGCGAGCAGCGCGTCGGCGGACTGCTGGAACTGGTCGGTCTCGACGCCGGCTGCGCCGACCGGCTGCCGCGGCAGCTCTCGGGCGGCCAGCGCCAACGCGTCGCCGTCGCCCGCGCGCTCGCCGTCGATCCGGCGGTGCTCATCGCCGACGAGGTCACCTCGGCTCTCGACGTGTCGGTCCGGGCGGCGCTGCTCACCATGCTCCGGGATCTGCAGCGGCGCATGGGCTTCGCCATGCTGTTCATCAGCCATGACCTCGCCGCCGTCCGCCATGTGTCGGACGCCGTCGCCGTGATGTACCTCGGCCGGATCGTGGAGATCGCCGCCACCGAGAGCCTGCTGCGCGACCCACGGCATCCCTACACCCGGACGCTGCTGTCCGCCGTGCCGAGTCTGCACGCCGCAAGACGCCCGGCCGGGGAACCCCTTCTTGCCGGTGAGGTGCCCGACCCCGCGTCGCCGCCGACCGGATGCCGCTTCCATCCGCGCTGCCCCGTCGGACCGGACCGGCATCCCGGACGGGACGTCTGCGCCGCACGGGACCCGCAGCGGGACGCGGCCGGCCGGCCGCATCGCGCCGCCTGCCACTTCCCGTACCGCACCGACGACCGCCAGCCCCCGGCCCGTCGGGTTCCCCCGGACGACAACGGTGACCGGACTCCGCGAACCCCCGAGGACCTGCCGTCATGACGGCAGGGGAAGCGGACACGCCTCCGTCCGGCGCGGACGCGGTCGTCGTGGGGGCCGGTGTGATCGGTGCCGCGGTGGCACTGGAACTGGGGCGCACCGGTCGCCGCGTCGTGGTCGTCGACAAGTCCGGCGGCGTCGGCCACGGATCCACCAGCGCGTCGAGTGCGATCATCCGTTTCAACTACTCGACCTGGGACGGTGTCGCCACCGCGTGGGAATCCCAGCACTGCTGGGCACGATGGGCGGAGCACCTGGGAACCGTGCGCGGCCCTGGCCTGGCGGCGTTCCGGCGGACCGGAGCGGTACTCCTCGACGTGCCGGACTCCGGGACGTCGGAGGTCGTCGCGCTGTTCGAGCGTGCCGGTGTGCCGTACGAGCGCTGGGACGCCGCGACGCTGCGCAGCCGGATCCCGGGTATCGACGCGGGACGCTACGGTCCTCCCCGGTCCCTGCTCGACGATGCCTTCTTCTCCGGCCCGGAAGGAGAGCTCGGCGCGCTGTTCACCCCCGACGCGGGGTTCGTCGACGATGCCCGGCTCGCGGCACAGAATCTCGCGGACGCGGCGGCCCGCACCGGGGTGCGTTTCCTCTTCCGGCGGGCCGTCGTCGGTGTACTGCGCGGCGGGGACCGGGTCGCGGGCGTCCGGCTCGCCGACGGCACCGCGATCACGGCACCGGTGGTGGTCAACGCCGCCGGCCCCTGGTCGGGCGGCTTCAACAGGACGGCCGGGGTCGGGGCCGAGTTCACCGTCGGAGTACGCCCGCTGCGCCAGGAGATCCATCAGGTGGCGGCGCCGGTCCACCAGGCCGATGCAGCGGCGCCGGACGTGCGCGCCGCCGGCATTCCGATCGTGGCCGATGTCGACCTCGGCACCTACCTGCGCCCCAGCAGCGGACATCTCCTCGTCGGCAGCATGCTGCCCGCCTGCGATCCCAAGGAGTGGCTCGACGATCCCGACCTGTGCAACCCGCACCCGACGCCCGCCCGGTTCGACACCCAAGTGACCAGAGTCGCACGCCGGTTCCCGCTCCTGCGCGTCCCGAACCGGCCGACCGGCATCGCCGGGGTCTACGACGCCGCCGACGACTGGTCCCCGATCTACGACCGCACCGATCTGGCCGGCTTCTACGTCGCCATGGGAACGAGCGGCAACCAGTTCAAGAACGCTCCGCTGGCAGGTCGGTTCCTGGCAGCCCTGGTCGACCACGTCGAGGCCGGCCACGACCACGACCGTGATCCGCTGCGGTACACGGGCGAACACACCGGCGTCGTCATCGACGTAGGCGCGTTCTCCCGTAAACGGCCCATGGCCGAGGGCGCCGCCTTCCGCACCGTCATGGGCTGACGGCCGGTCCGGCCCGACCGGGGCCACGCCGACGGACGGTGCTCGCGCCCCTGTCGCAGCCCGGGCCGGTGCCGTGCCGACGGCACCGGCCCCAAGTGATCGACAGAGGGCTACCGGCGGCCGCGTGCCGGTGTCGGACCGAGCTTGGCACTCAGCACCGACAGGAAGGCCGGGAGCCTGTGCACCATGGATGCGGGGACGGGGGTGATCTGGACGGTGTCCCGCACCACGTCCTGCACGACGAGCTTGTAGGCGCCGTCCTCCTGGACGAGTTCGGCGGCGTAGAGCAGTGTTTCCACCAGAGGTCCTTCGGTTGTGTCGTACGACGGCTCAGGCGCCGTTGAGCCAAGCGCTCCACCCCTTCGTCACCTGCTGTTCGTCCGCGTTCTCGGCGAACAGGTGGTGGCCAAGCCAGATCGGCACGTTCCAGCTGCTGCCGTTGAAGAACCGGTACAAGGCGTCCGCTCCGCGCAGGCCGACGAAGTCGGTGCTGAGCCAGTCCACGACCACCTCCTCCGAACCCCCGTCCGTGCCGGGGAGGTCGAGCGACAGCTGGTCGCCGACGGCTGTGCCGTCGGCGAGGCCGAGGCGTCGGCGCAGCGCGGTGAAGTCGGCGGGGTCGTCGGTGCTGTCGGCGCGGGCGGCCTTGACGTAGACGGCGGGGCGGCCGGCGAAGTGCCTCAGGTACTCGGCGAGGGAGTGCTGGTAGAAGTCGACGTGCTTCTCGGCCGCGTCCGCCTTGGTGTCCCACCTCCAGGTGTCGTCGACGACGCCCGTGTGCACCCAGTGGATTCCCATCCGCAGGTGGCTCGTGCCACCGTCGGCCGGCTCGATGCGGTAAGTGAGCGTGTTGGAGAACCCTCCGTCCTGGGTCGCCCGAACCGCGAAGTGGTGCGGCGGCTCCCACGCCACGACGGTGCTGTCGCCGCGCGTGGCCTTTCCGCCGACGCGCGGCTCGATCTCCATCGGGTACAGCCAGCCGAGGTTGCCGGCGCCGGTGGCGACCGCCTCCCAGACCTGTTCGGGCGTGGCGGGCAGGTCCTGTTCCCGGCGGACCTCGAGCTCTCGGGCCATGGTCACTTCTCCTTCGTCGTCGTTCATGGGTCAGTGGGCGAGCGGAAGCGCGGTGAGCCGCCGTTGCAGCGGGTTGGGCCGCCAGTCGAGGGCCGCGCCGTCGGCCAGCCGCAGGTGCGGGAGCCGGCGGACCAGCGTGCCGACGGCCACCTCCGCCTGGAGCTTGGCCAGCGGCCCGCCGAGGCAGAAGTGCGGGCCGTTGCCGAAGCTGAGGTGCCGGTTGCCGGGGCGGGTCAGGTCGAGCAGGTCGGGGTCCGCGAAGCGCTCGGGATCCCGGTTGGTCGCGGCGAGGAAGAGGTAGGCCAGCTCGCCCTCGCGCAGCGTCCGCCCGCCGATCTCGATGTCCTCGGCGGCGACCCGGACGATCGCCTGGGTCGGCGTGTCGTAGCGGGCGAGTTCCTCGACGGCGGGGCGGACCAGCGCCGGGTCGGCGCGCAGCCGGGCCAGTTGGCCGGGGTGGCGCAGCAGGGCGAGCATGCCGTTGCCGACCAGGTGGGTGGTGGTCTCGTCGCCGGCGGTGATCAGGACGAAGCAGGTGGACAGCAGCTCGGAGTCGGTGAGCCGGTCGTCCTGCGCCTGGGTGGCGACCAGGGCGCTGATGAGGTCGTCGCCGGGGTCGGCCCGGCGGCGGCGGACCAGCCGGGCGAGGTACTCCTCGTACTGCTCGATCGCCGCCTCGGACTTGTCGATGTCCTCGCTCAGCCGCCCGAAGCGGTGGAACCAGGTCTTGACCTGCGGGAGGTCCTCGGGCGGGATGCCGAAGAGCTCGCAGACGACGGACAGCGGCAGCGGGGAGGCGACCGCCTCGATCAGGTCCATGGTCGGCCCGGCCGCGACCGCCTCGTCGATGAGCCGGTCGACGATCCGCTGGATGCCGTCGCGCAGGGCTTCCACGCGCCGGGCGGTGAAAGCCCGGTTGGCCAGCTTGCGCAGCCGGGCGTGGTCCGGCGGGTCGGTGTTGCTCATCACCCGGCCGAGCCGGTCGGTGAGCCGGCTGAAGGCCTTGAGGTCCCCGCCGAGCGCGCTGTAGGCGCGGGTCATCCGGTCCCGGTCGTTGGACAGCCGCAGGTCGCTCAGTGCCGCCTCGACGTCGGCGTACCGGGTGAGGTACCAGATGCCCTGGGCGCTGCGGTGGACCGGGTCCTCGCGGCGCATGCGGGCGTAGAACGGGTACGGGTCCCGGCGGGCCGCGGGCGTGAGCAGGTCCGCGGCGAGGTCGTCGGACCGGGCGAGGCCCGCGCTGCCGCGGGCCTCGTCGGTGGTTTCGGTCAGGTTCACTGCGAACCGCGCTACTGCTGGGCGTTCATGGCGTCGGCGAGGCTCTTGGGCCGCATGTCGGTCCAGGACCGCTCGACGTACTCCAGGCAGGCGGCGTGGGTGTCGGGTCCGTGGACGACGCTCCAGCCGTCGGGGACGTCCGCGAACTGCGGCCACAGCGAGTGCTGGTTCTCGTCGTTGACGAGCACAAGGAAGGTGCCGTCCTGGTCCTCGAACGGGTTGGTCATGGGTCAGTCCTCCTGGTGGGAAAGGGTGGTGTCACCGGTGGCCTCGGCCAGGCGGGCGGCCAGGACCGGTCCGATCTGGGCGAGCGAGCCGGCTTCGGTCATCCGGTTGTGCCGGGTGGTGATCTCGTGTGATTCGATCCGGCCCGCGATGTACGGGCGCCAGGTCGCGGGCCCGGCGTCGTCGCCGTCGCGGTCGATCGTCGAGTTGAACAGCAGCAGGTCGCCGTCGAACCTGGCGGGGACGAAGTCGACCGCCAGCCTCGCGTTGTTGATCATGATGTGGACGATGACCTCGATCTGCTGCTCCGTCAGGCCCTGCAGCGCGCTGCCCCGCCGGTTCAGGACCTCGGCGACCTCGGCGTAGGTCAGCTCCCGGTCCCCCAGCTCGGCCGGGTCGACGTCGAGCACACCGACGAGCACGTCCCGCTCGGTGGGCACGGGCATCTCCTCGAACTGCACGTCCTTCACGGGGTAGGCGTCGAGAATGGCCAGCAGCGCGGTCCGCGCGCCGCGCGCCTGCAGCTCGCAGGCGAGCGCGTGGGCGATCAGGCCGCCGGCGGACCAGCCGAGCAGCAGGTACGGGCCCTCGGGCTGGATCTTGCGGATCTGGTCGGCGTAGTCGGCCGCCATCTCCTCGAAGGACGTCGCCAGGGGCTCGGGGCGGCCGAGGCCGCGCGCCTGGATCGCGTAGACCGGGTGCCGGGAACCGATGTGGTTCAGGAGCCCGCTGTACGACCAGCTGATGCCGCCGCCGGGGTGGATGCAGAACAGCGGCGTGCCGCTCCCGGCCGAACGCAGCGGCAGCACCACGTCCAGCGCGTCGTCGGGGTCGTCCATGACCAGGCGCTCGGTGAGACCGGCCACGGTCGGTGCCTCGAACAGCATGCGCAGGCCCAGCTCCAGGCCGAGGGTCTCGCGGACGCGGGAGGCCAGGCGGGCGGCCAGCAGCGAGTGGCCGCCCAGATCGAAGAAGTTGTCGTCGATGTGCACCTGTTCCCGGCCGAGGACTTCGGCGAAGAGGTCGCACAGCAGCTGCTCCCGCGGCGTCCGGGGGCCGCGTCCGGTGCCCTGCGCCCCGTACTCGGGGGCGGGCAGGACGGCCCGGTCCAGCTTGCCGTTGGCGGTCAACGGCAGCGCCTCCAGGGTGACGAACGCCGACGGCACCATGTAATCGGGCAGTTCACGGCGCAGGCGCCCGGAGAGCTCGGCCGCCTCGGGCGCGCCCTCGGGGGCGGGCACCAGGTAGGCGACGAGCTGCTTGTCGCCGGGCCGGTCCTCGCGGGCGACGACGGCCGCCTGGGCGACGTCCGGGCAGCTCGCGAGGATCGCCTCGATCTCGCCGGGCTCGATCCGCAGGCCGCGGAGCTTGACCTGGTGGTCGGTCCGTCCGGCGAACTCCAGTGTGCCGGAGGCGGGCCACCAGGCCAGGTCGCCGGTGCGGTACATCCGGCTCCCTGGCGGCCCGTACGGGTCGGCCGTGAAGCGCTCGGCCGTCAGGCCGGGTCGGCCGAGGTAGCCGCGGGCCACGCCCGTGCCCGCGAGGTACAGCTCGCCGACCAGGCCCGTGGGCACCGGCCGCAGGTGCTCGTCGAGCACGTAGGCGCGCATGTTCGCCATCGGCCCGCCGATCGGCACGGTCGCTGCGTTCCCGGGGAGGGTGTGCACCGGGTGGCAGGTGGCCAGGGTGGTGGCCTCGGTGGGCCCGTAGCCGTTCACCACCTCGATGCCGGGGCAGACTTCCAGCACCCGGGCGACGGCCGCCGGGGAGACCACGTCACCGCCGGTCCACACCTCGCGCACTCCGGCGAGCAGGCCCGGCCGCTCCTCGGCGACCAGGCGGAACAGGCCGGCCGTCAGCCACAGTCCGGTCACCCCGTGCGTGCTGATCGTGTGCTGCAGCAGGTCGAGGTCGAGCCGCTCCGGCGGTGCGACCACGATCCGGCCGCCGCCCAGCAGCGGCACCCACAGTTCGTAGGTCGAGAGGTCGAAGGCGGTCGGGGAGTGCATCAGCACCCGCTCGTGTCCGCCGCCGTGGTATTCGGGGGTGAGCGCGAGGCCCACCACGTCGCGGTGGGTGACGGCCACGCCCTTCGGCCGGCCGGTCGATCCGGAGGTGTACATCACGTACGCCAACTGCCGCTTATCACAGCGCACTTCGATGTCGGACGAGTCGGGCTCACCCTCGATCAGCGCGGTCAGCACGTCCTCGGTGAGCACCAGCGCGACCCCGGCCTCCTTCAGGATCAGGTCGATCCGGGACTGCGGGAAGCGCGAGTCGAGGGGCGCGTAGGCGCCGCCCGCCTTGATGATCGCCAGGAGCGCCACGACGAGGTCCGCCGAGCGGTCCAGCAGCACCGCGACCGGTGTCTCCGGCCGCACGCCCTGGCGGATCAGTGCCCGCGCGAGGCGGTTGGACCGCTGGTCGAGTTCCCGGTAGGTCAGCTCGGTGGCGCCCGCCACGACGGCCACCGCGTCCGGGGTGGCGCGCACCTGGCGGGCGAACAGCTCCGGCAGCGCGGCCTCGGGCAGCTCGACCGCCGCGCCGGTGGACGCGTCCAGCAGCCGACGGCGTTCCTCATCCGACATGACGTCGAGCCGGCTGATCGGCCGGCCGGGGTCGGCGACCGCCGCGCGCAGCAGCCGTGCCCAGCGCTCGAACAGCAGCTCCACGGTGGCCGGTTCGAACAGGTCGGTGGCGTACTCCACCGCGCCGGCCAGGCCGTCGGGCCCGCCGTCCGGGCGGAACTGCTCGGCCAGGCTGAACGTCAGGTCGACCCGCGAGGTCCCGGTCGACGCCTCCAGGTGGCCGGTCGTGAGGCCCGGCAGCGCGAACTCGCCCACCGGCGCGTTCTGCAGGGCCAGCATGATCTGGAACAGCGGGTGGTGCGACAGCGAACGGGCCGGATTGACCACCTCGACCAGGTACTCGAACGGCACGTCCTGATGGTCGTACGCGGCGAGTGCCTTCTGCCGCACCCGGCCGAGCAGTTCGGCGAAGCCGGGATCGCCGCTCGTGTCGGTGCGCAGCACCAGGGTGTTGACGAAGAAGCCGACGAGGTCGTCCAGCGCCTGGTCGGTACGGCCGGCGATCGGGCTGCCGATCGGGATGTCGGTCCCGGCGCCGAGGCGGGTGAGCAGCGCGGCGAGGCCGGCCTGGAGCACCATGAACATGCTGGCGCCGCGCGCGGCGGCCAGGTCCCGCAGGGCCTGGTGCAGGTCGGGGTCCAGCCGGACCACGACCCGGCTGCCCAGCTGGGAGGCCACCGGCGGCCGGGGCCGGTCTGCGGGCAGCTGCACCTGCTGCGGAATTCCCGCCAGCTCGTCCTTCCAGTAGGCCAGTTGCCGGGCGAACAGGCTGTCCGGGTCGGCGGTGTCGCCGAGCAGTTCGCGTTGCCAGCAGGTGTAGTCGGCGTACTGCACCGGCAGTGGGGACCACCGCGGCTCCTCGCCTCGGCAGCGCGCCGTGTAGGCGGCCGCGAGGTCGCCGGAGAGCGGCCCCATGGACCAGCCGTCGGCGGCGATGTGGTGCACCACGACCAGCAGCACGTGCCGGTCGGGCGCGAGCGCGTACAGCTCCGCCCGGACCGGCGGCTGAGCCGCCAGGTCGAAACCTCGCCGGGCCGTCTGCGCCAGCCGCTCGGCCAGCCGGCTCTCGTCGAGGTCGACCACCGGCAGCTCCGGGTGCGCCTGCGAAGCGCTGAGCACGACCTGGTACGGCACTCCGTCCGTCTCGCGGAAGACCGTCCGCAGGCTCTCGTGCCGGGCGATCACGTCCGCGAGCGCGGCGTGCAGGGCCGGGCGGTCGAGTTCACCGGTCAGGTTCAGTGCGAGCGGCATGTTGTAGGTGGCGCTCGGGCCGTCCATCCGGTGCAGGAACCACAGGCGGCGTTGGGCGAAGGACAGCTCCACGCTCCTCCAGCCTTCGGCCGGGGGTGCCCCCATGGACCGCGGCCGCGCGGTCAGCGTGGGCCGCGCCGTGCCGCAGCCGTCGAGGCGGGCCGCCAGTCCGGCCACGGTCGGCGTCTCGAACAGCGTCCGGACCTCCAGCTCCGCGCCGAGGGTCGCCCGGACGCGGGAGGCCAGGCGGGTCGCCAGCAGCGAGTGTCCGCCCAGGTCGAAGAAGCTGTCCTCGACGCCGACCTGGGCCAGGCCGAGCAGCTCGGCGAACAGCTCGGCGAGGAGCTGTTCCTGCGGGGTGCGCGGCGCCCGCCCGGCTGCGGCCATGCCGAGGTCGGGCGCGGGCAGCGCGCGGCGGTCCAGCTTGCCGCTGGCCGTCAGTGGCAACGTCTCCAGCGCCACGAACGCCGACGGGATCAGGTAGTCGGGCAGTCGCCCGCGCAGCCAGTCACGGAGTTCGCCGAGGAGCGCGCCGGTGCCCCGGCTGCCGGTCGGGCGGTTGGTCAGCGACGACAGCGGCCTGCCGGTGGTCCGGGCCGACCGGTACGGCTCGACCGGGGAGTCGTGCTGCGCCCGCGGGTCGGCGAAGACGACGTCCACGGCGTCGGCCACGGTGGCCGACCAGGTGACGCCCACCCAGCGATCGAACTCCGTACCGATGGCCCGGAAGTCCTCCGGGTCGGGGAGTTCGCTCTCCTCCGGGCCGTGCAGCCGCTCCAGCAGCTCGGTGAGCGAGCCGTCGCCGTTCTGCACCGCCCGGGCCAGGGCGGACTCCCGCACCACTCGACGGTTCGGCACCCCGGTGATCCGCAGCACGTCCGCGTGCGGCCGGGCGAGCAGCTCGCGCAGTTCGTCCAGCCCGGCGGCCTGCCGCCCCCACTCCAGCTCGACGGGCCGGCTCGGCACCACCGGAGCGACCGGCGGCTTGTGCAGCGTCACGTCGTAGCGGTAGCGGGTCAGTTCGTTGTGGTGGCGGCCGTGCTTGACCTCCACGGCCACCGCGCCGATGTCCGTGCCGCGCTCCCGCAGGACGGTGAAGAAGTCCGGGTCGACCAGGAGTTCCTTCTCCACCCTGACGGCCTGCTCCACCGCGCGGCGCACCGCCGCGAGGTCGCCGTCGGCACCGGTGCGGTGCAGCTGGACCGCGGTGGCCAGCGGGCGCAGCAGCCGCAGGTTGCGGACGTCGCCGACGAAGAGCGTGCCGCCGGGGGCGAGCAGCCGCATCAGCTTGCCGACCACGTCCGCGAGGTAGTCGGCGGACGGGAAGTACTGCACCACCGAGTTGATCACGATGGTGTCGAACCGCCCGGCCGGCAGGCCGTCGGTGTCGTGCGCCGGGCGGGTCTGGAGCACGACGCGCTCGGCCAGGTCGTCCTGCCGGGCGACCTGCGCGGTCAGGGCGTCGACGGCCGTGGCGGAGAAGTCCGTGGCCCAGTAGGTCTCGCAGTGCGGTGCGATCTGCGAGAGCAGCAGTCCGGTGCCGACGCCGACCTCCAGCACGCGGCGCGGGTTCAGGGCCAGGATGCGGGCCACGGTGGCGTCCCGCCACTCCCGCATCTGCTCGACCGGGATCGGGCTCGCGTCGTAACTGCTGTTCCAGCCGACGAAGTTCTGGCCGAAGTCGGCTTCCTCGGGGGTGAGGGGCAGGGCGTCGTAGATGTCCTGCCACTCGCCCACGTGGTCCGCTTCCAGGCCGCTGTCGCGGGCCTCGTCCTGGTGCGGGACGACGTAGCCGACGAGCCGGTCGTCCTGGGCGAGGACGGCGGCCCGGGCGACGGCGGGGTGTTCGGCCAGGGCCGCCTCGACCTCGCCGGGCTCGATGCGGAAGCCGCGTACCTTCACCTGGTCGTCGGCACGGCCGACGTACTCCAACTGACCGTCCCCGAGCCAGCGCACCAGGTCTCCGGTGCGGTACATGCGCTCACCGGCCCCGAACGGGCAGGCGACGAACCGTGCGGCCGTCAGGCCCGGCCGGTTCAGGTAGCCGCGTGCCAGTCCCGCGCCCGCGACGTACAGCTCCCCCGCCACGCCCGTCGGCACCGGCCGCAGCCGCTCGTCCAGCACGTACACCCGGGCGCCCGCGATCGGACGGCCGATCGGGGGCACGCCCGCCCCCGGGGACAGCGGGTCGCTCATGGTCGCGCACACCGTGGTCTCGGTCGGACCGTAGGCGTTGACCATCCGGCGCCCGGACGCCCAGCGGTCCACCAGCTCCGGCGGGCACGCCTCGCCCGCCACCACCAGTGTCGACACCTGCACGGCGCCGTCCGGCGCGGCGGCGAGGACGGACGGGGGCACGGTCACGTGGCTGACCGCGAGGTCCGGGTCGGTCAGCGCGGCAACCGGGTCCGCCGTCGGGGGCAGCACCAGGGCCGCGCCGCGGAGCAGGGCGGTGTAGATCTCCGACACCGAGGCGTCGAAGCTGGGCGAGGCGAACTGGAGCACCCGGCTGTCGGGTTCGATCGCGAAGCGCTCGGTCTGTGCGGCGACCAGGCTCGCGACGCCGCCGTGGCCGACCACGACGCCCTTGGGGCGGCCGGTCGAACCCGAGGTGTAGATCACGTAGGCCGGATGCCGGACGTCGAGCGAGGTCTGCGGGTCGGTGTCCGGCCAG
>NZ_LGDV01000176.1 GCF_001280015.1 Streptomyces sp. MMG1121
CGATCAGCGCATGCGCGAACCGGTTCGCCCGGGCATTCAGCTGCCGATACGTGAACTCGGCGTCTCCACACACCAGCGCGACCGCGTCCGGCGTCGCCGCAACCTGCGCCGCGAACGCCAGCGGCACAGGGACGGCCTCCGCCTCCCGGGCGGCCGCGTCGCCCTGCTCCAGCAAACGGTGCCGCTCCTCGGCGTCGAGGAGCTCGATCCGTCCGATCGACCGGTCCGGATCGGCGGTGACCTCCTCCAGGAGGCGCGTCCAGCGCCTGGCGAGCGCTGCGACTGTCGAGCGGTCGAACAGGTCGGTGGCGTACTCCACTGCTCCGACGATGCCCGCCGGGGTGCCGTTCGGACCGAACTGTTCGACGAGGCTCACACCCAGGTCGAACTTGGCGGTCCCGGTGGCCACCGCGTAGGTGGCGACGTCCAGGCCGGGCAGGGAGAACCGGCCCATCGGAGCGTTCTGAACCGCCAGGATGGTCTGGAACAGCGGGTGGTGCGACAGCGAGCGGGACGGGTTCAGCACCTCCACCAGGTGCTCGAACGGCACGTCCTGGTGCGCGTACGCCGACAGCGCCGTCTCCCGCACCCGTCCCAGCAACTCGGCGAAACTCGGGTCACCGCTCGTGTCGGTGCGCAACACCAGCGTGTTCACGAAGAACCCGACCAGATCGTCCAGCGCCTCGTCGGTACGCCCCGCGACCGGACTCCCGATCGCGATGTCCGTCCCCGCGCCCAGCCGCGTGTACAGCGCCGCCAACGCCGCCTGCAGCACCATGAACAGGCTCGCGCCGGACCTTCGGGCCAACTCCGTGAGAGCGGCGTGCAGTTCGGGGCTCAGCTCCAGGCCGACGTGGTCCCCGCGCCAGCCGGCGACGGCCGGCCTCGGCCGGTCGGCGGGCAGCTGGAGCAGCTCCGGCAGGTCGGACAGCTGACGCTTCCAGTAGTCGAGTTGTTCGGCGAACCGGCTCCCGCGGTCGGCGGCGTCGCCGAGCAGGTCGCGCTGCCACAGCGTGTAGTCCGCGTACTGCACCGGCAGGGCCGGCCAGTGCGGCGCACGGCCCTCGCACCGGGCGGCGTAGGCCTCGGCCAGATCGCGTGCCAGCGGACCGGTGGACCAGCCGTCACCGGCGATGTGGTGCATCACCAGCAGCAGCACGTGCTCGTCCGGCGCGAGGGCGAACAGTTCCACCCGCAGGGGTGCTTCGGCCTCCAGGTCGAAGGGCTGTCGGGCGGACTCGGCGAGCCGGTCGAACAGTTCGGCTTCCGACACCTCGGTCAGCCGCACGCGGGGCCGGGCCTCGGCCGGGTCCAGGACGAGCTGGCAGGGTACGCCGTCGACCTCCGGGAAGACCGTCCGCAGGCTCTCGTGCCGGGCCACCACGTCGGCCAGTGCCTCGTCCAGCGCCGCCCGGTCGAGCGTCCCGGTCAGTTGGAGCGCCAGCGGGATGTGGTACGTCGCGGCGGTGCCGTCCATGCGGTGCAGGAACCAGAGCCGGCGCTGGGCGAAGGACAGCGGCACCGCCTGAGGCCGCTCGCGCGTGGTCAGCGCCGGGCGGACGTGGCCGGTCGCGGCCAGCGCCTCGGCCAGGCCCGCCACGGTGGGCGCCTGGAACAGCGCGCGCAGGGCCACCTCCACTCCGAGCACCGAGCGCACCCGCGCGGCCAGCCGGGTGGCGAGCAGGGAGTGCCCGCCCAGGTCGAAGAAGTCCTCGTCGACCCCGACCCGCTCCACGCCCAGCACCTCGGCGAACAGCTCGCACAGGATCTGCTCCTGCGGCGTGCGCGGCGCCCGGCCACCGCCGACGGTCGCGCCCGGCTCCGGGTACCAGGTAGTCGGGCAGCCGGTCACGCAGATACGCCGCCAGCTCCGCGGGGCGGACGACCGCGTCGGGACGGGCCGCGACGTAGCCGATGAGCCGGTCGTCCCGGGCGAGCACGGCGGCCTGGGCGACGGCGGGGTGCCCGGCCAACACCGACTCGACCTCGCCGGGTTCGATGCGGAAGCCGCGCACCTTCACCTGGTCGTCAGCGCGGCCGACGTACTCCAGCTCGCCGTCGCCGCGTCGGCGCACGACGTCCCCGGTGCGATACATCCGCTCGCCATCGGCGCCGAAGGGGCAGGCGACGAAGCGTCCGGCCGTCAGCCCGGGCCGGTTCAGGTACCCGCGCGCCAGACCGGGACCGGCGACGTACAACTCCCCCGCCACCCCCGGCGGCACGATGCGCAGCCGCTCGTCGAGGACGTACACCCAAAAGCCCGCGACCGATCGGCCGATCGGCGGTACACCGGGCTCCGGGGACAGCGGGTCACTCATGGTCGCGCACACCGTCGTCTCCGTCGGACCGTACGCGTTGATCATCCGCCGGCCCGGCGCCCACCGGGCCACCAGCTCCGCCGTGCAGGCCTCACCCGCCACCACCAGGGTGGTGGCCGTGAGGTCGGCGCTCTCCACCGCGGCCAGGGCCGAGGGCGGGAGCGTCACGTGGGTGACCTCGAGCCGACGGTCCGTCAGGGCCGCCAGCGGGGCCTCGGACGGGGCCAGGACGAGGGCGGCGCCGGTGAGCACGGCGCTGCACAGGTCCCAGAAGGACGCGTCGAAGCTGGGCGAGGCGAACTGCAGCACCCGGCTGCCCGGCGCCACGCCGAGCCGGTCGACCTGCGTCGCCACCAGGCCCGACACGCCGGTGTGGCTCACCACGACGCCCTTGGGGCGGCCGGTCGAACCCGAGGTGTAGATCACGTAGGCCGGATGCCGGACGTCGAGCGAGGTCTGCGGGTCGGTGTCCGGCCAG
>NZ_LGDV01000177.1 GCF_001280015.1 Streptomyces sp. MMG1121
CGATCAGCGCATGCGCGAACCGGTTCGCCCGGGCATTCAGCTGCCGATACGTGAACTCGGCGTCTCCACACACCAGCGCGACCGCGTCCGGCGTCGCCGTAACCTGCGCCGCGAACAGCTCCGGCAGGCTCACCCCGGCCGCTCCACCGTCGACGGCGGGCAGCAGCTCGCGGCGCTCCTCGGCGGACAGCAGGTCGATTCCGCCGATCCGCTGGCCCGGCGCGGCGGCGACCGCGGCCAGCAGCCTGGTCCACCGGGCGACCAGGGCCTGGACCGTCGGGCGGTCGAACAGGTCGGTGCTGTACTCGACCGCACCGCTGAGCCCGGCCGGCGCGCCGTCGGGCCCGTGTTCCTCCGCGAACCCGAAGGTCAGGTCGAGCCGTGCCGTCCCGGTGAGCACGGTCACCCCGGAGACCTGCAGACCCGGCAGCTCGAAGTCACCACCCGGCGCGTTCTGCACGACCAGCCCGGTCTGGAACAGCGGGTGGTGGGACAGCGAGCGGGACGGGTTCAGCGTCTCCACCAGGTGCTCGAACGGCACGTCCTGGTGCGCGTACGCCGACAGCGCCGTCTCCCGCACCCGTCCCAGCAGCTCGGTGAAACTCGGGTCGCCGCTCGTGTCGGTGCGCAGCACCAGCGTGTTGATGAAGAACCCGACCAGATCGTCCAGCGCCTCGTCGGTACGCCCCGCGACCGGACTCCCGATCGCGATGTCCGTGCCCGCGCCCAGCCGCGTGTACAGCGCGGCGAGCGCGGCCTGGAGCACCATGAACAGGGTCGCACCCGACCTTCGGGCCAACTCCGTCAGTGCCGCGTGCAGTTCGGCGTCGATCCGGAGCTCCAGCAGGTCGCCGCCGTACGACATGGTGGCCGGGCGCGGCCGGTCGGCAGGCAGCTGCAGCTGCTCGGGCAGCCCGGCCAGCGCCTGAGTCCAGTAGGTGACCTGGCGGGCGAACACACTGTCCGTGTCGTGCTCGTCGCCGAGGATCTCGTGCTGCCACAGGGTGTAGTCGCGGTATGTCACCGGCAGCGGCGGCCAGTTCGGCGCCCCGCCACCCCGCCGGATGGTGTAGGCCGCGGCGAGGTCACGGGCCAGCGGGCCCATGGACCAGCCGTCCCCGACGATGTGGTGCATGACCAGCAGCAGCACGTGCTCGTCCGGCGCGAGGGCGAACAGCTGTGCCCGCAGCGGTACTTCCGCGGTCAGGTCGAAGCCGCGCACCGCCGCCTCGCGCAGCAGGGCGGGCAGCTCCGCCGCGCCGACCGCGCGTACGGTCAGCGGGACGGCGGTCTCGGTGGTGTCCAGCACCCGCTGGTACGGGACTCCGGCGGTGTGCGGGAAGACCGTGCGCAGGGTCTCGTGCCGGGCCACCACGTCCGCGAGCGCGGCGCTCAGCGCGGCCCGGTCGAGGTCACCGGACAGCCGCAGGGCGAGCGGCATGTGGTAAGTGGCGCTCGGCGCCCCGAACTGCTGGAGGAACCAGAGCCGGCGCTGGGCGAACGACAGCGGCATCGGCTCACGGCGGGGCCGGGGTACCAGGGCCTGCCGTGCGGTGCCGGCGTCATGCAGCCCGGCCGCGAGGCCGGCGGGTGTCGGCGCCCGGAACAGGCTGCGCAGTTCCAGCTCGACGCCGAGGGTCGCCCGGACCCGCGAGACCAGCCGGGTGGCGAGCAGGGAGTGCCCGCCCAGGTCGAAGAAGCCGTCGTCGACCCCGATCCGCTCCACGCCCAGCACCTCGGCGAACAGCTCGCACAGGATCTGCTCCTGCGGCGTGCGCGGCGCCCGGCCACCGCCGACGGTCGCGCCCGGCTCCGGCGGTACCCGGTCGCGCAGGTACGCCGCCAGTGCCGCCGCACTCGCCCCGGTCCCGGCCAGGGGGACGACGTACGCGACGATCCGGTCCTCCCGGGCGAGCACCGCGACCTGGGCGACACCCGGGTGCGCGGCCAACTCGGCCTCGATCTCGCCCGGTTCGACCCGGAACCCGCGGATCTTCACCTGGTGGTCCACCCGGCCCGCGAACTCCAGCTCTCCCCCAGCCTCAGGCCGGGGGGACCCCCAGGTACGCCAGCGGGCCAGGTCACCGGTGCGGTACATCAGCGCGCCGGCCGGGCCGTAGGGGTTGGCTACGAACCGTGTGGCGGTGAGTCCGGGCCGGTTCAGGTAGCCGCGGGCGAGTCCCGCCCCGGCGAGATACAGCTCGCCCGTCACGCCGGGGGCGACCGGCCGCAGTGCCGAGTCCAGCACGTACACCTGGCAGTTGGCGATCGGCCGGCCGATCGGTACCGGCAGCGGGCAGTCGGCGGGGTCGGCCGGCAGCGGGTAGGCGGTGATCACATGGGTCTCGGCGGGCCCGTAGTGGTTGTGCAGTTCCCGGCCCGGACGGCGGGCCTGGAAGCGGCGCACGGCACCGCCGAGGCGCATCGCCTCACCGGCCTGGGCGACCAGCCGCAGGCTCGGCAGCTCCAGTCCGGCCTCCTCGGCGGCCTCGGCCAGCGCCTCGACCACCAGGTTGGGCGCGAACAGCTCCTCGACCCCGTGCCGGTCCAGCCAGCGGGCGAACAGCTCGGCGCTGCGGCGCTGCTCCTCGGTCGGCACCACGAGGGTCTTGCCGTACAGCAGCGCGGAGAGTGTCTCCTGCACCGAGACGTCGAAGCTGATCGCGGTGAACTGCGCGGTGCGCGTGCCGGGTTCGCCGCCGACGGCCCTGTGGTGCCACGCCAGCAGGTTGAGCAGACCGGCGGCGGGCATCACCACGGCCTTGGGCCGGCCGGTGGAGCCCGAGGTGTAGATGACGTAGGCCGGGTGCCGTGCGTCCACGGCGACGGCCGGATCGTGCTCCGGCCGCTCCCCGTCCGGTGTGACGTCCGCGAGGTCGTCGAGCACCACGGCCGGTCGCGCGTCCTGAAGCATGTACGCGATACGGGCGGCCGGGTAGTCCGGGTCGATCGGCAGGTAGGCCGCTCCTGACTTGAGCACCGCGAGGACGGCGACCACCAGCTCGGCGGAGCGCGGCAGCCTCAGGGCCACGAGCTGCTCCGGCCCCGCCCCGCGCGCGATCAGCGCGTGCGCCAGGCGGTTGGCCCTGCGGTTCAGCTCCCGGTAGGTCAGCACGGTGTCCTCGAACACCACCGCCGGGGCCTCGGGGGTCGCCCGGACCTGTGCCTCGAACAGAGCGGGCAGGACGGCATCGGGAGCCGGGCAGGCGGTGTCGTTGCGCGCGACCAGGAGCTCGTGCCGTTCCTCGGTGGTGAGGACGTCGATCCGGCTCAGCGGCCGGTCCGGCTCGGCGACCACCGACGCCAGCAGCCGCAGCCACCGGGCGGCCAGTGCCTGCACCGTGGCGGGGGCGAAGAGGTCGGTGCTGTACTCGACCCGCCCGACGATGCCCTCGGCCGGCCCGCCGGTGCCGCCGCACTCCAGCAGGTGGAAGCCGAGGTCGAACATCGCCGTCGGCGTCCGCACCAGGACGATCTCGGCGGCCAGACCGCTCAGCTCGAATTCGGTGCGGGGCACGTTCTGCAGCGCGAGCAGCACCTGGAACAGCGGCTGTCGGGCGAGCGACCGGGAAGGGTTGAGGGCCTCGACGACGTGCTCGAACGGCAGGTCCTGGTGCGCGTACGCGGCCAGTGCGCCCTCGCGGACCCGGCCCAGCAGCTCGGCGAAGGTCGGGTCGCCACTGGTGTCCGTGCGGAGCACCAGGGTGTTGACGAAGAATCCGACGAGGTCGTCCAGGGCCTGGTCGGTCCGGCCGGCGATCAGACTGCCGAGCGGGATGTCCGTTCCGGCGCCGAGCTTGTCCAGCAGTGCCGCCAGCGCGGCCTGCAGCACCATGTACACGCTGGCGCCGTGCTCCCGGCCCAGCCGGACCAGCCCGGCGTGCAGTTCGGCGTCCAGTTCGATCGGGAGGTGGCCGCCGGAGTAGGAGGGGGTCGCGGGGCGAGGGCGGTCGGCGGGAAGCCGGATCTGCTCCGGCAGGTTCGCCAACCGCTCGGTCCAGTAGGCCTGCTGGCGGGCGAACAGGCTGTCCTGGTCGGCCGGGTCGCCGAGCAGCTCGTGCTGCCACAGGGTGTAGTCGGCGTACTGCACGGGCGGTGGCGTCCACCGCGGCTCCTCGCCTTGGCGGCGTGCCGCGTACGCGGTGGCCAGATCGGCGGCCAGCGGGCCCAGCGACCAGCCGTCACCGGCGATGTGGTGCATCACCAGCAGCAGCACGTGCTCGTCCGCCGAAACCTCGAACACCTCGGCGCGCAGCGGCGGTTCGGCCGCGAGGTCGAATCCGCGCCCGGCGGCCCCCGTCAGCAGTTCCGGCAGGTCCGTCTCGTCGGCCGGGGTGACCGACAGCCTCGGGCGCGCCTCTCCGGCGGCCAGCACCTGCTGGTAGGGCACGCCGTCCGCGGCCGGGAAGACCGTGCGCAGGGTTTCGTGCCGGTCGGCGACGTCGCCCAGCGCAGCCTCCAGGGCCGCCAGGTCCAGTGGTCCAAGGAGCCGCCACGCGAGCGGCATGTTGTAGACCGAGCCGGCGCCCTCCAGCTGGCGCAGGAACCACAGCCGGCGCTGGGCGGACGACAGCGGCACCAGCTCGGGCCGCTCCGCCCGCTCCAGGGCGAGCCGGGCCCGGTCCGCGCCGCCCAGACCGGCGGCCAGCCCGGCCACGGTCGGCGTCTGGAACAGGGTGCGCAGCGCCAGTTCCACGCCCAGGGTCGCACGGACCCGGGCCACCAACCGGGTGGCCAGCAGGGAGTGCCCGCCCAGGTCGAAGAAGTCGTCGTCGACACCGACCTGAGGCAGACCCAGCACCTCGGCGAACAACCCGGACAGCACGTGTTCGTCGGGAGTGTGCGGTGCCCGTCCGGACCGCGTCACGGTGGCCGCGGGCTCGGGCAGGGCGCGCCGGTCCAGCTTGCCGCTGGCGTTCAGCGGCAGGGCGTCGAGGGAGACGAACGCGGCCGGCACCATGTAGTCCGGCAGCCGCTCGCGCAGGTGCGCCCGCAGGTCCTCCGGCCGAAGCTCCGCCCCGGTGGCGGGCACCAGATAGGCGACCAGACGGGCGTCCCCCGCCCGGTCCTGCCGGACGATCACGGCGGTCTGCGCGGCCTGCGGGTGTTCCGCCAGTGCCGCCTCGATCTCGCCGAGCTCGATCCTGAATCCCCGGATCTTGACCTGGTCGTCGGTGCGTCCGAGGAACTCCAGGTTCCCGTCCGCACCCCACCGCACCAGGTCACCGGTGCGGTACATCCTCGTGCCGGCCGGCCCGAACGGGTCCGCCACGAACCGTCCCGCGGTCAGCCCCGGCCGGTTCAGATAGCCGCGCGCCAGCCCCGCACCGGCGATGTACAGCTCACCCGGCACACCCGCGGGCACCGGCTGCAACGCGGCGTCGAGCACATGCAGCCGGACACCGCCGAGCGGCCTGCCGATCACCTGGTGCGAGCTCGACTCCAGCGGCGCGAAGACCGAGTCCACCGTGCACTCGGCCGGCCCGTAGTAGTTCAGGGAGAACACCTTGTCGGCCGCCCGCAACCGCTCCCACAGCTGCGCGGGAACGGTCTCCCCGCCCAGCCCGACCATCGACGGACGCCACCGCGGATCGTCCAACAGGCCGTGCTCGACGAGGACTTGCAGGTAGGACGGGGTGCCGCCGACGGTGTCAAGACCGGCCCGCACCGCGTACTCCAGGTAGGCGTCCGGGTCGGTCCAGGTCGCCTCGTCCAGGACGTGCAGCTCGTGGCCGGCGAACAGGGCGAACAGCTGGTCGCAGGAAGCGTCGAACGACACGGACGTGGTCAGCCCCACCCGCATCCGCTCCCCCGTCCGGAAGATCAGCGGACACTGGTTGGCGAACAGGTTGGACAGGCCGCCGTGCGTCGCCACCACGCCCTTGGGCTTGCCGGTGGAACCGGAGGTGTAGATGACGTAGGCCGGATGACCCGGCTCGACGGCCACCGCAGGGTCCGCGGACGGGCACCCCGCCACCAGCGCGGCCGTCTCCGGGGCGTCGGCCACCAGCCACCCGGCGGGACCGGTCTCCGGCAGCCGGCCCCGGGTGCGGGCGTCGGTGACCACCAGGACCGGCCGGGCGTCGTCGAGCATGTATGCGATCCGTGCGGCCGGGTACTCCGGATCAACCGGGAGGTACGCGGCGCCGGTCTTCAGTACCGCGAGGATGGCCACCACCAGCTCGGCCGACCTCGGCAGGGCCACGGCCACCAGCCGCTCCGGCCCCGCGCCCCGCGCGATCAGCGCATGCGCCAACCTGTTCGCCCGCCCGTCCAGCTCCGCGTACGTCAGCGACGCTTCCGGCCCCACCACCGCGACGGCGTCCGGAGTCGCCCGCGCCTGAGCCCGGAACAGCTCCGGCAGACTCTCGGTGAAGACCTGGGCCGCCGGGCCGGTACCCAGCGCCGTCAGCTCACCGTGCTCCTCGGCGGTGAGCAGGCCGAACCGGCTGAGCCGCCGCCGCGGGTCGGCGACCACGGCGCGGAGCAGCCGCTCCCACCGCTCGATCATCGTCTCGACGGTGGCCGGATCGTACAGGTCGCTGGTGTACTCGACGGATCCGTCGATCCCCTCCGGGGAGCCGTCCTGCGCGTGCCGCTCGGACAGGGTGAAGATCAGGTCGAGCTTGGCGGTGGTCGACGTCGACGGCATGTCGCCGACGCGCAGCCCGGGCGGCGCGAAGTCGGCCCGGGGTGCGTTCTGCAGCACCAGCATGACCTGGAACAGCGGGTGGTGCGCCAGCGACCGGACCGGGTTGAGGGCCTCGACCAGGTACTCGAACGGAAGGTCCTGGTGCGCGTACCCGGCCAGCGCGGTCTCCCGGACCCGGCCGAGCAGTTCGGCGAACGTCGGATCGCCCGAGGTGTCGGTACGGAACACCAGGGTGTTGACGAAGTGGCCGACCAGCTCGTCCTGTGCCTGGTCGGTCCGGCCCGCGACCGGGCTGCCGACCGGGATGTCGTCGCCCGCGCCGAGCTTGCTCAGCAACACCGCAAGGCCGGCCTGGAGCACCATGAACAGACTGGTGCCGTGGGCGCGGGCGAGCTCGCGCAGCCCGCGGTGCAGCTCGGCGTCCAGCCCGGCCCGCACGCAACCGCCCCGGTGCGAGGCGACCGCCGGGCGGGGCCGGTCGCCGGGCAGTTGGAGCTGCTCGGGCAGATCGGCCAGCTGTCGGGTCCAGTAGGCCGCCTGGCGGGCGAACAGACTGTCCCCGTCGGCCGCGTCGCCGAGCAGCTCGTGCTGCCACAGGGTGTAGTCGGCGTACTGGACCGGCAGCTCCTCCCACTGCGGCTCCTCGCCGCGGCAGCGCGCCGCGTAGGCGGTGGTCAGGCCCTGCGCGAGCGGGCCCAGCGACCAGCCGTCGCCGGCGATGTGGTGGAGCACCACCTGGAACACGTGCTCGTCCGCCGCCAGCTCGAACAGCCCGGCACGCAGGGGCACCTCGACCGCCAGGTCGAACCGACGGGCCTGCGCTTGCGCCATGACGGCCGGCAGCTCGGCCTCGGTCGTCCGGCTCACGAACAGCCGCGGGCGGGCCGCCCCGACGTCCAGCACCCGCTGGTACGGAACGCCGTCGACCGCCGGGAAGACGGTGCGCAGGCTCTCGTGCCGGGCCACCACGTCCGCCACGGCGGCCTCCAGGGCCCGCAGGCCCAGATCCCCGGACAGCCGCCAGGCCAGGGAGATGTGGTAGTTCGCGCTGGCGCCCTCCAGCTGGTGCAGGAACCACAGCCGCCGCTGCGCGAACGACAGCGGGATCGCCTCGGGGCGCTCGCGCCGTGCCAGGGGCGCCTGCGCCGGTCTGGCCGCCACCAGGGCGGCGGCCAGGCCGGCCGGGGTCGGCGCCTCGAACAGGGTGCGCAGCGGCATTTCCACGCCGAGGGTCGCGCGGATCCGGGCGGCCAGGCGGGTGGCCAGCAGCGAGTGCCCGCCCAGGTCGAAGAAGCCGTCCTCGACTCCGGCCGACGCCACGCCCAGGACCTCGGCGAACAGCTCGCAGAGGATCTGCTCCTGCGGGGTGCGCGGCGCGCGGGCGGTGGTCGTCGGAGCGAGGTCGGGGGCGGGCAGGGCCCGGTGGTCCAGCTTGCCGTGGGCTGTCAGCGGCAGCGCGTCCAGCACGACGAATGCCGACGGCACCATGTACTCCGGCAAGCGCTCGCGCAGGTGCCCACGCAGGTCGGCCGGGCGCAGGTCGGCCGAACCCGGTGCGGTACCCGCGGTCGGCACCAGGTACGCGACCAGCCGGGTGTCGTCGGCCCGGTCCTGCCGGGCCAGGACGGCGACCTGGGCGACGCCGGGGTGCGTGGCCAGCGCCGTCTCGATCTCGCCGGGTTCGATCCGGAAGCCGCGCACCTTCACCTGCTGGTCGGCCCGGCCGACGTAGCACAGGCTTCCGTCCGTCGCGCGGCGCACCACGTCGCCGCTGCGGTACATCCGCGATCCCGGCGGTCCGAACGGGTCGGCCACGAAGCGCCCGGCGGTCAGGCCGGGCCGGTTGAGGTAGCCGCGCGCCAGGCCGACGCCCGCGACGTACAGCTCGCCGGGCACGCCCGGGGCCACCGGCCGCAGGTGGGCGTCCAGCACGTACGTCCGCAGGTCCGGAATGGCCGCGCCGACCTGGCCGGCGGCGGTTGCGGCCCGGTCGAGCGCCGCGTACGTGACGTGCACCGTGGTCTCGGTGATGCCGTACATGTTGACCAGCCGGGGCGCGTCGTCCGGGTGCCGCTCGTACCAACTCGCCAGCCGGGCGTGCTCCAGCGCCTCACCACCGAACACCACCGTGCGCAGCGCGAGCGAGCGGCCGGTCTCCGGGGCCTGGGCGTCCGCCTGCATCAGCTGGTAGAACGCGGACGGCGTCTGGTTGAGCACGGTCACCCGTTCCCGGGCGAGGAGCTCCAGGAAGCGGCCGGGCGAGCGGCTGGTCTCGTGGTCCACGACCACCAGACGGCCGCCGTGCAGCAGCGGACCCCACAGCTCCCACACCGAGAAGTCGAAGGCGTAGGAGTGGAAGAGCGTCCAGACGTCCTCGGCACAGAAGCCGAACAGCTTCTCGGTGGTGCCGAACAGCCGCACCACGTTCCGGTGCGGTACCACCACGCCCTTGGGGTCGCCGGTGGAGCCGGAGGTGTAGATGACGTAGGCGGCGTGGCCCGGGTCGAGGGGGACCTCCGGGTCCGTGTCCGGCAGCCCGTCCAGGTCGGCGGCGTCCAGCAGCAGCCGGTCCACCGGGTCCACGCCCGGCAGGTCGCCGATCCGGCTCGTCGTCACGAGGAGCGCGGGCCGGGCGTCCCCGAGCAGGTAGGCGATCCGGGCGGCCGGGTACTGCGGATCCACCGGGAGGTAGGCGCCGCCCGCCTTCAGCACGGCGAGCACCGCCACGACCTGCTCCGCCGAGCGCGGCAGGGCCAGCGCCACACGCTGCTCCGGGCCCACCCCCCGGTCGATCAGGGCGTGCGCGAGCCGGTTCGCGCGGGCGTTCAACTCGCTGTACGTCAGGGTGACTTCGCCGTCCGTGAGGGCGACGGCGGCCGGGTTCGCCCGTACCTGTCGCTCGAACAGCGCGGTCAGGCTGCTCTCCGGCAGCCCCTCGCTCCGGTCGGTACGCGCCGGGAGGAGCGCGCGGAGCTCGTCGGCGGACAGCACGTCCACCTGGCCGATCCTCCGGCCGGGGTCGGCGACCACGGCGCGCAGCAGCCGCAGCCACCGCTCGACGATCCCCGTCACGGTGGCCTCGTCGAACAGGTCGGTGCTGTACTCCACCGCGCCCGACAGGCCGTCCTCACCGGGCTGTTCGGCCAGGATGAAGGTCAGGTCGCACTTGGCCGTCCCGGTGTGGACCAGGTCGGTCGCCACCCGCAGCCGGGGCAGGTCGAACGTGCCGAGGGGCGCGTTCTGCAACGCGAGCATGGTCTGGAACAGCGGGTGGTGCGCCAGCGACCGGGCCGGGTTCAGCGCCTCGACCAGGTGCTCGAAAGGCACGTCCTGGTGCGCGTACGCGGCCAGCGCGTCGGCCCTCACCCTGCCCAGCAGTTCGGTGAACGACGGGTCACCGGAGAGGTCGGTGCGCAGCACCAGGGTGTTGACGAAGAAGCCGACCAACTCGTCCGCGGCCACGTCGGTGCGTCCGGCGATCGGCGTGCCGATCGGGACGTCGGCGCCCGCGCCCAGCTTGCCCAACAGGGCGGCCAGCCCGGCCTGGAGCACCATGAAGAGGCTGGCCCCGCCATCGCGGGCGAGCGTCCTGAGGCCCTGGTGCAGCTCGGCGTCGATCCGCACCGGCAGGTGGGCGCCCCGGTAGGACATCGCGGCCGGCCTGGGCCGGTCGAAGGGCAGCTCCACCTGCTCCGGAAGGCCGGTCAACTGGTCGCGCCAGTAAGCGAGTTGGCTGTTCAGCAGGCTGCCCTGGTCCGAGCCGTCGCCGAGCAGCTCCCGCTGCCAGATGGCGTAGTCGGCGTACTGCACCGGCAACGGCGACCACTCCGGCTTCGCGCCCTCGGCGCGGGCCGCGTAGGCGGCCGTGAGGTCCCGCGAGAGCGGCCCCATCGACCAGCCGTCGCCGGCGATGTGGTGCACCACCAGCAGCAGCTCGTGCTCCTCGGCCGCCAGCCGGAAGAGTTCGGCGTGCAGCGGCGGCTCCTCGGCGAGGTCGAAACCGTACCGGGCCGCCTGCGCCAGCCGCTCCGGCAGCTCGCGTGCGCCGAGCTCGGTCACCCGCAGCCGCGGCCGGGCCTGCTCCGGGTCCAGCACCCGCTGGCACGGCACGCCGTCGACGGTCGGGAAGACGGTGCGCAGGCTCTCGTGCCGCTCGACCACGTCCGCCAGGGCGGCTTCCAGGGCCCGCCGGTCCAGGTCCCCGGACAGCCGTAGGGTCAGCGGGATGTTGTAGGTGGCGCTCGGGCCTTCCATGCGGTGCAGGAACCACAACCGGCGCTGCGCGAAGGACAACGGGATCGCCTCGGGCCGCTCGCACGGCCCCAGTGCCGGGCGCGCCCGGCCCGCGACATCCACGGCGGTCGCCAGTTCCGCCACCGTCGGCGCGTCGAACAGGTCGCCGAGCCGCAGCTCCACGCCGAGGACCGAGCGGGCCCGGGCGACCAGCCGAGTGGCCAGCAGGGAGTGCCCGCCGAGGTCGAAGAAGCTGTCGTCCAGTCCGGGCTCGGCCGTCCCGAGCACCTCGGCGAACAGCCCGGCGAGCAGGTGCTCGGTCGCGGTGCGCGGTGCGCGGCCCGGCGCGGCGATCTGTCGCTCGGGCGCCGGGAGGGCCCGCCGGTCGAGCTTGCCGTTCGGCGTCAGCGGCAGCGCGTCCAAGACCACGTACGCGGCCGGCACCATCTGCCGGGGCAGCCGGTCCCGCAGGTGGTCGCGCAGGTCGGTGCCGGTCACGGTGGCGCCGGGCTCGGGCACCGCGTAGGCGACCAGCCGGGGTTCCTCCTCGGTGCGCAGCACCACGGCGGCCCGACCGACCCGCGGGTGCTCGGCGAGAACGGCCTCGATCTCGCCGAGCTCGACCCGGAAGCCGCGGATCTTGACCTGGTCGTCGGTGCGGCCGAGGAACTCCAGGTTTCCGGCCGCGTCCCAGCGCACCAGGTCCCCGGTGCGGTACATCCTCCCTCCTTGCCCGCCACCGGGCAGGAGGGGCCCACCGCTCGGCCCGAAGGGGTCCGCGACGAACCGCCCGGCGGTCAGCGCCGGCCGGTCGAGGTAGCCGCGGGCCAGCCCCACGCCCGCGATGTACAGCTCACCCGCCGCACCGGCCGGCACTGGCCGCAGGGCGCCGTCGAGCACGTACAGCCGGGCGTTGGTGACGGGCCGGCCGATCACCGGGCGTGGGCTCGACTCCAGCGGTGCGACCACCGAGTTGACGGTGCATTCGGATGGTCCGTAGAGGTTGAGGCAGGACACTCCCTCCGCCGCCCGCAGCTGCTGCCACAGCCCCTCCGGGACGGCCTCGCCGCCCGCCCCGACCAGTGCCGGGCGCCCCCGCGGGTCACTCAGCAGCCCGTGGGCGACCAGCACTTGGAGGTAGGACGGGGTGGCTTCGATGTAGTCCAGTCCGCAGCGCGCCGCGTAGGCGACGAAGGCGTCGGGGTCGGTCCAGGTCGCGTGCTCCAGGACGTGCAGCTCGTGGCCCTCGAACAGGGCGAACAGCTGGTTCCAGGAGGCGTCGAAGGACACCGAGGTGGTCAGCGCCACCCGCAGCCGCCGCCGTTCCTTCAGCACCGGCGCGAAGCGCACCTGCCGGAGGTCGGTGAGCAGATCGAGCAGGCCGCCGTGGGTCGGCAGCACGCCCTTGGGCCGTCCGGTGGAGCCGGAGGTGTAGATGACGTACGCCGGCAGGTCCGGGTCGACGGCCACCATCGGGTCGGCCGCCGGGCAGCCGGTCACCAGGGCGGCCGTCTCCGGGTCGTCGAGCACCAGCCGGTCGACGGGCCCGGCCCCGGGCAACCGCCCCTCGCTGCGGGAGTCCGTGACCAGCAGGGCCGGCCTGGCGTCGTCGAGCAGGTACGCGATCCGGGCGGCCGGGTACTCGGGGTCGACCGGCACGTAGGCCGCCCCGGTCTTCAGCACCGCGAGGATCGCCACCACAAGCTCCGCCGAGCGCGGCAGGGCCACCGCCACCCGCCCCTCCGGGCCCGCTCCCCGGGCGATCAGGGCGTGCGCCAGCCGGTTGGCCCGCGCGTCCAGTTCCGCGTACGTCAGCGAGACGTCGCCGCACACCAGCGCGACCAGGTCCGGGGTCGCCCGGACGTGCTCCCGGAACAGCTCCGGCAGGCTCGCGGCCGGGGCCGGCGCCACGGGCCCTGCACCGAGTACCGCCAGTTCGCGGCGCTCCTTGGCGGTGAGCAGTTCGATCCGGCCCACCGGCTCGTCCTGGTCGCAGTCCGCGAGGGTGTCCAATAGCGCGAGCAGCCGCTGCTGGTGGTCGGCGAGGTCGTCGGGGCCGTACGCCTCCGGTGAGCCGTGCAGCCGGAGCAGCGGCGGGTTGCCGTCCCGGTAATCGAAGATCCAGACGGCGAGGTCGGTGGTCGACCCGGACACGAAGTGGTGCACGGAGGCCGGGTGCCCGGCGAAGCTCGGCCTGGAGTTGAAGGCCATGATGTTGACGATCAGCGGGAACGCCGTCCCGATGGAGCCGGGGGCGCCGAGGTCCCGCAGCAGGTCCTCGCTGCGGTAGCGCTCGTGCGCGACGGCCGTCTCGACCTCCCGTGCCGCCTGGGCGACGAGTTCGCGCCACGGCGTGTCCGGCCGCACCGTCAGCCGCAGCGGCACCACGTTGGACATCGTGCCCGGCACCGCCGTCAGGTCGCGGTCGGCGCCGCGACGGGCGGTGACGGGCAGGGCGAGCACCACGTCCTGGTCGCCGGTCAGCCGGTGGGCGTAGAGCGCCGTCGCCGCGACCAGCAGCCGGGACCACCGGACGCCGCAGCGTCCCGCCGCCGCCCGCAGGGCGTCCGGGCGGCGCAGTTCCCGCTCCTCGGCCAGTCGGAGAGCACGGTGCGGGTCGGTCGCGGAGGTGTCGGTGAGCCGGGTCGGGGCGGGCAGGTCGGCGAAGCGCTCGGTCCAGTAGGCGCGGTCGGCGGCGAAGTCGGTGGAGGCGCGGTAGGCGGCGTCGCTGTCGACCAGGTCCCGCAGCGAGCCGAACGGGCAGGGCGGCACGGCGCCGCCCTCGGCCAGTGCCGAGTACACCTCGCCGACCCGCTGCCGGAGCATGGAGCTGCTGATCGCGTCCAGCACCACGTGGTGGTAGTTCAGGTACCAGAGGTACTCCGTCGGCGACGCCTTGACCAGCGCATGGCCGAACAGCGGGTCACGGGCGAGGTCCAGCGGGCGCAGCAGGTCCCGCTCCATCCATTCCACTGCCGCCGCCCGGGGGTCGGGCTCCCCGCTGAGGTCGAGGTGGGCCGGAGCCCAGTCCCAGCTCTCCCTCAGGACCTGGCGCGGGCCCTCGCCGTCGTCGACGAAGGTCACGTGCAGGGCGTCGACCTCGTCGACCACCAGGCGCAGCGCGGTCTCGAACGGCTCCCGGTCCACCGGCCCGTGGATCTCCAGGCACTCGCCGACGCGGTAGCCCGGAATCGGCGTCCGGGAGCGCTGCTCGGCGAGCCAGATCTCGCGCTGGGCGGCGGTCAGGGGAAGGGCGTCACCGTCGCGACGGGGCATGGGGGTATCTCCGAAGGTGTGGGCAGGCGTGGTGGCGGGGCGCGCCGGACCGCGCCGACAGTGGTGTCGTCACGTGGACGGGCAGCGAGGGGGCAGCGGCTGCAATCAGGCGGCGGGTTCGCCGGCCTGGAGTTGCCATAGGGACGCGTAGAGTCCGTGCTGCGCGAGGAGTTCGTCGTGGGTGCCCTGCTCGGCAACGACGCCGCCCTTGTCCATGACGTAGATCCGGTCGGCGTGGCGGACCGTGGAGAGCCGGTGGGCGATGATCAGCGTCGTCCGGTCGGCCGCGAAGACGCGGAGCGTGCGCTGGATGGCGGCTTCGGTCTCGTTGTCCACGGCGGAAGTGGCTTCGTCGAGGATCACGACCGGCGCGTCCTTGAGGATCGCGCGCGCCAGCGCGATCCGCTGTCGCTGGCCGCCGGAGAGCGCCGCACCGCGTTCGCCGATCACCGTGTCGTAGCCGTCCGGCAGCGTCACGACGAAGGTGTGCGCCTCGGCCTTCATGGCTGCCTCGACCACTGCGTCGCCCGAGGCTCCGAAGCTGCCGTAACGGATGTTGTCGGCGACGGTGCCGTCGAAGAGGAAGGGGTCCTGGGCGACGAACCCGATCGCGCGGCGCAGGTCGTGCCGCGACAGCTCGCGCATGTCCCGCCCGTCGAGCAGCAGGCTGCCCGTGTCCGCGTCCTGGAATCGCATCAGCAGCTTGGCGATGGTGGTCTTGCCGGAGCCGGTGGCGCCGACGAGGGCGGTGACCTGCCTGGCGGGGATGGTCAGCGAGAGGTTCTCCAGCGCCGGTGGCCGATCGGGGTAGGCGAAGGTCACGCCGTCGAGGACGATCTCCCCGTGCACCGCTTCGACGTCGAGCGGTCCTCCGGTGCCATTGGTCTCGGCGGGCAGGGCGCGCAGCCGCCGGACGCGGTCGTAGGCGGTGATCGTGCGCTGGTACTGGTCGACGATGCCGCCGAGCCGGTTCATCCGCAGCAGTACCATCTGGGGCAGCCCGATCAGCGGGCTGAACACCTCGAACGGCAGGCTGCCGTCGAGCACCGCCCGGCCGCCGATCAGCAGGGTTCCGGCCATCGAACTCGTCGTGCAGACCCGGACCGTCTCGGCGTGGCGGATCGTGCTCCGATACGTCCGCCGGCTGCTGTCCTGGGCCTCCTCGCTCAGCCGGTCGATGCGCTCGGCCTCGTAGTCCTCGGTGCAGAAGCTCTTGACGGTGGCACCGGCCTCCAGTGTGTTCACCAGCTGGCTGTGCAGCTTGGCCTGGTGCTCGCCGGAAACGGCGTAGTCGGCCGCGACTTTGTCCTGGTAGTGGAACGACAGCCAGGCGATGACCGGGATGGGCAGGAACGCGATCCAGGCGATCTGTGGTGCCAGCAGCAGGAAGAGCGGCACCAGGAGGGCCAGACTGGTGCCGAGTTGCAGCACGTCGTTGGCCGAGGTGGCGAAGAAGGTGCCCAGCTGACGGACGTCGTCGGTGAGCGCGCCGGCGATCCGGGTGGTCCGCTCGCCTTCCAGGTGCCGTAATTCGAGGTGCTGCACATGGGCGTACGTCCGGTTGCGCCAGTCGTGCTCGATGTCGAGGCCGAGCCGGCGCCACTGGAGGTTCGAGGCGTACGAGAGGCCCGCCACGGCGGCACAGGCGACGGCCATCAGCCCCGCCAGACCGACGAGTTGAGCGGACGCGGTGGTCAGGCCGAGGTCGACCAGCGGAGCTGCCTCGCCCTTGATGAGGACCAGTCCGGTCCAGCCGAGGAAGGTACCGAGCGCCATCTCCGAGACCTGGCAGGCGACGGACAGGGCAACGGCCCCGTAGAGCCGGCGTCGGCGTGGTCCGACGATCTCCAGCAGGGGGTGGCGTTCGACGCCGGGCCCGGCCGTGTCCTGGGACGCGTCGACCGTTGTGCGCCAGGCCTTCCGGAGGACGGCCGCGGTCGCCGCGGCCACCCCGCCCACTGCCACGAGCTGCCTGCTCAGCGCCGACCCCTTGATCAGCGCGATCCCTGCCGCGACCCCGCCGCCGACGGCCAGCACCGGTCGCACGACCAGGCCGCGGTCCGCCCGCGAGGCCGGTGCGGCAACGGGTCGGGCCGGTGCCGGGTGTTCCGCTGCGGTCGGTTCCTCCGCGATCACGGTGACGGCTCTGCGGACGATCCGGCCGACGTCCGTGGCGTGCACTCGCGCATCGTGCCGGAGGAGCACCCCGCCGGTGACCGGGTTGGCCCGGGCCTCGGTGATCCCGGGAATCCGGCGCAGCGCGGCGGCGAGGACCTCGGCCGTGCGTGGCCGTCCGAGCACCAGCTTGACGTCCCAGCGCTGGCGGCCCGGAGTGACCGAGCGCGGACGCACGTCCCATTCCGCGGAGCGGAATCCGGCTGCGGCACCCAGTAGCGAAGACATGCGTACGATCACCTGTTCGCGGAGGTCACGGGTAGTCCGTCTACGAGCGCGACGGAATGCGGCGCACGGCGGATTACTGCGACGAAGCGGAAAGTCCGAAAGAAGGCAGAGGCGCGGCCGGAAGGCCCGCGGCCGACCGCCGCGGGACCCGTCTTCCGAGGTCGGCAGGAAGACCCGCCCAGGCAGCCGGCCGGACCGCGCATCAGAGCGTCACTGCGTCTTCCCGGCGCCGGCGGTCGCACGGATCTTCGGAGTCCTGGCCTCGTCCTTCCTGGCCTCGTCCTGCTCGCCGTTCGAGGCCGCACCCTCGGTGGGCCGGTGGCCCTCACCGGCGGCGATCTGTGCCGCCACCATGTCGGCAGCCACCTCGACCGCGAGGTCGTGGATGTTCTCTCCGGCCTCATGGGCCGCCTTCTTCACCTCCATGACGAGACCGACGGACGTCGTGACGACACCGCGCACCAGCGGCTTGAGGAGACGCTTGGCCATGGGCGCGACGATGAGACCGATCAGAAACGGCGGAACGACGGGCGGCATGATGCTCCAACCTCTATACGCAGATGTATGACAGTCGACCCAGGGCACTGCGCACCCCGGAGCACGCACAGCAGGAAGGCGGAAGCACCCATTTTCCGGAATTCTCGATATTCCGCGCCGGACTCCTTGCCGGATTGAATTCCTTTTCGATGCCGATTGGGCAAACCATCCGCTCCTAGATCACCGTAGTCCAGCCATGACCGTCGAGGCCAAACGGTCTCGGCAGGTTTCACTCATGAGAGTGCTATCCACGTTCGGACCGCTACGGATCGCGGTAGGCGCACCCACCAGGCGAAGTGGTTTTCCGATTTACCCATTACTGGTGATCGCCTTCATGACGACCGCCGAGTTCACGCGCACGCCCTCCGGCGCAGGGCGGGAAACGGCAGCGCGCCGCCTCCCAGCACCGCCTCGTGGAAGGCCCGCATAAATCGCCGGGGGGGGGCGTTCACCTCCCTCACCGCGGTCCGGCCGCTGCCGTACGCGCCCGCCCTGAAAAACTTCAGCAGTCGGGGAGAACGCCCCGGAGACTTCCCGCGCCCGCGTCCCAAGTCGCGTCACAGCTCCGGCCGTTCACGGACGAGTGAACTCCCAGCCGGCCACTGGCGCACCGGCTGCTGCGAACGCCAGCATGGCCGGCATGGCCACCACGCACCCCCGAGCTGAGCGGGCCGCCCAGGCCCGGGCAGCCGAGGCCCAGCTCGCCGCCGACGGAATCGACGGGGTGGTGTTCGGCTGGGTCGACAACGCCGGACTCACCCGGGTGAAGTCCGTCCCGCTCGCCCAGCTCGAACACGCCGCCGAGTACGGCGTAGGCGCCGTACCCTGCTTCGACGTCTGCCTGGTGGACGACTCCTTCACCGTCGCACCTTCGAGTACCGGCCCGGTGGGCGACCTGCGGCTCGTCCCCGACCTCGACCGGCTCACCCCGCTCGCCGCCCAGCCCGGCTGGGCCTGGGCCCCGGCCGACCGCTACACCCAGGACGGCACCCCGCACCCCGGCTGCCAACGCCGCTTCGCCCGCCAGGTCACCGAGGCCGTCGAGCGGCGCGGGCTTTCGGTGCAGGCCGGGATCGAGGTCGAGTGGGTGGTGGCCGACGCCGCCGGATCCTCCGCGACGCTCGGGCCCGCGTACGGAATGACCCGCTTCGTCGAGCACTCCGACTACCTGCGGGAGGTGCTGCGCGCCCTCACCGACCAGGGGCTGGCCGTGCTCCAGCTCCACCCCGAGTACGCCGCCGGGCAGTTCGAGGTCTCGGTCGCCGCCGGGGGGCCGGTCGAGGCGGCCGACACCACGATGCTGGTGCGCCACACCATCCGGGCCGTCTCCGCCCGGCACGGCCTGCGGGTCTCGTACGCGCCCGTCTTCACCGAGGGCTCGGTCGGCAACGGCGGCCACCTGCACCTCAGCCTCTGGCGGCAGGGCCGCAACCTCGGGCACGGCGGCCCCGGCCGCCACGGACTGCACCCCGACGCCGAGCAGTTCCTCGCGGGCGTACTGGCCGAGCTGCCCGCCCTGCTCGCCCTCGGCGCGCCCAGCGTCGCCTCCTACCTGCGGCTGGTCCCCTCCCGGTTCGCCGGGGCCTACCGTTGCTGGGGCCTGGAGAACCGTGAGGCGGCGCTACGCCTGATCACCGGCTCCGCCGCCAGGCAGGCCAACGCCGAGCTCAAGTGCTTCGACGCCGCGGCCAACCCGTACCTGGAGATCGGCGGCGTGCTGGCCGCCGGACTCGCCGGCCTGGAGTCCGGCCTGCCCCTTCCGCCCGAGACCCCGAGCGACCCCGCCGCCCTCGGCGTCGCCGAGCGCCTCCCGTCGAGCCTGCCAGAGGCGATCGACGCGTACGAGAAGTCCGCACTGCTGCGGCAGGCGCTCGGTCCCGAGTTGTACGAGGCCGTGCTGGCCGTCCGGCGGGCGGAGGCGGAGCTGTTCGCGAAGCACACGGATGCGGACGTCATCGAAGCCGTCCGCTGGCGCTACTGACGAGCATCAGTTCTGCTGCTCCGGCTCCCAGGCGATGAGCTGGTCGAGCGCCACGCCTGCCGGCATGGGCTGCGGGGCACCTACGCGAGCCGGTCGCCGCAGGCGTGCACCAGAACCTGGTGCACCCGGCGCCGGGCAACACCTGAGGCGATCTGCGGCGACAGCCCCGCACCCGGCACGCCCAGCACCCCCGCTCCGGACCGAGTGAGCGGCGGTCGCTCCACATGGCGAGATTCACTTCACGCGGCCCTCGCCACCGGCCTGTCCGAGGCGGCTGCTGATCACCTCGGTGTGTGGACGCTCGTCGATCGCGGCGAGCGGCGAGGGCCACTTGTCAGTGCCCGACAACTCATACGCTCGGTGGGACTGCCGGCGCGGGTAGCGGTGCCGACCCCGCGGAGAGGGCAGTCGGCGCCTTCAGGTACGCAGGTCTCCACGTCCCAGCAGGAGTGGTCGAACAGGGCCTCGGCGAGGACGGCCGTGCCCTCGGGCGGAGTGCCGATGGCGGCGAGGACGCCGCCGACGGTCACGGTGGCATCGGCCAGCAGGCGTGCGTTGGGAGCGGCGGAACACGTCGGGTACGGGGGACATCTGCGTCAGCCCACTTCGGCTCTGGGCGAGGGCCCGGAGGTGGGATCGGTAGCAGCGGGTTCCAGCGGCTTCGCCATGTAGACCGCCTCGGCGCCGTAGCTCGCGGGCAGCCCGATCTCGGGCCGGGCCCGGTAGCCCAGCCGGGACCACAGCGCCTCGGAGCCGCGCACGGCGACCAGCGAGAGGGTCCGGTAGCGGGCCGCCCGCCCGGTCTCCTCCAGATGCCGCTGCATCCGGCGGGCCAGTCCTCGGGCACGCGCCCGCTCGGCGATCACCAGGTCGTGGGTGTGCAGATTGCTCCCCCGGTTGCTCTCCCGTACCGCGCCTTCCTCGGGCAGGCTCAGGTCCGGGCAGCGGAACAGCGGGTACGGTAACGCGAGCAGGTAGCCGCCGAAGCCACCCGCGTGCTCCAGCACGAAGCAGGTCGAGGGCGAGGCGCGGTGCCGGGAGCGCAGCGCCTCCTGCCCCTCGGACAGGCCGCTCGCGGCGTAGGCGCGTTCTTCCAGCGCGACCACCTCGTCCCAGTCCTCCTCCTGAAGCAGCCGGATCCGGGTGTCGGTCATGCGTCTGCTCCGTCCGGAGCCGGGCCGCCGACGCAGGTGTACGGCAGTGGTGCGAAGCCGTTGAAGCCCTGGGTGGCGTAGGCGGCGGCGTACGCGCCGCAGGAGTGGACCCACACCGGGTCTCCGGAGGCGACCGCGCGCGGGACCCGTACCAGGCCGTCCTCCTGGGCGTACGCGTCGTCGCTGTCGCAGGTCGGGCCGGCCACCACGGCCTCGACGAACTGCCCGCCGGAGTGAGTCGGGAACTCCAGCCGGTACTGCAACTGGTCCGTCTCGTACAGGCCGTTGAACTTGCCGCAGCTCAGGTACAGCCAGTCCTCGCGGGTGCCGTCGAGCCGACGGCGGGCGGAGAGCCGTGCCACGTGGGCGCGGATCGCGCCGTGGTCGGCGACCAGGTGGCGGCCGGGCTCCAGCAGGAATTCCAGCGGGGCGGCGTTGACGGCGCGCAGCCGTTCCATGCCTTCGCGGATCACCGCGAACATCTTGTCCAGCGGCGGTTCCAGTGGGCGCCCGCGCCGGTCCAGCAGGCCGAGGGCGGGCAGTCCGCCACCGAGGTTGATGCGGTCCGGCATGATGCCGCGCCCGCTGAGCGCCTCCAGGACTGCCGCCAGCGAGTCGATCGCCGCCGCCCAGGCCTCGGCGGTCATCTGCTGGGAGCCGACGTGCACGGACAGGCCGGAGGGCACCAGCCCGGCGGTGCGGGCGGCGCCGAGCACCCGCGGCGCGTCCTCGGGCGAGCAGCCGAACTTGTGGCTCAGGCCCCACAGCGCGCCCTCGCCGGTGGTCGCGATCCGGCAGAACACCCGTGAGCCGGGGGCATGTCCGGCGATCGCGGTGACGTCCTCCAGGCAGTCGGTGGCGAAGTCGCGCACGCCCAGCCGGTAGGCCTCGGCGATGTTGCGGTCCGACTTGACGGTGTTGCCGTAGTGGATCAGCCCGGGGGCCGCCCCGGTGCGCAGCGCCTGGGCGATCTCCTGCGGGCTCGCCGCGTCGAAACCGGAACCGAGCCGGGCGAGGTGGCAGAGCACCTCGTCCACCGGGCAGGCCTTCATGGCGAACCGGACGGCGACGCCGGGCAGTTCGGCGCACAGGGCGGCGTACTGGCGGCCGATGCCGTCCAGGTCGTAGATGATGGCGTCCTCCGCGGCGGCGGCGAGCGCGGCGCGCAGGGCGGGGTGGTCGTGCCGGTCGGGGAGGGACGCGGTGGATGCGTGCGCTGTGGCCGGAACGGTCGGGGCGCGGTGGCCGCTTCTGCGCTGCTCGGCCGTCCGGCGCGGTTCGGCGATGTGGCGCACATCGGTGATCTGAGGCCTCACGTGTGAACTCCCGGTCCGACTGGATGAACGATGCCAAAAGCTTGCTGGCACGCATGAGATGAAGCGAGGGAGTCCAAGGGCCGGCTGTGACGCCTGACCTGGACTCCCTCCACGCCGCACTCTATGCACGTCCGGGGCCTGCGCCTGCACCTGCTGTGCACCCTGCGCGGCCTGCTCGGTGTGCTTCACGCCGAACCCCGCCTCGAACGGTCTCACCGGTCTTCCGCCGGGAGTTCTTGCCGGTCGAGGGCAGGAAATCCATGAAATTCCAGGGCCTCCCTGTCCTCGGCCCGGCGCTGACGGACCGTCCTCTCGCCCGGCGCGGTCGCCCCCTGTCCGGCCCGCCGCTCACTGACGCAGTGCACCGCGTCATGGGTACAGCGCTCGAACCGGGCGGTGGGAAATGCCCGGTCCGACCGGATACCGAACGCGTAGCGCACGAACATGTTCGCCAGCGCCGACGAGGCAGCGGGTCCTTGACGAGTCGCCCGATCCCACTCCTGCAAGGTGCCGCCAGACAGTTGCGGCGCGCCTCCAGCCACCGCTCGGCATGCGGAACCACCCGAACGGCGTCGGCGTGAACCTCCACGGCCTTGACGATCAGGTGCCACCGGTCGCTGTCGAAGAACTTCCCGAGGTCGAGACCGATCACCTCCCGGCGAAAGACTGCCCTTGCGCTTGAGGAGCTCGCCTCTTGTGACGTGCCCTTCGACCTGGCCTGCACTCCAGGGGGTGACGGGGGCCGCTGCTACGGCGTCGAGGTCACAGTGGAAGCCCTTGGCCAACGAGTGCGGGGTTGGCAGGTCGTCGGCCTTGGCCCGGTCCATCCCGACGGGGAGGGCCTCGGCGCAACACCGAGGACGTGCACACTGGCCCGCGGTAACTCCGGTACCCCGCGAGGAAGTCCCAGAAGTCCGTCCTTGGCGACGCGGTTGCTCAGCGCGGCTCCGTCGACGGGCGCGTCAGCTGGCGAGCGCGCCCACCGGCCGTGCGAACGCCACGGCGACACTACGCATCTTGGGTACCTCGCCTTCGGCACAGCGGAGTACGCGCAGAATGTGACCGTGCCGGCCGCACGCTCGATCAACTCGACCACCGCACCGGCTGGATGCGGCAGCAACTGCCCCAACACCCCGGAACACACCCCCTGTAGATGCCCAGGCCATGACCGGCCCGCAGACGACCGTGGTGCCCGTCGAACTGCCCGGTCGTGGCCTCGATCATCGCCGGCTGCTGCGCAGCCGGGCTGGCCCGCGCCAGGTCCGCCATCGTCCGGGGCTGAACGAGGCCCGGGCCATGCCCCGTTCAGCTGGTCTGGCCAGCCCGACCGTATCCAGCTGGTCGGTCTCGGGCCGAGCGGGGGCGCCTCTTCACCTCGGGTGCGTTCCTCGTTGAGTGAGGTTGGCGGGGTCGCCCGTGTCCGGTGTGATGCCCCTCTCGTTGCGGTAGTTGGTTGATCAGCCCGCGTGAGAGGTGGATCGGATGAGCTGTGATGGGGTGCTGCGGCTGCTGCGGGAGGCGGCCTGTCACAGCGAAGCGGAGCGGCTTCGGGCCGGGGCTGAGCGGATCACGGACCTGCTGGCGAGGTGCGAGCAGGAGCCGGCCCGCATCCCGACGGCGTGCGAGGTCGTCGGTGAACTGCCGCGAATCGAGCCGGTGCCGGTATCCCCTGCCGACTCCCCTGCCATGGTCCCCGGCCTCGCGCCGGGGTGGACGTCCGCCGGATCCCCAGGCCCTGGAACATCTGCTTGCGGTACTGGCCCGGTATGCCGGTCCGGTGCGCTGTCGGCAGGTGGCGGAGGATCTCGGTCTGGAGGTGGTGCCTGGTGGCACCTTGTGTCTCCGAGCCCCGCCGATGCCCTCGCCGCGAGCCGTACCGGGATGGAGGAGATGCTCGCGCATCTGTCCGCCCTTGTGGTGACGGCCCGTACCCGGGAGGTACTGGAGGACCACGGCACGGTCGCGGGGCGTGAGCCGAGGCTGCAGATGATGCAGGACCAGCTCGATATCCGCGCCGCCACGCCGCCGGGATGTGACCGGCGCGGACCCGTGCCACCGCCGAAACCCACGCGGCGGCCGGCCCTCCCCGAGCGTTTCGGCGTCTGTCCACAGGGAGCGCCTTGCGGTGCCCTGGCCTGCCGATGTCTCTGAACGATGTTTTGCCCTGACAGCTGGAAGGTGCCATGAGCGCGCGTCGTCTGTTACCGAATGAGGAGTCCCGTGACCTCATCAGGCTCGTCCGGAAGCTGGCGGCCGATGAACTCGCGTCGCGGGTGGATGCCGATGAGGCGAACGAGGCGTTCCCTCGTGACGTCTTCAGGCTGCTCGGACGCGTCGGCCTGCTCGGTTTGCCGTACCCCCAGGCGTACGGTGGCAGCGGCCTGTCCTACGAGGTGTATCTGCAGGTCGTCGAAGAGATCGCGTCCGTGTGGGCTTCGGTCGGTGTGGGTGTCTCCGTGCACGTGCTGTCGTGCTTCGGCCTGGCGACGACGGGTACCGAGGAGCAGAAGCAGGAGTGGCTGCCCGCGATGCTCGGTGGCGAGCTGCTGGGTGCCTACTGCCTCTCGGAGCCGCAGGCCGGCTCGGACCCGGCCGCGATGCGGACCCGGGCCCGTCTGGACGGCGATCACTACGTCCTGAACGGCGCGAAAGCCTGGACGACCCATGGCGGCCACGCGGACTACTACAAGGTCATGGCCCGCACCTCGGAAGATCGCACGGGTATCTCGTGCTTCATGATCCCGGCTGACACCGAGGGCCTCACCGCTGATGTGCCCGAACGGAAGATGGGCCTGACCGGGTCCACGACGGCGACCATGGTGCTCCGGGACGTCCGTGTCCCCGTCGAGCGGCGTATCGGAGCTGAGGGCGGCGGCCTGCGTATCGCTCTCGCGAGCCTGGATTCCGGCCGCCTCGGTATCGCGGCCGTCGCGGTCGGTCTCGCCCAGGGCGCTCTCGACCACGCGATCGCCTATGCACGCGATCGGGAGACGTTCGGATCACGCATCATCAACCACCAGGGAGTCGCGTTCCTGCTCGCTGACATGGAGGCCGCGGTCTTCTCAGCCCGTGCCGCGACCCTCCATGCCGCCCGGTTGAAGGACGCGGGACTGCCGTTCAGCCGTGAGGCGTCGGTCGCGAAGCTCGTCGCGACCGACAACGCGATGCGTGTCACCACCGATGCGGTGCAGGTGCTCGGCGGGGTCGGCTACACGCGCGAGTTCCCGGTCGAGCGGCACATGCGTGAGGCCAAGGTGACTCAGATCTTCGAAGGCACGAACCAGATTCAGCGCATGGTCATCGGGCGGTCGCTCGCCAAGTCCAACCACGGTGACCTCACCCTGGCCCCCTGAGGTCGACTCCGAAGGCGATCGGGAAATCGATGTCCGGGAGGTGGCGGCGGTGCCGGTCGGCACCGAGCTGCCGACAGAAGGCGTCTGGGACTCAGGAGGCGTCTGGGACTGAGGCGCCCCCGGAGTGTGGACACGGGGGGCGTGCTGCGGACGCATCCGCCCTCTTGCTGTTCCGCGCCGACGCGGCCACCGAGGCCCGCGATCACGACCGCGAGTTCTGTCCGCCGGCCGCGGAGTGGCCCGCCATGTGTCCGACGGTCCGGCGCGCACGCTCGGCGTCGTCCATGACGAACTGCCGGCACATGTGGAGGCCGGCTGCACGACGACGCCGCCCTGCTCCTGCTCCGCAGGCAGACCACGGACGAACGGCCTTCCGCGCCGCCCAGGACGCAGGTCGTGCTCTGGCCGGGCCTAGCCCGCCGTGAGATCGGCCCACCGGGTGACCCCGCCGGTGTGGACGCGTATGCCATGCCGCGTCGCCAGGGCATGGACGATCGTCTCGCCCCGGCCGTGCTCGTCGGGGTCGGTCCCGGCAAGGGCCCGGCCCGCCGAGAGCACGGGTCCCGCGTCGGTGACCTCGATGCGGACACCGTCACCGGGAACCCGGGACAGCCGCAGTACGGCCGGGGGACGAGCGTGCATGATGGCGTTGGTGACCAGCTCGGACACCACGAGGAGCGCGTCCTCGACGATTCCCGGGGACACGCTCCAGTCGGCGAGGACCTCCGCGGCACTTCGGCGTACGGCCGAGACGGCGCCGGCGACGGGCGGGACCGGACACACATATTCGTATGCCGCCCGAAGCAGCGTGGTGAGCTGTGCCGCCATGGTCTCTCCCGGTGATGTGTGCGGCCGGTCCGGCGCCATGTCTGCGCGCTTACCGGCTGCGCAGCAAGCTACGGAGACAATTCGGGCGGGTCAACGAATGGCGGTCGGCATTACCGAACGCGGATCTTCCGACGGCTCCGCAGGGGGCGCCCGCCCGTACGGCAGAGCGTCTGCGACGGTAATAGGCTCGCCTCATGACCGGCCCAGTCCAGTCGATCGAACGGGCGGCGGCGATTCTGCGCCTGCTCGCCGGCGGGCCCCGCCGCCTCGGGCTCGGCGAGGTCGCCGCCTCACTCGGACTGGCCAAGGGCACCGCCCACGGCATTCTGCGCACGCTCCAGCACGTGGACTTCGTGGAGCAGGACGCGGCGACCGGGAAATACCAGCTCGGAGCCGCCCTCCTGCACCTCGGTACCAGCTACCTGGACGTCAACGAGCTGCGCTCGCGCTCCCTGAACTGGGCCGATGCCCTCGCCGCCCGCAGCGGAGAGGCGGTCCGCCTGGGCACCCCCCTGGAAGGCAGCGTGCTCATCGTCCACCACGTGTTCCGGCCGGACGACACCTTCCAGACCCTGGACGTGGGCTCGCTGCTGCCCCTGCACGCCTCCTCGCTGGGCAAGGTACTGCTCGCCTACGGGACCGCGACGATCGAGCCCGCCCGGACGGGGCTGGAGGCGTACACCCGGCACACCCTCGTCGATCGCGAGCAGCTCGCCCGGGCGCTCGCCGAGGTACGGGAGCTCGGCTGGGCCGCGGAGATCCAGGAAATGAGCATGGGCGATGCCGGGCTCGCCGCGCCGATCCGAGGGCACGGCGGCCTCGTCGTCGGCGCCGTCGGGCTGTCCGGGCCGGTCGAACGGATCTGCGACAGCCAGGGCCGCCCCCGCCCGAGTCTGATCACCCTGATCCGCGAGGCCGCTCGGGCGATCTCCAGGGACCTGGGAGCCGCCCGCTGGTAGGCCGGAGCCGGCCGCCCCCTCTCGACCCCCGGAAGGCAGACCCGATCATGGCTGAACAGTACGTAATGTCCATCGATCAGGGCACCAACTCGACCCGCTGCATTCTGTTCGATCGCCGCGGGCGCCTGGTCTCGGTGGCGCAGAAGGAGCATCAGCAGCACTTCCCCGAGCCCGGCTGGGTCGAGCACGACGCCGTGGAGATCTGGCAGAACCTCCGGCGCGTCCTGCCCGAGGCCCTGTCCGTCGCCGGTGTCGACACGGGACAGATCACCGCGATCGGTGTGGCGAACCAGCGCGAGACGACCGTGCTCTGGGACCGGCGGACCGGCGCTCCCCTCGGCCGGGCGATCGTCTGGCAGGACACCCGCACGGCGCCGCTCGTCGAGGAACTCAGGCGGCACCCCGGCGAGGAGTTCTTCCTGCAGCGGTGCAGTCTGGCGCCCTCGACCTACTTCTCCGCGCTGCGGATCCGCTGGCTGTTCGACCACGTCAAGGGGCTCCGGCAACGCGCCGATGACGGCGAGGTGCTGTTCGGAACCATGGAGAGCTGGCTGATCTGGAACCTCACCGGCGGCCCCGAAGGCGGCCTGCACATCACCGACGCCACCAACGCCAGCCGCACGATGCTGATGAACATCCGCACGCTCACCTGGGACGATGAGCTGCTGGCCTTCTTCGGAGTGCCCCGCTCGATGCTGCCCGAGATCCGGTCTTCCGCCGAGCCGTACGGCGACGCCCGCTCGCTGTTGCCGGGCGTCGCCATCACGGCCGCGCTCGGCGACCAGCAGGCCGCGCTCTTCGGCCAGACCTGTTTCTCCCCCGGCGAGGCGAAGTGCACCTACGGAACAGGCAGCTTCCTGCTGCTCAACACAGGCAGCGACATCGTGCGGTCCGGGCACGGCCTCCTCACCACCGTCGCCTACAAGATCGGGGACCAGCCGCCGGCCTACGCCCTGGAAGGGTCGATCGCCGTCACCGGAGCACTCGTCCAGTGGTTCCGGGACCGCCTGGGTCTGATCAGCAGCGCCCCGGAGATCGAGACCCTCGCCCGGACGGTCGAGGACAACGGCGGCTGCTACATCGTCCCCGCCTTCTCCGGTCTGTTCGCGCCTCGCTGGCGCAGCGACGCACGCGGGGTCATCGTCGGGCTCACCTCGTACATCACCAAGGGACACCTGGCGCGTGCGGTCCTGGAGGCCACCGGATGGCAGACACGAGAGGTCGTCGACGCCATGAACGCCGATTCCTCGGTCTGCCTCCAGCAGCTCAAGGTGGACGGGGGCATGACCGCGGACAACCTGCTCATGCAGTTCGTGGCCGACGTGCTCGACGTACCCGTGGTGCGGCCCATGGTCGCCGAGACGGTCTCCCTCGGCGCCGCGTACGCGGCCGGGCTCGCCGCCGGCTACTGGTCGGACCTGGAGGTGCTGCGGCACAACTGGCACCGGGCCGGACAGTGGCTGCCCGCCATGGACCCCGAGCTGCGGGCGGCGGAGTACGAGAACTGGCAGCGGGCCGTCGAACGGTCCCTCGGCTGGGTCAGATCTCCCCGGTCCGCCGACCCGGGCCCGCCGTGACCCGGTCCGCCGGCGCTCGGCTCGGCATCGGCGACGGGATCGTGGGTCACTTCTCCCAGCCGACCGTCTCCGGGAGCGGGCTGTAGAAGATGGTCGCGCCGACGTTGGCGAGGCCCTTCTTCACCGCATAGGTGGAGGGGCCGCTGTACAGCGGGAGGAAGGCGTACTGCTGGAGTGCCTCGCGTTCGGCCTTGTTGACCGCCGTGATCTGCCGGCCGAGGTCGGCGATGTCGGCGGTCGCGCGGATCTCCTTGTCCAGCGCGGGTGAGCCGGCGCCGGTGAGGTTGGAGTCACGGTCCGAGCAGTAGAAGTCGCACAGGTAGCGGGCGCCGAACGGGTCCATGGAGCGGTTTCCCGAGACGAACAGGTCGAACTTGCGCTCGCTGAGGATGTTCGAGAAGTCCGCGTCGTCGGCCTTGTGGATGACCAGGCGGATGCCGGCCGGTTTCAGCATCGCCGCGAAGGCGCCGGCGGTGGCCTTGCCCAGCGGGTCGTCGCCGAGGAGGGTGTAGCCGACCTCCAGCTTCCTGCCGTTCTTGATCCGGATGCCGTCGCTCCCGGGCTTCCAGCCCGCCGCGCCGAGCTGCTTTCCGGCCTCGTCCGGCGCGTACTTCAGCACGGCCGAGACGTTGTCCTCGTAGCCCTTCTGGAAGCTGTAGAGCACGGCCGAACCGGGCAGCGGCTCCTGGTAGTCGAGGCCCTGGAACTGGATCTTCGCGATCTGCGCGCGGTCGACGCTCTCCTCGATGGCCTTGCGCACGGCCTTGTCCGCGAGCACGGGGGACTTGGTGTTGAAGTAGAGCGAGTACTCGAAGGGGCTCCCGCCGCTGCGGATCTCCGTGCCCCCCAGCCCCTTGACCTGCTTGAGGCTCTCGGCGTCCACGGCGGAGACGTAGTCGAGCTGGCCGTTCTTGAAGGCGTTGACCGCCGCGGTCGACTCCAGGTTGACGTAGACGCGCTTGTCGAGCTTGCCCTTCCTGCCCCACCACTTCGGATTGCGGACGAAGGTGATGTCGCCCGAGTGGGTGTCCCAGGTGCCGACCGTGTACGGGCCCGCGCCCCACTCCGGGTGGGCCCTCTTGACGTACGCCTTGTTGAAGTTGCCGACCGTCGCCGCCTTGGGGTGCAGGAAGGTCGTGAACAGACTCGACCAGGAGGCGTTGACGCCCTTGAAGGTGATCACGGCCTGTTTGGCGTTCTCGCCCTTCTCGACCGAGGTGATCTGGTCGTAGCCGTCCGTCGACGAGGCGGCGTAGGCCTTGTCCGACCCGTTGTTGGCCTGCCACGTGGCCCTGATCGCGGTCCAGTCGATCGGTGTGCCGTCGTTGAAGACGGCCTTGGGGTTGATCGTCAGCGTGACCTTCTGGTTGCCGCCCGCGACGGCCACCTTCACGTCGCTGTAGTAGTCCGGGTTGTACTGCACGTCGCCGGTCGGCGAGTAGGTGATCGCGTCGGCGTTGTACCAGGCCCACACCCGGGACGCGGTCAGCGTGGCGTTGACGTTGAACGGGTTGCCCTGGTCGTCGAAGGTCCCGGCCGTGGTGTAGGTGCCGCCGTCCTTGATCCTGTCGTACGGCGTGGGGTTGTAGTCGGCGGCGGACGACGCGGCGGAGGGGCCGTCCTTCGGGGCCGAGCCCGCCGAGTCCTTGCCGGAGGAGGACTGGCACGCGGTGGCGGTGACGGAGATCGCGGCGAGGAGAGCGACGGGCAGGGCCAGTCTTGCGCGCATGGGAAATCGTTCCTTCAGGGTCGGTGGAGAGCGTGTTGACGGAGCGGGCGTGGCCGCGTGTCCCGGTCGTCGGGGCAGGTCTCAGACGCCGTGGCAGGCGTACTCGTGGCCGGGCTGCCCGGGCACGGGCGTCGGCTCGGGGCGCCGCGTACGACAGCGGTGCCGTACGTCCTCGTCGGCGAGGCGGTACAGCGGGCAGCGGTCGACGAAGACGCATCCCTCGGGCGGTCGTGCGGCGTTCGGCTGCTCGCCCTCCAGCACGACGCGTTCGCGGGTGCGCTCGCGCCGCGGATCGGGCACCGGGACCGCCGACAGCAGGGCCCGGGTGTAGGGGTGCTTCGGATCGGAGAAGATCGTCTCGGTCTCGCCGGTCTCGACGATGTGTCCCAGGTACATGACCGCGATGCGATCGCAGATGTACCGGACCACGGCCAGGTCGTGCGCGACCACGAGGTAGGCGAGCCCGAGTTCGCGTTGGAGCCGTGCCAGCAGGTTGATCACCCCGGCCTGCACCGACACGTCCAGGGCGGAGAGCGGCTCGTCGAGGGCGAGCAGTCTGGGCTCGGTCGCCAGGGCGCGGGCGATGCCGACCCGTTGGCGCTGACCGCCGGAGAGCGCGGCCGGGAACCGGTCGCCCACCGAGTCGTCCAGACCGACCAGGGCCAGCAGTTCGCCGACCCGGGAGCGGATCGACTCGCGATCGCGTCCGACGGCCCGCAGCGGCTCGGCGAGCAGCTGGAAGACGGGCATCCGTGGGTCGAGGGCGCCCAGCGGGTCCTGCATGACGATCTGTACGTCCTGCCGCAGCTCCCGTGCGCGCGCCCGGGACGCCACCGTGCCGACCTCGGTGCCGGCGATCTCGATCCGGCCGCTTTCGGGCCGTCTGAGCCGGAGGATCTCCAGCAGCGTCGTGGTCTTGCCGCTGCCGGACTCGCCCACCAGGCCCAGGGTCTCGCCGGCCCGCAGCTCGAAGCCGACCCGGTTCACGGCGTGCAGCGTACCGACCCGGCGCTTGAGGAGGCCGCCCTTGGTCACCGGGAAGGTCCTGACGAGGTCCTCGACGCGGAGCACCACCTCGCCGGTCCCGGCGGGACCGGCGGCCGTCGGCCGGTCGACGGGCGCGGCGTCGCCCGTGGGGTCGAGGGTGCCGTCGGCGATCTCCGTGGCGCGCAGGCAGGCCACGTGTCCGTGCCCGGTGACCTGGCGCAGCTCGGGTTCGTCGGTGCGGCACGCGTCGAGGGCGACGGCGCAGCGGCCGGCGAAGGGGCAGCCGGCCGGCAGGCCCACCAGGGCGGGCGGCTCACCGCCGATCGGGACCAGGGGCCGGCGGGTCCCGCCGTCCACGGTCGGCACGGCGGCGAGCAGCCGCGCGGTGTACGGCATCGTCGGCCGGCGGAACAGCTCCTCGACGCCCGCGTGTTCCAAGACCCGGCCCGCGTACATGACGGCGACGTCGTCCGCGTGGCCCGCGACGACCCCGAGGTCATGGGTGATGAGGACGAGGCCGGCGCCGGTCTCCTGCTGCGCCACGCGCAGGACGTCGAGGATCTGCGCCTGCACGGTGACGTCGAGCGCGGTGGTGGGCTCGTCGGCCACGAGTACGGACGGTCTGTTGGCGATCGCCATGGCGATGACCACGCGCTGGCGCATGCCGCCGGAGAACTCGTGCGGGAAGGAGGCGGCCCGGCCCCGCGGGTCGGGGATGCCGACGAGGTCGAGCAGTTCGACGGCCTGCTCCCAGGCCGCCCGCTTCGTCAGGTTCTGGTGGACGCGCAGGGCGTCGGAGAGCAGTCTGCCCACGGAGAAGATCGGGGTGAGCGCGGACAGCGGGTCCTGGAAGACCATGCCGATGGACTTGCCCCGGATCCGCGACAGCTCCTGGTCCCCGAGGCCGATCAGGTCGCGTCCGCCGAGCAGCACCTGACCGCCGAGGCGGGCGGTGGGCGGCAGCAGGCCCATGATGCCCATCGCGGTGGCCGACTTGCCCGAGCCGGACTCGCCGACGATGCAGAGGGTACGGCCGGGCAGCAGCTCGAAGCTCACCCCGCGTACCGCCTCGACGGTTCCGGCTTCGGAGGGGAAGGAGATCCGCAGGTCCCGCACGGAGAGGACGGGGGTGCTGCCGGTGCTGGGCGCGGGGGCGGCCACGGGGGTCGCGAGGGTCATCGTCGGCCTCCTGCCGAGCCGGTCACGGACGTGGGGTCGAGGGCGTCGCGCAGTCCGTCGCCGATGAAGGTCATCGAGACGGTGAGCAGCACGACCAGTCCCGCGGGGAAGGCGAAGAGCCAGGGGGCGCTGGTGACGGTGCTCGCCCCGTCCGCGAGCATCGTGCCGAGGGAGACGTCCGGGGTCTGTACGCCGAACCCGAGGAACGACAGGGCGGTCTCGCTGAGCACGGTCGCCACGACACCGAGGGTCAGGTTGACGATCAGCAGGGAGCCCAGGTTGGGGATGATGTGACGGAGGATGATGCGCGGCGCGCTGACGCCCATGAACTCCGCCGCCGTCACGTAGTCCCGTTCGCGCAGCGAGGTCGAGACGGACCAGATCACCCGCGCCGTGGACATCCAGCCGAACACGGTCAGCACGACGATCAGGACGCGCCAGTCACCGGCCAGGCGGTGGGAGACCAGGGCGAGGATGAGGAACGAGGGGACGATCAGCAGGAAGTGGATGACGGCGAGGGTCACCCGCTCGACCCGGCCGCCGAGGTACGCGGCGCCGGAGCCGACGATCGCGGCGACGACGACCGTCAGGACGGACACGCTGACGGCGATCACCAGCGAGCGCTGGAGTCCGTGCACGGCACAGGCGTAGATGTCGTTCCCGCCCTGGTTGGTGCCGAACCAGTGGGCGGCGCTCGGCGGCTGGGTCAGGGCGGCGAAGTCGGCGTCGGTGTAGGCGTGGGAGGTGAACCGGCCGCCGACGGCGGCGAACAGCACGAGCAGGACGAATATCGCGACGCCGGCGACGGCGAGGCGGTTGCGCACGAAGCGGCGCAGATAGAGCCAGCCGAGGCCGAGGTGGGCGGGCCTCTGCGCGGGGGGTGCCACCGGGGGATCGGTCGTCACGTCGGTGGCCACGTCAGCTCACCCGTACTCTCGGGTCGAGGAAGACCGTGGCGATGTCCGCGAGGATCGCGCCGACGGCGGTCAGGGTCGCGGCGAAGGCAGCCGTCGCGACCGCGCCGTGCACGTCGTTCTTGCTGATGGTCTGGATGAAGTAGCGGCCCATGCCGTTCCAGCCGAAGACCGTCTCGGTGATGACGGCGCCGGTGAAGACGGCGGGCACGCTGAACGCCACGGAGGCCGCCGTCGGAATGAGCGCGGCCCGCAGCGCGTGCCGGCGTACGGCCTGGCTCCGGGTGAGCCCGGTGGCCTGCGCCGTGCGGACGAAGTCGGCGTTGATCGTGTCGAGCAGCAGCGAACGCTGCGTCAGGTGGTAGCCGACGTACCCCATCAGGGTCAGCGTCAGGGTCGGCAGGATCAGGTGCAGAAGGCGGTCGCCGATGGTCGGGAGCAGTCCTTCGACGCCCGGTGAGTTCTCCCCGGCGACGTAGAGGAAGTGCAGTCCGGCGTGCTGGTTCAGCCAGATGGCGACGAAGACCACGGCGAGCGCGGCGACGGACGTCGGTACGTTGAACACCGCGATGGACACGGCCTGTGAGACCCGGTCGGCAAAGCCGTACTGCCGGGCCGCGGTGTACACCCCGAGCGCGACACCGACCACGACGGACAGGATGGTCGCGATGACGACCAGCTCCGCGCTGACGAGGGACCGGTAGCCGACCTCGCCGTTGACGGAGACACCGGTGGGGGACCTCCCCCAGTCGAAGTGGAGCACCACCGAGTCGAGCCAGTCCCGCCAGCGGTGCACCAGCGGCACCCGCGGGTCCAGGTTGTACGGCGCGAGGGCCCGGTCGATCTGGGCCTCGCTGCGGACGGGCCGCAGCTCCTTGAAGTTCGAGCGCGGGTCCAGGAACCAACTGGCGAGGAAGTAGGTCGCGTTGGTGGCGACCACGATCATCAGCAGCCAGCCGAGGGCTTTGCGCGTCACATAGCGCACCATCCGCGGCACCTCCCCACGAAGGTGCCGGAGGGTCTGGAGGAATACATGCGGGACTTTCTGGCGGAACGGACTGGGGGCACCAAGGTGTGATCGTCAGCTTGGTCCGTACCTTGCGCAGAAAGCCAGGCCGCGGCCGGTCCCGCCATGAAGTCGACATGTTGCCGCAGCAATCGGCCCGGAGCGGGCGGCAGATCGGCCCGGAACAGGCCGCGATTCGGCTGATCCCGGCGAGCGGCCGGGGTCAGTCGTCCGCGACCGTCGCCGCCACCGGCGTTCCCGTCTCCACCGTGCGGCTGACCGTGCAGAGGCGGTCGTGGGAGGTCTTCACCGCCCGGGGCAGGATCGCCCGGGCCCGCTCGGCGCCCTCGCCGTCCGGGAACGTGACGTGGAACGTCACCGCGAGGTCGGTGAGGCGGTTGCCGAGGTCGTCGTCGACCTTGGTGCCCTGCACGGCGACGGTGAAGGCGGTGGGCTCCGCGTGCCGGCTGGTCGCGACGTCCACGTCCACCGCCGTGCAGCCGCCGAGCGCCGCGAGCAGCAGCTCGACCGGGGTGAACTCGGCGTCTTCGGCGGCGCCGGTGCCGAAGGCGATCGTGCCGCCGCGTACGTTCGTCGCCACGAAGTGGCCGGTGCTGGTCCGCTCGACGGTGACGGAGCGCAGGGAGTCATCGGTCATACCGGCGACCCTAACTCCGCACGCGGCGCCTCACCCGCCGACCACCGCGCCCGGGTTGAGCGGGCCACGGGGGTCGAGGGCGTCCCTGACGGCGCGGTCGAGGACCCCCACCGGCGGCCCCGGCCCGGCGCGCAGCCCCTCCCGCTTCGAGTGACGAAATAGTAGCCATGTACATAGTAGCCATGTACTGTATGTCTCATGAGCAATGGTTCCGAGGGAGCCACGCCCGGCTTCCTGGTGTGGCGGCTGTCGATGAAGTGGCGGGTCGCGGTGGACCGTGCGGTGGCCCCGCTGGGGCTGACCCACGCGCAGTACTCACTGGTGGCCTCGCTGTACGGCATGCACCGCTCCGGTCTGCGGCCCAGCCAGCGCCGACTCGCCGATCACACCGGGCTGGAGGCGCTCTACGTCTCCAAGCTGGCCCGCGGCCTGGAGTCGGCCGGCCTTCTCGAACGCGCGCGGGACCCCGCCGACCCGCGCGCCGTCCAGCTCGCGCTCACCGAGCGGGGGCACGAGGTCACCGGGAAGGCGATCGACGTCGTCCAGGGCCTGCTGCGGCAGTTGCTGGCCCCGCTCGGCGGACCCGACAGCCCGCGCGCCCGGGAGTTCACCCACGAGCTCACGGTCCTGCTCAACGCACCGCTTGACCCGTTCGGCACCACCGATCACGAGACGGAGCAGTCATGACCACCACCGCACCCCTGCTCGACGGTCGCACCGTCGCCCTCGCCCACTACGCCTCACGCGCCGCCCTGGAGCGCGTACTGGCCCCTCACGGACTCACCTTCCGGCAGAACGTCACCCTCCGGCTCGCCGCCGTCGCGGGCGGGCCGGTCGAGCGCACCGCACTGGTCGACGGCGTCACCGGCGCACTGAAGGTCGACGCGACGGATGCGCACAGCACGGTCGACGAACTGGTCGCCGCCGGGCTGCTGGCCGCGGCGGAGCCGTCCCGCATCGACATCACGGACACCGGCCGGGAGTTGTACGCCAGGGCCGCCGCCGAGGCGGGAGCCCTGGCGGCCCTGATCTACGCCGGGATCTCCGACGAGGACCGCGCCACGGCCGGCCGGATACTGACCCTGATCACCGAGCGGGCGGACGCGGAACTGGCCGTCCTGGGCACACCGAACCGTTAGTGGAATATTGAACGACCGCGTTCCGTTGAGGCCGCCGAAGGAGGTCATCAGTGGAGACGCGAGTGGAGACGACGTACTACGACCACGGCACGCCCGCCGAGCGCTGGGAGCGCGCCCGGCAGTTCTTCGACGCCAAGGACTACGCGGGCGCGGCACGGGTGCTGACCGGGCTGGTCGAGGAGGTGCCCGAGCAGACCGCACCCCGGCTGCTGCTGGCCCGTGCCTACTACCACTCGGCCCAACTGCGCCGCGCCGAAGCCGAGTTGCGGCGCGTCGTGGAGCGTGACCCGGTGGAGCACTACGCCCGGCTGCTGCTGGGCCGCACGCTCCAACGGCAGGCCCGGCACGAGGAGGCGGAGCGGCATCTGCGGATCGCCTCGGCGCTCGCGGGTGACTTCCCGCGGCAGTGAAGGACGCGGGGCGGGCCCGGTTCCCGTGCGGGAGCCGGGCCCTCGGCATGACGGCGTACACCGGGAGGAGCGGGAGGCCATGGCATCCTGGCGCGATGGCACCCTCCCCTGATCACGCACCGCTCGCCGAGCGGGTCGAGGAACTCCTCGCCGCCGGTGGCCCCTTGCCCATCGTCGCCGCCGGACAGCCGGTGCTGCGGCGTGGCACCGAGCCGTACGACGGTCAGCTCGGCCCCGCGCTGCTGGACCGTTTCATCGAGGCCCTGCGCGTCACCATGCACGCCGCCCCCGGTGTGGGCCTCGCCGCACCGCAGGTCGGGGTGCCGCTGCGCATCGCGGTCATCGAGGACCCCGCCCCGGTGCCCGAGGAGATCGCCGTGGCCCGGGGCCGTGTCCCGCAGCCGTTCCGCGTCCTGGTCAATCCGGTGTACGAGCCCGTCGGCACCGCGCGTGCCGCGTTCTTCGAGGGCTGCCTCAGCGTGCCGGGCTGGCAGGCGGTGGTGGCCCGGCACGCCGCGGTGCGGCTGCGCGGCCAGGACGAGCAGGGCCGCGCGCTGGACGAGGTGTTCGCCGGGTGGCCCGCCCGTATCGTCCAGCACGAGACGGACCACCTCGACGGCACCCTGTACCTGGACCGCGCCGAACTCCGGTCCCTGTCCACCAACGAGGCCGCGGCGGCACTGTGGGCGCAGCCGACGCCGGGCGCGGCAGCCGCGGCCCTCGGCTTCGAACTGCCTTAGGTCCGGGCTCAGTTGTCCCGGTACGCCTCCAGCAGCCGCAGCCACACCTCACTCAGCGTCGGGTACGACGGGACCGCGTGCCACAGCCGGCCGACCGGGACGCGGCCGGCCACGGCGACGGTCGCGGAGTGGATGAGTTCGCCGACGCCGGGTCCGACGAAGGTGACGCCGCGCAGGATCTCCTCCTCCAGGTCCACGACCATCCGGGCGCGGCCCTGGTAGCCGTCGCCGTACAGGCCCGCACCGGCGACCGAGGAGAACGCGACGTCGACGGCGCGGACGCGGTGCCCGGCCTGTTCCGCCTCGGCCAGGGAGAGGCCGACGGCGGCCGCCTCGGGGTCGGTGAAGACGACCTGGGGTACGGCGTGGTGGTCGGCGGTGGCGGCATGCGCGCCCCAGGGCTCCTCCAGGAGGGGGTTGCCGGCGGCGCGGGCGGCGATGGCGGCGCCGGCGATACGGGCCTGGTACTTGCCCTGGTGGGTGAGGAGGGCCCGGTGGTTGACGTCGCCCACGGCGTACAGCCAGTCGATGCCGGTGACGCGCAGGGAGTCGTCGACCTCCAGCCACGAGCCGGGTGCCAGGTCCACGGTGTCCAGGCCGATGTCGTCGGTGTGCGGGACGCGGCCGGTGGCGAAGAGGATCTCGTCGGCCGCGATCCGGTCACCGGCGGCGGTGACGGCGACGACGGTGCCGTTCTCGCGGGTGACGGAGGCGACGGAGGTGCCGGTGCGGACGTCGACGCCCGCCTCGGTGAGTGCCTCGGCGACCAGTTCCCCGGCGAACGGCTCCATCCGGCTCAGCAGCCCCTTGCCGCGCACCAGCAGGGTGACCCGCGAGCCCAGGGCCTGCCAGGCGGTGGCCATCTCGGTGGCGACGACACCGCCGCCGACCACGATCAGCCGGGCCGGGGCCGCCTCGGCACTCGTCGCCTCGCGGCTGGTCCAGGGCCTGACGTCGGCGAGGCCGGGCAGGTCGGGCAGTTGGGCGCGGGTGCCGGTGGAGACGGCGACGGCGTGCCGTGCGGTGAGGGTCGTGACCGTGCCGTCGGGGGCGGTCACGGTGACCGTGCGGGGACCGGCGAGCCGCCCGTGGCCGCGGAAGAGGTCGGCACCGATGCCGTCGAGCCAGCCGACCTGGCCGTCGTCCTTCCAGTGGGAGGTGTACTCGTCCCGCCGGGCGAGGACCGCCGGGGTGTCGAGCGGGCCCTGGACCGACTGGGCGAGACCGGGCAGGCGGCGGGCGTCCGCCTGGGCGATGACCGGCCTGAGCAGGGCCTTGCTGGGCATGCAGGCCCAGTACGAGCATTCGCCGCCGACCAGCTCGCTCTCCACGACCGCGGTGGTGAGGCCCGCCGCACGCGTGCGATCGGCCACGTTCTCCCCCACGGGCCCGGCCCCGAGCACCACGACGTCGTACGCGATGGATTCCGTTTCCGTCATGGGGTCAGTCTGCTGGGTGGTGTGCGCCCTGGCCACATGGGTACGTGCGCGGAACACAGGCGTGCGCCTGCGGAACAGGAATAGGCGGCCGGACGGCCGTGTTTGCGCCGACGGCACACCCCACACCGGGAAGAGGGATTCACACCATGAGCAGCACCGTGGAGCTGACCAAGGACAACTTCGACCAGACCGTCAGTGAGAACGGGTTCGTTCTCATCGACTTCTGGGCTGCCTGGTGCGGGCCGTGCCGACAGTTCGCGCCGGTCTACGAGAAGGCCGCCGAGGCCAACCCCGACCTGATCTTCGGCAAGGTGGACACCGAGGCCCAGCCGGAGCTGGCCGCGGCCTTCAACATCCAGTCGATCCCGACGCTGATGATCGTCCGCGACAAGGTCGCCGTGTACGCCCAGCCGGGCGCCCTGCCCGAGGCCGCCCTGACGGACATCATCGGGCAGGCCCGGAAGCTGGACATGGACGAGGTCCGCAAGAGCATCGCCGCCCAGGAGAGCAACGGCCAGTGACCCGATGACAGGGCCGCGGCCAGGCGTTCAACTCGACTCGCGCCCGATCACCGAGGCTCCCAGCACCTGGTGCACCTCCGGCTCACCGCCCGGGTCGCGCACCGCCCGGTCGACCAGCTCGGCGAGGTCGCGGCCCGAGGGCAGGTCGATGTGGACCGTGCTGAGCCGGGGCCGCAGCAGCCTGCCGAGCATCAGGTCGTCGGCACCGGTCACGGCCACGTCCGCGGGGATGCGCAGTCCCTCGTCCTGGAGTGCCCGCATCAGCAGCATCGCGTACTCGTCGTTGTAGGCGAACACCGCGTCGAGGCCCCACTCCCGCCAGCGGGCGGCCAGTTGGGCAGCGGCCTGCTCCGTGTACGCGAGCGGCAGCTCCGTGACGGCCGCGTCCGTGCCGCGCAGGGCCTCGCGCACACCGGCGAGCCGGGGCCGGGAGTAGACCTCCAGGCCGGGCTCCTCCGGCACCACGACACCGATCCGGCGCCGGCCCCCGGCGTAGAGGTGGGCACCCGCGCAGCGGCCGACCGCGTCGTGGTCCATCAGCAGGGCGTGGGCGCCGTCGACGCGGACCGGGCCGAGAGTGACCACGGCCCGGGCGCCGGAGCGCTTGAGGACCTCGACGCCCCGGGGTCCGAGTTCCGCGCCGGGCACCAGGACGGCGACCGGCCGCAACTCCGCCCAGGCACGGGCGGCTTCGTCGCCGTGCAGGCCGACCGTGCCGTACTGCACGACCGTGTAGTCGAGGCGGCCGAGTTCCTGCTGGAGTTCGTCGAGGAACCTGCTGTACAGGGGACCCACCGGCACCGCGGGGGCGGGCATGAGGACCATACGGCTGTGTCCGGCACGCAGGCTGCGGGCGGCGGCGTGGGGCACGTACCCCAGCTCCCGCGCGGCCTCGTGGACGCGCCGGCGCGTGGGTTCGCTGATCCGTACGGCGCTGGTGTTGTTGAGGACGTAGGACACGGTCGCCCGCGAGACGCCGGCCAGGCGGGCGACGTCGGCGCTCGTGGGCGTGTTCGGTATCTGCACCATGACAGACCGCATCTTGGCAGAGGGGCGGGGACCGGGGGCGGGCGGGGCGGCGTGGTTCACCGTTCGACGATTCCGGCGCCGCAAGCCACTGCGAGTCAGCCGGCGAACACGTTCGCAACGAACTTGTTCGTGACGAACGCGTTCGCTATCGTGGAGGCATGACCGCTTCCCCTTCCTCCCGCTCCCGCCGTGAGCGTCCCGCCAAACCCGCCCTGACCCGGGAGGGCATCGTCGCCGCCGCCGTCGCGATCCTGCGCGCGGAAGGGCTGCGCAAGGTCACGATGCGACGCCTCGCGCAGGAGCTCGACACCGGTCCGGCCTCGCTGTACGTGTACGTCCGCAACACCGACGAGCTGCACGCGGCCGTCCTGGACGAGCTGCTCGGCACGATCGGGCCCGCCCCGGTCGAGGGCGACTGGCGGGAGCGGCTGGAGAAGGTCCTCACCGCCTACACCCTGATGCTCCTGGAGCACCCGAGCCTCGCCCGCTCGGCGCTGACCGCGTGGCCGAGCGGGCCGCACTATCTGCGGCTCATCGAGACCCTGCTGGAGCTGCTCCGAGCGGGCGGCGTGCCGCACGCGCAGGCGGCGTGGGGCGTCGACCTGCTGCTCCAGCACGCCACCGCGACCGCCGCCGAACATGCCGGCGAGACGTCCGCGGAGGACCGGCGGGGGCTGTCCCACGCCCTGCGCGAGGCGCCGGCCGGCACGTATCCGCGCATCGCCGAGCACACCGACGCACTGCTGTCGGGCGCCCCCGAGGCCCGCCTGTCGTGGACCTTCCAGACCCTGGTCAACGGCATCGAGCGGACCGCCGTACCGGACTGAGACACCATGCCCGGCGGGCTGCCTCGACGCCCTCCCGCCCACGGCCGCACCGACCCTTCCACGCATCCATCCGTCAGGAGGCCACCATGACCAGTAGCTCCCACACCTCCCCCCTCCTCCCCCACCACCCCGTAGCCGTCGTCGGTGCGGGGCTCGGCGGGCTTGCGCTTGCCCGGGTGCTGCATGTGCGCGGCATCGAGGCCGTCCTGTTCGACCTGGACGCTTCGCCGGCCGCCCGGACCCAGGGCGGGATGCTCGACATCCATGACGACTCCGGCCAGGAGGCGCTGCGCGCCGGTGGGCTGCACGAGGAGTTCCTCGAGCGCGTCCATCCCGGTGGCCAGGCCACGCGGGTCCTGGACCGGCACGGCACGGTCCGGTTCGAGGAGTCCGACGACGGCAGCGGCGGCCGGCCCGAGATCGACCGCGGCGATCTGCGCGAGCTGCTGCTCGGCTCACTGCCCGAGGGCACGGTCCGCTGGGGCGCCAAGGTCACCGGGGCACGCCCGCTGGGCGACGGCCGGCACGAGGTGACGCTCGCCGACGGCACCGCGTTCACCACGGACGTGCTGGTCGGCGCGGACGGCGCCTGGTCCCGGATCCGCCCGCTGCTCTCCCCGGCCCGGCCCGCCTACACGGGCGTGTCGTTCGTCGAGGCGGACCTGGAGGAGGCGGACCTGCGGCACCCGGTGAGCGCGGCGGTGGTCGGCGGCGGCATGCTGTTCGCGCTGGACGCGGCCCGCGGTTTGCTCGCGCATCGCGAGAGCGACGGCAGCCTGCACCTCTACGCGGCCGTCGAGGCACCGCAGGACTGGCTGGACGGCATCGACTTCGGCGACACCGAGGCGGCGAAGGCGGCCGTGCTGAAGGAGTTCGGCGGCTGGGACGAGAGCCTGCGGGCGCTGGTCGCCGACGCGGACGGGACACTCGTGCCCCGACGGATCCACGCCCTGCCGGTCGGGCACCGCTGGGAGCGGGTCCCCGGGGTCACACTGCTCGGGGACGCGGCCCATCTGATGTCGCCGTTCGCTGGCGAGGGCGCCAATCTGGCGCTGCTCGACGGCGCCGAGCTGGGCCTCGCACTGGCCGCGCACCCCGGCGACACCGAGGCGGCGCTGGCGGCCTACGAGGAGCGAATGTTCGGGCGCTCGGAGGTGTCCGCGCGGGAGTCGGCGGACAACGGCGCCCTGCTGTTCCGCGCCGACGCCCCGCAGGGCCTGCTCGACATGTTCACGCAGGGCGCCTGACCGGCCCGGCCCAACGACCCGCTCGGCGGTTCACCCGTCGGCACCGGCCGACCACCTCTCTCAGCGGCCCACCCGCCGGCCCACCCCGCCGGTACCGGCCGTCAGCGCCCCGGCACCCCCGACCCGGTCACCCGGGCCACCAGGTCGATCCAGCCGGCCTCCAGCCGTTCCATCGGCATCCCGCACTGCCGGGTCTGGTGGTGGATCAGGGCCGGGTCGAGCGAGGCCAGCAGGGTCTGGGCCAGCAGGTCGCAGTCGGCGTCCGGGACGATCTGCCGCAGCAGCATCGTCACGTGCGTGCGCAGGGCCAGCACCGCCGGGTGCGAGAAGCGACGGGTGGGTTCCGGCTGGGCGGCCAGCTGGAGGGCGAGCTGCTCGGCCGACCGGTACAGCACGGCGACGCCGAACGCCCGCAGCCGGTCCAGGGGCGGCGCCCCGGGGCCCAGCGGCGGGGGCCCGCCCAGGAAGTCGGCCTGCAGCCGCCGGTCCGCGTGGTCGAGCAGGGCCATCAGCAGGCCCGTACGGTCCCCGAAGCGGCGGAACACCGTCCCCTTGCCGACCTTGGCGGCCGCGGCCACGGCCTCCATGGTGACCCCGGCCACCCCGTGCTCGGCGATCAGCCGGGCGGCGGCCTCCAGCAGCCGGGCCCGGTTGCGGGCCGCGTCGGCGCGCAGGCAGGGCTCTTCGGAAGCCGGACCCACCTCCAGCAGCTGAGGCGCGTCGAGGGGCTCCTCGGGCATCGGGAAGGGCGGCAGCGCGGCGGACATGAAGCCAGCGTAAAGCATCGGGAACAAAACTGGACCGCGGTCCGCTTACGGTGATACACATCTAAGCGGACCTTGGTCCGGATCGTAACAGCGATGTTTCAGCCCCTTGGAGTTCCCATGTCTGTCCGCATCCTCGCGCTCGTCGGCAGCCTCCGCGCCGGTTCGCACAACCGCCAGCTCGCCGAGGCGGCCGTCAAGCTCGCTCCCGAGGGCGCCGAGGTCGAGCTCTTCGAGGGCTTGGCCGACGTCCCGTTCTACAACGAGGACATCGACGTCGAGGGCAACGTCCCGGCCGCCGCCGCGAAGCTGCGTGCGGCCGCCCAGGCCGCCGACGCCTTCCTGCTGTTCTCCCCCGAGTACAACGGCACCATCCCGGCCGTCCTGAAGAACGCCATCGACTGGCTGTCCCGCCCGTACGGCGCCGGCGCCTTCACCGGCAAGCCCGTCGCCGTGGTCGGCACCGCCTTCGGCCAGTACGGCGGCGTGTGGGCGCAGGACGACGCCCGCAAGGCCGTGGGCATCGCCGGCGGCAAGGTGGTCGAGGACATCAAGCTGTCCATCCCGGGCTCCGTGACCCGCTTCGCCGAGACCCACCCGGTCGACGACGCCGAGGTGGCCGCCCAGCTGACCGAGGTCGTCGCCCGTCTGCACGGCAACGTGGGGGAGACCGCGGCCGCCTGAGCCGTACGCACCCCGTGGGGGGCCGGAGTCCGCTCCGGCCCCCTTTCGCGTCCGCCAACGATGCCGTCCGTCGTCACACCTGTGCGTCACGCCTTCGCCGTATGCCGTCGTACGTCGTAGCGGGCATCGACGCCAGCGGCCGGAGCGCGCTCGAAGTCAACCGCGTGCGGGCGGCGGGCCGCAGACCAGCCGATCGGCGAGCGCGCTGCGCCGGTAGAGCACCCGTCGTCCGTCCCGGGCGCGGGTGACCAGACCCGTGGCGTCCAGGATCCGCAGGTGCTGGGAGACGGCGCTGGGTGTCACGCCGAGCCGGCGGGCGAGTTCGACGGTGGGCAGGGGTTCGGCGAGCAGGCGCAACAGGGTGGTGCGGGGCGCGCCGAGCAGGGCGGTGAGCGCGGAGGCGCCGGGGTCGGGCTCCGGTTCCCACAGGGTCGCCGTGCCCCGGCCGGGGTAGGTGAGCATCGGCGGGGCCTCGGCGCTGATCGGGGGCGCCGGTTTGTGCGCGAACACCGACGGGATCAGCCGCAGCCCCCGTCCGGCGCCCTCCACCGCGTGCCGGCCGATCATCTTGTCGACACTGAGCACACCGTCGCGCCAGCCGAGGTTCGGGTGCAGACCGGCGAAGAGCGAGCGTGCGCCGCCGGCGGCCAGCCGGCCCGCGCGGTGCGTGATGTCGGCCTCCAGCACGAGCCGGATCCTGGGCCAGTAGTGCAGCAGGGCCGTCTCCCAGTAACGGAGCAGCAACGCGCAGAGCTCATCGAGGAGTTCGAGCACCGGGGCGTCACCGTGCGCGGTGGCCTGGCGCAGAGCGGCGGGGAGCGGGTACGGGGCGTGCGCGGCCAGCAGGTCGTGCCGGACGACCTCCGGGGGCGTGGCCCGCACGACGGCCAACTCCTCCTCCAGCGTGGGCGCGTAGGCGGTGGGCCGGGGTGTCAGGAAGTCGGGCAGGGCGAGCGTGGGACCGACCAGGGCCGACAGCAGGGGCAGGTCGGCGGAGGCGAGGGCGGGGAGCACGGTCCGGCGCCAACCGTGGTGCAGGGGGTGCAAAGCAGGTGCGCGCAGCACGCGCAGGCTCTCCATCAGCTCACCGAGCGGGGAGATCGCGAACCGGGTGTCGGCGAGGTCGTCGACCCCCAGCCGGAAGCTGATCATTTAGCCCCCGTCTACATCCTTTGGCAACGCCCCGTGCGTGCCGTGGACTTCGGCCATGACGGATCACCACACCGGGCAGCGTACCGCGCGTGCGCCCGGGTCCTCCCGGCTCGTCGCGGTGCTGGCCCTGGCCTGTGGGGTCGCGGTCGGCAACGTCTACTTCCCGCAGGCCCTCGTCCCGCTCGCGGCAGCGGACCTCGGTGTCTCCCCGGGCACGGCGGCCGGCGTGGTGACGGCGACTCAGTTCGGCTACGCGGCGGGCGTCTTCCTGCTCGTCCCGCTCGGCGACCGGCTGCCGCCCCGCCCGCTGCTGGTCACCCTGCTCGCCGTGACCGGGCTCGGCCTCACCGCCGCGGCCGCCGCGCCCGCGCTGCCGCCACTGCTGGCGGCGAGCGTGCCGGTGGGCGCGGCCACGGTGATCGCCCCGCTGGCCGGACCGCTGGCGGCCGGACTGGTCCCGCCCGGGCGGCGGGGCGTGGCCGGCGGCACGCTGCTGAGCGGGTCCCTCGCGGGGATGCTGCTGTCCCGCACGGCCGGCGGCGCCCTGGGCGAGCGGCTGGGCTGGCGGGCACCGTACCTCCTCGCGGCCGTGCTCAGCCTGGCACTCGCGCTGCTCCTGTCCCGGGCGCTCCCGTCCCTGACCCCGCCGTCCCGGCAGCCGTATCCGCGGCTGCTGGCCGAGCCGGTCCGGCTGCTGCGCACCGAGCCCGCCCTGCGCCGCTCCTGTCTCTACCAGGCGACGGTGTTCGCCGGTTTCTCCGCCGTGTGGACCGGGGTGGCGCTGCTGCTGACGGGCCCGGTCTACGGGCTGGGGGCGGCAGCGGTCGGGCTGCTCGCGCTGGTCAACGCGGTGACCATGTGCGTCACGCCGTACGCGGGCCGGCTGGTGGACCGGCGGGGTCCGGACGCGGTGAACCTGGTCTGCTTCCTGCTGGTCGCCGCCTCCTCCGCGATCCTCGCCCTCGGCGCCCTCGGCGGCGGCCCCGGCCTGCTGTCCCTCGTGGCGGGCACACTGCTGCTGGACGTCGGCATGCAGTCCGGCATGGTCGCCAACCAGGTGCGGGTCTACTGCCTCGGCGCGGACGTCCGCAGCCGCCTCAACACCGCCTACATGACCTGTGCCTACCTCGGCGGCAGCGCCGGCTCCTGGCTCGGCGCCCGGGCCTACGCGTACGGCGGCTGGTCCGGGGTGTGCGCCCTGGTCGCCGTACTGACCGTGCTCGGCCTGCTGGGGCACCTGCGCGCCCGGAACCGGATCAGGACACCTGAGCGAAACCCGTACGGTGGCCCCCGTTGTGACGTTACCGTTCGGTAGACATCGTGCCCGGAGCCTCCCGGAGGTGCTCCCCATGACGCCCGACCGTGCCGCAGGTCTCGCGGAGAGCCGACGTGCGCTCGCCGACGGGGAGGTGACCTCACGTGCCCTGGTGGAGCGGACGCTGGCCCGGATCGAGGCCGCCCAGCCGACCCTGAACGCGTTCCGGATCGTGCGGGCCGAGGCCGCGCTCGCCGAAGCGGACGCCGCCGACCGGGAGTTGGCCGCCGGAGCCCGGCGCCCGTTGCTCGGGGTGCCGGTGGCGGTGAAGGACGACATGGACGTGGCGGGCGAGCCGACCGCGTTCGGCTGCCGGGGCGACTTCCCGCCGGTCGCGGAGGACGGCGAGGCGGTACGGCGGCTGCGCGCGGCCGGTGCCGTGATCGTCGGCAAGACCAACACCTGCGAGCTGGGCCAGTGGCCGTTCACCGAGGGCCCGGCGTTCGGGGACACCCGCAATCCGTGGCACACCGGGCACACACCCGGCGGTTCGTCCGGCGGCGCGGCGAGTGCCGTCGCCGCCGGACTCGTGCCCGCCGCGCTCGGCTCCGACGGTGCCGGCTCGGTGCGGATCCCGGCCTCGTGGACCCACCTGATCGGCATCAAGCCGCAGCGCGGCCGCATCTCGACCTGGCCGCACGGCGAGTCCTTCCAGGGCATCACGGTCAACGGCACCCTCGCGCGCACGGTCGGCGACGCGGCCCTGCTGCTGGACGCGGCGAGCGGCAACCACGACCGGGACCCGCACCGGCCGCCCGCGCTGACGGTGGCGGACGCCGTCGGCCGCGACCCCGGCCGGCTGCGCGTCGCGCTGTCCCTGAAGCCGCCGTTCACCGCCGTACCGGCCCGGCTGCACCCGCAGATCCGCGCCCGGATCGTCCAACTCGCCGACAGGCTGGCTTCGTTGGGCCATGACGTCGAGGAGGCCGATCCGCCGTACGGGCAGATCGGGCTGACCTTCCTGCCGCGCGCCACCGTCGGGATCGCCGAGCGCGCCCGCGAGGCCCCCGACCCGGCGCTGCTCGACCCGCGCACCCGGGGCGCGGCCCGGATGGGCCGGCTGCTCGGCGGGGCCCCACTGCGGGCGGCCCGGCGGGCGGAGGCGGTGCTGCACCGCCGGATCGGCCGGTTCTTCGCGTCGTACGACGTGATCCTGGCGCCGACGACGGCCGCTCCCCCGCCCCGGATCGGCGCCCTGTACCGGCTCGGCGGGCTGGCCACGGACCGGGCGATGATCGCCGCCTGCCCGTACGCCTGGCCGTGGAACGTGCTGGGCTGGCCGGGCGTGAACGTGCCCGCCGGCTTCGTCGACGGCGGGCTGCCGGTCGGCGCCCAACTGCTCGGCCCGGCCGGCAGCGAGCCCCGACTGGTGTCTGTGGCCGCGCAGTTGGAGCGGGAGCTGCGCTGGCACGAGCTGTGGCCGCCGGCGCCGGCCGTGGACTTCCCGGCCGGCTCCGTCTGACGGCCCGGCTGTCCAGCTGCCCGGCCGCCCGACTGTCCGACTGTCCGGCTGTCCGGCTGTCCGGCTGTCCGGCTGTCCGGCTGTCCGGCTGTCCGGCTGTCCGGCTGTCCGGGGCCGTGGCTACCAGGGGCCTCGGCCCTGCGTCCGGAGCAGCCGTTCGATCGTGGCCGGGTCCAGGGCCGGGTTCGCGGCGGCCGCGTGGGCGAGGTCCCTGTCGTGCGCACCGGCGAGGAGTTCCGTCAGCCTCGCCGGCGGGAGGTTCGGGTGGCGGGCGAAGGCGGAGCGGACCTGGGGGTCGGGGTCCCGGGTGAGGCGGTCCGCGGTGGCGGGCGGGGTGTCCGGGTCCCGGGCGGCCAGGGCGCGGACCTGCGGGTCGGCGTGACCGGCGTAGCCGGCCAGCCCGGCGCGCGGGAAGTTCGGCCGGGTGGTGAGGCGGCCGCGCTCGGGGCCGGTGTACTCCAGGAAGCCCCGCAGCAGCAGGTCCGCCGGGGCGTCCGGGTGGTTCTGGGCCAGCAGCAGGCGTACCCCGCGATCCGCGTCCTCGGCCAGACGGGCCACCAGGTCCGGTGGGAGGGTGCGCTCCTTCGCGGCCTCCCTGCGCAGCAGCGGGTGTCCGGAGAGCGCGTCCCGGCGGACGGCCTCGGGGTCGCGGGGCGTGCCGCTCTCGCCCTGGGCGCCGAACCGGCCGCCCGCCGGGACCGTGTAGTCGATGCGGGCGCGTTCCTCCTCGGTGAAGCCGGGGTGGACGGAGACGGCGAGCCGCACGTCCGGGTCCGGGTCCACCGCGAGGGTACGGCGTTCGGCGGGACCGAGGTCCGGGTGGCGGGCGACGGCTCCGCGGACCGCCGGGTCGGGGTCGGCGACGAGTGCGTGGCGTTCGCCGGGCCGCAGGTCCGTACGGCCCGCGGTCTCCTTCCGCACCTCCGGGTCCGGGTCGGCGGCCAGGACGGCCACGACGTCGGGCGGCAGCGTGCGGTTGCGGGCGATCATGGCCTTGTCGTCCGGTCCGGCCGGTGCGGTCAGGACGCGGTCCACGACGGCTCGGCTGAGCGCCCAGTGGAGCAGCGCGTGGGTGCGGCCGTGACAGTGACGGTTGGGCAGCGTGCTCTCCACCCAGGCCGGATCGTCGTGGCGCGCGCACGCCCGCGCCGCCTCGCGCACCCTCTCGTCCGGGTCCCCCAGCAGCGCGGCCCGCTGCTCGCCGGACATCCGGTTCCAGCCGAAGACCCCGTGGCGGCGCGCCTCGGGGTCCGGGTGGACGGGCAGGGTACGGATCAGTTCGGCGGACATCTGCCGGTACAGCGACCACAGATGTTCGGGCTCGTACGTGGTGAGGATGCGGACCACGGTGGCGTCGGGCAGCGGCCGGGGCCGGTCGGGCTCGGTGAACCGGGGCCCGTCGGCGAGGTGGGCGCGGACGAACCACTCCGGATCGTCCACCAGCCGCGCCCGCTGGGCCGGGTCGACATGAGGGTTGACGGCGAAGAAGCCCCGGGTGCGCCGGTCGGGATGGCCGAGCACGGCGTCCACGACGACACCGGGCAGATCGCGGTCCCGGCACAGCACCATCCGCACGGCGAGCGGACCTTCGGCGAGCAGCCGGAGCAGGACGCCCGGTGACGCGGACGGATTGAGGGCGAGTCCGGCGAGCCGGCGCCCGGGCAGATCGGCGTCCTGCCAGATCTGGTGCGGCGTGCGCATGCCTGCCGTATCCCCCGTTCGTATCTGAAACCGGACGCGAACCGCCCTCGCGGGCCTCTCGGCCAAGGCCCTTACCGGCACGGATCCTACGCAACACCCGCACAGTGGGCGCCCGTTGCCCCGGCGCGGCCGACCGCTAAGGTGCCCCCGTGAGCACGTTTACCGAAGAGAACGTCCCCGGCCGGTACGGCCCCCACGCCACCACCGAGGCCGACCCGCACGAGGTCGGCCGGGTGCGCACCGAGTACTCCCCGGCCCACGACGGCGACCCGGACCCCGGCGAGATCGTGTGGACCTGGGTGCCGTTCGAGGAGAACGACGGCCGGGGCAAGGACCGTCCGGTGCTGGTCGTGGCCCGGGAGGCGGCGGGCACCTTCCTCGCCGTCCAGCTGACCAGCAAGCGGCACGACGGCGACCGGGACTACGTGGCGATCGGCAGCGGGCCGTGGGACCGCTCCGACCGGGACTCCTGGGTGGACGTGGACCGCGTGCTGCGGCTGCACGAGGAGGGCATGCGCCGCGAGGCGTGCGCGCTGGACCGGATGCGGTTCGACCTGGTCCGCCGGCGGCTGCACGAGCGCTACGGCTGGACCTGACGGCCCCTCACCTCAGGTGAACGCCCGGGCGAACGCTTCCCGCACCACCGCTCCCGGCGTCCGGTCCAGCACTCCGAAGACCACGTGATCGAAGGTCCCGGTGAACCGGCCGCCGGGGCCGAGCAGTGCCCGGAAGGCGCCCGCGACCTGCGCCGGGTCGTTCTGGAACACCCCGCAGCCCCAGGCGCCCAGCACCAGCCGGCGGTAGCCGTGGGCGGCGGCCGTCTCCAGCACCCGCTCGGCGCGTACCGCCAGGGCGCCCGGCACGGCGGTGATGCGCTCCGGCGCCCTACGCCGCACGACGCCCGCGTTGGGGGCGGCCGCGGTCAGGAAGCCCGCTCGGAACGGGTCGGCCAGCAGCCGGCCGCGGTCGTCGCGGAAGACCGGGACCCCCGGTGAGTGGATCACCCGGTCCGTGTAGAACGGGTCGCGGTCGGCGCGGTGGTGGTCGTAGAAGCGGCGGGCCGTGAGCAGGCAGGCGTACAGCGCCGAGGCGCGGCACAGGGCCTCCTCCTGGGCCTGCGCGCCGTTGAGATAGCCGCCGCCCGGGTTCCTGGCCGAGGCGAAGTTGAGGACGGCGACCGGAGCGCCGGCCAGCCGTCGGGCCGCCTCCAGGCTGCTCTCGGCGGTGACCTCGAAGAACGGGCCGCCGGCCGTGGGCCCTGACGCCGGCTGCGCGGCGGAAGCCGACGGGTGCGGTGCGGACACCGCTTCGAGAACGGGCACCGGTTCCGGTCCGAACATCCTGGTCCCGGCCCGCGCCGCCTCGACCTCCGCCGCGAGGGACACGTCCCGGCCGTCCGGTGCGCGGTACCGGCCCGCCGCCACGATCTGTTCCGTCTGCGCGGCGATCCCGCGCAGGCGCGCGCTCACGGCGCCACCCCCGTGGACGCCCTGGCCACCGCCCGCGCGGCCTCCCCCGTCGTGCTCATGCACGCATCCTGGGTGATGCTGGTGATGCGCTGCAACGGAGTTTCCCGCCCCGGAACGGCCCGGAACGCCCGGGAGAACGCATACGGAAACGGAGATGACCGAACCGGAACGTCCGATGGGGCACTCTTGTGCGAATCGGCTCGAGGGTCTTGGGTGGAACGGATGCCCGCCCGGCCCCATGATCAACCGGGCCGGTGGCATGGTGGAATCTCAGGAGGATCCCGACATGTCCGACTCGAAGAGCGACGGCGACTGTACGAACCACCGCACCGCCGTCACCGAAGCCGAGGTGGAGGCCCTGGTCCGGGGCATCTGCTTCAAGACCGGGCCGCCCCGCGCGCTCGGTGTCGAACTGGAGTGGCTGGTCCACGAGCTGCGCGCGCCGCAGCTCCCCGTGACACCCGAACGACTCGAAGCGGCCTACGCCGCTTTGCGGGCCGTACCCCTGCGGTCGCCGCTCACCGTGGAGCCCGGCGGCCAGCTGGAGCTGAGTTCGCTGCCCGCGCCCTCCCTGATGGAGTGCGTCCGCACCGTCTCCGCCGACCTGGACACGGTCCGTACCGTCCTCGCCGAGGACGGGCTCACCCTCGTCGGCATCGGCCACGATCCCTGGCACACGCCGCGCAGGTTCCTGCACGAGCCGCGCTACGACGCCATGGAGATGTGCCTGGACCGCACCGGTCCGGCCGGCCGCCACATGATGTGCACCTCGGCGTCCGTACAGGTCTGCGTCGACGCCGGGCACGAGGAGCCCGGCCCGCTCGGGCACGTACGGCGCTGGTGGCTGGCTCATCACCTGGGCCCGGTCCTGGTGGCCGCGTTCGCCAACTCCCCGCTGATCGGCCACGAGCCCACGGGCTGGCTGTCCACCCGGCAGCTGCTGTGGATGGAGATAGGCGCCGGCCGCGCGGGCGCTCCCCCGCTGGACGGCGGCCCGCGCGCCGCCTGGGCCCGGCATGTGCTGGACTCGCCGGTGATGTGTGTCCGCCAGGACGGCGGGCCGTGGGAGGTGCCCGAGGGGCTCACCTTCCGGCAGTGGACCCGCTCCGGATCGCCCCGGCCGCCCACCCGGGCGGACCTGGACTATCACCTGACCACGCTGTTCCCGCCGGTCCGGCCGCGCGGCCACATGGAGCTGCGCATGATCGACGCACAGCCCGGTGAGGACGGCTGGATCGTGCCGCTCGCGGTGACGGCGGCGCTGTTCGACGACCCGGAGGCCGCCGAGACGGCGTACCGGAGCGTGAAACCCCTCGCGGAACGGTCCATGAACCGGCCGGCCCCGCACAACCCGCTGTGGACCGACGCGGCCCGGCACGGGCTCGCCGATCCGGAGCTGCGCGAGGCCGCCGCCGTGTGTTTCGCGGCGGCGCTGGAAGCCCTGCCCCGGATCGGGGCCACCGCCGAGGTGATCGGCGCGGTGGCCGCGTACCGGGACCGTTACGTCGCCCGGGGCCGCTGCCCGGCCGACGACCTGCTGGACCGGCGGCGCGCCATGGACGCCTCCCGGCCCGGCCGCACCGGGGGCACCCCCACCGACCGCCGGAGGAAGGACATCCGCACATGACCGCCCCCGAGACCGGCGCCACCGCCGCCGGCCCGACCGAGCCGGACACCGAGGCCCTGCGCGAGCGCGCGGTCACCTCGCTCCTCACCGCCCGGGCCCGCACCACGCTGCTGACCAGCTGCGTCGAGGACCCGGACCTCACCGCCCAGCACTCCCCGCTGATGTCCCCGCTGGTGTGGGACCTCGCGCACATCGGCAACCAGGAGGAGCTGTGGCTGCTCAGGGCGGTCGGCGGCCGGGAGGCGATACGGCCCGAGATCGACGGCCTGTACGACGCCTTCGAGCATCCGCGCTCCGAGCGTCCCTCGCTGCCGCTGCTGCCGCCCGCCGAGGCCCGCCGGTACGCGGCCGAGGTGCGCGGCCGGGTCCTGGACCTGCTGGAGGGCGCCGACTTCCACGGTTCGCGGCTGACCGAGGCCGGCTTCGCCTTCGGGATGATCGCCCAGCACGAACAGCAGCACGACGAGACGATGCTGATCACCCATCAGCTCAGAAGGGGGCCGCGGGCGCTGACCGCGCCCGACCCCGAGCCGGCACCGCCGTTCACCGGTCCGGCCGAAGTCCTCGTCCCCGGCGGCCCGTTCACCATGGGCACCTCCGACGAGCCCTGGGCACTCGACAACGAACGCCCGGCGCACGTACGGGAGGTGGCGCCGTTCTGGATCGACACGACCCCGGTGACGAACGCGTCGTACCAGGCGTTCCTCGCGGACGGCGGCTACGACACCGAGCGCTGGTGGACGCCGCAGGGCTGGGCGCACATCCGGCAGCACTCGCTCACGGCCCCGCTGTACTGGCACCGGGACGGCGGCCAGTGGCTGCGCCGTCGCTTCGGCGTCACCGAGGTGGTTCCGCCGGACGAGCCGGTCCTGCACGTGTGCTGGTACGAGGCCGACGCCTACGCCCGCTGGGCCGGGCGGCGGCTGCCCACCGAGCCGGAGTGGGAGAAGGCCGCCCGCCACGACCCGGCCACCGGCCGCTCCCGGCGCTACCCGTGGGGCGACGCCGACCCGGCCCCGACCCACGCCAACCTGGGCCAGCGGCACCTCGGCCCGGCGCCCGCGGGCAGCTATCCGGCAGGTGAATCCCCTCTCGGAGTACGGCAGTTGATCGGCGACGTGTGGGAGTGGACGGCGAGCGACTTCCTGCCGTATCCGGGCTTCGCGGCGTTCCCGTACAAGGAGTACTCGGACGTGTTCTTCGGCCCCGACCACAAGGTGCTGCGCGGCGGTTCGTTCGCGGTGGACCCGGTGGCCTGTCGGGGCACGTTCCGCAACTGGGACTACCCGGTCCGGCGGCAGATCTTCTCCGGGTTCCGCACCGCCCGCTCGGAGGCCGTCTGATGTGCCGTCACCTCGCGTACCTGGGGCCCGAGGAACCGCTCGGCCGGATCCTCACGGAGCCCCCGCACAGTCTGGTGCACCAGTCGTGGGAGCCGCAGCGGCAGCGCTCCGGGACGGTCAACGCCGATGGATTCGGGGTGGGCTGGTACGCCCCGGGCGATCCGGTGCCGGCCCGCTACCGGCGGGCCGGACCGATCTGGGCGGACCTGTCCTTCGCCGACCTGGCCCGGGTGGTGCGCTCCGGCGCCGTGCTCGCCGCCGTACGCGACGCGACGGTGGCGGGCGCGGACGGCGAGGCCGCCGCGGCGCCCTTCGCCGCCGGGCGGTGGCTGTTCAGCCACAACGGCAGCGTCGCGGGCTGGCCGGACTCGGCCGCCCCACTCGCGTCCGGGTTGCCCCCCGTCGAACTGCTGTCCTTGGAGTCCCGAACCGACTCGGCGTTCGTCTGGGCACTGGTCCTGCACCGGCTGCGGTCCGGCGAGGAGCTGGACCAGGCCCTCGGCGAGACGGTCCGTGAGCTGGCCGAGGCGGCCCCGGCCTCCCGGCTCAACCTGCTGCTGACCGACGGCGCCACGATCGCCGCCACCGCCTGGGGCGACAGCCTCTGGTACCGCACCGAGCCCGGCCGGAGCACGGTCGTCGCCTCCGAGCCGTACGACGACGACCCGCTCTGGCAGGAGGTCCCCGACCGCACCGTCCTCACCGCGAGCCGCGCCGGCGCGCTGCTCGCCCCACTGGAGGACCCGGCGTCCTCCCCCACTCTCGACTCCGCTCGAGCGGGGGGACCCCCATCATCGAAGGAGCCCTGCACGTGAGCCCCCTGCACGTCACCCGCACCCTCCCCGAGGACGCGACGGACGCCGCGCTGCGCGCCGACGTCCTGCACGGCCTCACCGCCAAGCCCAAGTGGCTGCCGCCGAAGTGGTTCTACGACGCCCGCGGCAGCGAACTGTTCGAGCGGATCACCGAGCTGCCCGAGTACTACCCCACGCGCGCCGAGCGGGAGATCCTCGTCGCCCGGTCCGGTGAGATCGCCGCGGCCAGCGGCGCCCGCACGCTGATCGAGCTGGGCTCGGGCTCCTCGGAGAAGACCCGCTTCCTGCTCGACGCGCTCGCACCCGCGGCGTACGTCCCGGTCGACGTCAGCGAGAGCGCCCTCACCCAGGCCGGGCAGGCGCTCATCGAGGAACGCCCGGACCTCGAGGTCCACGCGCTGATCGCCGACTTCACCGCCCCGCTCGCCCTGCCCGCCACCCCCGGGCCCCGGCTGCTGGCCTTCCTCGGCGGCACGATCGGCAATCTGCTGCCCGACGAACGCGCGAAGTTCCTGGCCTCCGTGCGCTCCCTGCTGGCGCCGGGCGACGGACTGCTGCTCGGCACCGACCTGGTCAAGGACGAGCGGGTGCTGGTCCGCGCCTACGACGACGCGGCCGGGGTGACGGCCGCGTTCAACAAGAACGTGCTGGCCGTCGTCGACCGTGAGCTGGGCGCCGACTTCGACCCGGACGCCTTCGACCACGTGGCGCTGTGGGACAGCGAGCGGGAGTGGATCGAGATGCGGCTGCGCTCCCGCACCGCGCAGACCGTGAAGGTGCCCGAGCTGGACCTCGCCGTGGACTTCGCGGCGGGCGAGGAGCTGCGCACCGAGGTGTCGGCCAAGTTCCGCCGGGCCGGAGTGACCGACGAACTCGCCGACACCGGACTGGAGTTGACCCACTGGTGGACCGACGCGCAGAGCCGCTTCGCGCTGTCGCTGAGTGTGGTGCGGTGAGTCAGAGCGCCGGGGTGAGCTCCTCGGTGATCCTGGTCGAGGCCCGGCGGGCCTCGACCGCCGGGTCCGCCCCGTTCAGTACCCGGGTCATGTACTCCTTGATCGGGTTGTCGGCCTCGACGTCGGCCCACTGAGGGGTGCTGGGGGTCGCCCTGCCGTGCGCCGCGCCCGCGGCCATGGCGGCGACCCCCTCCTCACCCGTGACCGCGCTCGCCAGCCGGGTCCTGTTGGGCACGTAGTTCATGGCGCGGGCGAGTTCGGTGTCCCACTTGGCGCCGGTGAGCGCGCCGACGACGGCGGTCGCGGCGAACTGGTCCTTGGTGTTCTGCGGGATCACGAGGTCGGAGCCGCCGGTGAACACGGTGCCGGGCCGCGCGGCGGTCTTCCCGGGCACCGGGAAGAAGCCCAGCTCGCCCTTCAGGTCCGGGTTCTGCTGCACGATCGACTGGGCGAGCCCGGGTACGGCGACGATCTGGGCGACCTTGCCGCCGGCGAACACCCCTGCCTGCGGCGGGTGTTCCTCGTCGGCGCCCACGGGGCCCCGGCCCAGCGCCTGCAGCCGGCGGTAGAAGTCCATGCCGCGCAGCGCGGCCGGGGTGTCCAGGGCGCCCTTCCACGCGTAGTCCTTCTGCACGGCGAGGTCGCCGCCCTCGTCCCAGATGAAGCCGGAGAGTGTGTACCAGTCCTGTCCGGCGAGATAAATGCCCTGGTTGCCGCCGGAGTCGAGCTTCTCGGTGTCGGTGAGCCACTCGGCGCGGGTCTTCGGCGGGCCGGCGATGCCGGCCGCCTCGAAGAGGTCCTTGCGGTAGATGACGACGCGGTTGGCCGCGTACCAGGGGATGCCGTACTGCGCGTTGCCGTCCTTGCCGGGCTCGGCGAGGCCGGGCAGCCACTGCTCCTGGCCCCAGTCCCGCATCGACTCCAGCGTGAGGTCGGCGAGCCGGCCGCCGTCGGCGTACAGCGGGACCTGGGTGTTGCCGACCTCGATGACGTCGGGCCCCTTGCCGGAGTCCTCCTTGAGCGCCGCGCGGACCTTCTCGACGATGCCGGTCCACTGCTGGATGCGGATGTCGAGGCGCAGGTCCTGGTGGGTGCGTTCGAAGTCCTCGGTGAAGCGCTGGAGGAACTCCTTCGAGGCGCTGTCCTTCATCAGCCACACGGTGACGGTCTCGCGCTCGTGCCCGCCCGGGAGCATCCCGCAGGCACTCACGAGGGAACCGGTGACACAGACGAGGGCGAGCAGACGACGTCTCACGAGGGGTCCTGTTCTGTCTGGCAAGGGGTGCGGACAGGTGTGGGGGCCCGACGTGGGGGACGAGCGGGAGCGCTCGCACGGGTGTGCTGGATTTTGGTATGGACCAATCCGTAGGTCAAGGGGCGGCCGCGACGGGGATGCGGCACGGTGGAGTACGGCGTGACACGAGAGGAGCACCCTCATGTCGAATCACACCTACCGGGTCACCGAGATCGTCGGTACGTCGCACGAAGGCGTCGACCAGGCCATCCGCAACGCCATCGCGCGTGCTGACCAGACCCTGCGCAATCTCGACTGGTTCGAGGTGACCCAGGTCCGCGGCCAGATCGAGAACGGACGGATCGAGCACTACCAGGTGGGGCTGAAGGTGGGTTTCCGCCTGGAGGACGAGGGCTGACCCGCCCCCGCCCTCAGGTGCGCCCTTCCCGCTCCTGAGCCTCCTGGAGCGCCGCGGACCGCGCGGCCCAGCGGGCCCGTACGACGGCGAACCCGGCGCGTTCGGCGTCGTCACAGACCAGCTCGTCATCGTCGACGAGAACACGGACCTCGCGGCCCTGGGCGAGCCGGCGCAGGATCTCCAGCTTGGTGAACCGGGCGGGCCTGCGATCGGCGTTGCCCCGCATGAACACACGCCCCTCGGGGAGCCCGTGGGCCGCGAGCCAGTCCAGCGTGTCGCGCCGGCACCGCTCGGGACGGCCGGTGAGATACACGATCTCGCACTCCGCGGTGCTCGCCACGGCCAGCGCGACACCCTCGGTGATCGGCGGGTCCTGCGGCGCGGCCGCGAAGAACCCGTCCCAGTCCCGCGGCCGGTCCTCCAGGAAATGCTGCCGGTGGGCGGTGTCGGCCAGGGTGTTGTCGAGGTCGAACACCGCGAGTGGGCGCCTGCTGCTGTCGGTCACCCGGCCACCCTAGCCAGGCGCCACCGCGCGCGGGAATCCTCGGCCGCGCAACGCGTTGACACCTGAGTGAGCAGCTCAGTGATCACCCGGACCCGGTTCTCCGTACTCGACCGTTCCCGCACCCGCGAGGGGCACGCGCCCGCGGAGGCGCTGCGGGACACCGTCGCGCTGGCCCGTCAGGCGGAGGCGCTCGGCTATCACCGTTTCTGGGTGTCCGAGCACCACGGCGTGCCCGGCGTCGCCGGTTCCGCGCCGACCGTGCTCGCCGCCGCGGTCGCCGCGGCCACCCGCACGATCAGGGTCGGCACCGGCGGGGTGATGCTGCCCAACCACCGACCCCTCGTCGTGGCCGAGCAGTTCGGTGTCCTGGAGGCCCTGTTCCCCGGCCGGATCGACATGGGACTCGGGCGGTCCGTCGGCTTCACCGACGGGGTGCGCAGGGCCCTTGGCCGGGACAAGGAGGACGCCGAGGACTTCGGGGCGCAGCTCGGCGAGCTGCTCGGCTGGTTCGAGGGCACCTCGCCGACCGGGGTGCGGGCCCGTCCCTCCGAGGGCCTGCGGGTGCCGCCGTTCGTGCTGGCCATGGGCGAGGGCGCGCGGATCGCGGCCCGCGCCGGGCTGCCCATGGTCATCGGGGATCTGCGCGCCCGCGAGAAGCTGCTGCGCGGCATCGACCAGTACCGCTCCCTGTTCCGCCCCTCCCCCTGGGCGCCCGAGCCGTATGTCGTGATCTCCGGCACGATCGCGGTCGCCGGCACCGCGGCGGAGGCGCGGCGGCTGCTGGTGCCGGAGGCCTGGTCGATGGCGTACTCGCGCACCCACGGCACCTTCCCGCCGCTGGCCCCCGCCGAGGAGACCGAGGCCCGCACGATGACCGCGAAGGAGCGCGGCTTCTACGACTCCGGGCTCGCCGGGCACATCGCGGGCACGTCGGAGCAGGTCGCACACGAGCTGGAGACGGTGCTGAAGGGGTCGGGCGCCGACGAGGTCCTGGTCACCACCAGCGGCTACGACCGTACGGCCCTGCTGGACTCCTACCGGCGGCTCGCCGCGCTCTTCGCCCCGGGCCGCTGAGGCCCCGAGATGCGCGGACGGCGGGGGCCGGTGAACCTGGGAGGGAAAGCCTCTAGCGACGAGGAGGGCTGCCATGTCCGTGATGGACAAGCTCAAGCAGATGCTCAAGGGCCACGAGGACCAGGCCGGCCAGGGCATCGACAAGGCCGGCGACTTCGTGGACGAGAAGACGCAGGGCAAGTACAGCGGCCAGGTCGACACGGCTCAGGACAGACTGAAGGAGCAGCTGGGGCGGGACACCGACAACCCTCCGCAGTAGCGGCGCACGGGCGCGGATAGGGTTGCGCCTGACATGCATCACCCCCATGACCCCTACGTCCGCGTCCGCGGCGCCCGTGAGCACAATCTCAAGGGCGTCGACGTCGACATCCCGCGGGACGTCCTGGCCGTGTTCACCGGTGTGTCCGGCTCGGGGAAGTCGTCGCTGGCGTTCGGCACGATCTACGCCGAGGCCCAGCGGCGGTACTTCGAGTCGGTCGCGCCGTACGCGCGCCGGCTGATCCACCAGGTCGGCGCGCCCAAGGTCGGGGAGATCAGCGGGCTGCCGCCCGCGGTCTCGCTGCAGCAGCGCCGTTCGTCCCCGACCTCCCGGTCCTCGGTGGGCACGGTCACCAACCTCTCCAACTCCCTGCGCATGCTGTTCTCGCGTGCCGGGGACTATCCGGCCGGCGCGGAGCGCCTCGACTCGGACGCGTTCTCGCCCAACACGGCGGCCGGTGCGTGCCCGCAGTGCCACGGCCTCGGCCAGGTGCACGAGACCTCCGAGGAACTGCTGGTCCCGGATCCCGCGCTGTCCGTGCGCGACGGCGCGATCGCCGCCTGGCCGGGCGCCTGGCAGGGCAAGAACCTGCGGGACGTCCTCGACGCGCTCGGCCACGACGTGGACCGGCCCTGGCGCGAACTGCCCGCCGAACAGCGCTCGTGGATCCTGTTCACGGACGAGCAGCCGGTCGTCACCGTCCATCCGGTACGGGACGCCGACCGCATCCAACGCCCTTACCAGGGCACGTACATGAGCGCGCGCCGGTACGTGCTGAAGACCTTCTCGGACACCAAGTCGCAGACGCTGCGGGCGAAGGCGGAGCGTTTCCTGACCAGTGCGCCGTGTCCGGTGTGCGGGGGCAGCCGGCTGCGGCCCGAGGCGCTCGCGGTGACCTTCGGCGGCCGGACCATCGCCGAACTGGCCGCGCTGCCGCTGACCGACCTGGCCAGGCTGCTCGACGGCCGCGACGAGACCGCCCGGGTACTGACCGAGGACCTCAAGTCCCGGATCGCGCCCGTCGTCGAACTGGGCCTCGGCTACCTCGGCCTCGACCGGCCCACCCCCACCCTCTCGGCGGGCGAGCTGCAACGGCTGCGACTCGCCACGCAGTTGCGCTCCGGGCTGTTCGGCGTGGTGTACGTCCTGGACGAGCCGTCCGCCGGACTGCACCCGGCGGACACCGAGGCCCTGCTGACCGTGCTGGACCGGCTGAAGGCCGCCGGCAACTCGGTGTTCGTGGTGGAGCACCATCTGGAGGTGGTGCGCGGCGCCGACTGGCTGGTGGACGTCGGCCCCGGCGCGGGTGAGCACGGCGGGCGGGTGCTGTACAGCGGGCCGCCGGCCGAGCTGGCGTCGGTCGAGGGGTCGGCGACGGCCGCGTTCCTCTTCGACGAGTCCCCCGGCCCGGCGCGTCAGGTCCGCGAGCCGCACGGCTGGTTGACGGTGGGACCGGTCACCCGGCACAACCTGCGCGCGGTGACGGCCCGTTTCCCGCTCGGCGCGTTCACCGCCGTCACCGGGGTCTCCGGTTCCGGGAAGTCCACGCTCATCGGCGAGTTGACGCAGGAGCTGGACGGGGTGGAGCGGCTGGTCCGGGTCGACCAGCGGCCGATCGGACGGACCCCGCGCTCCAACCTGGCCACCTACACCGGCCTGTTCGACGTGGTCCGCAAGGTGTTCGCGGGCACCGAGGAGGCGCGATCGCGCGGCTACGGCGTCGGACGGTTCTCCTTCAACGTGCCCGGGGGACGCTGCGAGACCTGCCAGGGCGAGGGGTTCGTCAGCGTCGAGCTGCTGTTCCTGCCGAGCACGTACGCGCCGTGCCCGGACTGCGGCGGCGCCCGCTACAACCCCGAGACGCGCCAAGTGGCGTACCGGGGGCGGGACATCGCCGACGTGCTCGATCTGACGGTGGAGGCCGCGGCGGAGTTCTTCGCCGACGTCCCCGCCGCCGCCCGGAGCCTGTCCACGCTGCTCGACGTGGGCCTCGGCTATCTGCGGCTCGGGCAGCCGGCGACCGAGCTGTCCGGCGGCGAGGCCCAGCGGATCAAGCTGGCGAGCGAGCTGCAGCGCGGGCGGCGCGGCCACACCCTGTACCTGCTCGACGAGCCGACCACCGGACTGCACCCGGCGGATGTGGAAGTGCTGATGGACCGGCTGCACGGGCTGGTCGACGCCGGGCACACGGTCGTGGTGGTCGAGCACGACATGACGGTCGTGGCGGGCGCCGACTGGGTGATCGACCTGGGCCCCGGCGGTGGCGACCGGGGTGGCCGCATCGTGGCGTCCGGTCCCCCGGAGCGGGTGGCCCGGTCGGCGGACAGCGCCACGGCGCCGTACCTGGCACGGGTCATGCCCTGAACACCGCCCGTCGTCGGCACGTGCCCAATGCATCGATGCGGTAACCGAGTTGGACCGCCGGGGCGGCCCATGGGTGATCCTTGACCATAATGAGGCCGTGTCCATCTCACCCGAGCGTTCAGGCGACCTCGAACTCGACGACGGCACGCCCGTGCGGTTCTTCCTCGCCCCCGGGACGGGCGCGGTCCCCGCGGCCGGGCAGCCGGACGACGATCTCCCCGCGGGCATGGGCCGGGTGGTGCCGGTCGGCGCGGGCGGCCGGGCCGTCGCGAACTTCGCCGCCGACGCGCTGCGCGGCGCACTGCGTCCGATCGGTCCGCTGCTCCAGGAGGTCCACGACGCCGCCACGGCGGTGCCCGAGCCGCCGACCGAGCTGAGCGTGACCTTCGGCGTACAGGTCGGCCAGGACCTGAAGTTCGGGATCGTCGGCGCCGCCGGGCAGGCGCATCTGACCGTCACCGCCAGCTGGAAGCCGGCTCCGGACACCGGCACGACCCCCGCGGAGTGAAGCGTGGGCTGGTTCCACATCACGGGGGACGGCGACGACGACCCGTCCCGGTACGTCGTCACCGTGCGGCGGACCGACGACGGCAGGACGGCGGGCGCGGGGCTCGTCCTCGGCCATGACACGGTGCTGACCTGCGCACATGTCGTCAACGCCGCAATGGGCCGGGACATGTTCGACCTCAGGGCACCCGGCACCGAGGACGTGCCCGTCGAGATCCGCGAGCCCACCGCCGGCTCCGTGCGCCACCTCGCCCGGGTGGCCCACTGGATCCCGCCGCGCGGCCGGGACGGCGGGCCGGTGCGGCCGGGCACCGACGAGTGGCTCGGCGACCTCGCCGTCCTGCGCGTCGACGCCCCCGCGTCGGGCCTGCCCGGCGGCCCCCGCCAGTCCGCCCTGTCGGTCGGCCAGAAGCTGCACGCGTGGCACGGCACCGGCCGCGACTCCACCGTCGCCCGGCTCACCGTCGCCGCCCTGCACGGTCCGCACGGCTACGTCGACGGCGCGCCCACCGGCATGGCGGTCGGCCCCGGCTACAGCGGCGGCCCCCTGTGGTGCCAGGAGGAGAACGCCGTGGTCGGTCTCGTCGCCGGGCATTTCATGCCGGTCGACGCCGCCGGGGAACCGCTCCCGCTCGACTTCCAGAACGTCATCCGGCGCAGCTGGGTCGTCCCCTGGCAGGCCGTCGAGGCCGAACTGGGCCCCCTGGGCGTGCTGGACCGGGTCCGGCCCGTGCCGCCCGACACCGACGAGCACGCCTTCGAGCTGCTCGTCGAGGCGATCGAGGACGCGCTCCCCTCGCCCAGCGGGCGCGGCGACTGTGCCCGCCGGCTGGCCCGGCTGTGCGGGGTGGAGCACGGCAGCGACGTCCGTCCGCCCTGCGCCGAGGACTTCGCCGCGTTCCTGCTGACGCATCCGCGCGCGCTGGCGGCACTGAGCGGGCTGCTGCGCCGGGACGATCCGAGGTCCGCCGACCGGATGCTGGCCGCGGGCGCTCTGTCGCGCACCCCCAGGCTGCTGTCCCCGTCCGAGTACGCGGACCTGCGCGGCCGGCTGCGCGCCCTCGACCCGGCCGCCACCGCACGGTTCTCCGAGGCGGTCCGCGCGGCGTTGCCCCACCTCGCGGCCCAGCCGGGCGGCGACACCGTGGACGCGCTGGTCGACCGCCTGGAGATCCTCCCGGGGGACGGTCACGCCAGCGGTGACGAGCGCCGGGTGCCCGCGCTGCTGCGGGTGGTGGAGTACGTCGCGGCTCTCGTCCCCGACATCCAGCGGGCCCGGCTGCGGCTGTGGTCGGACGGGGTGGCCGGCCGGCTCGGCATCGAGCGCTCCGCGCTGGGCGAGCGCCGCTACGACGCCCATGAGTGGGCGCGTTCGGTGCGCGGACGTACCGCGCGCGGGCGGGTCCTGGTGCAGGTGACGGAGGCCGGGCGGGGCCGGCACCGGCTGCGGATCTGGTGCGACGAGGGCGCCGGACCCCGGCAGGTGTCGACCCAGAGCCTGCGGACGTACTCCGCGTCCGAGGCGGCCCGCGAGGTGCTGCGCGTCCTGGACTCGCTCACGCCCCCGCCGGAGGACGAGCGGCCACCGCTGGTGGAGGTGCTCGTGGACCGCGGCGGACTCAACCTGCCCGTCGACGAGTGGGCGGTCCGGGACCCGGCCGAGCTGGTGCCCGGCGTGCTCGGGGTGGAGTTCCCGCTGGTCGTGCACTGCCCCGAACTCCTGCGCCGCAACGGGCGGTTCCTCTCCCGCTGGCGCAGCAGATGGAGCCGTCTGGACTCCGGCGGGACGCTCGTCGTCTCCGACCCCGCCGAACAGAGCACGCTCTACTCGCAGCTCGTCAACCAACTCGACACGGTGCGCGTCTCCGTTGACGTACCGCCCGGTCCGCCCCGGGACGGCATCGTGCAGACCTGCCTGGCCCTGGGCATACCGGTGGTGATGTGGGACCGCGGCGAGGACGGACCCGCGCACAGCGTCCGGCACATGTCCCGGGTCGCCACCCGGGAGCTGCCCGACGGCGTCCACAGCTACCGGGCGGGCGCCTGGGCCAATCCACCCGAGTTCCCCGGCCGTCCGGTCCTCGCCTGGGCCGACGCCGACCGCACCGTCCCTCGTCTGCATCTGTCCGAACCCCAGGAGGGCCCATGACATCCGCCGCCGACGCCGACTGGCGCCTGTTCCGAGGCGACGGCGTGCCCCGTGACGTCGCCCTCCCCTCCGCCCCGCCCTGGCGGCGCTTCACCCCGGCGCGCGCCCCGCGTCCGCAGCTGCCGTACGTGATCGACGAGCGGCACGCCGACATCGTCAACGCGGCGCTGCACCTGCGCCGTCCCCTGCTGGTGACCGGTCCCGCGGGCACGGGCAAGTCGTCGCTCGCCCGTGCCGTGGCGCTGGAACTGCGCCTGGGCGACCTGCTGCGCTGGTCCGTCACCAGCCGCTCCACCGTGCCGGAGGCCCTCTACGTCTACGACGCCATCGGCCGGCTGCGCGAGACCACGCTCCACCGGGACCGCGGTGAACGCGAGCCGTCCATCGGGCAGTTCGTCCGGCTGGGGCCGCTCGGCACGGCGCTGGTGGGGTCGGCCGCCCCGCGCTGTCTGCTGGTCGACGAGATGGACAAGGGCGACGTCGACCTGCCCAACGATCTGCTGACCGTGTTCGAGGAGGGCTACTTCGAGATCAAGGAGCTGGTCCGGCTGCCGGAGGACACCGCGGACGTGGAGGTGCAGACCTCCGACCACCGGGGCACGGTCCGGGTGCACCAAGGGCTCGTGCAGTGCTCCGAGTTCCCCGTCGTGATCATCACCAGCAACGGCGAGCGGGACTTCCCGCCCGCGTTCCTGCGCCGGTGTCTCAGGCTCGAACTGCCGGTGCCCGACGAGCAGCGGCTGCGTACCATCGTCGCCGCGCACCTGGGCGAGGAGGCGCTGCGCGAGGCGGACGACCTGATCGACGCCTTCCTGCGCCGCCGTGCCCTCGGTGAACTCGCCACCGACCAGCTGCTGAACGCCGTGTTCCTGCGTACCGGAGGCGTCGACCTGGACGCGGACGGCCTGCTGGACGCCGTACTGCACCAGCTCACCGGGGCGATGTGAGCGGGGCGGACGGGGGCGGGCCGCTGGGCGAGGCACTGCGGGTGCTGGCCGCCTGCGGGCACCACCTGGACGCGGACCAGGTCCTCGACGCGCTGTGGCTCGCCCGCCGAATGCCCGCCGACGCCGACGCGCCACTGCTGCGGCTGCTGCGCGAGCCCGCTCCGGCGCCGGGCCACCCCGTGCCCACCCCCGCCCCCGAGCCCGGCCGTACCGCCCGGCAGACGCCGACGCCGGACCCCGGCGACCCGGACCTGCCCGATCTCACCGCCCCCGCCCTCTACGCCGCGGCCCGGCGCAGTCCGGTGCCCGAGGTGCGGCTCGCCCGGTCCGCTCCCGAGCCGCGCCGGGCGATGCCGGTACGGGTGCCCGAGGACAAGGCCCTCGCCGACGAGCTCCAACTGGGCCGGGTGCTCAGGCCGTTGCGCCGCCGCCTCGACAGCAGCCACCGGATGGAGGTCGACGAGGAGCGCACCGCCGCCCAGCTGGCCGAGACGGGCCTGCCCGACGTGGTGGAACGGCCGGTGCGGGAACGCTGGCTGAATCTTGCGCTGCTCGTCGACGACGGCCTGTCGATGCTGCTGTGGCACCGGCTCGGCGCCGAACTGCGCGCCCTGCTGGAGCGGCTGGGCGCCTTCGCCGCCACCCGGGTGCTGGGCCTGGACACCCGCGCCGCCCGTGAACCCCGCCTGCACGCGCGGCCGTTCCGTCCCGAGAGCGGCACGCTGCCGCTGAGCACGGTCAACGACCCCTCGGGCCGCACCCTCGTCCTCGTCGTCAGCGACGGCATGGGCGCGGCCTGGCGGTCCGGTGCCATGCACCGGCTGCTGGCCCGCTGGGCGGTGCTCGGTCCGACCGCGGTACTGCAGACCCTGCCGCCGGACATGTGGGAGGCCTCCGGTATCGCCGCCGAGCGCTGGCAGGCCACCACCCGGCGGATCGGCGGCGCCAACGCGGCCTGGGAGGTGGGCGATCCGCTGCTGCCGCCGGAGCTGTCCGTCTACGACGGGGTGCCCGTGCCCGTCCTGGAGCCGACGGCCGGGTCGCTGCGTACCTGGGCGCGACTGCTCGCCTCGCCCGGTACCACCGTGGAGCTGCCCCTGCTGGCCCGTCCCGACCCGTACGGCAGCGTGGCCGGCGCCCGGGACCTGACCAGCGCCCAGCACTTCCGGGACGCGGCCACCCCGGAGGCGTACCGGCTGGCGGCCCATCTCGCTGCGGTCTCGCCGCTGTCGGTGCCGGTGATGCGGCTGGTGCAGTCGGCGGTGCCTTGGCCGGCCACGACCTCGCATCTGGCGGAGGTGTTCCTGGGCGGCCTGGTCCGGCCGCACCCTGCGCCGGTGCCCGGACCGCTGCCCGCCAAGCACCGGGTCTTCGACTTCGCCGAGGAGTCCAAGTCGGTGCTCCTGGACTCGGTCCCGCAGGCCGAACTGCTGCGCACCAGCCGTAGGATCGGCCGCCATCTGGAGGAACTCGCGGGCAACGCGCCGGACTTCCCGGCCTGGCTGGCCCATCCCGACGGCTCCGCCCAGCTGCCGGGCACCCACCACCCGTTCACCAGCGTCGAACGCCGGCTGCTGACCCGCTTCGGGGTGTCGTTCGACCGGGTACCCGGCCTGCCCTCCCGGGAGCCGGAGCGCACCGCCGCGGGAGGCGACGGCTGGTCGCCCCTGACCGACGCGGACCCGGCGCGGCTCGGTCCCTACACGCTGCGCGACCGGCGCCGGGGCCGCCGTACGGTTCTGTACCGGGGCACCGACGCGGACGGCACCGAGGCGGTGCTGCGCACGCCGCGGCCCGATCTCCCGGCGGCCAACGCCCAGTTGATCGCCATGGAGACGCAGGCGCTCTCCCGGTTGCAGGGACAGTACGCCCCCGCGCTGCTCGCCTCGGGTCTGGAGGACTCCCCGCCCTGGCTCGCGATGACGCCGATGGGTGACCCGGAGGCGGGGGACGGGGGGCCGCCTCGGCTGTCCGAGGTGTTCGCCCGGTCCCTGCAGGACGGCACCGCCCCGTTCGACCTGGTGCGCGGTCTGCTGGTCTCCTGGCATGTGGCGAACGCCCTGGCCCTGTGCCATGCCGGCGGGCTGGTCCCCGCCGACTTCGGCATGGACAGCGTGTACGTGCTGCGCCGCACGGTGGCACTCGCCGATCTGTCCGACTGCGTCGTGGACGGCCGGTATCTGGGAACCGGCCCGGCGCCGACCGTCGCGGACAGCATGCGCTCACTGGGCGCGGTGCTGCAGCTGATCAGCAGCAAGGCGGGCGTGGAGGTGCCGAGCCTGCCGGAGGGCATGCACCTGTGGCAGGGCGACGGCTGGGAGAAGCTGCGGCACCTGGTGCTGCGCTGCCTCGACGACGATCCGGCCCAGCGTCCCACGGCCGGCGAGGTCGCCGACGCCCTGGCCAAGTACATCGCGCTGGCCCGGCTGCGGCTGGGCGAGGACGCGTCCGCGGCCGCCCTGCCACCGGGCGGCCGGCCGGCCGCGCCCGTACCGCTGACCCCGCCGGACCCGCCCCCCAAGGCACCGGGGGCCGGCCGGGTGCCCCTGCCCCGCTTCAGGGCGGTACGCGCGCGGACCAGGGAACGCCTGGCGCGGCTGAGCGAGCCGCTGCCGCACAGCAGGCGGCTGACCCTGGTCAGCGCCTACCACTACAGCGGCCGGGCCACCGCGACGATCGCGCTGGGCTCCCTGCTGGCCGCCGTACGGGACGACCCCGTCCTCGCCGTCGACGGCGCCCCCGCCGAGGGGGCGCTCGCCGCGTTCCTCCCGCGCGAGCGCAACCCGGCCGTGCCGAGGGATCTGGCCGCCCTGCCGCTCGGTCCGTCGTACGAGGAGATCCGCGCCCGGACCACACGCCTCGGCTCGGGCCTCGAGGTGATCGCGCAGCGGGCGGGGCACTACGGGCCCAACTCCACGCACGCCCAGGAGTACCTGCGGGTACTGGCCCATACGGCGCCGTACTACTCCTATGTCCTGACCGACTGGGCGCCGGTGCGCGCGGACCCGGCGCTGGAGGTGGTCCTCGGGCACACGGACCGGCTGATCCTGTGCTGCGGCGCCGCCGACTGGTTCCGTGACGCGGCGGCGCGCGGCCTCGACCGGATCCGGGAGGCCGGGCACCACCGGCTGGCCGACCAGGCGGTCGTGGTGGCCACCCGGACGGACGGCTCCTATCGCCGGGCCCGGCACCTGGACGTCGACGCCGGCCAGGTGGTGCAGGTGCCCTTCGACCCCGCGCTGCAGTCGGCGCACTGGGAGCTGAACGATCTGCGCGCGGCCACCGTGGAGGCCTATCTGCGGCTGGCGGAGCTGGTCGCGCGCCCCCTCCGCTAGAACACCACGGGGGACGCGGGTACGGGCCGGCCCGTGACCAGCGCCGTATGGGTCCAGGCCGGTTCCGGGCTGACCGGCTGGGCCGCCCGGGCCAGGGCGCGGCGGTCGGGGTGGGCGCCCGGCGGGATCAGCGGCCGTATCTCCACCTCGGCGACCAGGCCCCGGGCGCGGGCCACCCGCCACAGGGAGGCGAGCAGGGTGTCCTCGCCGACGAACGCCGCCGCCGTGCCCGGGCCGCCGCCCTCCTGCCGGTAACGCAGGCTGACCGGCTGTACGGGCACGCCCGCGTCGAGCGCGGCCTGGAACACCGCCCGGTGGAAGCGGCCCTGGGCCCGCCCGCACCAGGTGCTGCCCTCGGGGAAGGCGGCCACGGCCGCGCCCGCGCCGAGCGCCCCGGCGATCCGGGCGACCGTCTCGGGCAGGGCGCGCAGCCGGTCCCGCTCGATGAACAGCGCCCCGCCGCGCGCGACCAGCGCCCCCGCCACCGGCCACTGCCGGATCTCGGTCTTGGCGAGCATGCGGGCCGGGCGTACGGCGGTGAGCAGCGGGATGTCCAGCCACGAGACGTGGTTGGCGACCAGCAGCAGGCCGCCGGCGGGGGCGGGGGCGCCGGTGAGGCGGACCCGGACGCCGATGGCCCGCACGATCGCCCGGCACCACCGCCGGACCCACTCGGCGGGGAGCCTCCCGCCGAGCGGGGTCAGCGCGATCCCGGCCAGCAGCAGGGCCGCGACGGCGGTCAGCCGCAGCACGGCCCGGGGTACGGCCGCCGCGGTGCGGGCCTGCTCCACACAGGCGCCCGGGGTGCAGGGCGCGCTGGGCAGCCAGACGCTCATCAGGCCGGCACGAGGGAGAGGAAGTGCCGCAGATAGCGCGGGTTGACCCGGCGCATCGACAGCAGCACGTACAGGTCGGCGACCCCGAAGTCCGCGTCGTGCGCGGGTTCGCCGCACACCCAGGCGCCCAGACGCAGATAGCCGCGCAGCAGGGCGGGCAGCTCGCCGGGACCGGCGGGGGCCCCGGCGTTCGGGACCCACGGCAGCAGCGGCCGTACCCGGAACTCCTCGGGGGCCAGGTGCTTGGCGCGCACCCGCTCCCAGGTGGCGCCCGCGAGGACCCCGCCGTCGCCGAGCGGCACCGAGCAGCAGCCCGCCAGCCACTCGTGCCCGCGGTCGATCATGTAACGCGCTATCCCGGCCCAGATCAGGCTGATGACGGCGCCGTCGCGGTGGTCGGGGTGCACGCAGGAGCGGCCGACCTCCACCAGTTGGGGCCGGATCGCGTCGAGCGCGCCCAGTTCGAACTCGCCCTCCGAGTAGAGCCGTCCGGCGACCGCGGCCCGCTCCGGGGGCAGCAGCCGGTAGGTGCCGACGACCTGGCCGGTCATGGTGTCGCGGACCATCAGGTGGTCGCAGTAGGCGTCGAAGGCGTCGATGTCGAGGCCCGGCTGCGGGGTGGCCAGCAGGGCCCCCATCTCCCCGGCGAAGACGTCGTGCCGCAGCCGCTGGGCGGCACGCACGTCGTCCTCGTCACGGGCGAGGGTGACGGTGTAGCGGGTGGGAGCCGCGGGCTGCGGGGGACGGTCGAGGGTGGACACGCCGGTCATGGCTTCTCCTGGTCACGGGCCGGTTCGGCGACAGCGGCGGGCGCGATGCGTACGGCCCGTCGCTCCTGTTCTTCCGATGCCGGTTTGCGTGCGCGTGACCTGTGCCAGGAGCTGGGATGTGGGAATGCTGAACGCCGGGGTCTTGGCCGTCGCCGCGAGCCAGACGGGGCCGGGGATGAGCACCACTCCCGGCCCCGCCCGTCCGCCCCCTGTTCTCGTGGCGAACGTCTCCTGCTCAGCGGGCCGCTACCGCTTGCCCGCCTTCCGGGTGGCCCGCAGCCACTCCTTGTTCATGCCCGTGATCGACACCAGCGGGATGCCCTTGGGACAGGCGGTCGCGCACTCCCCGGTCAGCGTGCAGCCGCCGAAGCCCTCGGCGTCCATCTGCGCCACCATGTCCAGCACCCGGGTCTCCCGCTCGGGCCCGCCCTGGGGCAGGACGTTGAGATGGTTGACCTTGGCGGAGGTGAACAGCATCGCAGCGCCGTTGGGGCACGCCGCGACGCACGCCCCGCAGCCGATGCACTCCGCGTGCTCGAAGGCGAAGTCGGCGTCGGCCTTCGGGACCGGCGTGGCATGGGCGTCGGGGGCGGAGCCGGTGGGCGCGGTGATGTAGCCGCCGGCCTGGATGATCCGGTCGAACGCGGACCGGTCGACGACGAGGTCCTTGATCACCGGGAACGCGGCGGCCCGCCAGGGCTCGATGTCGATCGTGTCGCCGTCCTTGAAGGACCGCATGTGCAGCTGGCAGGTGGTGGTGCGCTCCGGGCCGTGCGCATCGCCGTTGATCACGAGGGAACAGGCGCCGCAGATGCCCTCGCGGCAGTCGTGGTCGAAGGCGACGGGGTCCTCGCCGGACAGGATGAGCTGTTCGTTGAGGACGTCGAGCATCTCCAGGAAGGACATGTCGGTCGAGATGCCGTCCACCTCGTACGTGGACATCGCTCCGTCGGCGCCGGCGTTTCGCTGCCGCCAGACGCGCAGGGTGAGCTTCATGCGTAGCTCCGCTGGGTGGGGTGGACGTACTCGAAGACCAGGTCTTCCTTGTGCAGGGTGGGTGCCGCGCCGGTGCCGGTGAACTCCCAGGCGGCCGCGTAGGCGAACTCCTCGTCCCTGCGGGCCGCTTCGCCGTCGGGGGTCTGGGACTCCTCGCGGAAGTGGCCGCCGCAGGACTCGGCACGGTGCAGCGCGTCGAGGCACATCAGCTCGGCGAGTTCCAGGTAGTCGACGATCCGGTTGGCCTTCTCCAGCGACTGGTTGAACTCCTCGCCGGTCCCGGGCACCTTGATGCGCCGCCAGAACTCCTCGCGGATCTGGGGGATGCGCTCCAGGGCCTTGTGCAGTCCGGCGTCGGTGCGGGCCATCCCGCAGAACTCCCACATGAGTTCGCCGAGTTCGCGGTGGAAGGAGTCCGGGGTGCGGTCGCCGTCCACCGCGAGGAGCAGGTTGATCCGGTCCTCGGTCTCGGCCAGCACCTCTTGTACGACGGGGTGTTCGGAGGTCACCGTCTCCTGGTGCGGGTTGCGGGCCAGGTAGTCGTTGATGGTGGCCGGCAGGACGAAGTAGCCGTCGGCGAGGCCCTGCATGAGCGCGGAGGCGCCGAGCCGGTTGGCTCCGTGGTCGGAGAAGTTGGCCTCGCCGATGGCGAACAGGCCGGGGACGGTGGTCTGGAGGTCGTAGTCGACCCACAGGCCGCCCATCGTGTAGTGCACGGCCGGGTAGATCCGCATCGGCACCTCGTACGGGTCCTCGTCAGTGATCCGCTGGTACATGTCGAAGAGGTTGCCGTACTTGGCCTCGACCGCCGCGCGCCCCATGCGCCGGACGGCGTCGGCGAAGTCGAGGTAGACGCCCTGGCCGCCGGGGCCCACTCCCTTGCCCTCGTCGCAGACGTTCTTCGCGGCGCGGGAGGCGATGTCCCGGGGGACGAGGTTGCCGAAGGAGGGGTAGATGCGCTCCAGGTAGTAGTCGCGCTCGTCCTCGGGGATCTGGTGGGGCGGGCGGGTGTCGCCCTTGGCCCTGGGCACCCAGATCCGGCCGTCGTTGCGCAGGGACTCGCTCATCAGCGTCAGCTTGGACTGGTGGTCGCCGGTGCGCGGGATGCAGGTGGGGTGGATCTGGGTGAAGCAGGGGTTGGCGAAGTACGCGCCGCGCCGGTGCGCCCGCCAGATCGCGGTCGCGTTGGAGTTCATGGCGTTGGTCGACAGGTAGAAGACGTTGCCGTATCCGCCCGAGGCCAGTACCACGGCGTCCGCGAAGTACGTGTCGATCCGGCCGGTGATCAGGTCACGGGCGACGATCCCGCGGGCCCGCCCGTCCACGACGATCAGGTCGAGCATCTCGGTGCGCGGGTGCATCTCCACGTTCCCGGCCGCGATCTGCCGGGACAGCGCCTGGTAGGCACCGAGGAGCAGTTGCTGGCCCGTCTGGCCGCGGGCGTAGAAGGTGCGGGAGACCTGGACGCCGCCGAAGGAGCGGGTGTCGAGCAGGCCGCCGTACTCGCGGGCGAAGGGCACGCCCTGGGCCACGCACTGGTCGATGATCTCGACCGAGATCTGCGCCAGCCGGTGGACGTTGGACTCGCGGGCGCGGAAGTCGCCCCCCTTGACGGTGTCGTAGAACAGCCGGTGGACCGAGTCGCCGTCGTTGCGGTAGTTCTTCGCCGCGTTGATGCCGCCCTGCGCGGCGATGGAGTGGGCGCGGCGCGGGGAGTCCTGGTAGCAGAACTGGACGACGTGGTAGCCCTGTTCGGCCAGGGTGGCGCCCGCGGAGCCGCCGGCGAGGCCGGTGCCCACGACGATGACCGTGTGCTTGCGCCGGTTGGCGGGGTTGACGAGCCTGGCCTCGAAGCGGCGCTTGTCCCAGCGCTCGTGGACCGGTCCCGCGGGGGCCTTGGTGTCGACGGCGGGCTCGCCGGTCGCGTAGTTCACGTAGTCGGTCATGTCAGCTCACCACTCCGGTCATGACACCCACGGGTACGGCGATGAAGCCGGCCGTGAGCAGCAGCGCGAGGACGTCGGCGATGGTCTTCAGGGCGCGGTCGCGGGTGCGGCTGCCGACGCCGAGGGTCTGCGCGGCGCTCCAGAATCCGTGCCGGATGTGCAGGCCGAGCGCGAGCATCGCGACGATGTAGATGACGTTGCTGTACCAGTGGGAGAAGTCGGAGACGACGTTCTGGTACGGGTGCCCGTGCTCGAAGCGGCCCGGGTGCACGGTGCCGGTGGTCAGGTCCAGGACGTGCCAGACGACGAACAGGCCGAGGATGACCCCGCCCCACCGCATGGTGCGGGTGGCGTAGCTCGCCCGCGGCCTGCCGTGCACGTACTTGCTGGGCCGCGCCCTGATGTCCCGGCGGCTGAGCTGGTAGGCGGACGTGGCGTGGGCGACCACGGCGACGACCAGCACGATCCGGATGAGCCAGAGCGTCCACTCGTAGTGCATGAACGGCTCGCCCAGGGTGCGCAGCCAGTGGGCGTAGTGGTTGAACTCGCCCGCGCCGAAGTAGATCTTCAGATTGCCGATCATGTGGACGACCAGGTACGCCAGCATGATCAGGCCGCTGACGGCCATGACCGTCTTCTTGCCGACGGTGGAGTCCCACATCGTGCGTGCCATGGACGGCCGTCGATCCGTCCGCGTTGCCAGAGCCATGTCCAGCACGCTAGGGCCGAAGGACCCGATCGGTCCAAGACATGGTCCGGCTCGTTTCCATAGGAGAAGACTATCCTGGCTGGATGCAGTTCCAGCAGCTCCAGTACTTCGTCGCCGTCGCCGAGACCCGGCACTTCACCCGGGCCGCCGAGCTGGTGCACGTCGCCCAGCCGTCGCTGTCGCAGCAGATCAAGGCACTGGAGCGGGAGCTGGGCGCGGATCTGTTCCTGCGCGCCCGTGGCAACATCACGCTCACCGACGCGGGCGAGGCGCTGCTGCCGCTCGCCCGGCGCATCCTGGCCGACGCGGACACCGCCCGCCACGAGGTGCAGGAGCTGGTGCAGCTGCGTCGGGGGCGGGTGCGGCTCGGGGCGACGCCGAGCCTGTGCACGGGTCTGCTGCCGGACGTGCTGCGCGCCTTCCACGACCGCTATCCCGGCATCCAGCTGCTGATCGAGGAGGGCGGCTCGCACGACCTGGTGCGCGAGCTGGCCCGGGGCGCGCTCGACCTCGCCCTGGTCGTGCTGCCGCTGCCGACACCGTCGCCCGCGCTGACCACGGTGGAGCTGCTGCGGGAGGACCTGGTCGTGGTGTCCTCGCCCGAGGCGCCGGCGCCCGGCCGGGGCGGGCGGGTGGTGCGGATCGCGGACCTGGAGGGCGAGCGGCTGGTGATGTTCCGGCACGGGTACGACCTGCGGGAGCTGACCGTGGCGGCCTGTCGCGCGGAGGGCTTCGAGCCGGACTTCGCCGTGGAGGGCGGCGAGATGGACGCGGTGCTCGGCTTCGTACGGGCGGGGCTCGGCGCGGCCGTCGTCCCGCGCATGGTCGCGTCCCGCTCCGGGCGCGGTCTGCGGGTGACCCCGCTGGCCCGGCCCGGACTGCACCGGACGATCGCGCTGGCACACCGCAGCGACGTCGCTCCGCCGCGCGCGGCCCGGGAGTTGCAGCGGATGCTGCTCGCGCACTGACCGGTCGCGCCGGCGTCCTGACCGTGCAACGCCCGGTCGCCTCCTGCGCGTACGGCTTCCTGCGCTTCAGCGGCGGCGTCCTCGCCCCCTACGTCACCGGGAGGCTCGCCGACGCCACCGATCCGAGCGTGCCGTGCTACGTCGGTGGCGCCGCCTTCGTCCTGGCGATCCCGGTGCCGGCAAGCGGTCACCGGCTGCCGGCGCGGGCCGAGTCGCACACGCGGGACAGCGAACCGCCGGCCCCGGTCAGCCCGTCGCGTCCACCAGTGCCAGATCGTGGAGCCGTTCCGGTGGGCCCGGCCTCGCGTAGTACCAGCCCTGGGCCGTGTCGCAGCCCAGTATCCGCAACTGCTCGGCCTGGGCGCCGGTTTCGACGCCCTCGACGGTGACCGCGAGGTCCAGGCTGTGGGCCAGGGTGACGATCCCCTCGACGATCTTCAGATCGACCGGATCGGCGGGGAACTGCTGCATGCCCTGGGTGAAGGAGCGGTCCAGTTTGAGGATGCTGACCGGCAGGCGCCGCAGATTCGCCAGGTTCGAGTAGCCCGTGCCGAAGTCGTCCAGCGCGATGTCGACGCCCATCTCGGCCAGCCGGCGCAGGGGTTTGAGCAGATCGTCGTCGGCGCCGATCAGCGCGGACTCGGTGACCTCCAGGCACAGCGCGTCCGGAGTGACACCCGAGCGCTCCAGGATGTCGACCGTGTCCTGGACCAGACCCGGATGAGTGAGCTGGCACGGCGACAGGTTGACGTTGATGCGCAGCGGCCCGGCACTCGTCTCCTCGCCGTACCGTTCACGCCAGGCGCGGGCCTGTCGGATGGACTCCTCCAGCACCCAGCGGCCGAGCGGAACGATCAGGCCGGTGTGCTCGGCGAGCGGGATGAAGCGGTCCGGGCCGAGGACCCCGTGCTGCGGATGCAGCCAGCGCACCAGGGCCTCGGCTCCGCGCACGCTGCCGTCGCCGAGGTGGACCAGCGGCTGGTACTCGATGAAGAACTCGCCGCGCTCCAGGGCGGTCGGCAGGGCCGTGGTCAGGCCGTGCCGGGTGATGGCGCGGGCGTCGGCCTCGGGGTCGGCGAGTTCGAAGCGGTTGCCGCCCGCCGACTTGGCCCGGTACATGGTGATGTCCGCGCTGCGCAGCACCTCCGCCGCGGTGCGCTCCCCGGCCGGGCCCTCGACGATGCCGAGGCTGCCGCGCACCATGAGGTCGCGGCCGTCGATGCTGATCGGGGTGACCAGGGCGCTCATGATGCGCTCGGCGAGTTCGTCCACCGTGCGCTCCGTGCCGGGCCCCGTGATCAGGGCCACGAACTCGTCGCCGCCGAGCCGGGCGACCATCTCGCCGGGCGCGGTCGCGCAGGACTGCAGCCGGTCGGCGACCTCGACCAGCAGCCGGTCGCCGGCCGCGTGCCCGAGGCTGTCGTTGATGGTCTTGAAGCCGTCCAGGTCGAGGTAGCACAGCCCGAAGCGCTGTCCCTCGCCGGCCGCCAGCGCCTTTTCCAGGCGCTCGAAGAACAGGGTGCGGTTGGGCAGTCCGGTGAGCGCGTCGTGCGTGGCCTCGTAGCGCAGCCGGAGGTTGAGCAGCCGCCGCTCGGTGGTGTCCTCCATCAGGGCGAGCTGGTACTGCGGGTCGCCGTCGGCGTCGCGCAGCAGCGAGACCGTCAGATTGGTCCACAGGACCGTGCCGTCCGGGCGGTTGAAGGCCTTCTCCATGTGGTAGTGCTCGCGGTTGCCGAGGACCAGCTCCTCGTACAGCTTCCAGGTCTGCGGGGCGTCCTCGGGATGCACCCAGTCCTGGACGCGGCGTCCGCGCAGGGTCTGCTCGGAGATCCCGAACATGCGCAGCAGCGCCCCGTTGACCTGGAGGATGTGGCCGTCGAGGTCGGCGATGCCGATTCCTATGGCCGCGCCCTCGAAGACCGCGCGGAAGCGGGCCTCGCTGGCGTGCAGCGCCTGCGCGACCACACCCTGGGCCCGCAATGCGGCCTGGGCGATGGACTCCTGCTCGGCGAGGGTGCGCTCGCGCAGCGCCTGCGCGAACCCGGCGGCCATCGTGTGCTGCAACCGCGAGGAACGCAGCCGCGGTGCGTCCTGGGGGGCCTCGGGGCCGTCCTCGCCGCAGTACAGCACCAGATAGGCGTCGACGCAGTCCAGCGTGCGAGTGAGCGCCTCGGGGTCGGTGCAGTGCGCGTCCACCAGGGCGGCACCGACCGCCTTCGCGCCGTCCGCGTCGAAGCTGTGCGCCCGCAGCAGCTCGCTCAACCGGCGGGCGAGCGGCAGCAGTTGCCGTTCGAACTCGACGCGGGTCAGCGAGGTGGAGGTCACCGGGTAGACCGCCCGGCTCCAGATCGTCGCGAACCGGCGCAGTCTGCCCTCCGGCCCGTCCGGCTCCGCGCTCACGCCGTGCGCCCCACGCCGGCGAATCCGGAGAAGGCGAACGGATCCTCGTCCTCCGGCGCCGTCTCCGGGCGCCAGTGCGGCATCGGCACCAGTCCGGGTTCCACCATGTCGTACCCCTCGAAGAACCGCGCGATCTCGTCGCGCGAGCGCATGATCAGCGGGTTGCGAATGTCCTTGTATACGTCCACCGCCCCCTCGGCCCGCTCGGCGGGCACCGGGATTCCCTCGTACGAGGCATGGGTGAGGATCAGCAGGCTGCCGGGGGCGAGCGCCTCCCGCAGCTCGGCCACCGCACCGTAGGGGTCGTCCGCGTCTTCCACGAAGTGCAGTATGGCAACGAGCAGGAGGGCCACTGGCCGATTCAGGTCGATCAGCCGCTCCAACCGGGGGCTCGCGAGGATCTCCTGGGGCTTGCGGAGGTCCGCCGCGATCACGTCCGCGTGCTCCTCGCCCGCCAGCACCGCCTCGCTGTGCGCGACGGCGACCGGGTCGTGGTCGACGTAGACCACGCGCGCGCCCGGTGCCGCCGCCCGGGCCACCTCGTGGACGTTGCCGAACGTCGGGATGCCCGAGCCGATGTCGAGGAACTGGGTGAGGCCCGCCTCGGCCGCGAACCGCACGGCCCGGCGCATGAACGCCCGGTTGGCCTGCATGGTTTTGGGCAGGCCGGGCATGAACTCCATCGCCTTGCGAGCAGCTTCCCGGTCGACCTCGAAGTTGTGCGAACCGCCCAGGTAGTAGTCGTAGATCCGCGAGACGCTCGGCACCGAGATGTCGATGCTCCGTGGGGCCCAGGCGGGACGCTCCATGTATCTCTCCAAGGCGTGGACGACAGGCGTAGGCGATCCGGTGTTCGAGCAGAGGCTACTGATCGCCTGCCAAAGGGGCGACCCGAACCGGAAATTGACCATCCGTTCCCGGTCACTGCCTGCGGCATGTGCCGGTCCGAACCCGCTGCGTGACGACCGCCCCTACCTGGGCTTCATCCGCCCAGCACAACGGTCCGCCCCCTCCGTGCGGTGCGGAGGGGGCGGACCTCGGTGGCGCTCCGGGCCGGGCGGGGCGATCGACCCTGGGGAGGTGATCTACTTGCCCGGCGCGCCGACCGGCTTGCCGTCGGGCGAGACGGCGTACCAAGTGCCGCCCACGCCCTGACCGTTGGTGTCACCAGGGGCCTTGTCCCCGGAGAAGGTGTAGATCGGCCAGCAGTTGACGGTCATCTGCTTCACACCGTCGGGACGGGTGAAGCCCATCAGGCCCTTCTTCTTGACGCCCTTCGTGTCCTGCTCCTTGACCGGAGCGACCGCGGGCCACTTCTCGAGGCAGGCTCCGGTGCAGTTCGAGACGGACTTGGGCCAGGCCTCGTCCTTCAGGAAGCGGTAGACCGTCCTGCCGTTCTTGTCGACGACGATGTCGCCGAGCTTGGGGTCCTTGCGGACGGACAGGCCGGGCAGGGCGGCCAGCGAGGCCTTCTTGCCGTCGGGCGCCAGCGCGAACCACTTGCCGCCCACACCCTGGCCGTTGACGTCACCGGCGCTGGCGTCCTTGGCGTAGCGGTACGCGGGCCAGCCGCCGACGGTGAGCTGCTTGGTGCCGTCGCTGCGGGTCACCTCGCCGAGCAGCGACTTGTCGATGCCGGCACCCGCACTGGCATCGCCGGCGGGCACCGGCGGCCAGGTGGTGGCGCAGTCGCCGTCACAGTTCGACTTGGGCGGGTCGGCGGTGTCGCTGTCGAAGCGGTAGAGGGTGAGGCCGGAGCCGTCGGTCAGGACGTTGCCGAGGTCGGGGTTGGCGGCCACGGTGAGCTTGCCCGCGGGGGCGGCCTGGGTCGGGGAGGCGGTGCTCTTGTTGCCGTCGGCGCCGTAGCCGTTGCCCGCGCCGGTGCCGACGGCGGCGCCGCCGGTCGGGCTGCCCGCGGGCGCGGTGGCCCCGACGTTCTGGGCCGCGGCGGCCGGACCGGCGCTGTTGTCCTGACCGCACGCCGTCGTCAGCGCCAGCACCGAGGCGGCTGTGGCCACCAGTGCGGCGGTCCGCCAGGAGGTCTTCATCGTCAACTCCCCATTATCGCCTGGATGTTGCGGAGACTTGCTGCGCCGCCGCACGGCCATGGGTACGCGGCGGAGGGGGCGGAGCGTTCAACGGGGACGGGAAGTTCTTCGGGAATTTCTTGGGGAACTTCATTCCGGATCCGGTGACGCGCGCTGCCTCGGCTCGGGGTGCGGCGCCTCGGCAGGAGGCGTACGCGGGCGCACGTTTCACGCCAACCGCACACTTCGACGCGTCAAACCATTGATCATGCGATGTACCCCCTTCGGATCAATCCCGGCGCACTACGGCACATGACCTCCTTTCACCCTTCATGATCTCGGTCGTGCATGGACCCGAAGTGACTCGATGCGCGCCCGCCGTAAGGGTGTTGGCCCTGTTGACACTGAGCTGGACCCTGGTGGGCTGCCCGGCCGGCAGCGCGTCGGCCGACGCCTGCGCGTACGCCTCCACGGGACCGGACGGCACGGTGGCGGTCGCCTGGGCCGGCGGCGACCACTGGCCCACTCCCCCGCCCTGCCCCAAGCCGACACCGCCGCCGTGCCCGCCCACGCCGGCCCCCAGGCCGAAGCCCGCGCCGCGGCTCTCGTCGGCCCCGGTGAGCTATCCGGCGTACCACCCGCACCCCGTGGCGCACACCGCGCCCGATCACACCACGCCGGTCACCTACGTCCTGCTCATCACCGTCCCCGCGATCGTCGCCGTCGCGGCCCTGCGCCCGCGCTGACCCGCCGGGCCGCTCACCCTCTGGAGGTATCCGTTGTCGGATTGGCTTGTTCTCGTCCTCGCGATGCTGGGGGCCTGCGCCGTGGTGGTGGTCGTCACCCTTGTACGGAGCAAGCGGGCTCCCGAGGACGAGGACCCCAACGAAACCCCGGACGTCATCGAGTACATGACCATGTGGATCGGCGTCGTGTACGCCATCGTCCTGGGCCTCGCCATCGCGGGCGTGTGGGAGGCCCGCAGCTCCGCCGAGAACTTCGTGCAGAACGAGGCCCAGGCGCTGCACGAGATCTCGGAGCGGGTCCGGGTCTATCCGCCGACCGTCCGTGACGGCATCCGGAACGACGTCAACGCCTACGTCAGCTACGTCGTCGACCACGAGTGGAAGACGATGGCCCACGACGAGCGCGTCACCGACCGCGGTACGGCGCTGCTGCAGAAGGTCCGCCAGGACGTCACCGACTACCAGCCGAAGAACGACTTCGAGGCGCAGGCCTACCAGCCGCTGCTGGACCAGATGACCGCCGCCGACCAGGCCCGCAACGCCCGCGCCGACTCCACCGGGGCCACGATGCCGTCGGTGGTGTGGTGGGGACTGCTCATCGGGGGGCTGGTCACCGTCGGCATGGTGTTCGCGCTCCAGATCCGGCGCACCAGGCGTGAACTGGTCCTGGCCGGGCTGTTCTCCGCGACCATCGCCTTCATGCTGTTCCTCATCTGGGACTTCGACGCCCCCTTCAGCCGGGGCATCGCGGTGACCGCCGAGCCGTTCCAGAACCTGTTCCCGACGATCATCAAATAATCCCCCGGACGGCGCACACCCGTGCCCCATTCGCGCTACTCCGATCGCGCGGGTGTGCAGATGTTCCTAGCGTTCCGGTCATCGAGGTGCATTTCTGACCCAAGCGGAAGAGGTCCGCACCTGCCCCTCGGGGACCGGAGGAAACACATGCGCGCGATACGCGTCGCTTCGTCCGCGTTGCTGGGCGTCGGCGTCCTCGCCCTCACCGTACCCGTGCTCACACCCGCCGTCGCCGGTGACGACGGCCACGACGTCACGCCGCTCGGGTTCCGCCTCGCCCCGTCCAGCATCACGGCCGGCGGCAAGGTGAACCTGCGCCTCGACCGGGACGGCGGCTGCCGGGGCACCGCCACGGTGTCCTCCGGCGTCTTCGACACGGTACGGATCCCGCCGGAGCGGTCCTCGGCGACCGCCGTGGTCGACCGGGACGCCAAGCCCGAGGCCGCGTACTCGGTGACGTACCGCTGTGACGGGGTGAGCGGCTCCACCGATCTCACGATCGCCGACGGGCACGGCGACGGCCGGAGCGACAGCGGGAACGACGGCCGGAGCAACAGTCGCAACGACAGCGGAAACGACAGCCGGAGCAACAGCGGGAACGACAGCCGCAGCGACAGTGGGAACAACGGCCGGAGCAACAGCGGGAACGACAGCGGGAACGACGGCCGGAGCAACAGCCGCAGCGACAGTGGGAACGACGGCCGCAGCGACAGCCGCAGCGACAGTGGGAACGACAGCCGCAGCGACGACCAGTACCCCGATCAATCCCGCGACTCGTCCCGCGGCGAGTCCCGCGACCAGTCGCCGGACGAGCCGTTCCAGTCGGCTCAGCACGGGGTGCGGGCCGGTGCGGGCGGCAGCATCGCCGGGTTCGACCTCAAGGAGATCGGCCTCGGCGCGGCGCTGATCGCCGGCTCGCTCGGCACCGCCTACCACTTCGCGCGCCGCCGGGCCGACGAGGACGGCGGCTGACTGCTCTGCACCGGCGGGCCTTCGCCCCGGCTCCCGCGAGGGACCGGGGCGAACGTCCGTCCGCCGGGCGCCGGGACGTCAGATCCGCTTCTCGTTCCGGCGGCGCAGCCAGTACACACCGCCCGCGATCACCGCCGAGCCCACGAGCGCGCCGCCGATGGCCATGTCGGCCGGCGTGGCACCCGTGGACCTGCTGCCACCGGCACCGCCGTGGACACCGCCGATCACGGTGAACGCGGCCGATCGGGTCAGGGTCCTGCCGTCACAGCGGACCCTGATGTCGTACCGGCCGGGACGGGCGTCGTGGTCGATGAGGGTGGAACCCCGGGAGGTGTCGTCGCGGAACGGGTTGAGCCGGGTGGTGGGGAAGACCCCGGAGCCCATGGCGCCGTCGCGGCAGCCGTCCACGGCGACGGTGAGCCGGGCACCTCTCGCGACCACGCCGGGCAGGGCGACGATGCGCCGCGGATCGCCGTCGTCCCGCCCGCCGTCACCACGGCCGCCCTCGTCCCGACCACCGTCATCCCGACCACCGCCACTGCGGCCACCGTCACGACGGCCGCCGTCATCCCGACCACCGTCACGACGGCCGCCCCCGTCGTCGCCACGGCCCCCTCCGTCTTCGCACGCGCAGGAGTCGTCGCCCCGGCCGAAGTCGTATCCCCGGCCCGGGTCGCGGCCGCTGTCCCCACGGCCGCTGTCCCCACGGCTCCTGTCGCCGAAGCGGCGGTCCCCGTCGTTGAAGTGACCGTGGATGCGGATTTTGATGTTTCCGCTGATGCCGCCGTTGGCCGGGGTGAAATGTGAGTCGTTCTCGGTCGGGCCGCCGCCGTTGCCCATGCCGTCCGCGGCGGCCACAGGGACGGCGAGCCCGAGCACGGCGACCGCGGCCCACGCAGCCGCGTGGGCACCTTGGTTTCGCATGTGAACCTCCGCGGGAGGCGCCCGGGTCCGGTCCCGGTCGATCGGCGAGAAAACACCTCCCGGGAGAGACCCTCGAACCCCGGGAACACGCCCGCATGTCGAGAATGGTCCGTCCTGGTGAGGCAACACGCCGGACCAAAAGCACACAATCGGATATTGCTGCAGGTCACGGACCGTCAGAAAAATCCAGGAAACGGCAACTCAGATGGCGCACTTCACCCGTGGCGGGCCACCCGTTCGCCGGTTGCCCCGTCGCCCACGGCTCGCGCGGGACTTAGCGTTTTCCCATGCGCGACGCACGCGGCGGCGGCCGCGTCGAGAAGGGATGGCGAATGTCTGGGTCCGGACTGTTCGAGCTTGCCGAAGAGGAGGAGCGGCGGAAGAAGCGTGCCCCGTGGGGCGTGATAGCGCTTGTTCTGCTGACCGGCCTGGCGCTCATCCGGAATGGTTCCGGAGAGTTCGACGTCGGCCCGCCGCAGCCCGCTTCGGCGGTGGCACCGGACGGCCGTACCACCGTGGGCACCCTCGGCTCGGCGCCGGCGCCGCTCGCGTTCTCCGCCGCCGACCGGGTACGGATCCCCGCGATCCAGGTGGACGCGCCGGTGATGCCCGTCGGCCTGGACACGGACGGCTGGGTCAGTGCGCCGCCGCCCGGGAACGCCAACCTCGCGGGCTGGTTCACCGGCGCGGTCTCGCCCGGCGAGAACGGCACCGCCGTCGTCGTCGGACATGTCGACAACCAGCAGGGTCCCGCCGTGTTCTACGGGCTCGGAGCCCTGAAGAAGGGAAACCGGGTCGATATCCTGCGCAAGGACGGAAAGACCGCGGTGTTCGAGATCTACGGCATCGAGGTCTTCTCGAAGGCCAACTTCCCCGGTGACCGGGTCTACTCCTCCAAAGGAACGCCGGAACTGCGCGTCATCACCTGTGGTGGCGGTTTCTCGAAACAGAACGGCTACGACGGAAACGTCGTGGTCTTCGCCCGCCTGGTCGCGGTGAACTGAATCCACCGCGGCCGGGCGAGCACCCCCGAAAGAATGGTCACAGGCGTCTGCGCGGCACGGTCAGGTGATATCCGGAGTCGATGAGGTGCGGCAGCCATTCCCGGATCGCGTGGACGGTTTGCGAACGGTCGCCCCCGGCGTCGTGCGAGAGCACCACGACACCGGGGGCGGCGCCGCTCTCCACCCGGTCGATGATGGTGGAGGTGCCCGGTGTCATCCAGTCGGTGGTGTCCACCGTCCAGGCCATCGGCTCCATGCCCATCTCGGCGCCCAGTTGGAACGCGGCCCGGTTCCAGGCTCCGTACGGGGCCCGGAACCACTGGGGACGCTCGCCGTAGGAGGCCTCGATGGCGTCGCTGGTGCTCGTCATCTCGTGGCGGATCTCGCTACGGTTGAGGGTCGTCAGCAGCGGATGCGTCCAGGTGTGGTTGCCGACGACATGCCCCTCGTCGGCCATCCGGGCCACCAGTTTCTTGTTCTCGACGACGCACTCGCCGCACAGGAAGAACATCGCCCGCACGTCGTACTTGGCGAGGGTGTCCAGGATGTGCGGGGTGTATTCCGGGTTGGGGCCGTCGTCGAAGGTCAGCATCATGTGCCGGCCGCGCCCGGAGATCCGGAGGATGGGCTCGGTGCGGACCTTCAGCTTGCGCGGCTCGGCGCGCGGGGGGCCGTCACCGATGAGCGGTTGGAGCCGGAAGGCGGACGACTTGAGCGCCTGCCGGACCTGCGGGCCGGGAGCGGGGGTGGCGGTGGCCGGGGCGGTCTCCTCGCCGCCCCCTGACAGGACGACTCCGGCAGTGCCCGCGGCCCCCAGAGCGGCGGCGCCGGCGAGGAGCATCCGGCGCCGTGTGAGGAACTGATCCTTCTGCATGACTCATCAGTCGCCCCGCCGGACTCCGGCACGACCCAACGGCACCGGTGCGGCGGCGGGAATACACCCGGACGGCCGAGTGCGGGGCCGTGGCGATGGGCCGTACGGGCTTCTGACGGGCAGTCAGTCCACGGCAACTGCCATGGGGGATACGGAGGGCGAGCCGCGTTGGTCAGGCACGGGTGAACGAACGGGGGCGCCAACGGGGCGTCGGGGCGGGTGTCACGCGGCGCACGGGCGGTGGTGCTGCTGGACGTCGCCCAGGTCCTGCCCTTGCGTGCCGCGCGGCCGGCCCGGAGCCGGGGGTCAGCGGCGGCGCACTAGCGGGAACGGCAGGGTCTCCCGGATCGTCAGTCCGGTGAGGAACATGACGAGCCGGTCGACGCCGAGGCCGAGGCCGCCGGTCGGGGGCATCGCGTATTCGAGGGCCTCCAGGAAGTCCTCGTCCAGCTCCATGGCCTCCGGATCGCCGCCCGCGGCCCGCAGCGACTGCTCGGTGAGCCGTCGGCGCTGTTCGACGGGGTCGGTCAACTCCGAGTAGGCGGTGCCGAGTTCGGTGCCGAAGGCGACGAGGTCCCAGCGTTCGGCGAGCCGCGGGTCGGTGCGGTGCTGCCGGGTCAGCGGGGAGACGTCGGTGGGGAAGTCCTTGTAGAACGTGGGCAGTCGGGTGCGTTCTTCGACCAGCCGCTCGTACATCTCCAGGACCACGTCGGCGGGCGTGTCGTCCGCGGTGTACGGCACGCCGGTGCGGTCGCACAGCCGGTGCAGCCGCAGCAGTTCGGTGCCGGGTCCGATCTCCTCCCCCAGCGCCTCGGAGATCGCCCCGTACACGGTCTTGACCGGCCACGGCCCCGAGATGTCGTACTCCTGCCCGTCCCCCCGGGCCACCGGGGAGCCGAAGGCGGCGCTCGCCGCGCCCTGGATCAGCTCGCGGGTGAGGTCGAGCATCACGGTGTAGTCGGCGTGCGCCTGGTAGGCCTCCAGCATGGTGAACTCGGGGTTGTGCTTGTGGGAGACGCCCTCGTTGCGGAAGGTGCGGCCCAGTTCGAAGACCTTCTCCAGGCCGCCGACGCACAGCCGTTTCAGATACAGCTCGGGGGCGATGCGCAGATACAGGTCGAGGTCGTAGGCGTTGATGTGAGTGGTGAAGGGGCGGGCGTTGGCACCGCCGTGGATCTGCTGGAGCATCGGGGTCTCGACCTCGACGTAGCCACGGTCCAGCAGGCCCTGGCGCAGGGCCTGCACGGCCGCGGAGCGGGTCCGGATCACGGTGCGGGCGGCGGGGCTGGTCGCGAGGTCGAGATAGCGGCGGCGGACCTTGGCCTCGGGGTCGGTGAGGCCGCGGTGTTTGTCGGGCAGCGGGCGCAGACACTTGCCGGTGAGCCGCCAGTCGGTGACGAAGACGGTGGGCTCGCCCCGGTCGCTGCGGCCGGCACGGCCGGTGACGGTGACGTGGTCGCCGATGTCGGTGTCGGCGGTGAAGCGGTCGAGGTCGCTGCCCGCCGCGCCGCGGGTGAGGGCGATCTGGTGGTCGCCGGACCAGTCGCGCAGCACGGCGAAGACGATGCCGCCGAAGTCGCGGACCAGCATCATCCGGCCGGCCACGGTGACGTCCGCGCCGGGCGGGACGTCGGCGAGGGCGTGGGTGGGGGCGGGCACGCCGACCGGGTATGGGTCCGTGCCGGCGGCGCGCAGCCGGTCGAGGGTGCGGCGGCGGACGCGGACCTGGTCGGGCAGGCCCGCGTCCGGCGCCGCGGCCCCGGCCTGGGCCCCTCCGTCGAGGCCGAGCAGCGCCAGGGGCGGCAGCCCCTGGGTGGTGGCGGGCCGCTGCCCGGGTCTCGGGTGCCCCTTGCCCCAGAGCTTGCGCAGCGACGGTACGGAGACGAACCCCTCGGCGATGCCGGAGGCGAGTCCGATACGGGCGAGGGAGGCGGTCTCGCCGTAGCAGATGAAGCGCGGGTACCACTCGGGGTGGTACTTGGCGTTGGAGCGGTACAGCGCCTCCAGTTGCCACCAGCGGGAGAAGAACAGCAGCAGGCGGCGCCAGAGCCGCAGGACGGGGCCGGCGCCGATGCGGGCGCCCTCCTCGAAGACGGACCGGAAGACGGCGAAGTTCAGCGAGATCCGGCGTACGCCCAGCTTGGGGGCGACGGCGCACAGTTCGGCGATCATGAACTCCATGACCCCGTTGGGGGCGGCGCGGTCGCGGCGCATCAGGTCCAGGGAGACGCCGTCGCGGCCCCAGGGCACGAGGGAGAGCAGGGCGAGGAGCCGGCCGTCCTCGCCGAGGGCCTCCACGAGCAGGCAGTCGCCGTCGGCGGGGTCGCCGAGCCGGTCCAGGGCCATGGAGAAGCCGCGTTCGGTCTCGGTGTCGCGCCAGGCGTCCGCCTTGTCGATGATCTCCTCCATCTCCCGTTCGCTCAGGCCGGAGTGGCGGCGGATGCGGCAGGTGGCGCCGGTGCGGGCGACACGGTGCACGGCCTGCCGGGTGACGCGCATGTCGCGGCCGTTCAGGTCGAAGGAGGCCACGTGCAGGATCGCCTCGTCGCCGAGCTGGAGGGCGCCGAGGCCGGCGCGGGCGTACGCGCGGGCGCCGTCCTCGGAGGCGCCCATCACGGCGGGCGCCCAGGCGTAGCGGCGGGCCAGGTCCAGCCAGACGGCGATGGCGTGCGGCCAGGCCTCCAGATCGCCGACGGGGTCGCCGCTGGCCAGGCACACCCCGGTCTCGACGCGGTAGGTGACGGCGGCCTTGCCGCTGGACGAGAAGACGACGGCCTTGTCCCGGCGGGTGGCGAAGTAGCCGAGGGAGTCCCGCGCGCCGTAGACCGCGAGGAGGGCGCGGATGCGGGCCTCCTCGTCGTCGTGCAGGGCGGCCTCCAGGCGCTGGGAGCGGAACAGCGTGGCGGCGGCGTTGAGCAGGGCGAGGGCGCCCAGCAGGCCGAGCACGAAGGTGACCCTGCGCGGCGGGCGGCCGGTGAAGTGGCCGTCGGAGACGAGTCCGCCGCACACCCGGTCGGCCGCCCAGGCCAGATGCTGGTCCGCCGGGAGCGTGCCCGGGAACAGCAGGACCAGGCCCCAGCCCAGCAGGATGGCCACGACGAGCCCGGCCAGCAGCACGCCGAGGGCCCGGCGGACGGCGGCTCGGCGGGAGGCGGCGTAGAACTCCCGGCGGGCCACGACGAGCAGGAGCAGCAGCAGGCCGCACAGCACGAGGGAGGGCAGCGACTGGGCGTACAGGCCGAGGGCCACGCCGAGCGCGTCGGTGAGGACGAGCAGGCCGAGGTAGACGACGACCAGCCACCAGGCGACCTTCTTGCGGGCGGCGATGGCGCCGGCCAGCAGGAACAGGAAGACGGCGTAGGCGAGGTTGGCGCTGATGGGGACCAGGAGCGCGTCGAGGGTGTGGGCGACCGGGCGGAGCAGACGGCGCAGTGGTTCGAAGAGCGCGAGCAGGGCGCACAGCAGGCCGAGCGCGGCGAAGAGGGCCGCGAAGGCCTCGGGCACCCAGCCGAGGCGCCCGCCGGCGGGTGGGCGTATCGGGGACGTGGGGTCCCTGCGTGCGGCGGGCTCCGCGCTGGCGGTCATGGTTCCGACTGTAGGAAGGGGCCGGGCGGCTCGCCCGTCGAGAGCCGGGTGCGGGGGTGCCGGACGGCTCGTCGTCCCGGTCGGCCACGGCCCCGTGTCCCGTCGGGAACCGTCGGTTCCGATAGCCTCACGGCCGTGACGGAACAGCACGAGCAGCACTCTCACTCGCAGGCGCACCGGTTCGAGCGGGGCACGGACGGGCCGAAGGTCATCGTGGTCGGGGTGGACGGCTCCGACTCCTCGCTGCGCGCGGCCGCGTACGCGGGCGGGCTGGCCCGGCGCCAGCACGCGCTGCTGGCCGTGGTGTACGTGCAGCCGGTGCTCGCGGCCGGGGCGGCGCTCGGGGCGCCGGTGGCGGAGACGACCGACGAGATCGCCGAGGATCTGATCACGCAGATCCGGGAGGCGGCCGAGCGGGTCAAGGGGATATTCGAGGTGCGCTGGGAGTTCCACACCTTCCGCGGGGACCCCTACAGCGGGCTGGTGAAAGCGGCCGACGAGCTGACGGCGGACGCGGTGGTCGTGGGTGCCTCGGAGCAGGCCGGGCACCGGATCATCGGCTCGGTGGCGGTGCGGCTGGTGAAGGCGGGACGCTGGCCGGTGACCGTCGTTCCGTAGGACGCCACAGCAGCAGCGGGGTGGCGAGGAGCAGGATCCCGGCCGCGGCGATCGCCGTGCGCGGGCTGGTGAGGGCGGCCAGCAGGCCCCACAGGGCGGTCACGGCGGCGGTCGTGGCCTTGCCGGTGACCGACCAGGCGGCGAGGGTACGGGCCACCCGGTCGGCCGGGGTCAGTTCGAGGCGCTCGGCGGCCAGGACGGGGCTGAACACGCCCGTGCAGGTGATCAGGCCGGCCTCGGTCACCATCACCACCAGCAGGCCGGGCAGGCCGGGGCGGACGAAGGCGAGCCCGATCGGCCATGCCGCGCGCAACGCGCCGGTGGTGAGCAGGACCCGGCGGCGGCCGTACCGGGTGGCGAGCGGGCGGGCCAGCCGGGAGCCGAGCAGTCCGCCGAGGCAGGGCACGGCGAAGGCGAGGCCGTACTGCCAGGGCGCGAAGCCCAGGTGGCCGAGCATGAGCACCGCGAGCACCGGCGCGACCGCCATGATCAGGGCGTTGTTGGCGAGCGAGTTGAAGAACAGCGGGCGCAGGGCGGGGCTGGTGAGCAGGTGCCGCCAGCCGTCGAGGAGGTCGCCGGGGCGGGGCGGTGCGGTGCGCTCGGGCCGGGGCTCGCCCGTGCCGATGGCGCGGATGCCGAGGGCGGACAGCAGGTAGCTGACGGCATCCGCGGCCACCGTGGTCAGCGGCCCGAGCAGGCCGATCGCGGCGCCGCCGAGCGGCGGGCCGAGCACGGTGGCGGTCCAGGTGGTGGACTCGAACCGGCTGGTGGCGGTGAGCAGGTCCGCGGGCGGTACGAGGGCCTTGAGGTGAGCGCCGGAGGCGGCGGTGAAGGTGATGTCGGCCGACGCGACGATCATGGAGACCACCAGCAGCTGCGGGAAGCCGAGCGCTCCGAGCGCGTAGGCGGCGGGGAGGGTGAGCAGCGCGGCTCCGCGCACGAGGTCGGCCGTGATCATCACCGGGCGCTTGCGGTGGAACTCCACCCAGGGTCCGAGGGGCACGGCGGCCACCGCGCCGACGGCCAGGCCGGCGGAGGCGAGCAGGGACACCTCGACGGAGCCGGCGTGCAGCACGCTGACGGCGATCACCGCGAAGGCGTCGAAGGCGAGCCAGGTGCCGAACGTACTGACCGCGTAAGCTCCCCAGAGCCATCCGAACCGCCGCCCCAGCTTCATGCACAACCTCCCGTTGACCCGGGACATGAAAACCGGCGAGCCGGGCTCGGCGCAAACAACCGGAGACCCGGCGCCCACAACCACTGGTTGTACGGGCGCACGGGTCGGTCCCGGGCTGTGCGTGGCGTCTTCCGTACGGGTCCCGGCTGAGCCATCATGATCCGCCGTCAGCCGTTTGCCGTCGGCGAAGAGGTGAGGCTCATGGACAGGCTCCGTGCGGGTGAGGGGATTCTCCGCCGCAAACCCATCGAGCACATCGAGGAGACGGAGGTCGGCGAGGGCGCCCGGCTGGACCGGTCGCTGGGGCTGTGGCAGCTCACCGCGATCGGCGTGGGCGGCATCATCGGCGCCGGCATCTTCACGCTCGCCGGTACGGTGGCCAACGGCACGGCCGGTCCCGCGGTGCTGGTGTCGTTCCTGATCGCCGGTGTGGCGAGCGCCTGTGCGGCGCTGTCGTACGCCGAGTTCGCCGGGCTGATCCCGAAGGCGGGGTCGGCGTACACCTACGGCTACGCGGTGCTCGGTGAGTTCGCGGGCTGGTTCATCGGCTGGGACCTGCTGCTGGAGTACACGGCGATCGTGGCGGTGGTGGCGATCGGCATCTCGGGCTATTTCAGCTTCCTGGTCGAGGAGATGGGCGCGAACCTGCCGCACTGGATGCTGGGCGCGCCCGGCACCGGGGACGGGCACCGGGTCGACCTGTTCGCGGCCGTCCTGTGCCTGCTGGTCGCCTGGCTGCTGAACCTGGGCATGCGCAGCGCGGCCCGCTTCGAGACGATCGTGGTGGCGCTGAAGGTACTGGTGGTACTGGTGGTGATCGGGGTGGGCGTGTTCCACATCGACACCACGAACTACCACCCGTTCTTCCCGTACGGGGTCGGCGGCGCCTTCACCGGAGCGGCCACCGTGTTCTTCGCCGTGTTCGGATACGACGCGATGTCGACGGCGGCCGAGGAGTCGAAGGACGCACAGCGGCACATGCCGAAGGCGATCATCTACTCGCTGGCGATCTCCATGGTGCTGTACGTGGCGGCCTGTCTGGTCCTGACGGGCATGCAGAACTACAAGGACATCGACAAGGAGAGCGGCTTCTCCACGGCGTTCAAGTCGGTGGGCCTGAACGGGCTGGCCGACGTGATCGCGGTGGGCGCCATCATCGGCATCCTGACCGTGATGTTCACGTTCATGCTGGGCGTGACCCGGGTGTGGTTCTCCATGTCCCGCGACGGACTGCTGCCCAAGTGGTTCGCCAAGACCCACCCGACCCGCCATGTGCCGACCCGGGTGACCTGGATCGTGGGGGCGGGCTCGGCGGCCATCGCCGGGTTCGTGCCGATCGGCTCGGCGGCCGAACTGACCAACATCGGCATCCTGCTGGCGTTCGTGGTGGTGTGCACGGCCGTGATCGTGCTGCGCTACCGGCAGCCGGACCTGCCGCGCACCTTCCGCACCCCGGCGATGCCGGTGGTGCCGGCGCTCGGGGTCGTGTTCTCGATCTGGCTGATCACGTTCCTGCAGTGGGAGACCTGGGTCCGGTTCGCGGTGTGGTTCGTGATCGGGTGCGTGATCTACTTCGGCTATTCCTACCGGCGCTCGGCGCTGGCCGGACGGCCGCCCGCCGAGTGATCATCGGGTGATCACTCCCCCATGACCAGGCCGTCCTCGGCGGCGCCCCGGCTGAGCACCACGTCCCGGATGCGGTCGCGCACCCCCTCCAGGCGGGCGCCGTCGGCGATGGCCCGGTCGAGGTCGACCACCCGGCCGGCGTCGAGGTCGTACAGCTGCGGGATGAACTCGGCCTTGGTGACCTGCCAGCGGCCTCCGGGCCGGGCGGGCGGGGCGAAGGTGAAGCGGCCGAGGGTGGACTCGTTGCCGCGCGGGTCCCGGGCGCCCCGGTTGTTGTACATCTCGCCGGCGATCTGGTCGCCCATGCCGTAGATCACCCAGGTGCCGTTGACCTTCTCGTATGCCTGCGGGACATGGGCGTGGGTGCCGAGGATCAGGTCGATGTCCGGGCGGCCGTTCGTGCCGGCGGCGGTGAGCCGTCGGGCGAGGGTGAGCTGCTGCTCGTTCGGTGCGTCCTGCCAGTCGGTACCCCAGTGCACGGACACCACGACCACGTCGGCGCCGGCCCGCCGGGCGGTGCGGGCGTCGGCGACGATCCGCTGTTCGTCGATGCCGTTGACGGCCCAGGGCTCGCCGGCGGGCAGCGGGATGCCGCCGGTGCCGAAGGTGTACGACAGGTGCGCGACCCTGGCCGGGCCGGCCTTCAGGATCGTGACCGAGCGGGCCTCGGCCCTGCTGCGGGCGGTGCCTGCGTGCTTCAGGCCGGCCTCGTCCATGGCGCCGAGGGTGCGCCGGATGCCGGCGGCGCCGTCGTCCAGGGCGTGGTTGGAGGCGGTGGAGCAGCTGTCGTAGCCGGTCGCGGTGAGGCCCTGGGCGATCTGCGGCGGGGTCCTGAAGGCGGGGTAGCCGGAGAAGTGGCCGGCGACGCCGTAGACGGTTTCCATGTGACACAGCGCCAGATCGGCGTGGGAGACGACGGGTTCGACGTCGGCGAGCATGGGCCGGAAGTCGTAGCCGCTGCCGCCGGCGTCGTAGGCCGCCCGGTCGATGACGGAGGTGTGCGGCAGGACGTCACCGGAGGCGACCAGGCTGAAGCCGCGGGCGGCAGCGCCGCCGGGGCCCGGGCGCCCGTCGTCCTGCCGTGCGTGGTTCTGGCACGCGGCCGCGGCCGCGAGGACGGCGGTGACGGCCAGGGCCACCTGTTGTCTGCGTCCGATCATCAGCTCACCCCAGGAATGTCGTATTTTCCGACAAGATCGTGACGGGCATATGGGTACGAATCTGACCCGGTGAATAAACGGATCATGTGCCCTCATTGCTCCGATCGGCCCCTCGCGGACCGCTCGGCCGACCGTTCGCCGACGCGATCGACCGTCCGTCGCACGGCCACGCCCGCCCCCTGTCCCCCGGCCGCGCGCTGCGCTGGCATACGCCCATGACGGCCGCTACCTCACCCACCCGCGGGACGACGACCGCCGAGCACGAACTCGCCGCGCTCCAGCGCGAGCACGGCGGCCCCCTCTTCGCCCTGCTGCTCAGGCTCTGCGACGGGGACCGGCAGCGCGCCGAGGACCTCGCCCAGGAGACCCTGGTGCGCGCCTGGCAGCACCCCGAGGCACTGCACGCCGACGCGTTCGACTCGGTACGGCCCTGGCTGCTGACCGTCGCCCGGCGGCTCGCGATCGACGCCCGGCGGGCCCGGCGGGCGCGCCCCGCGGAGGTCGGCGACGAGGTTCCCGAGAACGCGCGGGTGACCGCCGACCACGCCGAGCGGGCCGCCGAGATGCTCGATGTGCGCGAGGCTGTGAAGACACTCACGCCCGAGCACCGTGACGTTCTCGTACTCGTGTACTTTCTCGGGGCCAGTGTGGCGGAAGCGGCGCAGACCCTGGGCGTGCCACCCGGTACCGTGAAGTCCCGCGCGTTCTACGCGCTGCGCGCGCTGCGCCGGGTCCTGCCGGGTTACGCGGCCGACCTGCACTGAAACCGGAGGCTGGGTCAAACCTCGGTAAAGCGCCTTGCTGTGGCCCCCGTTCGGGCAATGGGCTGTCCTCATCCGCGTTCCGGGCGGGAGCCGGGTCCGGCTGTTCGGGCCACGCGCACGTACCGGAGGAAGGGCAGGAAGGGATGCTGCACAGAGGGCACGAGAGCACGGACGGCACCGACGGTGGTGAACTGTCCGTCCCCATGGCCTGGTTGTACGCCGAGTACATCGCCGACGAGCTGCTGCGCACCGGCGATCTCATGCCGCCGACGTCCTTCGAGTTCCGGGCCGGCCGGGACGCGCTGGCGCTCACCGTCTTCCTGTCCGACACCGACGGGGAGCTGTCCGGGATCCGGGTCATCTCCCAGCTGGAGAACTGGCTGTCGCTGACGGCGTACGACCAGCCGTGGCAGGACTGGGTGCGCGAACGCATGGCCGAGCTGTCCGACCGGGCCGCCGAGGCCGGCACCCGCCCGCCCGACCTGGCTCTCGCCGAGAACGCCTGGCGCTGGCTGGAGGAGACCGAGCTGCTCGCGCCGGACCTGGACGCGGTGCCGGGCGGCGCCGCGGCGGGCGGCGAGGACGACGGGCCGAAGGTGTGGACACCGGCCTGGCGGCTCGGACTGCCGCTCGGACATCTGGCGATCCATCTTTTCTGAGTTCTCCCGGCATCGGACCAATCCGCGGGCCGCTCGGCTCCGAATCTCCTGTCCGGGATTCCGTGGGTGGCTTGAGTGATTCGGCTGTCGGCTGCGTACGGATGGGTGCACGGAGTGACCCCACCCCCACCCAACGGCACGAGGATTCGGCATGAGGTCCCAGGAAAGGCATCGCGACGTCGGCGCGTACGCGCTCGGCGTGCTGGACGAGGCGGAGGCCTTCCGCTTCGAGGACCACCTCATGGAGTGCCCTCGGTGCGCTGCGCAGGTGACCGAATTCGGCTCTGCCGCACGGCAGTTGATGCTGTACCGCCGGGCCACGCCGCGCTTCGTGCACCCCATGGCGCAGCCCGGTCCCCGGCTGCTGGAGCGGCTGCTCGGCGAGGTGGCGCGCCGGCAGCGGGTACGCCGTCGCCGCGTCCTGTACGGCCTGGCCGCCTCCGTGGTGCTGGCCGTGGCCGGCCCGGGACTCGTCGCCTTCACCGGCCATGACGCACCGGCCGCGCACACCACCGCGGCGACCGATCCGAGGACCGGGGTGTGGGCCGAGGTCGCCGCCGCCGACGGGGACAGCGGCAGCCGGCTGCTGCTGCGGGTCAAGGACCGCACCGGCCCGCACACCTGCCGGCTCGTGGTCGTGGGCCGGGACGGCTCCGAGCAGACCGCGGGCACCTGGACCGAGGCCGGCCGCGACACCGGCACCTTCACCGCGCTCGGGTCCTCCCCGCTGCACCCGGACGAGATCGCCCGCTACGACGTGCGCACCGAGGACGGCCGGTCGCTGGTGAGCCTCGAGCCGTCGTAGGACGTCACTTCAGCAGTCGGGACAGCCTGCGGTCCGCCAGCGGCTTGCCGCCCGTCTGGCACGTGGGGCAGTACTGGAGCGAGGAGTCGCTGAAGGAGACCTCACGGATGGTGTCGCCGCACACCGGGCAGGGCTCGCCGGTGCGGCCGTGGACGCGCAGCCCGCTCTTCTTCTCCGCCTTCAGCCGCCCGGCGGCGATGCCGTGGGAGCGTGCGACCGCCTCGGTGAGCGTGCCGCGCAGGGCCGCGTAGAGGTACCGGGTCTCCTCCGGGGTGAGGGCGGAGGCGAGCTTGAACGGGGACATCTTCGCGGCGTGCAGGATCTCGTCGCTGTAGGCGTTGCCGACGCCCGCGATCAGCGACTGGTCGCGCAGGGCCCCCTTGAGCTGTCGCCGCTCGCCCTTGAGCAGGGCGGCGAAGCGGTCCTCGTCGAAGTCGGCGGAGAGCGGGTCCGGGCCGAGTCGGGCCACCCCGGGCACCTCGTGCGGATCGCGGACGAGGTACACGGCCAGCTTCTTCTGGGTACCGGCCTCGGTGAGGTCGAAGCCCGCACCGGTCTCCAGGGCCACGCGCAGGGCGAGGGGGCCCTTCCCGGGGCGCGGAGGGCCGTCCGGGAGCCGGTCCCTCCAGTGCAGCCAGCCCGCGCGGGCCAGATGGGTGACGAAGTGCAGACCGGTGCCGCCCTCGATGTCCAGGAACTTGCCGTACCGGTGCACGGCGGTGACCTCGCTGCCCTCGAACGCGCCGACCGGGGGGTCGTACGTCTTGAGCACGCTGATCGCGACGGGCAGCACCCGTACGACTTCGTGGCCGACCAGGTTCTCGGTGAGGAAGTCCTTGAGCGCTTCGACCTCGGGCAGTTCCGGCATACGCCCAGAGTGCCATCCGGGGTCTTCGGGGTCAGGTGTGCTCGGGCACCAGGAACTCGCACCACACCGCCTTGCCGCCGCCGCGCGCCTCCACGCCCCAGACATCGGCGAGCAGGTCGACCAGGAGCAGGCCCCGGCCCGAGACGCCGTCCTCCCCCGCCTCGCGGCGGCGCGGCAGGGCGCTGGAGGAGTCCTCGACCTCGATGCGGAGCCTGCGGTCGCTGTCGTCCAGCGCCCGCAGGGTCACGATCGCGGAGCCCTCGGTGTGCAGCAGGGCGTTGGTGATCAGCTCGTCGGCGACCAGCTCGATGTCGTCGGCCCGCTCACGGGCGCCCCAGGCGCGGACCGCGGCGCGGATCATGTGCCGGGCCTGGACGAGGGCCTCCGGGTCGCTGGGGGCCACGTGCTGCTGCAGCCGGCCGCCGGCCCGGGGGGCCTCCGGTGCGCGGCGGCGCAGCAGGAGCAGGGCCACGTCGTCGTCGCCGCCGCGCTCCTCCGCCAGTTGGATGAGCCGGTCGGCGAGTGCCCGCACGTCGTCCGGGCCGGCGGCGATGAACCCCTCCAGGCCGCGCATGCCGTCGTCGAGGTCGGCGCCGGGCTGTTCGACGAGGCCGTCGGTGCACAGCAGCAGGGTGTCGCCGGGGTCGAGTTCGAGCGTGGAGACGGGGTACTCCAGGCGGCCGAACTCCGCGGAGAGCCCCAGCGGCAGCCCGCCCTCGACCGGGATCCGGCAGCAGGTGCCGTCGGCGTACCGGATCAGCGGATCGATGTGCCCGGCGCGGACGGCCTGCACGACTCCGGTGGCGAGGTCGGCCTCGGCGTACAGACAGGTGGCGAAGCGGTCGGTGTCGAGTTCGTGCAGGAAGACGGAGGCGCGGACCATCACGGTGGCCGGGGTGTGTCCCTCGGCGGCGTAGGCGCGCAGCACGATCCGCAGCTGGCCCATCACGGCCGCCGCGTGCGTGTCGTGGCCCTGGACGTCGCCGATGACCGCGCCGACCCGGCCGCCGGGCAGCGGGATGAGGTCGTACCAGTCGCCGCCGATGTCCCGGCCCGCCGCGCCCCCGGCGGTGGCGGCGCGGTAGCGCACGGCTATGTCGGCGCCCCGGACGCTGGGGATGGTGCGCGGCAGCATGGCCTGCTGGAGTCCCTGGGCGAGGTCCTTGTCCCGCTCGTAGAGCATGGCGCGCTGCAGGCTCTGGGCGATGCTGCTGCCGAGCGCGACCAGGACGGCACGCTCCTCGGTGGAGAAGCCGCGCCGGTCGTCGTAGAGCAGTCCCATCGCGCCGATCGGGCGGGCCTGGGCGATCAGCGGGAGATAGGCGGCCGAGGTGATGTGCAGGTCGGTGAGGTGCGGCCAGAGGATCGGGTAACCGTCGGCGAACTCCTCGGGGGACTCGATGAACCGCGGCAGGAGCGTGCGCACGACCTCGCTCATCGGGTACGGCTCGTCGATGCGGTTCACCTGGCTGGCCGGCACGAAGCTGCCGACGGGGGCCTCGGCGACGAGCCGGATCCGTCCCGCCTCCACCAGCCCCATCACCAGGCTGGCCGCGCCGAGGCGGCGGATGCCGTGGGTGTCCTTGAGGACCTCGATGACGTCCCGGACGGTGCGGGCGTGGGAGAGGGCGGCGGAGACGATCTGGACGATGTTCGTCTGCTGGCGGAACGCCTGGTCCTGGGCGGCGCGCAGGCTGCGCGCGGTGGTGTCGGCGAGTTCCTCGGTGGCGTCGCGGACGATACCGAGGACCCGGCGCGGGCGGCCGGTGCCGTCGCGGCGGATGTAGCCCTGGGTGTGGGTCCAGCGCGGGGTGCCGTCGCGGCGGCGGATGCGGAAGTAGGCGCCGTAGGTCTCGCTGCCGTCCTTGATGGCGCGGGCCACCGCCGCGTCCAGCCGTGCGGCCTCCGGGGGCGGCACCCGGACGGCGAGGGACTCGGGGCGCCCGTCGTACTCCTCGGGCAGCAGGTCGAACACCTCGTAGGCCTGGGCGTCCAGATGGAACAGGCCCGTGTCCAGGTCCCAGTCGAAACTGCCCATGCGGTTGAGCGCCAGGATCGGGTCCGGGTGGGCGGGCCAGTCCTCCGGGAGTGACAGGGCACTCGCGCCCCGATCAGCCATGGGGCCACCATGCCAGGGTTTGCCGGATTCTTCGACCCGATCGGAAGCGGGGTTCGGCGCTCTGACCAGGCGGCGGCGGGAAGGGCGGCGGTCAGTCGCCGGGCGGGCCCGTGTCGTACGGAGCGTCCAGGGTGAGGTCGAGGGGCGGGGGGCTCTGCGGGAGGGCCGTCCCGGGGGACCGGGTGCCCGGGGCGACGGGAGCGGTGGCGGGGCCCGTGGGCGGGGGCGTTCTGCGGCGGCCCGGCCCGGCGGTGGCGGAGGGCGTCACGGTGCTCGGGTACGGGCTGGGCAGCAGGGAGTACGGCGGCGCGGTGCCCATGGGGGCGGTGGGCGCCTGGTCGGGCTGGGGCAGGGCGGTGGCCCAGGCGGGTGCGGGGACGACATGGTCGTGGCTGACGTCGTGGCCGGTCGGGCGTTCGACCCAGGTGCGTGCCTCGACGTCGACGAGCGTGAGGCGGGTGATGGCGCGGGGTGCCGGTGTCACCGCGATGACCTGGCTCGGCGTGTAGCCGGACCAGGCGGTGCCGCGGGCGCCGAGGCCGCCACCGCCCTGCACCGGCAGCCCGAGCGGGTTGCCACAGGCGCAGCGCAACCGGGGCACGCCCCGGTTGTCCACGAGGACGGCGGTGCCCGCCTGGAGCACGGCCTGGTAGTCGACCGCCTGCCGGTCGCGGTAGCCGTGGCCGGTCACCCGGGTGTCGGCGCGCAGCACGACCGGGGTCAGGGCGCGCAGATAGCCGGGCAGACCGGTCGCGGAGACGCCGACCACCTGGGCGAAGGCCCCACCGCGGTCCCGGTCCGCCGTCAGGTACCGGATCTGCCGCTCGACGTCACAGCCGGCGACGTGCGCGGTGCCGCTGTAGAGGCCGGGAGTCCCGCCGGACACGGCGCGCAGCGCCCGCAGGGGTTCGATGGCCGGGGCGGCGGGCAGGACCGGCAGCAAGGGCCGGATGCCGGTCTCGGCGGTGGCACCGACCCCGGCGGTCGTGACGGCCGTGCGGACACCGGAACCGGGGGGCCGCGGCGCGGCGGGACCGGTGGTGCCGGCTGCGGGGGGCGCCGTCGGATCGGCACTGCCCGTGCGGTCGCGGGCGCGGGGCGCGGTGGCCGTGGAGTCGGTGAAGGGCTCGGGTCCCTGGGACGCGGCGGGCTGGAGGTAGACCTCCACGCCCATCCGGGCCTCCTTGACGCCGGGTCGGACACAGCCGGCCACGAGGAGCGCGACCGACAGCGCACAGGCCGTGACGATGGATCCGGTGGGTATCCGCACCGTACACTCCGCATCACTGTGGGCGACTTCCCCCTATTGTCAGCATTACCTACGTTTGGCTGGCAACTCGGGAGCCGGTCATGATGGAGACGGCGGCCCCGGCGGTGTGGCCGCGACGAAGGGCGCGCAGCCGTGAACTGGTTCACCGCTCCCGACTACTGGCTGAGCCGGCTGGTCCTCCAGCGGGCTCTGGCCGCCGTGTATCTGGTCGCGTTCCTGACGGCGGCCCGGCAGTTCCGTGCCCTGCTGGGCGCGCGCGGCATGCTGCCGATCCCCCGCTTCGTGGCGCGGGCGCCGTTCCGACGGGCCCCCAGCCTGTTCCAGCTGCACTACTCGGACCGCTTCTTCGCGTGCTGCGCCTGGTCGGGCTGCGCGGTGTCGGCGGCCCTGCTCGCCGGGGCGGACTCGCTGCTGCCGCTGTGGGCGGGGATCCTGCTGTGGCTGGTGCCGTGGGCGCTGTACCTGTCGATCGTCAACGTGGGCCAGACCTGGTACGCGTTCGGCTGGGAGTCGCTGCTGCTGGAGACGGGCTTCCTGGCCGCGTTCCTCGGCAACGACGAGGTGGCGCCGCCCGTCGTGGTGCTGTTCCTGCTGCGCTGGATCCTGTTCCGGGTGGAGTTCGGCGCCGGGCTGATCAAGCTGCGCGGCGACGCCTGCTGGCGGAAGCTGACCTGCCTGTACTACCACCACGAGACACAGCCCATGCCGGGCCCGCTGAGCTGGTTCTTCCACCATCTGCCCAAGCCGCTGCACCGGGCCGAGGTCGCCGCGAACCACCTCACCCAACTGGTCGTGCCGGTCCTGCTGTTCACCCCGCAGCCGATCGCCTCGGCCGCCGCCGCGCTGATGATCGTCACCCAGCTGTGGCTGGTGCTGTCCGGCAACTTCTCCTGGCTGAACTGGATCACCGTCGTGCTGGCGCTGTCCGCGCTGCGCCTACCGGTGACGGCGCCCGCCAGGCCTCCGGCCCCGCTCTGGTACGAGAGCGTGGTGCTCGCGCTCGCCGCGCTGCTGATCTTCCTGAGCTACCACCCGGTGACGAACATGATCTCCCGGCGCCAGGTCATGAACCGCTCCTTCGACCCGCTGCACCTGGTGAACACCTACGGCGCGTTCGGCAGCGTCAGCCGGATCCGCTACGAGGTGGTGGTCGAGGGCACACTGGACGACGTGGCGCGCGAGGACGCGGACTGGCGGGCGTACGAGTTCCGGGGCAAGCCTGGTGACCTGCGGCACTGGCCGCGCCAGTTCGCGCCGTACCATCTGCGGCTGGACTGGCTGATGTGGTTCGCGGCGCTGTCCCCGGCCTATGCCGGCGACTGGTTCGGCGCACTGGTGGAGCGACTGCTGGAGAACGACCGCGACACCCTGCGCCTGCTGCGCCGTTCCCCCTTCCCGCCGGACACCCCGCCCCGCTATGTCCGGGCCCGCCTCTTCCGCTACCGCTACACCAGCTGGCGGGAGCTGCGGGAGACGGGCGCCTGCTGGGAACGGACGTACGTGCGCGAGTACCTGCCGCCCGTGCGGCTGGCCGAGGTGGTTCAGAGGTGGTAGACGCGTCGTGCGGTGCCCTCGTGGACGGCCGCACGCTCCGCCGCACCGAGCCCGTCGGTCAAGTCCCTTGATACCTCCAGCACTTGGGCGTACGTCGCGGCCTCCGTGCACACCGGCCAGTCCGAGCCGAACATCACGCGGTCCGGCCCGAAGGCCGCCAGGGCGGTCTCGGCGTACGGGCGCAGGTCGGCGACGGTCCAGGTGGCGGGGTCGGCCTCCGTGACCAGGCCGGAGAGCTTGCAGAAGGTGTTGGGCCGGGCGGCGAGGGCGCGCAGGTCGGTGGCCCAGGGTTCGAGGGCGCCGGACGCGATCGGCGGTTTGCCCAAGTGGTCCAGGACGAAGGTGAGTTGCGGGATGGACCGGGCCGCTTCGGCGCACGCCGGGAGCTGGTGGGGCCGCACGACGAGGTCGTAGACGAGGTCGGCGTCCGCGAGCGCGGTCAGGCCCCGGCGGACGTCCGGGCGCAGCAGCCACTGCGGGTCGGGCTCGCCCTGGACCTGGTGGCGGATGCCCTGCAGATGGGCGCCGCCGGGGAGCCTGCGCAGCCGGGCCAGCTCGTCGGCGATGTCCGGGCGTGTCAGGTCGGTCCAGCCGACGACCGCGGCGACCAGGTCGTGCGCGTCGGCCAGGGCCAGCAGCTCGGGGGTCTCCTCGGGCACGGTGACCGTCTGGACGAGGACGGTGCCGGTGACGTCGGCCGCCGTCGCCTCGGGTGCGAGGTCGGCGAGGGTGAAGTCGCGGCGGAGCGGGCTGCGTTCGGGGATCCAGCCCTGGTCCCTGACCGAGAGGTCCCAGACGTGGTGGTGGGCGTCGATGGTCACGGCAGCTCCCAGACGACCGGCAGCCCGGCGTCCGCGCCGGACGGGGAGTAGTCGTGCGCGACGTCGAGCAGCTCGGCCATCCGGGCCTGCCAGGTCACGTTCACCGGCAGCCGCTCCAGTGCGGCGAGCAGCCGCGCATAGTCCGCGCACTCCAGCAGGTGGAAGAGGTCGGTTCCGCTGCGCCAGATGGTCCAGGAGGTGGCACCGGCCGCGCGGATGGCGTCGGTGAGTTCCTTCGGGACCTCGCGGTGGGCGGCCTCGTACTCGGCGATCCGGTCGGCGCGCACCCGGGTGTGCAGGGCGACTCTCATGACGGCTCCTCCGGGGGCAGCAGGCCCCTGTCGCGCAGTTCCCGCCAGAGCGCTGCGGGCACCTCGGCCGCGAACTGGTCGGCGCAGTCGTGGACTTCGGCCGCCGAGCGGGGGCCGGCCAGGACGCAGGCGACGGCCGGGTGGGCGGCGCAGAAGGCCAGCGCGGCGGTGCGCAGCGTGGTGCCGTGCCGTTCGGCGACCGCCTTCATCCGCAGCGCCCGTTCCAGCAACTCCTTCGGAGCCCGGGTGTAGTTGTACGTCGACCCGGGGTTCGGGTCGGCCAGCAGGCCCGAGTTGAAGACGCCGCCGAGGACGACCGACACGCCGCGTTCGGCGGCGGCGGGCAGCAGATCGGTGGCGGCGCTCTGGTCCAGCAGGGTGTACCGGCCCGCGCACAGGACCACGTCCACGTCGGTGTCGCGGACGAACCGGGTGAGCATCCCGGTCTGGTTCATGCCCGCGCCGATCGCGCCCACCACGCCCTCGGCGCGCAGCTTCTCCAGCGCCGGATAGCCCTCGCGGAAGGCCTGCTCGGCGTGGTCGTCGGGGTCGTGCAGATAGACGAGGTCGACGCGGTCCAGGCCGAGGCGGGTGAGGCTCGCCTCCAGCGAGCGGCGGACGCCGTCGGCGCTGAAGTCCCACACCCGCCGGTGGCCGGCCGGTACGGCGAAGCCGTGGGCCAGGTCGTCGCCCGTGCCGTCGGCGGGTTCGAGGAGGCGGCCGGCCTTGGTGGAGAGGGTGTAACGGGCCCGGTCGTACTCCCGCAGGGCCGCGCCGAGCCGGCGTTCGGACAGGCCGAGGCCGTAGTGCGGGGCCGTGTCGAAGTACCGGATGCCGCGCTGCCAGGCGGCCCGTACGGCGTCGTGGGCCTGCTCGTCGTCCAGCGGGGTGTAGAGGTTGCCGAGTGCGGCGGCGCCGAAGCCGAGCGGGGTGACCTCGACGGCGCTCGGGCCGAGCCGCGTCACCGGGCCGCCGGGCGCAGCCTGAGGCCCTGCATGCCGCCGTCGACGGCGAGCGCGGTGCCGGTGGTGGCGCCGGACAGGGGACTCGCCAGGTAGGCGATGGCGCCCGCGACTTCGGCCGCCGACACCAGGCGGCCGGTGGGCTGGCGGGCCTCCAGGGCCGCGCGTTCGGCGGCCGGGTCGGGAGCCGCGTCCAGCAGCCGGCCGACCCACGGGGTGTCCGCCGTACCGGGGTTGACGCAGTTGACGCGGACGCCCTCGCGGACGTGGTCGGCTGCCATGGCGAGGGTCAGGGAGTACACGGCACCCTTGGTGGCGCTGTACAGCGCGCGTTGCGGCAGCCCGGCGGTGGCCGCGATGGAGCAGGTGTTGACGATCGCCGCGTGCGAGGAGCGGCGCAGCAGCGGGAGCGCGGCGCGGGCGGTGCGGACCATACCGAGGACGTTGACGTCGAAGACGCGTTGCCACTCGATGTCGTCGTTGTCCTCGACGGTGCCCCGGGCGCCGATGCCGGCGTTGTTGACGAGGACGTCGAGGCCGCCGAGGTCCTCGGCGGCGCGCTGGACCGCCGTACGGACCGAGGCGTCGTCGGTGACGTCGGCGCGGTACGCCAGGAGCGGCTTGCCGACGCCGGTGGTGTCCCGGTCGAGGACGGCGACCTGGGCGCCCCGGGCGGCGAGGAGGTCGGCGGTGGCCCGGCCGATGCCGGAGGCGCCGCCGGTGACCAGGGCCCTGAGGCCCGCGAAGTCGCTCATGCGGCCTGTCCCTTCTGGGTGTCGGGGCCGGCGGCCCAGTAGGTGCCGCCGGGGAAGGTGTACCGCGCGACGGACTCCGGGCGCAGGGCGGCCGAGAAGCCGGGCACGGTGGGTGCCGTGTAGTGGCCGTCGCGGATGACGACCGGGGTGACGAAGTGCTCGTGGAGGTGGTCGACGTACTCGACGACCCGGTCTTCGGTGGTGCCGCAGACCGCCAGGTAGTCGAACATGGAGAGGTGCTGGACGAGTTCGCACAGGCCGACCCCGCCGGCGTGCGGGCAGACGGGGACGCCGAACTTGGCGGCGAGGAGCAGGATGGCGAGGTTCTCGTTGACGCCGGCGACGCGGGCGGCGTCGATCTGGACGATGTCGAGGGCGCCCGCCTGGAGCAGCTGTTTGAACACGATGCGGTTGTGGACGTGTTCGCCGGTGGCGACCTTCACCGGGGCCACCGCGCGGCGGATCGTGGCGTGGCCGAGGACGTCGTCGGGGCTGGTGGGCTCCTCGATCCAGTACGGGTGGAACTCGGCGAGGGCCTTGGTCCAGCGGATCGCCTCGTCCACGTTCCAGCGCTGGTTGGCGTCGACGGCGAGGCGGACGTCGGGTCCGACGACCGCGCGGGCGACGCGGCAGCGCCGGATGTCGTCGTCGAGGTCGGCGCCGACCTTGAGCTTGATCTGCCGGAAGCCGTCGGCGACGGCCTGTGCGGCGAGCCGGCCGAGCTTGTCGTCGTCGTAGCCGAGCCAGCCCGGTGAGGTGGTGTAGGCGGGAAAGCCGCGCTCCAGCAGCCGGGCCCGGCGCCGGTCGGCCCCCTGCCTGCCCCGTCCGAGCAGGTCGAGGGCCTCTTCGGGGGTGAGGGCGTCGGTGATGTACCGGAAGTCGATCTGCGCCACCAGCCACTCGGGGTCGGCGTCGGCGAGCAGTTGCCACAGCGGCTTTCCGGCCCGCCGGGCGGCGAGGTCCCAGACGGCGTTGACGACGGCCCCGATCGCCATGTGCATCACCCCTTTCTCGGGGCCGAGCCAGCGCAGCTGGCTGTCGCCGATCAGGTCCCGGAACAGCGCGCCGGGGTCGGCGCACAGCTCGGCCACGTCACGGCCGAGCACATGGTCCCGCAGCGCGTCGATCGCGGCGACCTGGACGTCGTTGCCCCGCCCGATGGTGAAGACGAATCCGTGCCCCTCCGGTCCGTCGGCGGCGTCGGTGCGCAGCACGACGTAGGCCGCCGAGTAGTCGGGGTCGGGGTTCATCGCGTCGGAGCCGTCCAGCTCGCGCGAGGTGGGGAAGCGGATGTCGTGGGTGTCGACCGCGGTGATGCGGGCGGGGGCCTGGGACACTGAAGTCCTTTCGTCGTCGGACATTTGACTGGCCGTCAGTCCTGGGCGCGGCCCGTCGTCACGCGGGCGATCATGAGGGCGACGAGGATGATTCCGCCGTAGATGGCCTGGATCCAGAACGACGGGACCTGGGCGAGGGTGAGCAGGTTCTGGACGACGCCCAGCAGGAGCACACCGGTCAGGGCGCCGAACATGGTGCCCTTGCCGCCGTCCAGGCTGATGCCGCCGATCACCGCCGCGGCGAACACGGTGAAGATCATGTTCTGGCCCTGGTTGGCGCTGATCGCGCCGACGTAGCCGGTCTGCAGCAGGCCGCCGACCGAGGCGAGCACGCCCGCGACGACGTACACACCGAGCATGACCCGGTCCACCCGGACACCGGCCGCGCGGGCGGCGTCCGCGTTGCCGCCGATCGCGTACAGGGCGCGGCCGGCGCGGTGGTACTTCAGCAGGAACCCGGTGACGGCGAAGGCGACCGCGGCGAGCCACACCGACATGGGGACGTTGAGGAAGGTGGTGGTGGCCAGCGAGTAGAAGCTGTCGGGCATCCCGAACAGGGTCTTGCCCTTGGTCGCGCCCACGAGCAGGCCGCGCAGCACGATGAGCATCGCGAGCGTGACGATGAACGCGTTGAGCCGGAACTTCACCACGAGGACGCCGTTGAAGGCGCCGATGGCCGCGCCGACGACGGGAATGGCGAGCAGGGCGAGCGCGGCCGGGAATCCGGTGCCCCAGCCGGCCTGGCTCGCGGGCAGCACCAGCAGGGCGCCGATGGCCGGTGCGATGCCGACCACCGACTCCAGCGACAGGTCGAACTTGCCGGTGATCAGGACGAGGGACTCGGCGAGCACGACCATGGCGAGCGCGGCGGAGGCGCCGAGGATCGAGATCAGGTTCCGCTCGGTCAGGAACGAGTCGTTGACCACGGCGCCGAGCACCATGAGCAGCAACAGGGCCGGGACGAGGGCGAGTTCGCGGGCGCGGCGCAGCAGGACGGTTCTGGCCGACCGCGCGTCCGGGGTCTTCGGGGGCGCGAGCGGCGGGGCCGCCCGGGTGTCAGCCATGGTCCACTCCTTCGATGGAGGCGATCAGCTCGTGGTCGTGCCAGCCGGCCGGGTGCTCGGCGACGACACGGCCGTGGAAGAGGACGAGGACGCGGTCGCAGCGGCGCAGGTCGTCGAGTTCGTCGGAGACGACGAGGACGGCGATGCCGTCGTCGCGTGCGCTGTCCATGCGGGCGAGCAGTGACTCCTTGGACTTCACGTCGACGCCGGCGGTGGGGTTGATCAGGACCAGCAGGCGGGGGTCGGAGGCGAGGGCGCGGGCCATGACGACCTTCTGCGCGTTGCCGCCGGACAGATCCGCCACCGGCTGGTCGGGGCCTTCGGCGTGGATGTCGAGGCGTTCGATCAGTTCGGCGGCGAAGCGGCGTCTGCGGTCGGTGGCGACGAAACCGGCCCGGCCGAGCCGGTCCAGCACGCTGAGCGTGGCGTTGTCGCCGATGCTCATGCCGGACACCAGTCCCTGCTCGTGCCGGTCGCGCGGGACGCAGCCGACCCCGGCCCGCAGGGCGGCCCGCACATCACCGAACGGCAGCCGCTCACCGTCGAGTCGAGCCCGTCCGCCGGTCGGGACGTGCAGTCCCGCGAAGGACTCGGCCAGTTCGGTCTTGCCGCTGCCGCTGGATCCGGCGAGCCCGACGACCTCGCCGCGCCGCACGCTGAGGTCGACGTTCTCGTACGCCGGCGAAGTCAGCCCGTGCGCTTCCAGCAGGACGGGGGCATCGGCCTCAACCACCGCTTGCCTCGTGGCCCGTTCGGCGACCGACTCCCCCGCCATGGCCTCCACCAGGGCCGCCTTCGGCAGGTCGGCGACCGGGGCGGTGGTGATCCAGCGCGCGTCGCGCAGCACGGTGACGGTCTGGCAGACCTCGTACACCTCCTGCAGGTGGTGCGAGATGAACAGGAAGGTGACGCCGGAGTCCTGCAGCGAGCGCATACGGGTGAAGAGCCGCTCGATCTCCCGGTTGTCGAGCTGGGCGGTGGGTTCGTCCAGCACGATGAACCGGGCGCCGAAGCTCAACGCCCGGGCGATCTCCACCATTTGGCGGTCCTCGACCCTCAGGTCGGCGGTCCGTGCCTCGGGATCGACGTGCACGTCCCAGGTGCCGAGCAGCTCGGCGGCCTCGCGGCGCAGCCGGCGCCAGCTGATGAACCCGCGGCCGGTGGGCTGCCGGTTGAGGAACAGGTTCTCGGCGACCGTCAGCTCCGGCACGACCGTCGGCTTCTGGTACACACAGGCGACCTTGCGGCGCCAGGCGTCCCGGTCGGCGAGCGCAGGCGCGCGCTCGCCGTCGAATTGGACCGTGCCCTCGTCCGGCGCCTGGAGGCCGGTGAGGACGTTGACCAGGGTGGACTTGCCGGCGCCGTTGCGGCCGACGAGCCCGTGGGACTCGCCGGCCACGACGGTGAGGCGGCCGTCGGCGAGGGCGACGGTGGGGCCGTACCGTTTGACGATGTCCTTGGCTTCCACGAGCGGTGTACTCATGTGACCGTGTTGCCCCACAGCTTGGGGTCGTCGACGTTGGCCTTGGTGACCAGCGGCGCGGGCAGCTGGTCCTCCAGGACGCCGTTGGGGAGTTCGACGATCACGGAGCCGTGGTCGGTCGGCCCGGGCTTGAACGTCTTCCCGGCCATCGCCGCCTTGATGTAGTACAGGCCGTACCGGGCGTAGGCGTCGGCGGGCTGGGAGACCGTGGCGTCGATCTGGCCCTTGCGGATGGCGTCGAACTCCTGCGGGATGCCGTCGTTGGAGACGATGCTGATGTGCCCCGGCTGTCCGGCCGTCCTCAGCATGCCCTTGGACTTCAGGGTCTGCAGGGTCGGCGCGAGATAGACGCCGCCGGCCTGGAGATAGATGCCCTTGATGTCGGGGTTGGCGTTGAGCAGGGTGTCGAGCTTGGCGGCGGCGGTGTCGGACTCCCACTTGGCGGGGATCTCCAGCACCTTCAGCTTCGGGTACTTCTTCTTCACGCAGGATCGGAAGGCCTCGGAGCGGTCGCGGCCGTTCACCGAGGCGAGGTCGCCCATGACCTGCACGACCTTGCCGCTGGTGATGTGCTGTCCGAGGTAGTCGCAGGCCTTGGTGCCGTACGCGACGTTGTCGGCGCGCACCACCATGGCGACCTTGCCCTTGTCGGGGGCGACGTCCACGGCGACCACGGGGACGCCCTTGCGCTCGGCCTGGGCGAGTCCGGCCTGGATGGCGGCGCTGTCCAGCGGGGCGACCACCAGCCCCTTGACGCCCTGGGTGAGTTCGTTGTCGATGTCGGTGATCTGCTGCGACGGGTCGCTGTTGGAGTTGACCGTCTTGAGCACCTCGACGCCCTCGGACTTGGCCATCTTGGGCACGTAGTCGTTGTACGACTGCCAGAACGGCGAGGTCAGCAGCGGCAGGATCACGCCCACCTTGCCGGTGCCGCCGCTGCCCGCGCTCGCGGTGTCCTTGGTGCTGCCGCAGGCGGCGAGCATGAGTGAGGCGCCGGCGGCCAGAGCCACCGCGCCGATGATCCGGGACCTGCTGCGCTTCCTCACTGTGCTGGCGGGCATCTCGCGGCTCCTCGTCGAGGGTTTTCGAGCAGACGCCGCATACTTATCAGACCAATGAGCCGACGCAACACCCTCGTGCAGCGAAAATCCGGGCTGCCGACCCGTAGTGGTCGGACCACTCGGCTGGCTAGACTGCGTCGCACCGGGTGACCGGACGTCGGCACCTGGTGACTGGAGGAGTGGCGTGGACGAGGCAGCCCCACAGAAGGGCACGGTGACCCAGCGCGCCATCGACGAGATCAAGGCGATGATCGCCGAGGGCCGGCTGGAGCCGGGCCAGCGACTGCCCACCGAGCGGGATCTCGCGGTCCGGCTGGGCATCTCCCGCAGCTCGATGCGGGAGGCGATCCGCGCGCTGACGGTGCTGGGCGTCCTGGAGGCCCGGCACGGCTCCGGCATCTACGTCACCGCGCTGGAGGCCGGCGACCTGCTGGAGACCTTCGGAGTGGTCGCGGACCTGTCCCGGGGCCCGCGCCTGGTGGAGCTGCTGGAGGTGCGCCGGATCCTGGAGTCGACGGCGACCGCACTGGCGGCCGCGCGCATCACCGACGACCAACTCCGCGGCGTGGAGGAGCACTTGGCGGCGATGAACGCCACCGACGACCCCGAGGAGATCCTCGCCCACGACCTCGCCTTCCACCGCGAGATCGCTGTCGCGGCGGGCAACGAGACCATGGCGGCCATCCTGGAGGGCCTGTCCTCACGCACCTTCCGCGCCCGGGTCTGGCGCGGCTACCAGGAAGAGGGCGCCTTCGCCCGCACCCGACGCGAGCACGCCGCGATCCACCGCGCCCTCGCGGCCCGCGATCCGGAGGCGGCGAGGGCCGCGGCGGCGGCCCACGTGGGCGAGGTGGAGGAGTGGCTGCGGGCGCAGCTCGGCGGGTGATTCCGGCGCGAGGACCCGGCGCGTACCGGGTCAGGCGCGCCGGAGCCTGAGCGTCACCAGCTCGAACGGCCGCAGTCGTACGGCGATCCGCTCGCCGTCGCGGAGTGGCGGCTCGGTGTCGCCGTCCGGTCGCTCCAGCAGGTCGGTCACGGTGACGTCGGCGACCTCGAAACCGGCCGTGAGCGTGGCCCGGGCCCGGCCACCGTGGGCCTCGTGGAAGCGGACCACCACGTCGCCACTGCCGTCGTCGGCGAGCTTCACCGCCGTCAGCACCACCGCGTCGTTGTCCACGGCGACCAGGGGGGCGACCTCGCGGGCGCCGGTCACGCCGCGCTCCGGCAGGTTGATCCACCACCCCTCGCGGACCGCGTCGGCGATCGAGGCGCCCGGGACCAGGGCGTGCCGGAAGCGGTGGAGGCCCTGATCGGTCTCCGGGTCGGGGAAGCGCGGGGCGCGCAGCAGCGAGACCCGGACCGTGGTCGTCGTACCCCGGTCGCCGTCGGTGCGCACCGCGCGGGTCACGTCGTGGCCGTACGTCGAGTCGTTGACGACCGCCACGCCCCAGCCGGACTCCGCGAGGTGCACGAAGCGGTGGTTGCACGCCTCGAACTTGGCGGCCTCCCACGAGGTGTTGGTGTGGGTGGGTCGGAAGACATGCCCGAACTGCGTTTCCGACGCGTACCGTTCGGCGTGCAGGTCGAGCGGGAAGGCCATTTTCAGGAACTTCTCCGTCTCGTGCCAGTCCACCTCGGTGTCGATCACGAGACGCCGCTCGCCGGGCGGCAGGGACAGCACCTGGGTGACGCGGGAGTCGCCGAAGGACCGCACGATCCGCACCGACAGTCCGTCCTCGCCGGCCCTCACCTCGTCCGCGTCCGTGAGGTCCGTGACCGTGTTGCGGTAGAACTCGTCCACGTCCCAGGCGTCCCACATGTTCGGGAAGTCCGGGTGGAGTTGGAGCAGGTTGGCGGCCCGGCCCGGGGCGATGGTCTCGCGGTCGGCCTCCAGGTCGCGGGCGGAGACGACCAGACCTCGCGCGTCGATCTCGACCCGCAGCAGGCCGTTGGCCAGCACGTGTCCGCCGTCGGGCCGCGGGGCCGGACTCGTCCCCCGCACCGGCCGTCGCGCCGCGGCGCCGCCGGCCGGAACCCCGTCGCGGCTGTGCGGGGCCGCGTTGAAGACCAGGTCCCGGTCCCCGTCCCCGGCCAGTGCCCGCTGGGCCGCGCCGATGATGCCGGTCAGCTCCGTGGCGATCCTCCCATACGTCGCCCGTGCCTCCCGGTGCACCCAGGCGATGGACGAGCCGGGCAGGATGTCGTGGAACTGGTGCAGCAGGACCGTCTTCCAGATGCGGTCCAACTCCGCATGGGGATAAGGGAGTCCGGCCCGGACCGCGGCCGTGGCGGCCCACAGCTCGGCCTCGCGCAGCAGGTGTTCGCTGCGCCGGTTGCCCTGCTTGGTCTGCGCCTGGCTGGTGAGGGTGGCGCGGTGCAGTTCGAGGTACAGCTCGCCGACCCAGACCGGCGGCTCGGGGTATTCCGCCTCGGCCTTCTCGAAGAACGCGCGGGGTGTCTCCCAGACGACGCTCGCGGAGCCCTCGAGGTCGCGCAGCCGGGCCGCCTTGGCGACCATCTCACGCGTCGTGCCGCCGCCCCCGTCGCCCCAGCCGGTCGGCGCGAGGGAGTGCCGGGCCCGGCCCTTGTCCTTGAAGTTCCGTGCCGCGTGGGCGATCTCCCCGCCCTTCATGGAACAGTTGTAGGTGTCCACGGGCGGGAAGTGGGTGAAGATCCGGGTGCCGTCGATGCCCTCCCACTGGAAGGTGTGGTGCGGGAACCTGTTCGTCTGCGACCACGAGATCTTCTGGGTCAGCAGCCACTTGGAGCCCGCCGCCTTGATGATCTGCGGGAGTCCGGCGGCGAATCCGAAGGTGTCGGGCAGCCAGGCCTCCTCGTTCTCGATGCCGAACTCGTCAAGGAAGAACCGCTTGCCGTGCACGAACTGACGGGCCATCGCCTCCGAGCCCGGCATGTTGGTGTCCGACTCCACCCACATCCCGCCGGCCGGCACGAACCGCCCCTCCGCCACGGCCTTCTTCACCCGCGCCCACACCTCGGGCCGGTGCTCCTTCACCCACGCCCACTGCTGCGCCTGCGACATGGCGAAGACGAAGTCCGGCTCGTCCTCGATCAGCGCGGTCATGTTGGAGGTCGTACGGGCCACCTTGCGGACCGTCTCCCGCAGCGGCCACAGCCACGCCGAGTCGATGTGCGCGTGCCCGACGGCGCTGATCCGGTGCGCGGAGGGCACGGCGGGGGCGGACAGGACCCCGGTGAGCCGCTCCCGGGCGCACGCCGCCGTGCCGTTCACGTCCTGGAGGTCGACGGCGTCCAGGGCCCGCTCGACGGCGCGCAGGAGGTCGTACCGGCGTGCGGAGTCCACGGGCAGCTCGGCCATCAGCTCACCGAGCACCTCCAGGTCCATGACCAGCTGCCACACGGTCTCGTCGAAGACGGCGAGGTCCATGCGGGTGAGCGTGTACTGCGGCTCGGCGCCGGCGCTCTCCTTGTCGCCGAGCCGTGTGGGCCGGAAGGGGTGGTAGTCCAGGATGACCGGGTTGGAGGCGGCCTCGATGTGCAGGCGGACCTCCTCGCCGCCCTCGACGGGCGCGCCGATCCGCACCCACTGGTTGCGCGGGTTCAGGCCCTTCACAGGGGTGCCGTCGGGCCGGTAGACCAGGCCCTCGCACTGGAAGCCCGGCATGTTCTCGTCGAAGCCCAGGTCGAGCAGGGCCTCGACGGTCCGCCCGGCCCACGCCGCGGGCACGGTCCCGGTCACCCGGAACCAGCTCGTGCCCCACGGAGCACCCCACCGGGCGCCGGCCTCGATCGGCTCGGGCTCGGCGGCGAGTCCCTCCTCGACCGGTACGGGTTCGCCGGGCGCGTGCCACACCGCGACCCGGAGCGGGACGGACTCGGGGTACACGGCGGGGCGGATGCGTTCGTCGAGGACGCGCCTGAGGCGGGCTTCCACCAGAGTGCGGTCGTCATGCATGCGGGGTGCTCCCTGCGGGTTCCGGGTGGGTACGGGGTTCCGGGCGAGGTGTTACCAGGGGTGGGTGACGGTCACGGGGATCGAGGTGTTGTACAGCTCCCCCACGGCGCGCAGTTCGAACCGTGCGGCCGTCTCGCCCTGTTCGGGCTGGAGTCCGGTGACGAAGCAGGCGCGCTGAGGGGTGCCGGCGAGGAAGCGGCGGG
>NZ_LGDV01000178.1 GCF_001280015.1 Streptomyces sp. MMG1121
CGAAACCGCCGTCGACACGGCAGAAGCCACGGAGGCCAAGCCCCGCCGCACCCGCAAGACCGCGGCCACCGCCGAGGCCCCCGAAGCCGAAGCCAAGCCGCGCCGGACCCGCAAGACGGCCGCCGCCGTAGCCGAAACCGCCGTCGACACGGCAGAAGCCACGGAGGCCAAGCCCCGCCGCACCCGCAAGACCGCGGCCACCGCCGAG
>NZ_LGDV01000179.1 GCF_001280015.1 Streptomyces sp. MMG1121
GCACCCGCCGACCAGTCCACATGCGGCGTCGGCTCATCCACATGCAGCGTCTTCGGCAACACCCCGTGCCGCATCGCCATCACCATCTTGATCACACCGGCGACACCGGCAGCCGCCTGCGCATGCCCGATGTTCGACTTCAACGAACCCAGCCACAACGGCCGCCCGGCATCCCGACCCTGCCCGTACGTCGCCAACAGCGCCTGC
>NZ_LGDV01000180.1 GCF_001280015.1 Streptomyces sp. MMG1121
CGACTCCAGCACCTCCGCCTCCGAGGCCTGCACAGAAACCATCGCCCCGCCATCCGGCAACGCCTGCATCAAACGCCCACGCGCCGCCACCAGACGACACGCATCCCCCAGCGAGAACACCCCCGCCACATGCGCCGCCGCGATCTCACCGACCGAATGCCCCAGCAGATAATCCGGCCGCACCCCCCAGCTCTCCAGCAGCCGGA
>NZ_LGDV01000181.1 GCF_001280015.1 Streptomyces sp. MMG1121
AAGCATGACTGACACGCAGACGCCTGGTCTTACGACCCGACGCCTCCCAGCCCCCCGCCACCTCCACGACCGCGTCCTCGTCACCCGAGATCACCGTCGACGAAGGCCCGTTCACCGCCGCCACATCCACCCGCCCACGACCGGCGAAAGCGGCAAGGGACTCCAGCACCTCCGCCTCCGAGGCCTGCACAGAAACCATCGCC
>NZ_LGDV01000182.1 GCF_001280015.1 Streptomyces sp. MMG1121
CGCCCGGTGGCCGGACGCATGCCGCCCGGGCACCAGGGTGTGGCGCCTGGTGTCCGGGCTTGGTGGTGCGTGCATGGCGCGTCAGTTGTCGGACAATGGCGGGTATGGGGTTCCCGGCCCGATTGCGGCAGGCCGGGGCCCCATATTGCGCGGTCGGTTTGGGATCAGTCGTCCCAGCCGCCGTCGCCGCCACCGTCGCCTCG
>NZ_LGDV01000183.1 GCF_001280015.1 Streptomyces sp. MMG1121
GTGGTGATCTCGTCGGCGGACGCGAGCGTACCGGTGACGTTGGAGACGATCGCGATGCGCGGCACCCCGTACGACAACCCCTCCGCCACCTCACGGAAGCCCGCCAGCATGCCGTCCATACGATGCGAGTGGAAAGCATGACTGACACGCAGACGCCTGGTCTTACGACCCAACGCCTCCCAGCCCCCCGCCACCTCCACAA
>NZ_LGDV01000184.1 GCF_001280015.1 Streptomyces sp. MMG1121
CACAAACCCAGCGAACAACCCCATCACCCGATCCCCAGGACACAGATCAACAACCCCGGAACCGACCTCCACCACCACCCCCGCACCCTCACTACCGAGCGGGGCCTCACCCGGATACATCCCCAAGGCGATCAGCACGTCCCGGAAGTTCAGCCCCGCGGCACGCACCGCGATCCGCACCTCCCCCGCCGCCAACGCCCT
>NZ_LGDV01000185.1 GCF_001280015.1 Streptomyces sp. MMG1121
GGGCCGCGTCGTGACGACCGCCGCGACGACCGCGGATTCCGGCGCGACGACCGTGGCGGTGACCGCCCGGCCTTCCGCCGCGACGACGACCGCGGTGGTTTCCGCGGGGAGCGCCGGGACAACGACCGTCGTGATGACCGTCGTGGCAGCGACCGTGGCGGCAGTGACCGTGGTGGTTACGGCGGCCGGCGCGATGACAA
>NZ_LGDV01000186.1 GCF_001280015.1 Streptomyces sp. MMG1121
AAACCGCAGCGCAAGCTGATTCAGAACATCGGCGGCGAAGCTCATACCAGAGCAACGATCTTGTCCTATGAAAGCAACGGGTTGATTCTTTACGGCTTCCCTTGACCCCGTACGCCTTCCGGCTGGTGGTGCTGCTCACCGGGAGACCCCGAAACCCTGCTTCTTCATGTCGGCGACCGTGTCGTCCTGCATCTTGTGCAGGGCGGCGGCGAAGTCCGACTTGTTCTTGGCGGCGGAGCCGAACGCGTCCTTGAAGGAGGCGTAGGCGACGTTCACGTTCGGACCCCAGGCCGCCGGCGCGGTGGTCTTCGCGATCCGGGCCGCCTCGGGGTAGAAGTCGGCCTGGTTCGAGAAGTAGTCCGGCGGGTTGGAGAACGCGCCGCTGAGCTGGGCGGACGTGGAGGCCGGGTAGATACCGCCGTCCTTCGCCAGCGCGTTGAGGGCGTCGGGATCGGTGTTCAGCCACGCCGCGAACTCGGCGGCCGCCTCCCGGTGCGCGGAGTCGGTGGTCACGGCCGTGGAGGAGCCGCCCCAGCTGCCGGTCAGGTCCTCGGTCGCCGACCACTGCGGCAGCGGGGCCATCGCCCACTTGCCCTTCGTGTCGGGCGCGGCCGTGGTAAGCGTCCCCGGCGCCCACACGGCGCTCACCCAGGCGATCTGCTTGCCGGTGTCCAGCGCCTTGTTCCAGGCCGGGGTGTACATCGGCTGGTTGTCGATCGCGCCCTCCTTGACCAGCCCGCCCCAGAACGCGGCGACCTTCCGGGTGGCGGTGTCGTCGATCGCGACCTTCCACTTGCCGCCGGACGTGGTCCACCACGTGGCGCCGGCCTGCTGGGCCAGACCCGCGAAGAGGCCGGAGTCGTTGGCGGAGAAGGTCGTCAGGGACTTGTCCGGCGCCTTCTTCTTCAACTGGCGGGCGGTCTCGGCGAACTGCTCCCAGGTGGTGGGGACCGTCAGGCCGTACTTCTTGAACAGGTCCTCGCGGTAGTAGAACATCATCGGGCCGATGTCCTGGGGTATCGCGTAGACCGCGTCGGTGCCGAGCGTGGTCTGCTGCCAGACGCCCTCGGCGAACTTGTCCTCGACGTCGCCGACCTGCTTGGAGATGTCGGCCAGCGCGTCATTGCTGACCAGCGTCGGCAGCGCCTGGTACTCGGCCTGCACCAGGTCCGGGGCCTTCTTCGCCTTGTGCGCGGTGAGGATCTTGGTGACCAGCGTGTCGCCGGACGCCTGCTTCTTCACCGTGACGGTGATCCGGTCCTTCTTCCCCGGCCCCTTGTTCCACAGGTCAACGACCTTGTCCATGCCGGGCGTCCAGGTCCAGTACGTCAGTGAGACCGGGCCGGACTCGGACGTGCTGTCGTCCCCGGAGCCGCAGGCGGCGAGGGTGGTCGCGCCGAGCGCGACGGCGAGGGCGGTTGTCACGAGGCGGCGGCGCTTCGTGTGCGGCATGGTTTCTCCCCTGACCTGGGTCCCCGCCCGCTGCGGGGACTGCCATGCAGATGTGCACGTTCACATGACCCGGATCTCGTCAGCTGCAAGTCCCTGGCATGCTTCTGTGAGCGTTCACAGTAGAGAAACATCCCGGACACTTGTCAATGGTTGTTGCTGTGCGGTTATGTTGGGCTCACATCACCGCTGCTGTGTGTGAACGTTCCCAAATGATCGATTTCCCGGGAGAGATCCATGCCGGACACCAGCCCCAGGGGCCTCACCAGGCTCGCCTTCGGCGGGGACTACAACCCCGAGCAGTGGCCGGAAAGCGTCTGGCAGGAGGACGTCCGGCTGATGCGGGAGGCCGGTGTCACGATGGTGAGCGTCGGGATCTTCTCCTGGGCCCTGCTGGAGCCGGCGCCGGGGGAGTACGACTTCGGCTGGCTGGACCGCGTCCTCGCCCTGCTGCACGCCGGCGGCATCCGCGTCGACCTCGGCACGCCCACCGTCTCCCCGCCCGCCTGGTTCTACCGCGCGCACCCCGAGGCGCTGCCCGTGACCGCCGAGGGCACGCGGTACGCGTTCGGCTCACGCGGCGCGATCTGCCACAGCAACGCGGACTACCGGGCCGCCGCCAAGGCGATCACCGTGAAACTCGCCGAACGCTACGGCGACCACCCCGCGCTCGCCCTGTGGCACGTGCACAACGAGTACGGCGTCCCCGTCTCGGCCTGCTACTGCGACTCCTGCGCCGCCCACTTCCGCCGCTGGCTCGCGCGGACCCATGGCACGGTCGAGGCGGTCAACGAGGCCTGGGGAACGGCCTTCTGGGGCCAGCACTACACCGGTTTCGAGCAGATCGGCCCACCCCGGGCCACCCCGACCGTCGGCAACCCGGGCCAGGCCCTCGACTACAAGCGGTTCGCCGACGCGACCATCCGCGAGAACTTCCGGGCCGAACGCGACATCCTGCACCGCCTCTCCCCGGGTGTGCCGGTGACCACCAACTTCATGACCGCGCTCAGCCAGTGCGACTCGATCGACTACTGGGCCTGGGGCCGCGAGGTCGACCTCGTCACCAACGACCACTATCTGATCACCGACGGCCGCCGCACCCACGTCAACCTCGCCATGGCCGCCGACCTCACCCGCTCGGTCGCCGGCGGAGCGCCCTGGCTGCTGCTGGAGCACTCCACCTCGGGCGTCAACTGGCAGCCCCGCAACCCCGCCAAGGCACCCGGCCAGATGGCCCGCAACTCGCTCGCCCACGTGGCCCGCGGCTCCGAGGGCGCGATGTTCTTCCAGTGGCGCCAGTCCCGGCGCGGCGCCGAGAAGTTCCACTCGGCGATGCTGCCGCACGGCGGCACCGACACCCGGGTCTGGCGCGAGGTGGCCGAACTGGGCGCGTCCGTCGGCTCGTTGAGCGGCATCCGCGGCACCCGCACCGAGGCCGACGTGGCCATGCTGTGGGACTGGCAGTCCTGGTGGGCACAGAACCTCGCCTGGCGCCCCAGCGAGGACCACGACCCGCGCGAACGCGCCGACGCCTTCTACGCGTCCCTCTACGACCGCCACCTCACCGTCGACTTCGCCCATCCGGAAGCCGACTTGTCGGTGTATCCCCTTGTCGTCGTACCCGCCCTGTACCTGACGACGGAGGCGGCCGGGAACAACGTCCGCGAGTACGTCGAGAACGGCGGCACGCTCGTGGTGTCGTACTTCTCCGGCATCGTCGACGAGCACGACGCCGTGCACGAGGGCGCCTACCCCGGTGCGCTGCGTGACGTCCTCGGCCTGACGGTGGAGGAGTTCTCGCCGCTGCTGACGGACCAGCGGGTGCGGCTGACCGGCCCCGACGGCGCCGGGTCGACGGAGCTGACCGGCGACGTGTGGACGGAGTTCGTCGTGCCGCGCGGCGCCGAGACCGTGTGGGAGTACGCCGACGGGCTCACCGCGGGCCGCCCGGCCGTCACCCGGCACCGGCTCGGCCGGGGCGCCGCCTGGTACGTCTCCACCCGCCTCGACGCCCACGGCCTCGACGCCCTGATCGGCCGGGCGGCCGACGACGCCCGGATCCCCCCGCGCACCGACCTGCCCCGGGACGTCGAAGTGGTGCGCCGCAGCGGCGAGTCCGGCACCTATCTCTTCGCGATCAACCACACCGCCGGCGACACGAAGGTGCCGCTGGACACGCCCGGCACCGAACTGCTGACGGGCGAACGCGCCGCGGGCCGGCTCGCGGTTCCGGCGGGGGCCGTCCGGGTCGTACGACTCGACGGCTGAGCAGGCCCCCCTCCGCCCGCGTGTGCCACGAGAGCCGCGGGCGGAGGGGCTCTCCTCCAGCCCCACTGGAGGACACCCCTCCCCAGTTACGTCGAAGGGACGACGGACGATGAAGTTCCATCCCAGACGCACCATCAGAGCCCTGCTGCTGCCGCTCGCCGCCGGGCTCGCCCTCACCGCCGTGCCCGCCCAGACCGCGCAGGCCGCGAGCACCCTGACCAACGGCGGCTTCGAGTCCGACGGCACCGGCACGGCCACTCCGGCCGGCTGGTCCGAGTACGGAGACACCGGCGCCTCGTACACCGAGTCCGGTGGCCACAGCGGGAGTTACCGCCTCACCCAGTACGCGTCCGCCGCCTACAAGGTGGAGACGTACCAGTATCTGTCGGGCCTGACCAACGGCAGCTACACCCTGACCGCGTGGGTGCGCTCCAGCGGCGGTCAGAACGCCGCGTACATAGCGCTCAAGAATTGCGGGAGTGCGGAGCAGCGTACCGATCTGCCCGTCTCGTCCAGTGGGTGGATCCGCATCGTCACGCCGGTCAATGTGACCGGCAACCAGTGCACCATCAGCATCAACAGTGACGCGAACGCCGGCAACTGGATCAATGTTGACGATCTGACCTTCACGTCCGGCACGACCGGTACATCCATCCACGGCGCCGACATCTCCTCCCTCGCCAAGAGCGAGGCCAAGGGCGGGGTCTACAGGACGAGTTCCGGCACCACCGGCGACGCGCTGGCCATCCTGAAGTCCTACGGCATGAACTACGCCCGCCTGAAGGTCTGGGTGAACCCCGCGGACGGTTACAACGACAAGGCGCACGTCCTCGCCATGGCCAAGCGCATCAAGGCGCAGGGCATGAAGCTCCTGGTCGACTTCCACTACTCCGACACCTGGGCCGACCCCGGCGCCCAGACCAAGCCGGCCGCATGGGTGGGCCATACATACAGTCAGCTCAAGACAGACGTGTACAACCACACGTACGACGTATTGAACGCCTTGAAGGCTCAAGGCACCACCGCCGACATGGTCCAGATCGGCAATGAGATCAACGGCGGCATGCTCTGGGCCGAGGGATCGACCGACAACTGGAGCCAGCTGGCCGGACTGCTCAACTCGGGCTACGACGCCGCCAAGGCGGTCAGCTCGTCCACGGTCGTCGCGCTGCACCTGGCCAAGGGCGGGGACAAGGCCGGCACCGAGTGGTGGTTCGACAACGCCGTGGCGGACGGCGTGAAGTTCGACGCGATCGGCCTGTCGTACTACGGCTACTGGCACGGCCCGCTCTCCGACTTCCAGAGCACGCTGGACGACGCGGCCTCCCGCTACGGCAAGCCCGTGTTCGTCGCCGAGACCGCCTACCCCTTCACGCTGGCCCAGGACGACTCCCTGGAGAACCAGATCGACACCACCGGCGAGCTGGTGAGCGGCTACCCGGCGACGGTGGCCGGCCAGACCGAGTGGATGAACGACGTGGCGAGCATCGTGGAGGCCGTCCCGAACGGCCGAGGCCTCGGTGTCTTCTACTGGGAGGCCACCTGGACCGCCGTCACCGGCAACGGCTGGGATCCCACCGACGCCACCTCCGGCAACGGCTGGGAGAACCAGGCCCTGTTCGGCTACGACCGCAAGGCGCTCTCCTCCATGACGTGGTTCAGCCACCGCTGAACCACCCGTGACGGGGCCCGGCCTTCGGGGGCGGCCGGGCCCTCGCCCCGTGTCCGGGCCCGGCCGGTGCTCCTCGGTCGCGCGGCGCTCCGTACCGGACAACGGCCGCCGAGTCCCGGACGCGACGGCGTCGCCCGGGCCACAGTGGGAACACTGCGTACGAGGAGGCCGGGGACGGAGGGCGGACGGATGACGGGAACTCCCTCGGGCCGGATGCGGAAGGCGATCCTGGAATGGCTCAAGGACCCCTCGGCCCACTTCCCCGCCCGCGGCCGTCGCGACCTCGCCGAGACCGGCGTCACCGCCCGGGCCGTGGCCGCCAAGCTCGGCGTGCCCTGCCGTACCGCCCGCGCCCACCTGGACTTCCTCACCCGCCTCGGCCTGCTGCGGGCCCACCGCGTGCGCTGCCGCCGCTACTACCGGCGCGACGAGATCCGCATCGTCGAAGTGGCCCGGATGTTCGAGAAGGGCTGGTGAGCACGCCGTTCCCGGACCGTCGTACAGGCGCAACGCCGCTCGGCCGTGCGGCGGTACCCTGGTGCCCGGCCGTGATCACCCGTCGGGGCGGGCCGAACAGGAGACGTACCAGCATGACAGCCCCGGAAGCCGAGAGCATCCGTGTCCGCGCCGCGTCACGCGGGCGGGCCGAGTGGCGTACCCAGGGTCCCGTCGTCGCGGTGGTCGCGATCGGCGGCGCCGTCGGCGCGACGGCCCGCTACGCGCTGACCCTCGCCTGGCCCACGCCCGCCGGCTGCTTCCCCTGGGCGACCTTCTGGACCAACGTCATCGGATGCGCCGTGATCGGCGTGTTCATGGTCCTCATCACCGACGTGTGGGCTGCCCACCGCCTGGTGCGCCCGTTCTTCGGCACCGGCGTCCTCGGCGGCTTCACCACGTTCTCCACCTACGCCGTCGACATCCGCAAGCTGGTCGAGAGCGGCCGCCCGGGCCTCTGGCCGGCCTATCTCGCCGGGACGCTGTGCGCGGCCCTGGCGGCGGTGTGGCTCGGCGCGGTGGCCGCCCGCCGGGTGCTCATCAGGAGGCAGCGATGACGTCGCTCAGCGGCCGGGCCCTCCGGCTCACCGTCTACATCGGCGAGGACGACACCTGGCACCACAGGCCCCTCTACTCCGAGATCGTGCACCGCGCGCACGCGGCCGGACTCGCCGGGGCGAGCGTCTTCCGGGGCATCGAGGGCTTCGGCGCCTCCTCCCGCATCCACACCTCGCGCCTGTTGTCGCTGAGCGAGGACCTGCCCGTGGCGATCGTCGTCGTGGACACGGAGGAGCGGGTGCGGGCGTTCCTGCCGCAGCTCGACGAACTCGTCGGCGAGGGTCTGGTGACCCTGGAGGAGTGCGAGGTCGTCCGGTACGTGGGGCGGACGGCGGGACCGGACGCCGCGGAGCCGGAAGGTAAGAAGTCGTTGTGAACTGGCTACTGGTCATCGCGGGGGCCCTGGTCGGTGCACCGCTGCGCTACCTCGCCGACCGCTCCGTACAGGCCCGCCACGACTCGGTCTTCCCCTGGGGCACGCTCGTGGTGAACGTCGTCGGCTGTCTGGTCCTCGGGCTGCTCACGGGCGCGGCCGCCGCCGGGGCCGCCGGGCCCCACCTGCAGCTTCTGCTCGGCACCGGGCTGTGCGGCGCGCTGACGACCTACTCGACGTTCTCCTACGAGACCCTGCGGCTGACCGAGGCCGGTTCCGGGCTCTACGCTGCGGTCAACGTCGTCACGAGCGTGGCGGCCGGGCTCGCCGCGGCCTTCGCCGGGGTCTGGCTCGCCGGAGCGCTGTGGGCCTGATCCCTGCCCTACGGTCGGGCATAGTAAGACTGTCTACAGCACTGTCGACCAACTCTCCTCAGAACTGGATCCCATGAGCGCCATCTCCGTCGGTCAAGCCGTCGTCCTCGGAGTCGTCGAGGGGGTGACCGAGTTCCTCCCGGTGTCCTCCACCGGTCACCTGAAGATCGCCGAGGGGCTCATGAACATCCCCGTCGACGACACGTCCGTCGTCGCCTTCTCGGCCGTCATCCAGGTCGGCGCCATCGCCGCCGTGCTCGTGTACTTCTTCAAGGACATCAAGCGGATCGTCTCCGCCTGGTTCCGCGGTCTCACCAACCGCGAGGAGCGCTACCACCACGACTACAAGTTCGCCTGGTGGGTGATCGCCGCCACCATCCCGATCGTCGTCGTGGGCCTGGCCGCCAAGCCGCTGATCGACGGTGCGCTCGGCTCCCTGTGGGTGGTGGCCGGCTCGCTGATCGTCGGTTCGGGCGTGATGTGGGCGGCTGACCAGATGGGCCGGCACAAGCGCGGCGAGGACGACACCTCGTTCAAGGACGCGATGTGGGTCGGCTGCTCCCAGATCCTCGCCCTGCTCTTCCCCGGCTTCTCCCGCTCCGGCGCCACCATGTCCACCGCGCTCATCCTGGACCTGGACCGCGTCGCCGCCACCCGGCTGTCGTTCTTCCTCGGCATCCCGGCCCTGACCGGCGCGGGCATCTACGAGCTGAAGGACGCCCTCGGCGCCGGCGTGGGCGCGGCCCCGCTGGCCGTCGGCACCATCGTCTCCTTCGTGGTCGCCTACGCCTCCATCGCCTGGCTGCTGAAGTTCGTCGCCAAGCACTCCTTCAACGCCTTCGTGATCTACCGGATCGCCATCGGCGCGGGCCTGCTCGGCCTGCTCGCCACGGGTGTGCTCAGCGCCTGATCCGCCTGTCCTGGTCGCTCACGGGGTGTGGATGCCTGTATTCAGGTGCCACACCCCGTGAATGTTTCCTTGCCTCGATGCCTTGACAGTCCCGGCGCGCAACCCGCAGGATCGCTCCCGTGAACCTGTCAGACAGCCAGACAGGTGGTCTGGGCCCCCGGCGTGTCAGCGCCATGGAAGCGGTCCTCGGCCACCTTCGCGGCGCCATCGAACGCGGCGCGTACGCCATCGGCGACAAGCTCCCCTCCGAGGCCGAGCTGTGCCGCACCCTCGAGGTGTCCCGGCCCGTGCTGCGCGAGGCGCTGCGCGCGCTGCAGACGATGGGCCTGACGGTCTCCAGGACCGGCAAGGGCACCTTCGTCGTCGCCAGTGCCGTCGAGGACCCCACCTTCGGCGACTACGCGGCCAGCGACCTGCTGGAGGTCCGCCGGCACATCGAGATCCCGGTCGCCGGGTACGCGGCGACCCGCCGCACCCCGGAGAACCTGGACCACCTGGCCCATCTGCTCGACCGCATGGAGCGGGAGACGGACACCACGGCCTGGGTCGCGATGGACACCCTCTTCCATCTCGCGGTCGCCGAGGCCGCCCAGAACCCGGTCTTCCGCCGGGTCATCGAGGAGATCCGCGACGCACTGGCGCGCCAGTCGGCCTTCCTCAACGAGCTGGGCGGCCGTCGTGAGCAGTCCAACCGCGAGCACCGGGCGATCGTCGAAGCGCTGATCGACGGTTGCGAAGACGACGCGGTCGAGGCCATGAGCCACCACCTGGACCGCGTCGAGACGACCCTCACCGACATCGTGCGTCCCCAGCGGACGGACCTCCCCACGGAAGGCGGACCCGAGGCGTGAGCGAGCAGCACCTCAAAGACGAGACGCGCCCCTCGTCCGGCCATGTCGACGCCGGAGACGCCGGCTACAGCAAAGGCCTGAAGCACCGGCACGTCAACATGATCGCCATCGGCGGAGCCATCGGCACCGGCCTCTTCCTCGGCGCCGGAGGCAGGCTCGCCGACGCCGGGCCCTCCCTCTTCATCGCGTACGCCGTCTGCGGCGTCTTCGCCTTCCTGGTCGTGCGCGCCCTCGGCGAACTCGTCCTGTACCGCCCCTCCTCCGGTGCCTTCGTGTCGTACGCGCGGGAGTTCCTCGGGGAGAAGGGCGCGTACACCGCGGGCTGGATGTACTTCCTCAACTGGGCCACCACCGGCATCGCCGACATCACCGCGGTCGCCACCTACACCCACTACTGGGGCATGTTCTCCGACATTCCTCAATGGTTGATCGCATTGATCGCGCTGGCCGTCGTGTTGACCGTCAATCTGATCTCGGTCAAGATTTTTGGCGAACTGGAGTTCTGGTTCGCGATCGTCAAGGTCAGCGCACTGGTGATCTTCATGTGCATCGGCATCTTCCTGCTGGTCACCCAGCACCCGGTCGCCGGCCACCACCCCGGCCCGTCCCTGATCACCGACAACGGCGGCATCTTCCCCAACGGCATGCTGCCCATGCTGCTGATCATCCAGGGCGTCGTCTTCGCCTACGCCTCCGTCGAACTGGTCGGCGTGGCCGCGGGCGAGACCGAGAACCCCGAGAAGATCATGCCGAAGGCGATCAACTCGATCATGTGGCGCGTGGGCCTGTTCTACGTCGGCTCGGTCGTCCTGCTCTCGATGCTGCTGCCCTGGAACAAGTACACCGCCGGCGAGAGCCCCTTCGTGACCGTCCTGTCGAACGTCGGCATCCCGGCGGCCGGCGGCGTGATGAACCTGGTCGTGCTCACCGCTGCCATGTCCTCGCTCAACTCCGGCCTGTACTCCACCGGCCGCATCCTGCGCTCCATGGCCATGAGCGGCTCGGCGCCCAAGTTCACCGGGCGGATGAGCCGCAGCCAGGTCCCGTACGGCGGAATCCTGCTCACCAGCGGTATCTGTGTCCTCGGCGTGGGCCTCAACTACGTCGTCCCCGCCGACGCGTTCGAGATCGTCCTCAACTTCGCGGCGATCGGCATCCTCGCCACCTGGGGAATGATCATGGTCTGTCATTTGTTCTTCTGGCGGAAGACCCGGCAGGGCGAGCTGACCCGGCCGTCCTACCGGCTGCCGGGTTCCCCCTGGACCGAGATCGTGACGCTGGCGTTCCTCGTCTCCGTCCTGGTCCTCATGTACGCCGACGGCGGCGCCGGACGCACCACCGTGCTGTGTCTGCCGCTGATCGCCGCAGCGCTGGTCGCGGGCTGGTACGCCATCCGCGGCCGCATAGCGCGCCCGTCCACCGGTGCCGACGCGTGACCCGCGAACCGGCCCGATCCGACTCATCGATACAGGCAGTGATGTACAGCAGTTCCCCCGCCGACGCACCCGTCGTCCGCGAACCCCTCCACGCACCCGTCGCCCACCTCGTCCGCGACGGGGTGGTCGAGGGCATCCACTACGGTTCCGTCGTCGTCCTCGGCGCCGACGGCCGGGTGGACTTCCAGCTCGGCGACATCGAGGCCGCCTTCTACCCCCGCTCGGCCATCAAGCCCGTGCAGGCCGTGGCCATGCTGCGGGCCGGGCTGCCGCTCGACGGCGAACTGCTCTCGCTGGCCGCCGCGAGCCACTCGGGCGAGGAACGCCACCTCGCCGGCACCCGGCGCATCCTCGAACTCGCCGGGCTCACCGAGGACGACCTGCGCAACGTCCCCGACATGCCGTTCGACCCGGTCGTACGGGACGTCTGGATCCGCGAGGGCCGCCTGCCCGACCGGCTCGCCCAGAACTGCTCCGGCAAGCACGCGGCGATGCTGTGGACCGCCAAGCTGAACGACTGGTCCCTGCCGGACTACCTCGACCCGGCCCACCCCCTCCAGCAGGCCGTCCAGGAGATCGTCGAGGACCTGACCGGCCAGCGGGTCGCCCGGGTCACCGTGGACGGCTGCGGCGCGCCCCTGTTCTCCATCTCCCTGCACGGCCTCGCCCGCGCCGTCGCCCGGATCGCCTCCGCCGCGCCCGGCACGCCCGAGGCCCGGGTCGCCGACGCCATGCGCGAGCACGCCGAGATGGCCTCCGGCTCCGGCCGCGACGTGGCCGCGCTGATGCGTGCCGTGCCGGGGCTGCTCGCCAAGGACGGCTTCGAGGGCGTGCAGGTCGCCGCGCTGCCCGACGGCCGGGCCGTCGCCGTGAAGATCGCCGACGGGGCGAATCGCGCCCGTGTCCCGGTCGCGGCGGCCGCACTCGCGCGCGCGGGCGTGGACCCCGAGTCGCTGACCGAGTTCGCGGGTGAGCCGCTGCTCGGGGGCGGGAAGCCGGTGGGGTGCGTGCGGGCCGTGCGTGCGCTGGATCCCGTTCCGTTCACCACCTGCGCGTAGTGCGCCGCGGAATGCCGGTCGTTCGGGGGACTGCGGGTCGTCGCCGGTCCGCGGGCCGTTCGTGGCTGGTCGCGCAGTTCCCCGCGCCCCTGTGGGGCGCGCTTACTTTCACCCCCTCAGAAAGAGGACCTGAACCCTCATGACCGCCGCCACCCGCAGCGAGCACGACCTGCTCGGCGACCGTGACGTACCCGCCGACGCGTACTGGGGTGTGCACACCCTGCGTGCCACGGAGAACTTCCCCATCACCGGTACGCCGATCTCCGCGTACCCGCATCTGATCGACGCCCTGGCCGCCGTCAAGGAGGCCGCCGCGCTCGCCAACGAGGAGCTGGGGCGGCTGGCGCCCGAGAAGGCCCGCGCGATCGTCGCCGCCTGCCGGGAGATCCGGGCGGGCGGGCTGCACGACCAGTTCGTCGTCGACGTCATCCAAGGCGGCGCCGGCACGTCCACCAACATGAACGCCAACGAGGTCGTGGCGAACCGGGCGCTGGAACTGCTCGGCCACGCCAAGGGCGAGTACACGCATCTGCACCCCAACGAGGACGTCAACCTCGGCCAGTCCACCAATGACGTCTACCCGACCGCCGTCAAGATAGCGACGGTCTTCGCGGTCCGTGGACTGCTCAAGGCGATGGCTGTGCTGCAGGACGCCTTCGCCCGCAAGGCCGTCGAGTTCCGTGACGTGCTCAAGATGGGCCGTACACAGTTGCAGGACGCCGTGCCGATGACGCTCGGCCAGGAGTTCTCCGCCTATGCCGTCATGATCGAGGAGGACCGCAGCCGTCTTGCCGAGGCCGTCGAGCTGATCCATGAGATCAACCTCGGTGCCACCGCGATCGGCACCGGTCTCAACGCGCCCGCCGGCTACGCCGAGGCCGCCCGTCGGCACCTGGCCGCGATCACCGGGCTGCCTCTGGTCACCGCCGCCAACCTGGTCGAGGCCACGCAGGACTGCGGTGCCTTCGTCCAGATGTCCGGCGTGCTCAAGCGGATCGCGGTCAAGCTCTCCAAGAGCTGCAACGACCTCAGGCTGCTGTCCTCCGGTCCGCGCGCGGGCCTCGGCGAGATCAACCTGCCGCCGGTACAGGCCGGTTCGTCGATCATGCCGGGCAAGGTCAACCCGGTGATCCCCGAGGTGGTCAACCAGGTCGCCTTCGAGGTGATCGGCAACGACGTCGCCATCACCATGGCCGCCGAGGCCGGACAGCTCCAGCTCAACGCCTTCGAGCCGATCATCCTGCACTCGCTGTCGGAGTCGATCACCCATCTGCAGAGCGCCTGCCTGACGCTCGCCGAGCGCTGCGTGAACGGCATCACCGCCAACACCGAGCGGCTGCGCGCGACCGTGGAGAACTCCATCGGCCTGGTCACCGCGCTCAACCCGCACATCGGCTACACCGCCGCCACCGACATCGCCAAGGAGGCCCTCGTCACGGGCCGGGGCGTGGCCGAACTGGTGCTGGAGAAGGGCCTGCTGCCGGCCGAGAGGCTTGCCGGTCTGCTGCGCCCCGAGGTCCTCGCCGGAAGTGTGGCACCCCTCGCCTGACCTGCGGCAACGCGCACTCGATGACGCTCTGGGACCGGACGGAAGGCACAATGGTGATCATGACAACGACGTCGTCCCACACCTTCCTGCCGGTCCTGGAGCGCATCGCGGAGGAGATAGGCCGCACCCCCGGCCGAGGCCGCCCCGCCGACTACATCCCGGCCCTCGCCGCCCGCGACGCGCGCAGCTTCGGCATGGCGGTCGCCGAGCTGGACGGCACGGTGTACGGGGTGGGGGAGTGGCGGCAGCCCTTCTCCGCGCAGTCCATCACCAAGGTGTTCACACTCGCCCTGGACCTGGCCCGCGAGGGCGACGAACTCTGGGAGCACGTGGGCCGCGAACCCTCCGGCAACCCGTTCAACTCCCTGGTCCAGCTGGAGTACGAGAACGGCATCCCGCGGAATCCTTTCATCAACGCGGGCGCGCTCGTCGTCACCGACCGCCTGCAGACCCGTACCTCGGACGCGGCCGGGGAACTGCTGGCCTTCCTGCGCGCCGAGAGCGGCAACCCGGCCCTGGACTTCGACCAGGAGGTCGCGGCCTCCGAGACCGCCCACGGCGACCGCAACGCGGCCCTCGCCCACTTCATGGCGTCCTACGGCAACATCGACAACGACGTGACGGTCCTGCTCGACCAGTACTTCCGGCAGTGCTCCGTCGCCGCCTCCTGCGCCGACCTGGCCCTCGCCACCGGCTTCCTCGCCCGGCACGGCATCCGCGCCGACGGTGGCCGGCTGCTCACCCGCAGCCAGGCCAAGCAGGTCAACGCGGTCATGCTGACCTGCGGGACGTACGACGCGGCCGGTGACTTCGCCTACCGCGTGGGGCTGCCCGGAAAGAGCGGCGTCGGTGGCGGGATCATCGCGGTCGTGCCGGGCCGCTGCACCCTGTGCGTATGGAGCCCGGGCCTGGACGAGCGCGGCAACTCGGTGGCCGGGGTGGCCGCGCTGGACCGGTTCACGACCCTCACCGGGCTGTCGGTGTTCTGACGGGACTCGTCGGCACGGGATGCGGAAGGTGCCCCCACCGGTCACATCTCGGCCCCCACCCGGAGGGCTCGGCGTCTCCTTCCGGCCACCCGGCGTTGACACGCTGAGTCAGTGTTGGCCATGGCATTCCCCGTCGATCTCCGCCGCTGCCAGTTGCTCGGGCTGGCCGGTACCGCCTTCCTCGCGCTGGGCGGTGAGACCGCCGGTGCCCTGCCCGTGCAGGACCTGCTGGCCCCCGCCTCGGCGCAGGCGGCGCTCGGTCTGGTCGGGGTGTACTTCGGTGTCGTCCTGCTGATAGCGGCCTGGGTGCTGCTCGGCCGTCTGGTGCGCGGACCGCGGCCGCCGAGCCCGCGCGCCCTGCTGCTCGTGCTGGCCGTGTGGACCGCCCCGCTGCTGCTCGCCCCGCCGCTGTTCAGCCGGGACGTCTACAGCTATCTCGCACAGGGCGCCATGGTCGACGCCCACATGGACGTCTACGCCCACGGTCCGGCCCAGCTCGGCGGCCCGCTCGCCGTCGAGGTCGCGCCGATGTGGCAGCACACCGGCGCCCCCTACGGCCCCGCCTTCCTGGGCCTGGCCTCCGCGCTGTCCGGCCTGACCCGCGGTGAACTGCCCGCGGGCCTGCTCGGCATGCGCCTGGTCGCCCTGCTCGGTGTGGCCCTCATGGCCCTGGCGCTGCCCCGGCTCGCCCGGCACAGCGGCGCCGACCCGGCCGCCGCCCTCTGGCTCGGCGCTCTCAATCCGCTGGTGCTGCTGCATCTGGTGGCGGGTGCCCACAACGACGCCCTCATGCTCGGCCTGCTGGGCCTCGGCCTGGTCGCCGCGCGGGGCCGGCGGCCGGCCGGCGGGGTCGCCGGGGCCGTCCTCGTCACCCTGGCCGCCCTGGTCAAGGCACCGGCCGCGCTCGGGCTCCTGGCGGTGATCGCCCTGCGGGTCCGCTCCGGCCGGCCGCCGCTGCCGACCGTCCTGACCACCGTGGCCACCTCCGCCGCGACCACGGTCGCCGCCACCGCCACAGCCGGTACCGGTTATGGCTGGATCGGTGCCCTGGCCACCCCGGTCTCACCGCAGAACTGGGCGCTGACCAGCCTGCTCGGCCGGGCCACCGGCGCCCTGCTGGCCCACCTCGGCAGCAGCCTGGCCCCGCTCGCCGTCCCGGCCTGGCATCTGCTGGGCCTCGCGGTCACCGCCGTCGTGGTGGCGCTGATATGGCTCCGGCTGCGCCCCCGACCGGTGTACGCGCTCGGCCTGAGCCTGCTGGCCGTCGCCGTGTTCGGCCCGGCGATCCGCCCCTGGTACGTGCTGTGGGGCCTGTTCCTCATCGCCGCCGCCGCGCCCAGCACCTCGATACGGCACCGGGTCGCGGCCCTGGCCGGCGTCCTCGCCCTCGCCGTCCTGCCCGACGGCGGCCCGGCTGACCCGGGGCAGCTGGTGCTCGCCGTCTCCGGCGGGGTGCTCGGCGTGGTCGTCCTGTGGCAGGCCCACCAGGCGGCCCAGGCCCCGGCACCGGGACGCACCGCGTGACCGGGCCGCGTACCACTCGCGGCCGTGTGCTGCTGGTCCTCCTCCTCGTCGCCGCGGTCACCGTCTTCACCGCGACCGTGCCGCTGCTGCGCGACTTCTTCGACCTGCGCGTTTACTACGGGACCGTGCACACGTGGGTGCACCACGGCGGCCGGATCTACGACTACAAGGTGCCGGGCACGACGTACGGCTTCACCTACCCGCCGTTCGCCGCCCTCGCCATGCTGCCGCTGGCCGTGCTGGGCCGGAACGCCGCGATCGCGCTCTGCCTGCTGGTGAACCTGACCGCGCTGGCGGTGGTCCTGCGGATCCTGGCCGGTGCCGGCTGGCGGCGGTACGGCTGGTACCGCTGGTCGCTGTGCCTGTGTGCACTGGCGCTGTTCGAGCCGCTGCGGGACACCTTCAGCTTCGGCCAGGTCAACCTGGTGCTGCTGGCCCTCGTGCTCGGCGACTGCCTGCTGCTGGCGACCGGCCGGGGGCGCCTGGCGGGTGCCGGGATCGGGCTCGCCGCGGCGGTCAAGCTGACGCCCGCCCTGTTCATCGGCCTGCTGCTGCTCGCCGGGCGTCGCAGGGCTGCCGGGATCGCGACGGCCGTGGCGGTCGCGGTGACCGCGCTGGCGGCCTGGGCGGACCCGCGTGCGTCCCGCTTCTACTGGACCGAGGCGCTGTGGGACACCAGCCGGGTGGGCCGGCTCGGTTACGTCTCGAACCAGTCGCTGCAGGGCGTACTGGCCCGGCTCGGCGAGACCGGCCGGCCGCTGTGGGCGACGCTCGTCCTGCTGACCCTGTGCGCGTGGGCCTGGCGGTCCCGTCGGGCGGTGAAGGCGGGCGACTGGCAGGCGGCCTTCGCGCTCACCGGGGCGGCGGCCTGTCTGGTCAGCCCGATCACCTGGGTGCACCATCTGGTGTGGCTGCTGCCGTCGTTCGTCGTGCTGGTCCGCGCCGGGCACCCGCGGATCGCGGGCGCCCTGTACGCGGTGCTGTGCACGAGCGTGGTGTGGCTCTGGTACGACGGGGCGTCCGGCATCGGCGGTTTCCTCGGCAGCAACCTCTACACGTGGATCACGCTGGGTCTGCTGCTCGGGCTGCCGACGGGTCAGCCGCGCGCGGACCGGCTCCTGGCCCGAAGAGCGAGCACCATGGCCGCCGCGCCGAGCCCCGAGATCCCCGAACCGATCGCGATGCCCGACCAGTCCGAGGCGTCGGCCGGCCCCGGTGAGGCGGCCGCGGCCACCGGTACGGCCGCCGGCGGTGCCGGGGGGCGGGGCTTGGCGCGCAGGCCCTCCAGCGAGCCGACCGGATCCACCCGCCCGGCCGCGTCGAAGCCCCAGTCGAGCAGCTCGCGCGCCTCTTCGTACACCGTGGAACCGCCCACCTGAGGGTTCATCACGGTCACCAGAAGCGTGCGCTTGCCCCGGTGGGCCGCGGCCACCAGGGTGTTGCCCGCGTTGCTGGTGTAGCCGTTCTTGATGCCGAGCAGCCCCGGATACGGCTTCACGCCGTTCGCGCCGGTCAGCAGCCGGTTGGTGTTCTGGATCCCGAACGACCAGCCGCCGGCGGGGAACTCGGCCTCGGCGGTGGAGCAGTACCGGGCGAAGTCGGGGTTGCGCAGTCCTTCCCGGCCGAAGATCGCCAGATCGTAGGCGGAGGACACCTGGCCCTCCGCGTCGTAACCGTCGGGGGAGACGACGTGGGTGTCCATGGCACCGAGCGAGCGGGCCTTCGCCTGCATCTTCCTGGCCGTGGCGGCCCAGCCGCCGGACATCGAGGCGAGCACGTGGACGGCGTCGTTGCCGGATCTGAGGAAGACCCCGCGCCACAGGTCGGCCACCTGGTAGCTGTGGCCCTCCTGGATGCCGACCAGGCTGCTGCCCGCGCCGATGCCGGCGAGCTCCTCGTTCCGTACGGTGTGCCGCATCGTGCCCGGCAGCGTGGGCAGCACGGTGAGGGCGAACAGGGTCTTGAGGGTGCTGGCCGGCGGCAGTCCGAGGTGGGCGTCGCTCGCGGCCAGCACCTCCCCGTTTCCGGCGTCGGCCACCACCCAGGACAGTGCCGACACATCCGGCAGCTCGGGCGCGCCCCGGTGCCGCCGGACGTGTGTGCCGGAGCGGTAGAGCAGGGACGGACCGGGCATCGTGGCCCGGGGGGCGGGCGGGGCGGGTTCCCCGACGGGCGGGGCGGAATCCGTGGCCCGGTGTCCGGCGGAGGCGGCGGCCGGCGTGAGCACCAGCACCCCCGCCACGCACAGGGAACAGGCCGCCACAGCCGTCCGATGAGAAAGTCCGTTAATCATACAAATCAACCTAGGAACGGGTCCGCCGTTCTTCGCGCGGTCCGGGCCGTTCGGCCCACGCGAGCAACCCGGACGAGGCACCCAGGGGTCGTGAGCCGTGGTCAGGGCGTCGGCAGGGTGGGCCGGATCTGCCGTAGGAACGTGGCGTTGTCGGGGGTGGCGCGCAGCCGCTCCAGCAGGGTCTCCAGACCGCAGGAGCCGCCCTCCCGGGAGCGCAGGGCGCGGCGCAGACCGTGCACGGCCGTCAACTCGGCCGGGGTGAGCAGCAGTTCCTCGCGGCGGGTGCCGGTGCTGTCGACGTCCACGGCGGGGAAGCGGCGGCGGGCGGCGGCCTCCCGGTCGAGGCGCAGCTCCATGTTGCCGGTGCTCTTCAGCTCCTCGAAGTAGTAGCCGTCGGCGCGGGAGCCGGTCTCCACCAGCACGGTGGCGAGGACGGTGAGCGAGCCGCCCTCCTCGGCCTGGCGGGCGGCGCCGAAGAACCGCTTCGGGCCGAGCAGCGCTCCCGCGTCGACACCGCCGCTCAGCGTGCGCCCGCCGACGGCGGAGGCGTTGTTGTGGGCCCGGCACAGCCGGGTGAGCGAGTCGAGCAGGACGACGACGTCCTCGCCGGCCTCCACCAGACGCTTGGCCCGCTCGACGACGAGTTCGGCGAGCGCGATGTGCTCCTTGGGCGTCCGGTCGAAGGTGGAGGCGTACACCTCGCCGTGCACCGAGCGGCGCATCTCGGTGACCTCCTCGGGCCGCTCGTCCAGCAGCAGGACCATCAGCCGGCACTCGGGGTGGTTGCCGGCCACGGCGGCGGCGAGCTGCTGGAGCAGCACCGTCTTGCCGCTCTTCGGCGGGGCCACGATGAGGCCGCGCTGGCCCTTGCCGACCGGCGCGAGGAGATCGGTGACACGGCCGGCCAGGCCGGCCGCGGGGTGTTCGAGACGGATGCGGTCGTGCGGGTGCAGCGGGGTGAGGTCGCGGAAGCGGCGCCGGTCGCGCAGGTCCGCCGGGGCGCGTCCCTCGACGCGCGTGATCCCGGTCAGCGTGCGCCCCTCGCCCCGGACGCCCTCGACGAGGTCGCCCGTGCGCAGCCCGTGGCGCCGGACGAGAGCCGCGGGCACCTGGGGGTCGGCAGGGCCGGGCAGCAGGCTCGCGGCCCGCAGCTGCCCCTTCCCGTGCGCGTCGATGTCGAGGACACCGGTGACGAGCCGGGCGGCCGGGGTCTGTGCGACCACGGCAGGGTGTTCGAGTGTGGTGGTCATGGACGGGGGTCCTTTCACGGACGGAAGAAGCAGTGTGGGAAGGGGGGAGAGGCCGCGAGCGGGAGGCGGGTACACCTGCCTCCGGGCGGCGCGAACGACACCTCGGGTACGGCGGAAAAGCCCTGGTCACGAGGTGGTGCTGAGAAAGGCCCGGGCCGGTCGGAAACCTCGGCCGAGGGGCTGTTGGAGAAGAGAGCGGCACCGGTGTCCGTACGACGGGACACGCACATGCGCTGATCGCACTATACCCGTGCGTCCGCTTCGGTCAACATGATGGCGTCCGCGTCCATTCCCGCCCGGCTCCGTCCGACCCCCAGGAGAAACCGTGGAGAGCACGCCCGCCCGGCCCCCGCACCGACTGGACCCCTCCGGCGGCTGCCCGCACGCCGTCAACGCGCGACTGCTGGCCGACGGCGCCGTGGCCCCCGTCGAACTGCCCGGCGGCATCGCGGGGATGGCCGTGCTCGGGCACGAGGCGCTGAAGGAGTTCCTCCAGCATCCCGAAGTGGCCAAGAACGCACGGCACTTCAGGGCGTTGCAGGAGGGGCGGATCGCTCCCGGCTGGCCGATGCTGACCTTCGCGACCGTGCGGGGCATGACCACCGCCGACGGCGACGACCACCGCCGGCTGCGGTCCCTGGCCGCGCGGGCCTTCACCCCGCACCGGGTGGCCGAACTACGGCCCATGATCGAGGAGTTGACCGCCTCACTGCTCGACGACCTCGCCCGCGCCGCCGCCGCGGGAGACGGTGTCGCCGATCTGCGGCGGCACTTCGCCCTGCCCCTGCCGATGAGCGTCATCGGCGAACTCCTGGGAGTGGAGACCGAGTTCCGCGACCGGCTGCACCACCTCAGCGACCAGGTCGTGGCCACCGACACCACACCGGACCGGGCCATCGCCGCCAACCGCGAACTCGTCGCGGTTCTCGGCGAGATAGCGGCGGCGAAGGCCGCCCGCCCTGGCGACGACCTCACCAGTGCTCTCATCGCCGCCCGCGACGAGGGCGGCGACCGGCTCGGCGACCAGGAGCTGATCGGCACCCTCGTGCTGATGATCGTCGCCGGGCACGAGACCACCCTCAACCTGATCACCAACGCCGTCCGCGCCCTGTGCGACCACCGCGACCAGCTCGACCTGGTGCGCGCGGGCAAGGCGGGCTGGGCCGACGTGGTGGAGGAGACCCTGCGCTGGGACGCGCCGGTCAGCTACTTCCCCTTCCGCTACCCGGTGCGGGACCTGACCGTCGCCGGCACCCTCGTCCCCGCAGGCACCCCCGTCCTCGCCGGCTACTCCGCCGCCGGCCGCGACCCGGCCGCGCACGGCCCCGACGCCGACCGCTTCGACGTCACCCGCCCCGCCCGGCCCGACGCCGTACGCCATCTCTCCCTCGGGCACGGCGCGCACTACTGCCTCGGCGCACCGCTGGCCCGACTGGAGGCCGGGATCGCGCTGGAGCGGCTGTTCACCCGCTTCCCCGCCCTCGAACTCGCCGCCGACGAAGCCGGCCTGCTGCCGCACGCCGGCTTCGTCGGCAACAGTGTGCGCAGCCTGCCGGTACGGCTCGCACCGCCCGAGGGCTGAGCGCCTACCTGCCGTACGCCCGCCCGACAGACCTTTCCCGGCGCGTTTCTGGTTCCGGCCAAAGGCCCTCCCTGCGCCGCCACCACCGCACTTCGGCGGTATGGGGCGAGGGACTTGGCGATCACGGGTCGACTGGCCGGGACATGCGCGTTCATCAGCGGCACGGGGGCCGGAATCGGGCGGGCCGTGGCACAGGTGTTCGCGGCCGGGGGAGTCATGCGCTCCCTCGCGCCCGTCGACCTGTCCACGGAAACCGGCGCCCGGCAGTGGACCGAGGCCACGGCAGGCGCACGGGCCGCAACATGGTCCTGGCCTTCGAGGACACCACGGTGGCGGGCGTCATCCCGGCGGCGCGGGCCAGGCGCCGGGTGTCGTCCATCGACGGATCCGCCTGCTACGAGCTGGGCATCGCCACCAGCACCGTGCGGCCGGCGGTCGGCAACGGTGCCCTCGTGCGGCTGGGCGGCTCCGTCCGGACCGTCACCGGCACGTCGTAGCTGATCTCCCTCACCCCGGCGCGGACGCGGCCGTACGGACCCCGGGCGGCACGTCCCCCGGTGTGCGCGTGACGGCACGCCGACCACGCTCACACCGGGCCGGACCCGCACCGGTGCCCTCGTCCTGACCGTGGCGTGACGAGGTGGCGGAGGCGCGCCTGCCGTACGCCGGTCACACCGACCGCGCCTGCGCCTCCTGCGCGATGGCGTCGAACCGCGCACCCATGGCCTCGGCCAGCGCGTGCGCGCCGGACAGCGGGCGGACCATGACCATGAAGTCGTCGATCAGGCCGTCCTCGTTCACGTGAAGGAAGTCGCAGCCCGTCAGCTCGCGGTCGCCCACCCGGGCCGTGAAGACCAGCGCGTGGTCGCCACCGTTCGGGTCGCCGATCTCCCGGACGTACCGGAAGTCCTCGAAGACCTGGGCGACCGCGCGCAGGATCGCCGCGGTGATCGCCTTGCCGGGATACGGCTTGAAGACGACCGGGCTGGAGAAGACGACGTCCTCGGCCAGCAGCGCCACGGCGGCATCGAAGTCCCCGGCCTCCACCGCCTCGCGGAACGCGCGCATCGGATCACCTCTATAGTCAACTAATTGAATAGGTGCGGATGACATTAATCAACGACTGTTAGCCTGTCCATATGTCGCTCAAGCACGCCGTCCTGGCCGCCCTGCTGGAGGGCGAGGCCTCGGGCTACGAGCTGTCGAAGGTGTTCGACGTCTCGCTCGCGAACTTCTGGCCCGCCACCCCGCAGCAGCTCTACCGGGAACTGGAGCGCCTCGCGCAGGACGGGCTCGTCCAGGCCCGGACCGTGCAGCAGGAACGCCGGCCCAACAAGCGGATGTTCACGCTCACGCCGGCCGGCCGGGCCGAGCTGAGCGCGTTCGCCGCCGAGCCGCCGAAGCGGCCCACGGCCATCCGCGACGAACTCCTCATCAAGATCCAGGCGATGGACGGCGGCGACCCGGAGGTCACCCGGGCACTGATCGAGGAGCGCAGGGGCTGGGCCCACGGAAAGCTCGACCGTTACCGGCGGGTGCGCGACCGTCTCCTGGACGGGCGGACCGAGGAGGAGTACCTGCGCACCGCCGACCGTGTCGGGCCGTACCTCACCCTCATGGCCGGGATCGCCTTCGAGGAGGAGAACCTGCGCTGGTGCCGGCGGGCCCTCGCGGTCCTCGCGGAACGGGTGGCCCTAGGCTGAAGTGATGTTCGGTCCCGAAGGTCCCAGCCTGCGTGAACTCGCGGTGCAGGCGCTGTCGTCCGTGGAGCGCGGCTACGATCTGCTCGCCCCCAAGTTCGACCACACCCCGTTCCGGACGCCCGACGAGGTGCTGGAGTCCGTCGGGCGGACGCTCGCCCCGCTGGGCCCGTTCGAGGACGGGCTCGATCTGTGCTGCGGCACGGGTGCGGGCGTGCAGGTGCTGACCGGGCTGTGCCGCCGCAGCGTCACCGGCGTCGACTTCAGCGCGGGCATGCTGGACGTGGCCCGGCGCCGGGTGCGGCCGCCCGCGGCAGGGCCCGAGGTCGCCTGGGTGCGCGGCGACGCCCGGGCGCTGCCGTTCCCGGCCGCCTTCGATCTCGTGGTGTCCTTCGGGGCGTTCGGTCACTTCCTGCCCCGCGAACTGCCGGGCCTGTTCGCCCAGGTCCACTCGGTGCTGCGGCCCGGCGGCCGGTTCGCGTTCCCGGTGCTCGCCCCGCCCCGCCCGACCGGGCCCGGCTACTGGATACTGCTTGGCTTCGACGCGGCCATGCGGGTGCGCAACGCCCTGTGGCGGCCGCCCTTCGTCATGTACTACCGCACCTTCCGACTCGGCCATGTGCTGCGGGAGTTGGGGCAGGCCGGCCTCGGCGCCGAACTGCACGCGCTGCCGGAGTTCGGGCGGCGCGGCGACGGCAGCCCGCGGGTCCGGCTGGTGGTGGCCCGGCGGGATCAGCCCGCGGCGGGCAGCGTGAACTCGTAGACCAGCGTGTCCTGTTCGTTCACCACCAGATCGGTGATCTCCAGCGGCCGGGCGAACTGGTCGTGCACCCACCGGGTCACCCGCACCGAGGAGGCGTCGCCGACCTGGCTGATGGCGTCCCGGTGGTGCAGGGTCAGACCGGCCTTGCGCATCCAGTCGTAGGCCCGCCGCAGCTGTGCCGGGGTCGCCCCGTCGGCGCGTTCCCGGTAGCGGGCCAGCTCCGCGACCTCGGCCAGTGCCACCGCCGAGAACGACGTGACCGCGGTGCGCAGCGAGCGGCCGTCGGGCGTCGCCGACCGGTAGCGGTGTACGAGCGTCGGCCGGTGCGGGGCGAGTCCCAGCGCCCGCGCGTGCTCCGGCGGTGGCGCCTCCCAGGTCACCGTGGCCCGGTCGACCGCGCACGGGTCCGCCGGGCGGGCGCCCAGCGGGAAGGTGGGTGTCCCGGGCGCCTCGACCGGCCGGCCGGGCAGCGTGGCGTGGCTGCCGCGCCGGTCGGTCGCGACCAGACCGCCGCGGCGCAGCACCTCCAGCGCCTGCCGGACGGTCTCCCGGCTCACCTGGTAGTGCGCGGCCAAGTGCCGTTCGCCGGGCAGCCGTTCGCCCGGGGGAATGGTGCCGGCGCGCAGTTCGTCGAGCAGCAGAGCCGCGATCCGCCCGTACAGGGGCCGGTCGTCGCCCTGCGCGGTTTCGTGGCTCGGTGCGGGTTCGTGCGGGGTGGTGCGGGCCATGCCGCGCCCTCCTGTGGTGACAAGACGTAGCCGTGCGGGCTCATTGCGCGACCACAATTAGCATTGGTCTAAACCACAAGGGAAGAGCGGCTCGGCGGTTCGGCCGAAACCCGCGCCCTCTCAGGCGTACGACCGCAGCCAGCGCACCTGGTGGGCCTCGTGGAAGGGGCCGCCGCCCTCGTGGTCGTTGAAGTCGTACACCTCGATCGCCTTGTCCTCCTGCGCCCAGGCGTTGAAGGCCGCGAACACCGTCGACGGCGGGCAGGTCTGGTCTTCCAGGGCGGCGGAGAACAGGGCCGGTGCCCGGCCCCGGGCCGCGAAGTGCACCCCGTCGAAGTAGGACAGCGTGCGCCGCACCTCCGCCGAGCGGCCGCGGTGCGTCTTGAGGAACAGGCCTATCTCCCGGTACGGGTGACGGTCCGTCAGGGTCGTCGCGCGCGGAAAATCGCACAGGAACGGCACGTCCGGCGCCACCGCGACCAGGTCGGGGACCAGTCCGCCGACGGCCAGGGTGATGCCGCCGCCCTGGCTCGCACCGAGCGCCACCGTCCGCGTCGCGTCGGTCAGCGGATGCGCACGTGCCGCCTCGACCGCGCGCACGGCGTCCGTGAACACCCGGCGGTAGTAGTAGTTCTCGGGCGCGTCGATGCCGCGCGTCATGAAACCCGGGTACGCCGGTGCCGCGCCCACCGGATCCGCCGTGCCGCCACCCGCGCCCCAGGCGCTGCCCTGGCCGCGGGTGTCCATCGTGAAGTGCGCGCGGCCCGTCGACGCCCACAGCAGGTTCTCGTGCGGCAGACCGCGCCCGCCGCCGTAGCCGATGAACTCCACGACCAGCGGCAGGGGTTCCGCCGCGCCGGCCGGCAACCGAAGCCAGCCCTTGACGGGGTGACCGTCGAAGCCGGCGAACGTCACGTCGTACACCTCGACCGTGGACAGCCCGGTGTCCACGGGCTCGAAGCGGGCGTCCAGTTCGTGCTCGCGCGCCTGCTCCAGGGTCTTGTCCCAGAAGGCGTCGAAGTCCTCGGGCTCGGTGGACTCACTGCGGTATGCGTGCAGTTCGTCGAGGGAGAGGTCGAACAGGGACATGGGCGACCGCCTTTGAGAAGGGCCTACGGGTCAGCTCACCGTACGTGAACGATCGCAGGCCTGACCAGGCCCCACAAGGCGTGCAGACGCGGTATCCGAACGGTCGACGCGCCTGGTCATACGGTGGGCAAGCGCTTGCGCCCGGCAAGGGGCGACCCGCCTGTCAGGGCCTGGTGACCGGCGCCCCGTCACGTCCGGGGCTGGGTCCACCTCGGCCCGGTCCGCGCCCACGCGCGTTCCCACTCCGCCATGCGGTGGCGCAGCGCGGTCCGGCGCTCCACGGCGTGCGCGAAGAGCACGACGGCCGCCGTGCCGCCCGCCGCGCACACGCCGACGGTCACCGCGTGCTGCCAGACGGCCGCTCGGTCCGGCGGCGGGGCGACACCCCGGCCGCGCGAGTCGAACCACACGGACACCGTGTCACCGGTCCGGGTGCCCGCCGGTACCCGGGTCCAGGCGGTACGGGTCGCCTTGCCGGGCTCGGTCCAGCGGACCTCGGCACGGTAGGGGCGCTCGCGGTCGCCGCCCTCCACCGCGGACGCCCGCCGGGGCGGGTCGCCGATCACCAGGGCACGCACCTGGTGGCGTTCGGCGCGCGCCGCCGTCGCGAGCGCCCGGGCCTGGTCATGCGCGCGCAGGCCCGCGGCCACCCCGACCAGGGGCGCCACCACGAACAGCAGGACGGTGACCACCAGCACCGTCCACGTCTCCACGACATCGGAGCGGCGCCGCAGCGGATTGCGCTGCCAGCGCCAGCCACGCACCCGGGTCCGCATGACCACCTCCTCGCCCCGCCGCAGCCGGAACGCCGGACGGGCCGCCGTCACGGGCCCGCCGCCCCCCACCGCTCACGCACACGCGCGTCCACACCCGTCTCGTACCCCGTACGGTGCCCCTCGCTCACGCCATGAACCGCGAGTTCAAGCCCGCTTGGAGCGCGGAACGAGCCATGCGCCCCACGATCGCGCGGACGGCCCCGGCGTGCGACCCGAGTGCCCGGCCCTCGGGCGCGGACGCGCGTGTCAGCCGAAGCGCTCGATGCGGATCCGCTCCACCGGCTGCCCGGCCGCGACCAGCAGCCGGGACGCGTGCTCGGCGAACCCGTTGGACCCACACACATAGGCCTCCCACCCACCGGGAGGCTGCTCGGCCAGCAACGGGGCCACATGTGCGGCCGCCATACGTCCCACCGGCATCCCCTGTGGGGCGCTGCGGGTGAACACGGGGGTCGTCTCCGGGCCCAGCTCCGACGCGTAGATCAGCTCCTCCGGGCTGCGCGCCGACACCAGCAGGCGCAGCGGCACCGTGAGGCCGCGCAGCCGGTGGTGCCGCACCATCGACATCAGCGGTACGACCCCGGAGCCGGCGCCGATCAGCAGCGCGGGCCGGTCGCCCGGCCAGGCGAAGAAACCGCTCAGCGGCCCGCGCACCTCGACGGTGTCACCGGGCCGCGCCTGGGTGTGGAACCAGCCGGAGACCTCGCCGTCCGGCACATGGTCGAGGGTCAGCTCGATGTGCCCGCGGTCGTCGGGCGCCGACGCGAGGGAGTAGTGGCGCTGTGCCGTGTAGCCGTCCGGCGCGGTCAGCCGCAGCAGCAGATGCTGACCGGGCAGATGCCCCGCCCAGTCCGGCACGGCCAGCCGGAACGTGGCCGTGTGCGGCGTCTCGCGCCGGAGCTCCGTCAGCGTGGCGGTCTGCCACCGGGCCGCCGCCTGCTCGCTCACCGCGATCCGCCCGGGCACGGCGAACCGCGTCGCGGGGACGACGGAACCGGAGGGCGCCGTGGTGGACGGCACGTTCAGGTCGGCAGGGGGAACGGTCGTGTGGGTCGTCGGCGTCTCAGTCACCGGAGTACCGCTGCTCCTCCCAGGGATTGCCGCGCTCGTGGTAGCCGTTGCGCTCCCAGAAACCCGGCTCGTCGTGGTCGAGCAGCGTGAGGCCCGCGATCCACTTGGTGCTCTTCCAGAAGTAGAGGTGCGGCACGATCAGCCGTGCCGGGCCGCCGTGCTCGGACGGCAGCGGCTCGCCGCCGTACTCCCAGACGATCCAGGCCCGCCCGCCGGTGAGGTCGGCGAGCGGCAGGTTCGCGGTGTACCCGGTGTGGGAGTAGGCGACTGCATGTGTGGCAGACACATGGGGCCGCACCACAGCGAAGAACGCGTCCAGGGAGACGCCGCCGAAACGGACGCCGAACTTCGACCAGCCGGTCACGCAGTGGATGTCACCGTCGTACGCGGACTCCGGGAGCGCGTGCGCCGCGTCCCAGTCCCAGGTGTGCGGCCGCTCCACCAGGCCGTCGATACGGAAGGACCAGTCGGCCGGGGCGAGGTCGGGGGTGACCTCTGCGGACAGGACGGGCCAGTCCGCGCCCGCGTCGTACTGGCCGGGCGGCAGTCCCGGGTGGTGGACGCGCGGGCGGCCCGTGAAGCCTCGCGTGACGTTCATCCTTCAACCGTACGCTGTCGCACCCCGTGCTCCGTCCCAGGTCACTGCCCCGATCATGGCGCCTGTACGAACTCTTTCGGGCCCAGGGAATAGCTCTGCGGCGCTTCTCCTTTGCCCTCGGTGCCGGCACCGGTAGACCGGTGACAGCGCGAGAGAAGCGAGGGAAGAGCATGCCCAAGGCGTATGTCTACACGCGGCACGGCGGACCGGAGGCCGAGGCGCTGACCGAACTGGACCGCCCGAGCCCGGGCCCCGGCGAGATCCTGATCGCGGTCCGCGCGGCGGGAGTGAACCCCGTCGACTGGAAGCTGCGCCAGGGCTTTCTCCGCCCCGGTGAGCACGAGCGCACCTTCCCGACGGTCTTCGGCAGCGAGGCCGCCGGCGTCGTGGTGGAGGTCGGCCCGGGGGTCACCGGCTTCGCCGTCGGCGACGAGGTGTTCGGTAGCACCGTCCACGGCGGCTACGCCGAGTACGCCCTGCTGAGCGCCGGTGTGACCGCCCGCAAACCTGCCGCGCTCTCCTTCGCCGACGCCGCCACCCTCCCGGTCGCCGCGGCCACCGCCTACGACGGCGTCCGCCAGCTCGACCTGCCCGCGGGCGCGACCCTGCTGGTGACGGGCGCGGGCGGCGGTGTCGGCAGCGCGGTCGCGCAGATCGCCCGCGCCTTCGGACTGCATGTCGTGGGAGTGGCGAGCGAGGGCAAGAAGGACTTCGTGGAGTCGCTCGGCGCCGTGCACGTGGCCTCCGGGCCCGACCTCGTCGAGCGGGTGCGGGCCGTCGCGCCCGACGGGATCGACGGGGTGTACGACCTGGTCGGCGGCCCGGTGCTCGCCGAGGCCGCCGAGCTGCTCAAGGACCGCGGCAAGCTGATCACGGCCGGTTCCCCGCTGGAGGCCGTCACCGCGCTGGGCGGGGCCCGTGTCGAGCGGGCCCGCACCGCCGCCGTCCTGGACGCGGTCGCTGACCTCGTCGTACGCGGCGAGCTGAAGCCGTTCGTGACCCGCACCTTCCCGCTCGCGGATGCCGGCCGGGCGCTGCGCGCCGTCGAGGAGGGGCACACCCGCGGCAAGATCGTGATCGAGGTGGCCGCGTGAGCGTCATAGCCGGCGCGGACGGCGACGACCGGACCGGCACCGGCGCCGCCCCGCACGTCCTCGACAACCCCGCCCTGGCCGCGCTGACCGGCCCGCACGCCCGGTTCGCCGAACGGCGCGGCCGGGTCCTGCGCTACCCGGCCGACGTCTCCCCGTGGCTCGCCCTGCCCGACGAGCCGGACGCGCAGGACTGGGCGGACCTCGCGGCGCTGGCGGGTCCCGGCGCCGAGGTCCCGCTGCCGGGCTTCCGCGGCGAGGTGCCGGACGGCTGGGAGATCACCTTCCGGATCGAGGGCGTACAGCTCGTGGACGACTCCCTCGCCGCCGCACCGGACGCCGAGGCGGTCCGGCTCGGCCCGACGGACGTGCCCGAGATGCTCGACCTCGTGGCCCGCACCCGGCCCGGACCGTTCCTGCCGCGCACCATCGAACTCGGCAGCTACCTCGGCATCCGCCGTGAGGGCGCGCTGGTCGCCATGGCGGGGGAGCGGCTGCGCCCGCCGGGCTGGACCGAGATCAGCGCGGTCTGCACCGACCCGGCCTTCCGCGGCGAGGGCCTCGCCACCCGGCTGATCCTCGCGGTCGCGCACGGCATCCGGGAGCGCGGCGAGACACCGTTCCTGCACACGGGCGCCCAGAACACGAACGCGATCCGGCTGTACGAGTCCCTGGGCTTCCGGCTGCGCCGCCACACCGCGTTCGCCGCGGCCCGGTTCCCGGAACGACTGGCGCACGACCGGACGGCGGTACCGGTGGCGTAGCCGGTGTCCGCGGGTCGCTGCCGTTGCCGTTGCCGTTGCCGTTGCCGTTGCCGCTGCGGCAGCGGCAGCGGCCGTCCGCCGCGAGCGGGGCGGGTGCCTGCGAGCGGCACGGCGCCCCGCACCGCCGCGTCCCGCGCAACCGCCGTCACGCCCGCACCAGGAGTCCCGCCCGCACCAAGTGCCGTACAGGCGCGGGACCCGGACACAGTGCCTCACGGGCGCGGCAACCGGACCAGGCCGCCCGGGTCAGCCGGAGCCCGTGGCACCCGGCCCGGCGTTGTAACGCTCCAGATAGGCCGCGAAGCGGACCAGGTCCTCCTCCGGCCAGTCGGCGAGCCGTTCCCGGAAGGCGGCCCGGCGGCTGCGGGTGACCTGGGCGAGGATCTCCTCGCCCGCCTCCGTCAGATGCAGCACCTGGACCCGGTGGTCCTCCGGATCCAGCCGGCGCTCGATCAGCCCGGCCCGCTCCAGCGCCGCCACCTGACGGCTGACCGTCGACTTGTCCAGGGCGTAGTGCGCCGCCAGGTCCGTCGCCCGGCAGCCGCCCTGCTCCTCCAGGTGCCCGAGCAGGGTGTACGACACCAGCGTCAGCTCGGGGTGCATACGGCCCGCCGAGGCGCGAGCCCGGCGGGCGAAGATCGTCATCTCGCGCTGGATCGTCTCGACGGCCGACTCCGCTGCGGTCACGGGAATACCTCCTCCGGCGTTCTAGTTGTATAGTACAACTTGATGTGGAAGTTGTATAAGCCAACCTTTGGAGGTCGTGCCCGATGAGGTCACCGGCACTGCGCCATGTGCTCACGCACCTGATCACCCCGCTGTTGATGTGCCTGGGCATGGGGCTCGCGTACATGGGGGCCTTCGTCACCCCCGAGCCGCACCACCTGCCGGTCGCCGTAGTCGGCACCACCCCGCAGGCGAAGGTGTTCGCCCAGACGGTCAAGGACACCGCGGGGGGCAAGCTCGACATCCGCACGGTCGCGACCCGTGCCGACGCCGTGGACCTGCTGAAGTCCCGGGACGTGACCGGCGCCTATGTGCCGAGCACCCATGCTCCCGAGCTGCTCGTGGCCAGCGCCGCCTCGGACATGGGGGCGACGGCCGTCGAGAAGGTCTTCACGCCGGTCGCCGCACGGGAGGGCATCCCGCTGAAGGTCACCGACGTGGCCGCGCCGGTCGCTGACGACCCCACCGGTCAGGGCCTGTTCTTCCTGCTGATCGCGGTCAGCATCGGCTCCTACGCCTCGGTCGCCGCCCTCGGCGCCGCCGGTGCCGCGCTCCCGATGCGGATACGGGCGCTGCTCGCGCTCGGGGTCTCCGCCGTGGTCGGCGGTATCGGGACGCTGCTCGCCGGGCCGGTGTTCCACCTCGCGCACCACGACCTCGCGAGCCTGTTCGGGATGGCGTGGCTGTACTCCGCGGGCATCCTCCTCATCGGTGTCGGCCTGCACACCTTCCTGAAGCGGTGGACCACACTGACGATGATGGTGCTGTTCGTGATGCTGAACTTCACCAGCTCCGGCGGCCTGTTCCGCCCCGAGCTGCAGAACGGCTTCTTCGGCACCCTGCACGCCTTCTGGAACGGCGCCGGCTTCGTCGAGGGCATCCGCAGCCTGCTGTACTTCGGCGACGACGGCCTCGCGCGCAACGTGTGGACCCTCGTGGTCTGGCTCCTGGTGGGCCTCGTCGTGACCGGGATCGCGGCCCTGTACGAGCGGCCCCGGCACGCCCGGCACGCGGCCGCCCACGGCGAGAGCACCCCTCGGCCGGCCGCCGTGCCCGCCCCGGCGCGCACAGCTGAGGCCACGGCCGGTCAGGACACCGAGCGGGATGCCGAGCAAGAGGTCGAGGAAGAGGTCGAGGAGACGGTCGGCGTCTGATCCGACGCCGACCGCGGCCTTCCGCACCAGCCAAGGACTTCCACGCCGGCCGGGGCCTTCGACACCGGCCGGGACCACCGGTCACCACGGAACGGACGCGGACACGGACAGGGAGCGCACCGCCCGGCGTCGGGCGGCGCCCCCGCCGGCCTGCCCGTCATCCCGACGCCGAGCCGATCGTCACCACCCGCGCCCACGCGGGCGGCGTGTCCGGCCGGTAGCCGGGATCGTTCTCGTCCCAGGACCCGCCGGCCCGCGCGAACAGACCCACCACCGTCCGGCAGGCCGGCCGCGCCTCGGGCCACGGTGTCTGTCCGTCGGTCAGGACCACCACCACGTCGGGCCGCGTACGCAGCGCCCGGGTGAACCCGGTGCGCAGGTCCGTCCCGCCGCCGCCCATCAGCTCGATGCCCTCCGTCCGGCACAGCGGCTGGACGGTCTGGGCCGCGGCATCGCAGGACAGCACGGTGACCAGGTCCCGCCGTCCGCCGAGGGCCCGGGAGATGGCGGCCACCTCCAGCAGCGCACTGCCCAGTTCGGCGTCGCTGACCGAGCCCGAGGTGTCCACGACCACACAGACCCGAGGCGGTCTGCGCCGCAGGCTCGGCAGTACGACCCCGGGCAGGCCGGCCGAGCGCCGCGCCGGGCGGCCGTAGCGGTAGTCCTCGCCCGCGCCCCCTCCGGAGACCGCCGAGCGGAGCGCCGAGCCCAGCAACTGCCGCCACGGCTGCGGCGGATGGAACACCTCCTCGGCCCAGCGCCGCCAGCCCTGCGGGGCGCTGCCCGGAGCGCCGTTGATGCCCTGGGCCACCCGGAACCGGACCGCGTCCCGCTCCTGCTCGCTCAGTCCGTGCGCGCCGTCGGGTCCCAGCTCCCACGCCCGGTCCAGCCCGTCTGCGCCGCTGCCGCAGTCCAGCCACGCCAGCCGTCCCAGCCATGACCCCAGCCGGAACCGCCCCAGGTACTCCTCCATCAACTCGCCTGTGGGCAGCCCCAGTCTGTCCGGTGTCACGGCGTCCTCCGGGCACACCAGTCCGTCGCCGTACACGTCGTCGTTGATCTCGCAGTCCCCGGCGATGTTCATCCGCAGCCGTTCCGCCGGACCGGTCAGCCCGCGCTCACGGGCGACCCGGTCGCCGCGCCCGTGGTGGTCGCGCAGCAGATGTGACACCTCGTGCACCCACACGGCGGCCAGTTCCTCGACCGGCGTACGGTCCACGAACGCCGGGGAGGCGTAGCACCGCCAGTACCGGTCGACGCCCATCGTCGGCACCTGTCGCGACTCCACCGGGTGCAGTGCGAAGAGTGCCGTGGCCAGGTAGGGCCGGACGCGGGCGGCGTGGAGGCGTGCGGCGAGGAGTTTGCCGAGGTCCAGTGCCCCGGGTGCGGTCGGTGTCGTCATCGGGTTCCGGTGGTCCGGCGGCCGGTTTCGCCGGGGTGCCGGGACGGGGGGCGTACCGGCCCCGTCGGCTGTTCGTCCCCCGTCGGCACCTGTGGTGATCCCGCCGGGTGCGGTGCGAGGAGTGCCGTGGCCGGGCTGGACCGGCCGGCCACCGCGCGATGGTCGCCGAGGTCCGCTGGCCCCGGGTGCGGTCGGCGTCATCGCCGGACTCCGGTGGCTCGGCGGGCGGCTTTGTCGGCCCGTCGGGACAGGGACACCACCCCGGCCAGCCGATCGACCGCCGCCGGCACCTGCCAGTCCTCCCGGCGCAGCGAGGCCAGCGTGGTCGCCGGTACGACCACCACGTCCGGGGCGCCGCTCTCCATCGCCCGCACCAGCAACGCCCAGGCCGCGTCCCAGCGGTCCCGCTCCGGTCGCTGGCGCACCGCGGCCACCACCCCGTCCAGCGCGGCCTGCCGCAGATCCCCGCGCTCGGGGAGCACGGCAGCCGCCGGGTCCGCCAGCAGCGACTCCGGGTCGGGCAGGTCCATCCGGTCCAGGCTCGCCAGCAGCTCCAGTCCGGGACCGTCCCCCACGGTGCCCCGTACCAGCAGCGACAGCACGTCCCGCGCGGATCCGGCGGCGGTCGCGAAGGCGATGAGCCGCAGCGTCGCCTCCCAGCTCCGGGGCGACGGCCAGGCACCGCCCCGCCGGCTCTCCCCGGTGGGCAGCCGGTGCACGAGCCCCGGCCGCGCGACCAGGAAGGCGCACACCGCGCGGCGGGCGAAGTCCACCGCGTCCGCCAGCCGCTCCTCGTCGAGCCGGGGCAGGGTCGCCCGCGGCCAGGTCCCGCCGAGACCGCGGACGACGACGTCGTGGTCGTGGGTCCACTGCAGATGCACGAACCGGTTGGCCAGCGGAGGGCTCAGCTCCCAGCCGTCGGCGGCCGAGGAGCGCGGGTTGGCGGCGGCCACGATCCGCACCCCGGGCGGCAGCCGGAGGGCGCCGATCCGCCGCTCCAGCACGAGCCGCAGCAGCGCCGCCTGCACGGCCGGGGGAGCGGTGGACAGCTCGTCCAGGAACAGCAGCCCCCGCCCGGCGCGCACGAGCCGTACCGCCCAGTCCGGCGGGGCCATCGGGACGCCCTGTACGGCGGGGTCGTCGCCCACGACGGGCAGCCCCGAGAAGTCGGACGGCTCGTGCACACTCGCGATCACGGTGGTCAGCGGCAGGTCGAGAGCGGCGGCGAGCTGGGTCAGCGCGGCCGTCTTGCCGATGCCGGGTTCACCCCACAGCAGTACCGGAAGGTCGGCGGCCACGGCCAGGGTCAGTGCCTCCAGCTGGATGTCGGCGCGCGGCTCGGTGGTGGTGTCGCGCAGCAGGGTCAACAGGGTCTCGGCCACGTCGAGTTGAGGAGCGGGCGGGAGGGAAGCAGTCATGTGGGATCACCTGAGGGGTGTGAGGTCGACAGGAAAGGACGAAGGTGGTCACGCTCCGTCAAGTGGGCGTGAACGCAAGGGAGTTCAACCCTGGTGGCGGCGGTGCCGGCGCCGTGTCGGGTTGCGGTACGGGTCGGCGGGGGCGTGGCCGGGGCCGGTCAGACCGGCCCGGTAGAGGCCGTAGGCGATGCGCCGCCGCGCCGCGGCCGCCAGTTCGTCCCGCAGCGGCCCCTCGCGCAGCACCGCGCCCGGACCGAGCAGCGACTCGACCACGGCCAGGGCCCCCGCGCTGTCGCCGTGGTCCAGCCGCTCCCGGACGCCGGTGAGGCAGTCCGGACGCCGATGCGCCTCGTCGACGAACCGCAGACAGGGCAGCGGAGGACCGCCGAGCGCGGCCAGCAGCTCCTCGCGCCGGATCTCGTCCGGGCCGTGGTCCAGCGGGACCAGGACGCCGTCGACCAGACCGATCCGGTGCCGCTCCCCCCGGCACTCCACGAGACGCGCCTCCGCCACCGGGTCGGTGCCGCGCGGCGGCCCGGCCGGCCGGTGTCCGGGAGCCAGCGCGGCGGCGACCAGCGGGTGCAGCCGGTCGGGTGCCAGCAGCCCGGCGCGAAGCAGTTCCAGGTCGGGCGGGATCCAGGTCGCCGCGTCGGGCAGGACGGGCAGCGCGGCGAGCCCTTCGGCCGGGGGCCGCGGTGCGCGCCGCAGACCGGGTGCCCCGCCGCCCTTGTCCGGGGACAGCTCCAGGACCAGCCCGCGCCGGCCGCCGCACCGTACGGCGAAGGCACCGGCGGACCGTCCCTCGGCGCCGAGCAGGATGGCCGCCTCGGCCGCCCACCGGCCCACGGCACAGCCGTGCTCCGGCGGTGCGAGCCCGAGCGGATCGGCGTCCGGCGGCGCGGGCCCGCCGGCCCCGGAACGGTCGCGCAGCTCGGCGGCCCTGCGCGCGTCCCACAGGTGCCGGTGCAGATCGAGCCGGTAGCGCCGGCTGGGGCGCGGATGGGGATGGCCGCCGCTGTGTGCACGGGCCGGATCCCACAGGGCCAGGCTGATCCGCTGGCCGGCGTCGGCCCAGGCCGGCGGGGTGCGGGCGACGAGCGTCGGTGGACCGGCCCGGCCGGCTCCGGCGTACCGGGCCAGCGTGAGGGTCAGCCCGGGGCGCATCAGCCCGTCGGGCGCGATCCTCGGCATGTGCCAGCGCAGCAGGTCAGGGGCGAGATGGCGGAGGTCGGCGCGGAGTCGGGCCGCCAGCTCCCGGCCGTGGACTCGGGCGACGGAACGAAGATCGAGGTCGACGTCGATCCGGGCGGCGGCGCAGGCACCCGCCCAGTCCCCGGCGGCACGGCGGACGGTGGCGAGCTCGATCATGGACGGTGGCACGGCGTACGCACGCACGCGCTGCCACAGGGAAAGCCGGGAATCCCCGTACGCGGTGAAGGTGGGCATCAGCACTCACCTTGCGCGGACGGGACCCCCAATCCGAGAGTGGAGTGAGTCGTCATCGCAGGGATCGTAACCACGGGCCGGGCGGCGCGTCACCCGCTTTTCCGCGGCGGCTTCGCGCGGTCGCTCCGGACCGGCTCCGCGCGGCCGTTGGGGTAGGGTGGCCGTCCGGTCGCGGGCGTCGCGGCCCCGATCGCCGAGGAGGTGGGACCCATCACCGCTGTGTCAGCCGGGGTGCTCTCTCCTCAGGACGGCGCGGTGCACCGGTAGCGGTGACCGCGGGAGCGCCCACCGGTCAAGCGCTCCCGAAAGGCTCTCGCCCTCCGTGGCCACTTCTTCTTCCCCCTCGTCTTCGTCTTCCTCTTCCGTTCCCTCCTCCTCCGCCATCGTCTCCGCGCTGCGTGCCGCCGGTTGCGTCTTCGCCGAGGACGAGGCGGAGTTGATCCTCGCCACCGCCCGTGACGTGCGGGAACTGACCTCCATGGTGGACCGGCGCGTCGCCGGGCTCCCGCTCGAACAGGTGCTTGGCTGGGCCCAGTTCCACGGGCTGCGCGTCCACCTGGACCCGGGGGTGTTCGTCCCCCGCCGCCGTACCGAGTTCCTGGTCGACCAGGCGCTGGCGATGGCGCCGCACGCGTCCGTCGTCGTGGACCTGTGCTGCGGCTCCGGCGCGCTCGGCGCGGCCCTCGCCGCCGCCCTCAACGGTGCCGAGGTGCACGCCGCCGACATCGACCCGGCCGCCGTCCGCTGCGCCCGCCGGAACCTCGCCCCCTTGGGCGGCCGTGCCCACGAGGGCGACCTCTACGCCGCCCTGCCCCACGGACTGCGCGGCCGCGTCGACGTGCTCATGGCCAACGTGCCCTACGTCCCCACCGCCGAGGTCCCCCTGCTGCCGGCCGAAGCCCGCGAGCACGAGCCGCTGGTCGCCCTGGACGGCGGCGCGGACGGCCTCGACGTGCTGCGCCGGGTGGCCGCCGGGGCACCCGAGTGGCTCGCCCCGGGCGGCTGCCTGCTGACCGAGACCAGCCGACGCCAGGCACCGGACGCCCTGAGAGCCTTCGCGGACGCCGGCCTGACGGCCCGTCTGGCGGTGTCCGAGGAACTGTACGCCCACGTCGTGGTCGGCGAACTGCCCTGACCGCTACGGCAGTTCCTGTGCCCGGGCGATGAGCAGGGCGACGTCGTCGTGGTTGTCGGGGTGGTGCAGGGTCCGCAGGAGGAGGTCGCAGGTCTCCTCCAGCGGGCGGGCGGGGTCGTCGAGCAGGGACAGCAGGAAGTCCAGGCGCTCGTCCAGCGAGTGACGGCGGGTCTCCACCAGCCCGTCGGTGTAGAACACCAGCTCGTCGCCGGGCTCGAAGTCGACGGTGACGGTGGAGAAGTCGATCCCGCCCACCCCCAGCGGCACCCCGGTGGGCAGGTCGAGCAGCTCCGGCGGCCGGCCGGGGCGGACCCGGACCGGCGGCAGATGGCCGGCGTTGGCGATCCGGCACTGCCGCAGCCGCGGGTCGTGGACGGCGTACACACAGGTCGCGATGGAGTGGTCCAGGGCCGACGTCGTCTTGTCCAGGTGCTCCAGCAGCAGCGCCGGGTCGAGGTCGAGGGCGGCCAGTGTGGTGGTCGCCGTACGCAGCCGGCCCATGGTCGCCGCCGCGCTGATGCCGCTGCCCATCACATCGCCCACCACGAGCGCGGTGTTGCCGCGCTCCAGCGGGATGACGTCGAACCAGTCGCCGCCGACCTCGCTGGTGGCCCCGGCCGGCTGATAGCGGGAGGCCACCTCCAGGCCCGTGGTGACCGGCGGATGGCTGGGCAGCAGACTGCGCTGCAGCGTGAGGGCGGTGTTGCGGGCGTTCTGGTACCAGCGCGCGTTGTCGATCTGCACGGCCGCGCGGTTGGCCAGCTCCCGGGCGAGCAGGACGTCGTCCTCGTCGAACGGCGCCGGGTTGCGGGTGCGTTTGAGGTCCAGGGCGCCGAGCACCTCGCCGCGCGCGATCAGCGGCACCGCGAGATACGAGTGCAGGCCCGCGCGGCCCAGCAGTGCGGCCGCCTCGGCGGAGCGGGCGATGCGCGGCAGGTCCTCGTCCTTGACCTGCGGCACCAGCACCGCCTCGCCCGAGCGCACGCACTCGGTGACCAGGCGGTCGGGCGCGTACCGGGCGATGCGGCCGGGCGGGTCGGCGGCGCGTACGGCGTCCGAGTCGTCCTGCGGGCGCACCGCGAGGGCCCGGATCACCGCCGACTGCGCCGGGCCAAGTGTGCTGCGCCGGCCGTCCACCACCGCGTCCAACAGGTCCACGGCGGCCACGTCGGCCAGTTCCGGTACGGCGACGTCGGCCAGCTCGCGGGCGGTGCGGTCCAGCTCCAGCGTCGTACCGATGCGGGCCGAGGCGTCCGCGATGACCGCGAGCCGGCGCCGGGCCGCCTCCGCCTCCACGGAGGCGCGGTGCTGCTCGGTGATGTCGACCACCGAGACCGCGACGCCGAGCACATGGCCCATGGCGTCCTCGAGCCGGTACAGCGAATGGGCCCAGGTGCGGTCCTCGTCCGGGTCCGCCGGGGTACGCCCGACCAGCGTGGCGTCGATCACGGGCACGCCGCTGTCCAGCACCCGCCGGGCGCCCGCCTCGAAGAGCTCGGCGTTCAGCAGAGGAAGTACCTCGTGCAGGGTCCGTCCCGTGTGCTCGGCGGCCGGCACCCCGTTGATCCTCTCCAGGGCCGGGTTGACCGAGACGAACCGCAGTCCGGTGTCCAGGACGGCGTATCCGACCGGTGACTGCTGCACCATCCGTTCGGACAGGGCCACGTCCTGCTCCAGCCGCCGTACGGTCGACTGGTCGGCGGCGAGTCCGAGCGCGTACACGTCACCGCGGTCGTCCAGCAGCCGCATGTTGCGGAACTCCACCAGGCGCGTGCTGCCGTCCTTGTGCCGGACCGGGAAACCGCCGGCCCAGCTCTGCCCGGTGCGCATCACGTCGGCGAAGAGCCTGCCGACCAGCTCGATGTGCGGCTCGTGGACCATGAGCCGGGCGGCGTACTCGCCGAGGGCCTCGCGCGCGCTGTAGCCGAACAGCTCCTCCGCCTGCGGGCTCCACAGCACGATCCGGCCGTCGGTGTCCAGCACCACCGACGCGACGCCCAGCACGTCGAGCAGGCCACCCGGGCGCACCGGACCGCGCACCGGCTCGCCGCCCTGCGTCACCGGAGCCTCGGCTGCACCCATGCCCTGTACCGCCTTCGCCCGTCCGCACGACACGTCGTCCCCCGTGCCGAGTCCCCTTGCTCCACCGCGCTCACACCCGACTCCCCGGCGTTTCGCCGACTGCCTCCACCATCTCTCACCACGGCGGCGCACGTGTGCCGATGCGGCCGTGCCCGGCGCCGACCGCCGCCCCGGACATCGTGCAGCCTTTGCCCGCGTACCGGGAGAGTTCACGCTCATGTTGCTTCATTGGCCTGTACATGACCATCAGGCCACGCCAGACTGTCCGCCGACCGAGTGTCCCCGCTGCCCCACCCCCCTTCCGAGGAGTCGGCCATGCCCGCGCCCGCCCGGCAACGTTGTCACGCAGTCCTCGCCGGACTCGTCACCCTGGCCACCGCCGCCGTCGTGTCCCTCGCCGCACCCGCGTCCGCGTCCGCGGCCGACGCCTGGACCGAGACCGGCTCCGACCGCGCCGACCCGCTCACCGAGAGCCAGGGGCTGGCCTCGGTCGAGGTCCCGGCGAACAGCCCCAACCGGTACACCGGCATCGGCACCATCCCGATCGGCGTCTCCATCCGGGGCTGGAACCACGTCGGCGACCCCGACGCCTCGTACAACGGCTACTACATCGAGCCCTACCAGCAGGACTCCGGCAACTCCAAGATGTACCGCGTGCAGGCGCCGGACGGCACCTGGTCGGAGTACGTGCACACGCTCAGCCCCGGCGAGGCCCTGAACAACTCCTGGGACGCGATCTCGCCCGACGGCCAGTGGATGCTCTCGGGCGAGTGGGGCACGATGAACCGCCTCCTGGTCTTCCCGACCCCCGGCGTCAACCCGAGTACCTCGCCCTCGGCCAACCTCCCGCAGGCCTCCACGGTCAACCTGGACCACCCCGTCCGTGACGTCCAGGGCTGCGACTTCTCCGGCCCCACCACCCTGCTGTGCTCCTCGGACGACCCCGACGGCACCCTCTTCGGCATGACCAAGCCGCTGCTCCAGATCGACCTGTCGGCCGCGCCGAACGGCTCCTCGGACGTCACCGGCCACGTCACCGCCCTGCGCCAGCTGCCCCTGCGCAGCGGCTGCTCGGGCACCTTCGAGGTGGAGGGCATCGACTACGACCGGCGCACCGGCATCCTGCGCGTGATCGTGATGTCGCCCGGCTTCTGCATCCTGACGGACAGCAAGACGTACAAGTTCTCGCGCGGCTGAGCCCCGGCTGGGGGTGTGTTCACCGGCCGGTGGTGCTTTCCTGAGGGTGGGCGCGGTTCGGCGGGGTACCCCGTTCCACCGCGGCACGGCCACGAAAGGAGCGATCAATGGCACGCACGGAGCGGTCGCATCCGGAAACCGTCACGGTGGAGATCAGCGGCTCCAAGGAGGACGCCCGTATCGTCTTCGACGCCCTGAGGTCCTGCTTCGCGTCCGACCGGCGCGCGGACGAGGTGCCTCAGCAGTTCCACGAGACACGGCCGATGGTGTGGCTGGGCACGTACGACGTGGCGGACGCCCGGGGCCAGGGCTGCCCGCCGGTCCACCTCGACTCGTCCGTCCAGGCGGACGTCCAGGGCGGCTACTGGGCCGTGAGCCGGTTCCGCACCACCCTGGACTCGATCTTCGTCGTGCAGGAGACCTGTACGGCCTCCGGCGACCAGGAGCGGGATCTGCATCTGCGCCTGGAAAGCCGCTGACACCAACGCAGTCCTACGACGACGCCCCGGCCGGCTCCTCGCCGCCCGGGGCGTACTGCGCCACCCCGTGGCCGAAGGACCAGTCGACGGGCGCGTTCTCGGTGACCGTGACGAACACGTTCCCCGGGTCGGTGCCGGTGCGCTCGTGCACCAGCTCGGCGATCCGGCGGTACACGGCGCGCTTGCGGTCCGGGGTGCGCCCGGCGCGCATGGTGATCGCGACGAACACCACCGCGTCGTCGCGGTGTACGCCGAGGTAGTCGTCGTGGCGCAGGGTGCTGCGTGCGCCGTCGTGGCCGGTCAGGACCTGGAAGCGGTCGTCGGGCGGCACGCCGAGCGTCTCCACCAGGGCGTCCTGGACGGCCTGGCCGAGCGCGTCGAGCCGGCCGGGGTCGGTGCCGAGTGCGTCGATGCGGACGAAGGGCATGGTGAGACGTCCTTTCGGGGAGGGGCATGCATCTGCCATGCGTGTACATACTAGTAGGTACAGAGTGGTCGGTGTCACCCCCCAACGTTTGTGCAACTAGTTGCATAAACGCGCTCGCCTCCTCTACAACAAGAGGCGACGACACCTGTGCACGGAGGGCCCGATGAGCCGTTACCCGCATCTGATGACCCCGCTCGACCTGGGCTTCACCACCCTGCCCAACCGCGTGCTCATGGGCTCCATGCACGTCGGCCTGGAGGAGGCCGAGCGCGGCTTCGAGCGGATGGCGGCGTTCTACGCGGCCCGCGCGCGCGGCGGCGTGGGCCTGATCGTCACCGGCGGCATCGCCCCCAACGACGAGGGCCGGCCGTACGAGGGCGGCGCCAAGCTCACCACCGAGGCGGAGGCCGAGCAGCACAAGGTCGTCACCGAGGCCGTGCACCGCGAGGGCGGCCGGATCGCGATGCAGATCCTGCACTTCGGGCGGTACGCCTACCACCGCGACCTCGTCGCACCGAGCCCGCTGCAGGCGCCCATCAGCCCCTTCGCGCCGCGCGAACTGAGCGACGCCGACATCGAGCGGACCATCGACGACTACGCCCGCGCCGCCCGCCTCGCCCGGCAGGCCGGCTACGACGGCGTGGAGATCATGGGCTCCGAGGGCTACCTCATCAACGAGTTCATCGCCCTGCAGACCAACCGGCGCACCGACCGCTGGGGCGGCTCCTACGAGAACCGGACGCGCTTCCCCGTCGAGATCGTCAAGCGGGTGCGCGAGGCCGTCGGCGAGGACTTCATCGTCATCTACCGGCTCTCCATGCTGGATCTGGTCCCGGGCGGCTCCTCGCTCGACGAGGTGATCGCCCTCGGCAAGGCCGTGGAGGCCGCCGGCGCGACGATCATCAACACCGGCATCGGCTGGCACGAGGCCCGCATCCCCACCATCGCCACCTCCGTCCCGCGCGGCGCCTACACCTGGGTCACCAAGAAGCTCATGGGCGAGGTGTCCGTCCCGCTGGTGACCACCAACCGCATCAACACCCCCGAAGTCGCCGAGGAGTTGCTCGCGGGCGGCTGCGCCGACATGGTCTCCATGGCCCGTCCGATGCTCGCCGACCCCGACTTCGTCGCGAAGGCGGCCGCCGGGACACCGGAGGCCATCAACACCTGCATCGGCTGCAACCAGGCCTGCCTCGACCACACCTTCAGCGGCCAGATCACCTCCTGCCTGGTCAACCCGCGCGCCTGCCACGAGACCGAGCTGGTGCTCTCGCCGACCCGGCTGAAGAAGCGCGTCGCGGTCGTCGGCGCGGGACCGGCCGGCCTCGCCTGCGCGGTGAGCGCCGCCGAACGCGGCCACGAGGTCACTCTCTTCGACGCCGCGAGCGAGATCGGCGGCCAGCTCAACATCGCCCGCAAGGTCCCCGGCAAGCAGGAGTTCGACGAGACCCTGCGCTACTTCCGCCACCAGCTCGACGCCCACGGGGTCGACGTTCGCCTCGGCACCTGGGCCACCGCCGAGACCGTCGACGGCTACGACGAGGTCGTCGTCGCCACCGGCGTCACCCCGCGCACCCCCGACATCCCGGGCGTGGACCACCCCCGCGTCCTCAGCTACCTCGACGTGCTCCAGGGCGGTGCCCCCGTCGGCGACCGGGTCGCCGTCCTCGGCGCCGGCGGCATCGGCTTCGACGTCGCCGAGTACCTCACCGACGGCGGCGACAAGGCGAGCGAGGACCCGGCGACGTACTTCCGTGCCTGGGGCGTCGACATGGACTACCAGGCGCCGGGCGGCCTCGCCGCGCCCGAGCGGCCCGCCCCGCCGCGCACCGTCCACCTGCTCCAGCGCAAGACCACCAAGGTCGGCGCCGGGCTCGGCAAGACCACCGGCTGGATCCACCGCACCGAACTGAAGCACCGCGGCGTCACCATGGTCCCGGGCGTGCGCTACGACCGGATCGACGACGCCGGCCTGCACATCACCGTCGGCGAGGAGAGCACGGTCCTCCAGGTCGACACGGTGGTGCTGTGCACCGGCCAGGAGCCGCGCCGCGACCTGTACGAGGAGCTGTCCGCCGCCGGGCACAGCGTCCACCTGATCGGCGGCGCGGACGTCGCGGCCGAACTGGACGCCAAGCGGGCCATCAAGCAGGGCACCGAGCTGGCGGCGGCGCTCTAGGGCTGCGCGCACGCGTCCCTAGGATGAGCCCATGTCACTCCCGCACGCGATCCTCACCGCCCTGCTGGAAAAGCCGTCGTCGGGACTGGAACTGACCCGCCGGTTCGACAAGTCGATCGGTTACTTCTGGTCCGCGACGCACCAGCAGATCTATCGCGAACTGGGGAAGCTGGAGGCCGAGGGGCTCATCCGCGCGCTGCCGGCCGCACAGCCGGCCCGCGGGCAGAAGAAGAGCTACGAGGTCCTGCCCGCGGGCCGTGCCGAACTGGCCCGCTGGACCGCCGCCGAGCAGGACCCCAAGCCGCTGCGGGATACGCTCCTGCTGCGGCTGCGGGCCGCGGCGGTGGTCGGCACGGCCGGCCTGGAGGCGGACCTGCGCCGCCATCTGGATCTGCACCGGCGGCAGTTGGCCGAGTACCGGGAGATCGAACAGCGGGACTTCCCGCCCGACCGGGACGCCCCCGAGGACCGGCTGCGTCATCTCGTGCTGCGCGCCGGCATCGATCTGGAGACCTTCTGGACCCAGTGGCTCGACCACGCCCTGACGGAGTTCGCCGACCTGCCCGACGCGGGCTGAGTCCCGCTCAGCGCCGGTGCGGCCGCGCGCGCCGGCGCAGACACCAGCCCGTGGCGATCACCCCGGCGCCGACCAGGGCCGCGCCGATGCCCGGCGTCAGCGGCCCGTGGTCCCGGGCGGCCCCGCCGAGGCCGCCCAGCACACCCCGGACCGGCGCGGGCGAGGACGCAGCGGAGATCGTCGGGGCCGCGTGCGCGGAGACCATCACCGACGGGGTGCCCACCCTGCTGCCGCTGGAGCAGACCACGACCACGGTGCACCTTCCCGGGCCCGGCGCCGGATCGCCTGCCGGGTGGGCCGCCCCGGCCGGCGTGCGGAGGTGCGCCCTCCCCGCGACGGCCTGCCCGTCAGCCGCCCGTCGTCACCGTCCGCTCCGCCGACCAGCCGCCCCAGGTACCGTCCGGCAGGCGCGCCCGCAGCCGCACCCGGTGCTGCTCGCCGGCGTTCCGGCCGACGTAGAAGCTGTAGCTCGACCGCCCGGTCGGGGGCGTGCCGCCCCAGACCAGGGAGGTGGCCGCCGTGCCGTCGAGCCGGATCTGGTACTCGGTGATCACCCCGTCCGTGCGCGGAGGGTCCCAGGACAGGTCGACGTAGTAGGCGCCGGCGGAGAGGTGGGTCCCGGCCGTGAAGCCGGTGGGCGCGGTGTTCCGGCCGTCGTCGGTGCCCGGAGTGGTGAGGCGGACCGGGGCGCTCGCGGGGGAGAGGTTGTCGGCCGCGTCCCGGGCCCGGATCGTGAAGACATAGGCGGTGCCGGGGCGCAGCCCGGTGACCACGGTCGCCGTCTGGTTCCCGCCGACACTGTGGATCCGCACCCCGCCCTGGTCGACGTCGTACGACACCACGCCCCGGTCGTCCCGGGAGGCACCCCAGGACAGCTGGACCGCGCGGCTGGCGACGGCCCGCCCGGCGGGCGACGACGGCCGGGTCGGTGCCGAGCGGTCCGCCGCCACCCGCGCCGGTGTCCGCGCCCGCACCGCCCGGCCCGGCGGACCGAGGCGGCCCGCGGTGTCCCGGGCCCGCACGGTGAAGGCGTACAAGGTGGACGGCCTGAGCCTGACAACGTCCACCATGTGCTCCGAACCCGGCACTTCGGCCGCCTTCGTGGTGCCCTGATACACCTCATAGGTGCGGATGCCCGGACTGTCGGTCACCGCGTTCCACATCACGTGCACGCTCGTGGCGCTGCCCGCCTGTGCGGTGATCCCGGTCGGAGCGCCCGGCGCCCGGCCGTCCCCGCCGCCGTCGGCCCGGCTCCGGCCGCAGGACGCGACCAGCAGCAGGGACGCGCAGAGCAGTACGAGCGGCAGGAGTACGCGTCGCACGGCTCTGCCTCCCCGGGGACGGCATCGGCATCACGTAAAGGTCCGGACCAATATGCCCGGCGCTCGCGGCGGCGGCAAGGGGCCCGTACGCGACGACCGGCCGGTGGGACCCGCATGGGTGGCCGTCCGGGAACGTTACGTATGCTGAGGCCCCCTACGGCCGAACTGCCCGTGAGGACAGGGGAGTTCATGCCGTTGGCGCGGACACGCTGTCGTCGCCGAAGCCGCGCCGACGCGGGCGGCCGGGGGATCCGGGCAGGTTCCTTCCCGGATCCCCGGCCCCTGTTGTCGCCATCCTTCCCGCTGTCCCTCACGGGGCGTCAGAAGCGTGCTCCATCCGGCCTCTTCGGAGCGGCCCGGACGGCCGCGGGCACGGGCCCGCACCACAGTGGCCTGGATGTCCGCCCCGTCCCCGACGAGAGGGTCCCCCATCGTGCGTGTCCCGTCGCTGACGCTGGCCGCGGCCGGCGCGGCCCTGCTCACCCCGGCCGCGCTGCCCGCCCAGGCCGCCGCCGTCCCGCCGCCGCAGCGGCCCGAGGTCCGCAGCGGGGGCGCCGTCGCCGCCGCCGCCCTGCTGACCCGGGTGGGCGAGTGCCACCAGATCTCCCGCGGCCGGTACCGCACCGACGCCGGCCGCCCCGCGACCGTGCCCGTGTGCGGCACCCAGGACGCCGTGTTCTGGAAGGCAGACCTGGACATCGACTGCGACGGCCGGACCACCGCCCGCTGCAACCGCCGTACCGACCCGCTGTTCGCCGCCGCCACCGCCTTCGCGCAGTCCGACGGCCGCTACCTGAACGCCGAGACACTGCCCTACATCGTCGTCCCGGCCTCGAGCCGGATCTGGAACCACCGCGCCGACGGCGTGCGGGGCGGCTCCGTCGTCGCCGTCGTCTACCGCCACCGGGTGCAGTACGCGGTGGTCGGCGACACCGGCCCGCGCGACCTCATCGGCGAGGCCTCCTTCGCCACCGCCCGGGGCCTCGGCATCAGCACCGACCCGGTCGACGGTGGTGCGCCCTCCGGCGTCACCTACATCGTCTTCAGGAACTCCCGGGTGCACCCCATCGAGGACCAGGCGGCCACGGTGGCGGCGGGAGAGCGCCTCGCCCGGCAGTTCCTGGCCCGCCGATGACCGGCTCCGGTCCCGCCGCCCGCGGCCGTCACACCTTGCGGTAGGTGTACGCCTGCACCGCCGCGGCCTCCACCGCGTCCAGGTCCGCGCCCGTGGCGGCGGTGACCACCGCGGCCACCGCGCCCTCCAGGAACGGCGCGTCCAGCAGCCGGGCGTCGTCGGGCAGTTCGTCCCCCTCGGCGAGCAACGCCTTCACGGTCAGTACGGCGCTGCCGAGATCGGGCAGCACCGCGACCCCGGCACCCCGGTCGACCGAGGCCGCCGCGGCGGAGATCAGCTCGGCGCTCGTGCCGAGCCCGCCGCCCTCGGTGCCGCCCGCCACGGCCACCGGGACCGCCGTGGCCCCGCCCGCCAGCCCCTTGGCCAATGCGGCGACCGAGGCGGCCACCTGGGCGCTGTGCGACACCAGTACGATCCCGACCAGCTTCTCCTCACTCACCGTCGCCCTCCGCGGCCTCGGCCAGGGCGGCGATCAGCAGCGCCGACGAGGTCGCCCCCGGGTCCTGGTAGCCGATGCTGCGCTCGCCGAGGTAGCTCGCCCGGCCCTTGCGGGCCTGCAACGGGACGGTGGCCTCGGCGCCCTGCTCGGCGGCGGCCCGCGCTGCGGCGAAGCCGTCCCCGAGCGCGTCCACGGCCGGCACCAGGGCGTCGATCATGGTCTTGTCGCCGGGTGCCGCACCGCCCAGCTTCATCACCCCGTCCACCCCGTCCCGCAGCGCCCTGGCCAGTTGCTCCTCGCTGACCTCGGCCGCCTCGCCGAGCGCCTTGCCGGTGCGGCGCAGCAGCGTGCCGTACAGCGGCCCGGACGCGCCGCCGACCGTCGAGATGAGCTGCCGTCCCGCGAGCGTCAGGACGGCGCCCGGGGTGGCGGGCGCCTCCTTCTCCAGGGTGGCCGTCACGGCCCGGAAGCCGCGTTGCAGATTGCTGCCGTGGTCGGCGTCCCCGATGTCCGAGTCGAGGTCGGTGAGTCGCTGCGCCTCGCGTTCGACGGACGCGGCGGTCACCGTCATCCAACGGCGGAAGAAGTCGGCGTCGAGCACTGGATCTCCTTGCGTGGTAAGGGCCTTCATCGGCGGAAGGGGGGAATCGGTCGCCTGCCGCGCCCTGTCACATCCCCCAGCGCAGCGCCGGGGTCTTCACCGGCGCGTCCCACAGCCGCAGCAGCTCCTCGTCGACCTGGCACAGCGTCACCGAGGCACCGGCCATGTCCAGGGAGGTGACGTAGTTGCCGACGAGCGTGCGGGCCACCACTACATCGCGCTCGGCGAGCACCCGCCGCACCTCGGCGTTGAAGCCGAACAGCTCCAGCAACGGGGTGGCACCCATGCCGTTGACCAGCACGAGCACGGGGGCACGCGGGGGCATGTCCTCCAGGATCGCGTGCACCGTGAAGTCGGCGATCTCCCCGGACGTCATCATGGCCCGCCGCTCCCGGCCCGGCTCGCCGTGGATGCCGACGCCCAACTCCAGCTCGCCGTCGGGCAGATCGAAGGTCGGGCTGCCCTTCGCCGGGGTCGTACAGGCGCTGAGGGCCACGCCGAAGCTGCGGGAGTTCTCGTTCACCTGGCGGCCGATCGCCTCCACGCGCTCCAGCGGCTGCCCCTCGGCCGCGGCGGCACCCGCGATCTTCTCCACGAACAGGGTCGCGCCGGTGCCGCGCCGGCCCGCCGTGTAGAGACTGTCGGTGACCGCGACGTCGTCGTTGACGAGCACCTTGGCGACCTGGATGCCCTCGTCCTCGGCCAGTTCGGCCGCCATGTCGAAGTTCAGCACGTCACCGGTGTAGTTCTTCACGACGAACAGCACCCCGGCGCCGCTGTCCACGGCGGCCGCGGCGCGGGCCATCTGGTCCGGCACCGGCGAGGTGAACACCTCTCCGGGACAGGCGGCGGACAGCATGCCCGGGCCCACGAACCCGCCGTGCAGCGGCTCGTGCCCCGACCCGCCGCCCGACACGAGCGCGACCTGCCCGGCCACGGGAGCGTCCCGGCGGACGACCACCCGGTTCTCCACGTCCACGGTCAGGTCGGGATACGCGGCCGCCATACCGCGCAGCGCGTCCGCCACGACGGTCTCCGGCACGTTGATCAGCATCCTCATCGCAATCTCCTAGGTGGCCTCGCGGGAGCTGGGTGGAGGGTACGGAGCTACTGGCAGTATCGACCTTGGACAGGACGAGGTCACGCGCACAGGCCACGATCACGGAACGCGATGACCGTCGCCCGGTGGGTGATCAGGAGCCCGCGGACGCGCCAGCGCCGCGATCACCCTGCGGTGCCCGCTTTCGGGGTCGGCACGCCGGGTTCGGCGTAGAGGCAGCCGATGTGCTTGTCCACCGAACTCTCCGCGAGGAACAGCAGCTCGGCGATGGCCGCGTCGGTACGGCCCTGCGCCATCGGCGCGAGCACCTCGCGCTCGCGCCGCGCCAGCGCCTGAAGCGGACCGCCGGCCACCTTGCGCACCATCAGCTGCGAGATACGGTCGGACCGGACGGCTCCGTGCTGCCGTCGCACGCGGCCACCCGGCGCCCGCAGCCCGAGCAGCCCGCCACCGGTCTCCTCCGCCGGCCGCCCCGGCCGTCGTCGCGCACCCGGACGCGGACGGCGCTCCCGTCGACGCGCAGCAACACCAGCGCGCCGCTCGCCCCGCTGTGCCCGGCGACGTCGGTCAGCGCCTCGGACACCACGAAGCAGGCCGCCGCCTGCACCGCGGCGGGCGCGGCACCGGAGTCCTCGACGTCGGCCTTCGTCGGCACCTCGCACAGCTCCGCCAGCGCCCGAACGGCGTCTGCCAGGCCCCGGTCGGCCAGAACGGGCGCACTGATGCCGCGCACCGGCTCCCGCGGCGACCACAGGGCCTGTTCGGCCACCTCCTGGGTGGCGTCCACCAACTCCGGTATCCGCCGACTCCGGTAACTGCTCGGGCCGTTGGGCGACGGTGCGGTTGATCAGCCCAGGCGCGGCGACACGGCCACGATCCCGGCCTGGGCCCCGTCGTGCAGATCGCGCTCGACGCGCCGCGGCTCGGCGTCGTGCGCCTGCGGCGCGGCGGTGCGACTGGCTGTCAACTCACTTACTCACTCAGCCAGTTGCTCCCGCGGTGGCCGGGCGGTGAGCAGCCGCCGGGACATCGCGGCGTGCGCCCGCGTCAGTGGACGGGTGACCGCCGCCGCGGCCACGGCGAAGCCGATTCCCGCGCACAGCGCGGCGATCGCCTTCCCCCAGGAGTCGACGCCGAGCGGGATGATCGCGTCGCGCCCGGCGGCCGCGAGCCGCCACCACACCGGCGCGGTCGGCCAGTTGACCACCTGGCCCCACGCATCCGGCACCGCCGCGCACAGCGGTGTGCCGGGGACGGTGTGGACCACGAGCCAGGGCAGATCCTTGCGGACCGCAGGATCCCGCAAGGAAGGCCGGGGCGTCCGGCGGGGCCTGCGCGGCGGTGTCCCGGCAGGCGGTCCGTACAGGCGGTCCGTACAGGCCGCCCGGTCAGCCGGCCGGCCCGCCCGCGGCGGAAGTCCGCGTACCGGCGCAGCAGGCGCAACGCGCCCGGCGGCAGCAGGAATCCGGTGCCCACCAGACAGAGCGCGACCACCGCGACGGCCAGATACGCCGGCACCACGACGAGCAGCCCCGTACCGAGTCTGGTGACGACGTGACCGGCGGCGGCCGGAAAACGCTCCGCCGTCCGGCGTACCCGGACCCTCGGACGCGGTCGTCGCCACGCGGGAACTCCGGGTGGGCGCACCGTCCTTCACGCGCTCCCCGTCGCCTCCGCGGTCACCGCGCCACCTGCGCTGATCTCGCAGAACGGCGGTTTTCTGCACCGTCGAGCCGGTAGTTGACGACAGGTTCGGTGCCGGACGGCACCCGCACGGCGCCGGCCCGGCCGCACCCGCCCGGCGTGCGACACGCCCGGGGGAGACGTCGTTGCATCGGGCGCGCGCGCGGAGCACAGTGAAGCCCCGGTCAAGACGCGGCTGGCTGATCCTTCCCCACCCAGGAAGCCCGATCCCATGGAAAACGATCGGCCGTCCCGTGCCCGCGCCCACCCCCGCGGCTCGGCCCCGCTGCTCCTGCAGACCGTGCACGAGCGGCGCCCGGAGGTCGGCGGGATCAGCGTCCTGAAGGCGCGGGGCACGGTCGACGCCTCCAACGCCACGGAGTTCTCCGAGGTGCTCGCCGAGCACATCGCCCGCGCCGACCGGGCCGGAGAACACGCGCTGCTGGACATGACCGAGATGTACCTCGCCTGCGCCGCCGCCGTGCGCTCCCTGGACCGGGCGACCGGTGTCCTCGCCTTCTCCGGCCGCGCCCTGCCCGTCGTACAGCCCCGGCCGCACGCGCGGGACGCACTGCGCACCGCCGGCCTGCCGGGCATCCGGGTGCACGCCACGACGGCGTCGGCCCTCAACGCGCTGGAGGCCGGAGGGGACGCCGTGCAGGCCGGCAGGGACGCCGTGCGAACCGGCAGGGACGTGCTGCGCGCCGACAGGGGCGTGGCGCGGGTCGCGCGAGACGCCGTGCCGGCCCCCGGAGCGGAGGCCGTCCCGGACGACGCCCCGGGGGTTGGACGGGACGCCCCCACCACGAGACGGCGGGCGGGGCCATGACACCCTCCTGCGACCCGTCGAAGCCCTCTTCCCGTACGTCCGGCGCGTCGGCCCCGCTGGTCATCGAGTCGTCCGTGGTCGACGGGCTGCCCGCCGAAGGGGCGCTGCTGCTGCGCATGTCCGGCAGCCTCGACGCCGAGGGCGCGCAGGCCTGGTCGGCGGAGCTGCGCGGCCACCTGGAACAGGCGGACCGCGCGGGGCTGCGGCCCGTCCTCGACATGGCCCACGTACAGCTCGGCGGCGCCGCCGTCCTGCGCGCGCTCAGCGAGACGACCCGCGCCCGCACCGGCCGCCCGGACCTGGTCATCGTCCGGGCCCGGCCCGGAGTGCGCGAGGCGGTTCACCTCGCGCGCCTCGACGGCGTCCGGCTCTGCGCCACCCTGGACGAGGCGCTGCGCGAGCCGGCCCGCGCCGCCGCCCGCGGTGCGGACCTGCCCGTCTGGCGCTCGCACATGGCCGACCCGCTGCGGCCCAGCTACGAGGACCTGCGCAAGGAGGTCCGCGCGCTGCGCGCCCGGGTGCGCAGCGCCCCGGTCATCGGCATGGCGCAGGGCGTGGTCATGGTCCGCTACGGCCTGCCGGACTCCGCCAGCGCCTTCCGGGTGCTGCGGGAGGTCTCGCAACGGTTCAACGTGCCGCTGCGCGTCCTCGTCTCCGCCGTGGTGGTGGCCCGGCCGCCGGACGGCGCGGTGTGGTTCCCGGGCCGCCGGCCGCTGCCCGTGCCGCCGCTGCGGATCCTGCCCCGCGACGGCCGGGACCCCCGCTACCGGCGGCAGATGATCGACGCCGTACTCCACGAGGCGCTCGCCGTGGGGCGGGCCCCGGCCGGGTACGTGCGGTGCGTCGACCCGGCCGCGAACGCGCTGATGCTGGAGACCCACCACGGCTGTGCGGATACGTTTCTCGACCACCTGGTGCGCGGCTGGGACGAGGGCACGGCGGACGCGGTGGCCCGGCTGCGCGAACGCCGGGTGAGCGTGCCCGACGTGGCCGCCGACACGCTGCTCTCCGAGGAGTTCCGGCGCGTCCTGCTGGCCACGGGCACACATGCCGTGCAGAGCGTCCCCGTACTGTCCTCGGCCGGGTCCTGCACCGCTGTGATCACCCTGCACTGGCCCGACGCGGGCCACCGCCCGACCGCCGTACAGGCCGAGGCCCTCGGCCTGCTCGCCGCCGACACGGCGGCCTGGCTGAGCTGGTACCACCGCTGCGTCCTCCTCGACGCCCTGGAACACCTCCACCGGGTGCTGACCGACCTGGCCGGGCACCCCGAAGGGGCGCGGGCCCGTCTCGGCGTGCGGCTCAGCCGCGCGGCGCGACCGGCCACGGCGGACCCGCGGTCGGCCGACGGCCCGGCCCGGCACCACGAGCGGAGCGACTAGGCTCCCTGCCATGCGGATCTCCGTCTCCTCCGACATGGACGAACCCGTGGCCCGGCTTCTCCTCGCCGAGCTGGAAAAGCGCGGCCACGAGGTGCGGGCGCACGGTGCGCTGCGGCCCGGGGCGGACGCCCGGTGGGCGGCCTGCTCCGAGGCCGCCGCCCGGGACGTGGCCGAGGGCGCCGCCGACCAGGCCGTGGTGTGCTGCTGGACCGGCACGGGCGCGTCCATCGCGGCCAACAAGGTGCCCGGAGTCCGGGCCGCCCTGTGCACGGACGCCGTGACGGCGGAGGGCGCCCGGCGCTGGAACGATGCCAACGTCCTCGCGCTCGGTCTGCGTCTGACCTCCGGGCCGCTGCTGACGGAGATCCTCGACGCCTGGTTCGCCGCCGAGCCCAGCCAGGATCCCGAGGACCGGCAGAACGTGGCCCGCGTCGGCCGCCTGGACGCCGCCCGGAAGGACTCCTAGGCGGAGTACGGCGGCCCGGCGCGGGCCGGGGAAGTCAGTGACCGTCTCAGTGACCGCCGGGGATCAGTGGGCGCCGAGTCCGCCGCCGCCGAACGAGCCGCTGGACCCCTTGCTCCAGCGTGGACGCTCCTTCGACGCGCTCGGCCTGGTGTCCATGTTGCTCAGCTCGTACGGGGTGAGCGGGCGACCGCCCTTGGGCATCTGGGGAACCTCCTGGGATTCCCTGTTCTCGCGGACCTCGTGCACCGGCCCCTCCGGCGGCAGCGTGGGTTGTTCGTCGGGGCGCGGCCGGGGGGACTCGCGGTACTTGACGCGGGAGTTCATCCAGAAGCCGCCGGCGAGCAGCGCGAGCACACCTACGGCCACGATGAACAGAACAAGGCTCATCAGGCCGCTTGCTGCGGCCAGCTGTGTCGATGCGGTACTCATAGGACAGGTTTACCCCATATAAACCAGGATGAATCGGACACAATGCGTGACCGGTGGAGGGGGGCGGCCGGACGGCTGCCGCGGGAGCCGCCCGCGGGGCGGCCGCTGAATTCGTCATTCGTCCCGGACGCCTCATTCCCAATTTCTGGAACACGTTCTACGGTGTGCGCCGTCAGGACCGCCCTTGGGGAGCCTGGAGGCGCCGTGCATCTCGACCACACGCCCGAGCAGCAGCGACTGCGCACCGAACTGCGCGCCTACTTCGCGCAGCTGGTCCCGGACAACGCCTACGCCCGTTACGCCGACCCGGCCGCGCAGAAGCGGTTCTACCGCGACACCATCCGCCGGCTCGGCGCCGACGGATGGCTCGGCGTGGGATGGCCGAAGGAGTACGGCGGGCGCGGTATGACGGCGATGGAGCAGTTCATCTTCTTCGACGAGGCCGCGCAGGCCGGCGTACCGCTGCCGCTGATGGCGCTGAACACGGTCGGCCCCACGCTGATGCGGTTCGGCACCGAGGAGCAGAAGGCGTACTTCCTGCCGCGCATCCTGTCCGGCGCGATCGACTTCGCGATCGGCTACAGCGAGCCCGACGCCGGCACGGATCTTGCCGCGCTGAAGACCAAGGCCGTGCGCGACGGCGACGAGTACGTCGTCAACGGACAGAAGATCTGGACCACCAACGGCGACACCGCGGACTGGGTGTGGCTCGCCACCCGCACCGACCCCGCCGCCCCGCCGCACAAGGGCATCACCATGCTCCTGGTGCCGACCACCGACCCCGGCTACTCGTGCACCGTCATCAACACGCTCGCCTCGCACGACACCACCGCCAGCTACTACGAGAACATCCGCGTCCCGGTCTCCCGCCGCGTGGGCGAGGAGAACCAGGGCTGGCGGCTGATCACCAACCAGCTCAACCACGAGCGCGTCACCCTCGCCGCCCACGGCACCATGGCCATCCGTGCCCTGCACGACGTCCAGCGCTGGGCCCGCGAGACCAAGCTCGCCGACGGCCGCCGGGTCGCCGACCTGTCCTGGGTGCGCCGGCTGCTGGCCCGTACCCACACCCGGCTCGACGCGATGAAGCTGATGAACTGGCAGATGGTCACGGCCGTCCAGGAGGGCACGCTCACCCCGCAGGACGCCTCCGCCGTCAAGGTCTACGGCTCCGAGGCCCGCCGGGACGCCTACGCCTGGCTCATGGAGATCGTCGCCGCGGCCGGGCCGCTGCGCGAGGGGTCGGCGGGCGCCGTGCTCCACGGCGAACTGGAGCGCGGCTACCGCTCGGCGGTCATCTTCACCTTCGGCGGAGGCAACAACGAGATCCAGCGCGAGATCATCTCCTGGATCGGTCTGGGGATGCCGAGAGTGCGGCGCTAGCCTGCGGCCATGGGCGACCCCGGGCTCTTCACACCGCACTCCGTGACCTGGCAGATGCACGGCGACCCGATGATGTGGGTCGCCGGCGTCCGCGCGCTGTATCTCCAGGCCCTGCATCCGCGCGCGGTGCGGGGCGTGCTGCAGAACTCCGACTTCCGGCGGGACGCCTGGGGCCGGCTCCTGCGCACCGCCGACTTCGTCGGCACCACGACCTACGGCACCACCGACGCCGCCGAGCGGGCCGGCGCCCGCGTCCGGAAGATCCACGGGATGCTGACGGCCACCGACCCGGACACCGCCGAGCGCTACGGCGTGGACGAGCCCGCGCTGCTGCTGTGGGTGCACTGCGCGGAGATCGACTCGTATCTGCACGTCCTGCGCCGCTCCGGCTTCCCGCTCTCCGACGCGGCGGCCGACCGGTACCTGGCCGAACACCGGGTCAGCGCACGCCTGGTGGGCCTCGACCCGCAGACCGTACCGGCGAGCCGCGCGGAGTTGGCCGCCTACTTCGACCAGGTGCGGCCCGAGCTGGCCGCGGGACCCGAGGCACGCGTGGTGGACGACTTCCTGCTCCGGCCTCCGACGCATCCCCTCCTCGTACCGGCGCGCGAGGTGCTGTGGCGGCGCGTGGCGGACCTGGCGTACGCCGCTCTGCCGCCGTACGCCCACGAGCTGTACGGCAGACCGGCCCCCGCACCCGCCGTCGTGACCCGCAGGCTGCGGGCCACGGGCGGGCTCCTACGGCGCGTTCCCGCACGTGTGCGCTGGCAACTGCCGCCCAAACACATCCTGCGCGCGATGGCGAGGCTCGGCCCGGACGCGCGTCCGGCACCGTACAAAGTTGGACGATAGCCCGCCATACTGGGCGAGCAGGGGGTGCGGTCCCAGGCGGCCTCGGCCGGCGCGCCGGCGGCCTCCCGCGGCGGGGCGGACGGCGACGGGGGCGGCGGATCGCTATGGGGGAGAACAGGCTCGTTCAGGGCCGTTACCGGCTGCTCGGCCTGGTCGGGCGGGGCGGGATGGGCGAGGTGTGGCGGGCCCGGGACGAGTCCCTGGGCCGGCAGGTCGCGGTGAAGTGCCTCAAGCCGCTCGGTCCGTACGACGATCCGGTCCTCGCCCGCGTGCTGCGGGAACGGTTCCGCCGTGAGGCCCGGGTGGCCGCCGCGCTCTCGCACCGCGGGGTGACCGTCGTCCACGACTTCGGTGAGTGCGACGGCATGCCGTACCTGGTGATGGAGCTGCTGGAGGGGCGCGACCTGAGCCGGCTGCTGACGGACAACAAGGGGCATCCGCTGCCCGTGGACGCCGTGGCGGACATCGCCGCCCAGGTCGCCGACGCCCTCGCGTACACCCACCGGCACGGCATCGTGCACCGAGACCTGAAACCGGCCAACATCGTGCGGCTGACCGACGGCACCGTGAAGATCTGCGACTTCGGCATCGCCCGCCTCGGCCACGACATCGGCCTCACCGCCCGGCTGACCGGCACCGGCGTCGCCCTCGGCACCCCGCACTACATGTCGCCGGAACAGATCGGCGGCGGCGAGGTGGACCAGCGCAGCGACCTGTACTCACTGGGCTGCGTGCTCTACGAAATCGCCACCGGGGCACCGCCGTTCGACCTGGAGGACGCCTGGGCGATCCTCATCGGCCATCGCGACACCCCGCCCCGCCCCCTGCGCGAGAGCCGGCCGGAACTGCCCCGCCACCTGGAGGAGATCATCCTCGACCTGCTGGCCAAACAGCCCGCGGAACGGCCCTACGACGCCGGGGAGCTGGCCCACCGGATCCGGGCCGGGCGCCCGGCAGCCGCCCCCGCCAGGGCCGTGGAGCCCGCCGGTGCCGGGGGCGGAACCCGGCTGCCGTCCTGGACCCGCGACATGACCACCGGCCACAAGGCGCTCGGCGCCGGGCTCGGTGCCCCGCCCCCGGATCCGGGGGCGGCCCTGTCGGCCCGGTGGGCGCCCGTACCCCGCAGGGACGCGGAGCCGTGTCCGGCAACCGGCCACCACCCCGGGGGCGCGACCGGCCCCGACGGATCCGCAGCCGCACGACGGCCCCTCGCGGCACCACCCGCCAAGCGCTCGGTCGCCGAGACGCTCGCCGCCTGCACGGACATCGCCGAGGCGAGAGCGCGCGCACTCGGCCGGGAGCACCCGGACACCCTGGCCGCCTACTGCGAAGTCGCCTACGTACAGGGCCGGTCGGGCCGCTGGGAGGAGGCCCTGCGCGGCTACCGCGAGGTCGCCGAGGCGCGGGAGCGCGTGCTCGGCGCCGACCACCCCGACACGCTCGCCGCCCGCCAGGAGACCGCCTACGCGCTCGGCCGGCTGGGCCGCCACTTCGAGGCCCACCAGCTGTACGGCGCGGTGCTCACCGCCCGGACGCGGGCCATGGGCCCCGACCACCCGGACACCCTGCGCTGCCGCCACAACCTCGCCTGCACCCTGGGCCGGCTCGGCCGCCCGGCCGACGCGCTCCGCACCGCCCTCGACGTGGCCGCCGCCCGGGCCCGGGTACTCGGCCCCGATCACCCCGACACCCTGGTCTCGCGCTGCGAAGTCGCCTACGCGCACGGCCAGTCGGGCCACTGGGAGGAGGCGCTGCACCTCTACCGCGCGCTCGCCGAGGACCGGGCCCGGGTGCTCGGCCCGTACCACCCCGACACCCTGGCCGCCCGCTACGAGACCGCGCTCAGCCTCGGCCGCCTGGGCCGCGGCGCCGACGCCCTGCGCCTGTACCGCGACCTGATCGGGGACCGCACCCGCGTCCTGGGCCCCGACCACCCCGACACCCTGCGCGCCCGGCACGGCCTCGGCGTCAGCCTCGGCCGGCTCGGCCGCTGGGAGGAGGCCCTGACCGAGGCCCGCGACGTCCGCCTGCTCCGCGAGCAGGCCCTCGGACCCGCCCACCCCGACACGCTCGTCAGCCACCGCGAGGTCGCCGTGGCCCTCGGCTGGCTGGGCCGCTGGGACGACGCCCTCACCGAATACCGCCGGGTCGCCGCCGCCCGCGAGAACGTCCTCGGCCCGGACCATCCCGACACCCTCGCCAGCCGCAACGACGAGGCCCACTGCCTGGAGCGGCTCGGCCGGGGCGCCGAGGCCGGCGAGCTGTACCGCCGGGTCGCGGTGGTCCGCCGGCAGCACACGCCCGGCGGCACCTGACCGAGTACGGGGCGCACCTCTGGCCCGTGTGGATCAGCACGTGTTACGAAGGACCATGCCTGCCACCGAGGGAACCCGCAGCTACGACGCCGTCATCGTCGGCGGCGGACACAACGGCCTGGTCGCCGCCGCCTACCTGGCCCGGGCCGGCCGCTCCGTACTGGTGCTGGAACGGCTGGACCACACCGGCGGCGCCGCCGTCTCCAGCCGCGCCTTCGCCGGCGTCGACGCCCGGCTGTCGCGCTACTCCTACCTGGTCAGCCTGCTGCCCCAGAAGATCGTGCGCGATCTCGGGCTCGACTTCCGCCTCCGCTCACGGACCATCTCCTCGTACACCCCGGCCGAACGCGACGGCCGGCCCACCGGACTCCTCGTCGGCGGCGGCGAGCGGCGCACCCGCGAGGCCTTCGCCCGGCTGACCGGCGGCGAGCGCGAGTACGCGGCCTGGCAGCGCTTCTACGGCACGACCGCCCGCGTCGCCGAGCGGGTCTTCCCGACCCTCACCGAGCCCCTGCCGGGCCGCGACGAGCTGCGCCGCCGTATCGACGACGAGACCGCCTGGCGCACCCTGTTCGAGGAGCCGATCGGTCTCGCCGTGGAGCGGGACTTCGCCGACGACCTGGTGCGGGGCGTGGTCCTCACCGACGCCCTCATCGGCACCTTCGCCGACGCCCACGACCCCTCCCTCGTGCAGAACCGCTGCTTCCTGTACCACGTCATCGGCGGCGGGACCGGCGCCTGGGACGTGCCCGTCGGCGGTATGGGCGCCCTCACCGACGCGCTGGCCGCCGCGGCCCGCTCGGCCGGCGCGGTCCTGCGCACCGGCCACGAGGCGGTCCGCATCGCCACCGACGGCGACCGCGCCGAGGTCACCTACCGCACGGCCGACGGCGAGGGCGTCGCCGCCGCCCGGCACGTCCTGGTGAACGCCTCACCGCAGGAACTGGCCACGCTCACCGGGGACTTGGCGCCCGCGCCCGCCGAGGGCGCCCAGCTCAAGGTCAACATGCTGCTCACCCGGCTGCCGAGACTGCGCGACCCGGACGTCGACCCGCGCGAGGCCTTCGCCGGCACCTTCCACGTCGCCGAGGGCTACCGGCAGCTCGCCACCGCCCACACCCAGGCCGCCGCCGGTGAACTGCCCGCCGTGCCGCCCTCGGAGATCTACTGCCACTCCCTGACCGACCCCACCATCCTCGGCCCCGGCCTCGCCGAGCGCGGCTACCAGACGCTCACCCTGTTCGGCCTGCACACCCCCGCCCGGCTCTTCGACCGGGACAACGACGCCGTACGCGAGGAACTGCTGAAGTCCACCCTGGCCCAGCTCGACACCCACCTCGCCGAGCCCCTCGAAGACTGTCTGGCCACCGACGCCCACGGCCGCCCCTGCCTGGAGGCGAAGACCCCGCTCGACCTCGAACGCGACCTCGGGCTGCCCGGCGGCAACATCTTCCACCGCGCCCTGTCCTGGCCGTACGCCCAGGAGGGCACGGGCCGCTGGGGCGTGGAGACGCGGCACGCGAACGTCCTGCTGTGCGGTGCGGGCGCGGTGCGCGGGGGAGGGGTGAGCGGGGTGCCGGGGCACAACGCGGCGATGGCCGTGCTGGAGGCCACGGCATAGCGGCCCTGCCGCCAAAAGAATCTGACGGAACGTCAGAAAAGCTCTTCCGTCGTCCGGCCCGCTGCGGCATCCTGCGCCCATGCAGACGGAGCTGAGCAAGCAACTGGGAGTCGAGCACGCCGTCTTCGGCTTCACGCCGTTCCCTGCCGTCGCCGCGGCCATCAGCCGGGCCGGCGGCTTCGGCGTGCTCGGCGCGGTCCGCTACACCGCCCCCGACGACCTCAAACGCGACCTCGACTGGATCGACGCACACGTCGGCGACCGGCCGTACGGGCTGGACGTGGTGATGCCCGCCAAGAAGGTGGAGGGCGTCTCCGAGGCGGAGGTCGAGGCGATGATCCCCGAGGGGCACCGGCAGTTCGTCCGGGACACCCTCGCCCAGCACGGGGTGCCGGAACTCGCCGAGGGCGAGGCGTCCGGCTGGCGCATCACCGGCTGGATGGAGCAGGTGGCCCGCACCCAGCTCGACGTCGCCTTCGACCATCCGATCCGGCTGCTCGCCAACGCCCTCGGCTCCCCGCCCGCCGACGTCGTCGCCCGCGCCCACGACCAGGACGTCCTGGTCGCCGCGCTCGCGGGCAGCGCCCGGCACGCCCGCAAGCACCAGGCGGCGGGCATCGACATCGTCGTGGCCCAGGGCTACGAGGCCGGCGGCCACACCGGTGAGATCGCCACGATGGTGCTCACCCCCGAGGTCGTGGAGGCCGTCGCCCCACTGCCCGTCCTGGCGGCGGGCGGCATCGGCAGCGGACAGCAGGTGGCGGCCGCCCTCGCGCTCGGAGCCCAGGGCGTGTGGCTGGGCTCTCTATGGCTGACCACCACGGAAGCCGATCTGCACGCGCCCGCCCTGACCCGCAAGCTGCTCGCCGCCGGGTCCGGGGACACCGTCCGCTCCCGCGCCCTGACGGGCAAGCCCGCCCGCCAGCTCCGTACCGAGTGGACGGACGCCTGGGACGACCCGGCCGGACCCGGCACCCTGCCCATGCCGTTGCAGGGACTGCTGGTGGCCGAGGCGGTCTCCCGGATCCAGAAGTACGAGGTCGAACCGCTGCTCGGCACGCCCGTCGGCCAGATCGTCGGCCGGATGAGCGCCGAACGCAGCGTCCAGGCCGTCTTCGACGACCTCACCCGCGGCTTCGAGCGGGCCGTGGACCGCATCAACCGCATCGCCGGAAGGAGCGGCCAGCAGTGAGCACACCCGTGAACACGCCCCCCGCCGGATTCTGGGCGCAGGCCGCCCAGCACCCCGACCACACCGTCCTCATCGCCCCCGACGGCGAGGAATGGACCGCGGGACGGCTGCACGCCGCCGCCAACCGCCTCGTCCACGGGCTGCGCGCGGCCGGCCTCGAACGCGGCGACGCCTTCGCCGTCGTCCTGCCCAACGGCGTCGAGTTCTTCACCGCCTACCTGGCCGCCACCCAGGCCGGCCTCTATCTGGTCCCGGTCAACCACCACCTCGTCGGCCCCGAGATCGCCTGGATCGTCGCCGACTCCGGCGCCAAGGTGCTCATCGCCCACGAGCGGTTCGGCGCCGCTGCCCGCGCCGCCGCCGACGAGGCGGGCCTGCCCGCCGCCCGCCGGTACGCGGTCGGCGAGGTAGAGGGCTTCCGGCCGTACGCCCAACTGCTGGACGGACAACCGGAGTCGGCCCCCACCGGACGCGAACTCGGCTGGGTGATGAACTACACCTCCGGCACGACGGGCCGCCCGCGCGGCATCCGGCGCCCACTGCCCGGCAAGGCGCCCGAGGAGGCCTATCTGGGCGGCTTCCTGGGCATCTTCGGCGTCAAGCCGTTCGGCGACAACGTCCACCTGGTCTGCTCGCCGCTCTACCACACGGCCGTCCTCCAGTTCGCGGGCGCGTCCCTGCACATCGGACACCGGCTGGTGCTCATGGACAAGTGGACCCCCGAGGAGATGCTGCGCCGCATCGACACCCACCGGTGCACGCACACCCATATGGTCCCGACCCAGTTCCACCGCCTGCTGGCCCTCCCGGACGAGGTGAAGGCCCGCTACGACGTCTCCTCCATGCGGCACGCCATCCACGGCGCCGCCCCCTGCCCGGACCATGTGAAGCGGGCCATGATCGACTGGTGGGGGCACTGTGTGGAGGAGTACTACGCCGCCAGCGAGGGCGGCGGTGCCTTCGCCACCGCCGAGGACTGGCTGAAGAAGCCCGGCACGGTCGGCAGGGCCTGGCCCATCAGCGAACTCGCGGTCTTCGACGACGACGGCAACCGGCTGCCGCCCGGCCACCTGGGCACCGTCTACATGAAGATGAGCACCGGTGGCTTCTCGTACCACAAGGACGAGGCCAAGACCCGCAAGAACCGCATCGGTGACTTCTTCACCGTCGGCGACCTCGGTGTGCTCGACGAGGACGGCTACCTCTTCCTCCGCGACCGCAAGATCGACATGATCATCTCCGGCGGGGTCAACATCTACCCGGCCGAGATCGAGTCCGTGCTCCTGTCCCACCCGGCCGTCGCCGACGCCGCCGCCTTCGGCATCCCGCACGACGACTGGGGCGAGGAGGTCAAGGCCGTGGTCGAACCGGCCCCCGGCCACGAGCCGGGCCCGGCCCTCGCCGCCGCCCTCCTCGACCACTGCGCACAGCGCCTCGCCGGCTACAAGCGGCCCAAGAGCGTCGACTTCATCACCGAGATGCCCCGCGACCCCAACGGCAAGCTCTACAAGAGGCGCCTGCGGGACCCGTACTGGCAAGGCCGCACCCGGCCGGTGTGACGGCAGCGGCACCGGGGTGCTTGACCGGCACGTCCGGCGGCCCGAGGATCGGCTGTCATGACGCACGGACACGGCAGCACGGTCGACGGGGTGCTGCGGCGCACCGCCCGGCGCACCCCGGCCCGCCTCGCGGTGGAGTACGGCGAGCGGCGGTGGACGTACGAGGAACTCGACGACGCCGTCTCCCGCGCGGCCTCGGTGCTGCGCGCGCAGGGGCTCGCGCCAGGCGACCGGGTCGGCGCCTACGGCCACAACTCCGACGCCTACCTGATCGCCTTCCTCGCCTGCGCCCGGGCCGGCCTGGTCCATGTGCCCGTCAACCAGAACCTCACCGGCGACGACCTGGCGTATCTCGTCACCCAGTCCGGCAGCACCCTCGTGCTCGCCGACCCGGGCCTGGCCGGCCGACTCCCGGACGGGACAGGGGTGTTGCCGCTCAGGGACGCCGAGGACTCGCTCCTGGCGCGGCTTGCCGACGCGCCGCCGTACGACGGGCCGGAACCCCGCGCCGAGGACCTGGTGCAACTGCTCTACACCTCCGGTACCACGGCCCTGCCCAAGGGCGCCATGATGACCCACCGGGCCCTCGTCCACGCGTACTTGAGCGCCATCACCGCCCTCGACCTGAGCGCCGGCGACCGTCCGGCGCACGCGCTGCCGCTCTACCACTCGGCGCAGATGCACGTGTTCCTGATGCCGTATCTGGCGATCGGCGCGAGCAGCGTCATCCTGGACGCCCCCGACGGGGACCTCCTCTTCGGGCTGATCGAAGCGGGCCGCGTGGACAGCCTGTTCGCGCCGCCCACGGTGTGGATCGGCCTGGCGAACCGGCCCGACTTCGCCACCCGCGACCTCGACGGCCTGCGCAAGGCCTACTACGGCGCCTCGATCATGCCCGTCCCGGTGCTGGAGCGACTGCGGGAACGCCTGCCCGCGCTCGCCTTCTACAACTGCTTCGGGCAGAGCGAGATCGGCCCGCTGGCCACGGTGCTCGCCCCCGGCGAACACGAGGGCCGGCTGGACTCCTGCGGCCGGACCGTGCTCTTCGTCGACGCGCGCGTCGTGGACGACAAGGGCGAGGACGTGCCCGACGGCACCCCGGGCGAAATCGTCTACCGTTCACCGCAGTTGTGCGAGGGCTACTGGGACAAGCCCGACGAGACCGCCGAGGCCTTCCGCGACGGCTGGTTCCACTCCGGCGACCTCGCGGTCCGCGACGCCGACGGCTACTTCACCATCGTGGACCGGGTGAAGGACGTCATCAACTCCGGTGGTGTGCTGGTGGCTTCACGCCAGGTCGAGGACGCCCTCTACACCCATGACTGTGTCGCGGAGACCGCAGTGATCGGCCTTCCCGACGAGCGCTGGATCGAGGCCGTCACAGCGGTCGTCGTCCCACGCGCCGAAGTGACGGAGGATCAGCTCATCGCCCACGTGAAGGAGAGGCTCGCCCCGTTCAAGGCACCCAAACGCGTGCTGTTCGTGGACCGGTTGCCCCGCAACGCCAGCGGCAAGATCCTCAAGCGCGAACTGCGGGACCGCTTCAGCGGCTGACCGCGAAACGGTCGTCGCCGCTGCCCGAGAAGCCGTCGTAGCCGGTCGACCGAGAGCCGCCAACTCCTGGACGCGGTCATGGGTCCGCGCGGCCGGCCGGTACGCGCACGCGCCGGAGAGGCGAGGGGCGCGAGGTGAGGGGTGCGGGTTGGGGAGGGCAGAGCGACCGGCCGAGCCTCGCGACCAGGTCGGCGATGCGCTGCTCGTCCCGCTCGTAGCAGGCCCACTTGCCCACACGGGTGGCCCGGACCAGCCGCGCCCGCCGGAGTCCGGCCATACAGGCCGACACCGTCGACTGGGCCGGCCCCGCCTGCGCCCGGATGTGGCTCACGCACACACCCGCCTCGGCCGGGGCGGCGACGGCCGTATCCGTGGGGAAGCGCCGCTCGGGAGCACGCAGCCAGCGCAGCATCCGCAGCCGCACCGGGTTGGGACGGCCATGCGAAGACCCATCGTCCTGGTGGTGGGACGGGCGCCCCGCCCTGCCGGTGACCGGCCCGGCCACAAGGCCGCCCTACCCCGCGTCCCGGGACCGCAGGTCCACGATGCGGCGGATCTTGCCCACCGACCGTTCCAGCGACTCCGGGTCCACGATCTCCACGTCGACGGAGACCCCGATGCCGTCCTTCACGCCCGCGACGATGGCCCGGGCCGCCGCCTCGCGCACCTGGGGCGGGGCGTCCGGGCGGGCCTCGGCGCGCACGGTCAGCCGGTCCAGGCGGCCCTCGCGGGTCAGCCGGAGCTGGAAATGGGGTGCCACCCCGGGCGTGCGGAGCACGACCTCCTCGATCTGGGTCGGGAACAGGTTCACCCCGCGCAGGATCACCATGTCGTCACTGCGCCCGGTGACCTTCTCCAGCCGCCGGAAGACCCGCGCCGTGCCGGGCAGCAGCCGGGTCAGGTCCCGGGTCCGGTACCGGACGATCGGCATGGCCTCCTTGGTCAGCGAGGTGAACACCAGCTCGCCCCGCTCGCCGTCCGGCAGCGGCTCGCCCGTGATCGGGTCGACCACCTCCGGATAGAAGTGGTCCTCCCACACCGTCAGCCCGTCCTTGGTCTCCACGCACTCCTGTGCCACCCCGGGGCCGATCACCTCGGACAGCCCGTAGATGTCGACGGCGTCGATCGCGAACCGCTCCTCGATCTCGCGCCGCATCTGTTCGGTCCAGGGCTCGGCCCCGAACACGCCGACCCGCAGTGAGCTGGTGCGCGGGTCGATGCCCTGCCGCTCGAACTCGTCCAGCAGCGTGAGCATGTAGGAAGGGGTCACCATGATCACGGTCGGCTTCAGGTCCCGGATGAGCTGGACCTGCCGGGCGGTCATGCCGCCGGAGGCCGGGACGACCGTACAGCCGAGGCGCTCGGCACCGTAGTGGGCACCCAGACCACCGGTGAACAGCCCATAGCCGTAGGCCACATGCACGAGGTCGCCGGGCCGCGCGCCGGCCGCCCGGAGCGAGCGCGCCACCATGTCGGCCCACATGGAAAGATCGTTGTCCGTATAGCCGACCACCGTGGGCAGACCCGTGGTGCCACTGGAGGCGTGCAGCCGGCGGATCCGTTCCCGGGGCACGGCGAACATGCCGTACGGGTAGTGCTCCCTGAGGTCGTTCTTGGTCGTGAACGGGAAGCGGGCGAGGTCCGCGAGCGAACGGCAGTCCTCCGGACGGACACCGGCCTTGTCGAAGGACTCCCGGTAGAACGGCACGTGGTCGTAGGCGTGCCGCAGCGAGGCGCGCAGCCGCTCCAGCTGAAGCGTCCGCAGCTCGTCGGGCCCGAGCCGTTCACCCGCGTCGAGCAGGTCCGTCGCATCCGCCATCGAGACGCCTCCCTTGCCGGCCGTACATTCCGGACGACCGATCATTCGGTCGATCTGTTCGGGGCCAGTAATTCAGGCCATCCGCGTCCAGGCAAGAGGGCTGCGCGGATTTTCCGGGCGACCCGGTACCGGTGCCGTCTGCGCAAAAACGTTGCACCCGGCCGCCGTGGACCGACATGATCACGCCCATGCCGACCTTCACCGCGACCGACGGCACCCGGCTCGCCTACCACCTGCGGGGCGAGGGCGATCCCCTCGTCGTCCTGCCCGGCGGCCCCATGCGTGCCTCCGCCTACTTCGGGGACCTCGGCGGACTGACCGCGCACCGCCGGCTGGCCCTGCTCGATCTGCGGGGCACCGGTGACTCCGCGGTGCCGGCGGACCCGGCGACGTACCGCTGCGACCGGATGGTCGACGACGTCGAGGTGTGGCGCGCACACATGGGCCTGGAGCACATGGATCTGCTCGCCCACTCGGCGGGCGCCGCCCTGGCCATGCTCTACGCGGCCCGCCACCCGCGGCGGATCCGGCGCCTGCTGCTGATCACCCCCAACCCGTCCGCCCTGGGCATGCGGGCGAGTTCCGGGGACCGGCTGGCCGCGGCCCGGCTGCGCGCGGACGAGCCCTGGTTCGCAAAGGCCTTCCCCGCCTTCCGGGCCTGGCTGACGGGCGAGGCGGACTTCGACGACGCGTTCCTGCCCTTCTTCTACGGCCGTTGGGACGCCACCGCCCGTGCGCACGCCGACGCCGAGCCGGCACAGACCAACGACGAGGCGGGCGAGCGGTACTTCGCCGACGGCGCCTTCGCGCCCGGCGTGACCCGGGCCGCCCTCGCCGCGTTGACCGCTCCGGTCCTCGTGCACGCCGGCGAACTCGACGGCGGCCCGCGCCCCGGCCTCGCCCGCCGCACCGCCGAGGCCTTCCCCGGGGCGCAGGTCAGCGTCCAGCCCCGCGCCGGCCACTTCCCCTGGCTGGACGACCCGCAATGGTTCGTGCACCGCGTCCTCGCCTTCCTCGACGGACCCGCGGACTTCGCTCTGCTCTCGGCAGAGTAGGTACCCACGGCCGGCCCGCCCGGTTACCGTGCCCGGCGTGGACACCGTGGAGCCGCACACCATCGAAGCGAACGGCATCACCCTGGCCTGCCGGACGTGGGGCCCGCCGGACGCCCCGCCCGTCCTGCTGCTGCACTGCCGGGGCGCCGACGGCGCCGACTGGACGACCGTCGCCGAACGGCTCGCGGCACCACCGGCTCCGCGCCGCGTGTACGCCCCCGACCTGCGCGGCCACGGACGCAGCGCCTGGCCGGGGGAGTACGGGGTGGAGGCGATGAGCGACGACATACGCGCCCTGCTGGCCGCCCTCGGCCTGGACAGCGCCGATGTGGTGGGCCACTCGCTGGGCGGCCTGGTCGCCTGCCTGCTGGCGCAGCGCCACCCCGGTGTCGTACGACGCCTGGTGCTGGAGGACGTCTGCGCACCGGTACCGCTCGACCCGCCCCGGCCGCCCGCCCCGCGACCCGAGGGGGAGCTGTCGTTCGACTGGGCGATGGTGCGGGCCACCGACGAGCAGCGCAACGCGCCCGACCCTGTGTGGTGGGACCACATGGGCCGGATCGCCATGCCGACGTTGGTCATCGGGGGCGGCCCGGCCAGTCTCATCCCGCAGGACCAGGTGGCGCAGCTCGCCGCCCTGATTCCGGACGCCACGCTCGTGACCGTCGACGCCGGGCACCTGGTGCACCAGCGGCGCCCGGCCCGGTTCCTGGCCGTACTGGAGGAGTTCCTCGCCCGGTGAGGGCCTTCACCGGTGCGTGCCGGCCCCCGGCTGTGGTCCGTACGCCGTCAGAAAGCGGTCGCGGAACGCGTCCATCGGCCAGACGGGGGCGTTCGGGGCGGGCTTGAGGCCCTGTGTCCAGCCCCAGCCGGAGATCCGGTCCAGCACCTTGGGGTCGCGGGCGACGATGGAGACCGGCACGTCCTTGCGGGGGCTGTTCGCGGTGACCGTCGGCACGGGCTGGTGGTCGCCCAGGAAGACCAGGACCGTGTTCTCGTCGCCGTAGCGCTGAAGGAAGCCGACGAGGCTGTGCAGCGAGTACTCGATGGAGGTGCGGTATGCGGTGCGCACGCTCTGCGGGCTCCTCCAGACCTCCTTCTCGTCGTTGCCCTCACGCCTGATCTGCCGGAAGACCGAGCCGTCGCCCAGCTTCGCCCAGTCGACCATGCGCGGCACGGGCGCCCACGGATAGTGGCTGGAGGTGAGGATGATCTCCGCCATCAGCGGGCCCCGGCCCCGCTTGCCGAACTCCTGGCGCCGGAAGGTGTCCAGGGCGAACTGGTCCGGCACCTGTGACCAGCCGAAGTCCGGGCCGCGGTAGCCGAGGTGACGGCCGTCGTAGACGTGGTCCAGGCCGAAGAACCGGCCCTCCGGCCAGGCCACCAGCACGCCGGGCACGATGCCGACCGTGCGCCAGGCGCCGGCCTTGCGGAAGGAGCCGGTGAGCGTGGTGCGGCCGCTGGAGGTGAGGCTGCGGAACCTCTGCTGGTTGCTGATCCACAGGCCGGACAGGAAGGTCGAGTGGGCCAGCCAGCTGCCGCCCCCCGTCACCGGCGAGCGCAGCCAGCCGCTGCGGGCCTGGAACCCGGCCGCCTTCAGGCCGGCCGCGCTCTGAGCCAGGACCGCGTCGATGCGCGGGGCCGGCGACGGGTCCTCGATCGCCGAACGCCCGTAGCTCTCGACGAAGGTGAACAGCACGTCCTTGCCGCGCAGGCCGGTCAGCAGCCGGTCGGGCGGGGTGTGCGCGAAGGCGTCGACGGCGGCCTGGCGCCGGAAGAGGCGCGCGTCCGCGAGCGAGACGCTGACCTGCCGCGCGCGGTCGCCGAGCAGGTCGGCGTCGATCGTGGCCGCGACCGGCAGGCCCGCGCTGTGCAGGCCGAGCAGGACACAGGTGACGCATGCGGTGCCCAGGACCAGGGTGCCGCGGACCGCGCGGGCCCGGTGCCGGGCCATCAGCGTCGTCAGCCGGACCGCGGCGCCCGTGGTCAGGACGAGCACCGTGACCGCGAGCAGCAGGGCACCCGCGATGGCGGCCAGCTCACCGGCCCGGCCGGACGTCTCGCGCAGATAGTCCGCCGCGTTGCCCAGCAGGCCCCAGTCCAGCACCAGGTCGAAGGGGCGGAACAGCACCGAATAGAAGCCCATGTCGAGGCACTTGAGCAGGGCGACCAGCCCGATCAGCACACCGGCGGCCACCGCCCCGGTCCGCCGCGCCCGGGGCGGCACCACGAGCAGCAGGGCGGCGAGCAGGACACCTTCGGCCGGGAGGCGTACGAACGCGGCCGGAGTGAGGTGGTCGGGCCGGTCCGGCAGCAGCAGCGCGCCCAGCAGGAGCGCGGCCGCCAGGACGGTCGTGCCGATGCTCGCCCCCCGGCCGATCCGGGTGTGCCGACGGCACCACGCGAACCAGGGACGAGGCGTGGGCTGCGACACCTGAGGGTCCTTCCGTGCGTGGCCGGGCGCCGGTGCGGAAGGGACCGGGACCGGCAGCACTCGTCGACCGATCGTCACCGTTGGTGATCGGGTGACGCCCATCGTGCGCACAGGGTAGTCCTCTGACGCCGCCGAGGAGGCGGGACACCCCGGAGCTCGGGACACCCCGGAGCTAGGGACGGTCCGCCGCCACCGCCACTTCGCGTGCCCACCGGTAGTCGGCCTTGCCGCTGGGGGACCGCTGGATGGCGTCCGCGATCACCAGCTGGCGAGGGATCTTGTAACCGGCGAGCCGGGTGCGGCAGTGGCTCTGGATGTCGTCCAGGGAGGGGTGTGACGCCCCCGCGCGCAACTGCACCACGGCCGCCACGTGGTTGCCCCACATGGTGTCCGGCACCCCGGCGACCAGCGCGTCGTACACGTCCGGATGTGCCTTGAGCGCCTGTTCGACCTCCTCGGGATAGACCTTCTCGCCACCGGTGTTGATGCACTGCGAGCCCCGGCCGAGCACGGTGACCACGCCGTCCTCGTCGACCGTCGCCATGTCGCCGAGCAGCACCCAGCGCCGGCCGTCCTTGACGAAGAAGGTCTCGGCGGTCTTGCCCGGGTCGTTGTAGTAGCCGAGCGGCACATGGCCGCACTGCGCGACCCGGCCGATCTCGCCGACCGCGACGGGCTCGTAGGTCGCCGGATCGACCACCTGCGTACGGGAGTTGACCCGGATGCGGAAGCCGCGCTCCGGCCCGGAGTCCTCGGTCGCCGTCCCGTTGAAGCCGGACTCGGAGGAGCCGAAGTTGTTCAGCAGCATGGCGTTCGGGACGAGCTCCCGGAACTGCCGGCGCACCGTCTCCGACATGATCGCGCCGGACGAGGAGACGCTGAACAGGGCCGAGCAGTCGGTGTCCTTCAGCGGCCCGCTCAGCGCGTCGATCAGCGGCCGGAGCATCGCGTCGCCGACCAGCGACACGCTGGTGACCTTCTCCTTCTCGATGGTCCGCAGTACCTCCTCCGGCACGAACTTGCGGTGCAGCACGACGCGTTGGCCGAAGTTGAAACCGATGAACGCCGTCAGTGTCGAGGTGCCGTGCATCAGCGGGGGAGTGGGGAAGAAGGTGATCCCGGTGCCCCCGGCCGCGACCCGCTCGGCCAGCTCCTGAGGCGTCTTCACCGGCTCCCCGGTCGGCGCCCCGCCGCCCAGACCGGCGAAGAACAGATCCTCCTGACGCCACATCACCCCCTTGGGCATGCCCGTCGTGCCGCCGGTGTAGATGATGAACTCGTCGTCCCCGGAGCGCGCCGGAAAGCCCCGCTCGGGCGACCCGGCGGCCTCCGCGTCCGCGAACGGCACCGCACCCGGCACCCCGGCCGCGTCCGGGCCCACGCACAGCAGGTGCCGCAGCCCCCGCGCCCGCGGCAGCGCCCCCGCCACCCGGTCCGCGAACTCCGCGTCGAAGACCAGCGCGACCAGATCGGCGTCCTGGTAGAGATACACCAACTCCTCTTCGACATAGCGGTAGTTGACGTTGACCGGGACGATCCGCGCCTTCAGGCAGGCCAGCACCGTCTGCAGGTACTCGACGCCGTTGTACAGATGCAGACCCAGATGCTCCCCGGGGCGGATCCCGCTGTCGGTGAGGTGGTGCGCGATGCGGTTGGCGGCCGCGTCCAGCTCCGCGTAGGTCAGACGGCGCTCCGCGCCGGTGCCGGGATGATCGAGGTACACGAGCGCCTCGCGGTCCGCGGCCACGTCGACGACCGACTCGAACAGATCGGCAAGGTTGTACTCCACCGCTCCTCCTGACCCGGGCAGTCCTGACGAAGAAAGGTGAGAACCATCGCTTCGCCGGTCATCAGAGCAAAGGGCGCCGCAACTGTGAAGGGTGCGCGCCAATAAATCTGACTGACTGTCAGAAAACCCTTGAAGTGCCTCCCCGCCTACTGCAACCTGTTCTCGTTCTCACCGAGGGGAGATGGCCCATGGGCGGGACGGAACACCTCACCGTGCGGCGCGAGGGCGCCACACTGGTGCTCACACTCAACCGGCCCGACGCCCGGAACGCGCTCTCGCTTCCGATGCTCGTCGGCCTCTACGACGGCTGGCTCGAGGCCGACGCGGACGAAGGGATCCGCTCGATCGTGCTCACCGGAGCCGGCGGATCCTTCTGCGCCGGCATGGACCTGAAGGCCCTCGCCGGCAACGGCATGCAGGGCGAGCACTACCGCGACCGGCTCAAGGCCGATCCCGACCTGCACTGGAAGGCGATGCTGCGCCACCACCGCCCGCGCAAACCGGTGCTCGCCGCCGTCGAGGGGTACTGCGTCGCGGGCGGCACCGAGATCCTCCAGGGCACCGACATCCGGGTCGCGGGCCAGTCCGCGACCTTCGGCCTGTTCGAGGTCAGGCGCGGCCTGTTCCCGATCGGCGGCTCCACCGTCCGGCTGCAACGCCAGATCCCGCGCACCCACGCCCTGGAGATGCTGCTCACCGGACGGCCCTACACCGCCCAGGAGGCCGCCGGCATCGGTCTGATCGGCCACGTCGTCCCCGACGGCAGCGCGCTCGACAAGGCGTTGGAGATCGCCGAGCGGATCAACGCCTGCGGCCCGCTCGCCGTCGAGGCCGTCAAGGCCTCCGTGTACGAGACGGCCGAGCTCACCGAGACCGACGGCCTCGCGGCCGAACTCGCGCGCGGCTGGCCGGTCTTCGACACCGCCGACGCCAAGGAGGGCGCCCGCGCCTTCGCGGAGAAGCGGCCCCCCGTCTACAAGCGCGCCTGAACCGCCGAAGGAGTCCTCAAGGATGTCCGAAGTCCTCCAAGCCCCCCTCGTGGTCGAGTTCCCGTTCACCCGCTCGCTGGGCCCCGTGCAGAGCGCCTTCCTCACCGGCCTGCGCGAACGCGTCGTCCTCGGCGTGCGGACCGCCGACGGACGCACCCTCGTCCCACCCGTCGAGTACGACCCCGTCACCGCCGAGGAGATCCGCGACCTGGTCGAGGTCGCCCCCACGGGCACGGTCACCTCCTGGGCCTGGAACCCCCGGCCCCGGCGCGGCCAGCCCCTCGACGGGCCGTTCGCCTGGGTCCTGGTCCGGCTCGACGGCGCCGACACCGCCCTCCTGCACACCCTCGACGCCCCCGGCCCCGATGCCGTGCGCTCCGGCATGCGGGTGCGCGTCCGCTGGGCCGCGGAGCGTACCGGCGCCATCACCGACATCGCCTGCTTCGAGCCGTACGACGGAGAGCCCGTCCGGCCCGGCGGCCACACCGGCGAGTTCGAGAACCCGCTCACCGGGATCGTCGCCCCCGCCCGCCTCGACTACACCTACTCGCCCGGCCGCGCCCAGTCCGCCTACATCGGCGCCCTCTCCGCACACCGCACCGTCGGCGAACGCTGCCCCTCCTGCCGCAAGGTGTACGTCCCGCCGAGGGGTGCGTGCCCCACATGTGGCGTGGCCACAGCCGAACAGGTCGAAGTAGGTCCTCGCGGCACAGTGACCACCTACTGCATCGTCAACATCAAGGCCAAGAACCTCGACATCGAAGTCCCCTACGTCTACGCCCACATCGCGCTCGACGGCGCCGACCTCGCCCTGCACGCCCGGATCGGCGGCATCCCCTACGACCAGGTGCGCATGGGCCTGCGCGTCGAGCCGGTGTGGACCGAGGGAGCCCGCTACCCCGACCACTACCGGCCCACCGGCGAGCCCGACGCGGACTACGAGACGTACAAGGAGCTGCTGTGACCAGCGAAGAAGCCCCCGCCGCCCGGGACATCGCCGTCGTCGCCTTCGCCCAGAGCGACCACCGCCGCTCCACGGAGGAGTCCTCCGAGGCCGAGATGCTCATGCCGGTCCTGCACGACGTGCTCGCGCAGACCGGCCTGAAGGCCGCCGACATCGGCTTCACCTGCTCCGGCTCCAGCGATTACCTCGCCGGCCGGGCCTTCTCCTTCACCCTCGCCCTCGACGGCGTCGGCGCCTGGCCGCCGATCTCCGAGTCGCACGTCGAGATGGACGGCGCCTGGGCCCTGTACGAGGCCTGGACCAAACTGCTCACCGGCGACGCCGACACCGCGCTCGTCTACTCCTACGGCAAGTGCTCACCCGGCTCCGTGCGGGACGTACTGACCCGCCAGCTCGACCCGTACTACGTCGCCCCACTGTGGCCCGACTCCATAGCCCTGGCCGCTCTGCAGGCACAGGCCCTCATAGATGCCAGCCACACCGACGAACCGGCACTCGCGGCCGTCGGCGCCCGTAGCCGCGCCGACGCGCAAGACAACCCGCACGCCCAGCTCAAGGGCCCTGTCCCACAGGGTGACTACGTCGTACGGCCGCTGCGCACCGGCGACTGCCCGCCCGTCGGCGACGGCGCCGCCGCCGTGATCCTCGCGGCGGGGGAGCAGGCCCGCCGGCTGTGCGCGCGGCCCGCCTGGATCCGGGGCATCGACCACCGCATCGAGGCACACGGCCTCGGCGTCCGTGACCTCACCGACTCGCCCTCCGCGCGACTCGCCGCGCAGAAGGCAGGCGCCTTCGAACGACCCGTCGACACGGCCGAGTTGCACGCACCCTTCAGCGCCCAGGAGGTCGTCCTGCGCCAGGCGCTCCGCCTCGGCGACGACGTGCGCGTCAACCCCTCCGGCGGGGCACTGGCCGCCAACCCCGTCATGGCCGCCGGACTCATCCGCATCGGCGAGGCCGCCGCCCGCATCCACCGCGGCGCATCCGACCGCGCCCTCGCCCACGCCACCTCCGGCCCCTGCCTCCAGCAGAACCTGGTCGCCGTACTCGAAGGGGATCCACGATGAGCAAGGAGCCCGTGGCCGTCACAGGAATCGGCCAGACCAAGCACGTGGCCGCCCGCCGGGACGTGTCGATCGCCGGACTCGTCCGCGAGGCTGCCGGGCGGGCCCTGGAGGACGCCGAGTTGACCTGGGCCGACATCGACGCCGTCGTCATCGGCAAGGCGCCCGACTTCTTCGAGGGCGTGATGATGCCCGAGCTGTACCTCGCCGACGCCCTCGGCGCCGTCGGCAAGCCCATGCTCCGAGTGCACACCGCCGGCTCCGTCGGCGGATCCACCGCGCTCGTCGCCGCCAACCTGGTCGCCGCCCGCGTCCACGGCACGGTCCTCACCCTCGCCTTCGAGAAGCAGTCCGAGTCGAACGCCATGTGGGGACTTTCCCTGCCCATCCCCTTCCAGCAGCCCCTGCTCGCCGGGGCGGGCGGCTTCTTCGCCCCGCACGTGCGCGCCTACATGCGGCGCAGCGGTGCCCCCGACACCATCGGCTCCCTCGTCGCCTACAAGGACCGGCGCAACGCCCTGAAGAACCCCTACGCCCATCTCCACGAGCACGACCTCACACTGGAGAAGGTCCAGGCCTCGCCCATGTTGTGGGACCCCATCCGCTACTCCGAGACCTGCCCCTCCTCCGACGGCGCCTGCGCCATGGTCCTCACCGACCGCGCCGGAGCCGCCCGCGCCCCCCGGCCGCCCGCCTGGATGCTCGGCGGCGCCATGCGCAGCGAACCGACCCTGTTCGCGGGCAAGGACTTCGTCTCCCCGCAGGCCGGCAAGGACTGCGCCGCCGACGTCTACCGGCAGGCTGGCATCGCCGACCCGCGCCGGGACATCGACGCCGTCGAGATGTACGTGCCGTTCTCCTGGTACGAGCCCATGTGGCTGGAGAACCTGGGCTTCGCCGAGGAGGGTGAGGGCTGGAAGCTCACCGAGTCCGGGGTGACCGAACTCGACGGTGACCTGCCCGTCAACATGTCGGGAGGCGTGCTGTCCACCAACCCCATCGGCGCCTCCGGCATGATCCGCTTCGCCGAGGCGGCGCTCCAGGTGCGCGGCCAGGCCGGGGAACACCAGGTGGACGGCGCCCGGAAGGTACTCGGGCACGCCTACGGCGGCGGCTCGCAGTTCTTCTCCATGTGGCTCGTGGGAGCACGGCCGCCGGAGTCCTGAAAGTCCTTCCCACGTGGCCTGTCGGCCGTCGGAAGCGGTCGCTAGGCTGAGCCGCGGACGACGAACCGGGAGGAGCACGGACGTGGCCGAGAGCACCATCCAGCAGCAGCCGCTCAAGGGCTGGGACAAGCCGGACCTGGACCTCAGCAAGGCCGACTGGCAGTCCAGCAGCCGGGGTCTGGGCGATGTCCAGATCGCGTTTGTCGAGGGCTTCATCGCGATGCGCAACAGCGGCAGCCCGGAGAGTCCCTCCCTGATCTTCACGCCCGCGGAATGGGGCGCCTTCGTCTCGGGCGCGCGGGAAGGGGAGTTCGACCTCACCTGAGCCGGACCGGGGGCATACCGGGCGGATTTCCGGACACGCGACCAACAGCGCCCCACGGGAGCCGAGCCTGCGTCAGGCTGGCACCAGCAAGGGGAAGGTCGTGTTCCGGAGGTGAGGAACGATGAGCACTGAGCCGGTCATCGCCGCGGTCGACGGTTCGGACGACAGCCTGGGCGCGCTGGACTGGGCCGTCGACGCCGCCCGGCGCCGCGCGGCACCGCTGCGCGTGGTGCACGTACGGCAGTACGCCGCCTGGGGCCAGGCCGACGTACTGGTCGCCGGGCCGCCCGACGCGCAGGGCGACCCGGTCCTGGACGAGGTGCGCGCCCGGCTCGCGGGCACCGGCGAACCCGCCGCGGAGTACGTCGCCCTGGAGGGCGTACCCGGCGCCGTCCTGCCCGAACTCGGCACCGACGCCCAGCTGTTGGTCCTCGGCTCGCGGGGCCGCGGCGGCTTCGCCAGCCTGCTGCTCGGCTCCAACGGCCTCGCCGCCGCCCGGGACGCCGACTGCCCGGTGGTCGTCGTACCCCGGCCCGGCCGCGAGGTGCACGGGGACGGGCCGACCGAGCCCGGGCCCCGGGTGGTCGTCGGCCTGCACGCCGACAGCCCCGACGACGCCACCCTCGCGTTCGCCTTCGCCGAGGCCGCCCTGCGCGCGGCCCGGGTGCAGGTGATCGCCGCCTACCCGTGGCCCGTACAGACCTGGTCCGCACCCGGCCAGCTGATCCCGCCCGCGGTCGACCAGGAGGCCGTCGAGAGCGAGACCCGCGCGCTCGCCGAAGGCTTCCTCGCACCCCACCGCAAGCGGCACCCCGAGGTCCGCGCCGACACCGAGGCAGTGCCGGGCGACGCGGCCGGGCACCTCGTCGCCGCCTCCCAGGACGCCGACCTGGTCGTCGTCGGCCGTCACCGGCGCCGCCTGCTCGCCCCCGCCCGCATGATGGGCTCGGTCACCCAGGCCGTCCTGCTGCACGCCGCGAGCCCGATCGCGGTGGTACCGCCGGCACCACTGGAGCAGTGAGCGGTGCCCGCCCGGCCCGTGCCGCGCCCCGGCCCACGGCGCCCCGCACCCGCGGCTCCGGCGACCGCACCCGCCTGGCGCAGCGACCGGGACGGACCCGGCGACGCCCGGGAGCCGGCGCCCGTACCGCCGGCCGGTCGCACCGCCGGCGCCCTCCGGACGAACCTGGCGGGCCTCGGGCCCGGCACCCGCACGGCCCCCCGATCGCGCCCACGCCGCCACTTGACCGCGCCCGCACCGGCCCCGCGCGACACCCGTGCCGGCGGCCCCGGCCCGGGCACCGCGTCGCCGGGCGCCCGCAGGTCACCCAGGAGAGCCCGGGCACGTACCATGGCCGCATGTCGTTCCTCCGCCGCCGCAGCGCCACTCCTGCCGGGCCCGACTTCGACGTGCTGGCCATGGACCCGGGTGACTGGCCGGGCAACCTCGGCGCGGGCCTGCTGCCCGCCCCCGACGGCACCTGCCAGGGTGTCTTCCTGCGCTACGACCTCTTCGGCGGCCGCGGCCCCGCGATGATCATCGGCAACCTGCCCGAGGGCTCTCCGGCCCGCGAGGTCGACGAGGGAGAGATCCCCTTCGAGGTGGGCCAGCTGCTCCTCGCGCTGGAGAACGACGAGGAGGTCATCGTCGTCGGCACCGAGGACACCCCGGTGCTCCAGGGCGACAACCTCCTGATCGTGCGGCGGCTCAAGTTGTCCGAGAGCCGGATCTCCTGCGTGCAGTTCGACCGCAGCGACGGCGTCCTCGTGACCATCGCCGCCTGGGACCGCCCCATCACGGACGACCTGTACGCCCTGCTGAAGCCGCTCCCGGCGGAGCTTTTCCAGCAGGGCTGAGGCACCGCGGCCGGCTAGCCGGCCGAGCGCTGCAGAGTGACGTCCGCCGCGCGGACGAACCCGACCCGGTGACCGTACTGGATCTCGTAATACAGGTCCTTGCCCACCACGACCCGGTGCGAGTCGGTGGTGAAGGTGACCGAGTAGTCGTACTCGCCCGGCACCTCGTCACCGACCACGTACCTCTGCCCGGCCGCGATCGTGTACGACAGCGGTACGACCGACTGCACGGGGACGCCCGCCGGATAGGCCTCCTTCTCCGGGTAGGCGCGGCCGTACACCGGGATGCTCGCGAGTCCCTCCTTCGGCGTCACCGTCAGCCCCTTCGCCGGCACCGCCGTCGGCGCCTTCGACGGGTTCCGGAACCAGGCCTTCTGCCCGAGGTACCAGATGGCCGTCCAGTCGCCCCAGCGGTCCGCGACCGCGTACTGCTGGCCGGTGGCGGCCCGGGAGGACAGGTCGTTCACATCGATGGTCGGGTCCTTGCCCAGGCCGATGTCCTTGATCAGCGGGGCGCTCGTGTCGTGGTCCGAGTACAGCCGCACCTCGCTGGAGCCGTGTGCGGCGCAGGGCTCGCCCGACGTGGTGCAGCCCGTGTACGCCGGCTGGTTCGAGGCGTAGTCCGGCAGGATCGTCACCAGACCGGACCGCTTGCCCGCGGTGCGTTCGAAGGGGTGGCCCAGCAACTGGAAGTAGTGCCGCCAGTCCCAGTACGGACCCGGATCCGTGTGCATGCCGGGGATGGTGGACGTCGTCGGGCCGGGCACGTTGTCGTGGCCCAGGATGTGCTGCCGGTCCAGCGGGATGTCGTACGTCCGGCTCAGGTACTTCACCAGCCGCGCCGAGGACCGGTACATCGCCTCCGTGTACCAGGCGTCCGGGTTGGCGAGGAAACCTTCATGCTCGATGCCGACGGACGTGGCGTTGACGTACCAGTTGCCCGCGTGCCAGGCCACGTCCTTCGCCTTCACATGCTGGGCGATCAGACCGTCCGTGGAGCGGATCGTGTAGTTCCACGACACATAGGTCGGGTCCTGGATGAGGTTCAGCACCCCGTCCCAGGTGCCCTCCGTGTCATGGATGACGATGTACTTGATGCTCTGTGACACCGGCCGGTCACCGAGGTCGTGGTTGCCGTAGTCGTTGTTGCCGAACTGGGCGTACGGCGCCCACACCGCCTCGCAGGACACCGACCTCGGGCATTCGACGCCGTCCGTGGGAAGCGTGCGCAGGCCGGCCCGCTTCAGCTGGGCGGTGTCGGCGGCCAGCCGCGGCTGCGCGGCCAGCGCGACCAACTGGCCGTCGTCCGTGGTGCGCTCCTCACCCGTGTGCAGGACGTCGTACACGTCGTTCGCGTACGCCGCCGCGGTCGCGGTGTCGTCCGCGCCGGAGAAACGGGCCACCGCGCCGTACCAGTCGGCGGGGTCGGCGCTCAGCGGCTCCCCCAGCTGTTTCTGCGCGGCGGCGAGCAGGGCGGCGCCGCCGGTCACGTTCGCCGTCGGGTCGGTGCGCAGCTTCTCGGCGGACAGGCCCGTCAGCCGCGCCGCCTTCACCAGCGTCTTCAGCCGGGCCGGGAGCGCGGACTCGGCCGGCACCTCGATGCCGGGGTGTACGGCCGGGCGGGCGCCGTCGCCGCGGGCGTCCTCGGTGCCCTCGGCGTAGTGCTCCGTGGCGGCGATCGCGGTCCGGGCGTCGGTGAGATGCATGGGGCCGTAGCCGCCGGTCACGCTCGGCGCGCCGGCGTGCCAGTCCCAGCGGGACTGGAGGTAGGAGACGGCCAGCAGCACACTCTGCGGCACGTGGTACTCGGCCGAGGCGGTGGCGAAGGCCTGTTGCAGCCGGCCCGCGGAGGAGTCGGCGGTGCTCTGCGCGGGGGCCGCGCCGAGCAGCGGCAGCAGCAGAGCGGCGGAGGCGAGCGGGACAGCAGCCCGCCGTAGATGTCTGTGGCCGGGAGTGGACGTGGGATCGGTGGCGGAACCTCGCAATGCGGCCTCCTGTGACGGGCGGGCGTGGCGGGGTGTGCGGCGCCAAGCTGGGTCAGTGGTACCGGCTTGCCGACGATCCGTCAATAATGCATTCGGGTCGTTGATTTCCCACGTCACGGAGGGTTTCGGCGAGTTTCGCCACGGCGGTGCGCGGGCCTGCGGGGCGTCACTGGCGTACACCAGTGACCGCGCCGGGCACGGCCGGGATTCGGGGCCGAACGGGCTTCGGGCCGGGACGGGCGAAGGTCCGCGGCGCGCCGCCGCTCTGGCGCGCCGCGGACCTTCGTCCCCGTCAGCGAGTGCCGACCGCCGCTCGGACGGCCTTGCGGGCCATCTGGCAGTCGTCGTGCAGCCGCCGGAGCAGCAGCCGCTGTTCCTCGCCGGACGGCGCGGCGCCCGGGTGGGCAGTGCCCGGTGCCGCCGGGGCCGTGTCGTGCATCGAACGCTGCACGGCCGTCTCGTACGTACGGATCTCGCGGGTCAGCAGCAGCATCAGATTCACCAGGAAGGCGTCCCGGGAGGACGGGCCCGCCGACTGGGCGATCTGGCTGATCTGCCGCCGGGCCGCCGGGGCGTCCCCGAGGACCAGCCACAGCGTCGCCAGGTCGTACCCCGGCAGATACCAGCCCGCGTGCTCCCAGTCCACCAGCACTGGACCGGCTGGTGACAGCAGGATGTTCGAGAGCAGGGCGTCGCCGTGGCAGAACTGGAGCATGCCGTGCCGACCCACCTCGTGGGCGATGCCGTGCAGCAGCTTCTGGAGGTCACCGAGATCCCGGTCGGTGAGCAGGCCCAGCTCGTGGAACCGGGAGATGCGGGCGCCGTAGTCCAGCGGCATGTCGAACGTGCCCGCCGGGGGCCGCCAGGCGTTCACCCGGCAGATCGCGCCCAGCGCCGCCCGGATGTCCGGGCGGGGCGGTGCCTCCACCGGATGGCGCTGGAGCGCCGCCACACGGCCCGCCATCCGCTCGATCACCAGGGTGCCGTTGTCCGGATCCGCCGCGATCAGCCGGGGCACGCGGACCGGGGGCCGGTGCCGGACGAACGAGCGGTATGCGGCTATTTCGTGGCGGATCTGCTCGGCCCAGGCCGGCGAGTGGTCCAACAGACACTTGGCCACGGCCGTGCTGCGCCCCGTCGTCCCGACGATGAGGACGGACCGCCCGCTGCGCCGCAGCACCTGCACCGGAGCGAACTCCGGACAGATCCGGTGCACCGACGCGATCGCGGAGCGCAGTTGCGCGCCCTGGGGACCGGACAAGTCGAGTCTCCCGCTGAGCGGTGGCGTGCCGGGCTGGCCCGGGATCCTCCGGGGCCGGCCCGCGCCCAGCACGGGTCCGCCCGGACGCGCCACCGGGTCGAGGAACGGTCCGCCGCCCGCCGGTCGGGGGCGCAGCGGCCGGGGCGGGGCGGACACGGAGGACGATGCTGCGTACATGGGAGATACAGATCCCTTCGTGTGCCTGCTGTGCCTGCCTGAAAGTCCTGCGCGCAGCCCGGCCCGGCCGATCGGGAACACCCTGGGGAATGTCCCTCGAGGTGACCGGGTCGGGGTGGCGCTTTCCTACCTGACACCGGATGCCCAGTGGCACACCATCTGGCGCACCCTGGCGAACCGTGGCGAATAGTCGCCCGGCAACCTCCACGGGGCTACTGTCAACTCAGCCGAGAACCTGGGGGCTTGATGTGAGCGGACAACCCAACACCCGTCTGGCGGACCTGTTCGGCCTGGCCGGCTGGTCGAAGGGCGAACTCGCGAGACTGGTCAACAAGCAGGCGGCGGCCATGGGCCACCCCCAGTTGTCGACCGACACCTCCCGGGTCCGCCGCTGGATCTACATGGGAGAGATCCCGCGCGATCCCGTGCCACGGGTGCTGGCGGCCCTGTTCACCGAGCGTCTCGGCCGTGTCGTGACCATGGAGGACCTCGGTCTGGTGCGGCACGGGCGTAACGGGAAACGGCAGGGCGACGGGATCGACGAACATCCCGACGGCGTGCCGTGGGCGCCCGAACGCACCGCCGCGGTCCTCACCGAATTCACGGGAATGGACCTCATGCTCAACCGACGCGGCTTGGTGGGCGCGGGTGCCGCGCTCGCCGCGGGATCCACACTCAGCAGCGCCATGCACGACTGGTTGCACACCGACCCGGCCCTGAAGGCCGACGCCCCCGTCCTCGACGACCCCCTGCACGCCGACCCCGCTGGGTTCGACCGCTACGAGGCCGCCCCCATCGGATCACAGGAGATCGAGGAACTGGAGCGCTCGGTCGAGGTGTTCCGCGCCTGGGACGCGGCCCGCGGCGGCGGGCTTCAGCGCAAGGCGGTCGTGGGCCAGCTCAACGAGGTGGGCGGCATGCTCGCCTACCACCACCCACCCCATCTCCAGCGGCGCCTGTGGGGCGTCGCCGCCAACCTCGCCGTCCTCGCGGGCTGGATGTCGCACGACGTCGGCCTGGAGCCCACGGCCCAGAAGTACTTCGTCATCGCCGCCCATGCGGCCCGTGAGGGCGGCGACCGGCCCCGCGCGGGGGAGGCCCTGTCCCGCGCGGCCCGGCAGATGGTGCACCTCGGCCGGCCCGACGACGCCCTGGACCTGATGAAACTCGCCCAGTCCGGAGCGGGCGAGCGCCTGCAGCCGCGCACGAAGGCGATGTTCCACACGATCGAGGCCTGGGCGCAGGCGTCGATGGGCAAGGGCCAGGCGATGCGCCGCACCCTCGGTCAGGCGGAGGACCTCTTCGTCTCGGACCGGCAGGACGTGGCACCGCCGGACTGGATGCAGACCTTCAAGGACGAGGATCTGTACGGCATGCAGGCCCTCGCCTACCGCACGCTGGCGGAGTTCGACCCGGCCGCGGCCGCGCACGCCCAGTACTACGCGGACAAGGCGCTCGCCCTGCGTATCGACGGGCGGGAGCGGTCGAAGATCTTCGACCATCTGTCCATGGCGTCGGCCTGCTTCCTCGCCGACGACCCCGAACAGGCCGACCGCTACGCACGCCTCGCCCTGATGTCGATGGGCTCGAACTCCTCCCGTCGCACCTGGGACCGGCTGCGCCAGATGTACCGGCTGACCGCGGAGTACGCCGGCTATCCGAAGATCCACGAACTGCGGGAGGAGATCAGGCTCGCCCTGCCCCGGCCCCGGGCCAAGGGAGACAGCGCACAGGCGTGAGCGCACAGGCATAGCGGGCCCGTGCGCTCAGTTCACCTGACAACAGCCAGAGTTCACCCGGTCACCCTGGCGACGAGTACACACGCGTCGTCCTCGCGTCCGGCCCCGCCGAACTCCTCGACCAGCGTCCGGACGCAGTCCTGCGCGGTGCGCGCCGCGCCGAACCGTGGGGCGAGGTCGAGCAGTCGGTCCACGGCGGCCGTCGTGACGTGCCCCGGCACCAGTCCGTCGGTGTGCAGCAGCAGGAGGTCGCCCGGCCGCAGGGTCTCCTCGGCCTGCCCGTAGACGGCACCCGAGGTGGCGCCGAGCAGTACACCGTCCGGTGCGGTCAGCACGCGCCCCGTCCCGTCGCGGAACAGCAGCGGGGCGGGGTGTCCTGCCTGCGCCCATACCAGCGTGTGGGTCTCGGGCCGGTAGCGGCAGCACACGGCGCTGCCCAGGGCGGGCTGCACGGTGGCGTCCAGTAGCTGGTTGAGCATGCCGAGGAGTTCTCCGGGGCGGCTGCCGGCCAGCGCCATGCCGCGTACGGCACCGAGCAGCATCGCCATGCCCGTGGCGACGGCCACGCCGTGTCCGGTGAGGTCGCCGACGCTGAGCAGGCTCTCGCCGTCGGGCAGGTCCAGCGCGTCGTACCAGTCGCCGCCGATCAGCGCGCTCGTCGCCGCCGGCAGATGGTGGGCGGCGAGATCGAGGGTGCGCGGTCCCTGGTGCGGGAGTCGCAGGGAGCCGAGCCAGGGCGGCAGCACGGCTTCCTGCAGCTCGGCCGCGATCCGGTGCTCGGTCCGCTCCTGCCGACGCCGGCGATGCAGTGAGTCACGGGTCTCGCGCACCGTCCGCTGGCTGCGGCGCAGTTCGCTGACGTCGCGCAGCACGGCCCACATCGAGGCGGTGCCGCCGTCGGCGCCGAGCACGGGCTCGCCCATCATGTGCACCGTACGCACGGAGCCGTCGGGCCGTACGACGCGGAACTCGCCGTCGATCGGCCTGCCGTCGACCAGGCAGCCCGTCACCATGCCGGTCAGCCTCGGCCGGTCCTCCTCCAGGACCAGCGAGGGCAGCTCGTCCAGGGTGAGGGCGGGGTCGGCGGGGTCGCGGCCGAGGATCTGGTACAGCTCGCCGGACCAGGTGGCCTCGTCCGTCAGCAGGTTCCACTCCGCGCTGCCGACCCGGCTGAGCAGCGAGCCGCGCGGGACGGCGGCCGGCACGGAGCGGACGCCGGGCGCCGCCGCAGGTTCGGCCGGGGCCTCGGGCATGGGGTCCGGGCCGTCCCGGAGCTGGGCCAAGTGCGCGTCCAGGTCGTTCAGTTGATGCAGGGCGAGGTCGTACAGTGCGCGCTGCCAGCGGTCCTCCGGGTCCGCGCCGGCGCTCCGGGCGTCCCGCCGTACGGCGTCCACGTCGCCCTTGAGCTGTCGCGTCTGCGTGATCAACGCCTCGACCGAGCCGCGCCCGGGTGGCTGGGCGGCTGGGTGGCCCGCGGAGACTGGGGACGGCATGACGCACTCCGTTGGGGGGACGATACGGCCAAGCAGGACGGGGGGACCGTTACGACTGTGGCACAGCCCGCGACGCCCTGTAAGGGATTTGGCAACACACGATACGGTGGTGCTTCCGGCATATGCCAGAGTCTTCCCGGAGCGATCCGCGGGCGCGAATGACGTACGCGCCGGGCGGGTCAAGTCGTAGAAATCCTACGAGAGTTGGCACGGTTGGACGATTTTCGTGTAGCGATCACCCATATGTTCGACGCACCGGTGTTCGCATGTGTTGTCGACCGGCCTGTACCCGTCGAACTCTGACCGGATTTGGCGGCATGCGAAGGGCCTTTGCGCACTCCATATAGGCATGGACACCACTGTCGAACAGCCCGTGCTCGCCCGGCTCATCACCGCGGAGGACCAGGAGATCCCCGTGTCGGCCACGCTGCGCTACGCCACGGACGATCCGCTCGCCGTCTTCGTGGACTTCCCCGCCGAGGCCTCCCTGGAGGGCGAGGACGTCACCTGGACCTTCGCACGCTCCCTGCTCGACCAGGGGCTGCGGGCCCCGGCCGGCCATGGGGACGTGCAGATATGGCCGTACGGGCGCACCCGGACGGTCATCGAGTTCCACTCGCCGCACGGTCTCGCCCTGCTGCAGTTCCACGCCCTGACGCTGCGCCGCTTCCTGCTGCGTACCTACGACGTGGTGGCTCCCGGACAGGAGGATCTGACAAGGGTGGTGGAGCGGGGGCTGTGCGCCTTGTTCGGCGGGGTGTGAGCGGCGTCGGCTGTATTTGACTTTTGTTCATCTTCGGCTCACCGCGCGGGTATGGACCTCGACGGCCACCCCGTGCACCCTGGCGCGCGGTGTGCCGCAGGGGCACTCCGGTGACGAGGACGAGGCGAATGACACCGATCAGCCGAAGAGGCTTCGTGGGGCTGGGCGCAACGGTCGCGGCGGGCGTGGCGCTGGGTGCCGGCACGCGGACGGCTGCCGCCGCGTCGACCACGGCGACCGGCACGATCCAGGACGTCAAGCACGTGGTGATCCTCATGCAGGAGAACCGCAGCTTCGACCACTACTTCGGCCGTCTGAAGGGTGTGCGCGGCTTCGACGACCGCAGTGGGATCACCCTGAGCGGCGGCTACCCGGTCTTCAACCAGCCGAACGGGCTGGGCCGCCAGTACCCGTGGAAGCTGAGCGCGACCCCGTCCGCCGGCGGCACGGACGGCGAGACCCTGGCCCAGTGCAACGGCGACCTGCCGCACTCGTGGTCCTCGCAGCACTCCGCGTGGAACAAGGGCCGCATGGACAACTGGGTCTCCGGCGTCGGCAACGTCCGCTCGCTCGGCTACCTGGACCGCTCCGACATCCCGTTCCACTACGCGCTCGCGGACAACTACACCATCTGCGACGCCTACTTCTGCTCCACACTCAGCGCCACCGGCCCGAACCGGACGTACCTGTGGAGCGGCAAGGTCGACTCCTCCAGCTACGACGGCGGCGACGAGTCCGGCCTGACCTGGCAGAACTACGCGGAGGCGCTCCAGGGCGCCGGGGTGAGCTGGAAGGTCTACCAGAACACGGCCGACAACTACGGCGACAACGCCTGCGCCTACTTCAAGAACTTCACCAACGCCAAGCCGGGCGACCCGCTGTACGACCGGGGCATGTCCTCGGTGCCGAAGGCGACCGGCTCGACCCCGGACGACATCGCCGCCGCCATCAAGGCCGACGTCCTCGCGGGCACCCTGCCGCAGGTCTCCTGGATCGTGCCCAACCAGGCCTTCTCCGAGCACCCGTACGCCCCGCCCGGCGACGGTGCCCACTTCGTCAGCCTCGTCTACCAGGCCCTCGCCGCCGACCAGGACGTGTTGGACTCCACCGTCCTGTTCCTCAACTACGACGAGAACGACGGCTACTTCGACCACGTGCCCCCGCCGGCGCCGCCCGCCGGGACGGCCGGGGAGTTCCTCAACGGGGTGCCCTACGGCTTCGGCTTCCGCGTACCCATGATCGTCATCTCGCCCTGGACACGCGGCGGCTGGGTCTCTTCGGAGGTCTTCGAGCACACCTCGGTGCTGCGCTTCCTGGAGACCTGGACCACGGCTGTGGGCACACCCGCCAAGTGCGCCAACATCAGCGACTGGCGGCGCAAGGTGAGCGGCGATCTGACCAGGGTCTTCGACTTCGCCAACCCGGTCCACGGCGCGGTCTCCCTGCCCGCGACCAGCGTCATAGGCATCGACACCTGCGGTCCGCTGCCCAACCCGGCGCCGACCGACAACGTCCTGCCCGCGCAGGAGCCCGGCACCCGGCCCGCCCGCGCGCTGCCGTACCAGCCGAACGGCTACCTGGACCACCTGGAGTTCGACGCGGCCGGCAAGACCCTCGCCTGGTTCACCATGACCAACCAGGGCACGCCGGCGTCCCGGGCGGCCCACTTCTCCATCCACCCGAACGCCTACCGCGACACCACGCCCTTCCAGTACACGGTCGACGCGGGCGGCACCGCCTCCGACTTCTTCAACATCGGCACCGGCTTCGGCGGCGGCAAGTACGACCTGTCCATGGTCGGCCCCAACCGCTTCCTGCGCCGCTTCCAGGGCGACGCCACCAAGGCCGGCAAGTCGGTCGAGGTGAGCACCCGCTACGCCGTCGAGCCCGGCACCGGCAAACTCGCGATCTACTTCAAGATGACCAACTCCGGTACGGCATCGGTGAAGTTCACCATCACCTCCAACCACTACCGCGGCGACGGTCCCTGGACCTACACCGTCGCCGCGGGCGGCTCGACGGAGGACTTCTTCAACGCCGTCGCGTACCAGAACGGCTGGTACGACTTCACGGTGACCGTCGACTCCGACGCGACGTGGTCGCGCCGGTTCACCGGGCACCTGGAGACGGGCGCCGCGAGCGTCAGCGGCTGACCCGGGCGTACAGGTCCGGGCGCGGGGCGAGTCCGACGGCCACCCGGCCGCCGGTCTCCAGCGCCCGGACCCCCGCCTCGGCGACGGCGGAGGCCGCGTAGCCGTCCCAGACGCCCGGGCCGGTGACCTCGCCGCGCCGGGTGGCGTCGACCCAGCTCTGCACCTCGCGGTCGTAGGCGGCGGCGAAACGGACGAGATAGTCCTGCGCCACCTCCTCGCGCGCGCCGCCGCCGGTGGTGACGACCATGGTGTGCTCGTCGCCGATCCGGGCGCTGCCCCGCTCGCACACGGCCTCGCAGCGCACCTGGTAGCCGAAGCCGCAGTTCACGAAGACCTCGACGTCGACCAGCGCACCCCGTTCGGTCTCCAACAGCACGAACTGCGGGTCGAGCAGGCCGGCGGGGGCGCCCGAGGACGGCGTGGGACGCAGCACGGTCACCGCCGTCAGCTCCTGCCCGAGCAGCCAGCGGGCCGCGTCGATCTCGTGCGAGACCGAGCTGTTGACCAGCATGGCGCTGGTGAAGTGGGCCGGCGAGGAGACGTTGCGGTGGGTGCAGTGCAGCATCAGCGGCCGCCCCAGGCTGCCCCCGTCCAGCATGTTCTTCAGCCGCAGGTACTCGGCGTCGTAGCGGCGCATGAAACCGATCTGCGCCAGCCGGCGGCCCAGCCGCGCCTCGGCCTCCACGACCCGCAGCGCGCCGGTGGAGTCCGGCACCATGGGCTTCTCGCACAGCACCGGCAGGCCCCGGGCGAACGCGGCGAGCAGGGCATCCTCGTGCGCCGGGCCGGGGGAGGCGATCAGCACGGCCGTGACGCCGGGTGCGTCGAGCGCGGCCTCCGCCTCCGTGTGCACGCTGACCCCGTCGAGACCGGCCACCGCGTCCTTCGCCCGCTCGACATCGGGGTCGGCCACGGCCGCGACCCTGGCTCCGCTCACCACCTGGTCGAGACGTCGTATGTGATCGGCCCCCATGTGTCCCGCACCCAGTACCGCCACACCCAGCAGGTCACCCATGCGCGCGCTCCCTTACGCCGACGATCACGCCGTAGAGTACGCCGCGCAGGGAGCGCTGCCGGGGGAGTCGATCAGTACCGCAGGACCGCCGCGATCCCGTCGGCGTCGCCCAGGGTGCCGTCGGGCACGAAGCGGACGTCGGCGCCGGTCTCCAGGCACTGCTCGACGATCTCGTCCACGATGTCGTCGCGGGCGTCCAGGTCACCGGCCGCGGCCGGCATCAGATGCTCGCCGAGGTCACGGACGGCCGCCCGGAAGTTCTCCTCCACGGCGAGCAGCCGGACCCGGCCGTCGCGGGCGCTCTGCCACAGTTCGTCCAGGCCGGCCGCGTACGTCCGGCGGCCGCGGGCCGAGGTCAGCTCCCGCACCACGGACGTGGTGTCCTTGCGGGCCTCCGCCTCCAGCACCGGCAGCAGCGCCTGCCACACGGCGTCGGGACCGGCGTGCGCGAGGCCGCCGTGCGGGACCTGGACGGCGTTTCTGGCCACGCTGCCGGCCTCGTCCAGCAGCGACAGCGCCGCCTGTTCCCCGGTGACGTAGAGGGGCCGGGGCTGGTCGCGCAGGAGCGCGGCCATGGCGGTGTCCGCCTCGCGCAGGAACTGGCGCGTGCCCTCGTCGCGGAAGGTGCTCGGCTGGTCGCCGATCTGCATCTGGCGCTCCGCGTCGAAGTTCTGCTGCCGGCGCTCCAGCGGGAAGCCGGCGGACCCGTCGGGCACGACCCGGTCCTCGCCGCCGCTCCACAGGGTGATGCGGTCCGCGGAGACCGACAGCACCCAGAAGGGCCGTTCGGCGGCCTGCGCGGCGACCAGGTTGCGGGTGAGGAAGGTGTCCGAGAGCACCACGCGCTCGGGGACGGTGCGGGCCAGGGACCAGACCTGGTGCTCACCCGGGGCGGCGAAGATCACCAGGCCGTCCTCGGCGTGCGCCAGGTCCACCTCCGCCAGCGCCCGGTCGAGCTGGGCCACGACGTCGTTGCGCCGCTCACGGGTGACGGAGGGGTCGGCCTCCAGGCGTTTGCGCGCCTCGGTGACGACATTGCGCAGCCGTACGGGATCCTGCCCGTTCTCCGGTTCACGGCGGTGTGTCGGGGTCAGTACGGACACCGCCGGGTAGGGACGCGGGCGCCGCAGTTCGGCCAGGGTCGCGGGACTCAGTGCGTGCTCCATGACAGCACGATAGGGCGGAATCACGGGTACGGCATTCGGGGTAAACCGGGCCGGGCGCGCGGCGGGGCCGTGCGGCGCGCGACGGTGACGCGACGCCCGGCGGACGGCTACCGTACCCGTCAGTAACCAGACCGCAGCGCATACCAGGAGGCCACCCATGCCGCAGTTCGACGTCGCCGGAGCGGTCCTGACATACGACGACGAGGGCCTTCGTGACGCGCGGGAGGTGCCCGTGGTGTTCGTGCACGGCTGGACCGCGAACCGGCACCGCTGGGACCACCAGACGGCGCACTTCTCCGCGAGACGCCGGGTCATCCGGCTGGACCTGCGCGGGCACGGGGAGAGCACGGGGGCCGGCGTGCGCACGATCGCGGAGCTGGCGGACGACGTGCTCGCCCTGCTCGATCACCTGGAGGCCGAACGGTTCGTGCTGGTCGGCCACTCCATGGGAGGGATGATCGCGCAGACCATCGCCCTCGCCCGTCCCGAGCGGGTGGAGCGCATGGTGCTGGTCGGCTCCATCGGCCGGATGACGTACAGCCGCGGCCGCGGGCTCCTCATGGCCGTCTCCACCCTGGTGCCGTTCAGGCTGTTCGTGGCGGCCAACGTCCAGCGGGCCTTCGCACCCGGTCACCCGCGCGAGGAGATCCGTGCGCACATCCGCGCCGCGGCCGGCATCCCGCGCGAGGTCGTCATGACGCTGTACGGCGCCATGCGGGCCTTCGACGTCCTGGACCGGGCCGACGAGATCCGCACGCCCACCCTGATGGTGCACGGCTACCACGATGTCCAGCTGCCGGTGCGGCAGATGCTGCGGATGGCCAAGGCCTACCCGGACGCGGTCGTCCGGATCCTCGACGCCGGTCATGAGCTGCCGGTGGAGAGGCCGGCCGAGCTGACCGCGGCCCTGGACCGGTTCCTGACCGGAAAGGTCTGACCTGCGGCGCGCTTGGGGAAGTTTTTGCCTCTGGCCGGTTCCGGGCGGCGGAGGCCCGGTCCTGCCGCCCCCGCCGGATTTCGCACGGGCAAAAAGCGGCCGAAACTGTGAGGGAGGCGAGGGGGATCGTGTTACGTCCGCGTTGACTGCCTCGGGCAACTGACGGACGCTCGTCATATAGGTGCTCGATACAACTGGTTTGTCGGCCGGATCCGTCTCCTCGCGGAAAGCGCAGGCGGGCACCGGATCCGGGCGCGAACCGGAGGCAGGAGGTAGCGCATGTGCGGCATCACCGGATGGGTGTCCTACGACCGTGACCTGACCACCGAGGCCACCACATTGCATGCGATGACCGAGACGATGGCCTGCCGTGGCCCGGACGACCGCGGCACCTGGACCGAGGGCCCGGCCGCCCTCGGACACCGCCGTCTCGCGATCATCGACCTTCCCGGCGGACGCCAGCCGATGTCCCTGCTGACCCCCCAGGGAACCATCGCCATGGTCTACTCCGGGGAGGCCTACAACTTCACCGAACTGCGCCGCGAACTCGAAGGCCGGGGCCACCGGTTCAGCACCGACTCCGACACCGAGGTCGTCCTGCACGGCTACCTCGAATGGGGTGACGCGGTCGCCGAACGCCTCAACGGCATGTACGCGTTCGCCGTATGGGACGGCCGTCACGACAAGCTCGTGATGATCCGCGACCGTATGGGCATCAAGCCGTTCTACTTCTACCCCACCGCCGACGGCGTCCTGTTCGGCTCCGAGCCCAAGGCCGTCCTCGCCAACCCGCTGGCCCGCCGCCGGGTCACGCTGGACGGCCTGCGCGAGCTGTTCGTCATGATCAAGACACCTGGGCACGCGATCTGGGACGGCATGCGCGAGGTGGAGCCCGGCACCGTCGTCACCGTCGACCGCTCCGGTATCAGCACGCGTGTCTACTGGCGGCTGCGGACCCTCGCGCACACCGACGACCGCGACACCACCATCACCACCGTGCGCTCCCTCCTCGACGACATCGTGCGCCGCCAGTTGGTCGCCGACGTGCCGCGCTGCACGCTGCTCTCCGGCGGCCTCGACTCCTCCGCGATGACCGCGATCGCCGCCCGGCAACTCGCCGAACAGGGCGAGCAGGTCCGCAGTTTCGCCGTCGACTTCGTCGGCCAGACCGACAACTTCGTCGCCGACGAACTGCGCGGCACCCCCGACACGCCCTTCGTGCACGACGTCGCCAAGCTCGCGCAGACCGACCACCAGGACATCGTGCTGGACGCCCAGTCTCTGGCCGACCCCGCCGTGCGCGCCCAGGTGATCCGCGCCCGCGATCTGCCGGCCGGCTTCGGCGACATGGACTCCTCGCTGCTGCTGCTCTTCCGCGCCATCCGCGAGAAGTCCACGGTGGCCCTGTCCGGCGAGTCCGCCGACGAGGTCTTCGGCGGCTACCTGCAGTTCTTCGACGAGGAGGCGCGCCGCGCCGACACCTTCCCCTGGCTGGTGCGCTTCGGGCAGCACTTCGGCGACGACAGCGACGTCCTGCGCGGCGACCTGACCAAGTCGCTCGACCTGCCGGGCTACATCGCCGACGGCTACCGGACCGCCGTCGCCGCGGTCGACCGGCTGGACGGCGAGAGCGACTTCGAGTACCGGATGCGGCAGATCAGCCATATGCACCTGACCCGCTTCGTACGCGCCCTGCTCGACCGCAAGGACCGGATGAGCATGGCCGTGGGTCTGGAGGTCCGGGTGCCGTTCTGCGACCACCGGCTGGTCGAGTACGTCTACAACGCCCCCTGGGCCCTGAAGTCCTTCGACGGCCGGGAGAAGAGCCTGCTGCGCGAGGCGGCCGCGGACGTCCTGCCGCGCTCGGTGTACGACCGGGTGAAGAGCCCGTACCCCTCCACCCAGGACCCGCTGTACGCCGTCGCCCTGCAGGAGCAGGTCAAGGACCTGCTCTCCCGGCCCTCGCACCCGGTCTTCGACCTGGTCGACCGCGACCGGGTCCGGCAGGCCGCCGAACGCGAGACACCGGTCAGCACCCAGGTGGCCCGGCGCGGTCTGGAGCGCACCCTGGACATCGCGGGCTGGCTGGACGCCTACACCCCCGAGGTGGTGCTCAGCTGAGGCCGATGGCCCGGTCCGCGGCCGCCGCCGTGGGCTGCCACCACGTCGTCACCGGCTCCCACACCAGGACCCGTGTCCCGGTGCCGAGCCGGCCAGCCGTGAAGGAGCGGCCCCGGTGCGCGGCCGAGGCGGCCACGGTGAGGCTGTCCGTCCGGCGGGCCTCGCGGTCCGCCGGGTCGGCGATGGTGCGCACGTCCGCGTAGACGGTCGCGCCCGCCGCGAGCCGGTAGCCGCCGGTGCTGCCCGCCGGCACCGGCAGCGCCGCCCCGTCCAGGTTCCCGAAGGTCACCGTGGGCACCCGGTCCACGGCGCACGCGCGGGCGCCGGGGTTGGCGACGCTCATGCGCACCACGGCCGGGTCCCCGGGCACGGCCTTCGCCCGGACCGTCAAGGACGCCTCGGCGCAGCGGACGGGCCGCGCCCGATCCGTGGGGGCCGTGGCGGTCGTGACTGCGTGGCTCGGCTGTGCGGCCAGCAACACGGCCGCCGCGGCGACGGGTACGGCGAGGGCGGCGCGGATGCGCATGATGGTCTCTCCCTGTGGTGGTCACGTACGGGGTACGGCGGCCGAAGTGTCATCAGTCGTCGGTGGTCGTCGTCACGCTCCAGTCGCCCCCGTCGGCCGGGCAGGAGCTGCCGCTCGGGGGCAGGGAGCCGTAGAGCAGGAAGTCGTCGGTCTCGTGATGGACGCACATGGAGGAGGCGTACCCGGTGTGGCCGTCACCCTTGTTGTCGAGCACCACCGCCGACGGCCCGAGCCGCGCGGCCGTCTCCACGGTCCACCGGTACGGCGTCGCCGGATCGCCGCGCGTGCCCACGAGCAGCATCTTCGCGGTGTCGACGTTCTTCACCCGGTCGCGGATGAAGTCGGTGCCCCTGGGGCGGCCGTAGCACATGAGCAACTGGGTGAGCCGGTAGCGGCCGAAGACCGGGGAGGCCTGCTCGTACGTGCCCAGCAGGTCCTTGAGGTCCTTGGTGAGCCGGGCGCCGTCGGGCCGGTCGGGGTCGTCCGCGCAGTTGATCGCCGTCAGTGCGGCCGGCAGGTTGTCCGCGGGGATGTCCTGCGGATCGACCAGGCCGCCGTCCTTGCGGGGTCCGGCAGGGGAGGTCGCTGCCGTTGCCTTCACCGCCGCCGTGCCCGGGCGGAGCGGCAGGCCGACGCCGTCGGCGGCGAAGCTCAGCACGCCCCGGGTGTCGTCGTCCTGGACCAGCGAGGCCAGCGCCCGCTCCAGCGAGGGCCACAGCTGCTTGCTGTACAGGGCCTGGCTGATGGCGCCCACCAGGTCCTGGCCGGAGAACGAGGCGCCGAAGTCCGTGGGGGCCGGTTTCTCGTCGAGCGCGTTCACCAGCCGGACGATCCGGTCCCCGGCCGCGCGCCGGTCCTGGCCGAACGGACAGGCGACGTCCGCCGTACACCAGTCCAGGAAATCGTCCAGCGCGGTCTGCTGCCCCGCGGCCCCCGCCGCCCCCTGGGCGGACAGCGGCTCGGTCAGGGTGTCCACGCCGTCGAGGGCGAACCGGCCGACCTTGTGCGGGAACTGTGCCGCGTACACCGCGCCGAGCCGTGTTCCGTAGGAGAAACCCAGGTAGTTGAGCTTCTTGTCGCCGAGTGCCTGGCGGATGACGTCCAGGTCGCGGGAGACGTTCACGGTGCCTATGTGGGCCAGTACCGGGCCGGAGTAGCGGGCACACTCGGCGGCGTCCTGCCGCACGCGTTGGAGCAGCGCCTGCGGATGACTGAGGTCGGCGTGGTCGTCCGTCGTGCCCGAGGGCTCGTCGCCACCCTCACCGCAGCTGACGGGGGAGGAGCGGCCGACCCCGCGCGGGTCGAAGGTGACCACGTCGTATCCGTTGGTCAGATCCATGAACTCCTTTCCGTCAGCGGCGAGTTCACTGATGCCGGGCCCGCCGGGACCACCGAAGTTCAGCAGGACCGAGCCCTGTGACGCGCCGGTGGCCCGGTAGCGGGCCAGGGCGATGTCGAGGGTGCCCGAACGGGGCCGGGCGTAGTCGAGCGGGACGGTGACCTTGGCGCACTGCAGGTCCTTCGGCATGTCCGTGCCCTTGCAGGGCGACCAGGTCGGTTGCTGCCGGTAGAACCGGGACAGGTCGGGCTGCGGCCGCTCGGCGGCGGCCGCGGGCAGCCCGGCGCCGAGCAGCGCCAGCGTGAGGACTCCGGCACCCGCGCAGCGCCGCACGGCGGGCCGTGTGGTCAGCTTGGCCAGCATCGATCGCCTCCCGGGACGCCTGTCGCGGACCGGGCACGGCGCCCTCGGATCACCATAAGCGGGCCCCGGAGCGCCCGCCTCCGGACGAGCGGGACGCTGTCCGATGCCATACGCTTTGCACTTTTTACGCCCTCTTATTGATCATTGAGAGGCTTTACGTGCGGTTCGATAACAGTGTCGCTCGACGGGGTGAAAGACCGATAAGCCATAACTCGCATGGTTCGCCTGCGTTCTACGGGGTGCGGGTGACTGCCCGCTACGACGTCTGGAAGGCAGGGAACCCTATGAGACGGGCAACCCGAAACGGAGTGATCGCCCTCGCCGCCGCCTCCGGAGCGATGGCCGTGACGCTGCCGGTGTCGGCCGCGTTCGCGGCCGACGGCGCGGATGCCGACGGCACCGCGGCCGGCTCGCCCGGGCTGATCTCCGGCAACGGCATCCAGCTCCCGGTGCACGTGCCGGTGAACGTGTGCGGCAACACCGTGAACGTGGTGGGGCTGTTGAACCCCGCGTCGGGCAACGCCTGCGCGAACCGCGCCGCGGGCAGGAGCGGGGCGTCGGCGTCCGGCGGCGCGTCCGCCCACGGCGGCACGAAGGACTCGCCCGGGGTGCTCTCCGGCAACGGCATCCAGCTCCCCGTGGACCTGCCGGTGAACGTCAGCGGCAACAGCGTCAACGTGGTCGGCATCGGAAACCCGGCCACGGGCAACCAGTCGGTCAACGGCCCCGTCGAGCACCCCCGCACACCCCGGCACCCGCACACCCCGGCCCCCACGCCGCCGGTGCCCGTGCGGCACCGCCCGGCCGCGCCCGAGCCGACGGTGTCCTCCCTGGCCCACACCGGTGCCGACGCCACCGTCCCCGCCGTCGCCGGCAGCGCCGCGTTCCTCCTCAGCGGCGCGATCCTCTACCGCCGCTTCCGCCCGGGCCGCTCCCGCTGAACTCCCCCCACCCGCAAGGCCCCACCGGACGCCGGCCCGGTGGGGCCTCGCCGCGACGCGGTAGGTTGATCCGGTGACGGACGGCATACGGGGGCGGTGGCGGGCGCTGCCGCGCTGGGCCCGCCGGGTTCTCGTGGTCTACGCCGCCGGACTCGTGGAGGGGACCGGCGACCACGCCGTCGTCCTCGCGCGCGGCGGACCGCACGCCTACGCGGGCTTCGGCCCGCCGCCGCTGCAGGTGTTCTTCGTCGCCCTGGTCGTCCTCGACCCGCTCGCCGCCGCCCTGACCCTGCGGCTACGGCCCTCGGGCATCCGGCTGGCGGCCGGGGTGATGACGCTGGACGTCCTCGCCAACTGGTACGTCAACCGGGCCTGGGTGAAGGCGAATCCCCAGGAACTGCTGCAGCCGGTGGGGCTTTTGCCCATCACCCTCTTCGGGCTGTTCGTCCTCGCGACGGCGCTGCCGCTGCTCCGTACGGTCGCCGGTGGCGCAACGGCCGATCTCCCCGTGGCGCGGCCCCCGTCGATCCGGAAGGATGCGGCACGGCAATCCGGTCCCGACGGAAATGGAGCTCACCGATGACCCCTGCGGCCCCCCACGACCTCGTCGTCACCCAGGCCACCCTCGCCGACTGGCCGGTGATCGCCGGGTGGGCGGCGGCGGAGGGCTGGAATCCCGGGGTGTGCGACGGGCCCGCGTTCTTCGCTCAGGATCCCGCCGGGTTCTTCCTCGGACGGATCGACGGGGAGCCGGTGTCGGCCATCTCGGTCGTCACCTACGGCCCCGACTACGCCTTCCTCGGCTGCTACCTGGTCCGCCCCGATCTGCGCGGCCACGGCCACGGCCTCACCACCTGGAAGACCGCCCTGGCCCATGCCGGGAACCGTACCGTCGGCCTGGACGGAGTCGTCGCCCAGCAGGACAACTACCGCCAGTCCGGCTTCGAACTCGCCTACCGCACCGTCCGGTTCACCGGCACCGCCCCCAAGGACGAGTCGCCCGCCGGCGTCCGGCCGGCCCGTTCCGCCGACCTCGCCGCGATCACCGCCTACGACGGCGTCTGCCAGCCGGCCGACCGGCCGCGCTTCCTCGCCGAGTGGCTCACCGGCCCCGGCCACCGGGCCTTCGTCCGCCACGACGGCGAGCGCCTCACCGGCTACGGCGTGCTCCGCCCCGGCCACGACAGCCTGCGCATCGGCCCGCTGTTCGCCGACACCGCCGAGGACGCCCGGGCCCTGTTCGCCGCCCTCACCGCCGAGGCCGCCGGACGCGAGGTCGCCATCGACGTGCCCGAACCGAACGCGGCCGGCGCCGTCCTCGCCGAAGAGGCCGGATTCCGCGCCTCCTTCGAGACCGCCCGCATGTACACCGGTCCGGTCCGCGCGCACGCCCGGCACCGGGTGTTCGGCGTCACCAGTCTCGAACTGGGCTGAGTGGCAAGGGAGTTACGACCGGAAACGGCGCCGGTGCAGCTCCCGCACCTGCTCCACCAGCTCCGGCACCGGTCCCTCCACGGTCACGCCGGGCGCGACCTCGTGGACGGGCAGTGGCCGCACCGGAGCCTCAGGCACACCCCACTCGGCCAGCCAGCGGGTCAGTTGAGCGGCGGAGGCGACGTACACGATACGGCCGAGCCCCACCCAGGCGTGCGCGGCCGCGCACATCGGGCAGTGCTCGCCGGAGGTGTAGACGGTGGCCCCCGCCCGCTCCTCGGGCGTCAGACGCGCGGCCGACCAGCGGGCCAGCTCGTACTCGGGGTGGCGGGTGTGGTCCCCGCCGGCCACCCGGTTGCGGTCCTCGGCCCGCACCGTGCCGTCCGCCGCCACGAGCACCGACCCGAAGGGCTCGTCACCGGCGTCCAGCGCCTCGCCCGCCAGCTCCACGCAACGGCGCAGATGCCGCAGCTCACTGTCCTTCACCATGACCCACCGACCTCCTGACGGCATGATCTCCGGCGGTGCATGGTACGGCCACCCGGCCGGGCCCGGCCGGCTGGTCCGCCTCCGGGGCGACGGCGCGCCGCACGGCCGGGAAGGCGTGGCGGCGGCCCGCCGCGACCGTCGTGAGCGCCAGCACGACCGGCACCAGCGCGGTCCACGGCAGGGCGCCGGCGCCCCGTGCGTCCAGCGCCACCCCGCCGGTGAGCGAGCCGGCCGCGATGCCCGCGTTGTAGACCGTCGTCTGCAGCGAGGTCGCCACATCGGCGTCGGCCGGGCCCGAGGCGTCGACCAGCGCGGTCTGGATCAGTGTGGGCGCCCCGCCGAAGGCGATGCCCCACAGGGCGACCGCGCCGACCAGCACCGCGTGGGCTCCCGCAGCCAGGCCCAGCACCAGCAGCACGCCCGTGAACACGCCGAGCGCCACCAGCAGCGTGCGGCGCGGCCACCGGTCGATCAGCACCCCGGTGAGCCAGATCCCGGCCACCGTGGCCGTCCCGAACACCGCGAGCAGCAGGCCCGTACGGGCGTATCCCACATGTGCGGCGAACGGGGCGACGTACGTGTACATCACCTGGTGTCCCAGCAGCAGGAACAGGGTCACGGACAGCACCGGGCGGATCCCGGGGCGCCGTGCGACCCGGCCGAGCGGCACGCGCGCGTGCCGCGGTTCGCCGGGGAAGCCGGGCACGCGCAGCCGTATCCACACCACGAGCAGCACGGCGAGCACGGCCAGCGTGCCGAAGGCCGCCCGCCAGCCCACGGCACCGGCCAGCGCGGTACCGGCGGGCACCCCGAGGGACAGGGCGAGGGTGATCCCGGCGAGCACGATCGCGATGGCCCGACCGCGTCGCTCGGCCGGCACCATCCGGGCCGCGTAGCCGGCCAGCATGGCCCACAGCGTGCCGCCCATCGCCCCGGCCAGCAGGCGGGCGGCGAAGGTGAGCGGGTACGACGAGGACAGCGCGACCAGCGCGTCGCTGACCGCGAACCCGAGCAGCGCCCCGCACAGCACCGGCCGCCGCGGCAGCCCGCGCAGCGCCGCGGTGACCGGGACCGCGGCCACGAAGGACGCGGCCGCGTAGGCGGTGACGAGGAAGCCGATCCGGGATTCGGCGACCCCCAGCGGCCGGGCCATCGAGGGCAGCAGCCCGGCCGGCAGGAGTTCCGTCATGACGGCGGTGAACGCGGCGCAGGACAGGGCGAGCAGCCCCGGCCACGCCAGTTGACCGCCCTTGACCTGGGATGACGTAGAGGACGACGTGGAAAACACTGTCATGCGACCATGGTCGGAGCTTCACATCAGTGTGAAGGTCAAACATGTGTCGGGAGACCATATGCGGATCGGTGAACTGTCGCGCCGCACGGGGGTCCCCACCCGGCTGCTGCGCTACTACGAGGAACAGGATCTGCTCCACCCCGAGCGCGCCGACAACGGCTACCGCAGCTACCCCGAGTCCACGGTGGCCGACGTCCAGCAGATCCGCGGCCTGCTCGACTCCGGGCTCACCACCGAGATGATCCGCGCGATCCTGCCCTACCTCTCCGGGCCCGGCGAGCTGCACCCGCCCGCCGAGTGCGTGAGCCCGCAGACGGCTGACCTGCTCCAGGGCCACATCGACCGGATCCAGGCGCGCATCGACTGCCTGGCCCGCAATCGCGACCGGCTCAGCGCCTACCTCGCCGTCGTACGGCCCAACGCGCGGTAATCCCGTTGCCCGGCCGGAGCGGACCTGCTCAGCTGGACGCATGGATCACACAGCGGTACTCGCCCTCTACGACCGGGACGTGCGCGAGCACGCCAGGCCCGACGGGTCCGGTGCCCGGGTCGAACGCGTCGGCGCGGTGGTGCGCCAGGTCGCGGACGCGCAGGGCTGGAACGGCGTGCTCTGGAGCGACGTGGACGAGGCGGGCGCCGACCGGGCGATCCGCGACCAGATCGCCCACTTCACCGGACTCGGCCGGGACTTCGAGTGGAAGCTCTACGGTCACGACCGGCCGGCGGATCTGGGCGCCCGGCTCACGGCCGCCGGTTTCCGCGCCGAGCCCGAGGAGACACTGCTCGTCGCCGAGGCAGGCCGGCTCGGACCGGACGCCGAACCGCCCACGGGCATCCGGCTCGTGGAGGCCTGCGACGCGGCCGGCGTCGACCTCGTCGTGGACGTGCACGAGAAGGCCTTCGGCACCGACGGCACCCGGCTGCGGCACCGGCTGCTCGCCCGGCTGGCCGCCGATCCCGACACGGTCGTCGCCGTGGTCGCGCTCGCCGGCGCGGAACCGGTCAGCGCCGCCCGCATGGAGTTGGTGCCCGGCACCCCGTTCGCCGGGCTGTGGGGCGGCGGCACCGTCGAGGCCTGGCGCGGCCGGGGCATCTACCGCGCCCTGGTCGCCCACCGGGCCCGCGTCGCCGCCGCCCACGGCTACCGCTATCTCCAGGTCGACGCCTCACCCATGAGCCGCCCGATCCTCGAGCGCCTCGGCTTCCATGCGCTGAGCACCACGACGCCGTATCTCTACGGCGCCTGACTCAGCGGCGGGCCCGCGTCCGGCGGTCCAGCGCCGCGATCCCGAGCGCGGCCAGGCCGATCTGGATGAACCACTCGATCCAGTCGGGCCCCTTGGTGTCGGCGACCCCGAACCCGGCGGCGACGGCCGAGCCCAGCAGCGCGGCCACGATGCCGACCACGAGCGTCCACAGGATGCCGATGTGCTGTCGCCCGGGGACGACCAGGCGCCCCAGGAGACCGATGATGAGTCCGATGACAATGGCGCTGATGATGCCCGAGATCTCCATGTCCACCCCTTTTGGTGTTGCCTCCCGATACCTTCTGCCCACCGTGAGCGGAGGCACTCCGCACCGGTTCATTGCCGGGACTTTCTGTTCACCGGCCCTTCATGCCATGTACCTTTCAACAAATCGACGCGTGTAGAACCCTCAATCCGGTTCTACGCGCGCAGACTTGGCGCCCGCACCGCCTCTCCCCACCCCTCACGGAGGTTCGCCGGATGCTTGGATCCAGGAGATCCCGCCGCAGACTCACCACCGCCCTGGCCGGATTCGGGCTGCTCCTCACCGGAGCCGCCGTCCAGGTCGGCAGTGGCAGCACCCCCGCCCACGCGGCGACCACGCATCGCGTCCTGTTCGACAACGCCCACGCCGAGACGGCCGGCAACGCCGACTGGATCATCTCCACCAGCCAGCCCGACCCGCTCGGCCAGGACTCCTCCCCGTCCGCCGAGACGGACTGGACCGGCGCCCTCTCCTCCTGGGGTGTGGCGCTGCAGAAGACCGGCAACTACAGCCTGAAGACGCTGCCTTCGGGCTCCAGCCTCAGCTACGGCGGCTCGTCCTCGACCGACCTGTCGAACTTCGACACGCTGGTCCTGCCGGAGCCCAACACGCTGTTCACGAGCGCCGAGAAGACGGCGATCATGAACTTCGTGAAGAACGGCGGCGGTCTGTTCATGATCTCCGACCACACCGGGGCCGACCGCAACAACGACGGCAAGGACGCGGTCCAGATCCTCAACGATCTGATGACGAACAACAGCGTCGACTCCACCGACCCGTTCGGCTTCTCGATCGACTCGCTGAACATCGCCTCCGGCTACCCGGCCGCGATCAGCGACAGCACTGACCCGGTCCTGCACGGGTCCTTCGGCACGGTCACCAAGAGCCTCATCGCCAACGGCACGACCGCCACCCTCAAGCCCGCCGACAACTCCGCCGTCAAGGGCCTGGTCTACCGGAGCGGTTATTCCGGCAACACCGGTGCCTTCTTCCTCACCAGCACCTTCGGCAGCGGCCGCGTCGCCTTCTGGGGCGACAGTTCCCCGATCGACGACGGCACCGGCCAGTCCGGCAACACCCTATACGACGGCTGGAACGACTCCGGCGCCACCAACGCGGCCCTCGCGCTCAACGCCACCGAGTGGCTCTCCGGCGCGAGCGGCAGCAGCGGCGGGGGCGGAGGAGGCGGCGGCACCGGCACCTGCACCGCCGCCCAGCTCCTCGGCAACAGCGGCTTCGAGTCGGGCAACTCCACCTGGAGCGCCACGAGCGGTGTCATCACCAACTCCACGAGCGAGGCGGCCCGTTCGGGCTCGTACTACGCCTGGCTCGACGGCAACGGCACCGCCACCACCGACACCCTCTCCCAGTCGGTGACCGTCCCGTCCGGCTGCACCTCGGCCAAGCTCGGCTTCTACCTGCACATCGACACGGCCGAGACCACGACCAGCACCGCCTACGACACGCTCAAGGTCCAGGTGCTGAACAGCTCCGGCACGGTCCTGGGCACCCTGGCCACGTACTCGAACCTCGACGCGGCCTCCGGCTACACCCAGCGCAGCCTCGACCTCAGCAGCTACGCCGGGCAGAGTGTCACCCTGAAGTTCACCGGTACCGAGGGCTCGAAGTACCAGACGTCGTTCGTCATCGACGACACCGCGCTCAACGTCGCCTGAGCCGGACAACCGCGCGGGGGTGGGCCGACCGGGCCCACCCCCGCCGTCGTCATCCCGCCGGAACCGTCCGCTCCGGCGTGTTCCAGCCGGAGACCCGCACGCCCGGTGCCGAACCGTGCAGATCGGCCGTCCGGCAGTCGGCGGTCAGCGTCACCGACTCGCCCGGCCACAGGCTCACCTCGTTGTCCGACCAGCGCACCGGAAGCACCGGCTCGCCCCGTGCGTCCACGAGATGCACGTCCGTCAGCAGGGCCGGGGTCTTCCCGCTCCCGGTGTTGCGCAGGGTGACCGTGGTGGTCGTCGTGCCGTCCGACGACTGGGTGTCCGCCGTGGCCGACACCGGCACCTGCGCCATCGAGGCGAGCCCCGTGAGATCGGCGTAGCCCGTCGTCGGGGTGTAGTACCAGGTGGTGCCGGACCAGTCGAGGGTGTCGGGCCGGGTGGAGAGCCAGTACACGTTCCGGCTCACCTCCTTGCCGTCCGCGTCCGTCAGGACCAGGCGCAGCAGATACGTCGTCGACAGCCCGCTCGCCGAGGCCGGCAGGGTGAGCGGGGTGGTGTGTGCGCCGTCGCCGGTCACCGAGACACCGCGCACCGACGTGTCGTACTTCTGTGTGCCGTCGGGGTTGAACAGCGTGGCCCGTGCGGTCAGTCCGCGGACCGCGTCGTGCCGGTTGTTCACGACCGCGACCGAGCGGTTGTCGTACCCGTACTGGATGTGCAGCGGCTCGTTCGCCTTCTTCGCGCCGAAGTAGGATCCGCCCTGGTCGAGATAGCGGTCCGTCAGCTGCCAGTGCAGGGACGTCCAGCCGCTGTTGAACATCCAGTGGATGACCCCGGTGGCGGGCTTCGAGGAGTCGGTCGCGCCCCGCTCGTACGCCTCGAACTGGGCGCGGACGTTCTCGTACTGGGCCAGCTGGGCCTTGCGCACATAGTCGGCGAGGCTCGTCGGGGCGCCGTAGCGGCCGGTGAGGGCTTTGTCGTAGATCTTGAGCGTGCCGAAGACGGGCGACGGCGAGCGGTGGTACTGCTGGGCGGCCGGGTCCTTCCAGAGGGTGTCGAGTTCGGCCGGGGTCAGCATGCGGCGCAGGGTGTCGAGGGTGGGGATGCTCGGGCCCGCACTGGTCTCGGAGTTGAAGCCGGTGGCCCCGCCCTCGCGCTTGGCGTACCAGTAGCCCGGCGGCACCCAGTCGTACGGACCGGTCATCTTCATGCCCGAACTGCCCAGTTGGGGAGAGGAGTTGTCGGAGGCCGCGGAGACCACCGGGGCGGTCCAGTCGGCGGCCTTCAGGGCGTCCAGATACGTCTTCTCGATCTTGGCGTCGGGGGCGAAGTCGCTGCCGATCAGGAAGGAGATCACGCTGGGGTGGTCGCGCAGCCGGGCGGCCTCGGCGGCCATGGACGCCTTCGCCACCGGATAGTCGGCGTCGGTCCACGGCTCCCCGGGCTCGTTGGTGCCATTGACGTTGCCCTCCCACTTGTCGCAGCACTCCCAGCCCGGCAGGGTGAGCACGCCGTAGCGGTCGGCCAGGTCGAAGAACTCGTCCGGCTCCAGATGGCCCTCCAGACGGATCGTGTTCAGACCCAGGTCGACGGCGTACTTCAGCCGGTCCTCGGCGTAACGGCTGTCCCAGCGCAGGAACTCGTCGGGCGACCAGCCGCCGCCCTTGATCAGCAGCTTGCGGCCGTTGACGCTGTACTGGCGGGCGCCGTCGGCGTTCAACGGGGCCCGGACGTCGCGGATGCCGAAACTCTCGTGCGCGGTGTCCGACGTCGCGGCGGCGACGGACGCGGTCAGATCGAGGCCGTACAGCGGCTGTTGGCCCATCCCGGCCGGCCACCACACCTTCGGCGCCCTCAGGTGCAGGGCAGGGGTGTCGGCGGGGGAGAAGGTGACGGTCTTCGTCTCGTGTGCGGCGAGCGGGACCTGTCGGGTGAAGCGCGTCCGGCCGATGGCGCCGGTGATCTCGGCCGTGACCGGTGCGCCGGTGTCGTTGCGGGCCTCGGCCTTCACCGTCAGGTCGGCGGTGGCGAGGGAGGGCAGGGCCAGCTTGGTGAGCACGTGCGCGTCGCGCAGCGCGACCGGGCCGCCCCTGCGCACCAGGACGTCCCGGACGATTCCCATGTTCCGGTCGGGCGGCGGCTGGAGCCAGTCGATCCAGCCCATGGTCAGATCCTTGTCCGGGTCGTTGGGCCGGATCCGGAAGGCGACCGTGTTGGTGCCCGCCGCGACCAGTGGGGTGACGTCGAGTTCGTGGTGGGTGGAGGAGCCGGTGACGTCCTTGGCGGTCGCCACCTGGTGGCCGTTGACGTAGACGTCGGCCGCCGAGACGACTCCGTCGAAGTCGAGATAGGTGCGCCGGGCGGTGTCCGGGACGGTGAAGTCGGAGCGGTACCACCAGGGGACCTGGAAGTCGGCCTTCGGGATCTTCTGCTGGTTGGCCGAGTAGAACGGGTCGGCGTAGACGCCGTCGGCGAGCAGCGCGGCCAGCACCGTGGAGCGGGGGCCCGCCGGATACCAGCCCTTCGCCGGATAGCCGGGCGAGGAGACGGCGGCGGCGGAGTCGGTGACCTTCGCCGAGGACTGGATGGCGTATCCGGTGAGAGGCGTGCCGGTGCCCGCGACGGAGGGGACGTGGGTGACCCGGGCGGGCCGGTGCCGCGGCGCCGGCTGCCGGGCACCGGCCCAGGCGCCGGCGGTCAGGGAGGCGAGCAGGCCGAGGGCGAGCGCCGTGACGGCGTACCGGCGGGCGGGAGCGGGGCGAGGGAACACGGGGCTTTCTCCAGCCTCGTAAAGTTAGGAAACTTTACTAACCTGGTTCAAGCTAGGGCGCCGCACGGGGCGTGTCAATGACCGTGGACGGCGCCGGACTTCGGTGTCTCAGGCGCCGGCCGCCCTGCGCTCGAAGACCAGGTCGCGGGCCGTGTCCAGGGCCGTGGCCACCGCACCCAGCAGCACCGCGTCCTCGCCGAGCCGGCTCGGGGCGATCGTCGGCCGCAGCGGCGTGAGGGCGCGCACCCGCTCCTGGACGGGGCGCAGCAGCAGGTCGACGCTGTGGCCGACACCGCCGCCGAGCACCACAAGGTCCGGGTCGAGCACGGCGGCGGCCGCCGCCACGGTGTGTGCGATCCGCTCGCCCTCCAGCTCCACCGCCCGCACGGCGGCCGGATTGCCCTGCCGGGCCGCGTCGAAGACGGCCTTCGCCGTGAGCTGGCCGCTCATCCCGAACTGCCGGGCGGCCTCCACCACGGCCACCCCCGACACCGCGTCCTCCAGTCGCTCCGGCTTCTGCCGCCCCGGCCAGGGCAGGAAGCCGATCTCGCCGGCCAGTCCGTGCGCCCCCGTGAACAGCCGTCCCTCGCTGACGACGCCCATGCCGAGGCCGGTGCCGATGAGGATGTACGCGAACAGCCGGCTGCCTGTGCCGACGCCGTAGGTGTACTCGCCGAGCGCGGCGAGGTTGGCGTCGTTGTGCACCTCCAGGGGCACGCCCAGCTCCTCGCGCATCCGGTCGACCAGCCCCGCGCGCCCCCAGCCCGGCAGATGCATCGCGTACCGCACGCGCCGCTGCCGCTCGTCGTACACGCCCGGTGTGCCGATCACCCCGTGCACCACGTCGGCCCGGTCGACGCCCGAACGGGCGATCACCTGGCGGGCTGTGTCCACGACCAGGTCGGCCAGCGCACCGGAGGTGCGGGCCCGGTTGCGTACGTCGGCCCGGGCGACGACCGTGCCGTCCAGGTCGGCCACGGCCACCCGCAGCCAGCCCCGGCCGATGTCGACGCCGAGGGCGTGTCCGGCGGCCGGGTCGGGGGCGTAGAGCACGGCGGTGCGCCCGCGCTCCGGGGCGTGCGTGCCGACCTCGTGCACCAGGCCGGCCTCGGCGAGCGAGGCCAGCGCGCTGGAGACCGTCGGCTTCGACAGTCCGGTCTCGCGGGCCAGTTGTGCCCGTGAGGCGGCACCCCGGGCGCGCAGCCGGTCCAGCAGCAGCCGCTCGTTGGTGCTGCGCAGGCGCCGACGGTTCCAGGGCTGTTCCTGCTGCTCTATGACATCGCTGGCGCCCATCGCCCCATTCTCACGCATTCTCTACGGATACTTGACGCCGCTAGTAAGGCTCCTTAACTTTATCGCGCAGCCAGCCCGGTCCGGGCGTGTCACCCCCGCAGACACGCGGCCCGCGTGCCCGTCGCGTCAGGAGTCCCCATGTCCGGTAGCCCGCCGCCCCCGGGTGGTTTCGTCCGTCGTGTCGGCCTGTTCCAGGCCACGGCCATCAACATGAGTCAGATGTGCGGTATCGGCCCGTTCGTCACGATCCCGCTGATGGTCGCCGCGTTCGGCGGCCCGCAGGCGGTCGTCGGCTTCGTCGCGGGCGCGGTCCTCGCGCTGTGCGACGGACTGGTCTGGGCCGAGCTGGGTGCCTCGATGCCCGGTTCCGGCGGCAGTTACGTCTATCTGCGCCAGGCCTTCCAGTACCGCACCGGGCGGCTCATGCCGTTCCTGTTCGTGTGGACGGCGATGCTCTTCATCCCGTTGATCATGTCCACGGGCGTGGTCGGTTTCGTGCAGTACCTGGGCTATCTGGCCCCGCATCTCGGCCGGACGGCGGGGGACCTGATCGGCCTCGGCATCATCGTGCTGGTCGTGGTCCTGCTGTGGCGCGGCATCGAGCACATCGCCCGGATCACCGCGGTGATGTGGGCCGTGATGATCGCCTCCGTGCTGCTGGTGATCGCCGCCGCGGCCTCCGACTTCAGCCCGCACCTGGCCTTCAGCTACCCGTCGGGCGCCTTCGACCTGACGGGCAACCACTTCTGGCTCGGCTTCGCCGGGGGCCTGACCATCGGCATCTACGACTACCTCGGCTACAACACCACGGCCTACATGGGCGCCGAGATCAAGGACCCGGGCCGCAACCTCCCGCGCTCCATCCTCTATTCGATCGTCGGCATCATGGCGATCTACCTGCTGCTCCAGATCGGCACCCTCGGGGTGATCGACTGGCACCGGATGACCGACCCCCATGACATCGCCTCGACCTCGGTGGCCTCCGCCGTACTGGAGAAGACCTGGGGCAAGGGCGCCGCCGACACGGTGACCGTGCTGATCCTCATCACCGCGTTCGCCTCGGTCTTCACCGGTCTGCTCGGCGGCTCCCGGGTGCCCTACGACGCCGCCCGCGACCGCGTCTTCTTCCGGCCCTACGAGAAGCTGCACCCCGAGCACCGCTTCCCGATGCTCGGCCTGGCGACCATGGGCGTGATCACCGCCATCGGCTTCCTGATCGGCCGCCACACCGATCTCGCCACGCTGATCCAGCTGTTGACCACGGTGATGGTCATCGTCCAGGCGCTCGCCCAGATCATCGCCCTCACCGTGCTGCGCAAGCGGCAGCCGACCCTGCGCCGCCCGTACCGGATGTGGCTCTACCCGCTGCCGAGCATCCTCGCGTTCGTCGGCTGGTGCGTGATCTACGGCTACGCGGACAGGAACTCCCCGGGGCGCCACCCCATCGAGTGGTCCCTGGCCTGGCTGGCCCTCGGCTGCGTGGCCTTCCTGGTCTGGGCCCGGCTGGAGAAGGTGTGGCCGTTCGGGGCGAAGGAGATCGCCGAGGAGTACAAGGCCCTCGAGATGAGCTGAGGGGTGCAAGTCCCTTGAACTGAGGTAGGGTTACCGCAGTCTTCACGAGCCTCCCCGGACCGGACGCCACGTCCGCCGGGGAGGCTGCGTTCCATGACCGATTCATTCTCCGCGGACGTGATCGTCCGCCCCGCGACCCTCCAGGACCGGCCCACCGTCGAACGGCTGTGGCTGATGTTCCACCACGACCTGTCCGAGTTCCGGGGCGCTCTGCCCCGCCCGGACGGCACCTTCCGCGACGAACGGGTCGCGTACGCCTTCACCCGGCCCGGCTGGGCGCCGTACCTGTTCCTGCGCGGCGAGCGTCCGGCCGGCTTCGCGTTCGTGCGCGGACTGGACGGGCCGGTGCGGGTGCTCAACAGCTTCTTCGTCGCGCGCGGTGCGCGGCGGAGCGGGGTCGGGACGCGGGCCGTGCGCGACGTGCTGCGCCGGCATCCCGGGAACTGGGAGATCGCGTTCCAGGACGACAACCCGGCCGCCGCACGGTTCTGGCCGCACGTCGCCCGGGACCTCGCCCAGGACGCCTGGACGCGCGAGCTCCGGCCGGTACCCGACCGGCCGGAGCTGTCCCCGGACGTGTGGATCTCGTTCGCCGTGACCGGCTGAGCGGAGCAGGGTTACCGGGCCTGCGCGGGCTCCGGCGTGGCGTCGCTCTTGTCCGGCTGCGGCCGCGGGGCCGGCCGCTCGTCGGAGGCGTCCTTCGTCGGCGCGGGCTTCGGCGCGTCGTAGGCCGGGGCGTCGACCCAGGAGCTCAGCCGGCCGTCGGGCTGGAGGGCCACGTGGAGCCCGTTGTTCTCGCCGTACGCGGTGCGGTCCTTGGCGACGAGGGTGTCGATCTTGGAGCCGTGGGCGTAGATGTCGGCCTCGTAGTGGTGGGCGCCGATCTTGTAGACCTTGCCGGTCGAGACGTCGTCGGCCAGTGTCGTTATGGAGACGAGGATCCGCTTGGTGACGGGCTGCGGCTTGGGCTTCGGCTTCGACTCGGTCCGCTCGACCCAGGACGTCACCTTGCCGTTCGGGTGCAGGGTGACGTGCAGGCCGTTGCTCTGGCCGTGAACCGGCTTGCCCTTGGTGATGAGGGTCCCGTACTTCTCGCCCTTCGCCCAGATGTCCGCCTCGAAGCGGTGCTTGCCGGTCTTGTAGACCTTCGCGACGGAGACCTTGTCCGCGAGCCGCACCGTCTTGACGAGGTGGCCCTTGTCCTTGCAGTGGGCCGAGGCGTGGGAGACGGGCGCCGACTCGGGGGCGGTGGCGGCGAACGCGCCGCCCGCGGAGGCGGCGAGAACGGCGGTGGCGCCCGCGGCGACGAGGGTGGTGCGCAGGGTGCAAAGAGCACGCATCGGTGACTGTCCTTCGATCGGTTTCGTTCGTCGGTGTGTCTTCGACGCTACGGACCCTCCATCAAGGTCACCCATACGCCGTGTAACAGGTGTTTGTAGCGTTCGACTCAAATCGGCGCATAATCCACGGTTCAATCGATGAAACGATGGGAGATCCTGCCGTCGTGCCTGGTCATCCTTGACATGCAAGTAATTGCCTGCATAACGTGGAGTGTGCGATCGGAGGAGGGCACCGGGATGGACCAGGTCTTCAAAGCGCTGGCGGACGACACACGCAGACGCCTGCTGGACCGGCTCCACGAGAACAACGGCCAGACCCTGGGTGAGCTGTGCGAGCGCATCGCCATGACGCGCCAGTCCGTCACCCAGCACCTGGCCGTCCTGGAGGCCGCGAACCTGATCAGCACGGTGCGGCGGGGGCGGGAAAAGCTGCACTACCTCAACCCCGTGCCGCTCCATGAGATCCAGGAGCGGTGGATCGACAAGTTCGAGCGCCCGCGCCTGAGCGCGCTCGGTGCCCTCAAGCGACGAGCCGAGGAAGCCATGACCGACAAGCCCAGCTTCGTATACGTCACCTACATCGCCAGCACCCCCGAGAAGGTCTGGGAGGCGCTCACCGACGCCGACCTCACGGCCGCGTACTGGGGCCACCGCAACGTCTCCGACTGGCAGCCCGGCTCCCGCTGGGAGCATGTGCGCACCGACGGATCCGGCATCGCCGACGTCGTCGGCCGGGTCGTGCTGAGCGAGCCGCCGACCCGGCTGGTCACCACCTGGGCCGCGCCCGGCGAGGAGGACCGGGAGGACCGGCACTCCCGGGTCACCTTCGAGATCCGGCCCCACGAGGACATCGTCCGGCTGACCGTCGTCCACGAGGATCTCAACGACGAGGGCGAGCGCTCGGACGCCGCCGCGGGCTGGCCGGCCGTGCTGTCCAACCTCAAGTCGCTGCTGGAGACCGGGCGGACGCTGCCGCAGGAGCCGTGGCTGGTGCCGGGCCGCTGAGCAGGCACGGGCGGGGGCGGGCCCCCCCCCCGGGACCGCCCCCCCCGCTCCCTTCTCCCTTTTTCCCTCTCCCGCCACCCCCCCGGGGTGCTCTTTTCCCCCCTGCCCGCGCCGACCCAACCCCGCCGATGACGATGTTGTTGATGATCACGCCCTTGTCGGGGCCGCTGCCCACGATCCAGGGAGCGATGATCAACCAGATGCCCATGGCGCACATGGCCCAGCTGAGGCCGTACATCCGCTCGGGAGCCCTGGTGAAACCGAGTGCCAGCAGGCCTATCGCTATGCCCAGGATCAGGTTGTGGGCCATGAGCGCGGGCTGGCTCGTCGCGTAGTGCACGATCCACGGAGATGCCGCGCAGTACAGACCGAGCAGGAAGACCGGCCCGTCCACTAGTGCGACATCGCGACCGCCGAGCATGCGGGCGTAGCGGTCCCGCATTTCGGAGACATCGGGGTGAGTCATCATATCACCCCTGTGCGAGACGTTGGCCATGACTCGTCTCCTTTGACTTCGCAGGCCAGACGGCGTCTGGTGCGGTGTGAGATAAGCACCGCTTGCTTCCAGTTTGCTCTTATTTCTTCTTTATGTGTAGACCTGTCCCGCGCCGGCCCCGGCCCAGGACGCCGGTCGCCGCTCCGATGTCCGGCCCCCTGGTCGTAGACCGTGCTCCGGAGGCCGCCCCGCCGTCAGTTCCCGGGCCCGGTGCGCGAAAGCCGTGTGCGGGTCCCGCGCCGCCCGCGGTACCGAGTCCGGAGCATCAGCAGTGCCCGGGACGCGTCGTCCACCAGTGGCCGGGAGGTGATCAGGCCGGGCCGCTCCAACGGATCCCGGGTGACGCCGGCGTCCGGCAGCGCCGTCGCCCCGAGCCCCTCGGCTCGCCCCCCTCTGCGCCGTCCACGCGGCGCCCGCGGGTACGTCGTCCTCGCCCAGATGGTTGACCAGCCGGCACGCTCACGACGGGCGGCAGCCGCTCCCGGCCCGGCGCGGACCGCTTCCGCTCCAGCAGGTCGACGCCTGGTCCCCGTTCCGGATTCCGCACGGTCTCGCTCAACGCGGGCTGGGGCAGGCGCAGTTCGCCGCCGGCCCGGCGCAGCGGACCGAGCCGGGTCGCGGCCGCAGGGCATGCCGGCCGCTCGGGCCGCACCGCCGCGGAATGCGGGGCCCGCCGGATCCGGTTCAAGGGGTTTCCTGTCACGCCTTCGTGAAATTCGCTGGTCCGCGATACGAGACCGGCCGGGTTTTCCTTGACGGTCCTCGCGGGCGGCTGCCACGATCGGCGGCATGACGATGCGACTGGACCTCACGCGGCGACGCCATGTCGACCTCGCGCGTGTCTCCAGCGCCTCCTGTCGCGCCGCGGCCTGACCGCCCCACCTGCTCCGATCCGCCGCGCTCCGCTCCGCTCCGGCACCGTCTGAATTACCCGGCACTTTCCCGCGCGTGGAATTCGGCATGCCCGGAAACATCACCGAGCAATTCCGCACCAGGAGTTCCGGATGCCCGCAACGCCCGTGAAATCCGCCCACTGGGTCCCCAAGGTCAGCGGGGGACTTGTCACCAGCACGATCGAGCAGCGCACCGACCGGGAATACGCCGACGGCCGGCAACCGGCCGTCCGCGCCGAGCACAACGGGCTCGACCACGCCCTCGGTCAGGTCCGGTACGTGGCCGGTTGCGGCGCCGCATGCCGGGGCGGCCGCTTCGCCGTGCACGTCGTATCGGGCCGGTCGAACGGCGAGTGCACGGCGCTCGGCGAGCGTCGGCTGGAACACGACGAACGACACCGCCGCTCTGAGGAGTTCATCATCGCCCCGCGGACGATCCGGACCGACGTCCGTGCCGAACTCGCCGGTGACGTACTCCGGTGTGCTCAAGGCGCTGCTCGACCTGATCCCTCAGTGCGCGCTCACCGGCAAGACCGTATTGCCGCTCGCCACCGGTGGCTCCACCGCACATGTCCTCGCCATCGACTACGCGCTGCGCCCGGTGCTGAACTCCATGGGTGCTGCCCACATAGTCCAGGGCTGGTTCACCCTCGACAAGGACATCACCGTACGCGAGGACGGCTCGCTGGCCCTCGCCCCGGCCACCGCCGAGGCGCTCGGCCAGGGGGTGGACCAGTTCTCGGCCGCCCTCGGCCGGACCCCGGTCCTCGCGGCGACGAGCTGAACGGCTCCATGACCGCGCACGTCATCGCGGACGACACCGAGGCACTCGGCGTCGCGGCGGCACCGGCCACGGATTCCACGCCGGGGCCGCCGAGCAGGACGCCGAACGCCGGTCAGCCCGGGCCGAGTTGGACCGGTTGTCCCGCTCCGGGCTGCTCGCCGTGACCGTGCCCGCCGAAGCCCGCCGAACACGGCGGAGCCGACGCCGCGCCGCGACCCCCGCAGAAATCCTCCGGCCGCCACACGTGCAGGACATCGGCCCCCGCCCACCCGTTGCCCGCCCGCCACCGCTCGACGAGGCGCTTCGCACCGCACCTTTCCCCGCCCCGCCCCGCCCCGGCCCGCCCGCTGGAAGATCCAGCACCTGGGCCGGTACGCGCTGACCGGAACCCGGCCGCCCCGCCACGGCCTGCTCCGACGCACGATCCCGAACGGAGACCCCACGTGTCCCTCACCTTCCACTGGTTCCTGCCCACCAACGGCGACAGCCGTCACGTCGTCGGCGGCGGCCACGGCACCCCGGCGACCGCATCCGGCCGGGACCGGCCGCCCACGGTCGCCTATCTGAGCCAGATCGCCCGGGCCGCCGAGTTCCTCGGCTTCGCCGGCGCGCTCACCCCGACCGGGGCCTGGTGCGAGGACGCGTGGCTGACCACCGCCATGGTCAGCCAGAACTCCGAGCGGCTGAAGTTCCTGGTCGCCTTCCGGCCCGGCTCCGTCTCGCCGACGCTCGCCGCGCAGATGGCGTCCACCTTCCAGCGGCAGACCGGCGGACGGCTGCTGCTCAACGTCGTCACCGGCGGCGAGAACCACGAGCAGCGGGCCTACGGCGACTTCCTCGACAAGGACGCCCGCTACCGCCGTACCGGCGAATTCCTGCACATCGTGCGCCAGTTGTGGGACGGCAAGAGCGTCGACCTGCACGGCGAGCACCTGCGGGTCGAGGAGGCGAAGCTCAGCCGGGTGCCCGACCCCGTGCCCGAGGTGTACTTCGGCGGCTCCTCGCCCGCCGCAGGCGAGGTCGCGGCCCGGTACGCCGACGTGTACCTCACCTGGGGCGAGCCGCCTGCCCAGGTCGCCGAGAAGATCGCCTGGATCCGCGGGCTGGCCGCGGAGCACGGACGTACGCTGCGCTTCGGCATCCGGCTGCACGTCATCACCCGGGACACCGCCGCCGAGGCCTGGGCGGAGGCGGACCGGCTGCTCGACGGCTTCGATCCGGAGACGGTGCGGGCCGTGCAGGCGGGGCTCGCCCGCAGCGAGTCCGAGGGCCAGCAGCGGATGCTCGCCCTGCACGGCGGCAGCCGGGAGAGCCTGGAGATCCACCCCAACCTGTGGGCCGGCATCGGGCTGGTGCGCGGCGGCGCGGGCACGGCGCTGGTCGGCAGCCACGACGAGGTCGTGGAGCGGATCAAGGAGTACCACGCCCTCGGCATCGACGAGTTCGTCCTCTCCGGCTACCCGCATCTGGAGGAGGCGTACTGGTTCGGCGAGGGCGTGCTGCCCCGGCTCGCCGCACAGGGACTGTGGACACATCCCGCCAGCCACGCGTCCGCTGCCCCGGCCCAGGTACCGTTCGCGGGCTGACCGGCCGGCACCGGCAGAGCGACCCGGCCCCGGGACTACTCCGCCGCGCCGACGCCGGTCGTGGCCCCGAACCGGGCGGTCGCGGTGGCCGAGGCCGAGGGGCCGGGCCGGGCGCTCGACCTGGTCGACGCGCCGGGCCTCGGCCGCTACCACGTGCTGCACGCCGTCCGCGCCGACCTGCTGCGCCGGCTGGGCCGGTCCGTCGAGGCGGCGACGGAGTACGGCCTGGCCGCCCCCGGTCGTGGCCCCGAACCGGGCGGTCGCGGTGGCCGAGGCCGAGGGGCCGGGCCGGACGCTCGACCTGGTCGACGCGCCGGGCCTCGGCCGCTACCACGTGCTGCACCGTCCGCGCCGACCTGCTGCGCCGGCTGGGCCGGTCCGCCGGGGCGGCGACGGAGTACGGCCTGGCCGCCGGACGGGCCGGGAGCGCGGCCGAACGGGCGTATCTGGAGCGGCGCCTGCGTGACCTCGGCCTGTGAGCGTCGTCACCTGCCGCGGCCCGCGGAATTAACTTGAGGACATGAAAGGTTGGTAATTGCATCTGACCCTGTGAGCCCTAGGCCCGGGCCGTACCGGCCCATGCACCACCAGCGAGGCACCCGTGAGCCACCCTGCCATCGAGCAGCCCGCCGACACCGTGGCCCGGCTGCGCGCCACCTTCGCCACCGGCCGCACCAAGCCCGTCGAGTGGCGCACCGAGCAGCTGCGCCGCCTGCGCGCGATGCTCACGGAACGCGGCGCCGACCTCGCCGCCGCCCTCCATGCCGACCTGGGCAAGAGCCGTACCGAGGCCTACCGCACCGAGATCGACTTCACGATCCGCGAGATCGACCACACCCTGGAGCACCTGGCGGACTGGCTGCGTCCCGAGCCCGCGCCCGTCCCGGCCCACCTCGGCGCCGACGCGACGGCCTGGACGCAGTACGACCCGCTCGGCGTCGTCCTCGTCGTCGCCCCCTGGAACTACCCGGCGCAGCTCCTGCTCGCCCCCATGGTCGGCGCGCTGGCCTCCGGCAACGCGGTGGTCGCCAAACCGAGCGAGCTGGCCCCGGCCACCTCGGCCGTGCTGGCCGACCTGATCCCCGCCTACCTCGACACCGACGCCGTCGCGGTGGTCGAGGGCGGCATCCCGCAGACCACGGCCCTGCTGGCCGAGCGCTTCGACCACATCTTCTACACCGGCAACGGCACCGTCGGCCGTATCGTGATGCGCGCCGCGGCCGAGCACCTCACCCCGGTCGTCCTCGAACTGGGCGGCAAGTCCCCGGTGTTCGTGGACCGTGATGCCGATCTCGACGTGGTCGCGGACCGGCTCGCCCGCGGCAAGTTCCTCAACGCCGGGCAGACCTGCGTCGCCCCCGACTACGTCCTGACCGACCCGGAGACCGCCGCCGCCCTGGAGCCCGCTCTGGTGCGCGCCGTAGAGAAGCTGTTCGGCGCGGACCCGGCCGAGTCGCCGGAGTACGGCCGGATCATCAACGAACGCCACTTCGACCGGCTGAGCGCCCTGCTCGACTCGGGCCGGGTGGCGGTGGGCGGCGCGAGCGACCGCGCCGCCAAGTACATCGCGCCGACGGTCCTGGCGGACGTCCACCCGACGTCGCCCGTCATGCGCGAGGAGATCTTCGGCCCGATCCTGCCGATCGTCACCGTGCCCGGCCTGGACGAGGCGATCGCCTTCATCAACGACCGTGACAAGCCGCTCGCGCTCTACGTCTTCAGCGAGTCCGCGGACACGCGCGGCCGCCTCGCCGCCGAGACGTCCTCCGGCGGCCTCGGCTACGGTCTTCCCCTCGCCCACCTCACCGTCTCCGACCTGCCGTTCGGCGGCGTGGGAGAGAGCGGCATGGGCAACTACCACGGCCGCTACTCCATCGAGACCTTCAGCCACCGCAAGGCGGTCCTGGACAAGCCGTTGGGCTGATCCGGTTGCGTGGCGGCCCGGATGTGCGAAGATCCGCCGGATGACCGCTGAAACGATCACCGCAGACGCGTCCGGCACCTGGAAACTCGGCGACCTGCCCGTCCACCGCATCGGCTTCGGAGCGATGCGGCTGACGGGCAGCGCCGCCTTCCATCTGGGCACCCCCAGCAGCCGGGACCGCTCGATATCCGTACTGCGCCGGGCGATGGAGCTCGGCGTGAACCACATCGACACGGCCGCCTTCTACTTCTCGGCGACGCGCTCGGCCAACGAACTGATCAACACGGCCCTGGCCCCGTACGCCGACGACCTGGTCATCACCACCAAGGTCGGCCCCTTCCGGGACTACCACGGCGAGTGGGGCACCTCGGCCCGGCCCGACCAGCTGCGCGGCCACGTCGAGGAGAACCTGCGCCAGCTCGGCCGCGACCACCTCGACGTCGTCAACCTGCGCCGGATGCGCCAGGACTCGATCGCCGAACACTTCGGCGCGCTCGCCGAACTGCGCGAGGCCGGCCTGATCCGCCACCTCGGCATCTCCGGCGTCGAACCGCGCCACCTCGCCGAGGCCCTGGAGATCGCCCCGGTCGTGTGCGTCCAGAACCGCTACGCCCTCGACCGTCCCGACCCGGTCGACGACGAGATGCTGCGCCTGTGCGGCGAACACGGCATCGCGTTCGTACCCTTCTACGCCGTCGCCGGCGAGGCCGGCCCGCGGGCGGCGGCCGACACGCACGACGACGAGGTACGGGCCATCGCCGACGCCCACGGGGCGAGCCCCACACAGATCCGCATCGCCTGGACCCTCCACCAGGGCCCGCACGTCCTCGCCATCCCCGGCACCGGAAACCCCGACCACCTCGCGGAGAACATCGCCGCGGGAGTGGTACGCCTCACGGCGACCGAACTGTCCCGACTGAACGCCCTGCACGCCGGGGGTCGTTGACCGGTTGCCCAGGGGGCGTGCACGCGGTCACCGTCCCGCTCCGCGCCGAGGCCCGCCTGCTCGGCCGTCGCCCCGCCCTCGTCAATCCGAGCCCCCGCGTTCCCGGCAGCCGCCCCGCCCGCCCCCGGCCCTCCCGCCATGGGCAGGCGGGTGCGCGGCCGTGCGGAGGCTCGGTTGACTACCATCGTGTAGACGGACTCCCGGGCCGGGGCCGTGGACGAGGACGGGGTGAGGGACGTTTCATGACCGAGGCGAAGGACGAGCGCCGGCCGGCCGGTGAGCTCGAGGCGACTGTCATGGCCGCGCTCTGGGCCGCCGGTGTGCCCCAGACACCCGGCGAGGTCCAGTCGAGCCTCGGCGCGGACCTGGCCCGGACGACGGTGACGACGATCCTCACGCGCCTGCACGAGAAGGGGGTCGTCGACCGGCACCGTCAGGGCCGTGGCTTCGCCTACTTCCCGGTCAGGGACGTGCCGGACGCCCAGGGCCTCACCGCGCGCCGTATGCACAGCGAGCTGGACCGGGACAGCGACCGCGAGGCCGTACTCGCCCGCTTCGTCGCCCAGCTCAGCCCGAACGACGAACGCATCCTGCGGGACCTGCTCGAATCCGACGAACGATGACCGCACTGCTTCTGCTGCCCCTGCTGCTGCCCTTCGCCCTGCCGGCCCTGGCCCGTCGGGCCCTGGACCGGTTCGCCCCGGTCGCCGCGCTGTGGGCCGTCACCGTCTGTGCCGTGGTCCTCGCCGGCTGTTCGCTGGCCGCGCTCGGCGCGTTCGTCCTGATCGGGCTGCTCAAGCTCCCCCTCTTCGCCGCGCTCGGCGAGCTGGTCCGCCCGCTGCACACCGCCTCGGACCTTGTCGTCCTGCCGGCCGCCGCGACCTCGGTCGGCGTGCTCGCCGTGTGCGGCTGGACCCTCGTCCGTTCGGCGCTGCACCAGACCCGCGCCTTCCGCGCGGCCCGCACCCAGGCCGGGCGCGGCCCCGCCGCCGGCGACCTGTGCGTCGTCGACTCGCCCCGCCCGGACGCCTACGCCCTGCCCGGCCGCCCGCACCGCATCGTCGTCACCACCGCCATGCTGCGCAGCCTGGACGGTCGCGAGCGGGAGGCGCTGTTCGCGCACGAGCGAGCACACAACGACGGCGGTCACCACTACTTCCTCGTCGCCGCCGAACTCGCCGCGCACTGCCACCCCGCCCTGCGCCCGGTCCGCGAGACGATCCGCCTCGCCGTCGAGCGCGTCGCCGACGAGGCCGCCGCGGCCCGGGTCGGCGACCGGCGGCTGATCGCCCGGGCCATCGCCCGCGCGGCCCTCGCCGTCCAGAGCACCCCCCGCGAGCGCCCCGACTTCGCGCCCGCCGCGACCACCGGCCCCGTCCCGCAGCGCGTCCAGGCGCTGCTCGCCGCCCCGCGAGCCCCCCGTACTGGCCGCACGATCGCCGCCCTCCTTCTCGTCTGCACCGTCGTCTCGTGCGGGGCCTCGGCCACCGGAATGGCCGACTTCCACCACCGTGTGGAGATCGCCCAGGGCGACGAGACGCCCTGACGTCGCCCGCCCCGGGACACCCCGTGGCAGCCCGGTGGCAACGCGCGTAGAACAGCGTGCGGAACAGGACTGGCGCCCCCGAGGTTTTACGTATAACCTCACCGGCTAACCACCCCCACCGGAAGGTCCCGATGCGACGCGTCGCCCTGGTCACCCTCGTCGTCGACGACTACGACGAGGCCATCCGCTTCTACACCGGGGCCCTCGGCTTCCGTCTGGCCGAGGACGCCCCGCGCCCCGACGGCTCCCGCTGGGTCGTCGTCGAGCCCGACGGTGCCGCAGCCGGTACCGGGCTGCTCCTCGCCCGTGCCAAGGGCGAGGAGCAGCGGGCCCGCGTCGGCGACCAGACCGGTGGCCGGGTCGGCTTCTTCCTGCACACCGACGACTTCGCCCGCGACCACGCCCGGATGACCGCGGCCGGAGTGACCTTCCTGGAAGAGCCGCGCCACGAGCCCTACGGCTCCGTCGCGGTCTTCCAGGACCTGTACGGCAACCGCTGGGACCTGCTCCAGCCCGCCGCCTGAACACCGCCGAACCACTCGCCGAGGAAAGCCCTGCCATGACCGTGTCCCGCATCGACACCGAGATCCTCCGCCGGCTCCCCAAGGCCGTGCTGCACGACCACCTCGACGGCGGCCTGCGCCCCGCCACCGTCGTCGAGCTCGCGGCGGCGGCCGGCCACGCCCTGCCCACCACCGACCCCGACGAGCTGGCCGCCTGGTACGTCGAGGCCGCCAACTCCGGCGACCTGGTCCGCTACATCGCCACGTTCGAGCACACCCTCGCCGTCATGCAGACCCGCGAGGGCCTGCTGCGCACGGCCGAGGAGTACGTGCTGGACCTCGCCGCCGACGGCGTCGTCTACGCCGAGGTGCGCTACGCCCCCGAGCTGAACACGAACGGCGGGCTGTCGCTGAGCGAGGTCGTGGAGGCCGTCCAGGAGGGGCTCGCCGCCGGCATGGCCAAGGCGGCCGCCGCCGGCACCCCCGTGCGGGTCGGTACCCTGCTGTGCGGCATGCGGATGTTCGACCGGGTCCGCGAGGCCGCCGACCTGGCCGTCGCCTACCGCGACGCCGGTGTCGTCGGCTTCGACATAGCAGGCGCCGAGGACGGCTTCCCGCCCGCCGAGCATCTGGCCGCCTTCGAGCACCTGCGCCGCGAGAACGTCCCCTTCACCATCCACGCCGGTGAGGCGCACGGCCTGCCCAGCATCCACCAGGCCCTCCAGGTGTGCGGCGCCCAGCGCATCGGCCACGGTGTCCGCATCACCGAGGACATCCCCGACCTCGCGGCCGGCAAGCTCGGCCGGCTCGCCTCCTGGGTGCGCGACCGCCGTATCGCGCTGGAGATGTGCCCCACCTCCAACCTGCAGACCGGCTGCGCCACCTCGATCGCCGAGCACCCGATCACGGCCCTGAAGAACCTCGGCTTCCGGGTCACCCTCAACACCGACAACCGGCTGGTGTCGGGGACGACGATGACCCGGGAGATGTCCCTGCTGGTCGAGGAGGCGGGCTGGACCGTCGAGGACCTGCGTACGGTCACGGTGAACGCCCTCAAGAGCGCGTTCATCCCGTTCGAGGAGCGCAACGCCCTCATCCAGGACGTGGTCCTGCCGGGTTACGCGGCCGCGCTCTGAACGAGCCCCCTGAGGTAGGCGGCCTGTCCGACGTGCTGAAGGTCGTCGGACAGGACGCTCACCAGGCGGACGCCCAGCGTGACCGGAGGGTCCCAGCGCTCGTCCACGACCCGTTCCAGGTCCTTGGCGGCGAGCGAGCGCAGCGCGCCGAGGGTCTGCTCGTGGACCGCGTCGTAGTACCCGGTCAGCAGGCCGGCCGACTCGACCCGCACCTTGGCGACCTTCGCGGCGCTGTGCCCGTACCCGGTGTCGTGGCGGGGCAGGTCGAGGCCGAAGCGTTTCTCCCAGTCCTGGGTCAGCCAGACCTGGTCCAGGTCGAAGGCGTCGGCGATGTGGTCGTCCTGCACGCGGGTGAGGTGCCAGACCAGCCAGGCGACGGAGTTGGCGTCGGGCGCCGGGCGGTGGTTCAGGGCGTCCGGTCCGAGGCCGTCGAGGGCGGCATGGACTTCTTCCTGGATGCGGCCGTAGCCGTCGATGAGGATGTCCTTTGCATGCATAAGGACCACCATCGCGCATCCACCGCCGTCATGCCTCCGAAATCCGGCCGCCGTGCAAGCCCGGCGGCACGCGTCTCCGGCTCGCCGGTGAAGTCCTGCGCCGCGAGGACCTCTTGCGGGGCGGGTGCTCTCATGACCTGTTCCCCCTGAACCGTCGCCGTAGTGGCTGACGGCCCCCATCAGGAGGCCTGGGGCTCCTCCCGGGACGGTCCCAGCTCCCCCGTCTCCAGGAGGGTGACGAGCGCGCGGGCGGCGGGGCTCGTGGACCGGTCCGGCGGCAGCAGGGCCACCGTCTCGTACTCCGTCTCGCCCGTCCCCTTCAGCGGGAGCGCCGCGAGCGAGGGCCGCTTGTGCCGGAAGTGCCGGGGAACGACGGCGATCCCCAGGTTCTCGTCCACCAGGTCCAGGAGGCTGTGCACGTCGTTCACCTCCAGCGCGACCGTGCGCCGTACCCCGGCCGTGGTGAACGCGGCGTCGGTCGTGCGCCGCGGGCCCCAGTCCGGATGGAAGTCGACGAAGACCTCCCCGGCCAGATCCCCGGGGGTGAGCACCGCGCCCGCCGAGGCCAGCCGGTGGCCGGGATGGCACAGCACGGTCATCGGCTCGCTCGTGAGCGCCACCGAGCGCAGCTGGTCGCTGTCCGCCTGGGTGCGGTAGGCGAAGGCGAGGTCGAGCCGGCCGGCCGCGACCTCCTCGGCCAGCGCGCCCGAACCCGCCTGCCGCAGCCGGATCTCCACGTCCGGATGCCGCCCCCGGAACGCGGCCAGCAGTCGTGCCGGGTGCACGCCCGCGATGCACTGCTCGGTACCCAGTGCCAGCGTGCCGCGCAGCACGCCCTGCACCGCCGCCACCGCCTCGTGCGCCGAGCGCACCTGCGCCAGGATCCGCTCGGCCTCCGCCAGCAGCGCGTGCCCCGCCTCGGTCAGCGTCACCCGCCGGGTGGTCCGCACGAACAGCGGCGCCCGCAGCTCCCGTTCCAGCGCCCTGATCGACGCCGACAAGCCCGACTGGGACACCATCAGGCGTTCGGCGGCCCGGGTGAAATGCTGGTCCTCGGCGACCGCGACGAAGTGCTGGAGATGACGCAGTTCCATGATTGAGAAGCCTAGCCGCTGAATTCCATCGCATTCTCCTGTTGGACCGCTGCGTGCGGCTCGGTGAAGAGTGGCGCGGGTAGACCGTGTGCCAACCCCTCTGGAGTCGCGTTGTACACCGCACACCCCGACCGCTACGACGGCATGCCCTACCGGCGCACCGGACGCAGCGGACTGAAGCTGCCCGCGCTGTCCCTCGGCCTGTGGCACAACTTCGGCCCGGACCGGCCCGTCGAGACCCAGCGGGCCATCCTGCGCCGCGCCTTCGACCTGGGCGTCACCCACTTCGACCTCGCCAACAACTACGGCCCGCCGCCCGGCGCCGCCGAGTCCGCCCTCGGCGAGGCCCTGAAGGCCGACTTCGCGGCGTACCGCGACGAGCTGGTGATCTCCACCAAGGCCGGCTACCTCATGTGGCCCGGCCCGTACGGCGAATGGGGCTCGCGCAAGTACCTGCTGTCCTCGCTGGACCAGAGCCTGACACGCATGGGCCTGGACCACGTCGACATCTTCTACTCGCACCGCCCCGACCCCGACACTCCGCTGGAGGAGACGATGGGCGCCCTGCACTCGGCGGTGCAGCAGGGCAAGGCGCTCTACGTCGGCGTCTCCAACTACTCGGCCGAGCAGACCCGCGAGGCCGCCCGCATCCTCGCCGGCCTCGGCACCCCGCTCCTCATCCACCAGCCCCGCTACTCGATGCTCGACCGGCGCCCCGAGGACGGGGGCCTGCTCGACGCCCTGGACGAACTCCAGGTCGGCTCCATCGCCTACTCCCCGCTGGAGCAGGGCCTGCTCACCGGCCGCTACCTCGACGGCATCCCCGAGGACTCCCGGGCCGCGAGCGACAGCCCCTTCCTGAACTCCGACGCGGTCACCGAGGATCTGGTCGGCCGGCTGCGCGCGCTGGACGAGATCGCCTCGGCCCGCGGCCAGACCCTGGCCCAGCTGGCCCTGGCCTGGGTGCTGCGGGCCGGCCGGGTCACCTCCGCGCTGGTCGGCGCGAGCAGCCCGCGGCAGATCGAGGACAGCGTCGGCGCGATCCGGAACCTGGACTTCGACGCCGAGGAGCTGGCCCGCATCGACGCCCTCGTGAAGGCCTGAGCCCGCCGGGCGAGGAGAGCGGCGGTCAGGAGGCGAGCGGCGGTCAGGGCGTGAGCGGGCGGTCAGGGCGTGAGCCGCGGTCAGGAGGTGAGCCGCTCGCTCACCTCCCACAGCCGGGCCGCGGCCCGCGGGTCGACCGCGTGCGGCAGCACCCCGGGCCGCCCCGCCTCCGCGTACCACGCGGCCTCGTCCTCGGCGGCCACCACCGGGCTGATGTCGCAGTTCTCGCAGTAGACACCGCCCAGTGCGTCGAGCCGAGCACTGGTGGCGCACCACACGCTGGTCGCCGCTCCCTGGGCGACGGTCTTCTGCTGCCGGGCGGGATCGCGCACCGGGCGGCCCTCCGCGTCGACGGCGCCGGCCGCCCTCAGGGTCTCCTCGGAGAGGTACTTGGCGAGACCGGTGTCGACGATCTGGCCGGGGTGCACGGAGAACGCCCGCACACCCTCCGCCCGGCCCCGCCGGTCCAGTTCCACGGCGAACAGCGCGTTGGCCGTCTTGGACTGCCCGTAAGCGAGGAACGGCTCGTAGGCCCGGTGTTCGAAGTGCAGATCGTCGAAGACGACGGGCGAGAAGCGGATGCCCCGCGAGGACACCGAGACCACGCGCGCCCCGCGGGCCGCCACCAGGGCGGGCCACAGCCGTTTCACGAGCTGGAAGTGCCCGAGGTGGTTCGTGGCGAACTGCGCCTCGTAGCCCCGCGTGTCCCGCCGCAGCGGGGTCGCCATGATCCCCGCGTTGTTCACGAGGATGTGCAACGGACGCCCGCAGGCCAGGAACGTCCCGGCGAAGGCGTCGACGGACGCCGGGTCGATCAGGTCCATCGGCTCGACCTCGACGCAGTCGACCTCCTTCAGCGCGGCGCGGGCACGCTCCGGGTCCCGGGCCGGTACGACGACCTCGGCGCCGGCCGCCCGGAGAACGCGGGCGGTCTCCAGGCCGATGCCCGAGGAGCCGCCGGTGACGATCGCCACCCTGCCGGTCAGGTCGATGCCCCTGATCACCTCCTCGGCGGTGGACGCGGCATCGAAGCCGGAGTGCAGGGGCTGCTGTGGGGTGGCCATGACGGGTGTTTCCTCGCTGTGTGCCATGCGACCACCGTAGATCCGCCGATCCGGACGATGAATGCTTGAACGTGCGCGCTACTTGCGTGATAGTTCGAGCATGTCCGGCGATCCTCTCTCCGACGCCCTCGCCGTGGCGGACGCGCGCGGGGTGTTCTCCGGCGGTTTCACGGCCGGCGGCCGCTGGGCGATCCGCCTGCGGGGGCGCGACAGGCTGAAGGTGAACGTCGTGGCGCGGGGCGGCTGTCTGCTCGTCGCCGAGGACGGCGCCGAACCCGTCGCCCTGTCCGAGGGCGACGTCGTCGTCTCCGACGGGCGGCGGTCGTACGTCCTGTGCAGCGAGCCCGGACTGGTGCCGGTCGAACCGGCGGACGTCACCGTGGATCCGCTCACCCGTATGGGGACGCTCGGCGAGGGCGAGGACGTGGTGTGCGTCTCCGGGCACATCGACCTCAGCCGGGACAGTGGCGATCTGCTGCGCCGGGCCCTGCCCGAGCTGATCCACGTGCGCTCCACGGCCGCCGAGGCGCCGGTGCTGCGCTGGCTCACCCGGCAGCTCATGGCGGAGATGGCGGCCGGCCGGGCCGGCTCCGCCTTCTCCTCGGACCACCTGGCCCAGCTGATGTTCGTCCAGGTGCTGCGGGCCTGCCTCGGCGAGGCCGGGAGTACCCCCTCCGGGGGAGGTCTGCCGCCCGGCTGGCTGCGGGCCCTGGCGGACGAGCGGCTGGCCCCGGCCCTGCGCCTGATGCACGCCGACCCGGCCCACCCCTGGCGCCTCGCCGAGCTGGCCGCGGCCGCCGCGATGTCCCGGACCACCTTCGCCGTCCGCTTCCGCCAGGCCGCGGGAGTGCCGCCGCTGACGTATCTGCAGAACTGGCGCATGAGCCTGGCCGCCCGTGCCCTCAGGGAGGACGCCGTCCCGGTGGCGGCACTGGCCCGCTCGGTCGGGTACGGCTCCGAGAGCGCCTTCAGCAACGCCTTCAAACGCACCGTCGGCGTGGCGCCCCGCCGCTACCGGGAGACGGCCAGGAGCTGAGCCGCCCCGCGCGGTGCGCTCCGGGCGCTCGCGCACCGCGGCTGACCTGCGCACGGGGCGGACCCGTCACGGGCCGGTGGGTGTCAGGCACCCGCCGGCACCCGGTCCAGGAAGCCCAGGACCTGCCGGATACGGCCCTCGGCGTCCAGGGTGACCACGTCGAACCCGGCGACCGGCGCCGAACTGTCGGCCTCGCTCACCAGCTCCCAGCCGAAGCGCGCGGTGTCGTGGTGGCCGTCCACCGTGCCGAGCGGGCGGAAGACGAACCCGGGGAACTGCTCGTGGGCCGCGGCGATCACGGCGGCCACACCCTCGTGGCCGCGGACGTCGGCGAGCGGGTCGGTGTAACCGCCGTCCACGGTCCACGCGGCGGCGACCGCCTTCTTCAGCGCTTCCGGCTCGGTGGCGTTCCAGGCCTCGAAGTAACGGGCGGCGGCGCTCTCGTAACGGTCGGTGTTCACGGACATGGCGAATCAGCCTCCATCGAGGTCGTATCTGCTGGTCGGGCCCGGATCGAGGAGCTTGTTCGATCCGGTGTGACCACCATGCCGCAGGCCCGCGGGGCGGGTCGATTACCTCCCCGGTAATGCCGGGGGCTCCTCCACCCTGGTGCATTTCGGTCGTAAACGGGCATCGAATATGCCAACAGGCTGGCCGGAAAGTCATGGTGACAGTGTTTCGGGAGAGGCGATACTCGAACGTCAGGGGCACTTCACCGCACAGGAGCCGCACGGGAACCGAGGTCTCGGCCGGCACACCAGCGAGGCGACGGGGGAGTGAGACGTGCACGACGAATTCCTGTGCCATGTCACCGCGTACGGCATGTGCGACGGCCGGCGCATCGGAGTACCGCTCGGCACCTATCGCGCGCCCACGCTGGCCCTGGCCCTGTGGTGGTTACGGGACCGGGCGTCCTGGATCGCCGAGCGGCTCGACCCCAGTCCGCAGGACCCCGCCTTCCCCGGGGGCGCGCTGGTGCCGGTCGCCGAGACGGTCGCCGACGTCCCCTCCCTGCTGCGTGCCTGGTGTGCCGACGACGTCCGGCAGGAGCTGGTGGCCGACGAACTGGCGGGCGGCCGGCTGGTGCGGATCGCCGCCCGTGACGACACCACCGAGTACGAACTGCTCGCCGAGTCCGTCGACGCCCTCCGGATGCAGCGCACCCTGCCCGTCCTCGTCGTACCCGTCGCCTGACACGTGTCCGTGCGCGTCGGCCCGCCCACCCTCGGAACGGCGCACTGATGAACGAATCGGTACAATTCTGACCATGGCGGAGCGGTGGGTCGCCCCGACGGCGCCCGAACTCGTCCTGGAGACCGACGCGGGCTCCACGGTGATGAGCCCGGGCCGTGACTACCACGTCGGACGTGACCCGTTGAGCGACATCGTCTTCGACGATGCCCGGGTCTCATGGCACCACGCCGTCCTGCGCTGCGACCACGATCACTGGACCCTGGCGGACCAGCACAGCACCAACGGCACCTACGCCGACGGCCGCCGGATCGAGGAATGGAGCGTCCGTCCCGGCAGCGAGATCCGCTTCGGCAACCCCGCCGACGGCCCCCGCGCGGTACCGGCCGGCGCCCCGGAAACCGCCCCCCACCGCCCCCGCGCGGCGTCACCGCCCCAGCCCACCGGCACCTTCCGCCGCCCCACCAGCGTCCACCCGCTGCCCCTGCGCACCGTCAGCATCGGCCGCGCACCCGACAACGACCTCGTGGTGGACGATCTGATCGTCTCCCGCCGCCACGCCGAACTGCGCGCCCACCCCGACGGCACGCACGAGATCGCCGACCTCGGCAGCCACAACGGCACCTACCTCAACGGCCGGCCCGTCACCCGCGCCGCCGTCGGCCCCGGCGACGTAATCGGCATCGGGCACTCCGCGTTCTGCCTGGTCGGCGAGGAACTCCAGGAGTACGTCGACACCGGCGAGGTCTCCCTCGACGTCCAGGACCTCACCGTCGCCGTCGACGCCGGCCGCACGGTGCTCCTCGACGACGTGTCCTTCCCGGTGGGGGAGAAATGCCTGCTCGCGGTCGTCGGACCGAGCGGCGCCGGCAAGTCCACGCTGCTGAACGCCCTGACCGGACAGCGGCCCGCCGACCGTGGCACCGTCCTGTACGACGGCCGCGACCTCTACCGCGACTACGCCGAACTGCGCCAGCGCATCGGCCTGGTCCCGCAGGACGACATCCTGCACCCCCAGCTCACCGTGCGCGCCGCCCTCACCTACGCCGCCGAGCTGCGCTTCCCCGAGGACACCGACCCGGCCGAGCGGCAGGCCCGGGTGGACGAGGTCATCCGGGAACTGGGCCTGGCCGAGCGAGCCGGCCAGAGCGTACACAGCCTCTCCGGCGGTCAGCGCAAACGCGTCAGCGTGGCCCTGGAGCTGCTCACCAAACCGTCGTTGCTCTTCCTCGACGAACCGACCTCCGGGCTCGACCCCGGCATGGACCGATCGGTGATGACCATGCTGCGCGGCCTCGCCGACGACGGCCACACGGTCGTCGTGGTCACCCACAGCGTGCTCAGCCTCGGCGTCTGCGACCGCCTCCTGGTGCTGGCCCCGGGCGGCAAGGTGGGCTACTACGGACCGCCCGGCGACGCCCTCGCCTTCCTCGGCTTCCGGCAGTGGCCCGAGGCCTTCGAGGCCTTCGAACGCGATCCGGACCGCGACTGGGCCGGGGAGTACCGCGCCTCGCCGTTCCACCGGCACTACGTCACCGAGGCCACCACCCAGCCCCGCCACCTCGGCCCGGCCCCCGTCCCCCCGGCCCCGCCGCCCCGCCCGCGCGGCTGGGGCGCCCAGTTCGTCACCCTGGCCCGCCGCTACACGACCGTCCTGAGCGCCGACCGCACCTTCCTGCTCGTCATGGTCGCCCTGCCGTTCGTCATGGGCGCCATGGCCCGCGCCCTGGCCGGCGGCCGCCTCACCCAGGACACCGCCATGAACGCGCTGCTCATCCTGTGCGTCGGCGCCGTACTGACCGGAGCGGCGAACGCGGTGCGCGAACTCGTCAAGGAACGCGCCGTCTACCGGCGCGAACGGGCCGTCGGCCTGCCCAGATCCGCGTACCTGATGTCCAAGGTCGTGGTGCTCGGCACGATCACCGTCGCCCAGGCCGTCGTCCTCACCCTGGTCGCCCTGCTCGGCGTGGACCTCAACACCCCCGGCGACAAGGGCGTCCTCCTGGCTCCCCTGGCCGAGATCACCCTGGCCGTCGCCCTGCTGGCGTTCACCGCCATGATGCTCGGCCTGCTCGTCTCGGCGCTGGTGCACAAGGAGGAGGTGACCATGCCGCTGCTGGTGCTGCTCGCCATCGTCCAGGTCGTCTTCTGCGGAGCCCTGCTGCCCCTGCACGGTGTGCCCGGCCTGGAGCAGCTGTCCTGGCTCGTGCCCTCCCGCTGGGCGCTCGGCGCCATGGCCGGCACGGTCGGGCTGTCCCGGATCGTGCCCGGCGAGCTGAGCAGCGACCCCCTCTTCCGGCACGCGACGGGCGTCTGGCTGCTCGACATGGCCATGCTGCTGGTGCTGTCCGTCCTCTACGGACTGGCGGTCGCCCGGCTGCTGCGCCGGCACGAGCCGGCCGTGATGCGGAAGTGAGGGAACCATGACCCAGACGCGGAAGCAGGCGAGCCGATGAGCAGAGCGACCGGTCCCGGATTCCGGCCCACGCACGTCGTCCCGCCCCGCGGCATGCCCGCCTGGGAGACCCCCGACCCGGCCCGGCCCACCGTGCCCCTCGACCCGCTGCTGCCGGTCCAGCTCGTGGAGCGGCGCGGCGACTGGGGGCACATCCGGTGCGCCAACGGCTGGGCCGCCTGGGTCGACGGCCGCCACCTCGTCGCCGTACCGGAGGACCCGCCCGCCGCCGAGGGCCCGGCCGGCACCGCCGATCCCGGGCCCCTGCTGGCCCGCGCCGCCGAGGCCCTGGCCGACTACCGGTCCGCGGTGGAGGAACTGGCGGCCGGCGGCCTCGACGGCGAGGAGTTCGCGGACCGCACCAGGGACCTCAGGATCGGGGTCGTCGTCGACGGGGAGTCCGTGTGGCTGTACGACCCCGAGGAGAGCCGCTGGGTGTACGGCGACGGACGACGGCTGACCACCTACGCCACCGACCGCGCGGTCGGTGGCGCGGAGGACACCGGGCACGCCCCGACCCGGCTGGTGGCGCCCGAAGGTGAGCCCTGATGGCGGGCGAGACCAGCCTGTTCTCCGGCCGGCCCTCCGAACTGGTCGGACGGACGGTGGCGAACTACCTGGTCGAGAGCGAGGTCGGGCGTGGCGGCATGGCCGTCGTATTCCGCGCCCGCGACCTGCGCCTGGACCGCACGGTCGCCCTCAAGCTGCTCGCGCCCGAACTCGCCCGCAACGACACCTTCCGGCATCGCTTCACCCACGAGTCCCAAGTGGCCGCCGCGATCGACCACCCGCACATCGTGCCGGTCTTCGACGCCGGAGAGACGGACGGGGTCCTCTACATCGCCATGCGGTACGTCTCCGGCCGAGACCTGCGCCATCTGCTGGATGAGCGCGGGGCACTGCCGCTGCCGGACGCCGTCCGCATCGCCGCGCAGGTGGCCTCCGCGCTCGACGCCGCCCACGAGCACGGGCTGGTCCACCGGGACGTCAAGCCCGGCAACATCCTGGTCGCCGAGGGCACCGACAGCGACCACCCCGAGCACGTGTACCTCACCGACTTCGGGCTGACCAAGAAGTCCCTGTCCCTGACCGGCTTCACCAGCGTGGGCCAGTTCGTCGGCACCCTCGACTACGTGGCACCCGAGCAGATCTCCGGCCGCCCGGTCGACGGCCGCTGCGACGTCTACGGGCTGGCCTGCGTCGTCTACGAGACCCTTGTCGGCCGCCCGCCCTTCCAGCGCGACGACGACATGGCCCTGCTCTGGGCCCACCAGTACGACGAACCACCCCCGCCGAGCGCGGGCCGCCCCGGTCTCGCCCCGGCCGTCGACCCCGTCTTCGCGAGAGCCCTCGCCAAGAGCCCGGACGACCGCTACGACACCTGCCTCGCCTTCGTCGCCGCACTGCGGGCCACGATGGCGACACCCACCGCCACGCCGGCCGCCGGCCCCTCGGCGACCGGGACCCCGAGGCCTCCGCACTGGGCCGGCCCGGTGTTCCCTGACTGAACGCGGGCACGCGCCGGACGAACGACGGCGGACACCTCACGGCCCTTCCGGCGGAGCGGAACCCCGGCGCACCGGCAGCGCCAGCAGTCCGCCGAGCAGCCCGGCGACCAGTCCCCACAGCGCGCCCAGGCCCACCGCCTGCCAGAGCCGGGGTTCGAGGAACAGCTCGCCGGACAGCCCGCCGCCCAGGTCGCCGATGCCGAGCAGGGACAGACCGTAGTGCGCCGAGAGCCGCCCGGTCAGACAGATCATGAGCACGGTCAGCGCCAGCGCCACCGCCAGGTGCACGGCGTGCTGCCACAGCCGGATCCGGGCCGGTGAACGGGCTGCCATCCGGAAGGCCACGGCGAGCAGCAGGAGCGCGTCCAGGACCGCCAGCCACCACCAGCGGCCGTCGTAGCCGGTGAGCGAGCGCAGATTCAGCGCGGAGACGTCCCGGGTGCGCAGCAGTACGTCCAGGACATGGGGCATCGGCAGGCCGAACGGACCGTCCACGCGGCCGTTCCAGGTCGCGCCGAGGCCGATGGTGAGGGCCAGCCACGCGAGGTTGGGCAGACCCAGCAGGATCAGCGCGAACGTCGCGGGGGCGTGCCCGCGGGTGGCCGCCGTGATCAGCGCGGTGACGAGGCCGACGACGACGTAGGCGAGGAGCAGGACGACCATCGCGTGGGCCGCCGGGCGCACCGAGTCCTGCAAGCGCAGCAGCCGCCCCGGCAGCGGAGCCCCGCGCGCGACCAGCACCGCCAGCAGCAGCACCCCGGCCAGCCACAGCAGTCCGAACAGCACGGTCAGCGGCACGTCCGTGGTGAACCCGACCCTCGGCGCGACGTCGAACAGCCCGGTCAGATCGCTGAGGGTGCCGCTGCCCACGTCGACCGCGAAGCTCTGCCGGGCACCGAGGGCCAGGCCGATCAGTACGAGCAGCCACAGCGCCGCGAGCCGGGCGGCCCAGCCGGCCAGTTCCGCGGCCGAGGCCACCGCCCGGTGCCGCAGCGGACGCAGGAAGCCCGCCCCGATCACCAGGGCACCGACGAGCGTCACCGACAACGGGATCACGGTGAGGCCGGCCCGGCTCTGTGCGAGCACCCCCGCGTTGCCGGACAGTTCCACGCTGCCGCCGACCGCCGTGGCCAGGGTCGCGACCACCACCCTCGGGAACGCGCCGTCCGGCAGATCCGCCGCGCCGGCCGCCCACAGCCCCAGCGCCGCCACCAGGATCATGGCGGCCAGCCCGGTCAGTACCGTGCCCACGGCCTGTGCCCAGCCGTGGCGGGTGGCGGGCCGCGCGATGACGGTCGGAGGGCTCACGCCTGCCACGCTAAGCAGCGGCCGGGAGCCGCGCCCGCCGGGTGGGCCGTCCGCGTCGGCTTGCGAGGTTCGTCGCAGTGCGACACACAATGGGGTCAATGTGCAGCCATATGCACTAAACCGAACGTGACTGCCCAAAGCCGCGCATCGCGACGGGAGGAAGTGCCCGTGAGCGTCGAACCTCCGTCATCCGGCCGCCCCAGCGGGCCGCCCTCAGGCCCCCTGTCGGGCCCGTCCCAGCCGCCCTCCGGACCGCCACCCGCGGAGCCGCCGGGCGGTGGCACCGGGCCCAAGGGGCCGCACGGGCCGTGGTGGAAGTCCGTACCGCGCATGGGCGCCCTCTGCGCCGTCGTGGTCGCCGCCGTGGTGCTCGCCGTCGTCTTCACCCGTTCGGGCGGCGGCTCGTCCGCCAAGGGCGGTGAGGTCTTCCTGCAGTCCGCCGCCAGTGCCGGCCAGGACCCCTTCACGGAGTCGACGGCCAAGCTGAGTTCCGCTCCGCCGCCCCCCTCCGCCTCCGCCGCGCCCGCGGGCACGGCCAACGCCGTGCAGGGCGTGCAGGGCGGGGCACCCGGCCTGTACAGCGGCACCCGGAAGGTCGCCGCCTGCGATGTGGAGCAGCAGGTCAAGGCGCTCGAGGCGGACCAGGCCAAGACCAGGGCGTTCGCCTCCGCGGCCGGTGTCCAGCCGTCCGGCGTACCCGCCTACCTGCGCTCGCTCACCCCGGTCCAGCTGCGCGTCGACACGCGCGTCACCAACCACGGCTACCGCGACGGCGCCGCCGTCAGCTACCAGTCCGTGCTCCAGGCGGGCACCGCCGTGCTGGTCGACAGCCACGGCGTGCCCCGGTTGCGCTGCGCCTGCGGCAACCCGCTGGCCTCGCCGGTCGCCCAGAAGAACACGCCCAAACTGGTGGGCCCCCGCTGGCCGTCGTACAAGCCCTCGAGCGTGGTCGTCGTCACGCCCGCGCCGACGGTCATCAACGTCTTCGTGCTCTACGACCCCCACCGCAACGACTGGATCCACCGCCCGCACGGCGACCAGGGCTGGCGGCACGACGAGCATGCCAAGCCGCCGAAGGACCCCCACCCCTGGACTCCGCCCCAGCCCCCGTCGTGCCCGCCCGGGTCGAAGCACTGCCCGTCCACGCCGGGCAAGCCGAGCCCGTCGACGTCGTCCCCGTCGAGCACGTCCCCCTCGTCCTCGGCCTCTCCCTCCACGTCGTCGAGCACGTCCCCGTCGTCCTCGGCACCGTCCTCGTCCTCGGCCTCTCCCTCCTCCGCCGCGTCATCACCGACCTCCTCGACCTCACCGTCTTCTTCGGCGCCGGCATCCTCGCCACCGTCGTCCTCGTCGTCGGGGCCGAAGCCGGACGTGTCGTCCTCGGGCAAGTCCCCGTCGGCCGAGTCGCCCTCGAGCGGACCCTCCGCCGCCGGGCCCTCGTCGCCGTCCCTGGGACCTCCGTCGAGCGAGAAGTCCACGCAGCAGGAAACCGGCCTCTCCGTGCCCCCGTCCACGGAGCTCTCCGCGCCCGGCGCGGTGACCCCCGGGACGACCGGCGCGCCGCCGGTGCCCGCCACCGGGCAGCAGTCGCAGGGCTCGTCCGCAGGGTGAGGATCGCCACTGTGCGCGCTGGGCGAACGCTTCGGGGGACTGCCGCGCCCGGCTCGGGGTAACAGGACTGGTGCAACAGGCGACCGGCCGGACCCGGCATTCGAGAGAGACAGCATGACCGAGCATCTGGGCGGGGACGTGATATCGACTGGTTTCGACGTACCCGTGGAACCGCTGCGACGCGCGGCGCACTACAGCGGCGAACCCGGCTCCATCGCGGAGGCACGAGCCTTCGCCGCCCGGTTCCTGCAACAGCTGAAGACCGAATGGTGCGCCGTCCCGGACCCCCGTGCCGACGGTGAGCTGCTCCTGCTCGTCAGCGAGCTGGTCACCAACGCCGACCAGCACAGCAACGGCCCCTACATCCTGGAGCTGGAGGGCACCGACAGCGCGGTCACGGTGTGCGTGTACGACAGCAGCTCCGCCCTGCCCCGCCGCTACCCCAGGGACCCCGAACGCGTCGGACGGCACGGACTGGAGATCGTGGACGCCCTGGCCACCGAGGTGACCGTGGAGCGCGTCCCCGTCGGCAAACGGGTGCGCGCCCGCTTCGCACTCGAGCGCTGAGCCGGTTTCCCTCAGGGCGCAACGCCGCGCCCTTGTCCCACGGCCCACGGCTCCTAGGCTGACGTGGATGAGCAACCAGGTGAGCAACGAAGCCCGAGTGATCCCGCTGCGCCCGGCGCCCGAGGACAAGGAGCCCCTCTGGCGCGATCTGGTGGGCGAGGTGCTGCGCCGCGAACGGCGGGCGCAGGAGCGCACCCTGAAGGACGTGGCCGACGCGGCCCGGATTTCGCTGCCTTATCTGTCCGAGATCGAACGCGGCCGCAAGGAAGCCTCCTCCGAGGTGCTCGCGGCCGCCGCGCACGCCCTCGGTCTGGGCCTCGGCGACCTGCTGTCGCTGACGTACGGCGAGCTGTCCCGGCGCACGAGCACGCACCGCCGCCCGGCCGCCGCACCGCACCGGCCCTCGCACGGGCTCTGCCTGGCCGCCTGACCCGGCGGCCGGCTCACTTCTGCCGCAGCTGCCGGAAGAACGCCCGCACGTCGCCGACCAGCAGGTCCGGCTGCTCCATGGCCGCGAAGTGCCCGCCCCGGTCGAACTCCGTCCAGCGCGACAGACAGCCCTCCGGGACCCCGTACCCCCAGCCCGCGCCGGGCAGCTCGGCGGGCCGGCGGGTGCGGTCGAGGCGCTCGTACAAGTCGCTCTGCGGGACCGACAGCATCCGGATCGTCGACGGGTGGGCCGATGAGTTTCGTCGCGCGGAGCGGTCGATACAGATGACCGTGTTCCCCGCCCAGGAGGTACTCATGACCACCGACGGTTTCATGACCTGTCTCTGGTTCGACGGCCAGGCCGAGGAGGCCGCCGCGTTCTACGTGTCGGTCTTCAAGAACTCGTCCATCGGCCGCGTCACCCGCTACACCGACTCCGGGCCCGGTCAGGCCGGCGCGGTGCTGACGGTGGACTTCACGGCCAACGGCCACAAGTTCCTCGCACTCAACGGCGGCCCGCAGTTCACGTTCAACGAGGCGATCTCCTTCCAGATCCTCTGCGGCGACCAGCAGGAGATCGACCACTACTGGACCAGGCTCACCGAGAACGGCGGCGAGCCCGGCCCGTGCGGTTGGCTCAAGGACCGGTTCGGCGTCTCCTGGCAGGTCGTCTACGACCGGATGCCCGCGCTGCTGGGCGACCCGGACCAGGAGAAGGCGGCCCGCACCACCAAGGCCATGCTGAGCATGGGCAAGCTGGACGTCGCCGCCCTGGAGAAGGCGTACGCGGGGGAGTGACCGGCCGGTCGAGCAGCGGGGCGTCGAGGCGCACCTCGCTCGCCCGCGCTGTCGACCGGTTTACGGGGGGAGCTCCGCCCGGCTCAGATCCGGTCGGCCACGATCAGCAGATACTGGAAGCTGCCGTTGCGGTAGGCGTCCAGGAACGCGTCCTCGACCCCCGTCACCAGGTGGTCGGCCTGCTTGCGCAGTTCCCAGTACGGGATCGTCGCTTCGGTCAGGTCCTCCACATGGACCGGCACCAGCCGGTTCTTGGCCATCGCCCGGAAGTACTCCGACCTCGGGTGGATGTCGCAGATGTAGTGCGCGTTGATCAGCGACACCTCGCGCGAGGCCCGGCCGTAGGTGTCGTTGTAGCAGCCGGTGATCGTCACATAGCGGCCGCCCCGACGCAGCAGCCGGGCATGCTCGGCGAAGAGCAGGTCCAGCTCGACGTACATCGTGGACTCGTTGTTCCACGAGGCCGCGTACGCACCCTGCTCGAAGCCGGTGTCCAGCATGTTCCGGTGGTGGTAGCGCACCTTGGCGTCGACGCCCCGCTTGCGGGCCATCTCGTTGGCGAACTCGGCCTGCTTGGCGGAGATCGTCACCCCGTCGGAATGGCAGCCGTAGCGCAGGTTCGCAACGATGCTGCCGCCGCCGCGCCCGCAGCCGGCGTCGAAGACCCGGTCGGCGGGGGTCAGCGGACCGAGGTGAGAGGCCAGCACCTCGGCCTGGGCGTGCTCCAGCCGGTGCAGCTCGCCGGTGATCCGCTCCTTGCGCAGCTCGGCGTCCGGCTCGTCGAGCACCGACCCGTCGGCCTCACCGATGCCGTAGTGATGGTGGTACAGGTCGTCGATCTTGCCGAGTTCGAGGTTGACCGGGTTCTCCTCGGCGTTCCAGTAGGCCGCGACCCGGTTCTGGTAGATGGACTGGGTCGGGACCGGCACCGAGGTGGTCCGGGCGGGGGCAGTGGTCAACGATGTCTCCTCTGGACACATATGACGGTGTTGCGATGAGGCGGATTTACCAGTAGTCGGGCAGGTGGTAGCGGTTGGTGTTGGTGGCGTGCCACTCGTGGTTGCCGGCGACCCAGGCGGACAGGCCCTGGACGTACCGCTCGACGAGGGGCGAGGTGGCGGACAGGACGGCCGATTCCTCCTCGAAGGCCTCCATGATCCGGTTGTGGATCTCGACGGACTTCAGATAGGCGGCCTTCAGCCCGCGCCGGTCGTTGGCGGCGACCACCTGGGGCAGATTGAGGTGGTCCGGATCGCTCGCCAGCTCCTTGGTGAAGGAGTACAGGTCGTTCATGACCGTCGTGGCGTTGCAGGCCAGAGCGGTGATCCGCTGGATCTCCGGGCGGGCGTAGATCTGCTCGGGCAGTTCGTAGCCGTCCACGGCGTCGACGAGCGAGAGACAGGGGCGGAAGTTATTGAACTGCCGCATCACCAGGTACTCCCAGACCCGTGGCATGTACCCGGTCTCCATCCAGGCGGCCTCGCCCAGATAACCCATGTGCAGCCTGGCCATGTCGTGCACGAACCGGGCGGTCTGGCTGGGCGTGGCGACGGCGGCGTAGTCCGCGAGGGCGTGGTGGTACGAGCGCAGCGGGCCGTCGCCCTGGATGCCCTCGCGCCACTCCGCCTCCGCCTCCGGGACGCCGTGGAAGGGGTCGAGCGCCGACTGGGCGATGATCAGCGGGCCGCCGAGGCCGCGTCGCGATCCGCCGCGCCCCTCGTCCTCCTCGCAGTAGCAGGAGTCCACGATGTTCTCGGCGAGCAGCAGCTTGCCGGCGACGGTGGCCCGGTCCAGGTCGAGGGCGCCCGGGTGCTGGAGCGCGACGGCCCGGCCGAACTGGAAGCCCGAGAAGTCGCCCTTCCAGGCCTCGGGGAACAGATCCAGCTCCCGGGCCCACGTCTCCAGCCGGCGGTCGATCTCGGCGGCCTTCTCCGGATCCGCGGGTACGGCCGGCTGGTGGTGCAGTCCGGGGATGACTCCGGTGCGCCGGGCCGGGCGCAGGGCCTGGGCGATGTTCGGCGGCCCGGGCAGGGTGTAGGCGGTCGTGGGTGTGCTCATCACGTGCTCCAGGCCGTCAGTCGGCGGTCCGGCCGAGCTGGACGTTCTCCAGGATCCCCGCCGCGTCGGGGACGAGGATGGCCATCGAGTAGTAGGCCGTGACCAGGTAGTTGATGACGGCCTGCTCGTTGATGCCCATGAAGCGGACGTTCAGGCCCGGCTGGAACTCCTCCGGGATGCCCGTCTGGTAGAGGCCGACGACCCCCTGGTCGGCCTCGCCGGTGCGCAGCGCGATGATGCTGGACGTGTGGTCGTCCCTGATCGGGATCTTGCCGCACGGGAAGATGGGCACACCGCGCCAGGCCGGCACCTCGTGCCCGTCAACGCTCGCGGTGCCGGGCACCAGACCGCGCCGGTTGCACTGCCGGAAGAACGCCGCGATCGCCTTCGGATGGGCGAGGAACACCTTGGTCTTGCGGCGCATGGACAGCAGCTCGTCCATGTCGTCCGGGGTGGGCGGGCCGGTGAAGGTGCTGATCCGCTGGCCGTAGTCGACGTTGTGCAGAAGGCCGAACTCGCGATTGTTGACCAGCTCCCACTCCTGGCGCTCGCGGATCTCCTCGACGGTCAGCCGCAACTGCTGCTGCGTCTGGTCCATCGGGTGGTTGTAGAGATCGGCGATACGGGTGTGCACCCGCAGTACGGTCTGGGTGAGTGACAACTCGTATTCGCGCGGGTTGAGTTCGTAGTCCACGAAGCCGCCTTGCAGGGTCGGCTCGCCGGTGTGGCCGGCCTGTACCGGCACCTCGGCCTCGCCCTTGCGGTTCATCGGCTTGCGCTGTTGCTCGGCGTACGTCTGCAGATGCGCGGCGAGGGACGGAGAGCGCCCCGTGACCTCCTGGACGGTGGTCCACGGCAGCGCGAGCACCACGCCCGCGGTGTCGGCCCGCACCGAGGCCAGCCACAGCGGGTCGGGCTGGCCGACCGCCTCGTCGCCCATCTGGTCGCCGGCGGCGACGACCCCGGTGATCTCCTCGTCGCCGTACTTGCCGTTGGTGTAGCGGGTGAACCGGCCGTGGACGACCAGGTACGCCTCCGTCACGGGCTGGCCGGCCTCGAACAGCACCTGACCGGCGCGCACCTCGCGGGGCTCGAAGCGGCCGGCGAGTTCTCGCAGTACGTCGATGTCGGGGTAGCCGCGCAGGATCGGCAGCTCGGTGAGCGTGTGCGGGATGACCCGGATGTCGTCGGCGCCGTTGTGCTCGAAGTGCACCCGGCCGCGTCCGGTGCGCAGCTGCAGACGGCGGTTGACCCGGTAGGTGCCGCCCTTGACGTCCACCCACGGCAGAGACTTCAGCAGCCACCGGGAGGTGATGGCCTGCATCTGCGGTTCGGACTTGGTGGTCGTGGCGAGCTGGCGTGCCGCCCGGGTGCTCAGGCTGGTGAGCTGTCCGTCGGGGTCGGGGACGGGTTCTTCGATGACGGAACCGGTGGCGCTGTCCGGTGTGGACACATTCCCTCCAGCGGGCGGAACGGGGGTGACGGGATCGTTCGGTGGTGTGCCAGGTGGTGCTGCGCACGGACCAGCCAAACAGGCTCGATGATCACCGGGTAAGGCGTGAAAAGGGCGCCTTCACGTGCGGGTAGCGCAAACATGCCGATCGCGGCAAGCAGGCGGCGCGCGGACGGGGTGTGCGCCGGTCCCGCGACTCCGTGCCCGTGTTTCACGCCGCGCCGGACCGTTCGGGACCACCGGAATGTCACTCTCTGTGATGCGGGGTGTGGCCCGCTCCGGCCCCGGCCGCTCGGCGCGCGGGCCGACGGCGGGGTGGCTAGCGTGAGCAGCGGGGCGGCAAAGCGTGAGTGATCAGGACATATAACACCAGGAGGGCCGTGAGCATGGCCGTGCAACCCGAGGGAACGCCCTGCTGGGCGGATGCGATGTTCAGCGACGTCGAGGGAGCCAAACGCTTCTACGGCGACGTCCTCGGCTGGACCTTCGGCGAGTCGTCGTCGGAGTACGGCAACTACACACAGGCCTATGTGGACGGCAAGGCGGTGGCGGCCGTCGTCCCGCCCATGCCCGGCCAGGAGGGCCAGTCCCAGTGGTGCCTCTACTTCGCCTCGCCGGACGCCGCCGCCACCGCGCAGAAGATCCGGGACAACGGCGGCGAGGTGCTGATGGAGCCGATGCAGGTCGGTGACTTCGGCACCATGTGTCTGGCCCGGGAGCCCAGCGGAGCGGTGTTCGGCGTCTGGCAGGGCGGCAGCCACGAGGGCTTCGAGGCGACCGCGACGCCGGGCGCCTACTGCTGGGCCGAGGTCTTCACCCGTGAACCCGAGAAGGCCGACACGTTCCTCTCCGCCGTCTTCCCGTACGGGATGAAGCAGATGGAGGACCACGCGATCGACTTCCGGCTGTTCCAGGTCGGTGAGAACACCGTCCTCGGCCGGATGAAGATGACCGACGACTTCCCGCCCGAGGTGCCGTCGTACATCAACGTGTACTTCAACGTCGACGACTGCGACCAGGCGGTGGAGCGCGCCGTCAAGCTCGGCGGTGTCCTCCGCTTCGGGCCGATGAGCAGTCCCTTCGGCCGGTTCGCGGCGCTCAGCGACCCGCAGGGCGCGAACTTCTCGGTGATCGACACCACGACCACCGAAGGGGAGATGCCGTCGGTCAAGGACGTCTGACCGGCCGCCCGCGTGCGGGCGCCGGACCGGCCGTCCCCGTGTCCATGGCATGATCGTGCGCATGCGTGAACGTGTGGTGGCCGCGTGCGACGGGGCTTCGAAGGGAAACCCCGGGCCGGCCGGATGGGCGTGGGTGGTCTCCGACGACGAGCGGACCGCGGCCCGCTGGGAGGCCGGCCCGCTCGGCCGGGCCACCAACAACGTCGCCGAACTCACGGCCCTGGAGCGCCTGCTCGCGGCGATCGAGCCGGATGTGCCGCTGGAGATCCGTATGGACTCCCAGTACGCGATGAAGGCCGTCACCACCTGGCTGCCCGGCTGGAAGCGCAACGGCTGGAAGACCGCCGCCGGCAAGCCGGTCGCCAACCAGGACCTGGTCGTCCGCATCGACGAACTGCTCGACGGCCGCTCGGTGGAGTTCCGTTACGTGCCGGCCCACCAGGCCGACGGCGACCCGCTGAACGACTTCGCCGACCGTGCCGCCAGCCAGGCGGCCTCCGTGCAGCAGGGGGCCGGCAGCGCGCTCGGCTCCCCGGAACCGCCGTCCTCGCCCAGCCCCCCGAAGGCGGCCGCCCCGCGCAAGAAGGCGCCCCGCCGCACCGGCGCCGGGGCGACCTCCTCGTCCGCCCGCACCATCAAGGCGAAGTTCCCCGGCCGCTGCCTGTGCGGCCGCTCCTACGCGGCCGGCGAGTCCATCGCCAAGAACGCGCAGGGCTGGGGCCACCCGGAGTGCCGTACCGCCGAGGCCTGATCAGCGGTCCTCAGCTGTCGAAGGTGTAGAACTTCGTGTGGTCCAGCAGGTCCGCCGGGCGCACGTCGTTCCAGGGCTTCATCGTCTCGTCCAGGTCGACGACGTCCGGTGTGCCGCCGGTCGGCACATAGCCCGTGCCCGGGTGCCGGCTCTGCCACTCGGCCCACAGCTTGTCGACGAAGGCGTGGTGCAGCCAGAACACCGGGTCGTTGGGGGAGACCCCGGTGGCCATCTGCCCGCCGACCCAGACATGGACCCGGTTGTGCAGATTGACCCCGCGCCACCCCTCCAGGTTGTTGCGGAAACCGTCCGAGGCGCTGTTGTACGGCGCCATGTCGTACGTCGATATGGACAGCACCGAGTCCACCTCCGCGCGCGTGGGCAGCTCGCGCACCGCGGTGCCGAGCGAGCGGCGCAGGAACGTACGGCCGTCCACCCGCACGCTGAGCGGCCAGTTGCCGGCCGCCGCGGCGAACGGGCCGTCCATCACCCGGCCGTCCGAGCTGCGCCCGGTGCCGCCGAGGAAGTCCGGCGCCCAGAGCGACGCACGCGGCGTACGGTCGGTGCTCCAGTCCCAGTACGGGAGGGCGACCGAGGAGTCCACGGACTGCAGCGCCTGCTCGAAGTCGAGCAGGAATCTGCGGTGCCAGGGCAGGAAGGACGGGGAGCGGTGGCCGGTCCGCTCACCGGTGTCGGTGTCCGACATGATGAATTCGTTGTGCGTGCGGACGAAGTCGTCGTAGCGTCCGCTGCGCTTGAGTTCGAGGACGGCGTCGACGAATCGCTTCTTCTCGTCGGCGGTCAGGGTGGCCTGGTTCTTGCGTACGGTCATGGTGCGCGATGCTCCGGATGTCCTTGCGGGGGCGGTCAGTTGGCGGGGAAGGGCAGCAGCGGGGCGCCCTGCAGCTCGTCCACCGCGGTCCGGGCGGCGGCGCGCGGGGTGGACACCGGGTCGTAGTGGCTGATGACGCTGATCCAGGTGCCGTCGGCGTTCTGCATCAGGTGGAGCTGGACGCCGTCGATCAACACCTCGAATCCGCCGCCGTGTTCGTGGTGGTGTCCCCCGCCGCTCATCGGGCGGCCCTGTATCCGGCGGCCCTTGTAGACCTCGTCGAAGGTCCCCGGCATGGGCATGGGGTGCTCGTGATCGGCGGCCGAGGCGGCGGGCGCGACGACGGTGGCGACGGTGGCCGTCGCGGCCAGGGCTGCCGCGGCGGTGAGCGCGCGGCGACGGCTGATGTCGGGCATGCGGGATCTCCTGGAAGGTGTTCCGGTGGTGGTGACGCATGCCTATCCGGGACCGTGGGGCCGGAAGAAATCGCCCGGAACCGGTTGGCTCCGATCCGGACAATTGGCAACATGTCGTACAGAGTTGAACGAAGATGATCTTCCTGTCGAGGGTGGGTGATCCTCTCCGGAACGAGGAATTCCTTGCCGTGCCGACCGCCTTTTCGATGATCCTTCTCGGGTTCCGTCTGTCCGGGTGGCGCTGCTCACCACGCCAAACTGACGCGATCGGGAGGCGCCCCCGCCCTGCTACCCTGCGGTCCCGTCCGACCACGTTCCGTGACTGACAGGGGTGTGCTTGTGAAGGTCGTCTGCGCCGGCGGCGGGCCCGCGGGCCTGTATCTCGCCATCCTGCTCAAGCGGCAGGACCCGTCCCATGACATCACCGTCCACGAGCGCAACCCCGAGGGCTCGACGTACGGCTGGGGCGTGACGTACTGGCGCGGCCTCCTCGACCGGCTCCAGGAGCACGACCCCGACTCGGCGCGGGCGATCGAGGACGCCTCCGTCCGCTGGAGCGACGGCGTCGCCCACGTCCGCGATCTGACCACCCGTCACCGTGGTGACCAGGGCTTCGGCATCGGCCGCCACCGGCTGCTCGACCTGCTCGCCGACCGGGCCCGCGCGCTCGGCGTGCGGCTGGAGTACGAGAGCGAGCTCACCGGACCACCCGCCGGTGCCGACCTCGTCGTCGCGGCCGACGGGGTGCACAGCGCCCTGCGCACCCGGCACGCCCAAGCCTTCGGCACCGAGATCACCTCGGGCCGCAACCACTACCTCTGGCTCGGCACCACCAAGGTCTTCGACGCCTTCACCTTCGCCTTCACCGAGACCGCGCACGGCTGGATCTGGGCCTACGGCTACGGATACAGCGGCGAGCACAGCACCTGCGTCGTCGAATGCTCCCCGGAGACCTTCACCGGCCTCGGCCTGGACCGGGCGGACGACGCGGAGGGAGGCGCGCTGCTCGAGAAGCTCTTCGCGGACGTCCTGGACGGCCACCCCCTCATCGCCCGCCCCGGCGCCGGCTGGCTGAACTTCCGTACCCTCACCAACCGCGCCTGGCGGCACGACAACGTGGTGCTGCTCGGGGACGCGGCCCACACCACGCACTACTCCATCGGGGCCGGCACCACCCTGGCCCTGGAGGACGCCATGTGCCTCGCCGAAGCCCTGCGCACGCACACCGACCTGCCCGAGGCCCTCGCCGCCTACGAGCGCCGCCGCACGGCCGAGCTGCTGTCCGCGCAGAGTGCCGCCCGCTACAGCGCCCGCTGGTACGAGAACCTGCCCCGCTACATCGACCTGCCGCCGCACCGGATGTTCGCCCTGCTCGGCCAGCGCCACTCACCGCTGCTGCCGTACGTCCCGCCGCAGTTGTACTACGGCCTCGACAAGGCGGCCGGGCGGCTGGAGGCGCTGCGCCGGTTCAAGCGGTGGATCGGGCCACGGGCCGCACGCACCCTGCAGACCCGGTCCGCCGCCCGTCGCGGCTAGTCCCTCTCCTCCCTTCCTGCCCCCCCCACATGCAAGGAGTCCGGCCATGGCCGTGCCCGACACGTTCGACCAGACCTCGTCCGGTCACAGCCTGCGACGCGCATACTGGCTGGCCCGGGCGGCCGATCTCGCCTACCAGGGCCGAGCCGTCATCGAGGACCAGGCCGCCCGCTGGGGCTTCGGCCGGGTGCGGCACCACGAGACCCGGTTCACCCCGCCGTTCCCGCTGCAGGACACCCAGGCGTACACGATGGCCGGCGACCGGATGATCGTCACCGCCTTCCGCGGCACCGAACCCACGCAGATCAAGGACTGGCTCTCCGACGCCACGACCCCGCCCAGCCCCGGCCCCGGAGGCAACGGATACGTCCACCACGGTTTCGCCGAGGCCCTGCGCTCGGTGTACCCGGACATCGCCGCCACCCTCGCGGAGCTGCGCACCGACGGACAGAGCGTCTACTTCACCGGGCACAGCCTGGGCGGCGCCCTCGCCATGCTGGCCGGCGCCCGGATGTACCTGGAGGCCCCGCACCACGCGGCGGACGGCGTCTACACCTTCGGCCAGCCGCGCACCTGTGACCGGCTGCTCGCCGACGCGTTCCACGAGGGATTCGGCGGCCGTATGTACCGCTTCGTCAACAACAACGACATCGTGCCCCAGCTGCCGCCCGAGCCCGTCTTCACCCATGTCCGGGCCCTGCGCTACATCGACTCCAAGGGCAGGGTCCACGAGAGCATGCCGATGCTGTCGGCCCTCACCGACCGGGCCGTGGGGCTGACCGCCGACGCCTTCGCGCCCGCCTCCGACGGAATTCGGGACCACTTCATGCACAACTACCTGGGGGCCTTGGAGAAGAACCTGGGCTGAGTGGAGCGGTGCTCGGGCGCGCGTGGAAAACCCGGGTGAAGCCTCATTCACCCGATAAGGTGAATTGCTATTCACCGTGCCTTCACACCGTCCCCGGGAGTGCTGATGGACCGCCCCGCCCTCATACCCCAGCCGCCCGGCGCCCCGGCCGCTGCCCCCGCGCTGCGGTACCGGTTCACCATCCCGGTGCTGGCGTCGGGCGGCATCCTCATGGCGGTCATGCAGACGGTCGTCATCCCGCTGCTGCCGGACCTGCCCCGGCTCACCGGCGCCTCAGCCGCGACCGTCTCCTGGACGGTCACCGCGACGCTGCTCTCCGGCGCCGTCCTCACCCCGGTGCTCGGCCGGGCCGGCGACATGTACGGCAAGAAGCGGGTGCTCACGGTCGCACTCGTGCTGATGACCGTCGGCTCGGTGCTGTGCGCGCTCTCCTCCGACATCGGCGTGCTCATCGCCGCCCGCGCGCTCCAGGGCGGCGCCGCCTCCGTCGTCCCCCTGTCGATCAGCATCCTGCGCGACGAACTCCCGCCGGAGCGCCGGGGTTCGGCGGTGGCGCTCATGAGTTCCACGGTGGGCATCGGCGCCGCGCTCGGCCTGCCGCTCGCCGCGCTGGTCATCCAGTACGCCGACTGGCACACGATGTTCTGGCTGACCAGTGGCCTGGGCGCGCTGGGCGTCGCGGGCACCTGGTGGGCGGTCAAGGAGTCGCCGGTACGCGAGCCCGGCCGGTTCGACGTCCTCGGCGCGCTGGGGCTCGCCGCCGGACTGGTGTGCCTGCTGCTCGGCGTCTCCCAGGGCGGCACCTGGGGCTGGGGCAGCGCACGGGTCCTCGGTCTGTTCCTCGCGGCCGTCGGCGTCCTCGCCCTGTGGTGGTGGCAGCAACTGCGCACCGAACGGCCGCTGGTGGACCTGAAGCTGGTCAGCCGGCCGCGGGTGGGCCTGTCCCATGTGGCGGCCCTGCTGACCGGGTTCGCCTTCTACGCCAACTCCCTCGTCACCGCCCAGCTGGTCCAGGCCCCGAAGGCCACCGACTACGGCCTCGGCCTCTCGCTCGTCGCCACCGGTCTGTGCCTGCTGCCCGGGGGCGTGACCATGCTGCTGTTCTCGCCGCTGTCGGCCCGCATCTCCGCCGCGCGCGGCCCGCGGATCACGCTCGCCCTGGGCGCCGCCGTCATCGCCTGCGGCTACGCGGTCCGCATCGCCGACAGCCGCGACCTGTGGATGATCATCGTGGGCGCCACGGTGGTGGCGACCGGCACGACGCTCGCCTACTCCGCGCTGCCCACGCTGATCCTGCGCGCGGTCCCGGCCGGCCAGACCGCCTCCGCCAACGGCGTCAACGTCCTCATGCGCACCATCGGCCAGGCCGTCTCCAGTGCCGCCGTCGCCGCCGTCCTCGTCCACCACACCAGCCCCGTGGGCGGCGTCCCGGTCCCCACACTGAGCGGCTACCTGCTCGCGTTCGCGATGGCCGGCGCGGTCGCCCTCGCCGCCTGCGCGGCCGCCCTCACCATCCCCGGCGACACCCCTTCCGACGGCGCCCGCCGGAGTCGGGGGATCACCCGGAGTGCTCGTGACGAGGCGTTGGAGGAGGCGTGAGTGCCTTCGGGCGGGTGCCTGTGCGGTGCGGCCGTGTGCCGGCGGTCGCCGTCGTTCCCGCCGCTCGTGCGGACGCGCCCGGCCTTCTGCGCATGCCCGGCGATGGCGTCCGTCGGCAGCGCGGCGGCACCCGGGGTGCTCGTGACCAGGTGCGGGAGGGAGCATGAGGAGCGTGAGCACCCCACCCGGGCCGGACACCCACGCCCCCGGCCGCCGTGACGCCGAGGTCACCAAGGCCGCCATTCTCAAGGCCGCCCGCCATCTCCTGGCGCGGCACGCCCACGCCGACATCACCTTGAAGGCGGTTGCCGAACGGGCCGGTGTCAGCCCGCCGTTGATCCTGAAGTACTTCGGCAACAAGGACGCCCTGTTCGTCCGCGTCATGTCCTTCGACACCGACGCGGACGCCCTGTTCGACGCGCCGCTGCCCGGCCTCGGCCGGCACATGGCCCGGCACGTCCTGGCCAGCCAGCGTGAGCGCGGCGCCGACCCGCTGCTGCGCATCGCCTTCGCCCCGCTGCACGGCGACCACGGCGACATCCTGCGCGCCAACTTCCGCGCCCAGGTCACCGAACGCCTCGCCGCCCGGCTCACCGGCCCCGACCCCGGCCTGCGCGCGGAACTGGCCGTCGCCGCGCTCGTCGGCCTCGGCGTGATGTACGGCATCGCCCGCGTACCGCATCTGCGGGAGACCGACACCGACGCCATCGCCGACCGCTACGGGCCGCTCGTGCAGGCCCAGTTGACCCCGTGCGGCTGACCCGGCGCTCCTCGCCCGGCCCTGGCGCACGCAGCCGGCTGTCCCGGCGAAGCCGAAGGAGGCCGCCGACGCCCTCGTACGGCCCACGTACGCCCCGTACGAGGGCGGCCTGCCGCCACGCTCCGCACGGCACGGGACGCCGTCGGCGCTCCGACGGGAACCGTCGCACAGGCCCTGGCGCGATCAGCGCAGGAGGCGGTCCAGGAAGTCGTTGCCGAACACCCGGTGCGGGTCCAGCCGGTCGAGGGTCGCCACCGCTCGCGTCCACACCTCCCGGCCGTAGCTGCCGGGCACCGCCGTGCCGAGCACCTCCGGGTCGCTCCACGCGGACTTGTCGGTGTACGCCCAGCCTTTGGACCACTCCGGGCGGGCGAGGGCGTACCCGCCGTCGTAGGTGCCGAGGAGGAACGTTTCCAGCTCGCGCAGGAACGCCTCCGCGTACGGCGTGCCGGGCAGCGTCAGCACGTCCAGCCACACCGCGCTGTCCCACTCGGGATGCTCCGGGCCCGGCCGCACCGCCGACAGCAGCGGTGCCTCGGCGCCGGGCACGCCGGCGTCGGCCGGCTCGTCCAGGCCGGTCACCCGGATCTCCACCGAGCCGTTGACCGGGAAGCGCCCCCGCGCGGCGTACGCGTCGAGCAGGGCCCGGTAGCGGGTGGTGAACTCGTGCACCACCCGCTGCACCCCGGCCCGCGCGGTGAGCACCGCGTACCCGTTCGCGGTCACCCGCAGCGTGGTCGGCCGCAGGTACAGCAGCGTGTTCTTCGACCGCCCCCACAGATCGGCGGAGCCCGTGGCCGCCAGCCCCAGCCGGGCCACCGTGAGCTGCGCGGCGCCCACCTGCGGCGCCAGATACCAGCCCGCGCCCGCCACCAGCCGGCCCACCAGATCGGCCACGAGCGTCGGCACGCTGTCCGAGAAGGGGTAGTTGTACGGCGAGGCGACGTGCCGCGAGCCGGGCGGCCGCACCGGCGTGACACTCCACTCCTTCAGCCACGGGAACTCGGTGAAGGCGAACCAGATCGCCTCGACCCGGCCCGAGCGGCGCACCAGGCTCTCCAGGGTGCGTTCGCCGGAGCCGGGCGCCGCGAACAGTTCGCGGGCCGGGATGTCGGTGCGGCTGACACAACGAAGGTTCCGGTCCGGGCCGACCCGCAGTACCGCCTCGGTGACGAAGGCCCGGCCGAGATGGGTCAGCAGCGCGGCACAGTCCGCCTCCTCGCGGCGGAACGTGCGCAGCACATACGCCCCGCTGTCCGCGTCCCACACCACCGCCGTCAGCTCCAGCACCCGGTTGCTGAGCGAGCCGTAGGCGCTGCCGGGCGGCGGGCGTTCGCCGTCGGCCGGTACGGCGGTGCCGTGCGCGTCGATCGCCAGGGCGCCGCCCAGGGTCAGATCGCCCGGCGCGGGCGTCGCGGTGAGGCCCAGGCCGTGTTCCTCCAGGAAGGTGAGCAGCGCCTCCAGGGTCACCCCGGCACCGGCGCGGACCGCCGAACCGGACTCCAGGGCCAGGCCGGTCAGATGCGGTGCGGTGTCGACCAGCAGGGTCCGGGTGTCCGCCGTCGTCCCCTCGGTGATCGTGAGCGGCGACCAGCCGTGGGAGCAGCCCCGCGCGCGGACCCGCCGGCCGTTGCGCCAGGCCCAGTTGGTGACGGCGAGGACCTGCTCCGGTCCGGTCGGGGCGCAGGCCCACAGCCCGTCGGCGGTGATCCCGCCCGCCCAGTTGCGGTACGCCGAGCGGTAGGGCCTCACCTCGGCCGGAAACCCGGGCAGTTCGGCCGAAGCCACCGCCGGATCGGCCGCGAGCAGGACCGGCACGGCGGCCAGCGCGGCGGCGGTGCGCAGCAGCCCGCGACGGCTGAGGGAACCCGAACCGCCGTACGGGAACGGGGAGTTGTCCATCGGGTGATCGATCACGGGCCCACGGTAAGGGCGCGCTTTGCGCCCACCTCGCAATCGTCCACCCGTGTCGCCCGTGTGGGTGAAAGGGCAGAGAACGCGCAGTCGGCACACGGGAGCCGTGCCGGAGCGGGCCCATCCGCGTCTGCCGGACCCGGATGACACACTGGCACCATGGACGAACGCGCATTCCGCAGGTCGGGCCAGTGGGCCTCGGTGGTCGGACTCGGTACCTGGCAGCTGGGCGCCGACTGGGGCGACGTGGACGACAAGCAGGCCCTGGCCGTCCTGGAGGCGGCGGCCGAGTCGGGGGTCACCTTCTTCGACACGGCCGACGTGTACGGCGACGGACGCAGCGAGGAGACCATCGCCTCGTTCCTGCGCGGCCGCCCCGATCTGCATGTGCTGGTCGCCACCAAGATGGGCCGCCGGGTCGACCAGATTCCCGCGAACTACGTCCTGGACAACTTCCGCGCCTGGAACGACCGCTCGCGCCGCAACCTCGGCACCGACCGGATCGACCTGGTCCAGCTGCACTGCCCGCCGACGCCCGTCTACTCCCACGACGCGGTCTTCGACGCCCTGGACACGCTCGTCGAGGAGGAGCGGATCGCGGCGTACGGGGTGAGCGTCGAGACATGTGCCGAGGCGCTGACGGCGATCGCCCGGCCGCACGTGGCGAGCGTGCAGATCATCCTCAACCCGTTCCGGATGAAACCGCTGTACGAGGTGCTGCCCGCCGCGCGCGAGGCCGGTGTCGGCATCATCGCGCGCGTGCCGCTCGCCTCCGGCCTGCTCTCCGGGAAGTACACCAAGGACACGGTGTTCGCGGCCGACGACCACCGCACCTACAACCGGCACGGCGAGGCCTTCGACCAGGGCGAGACCTTCTCCGGCGTCGACTACGCGACGGGCGTCGAGGCCGCCGCCGAGTTCGCCGCGCTCGCCCCCGAGGGCTGTACGCCGGCCCAGCTGGCCCTGCGCTGGATCATCGAGCAGCCCGGCGTGACGACGGTCATCCCCGGCGCCCGCACCCCCGAGCAGGCCCGTGCCAACGCGGCCGCCGCCAAGCTGCCGCCCCTGCCCGAGGACACGTCCACCGCCGTCCGCGCGCTGTACGACCGCCGGGTCAGGGACCAGGTCGAGCAGCGCTGGTAGGCCGCGCGGCGGGGACCGTTTGAACGGACGGCCGGGCGGTTACAGGGACCGCATGACGGAGGACGGACGGCGCAGGGGGCGCGACGAGAGCGAGGAGGAGCGGGCCGACCGGATGTGGGGTGAACTCATCCAGGAGGTCCGGGTCGCCCAGACGGGCGTGCAGATCCTGTTCGGCTTCCTGCTGACCGTCGCCTTCCAGCCCGCGTACGCCGAGCTGGCCCACGGCGACCGGGTCATCTACATCGTGACCGTCGTCCTGGGCGCCGGCGCGACCGGCGCCCTCATCGGACCCGTGTCCCTGCACCGCCTCGTCTCCGGTCGCCGGGTCAAGCCGCGGGCGGTGCGGCTGGCGTCCTGGATGACCTTCGCCGGCCTGGCGCTGCTCCTGGCGACGATGGCCTCCGCCCTGCTGCTGATCCTGCGGGTCGCCCTGCACGACAGCTCTGTGCCGTACCTGGTGTCGGCCGTCGTCGCCTGGTACCTGGTCTGCTGGTACGGGCTGCCGCTGTGGGTCCGGCACCGGCACACGGTCCGGCCGGACGGCCGGACCGCGGCCCCGGGGCCGGGCGGGCCGGGACCCGGCTAGGGGCGGACGTACGGGCGGGTCATGATCTCCACGTGGTGCCCGGCCACGGCCGCGGCAGAGACGGTCGACCCGCCCGGTTCGCCGTGGCGGGGGACGGCGTAGCCGCGGCCGGACGGCCTCGTCGCGCTGTTCGGGGTGGTCGAGAGCCCTGGGCGGCGAGGAACGCGTCCGCGCCGTGCCCGCGGCTCAGCCCCGCGGGTGGTCCTCGCGGGCCCCGCGCAGCGCGGTCAGGCAGCTGCCGATGGCCTGCTGGAGGTCCTCCAGACGCTGGACCATGTCGTCCTCGTAGAAGTCCTGGGCGTCGTCGAAGGTCAGCTCCTCGAACGCCTTGGTGGCCTTCTGCAGGCTGCTGTAGAACTTGGTCCGCCGCTCCTGGACACGCAGGCCGGGGTCGGCCTCGACCGTCTCGGCGACGAGCGACTTCATGGTGTCGTAGGCCTCGGTGGCCCACTCGCCGGTGTCCTCGGTGTCCTCCAGCTCGTCGATCAGCGACAGATGCCGTTCGGCCTCCTCGCGCAGCTCGGCGGGGGCGTCGACGGTCTGTCCGGCCGGCGTTCTGATCTGCCCGGACTCGGCGATCTGGCGGACGTAGCCGATCCGGTCCGCGGACCGGCTCTCGGTCGCGACGGCCTTCTTCAGGTCGTCGGTGCGTACGACGTCACGCGCCAGCTCGGCCTGGAGCTCGGGGTCCTCCCGGAGCCGGTCCAGCAGGGCGGCGCGGGCCGCGCGGGCGGTGGAGGGGTCGGCGAGGATCGCGGCGCGCAGGGCGGTCGGGTTCTCCGCGACCTCCAGCGCCTTGGTGGGGCGGATGCCCTCGGCCGCGGCGGCCTCGGCGATCGCGGTGCCGCGCTCGGAGGTGGCACTGTTGCGCGAGACGTAGTAGCCCAACCACACGTCCGCGTCCGGCAGTTCGACGTCCTGTCCGGGCTGAAGCGTCTCGAAGTGCGGGACGAGTGCGTCGTCGGCGGCCCGGTCCCAGGCCTTGTAGTAGCGCATGACCCGCTCCGGGGAGCAGTCGGCCAGCTGCGCGAACTCCTTCGCCGACACCTTCGCCGTCTCACCGGCGGCCTGCCCGCCCGGCCGCACGCTGCGGGCCACCATCAGCGCGAAGGCCCAGCCCCCGGTGCGGGCGTAGACGCCGAACTCACGGGCGTCGCGCGCCACGAGGTCGGACAGCGGCGCTGCGGCCGGGGCGGACGTCTCGGACGGGTCGATGACCAGGGTCACGGATGACTCTCCTGCAAGGATGGATCGAGGGACCGCATCCGGGAACGGGTGCGGACAGGAAAGCCTATATCGCCGCATTGGCGATGCTTTGGCGGGACGGTGCGGTCGCGGCCGTCAGGCCCTCGGTACGCGGAACGTCGCGAGGAAGGTCTTCAGCGCCAGCCGGTTCCCGGTGGCGTCCCAGGCCGTGGCCGCGGTGGTGAAGCGCAGTGAGAAACCCCGGTGGCCGCCGAGCAGGAAACCGCGCCCGAAGGTGTGCACCCGGGCGTCCCCGGTGCCCGCCAGCCACTCCAGGTCGGCGGCCCGGTGACCCTGGTACGTGGTGGCCCGCACGGAGCCGACGCGCTGGTAGCCGGGGAGCCGCTCCAGCTGCGGTTCGACGTCGTCGCGCCAGACGGCGACCGGGTCCGGGCCGACGCGCTCGCTGTAGGTGACCGCGAGCGTGGGGGCGCCGCCGCCCGGGCCGAAGGTGACGCGGTAGGCGTCCGTGACCCGCGAGGTGACGAGCCGCTTCCAGCCATGGGGCAGGGCCACGGAGAAGCCCTCGGGGGCGGTGTAGCGGTGATAGCCGGCGGGCAGGGCGGCCGGAGCCGGCGCCGAGGCGGTCGCTGTGGGGGTCGGTGTGGCGGTGGGTGTCGCGGGGTGTCGGCCGGTCGGGGTGGCCGAGGCGGCGGGGCGCTCCGGCTCGTGCGCGGCGCCGGTGCCCGGCAGCCGGTGGGTCGCGGCCAGGGCGGCGACGGCGACGGCGATCACGGTCAGCGCGCTGCCGGCGGCCACGGCCCGTCTGCTCCCCTCGCGCCCGGCGAGCCGCATGCTCGGGTACCCGCCGCGCAGCCGGGGCACGAGGGCCGGCCGCCGGTCCTCCTCGCCGTCCTCGTCGAGTGCCCGGGTCAGGGCCGCGCGGACCACCGGCCGGGTCAGCCGCTCCCGCGAGTTCTTCCGCAGCAGCCCCTGCACGGCCTGGGCGAGCGGGCCCGCGCGCAGCGGGGTGCGCAGCGGCAGCCGGTCCACCGCCTTCAGGGTGGCCTCGGGCCGGCCCCGGTCCCGGAACGGCGGCCGGCCCTCCACCATCGTGTACAGCAGCGCGCCCAGCGCCCACAGGTCGGCGGCCGGGCCGATGCGTTCGTCGCGGGCCTGCTCCGGCGAGGCGTACGACGGTGCCGTCAGCCGTGGCACCAGGGTGGCCCCGGCCAGTCCGAACCCGGTGACGACGACCGGGCCGCCGTCCCGCACGAAGACCTGGCCGGGGCTCAGCTCGCCGTGCGTGATGCCCTCGTCGTGCGCGACCTGGAGCAGATCGAGCAGCTCCAGACCGATCCGGGCCGCCCGTACCGGGTGGAACGAGCCCTCGCGGTCCAGGAGTTCGCACAGCGGCGTGCCGTCGATCCACTCCGTGACCGTCCACAGGGTGCCCGCCTCCACCACGGCGTCCACGACCGTGGCGACCTGTCCGGGACGCAGCAGCCGCATGGTCTGCGAGGTCCGCACGACCCGGGCCGTCACCCGGCGCACGGTCTCCTCGGCGCAGGCCTCCGGCAGCGCGGTCTGGGCCACCAGCCGGGGCTGCGCCGCCGCCACGTCCTCGGCGTACCACCACAGGCGGTTCGTCTCGCGGGCGAAGACCTCCAGGAGCCGGTACCGTCCGGCGGCCAACTCGTGTGCGGAGACGTGCGCCTTGACCATGGTCATCCCTCGCTGAGACCCCTGCTTCGTGTCTCCCAGGGGTACGCGGGGCGCGTGGGGGTGCGTTCAAAGAATTCCCGGATGCGCCCCCTTTTCCGTGGATTCCGGGACGCGTCCCGCCGTGTGGAGTCCGGAGCGCGCCCCGCGCCGCTCACTCGCCGCTCACATCAGCCCGAACCGGTCGGCCCACCCGGTCAGTTCCCGGGGTGTCGTGTTGCCGCCGCACACCACGAGTCCCAGCCGGGCGCCGTCGCCGACCCGGTCCAGCACCTGCCGGGCCGCCGGCAGCAGACAGCCCGCGGCCGGCTCGGCCCACACCTTGGCGTGGCCGGCGAGGTCCAGACAGCCCTGCACGGCGTCCCGGTCCGGGACCACCAGTACCTCCTCGACCAGGGCCCGGACACGGTCGTAGGTCAGCTGGGACACGGCGGGCGCGCTGAGCGTGGTGACCAGGGACGACAGCGGCACCGGCACCGGTCCGCCCGCCTTCAGCGCGCCGGACATGGCCTCGGCGCCCTCCGTCTCCACGCCCCACACGCGCACCCCCGGCCGCCGGGCGGCGAGCGCCACCGCGATCCCCGCGATCAGACCGCCACCGCCGATGCTGACGACGACGTCCGTCAGTCCGGCCGCGTCCGTGACGTCCTCGGCCAGCTCCAGCCCGACCGTGCCCTGCCCCGCGATGACGACCGGGTCGTCGAACGGGTGGACCAGGGTCAGCCCCTCGTCCCGCAGCCGCGTCACCAGCTGGAACGCGCTGTCCATACCGTCGGTCAGCCGCACCGACGCCCCGGCCGCCCCGGCGAGTTCGATGGAGCGCGCGGGTGCGGTCCGGGGCATCACCACGGTCGCCTTCACATCGAGGGCGGCCGCCATCACCGCGAGGGCGATGCCGTGGTTGCCGCCGCTGACCGCGACCACGCCCGCCGCCCGCTCGGCCTCGCCCAGCGACAGCAGTTTCGCCGTGGCCCCGCGCGCCTTGAACGAGCCGGTGCGCTGGAGCAGTTCGAGCTTGGTGGTGACCGGGACGCCGAGCAGCTCGGTCAGCCCCGGACTCGGTACGGTCGGCGTCCGTACGACGTGTCCGGCGATGCGTTCCGCGGCGGCTTCGATGTCCGAGATGCCGATCAAGGTGCCTCACCCTTCCGGCGCGGGGGTGGGAACCGCGCCCCTCGCACCCTGACCCGCGAGGACTCCCCAGGTCAACACCGTTTCACCGGCGTCCCGCAGGGCCTCACAGCTCGCGGCTGACCAGGTGGTCGAGGAGTCCGAGCAGGTCACCGGTGGCTCCGGCGGCCAGGGGCAGGCCCGTGAGGAGTTCCCGGGCGGTGGCCGTGTGCGCGCGGGCCTCGGCCAGTGCCGCTTCGCGGCCGCCCACCGCCTCGATCAGCGCCGCCGCCTCCGCGGCCCGCCCCGGGCGGCCGAGCAGCCCGGGCAGCCGGTGGGCCGCGGGAGAACCCAGCGCGACCAGCACCGGGAACGTCATCTTGCGCTCGCGCAGATCACCGCCCGCCGGCTTGCCGGTGACGGCCGGGTCGCCCCAGATCCCCAGCACGTCGTCGACCAGCTGGAACGCGATGCCGAGCTGTCGTCCGGCCTGCTCCAGCGCGGTGACCGTGGCCTCGGACGCCCCGCCGAGCGCGGCGCCCAGTGCGACGGCACAGCCCAGCAGGGCACCGGTCTTGCCCTCCACCATCGCCCGGTACTCCTCGGGCGTCACGCGCTCCGGGCCGGTGCCGGGCCGGGCGGCGAACAGCAGGTCGTCGGCCTGGCCGCGCACCAGGTCGGCGAGGGCTGCCGAGAGCAGCCGCACGGCCCCGGGACCCTGGGGTGCGCAGGCGAGCGTCTCCACCGCGAGGGCGAACAGGGCGTCCCCGGCCAGCACCGCGGGTCCGGTGCCGTATGCCTTCCACACGGCCGGGCGGCGCCGCCGGGTCCCGTCGCCGTCCATGATGTCGTCGTGCAGCAGCGAGAAGGCGTGCACCAGCTCCACCGCGACCGCCGCCGGGACACCGGCCCGGCCGTCGGCGCCCGCCGCCTCGGCGCCCAGCACCGCGAGCGCCTGCCGTACGCCCTTGCCGCCCGGTGCGGCCGCGGGCGCCCCGCCGACCTCGCACCAGCCGAAGGAGTACGCGGCCATCTCGGCCACCCACGGATGCAGCCCGCCCACCGCCCGCTCCAGCGCCGGTCGCACCAACTCCCGGCAGCGGTCGAGGACTTCGGACGCGGAGGGCGGTGCTTGGACGGTGGTCACCGGGCGACCTCCGTGTCGAACTCCGCACCGTGCTCGGCGCCGTGCTCCGCGTCGTGCTCCGTGTCGAGATCCCGGTCGAGGCGGAACTCCTGCTGGGCCCGGGCGACCATCTCGCGTGCGTGCTTCAGTCCGCTGCGCTCCAACGTCCTTGCCAGATCGGCGAGTTCGGCCGCCGTCTCGGCGTGGTCCCGGCCGAGCCGCGCCAGCGACTTGGCGAGGCCCAGCCGGGCCAGCGCCTCACCGCGCGGCTCGCTCATCGCGCGGAACTCCTCCAGCGCCAGCTCGTACAGATCCCGCGCCTCGGTGTAACGCCCGGCGCGGTAGAGGACGTTGCCGCGCATCTTGTGGTTGTAGGCGAGCGCGCTGGACAGGTTCATCGCCCGGCAGCCGGCCTCCGCCCGGGACAGCAGCTCCAGCGCCCGTTCGGTGTCCCCGTCGCGGACCGAGAGGATGTCGGCGAGGCCGCGCAGCGCCCAGGCGTGCCCCCGCCGGTCCTCGGCCCGCTCGGCTATCTCCGCCGCTTCCTCGAACAGGGCGTACGCCCGGTCGTGGTCCCCGGTGTTGCGGTGCATCTGCGCGATGCCCTCCAGCGCCCACACCGTGTGCCGGGCCTCCCCGCGCCGCCGGGCCTCGGCCAGCAGCTGCTCGTGCAGCCGGCCCACCGCCTCGTAGTCGCCCTGGATACGGCCGGTCTCCGCGAGCCCCGCCAGCGAGTAGCCGCGGCACACGACGTCCCCGCCGCGCTCGCCGAGTTCGGCCGCGAGCCCGAGCAGCCGCCAGGCCAGTGGGAACGCCCCGCGCTGGCGGGCGAGGGTGCCGCCGCTCCACAGGGCCCACGCCATCGCGCCGGTGTCGCCGGCCTCGCGGGCGGCACGGTAACTCGCCTTCCAGGCCCGGTCAGCGTCCTCGATCCGGCCGAGCCGCCGCTGTGCCTCGGCGACGGCGAGCCCGCAGCGGGCCGCCTCGGCGGGCCGGCCGGACCGTTCGGCCTCACGCAGCCGCTCGGTGCCCTCGGCCAGCACGTCGACCAGCGAGGAGTTCACGGACAGGGTGGTCAGGGCGCCCTGGTACTCCGGGGCGAAAGCCTTGCCGTACATACGCACCTTTCTATACACGGAGCGTATACATCCTGCGTATACATCACGTGTATAGGGATCGGGAAATCGCCCCGGCCCAGGAGGCCGGGGCGGTCATCGGTCTGTTGTCGATCAAGACGCCGGTACGGCGGCGGGGGTTGCCCGTGCGGCGCGGATCACCTTGTGAAGGTTCAGTGCTGCTGGGCCTTCTGCGGGGTCGCCTCGCTCGGGCGTACCACGACGAACCCCTCGCCCTGGAGCATCAGTTGCACGGCCTCGCCCGAGCCGCCGCGCAGCATGGAGCCGAGGGACTGGGAGCGGTGCAGCGAGGTCTGCAGGTGCGCGGTCCAGCCGACCACCGCGTCCGTGTCGACGTACACCGGGGACTGCGCGGAGACCGGGATGACCAGCGGATTGCCCTCGCAGACCAGACCGAGCCGGCCCTGCCCGCTGAACACGCTGTTGAACAGCCCGCCGCCGGCGATGCCCGAGCCCTTCACCGTCTTGATCTCGTACGACAGCGAGGCGTCGAAGCACAGCACGTTGCGGCCGTTGACCGTGAACTGGTCGCCGGGCTCCACCTCGACGATGAAACAGTTCTGCGCCTCGTGCGCGAACCAGGCCTCGCCCTGTCCGCGCACCGCCATCAGGGGCAGTCCCTCACCGGTGACCGCACGCTTGAGCATGCCGCCGACGCCCTGGCCCTTGCGCTCGAACTTCAGGTCGCCCCGGTAGGCGACCATCGCGCCCTGGCGGGCGTACATCTCGCCGCTGACCGTGTACCGGACGCACTTGGCGTTCTCGACGGACATGCCTGCCTGCGTGGCCGGCTGCACCACGTGCTCACTGGAAAAGAGATCACCCTTCATGCCGCGCATGGTGTCCCGGAACCTGCCGTTCCGCCAAGATCACGGAGCGTGGCCGGTCAGCCACCGAACAGCTGGGTCCAGTAGGTGCCTGCCCGGCCGCCGCCCGCGAAGCCGATGCCCAGGTGGCCGAACTCCCGCTTGAGGATGTTGGCCCGGTGCCCCGGGCTGTTCATCCAGCCCGACACGACCTCGGCGGGGGAGCGCTGGCCGCAGGCGATGTTCTCGCCGATGGTGCGTCTGCGGGAACCCGCCGCGGCGGCCCGGTCCCAGGGCTGGGCACCGTCGGGGGAGGTGTGGGCGTAGAAGTCGCGGGCCACCATGTCCGCGCAGTGCGCCTGCGCGGCCGCCGTGAGCAGCGGGTCGACGGCCAGCGGGGGAAGACCGGCCCGCCCGCGCTCGGTGTTGGTGAGCGCGACGACCTCGGCGGCCGTGCGGGACAGCGCGTCCGGGGTCAGGGGAGCGGCCCACAGTGCGGTCCAGTACCGGTCGCCCGCGTCGGCGTGGGCCAGGGCGGCATGCCGGAAGGCCGGATCGAGCAGAGTCCGCCGGGAGCGCTCGGAGCCGAGGCAGTACTCCACGAACTCCGCCGGAGTGCGCGGCCCGGAGACGAGATGCTCGCCGACGCCGATGTACGCGTATCCGGCGCCGGTGATCCGCTGATGGACCGAGACGCCGTCCCGCCCCTCGGCCCCGAGCCGCCCGGCATCCGCCATGGCCCGGGCGTGCGAGCGCGCGGCGGAGGCGAGGCGCGGATCGAGGGCGATGCGCGGTGAACCGGCTTGTATACGGGCCGAGTTGACCAGCCGGAGGAAGTCGTCGGCGGCGGTGGAGGGGGAACCGGGCGAACGCGGCGCCGGTACGGCCGCCCGGTCCTGCCCGCCGTCGTCGCGGACGTCCACACCGAAGTTCCGGGCGAGTCCGGCCAGCCCGTCGGCGTACCCCTGCCCGATCGCCCGCAGCTTCCAGCCGGAGCCCGCCCGCAGATACAGCTCGGCGATCAGCAGCACCGTCTCCGGACCGGGAGGCGGCGGCGTGAACCGGGCCACCGCACGGCCGGCTCCGTCGGCGACCTCGAGCCGGGGAGCGGACAGCCGCGCCCCTGGCTCGGCGGCGCTCACGACGACGGTGACCCGGCACGCGCCGGCCCGCAGCCGCCCCGGCTCGACGGCGAGGGTGTCACCGCGCAGCCGTACCCCGGGCGCATCGGGCTGGTTGTAGAACACGAAGTCGGCATCGGACCCGACCTTGCCGTCCGCCCCCGTGACGAGGGCGGACACATCGAACTCCCCGCCGACCCGGAGCCGTACCGCGCCCTCGGGCAGGACCAGGTTCCCTCCGGCCGTCAACTCCTGCGTCATGCCTGCCAACCTAGAGGGGCGCGGGGCTGTACCGCCTACCCCTTGGCCGCCTTCCCGGTCTTCCCGCAGAACGCGGATTCCAGCACACCGGTCATGGCGCTCTGCACCTTCGCGTTGTTGGACGTGTTGGCGACAGCCGCAAGACTGCGCGTACCGTCCTTCGTGGCGAAGGCGTACGTGTAATACCCCTGCACGATCCCGGTGTGCCCGTACACGGAGACCCCGCACGGCAACTCGCGCCTGCGCAGCCCGAGCCCGTATGCCGTCGTGCTGTCGACCCGGTTGAACTTCTCCATCTCGCCCAGCCGCGCGGCGCTCAGCAGCCTGCCGCTCAGCAGCGCGGAGTAGAACGTGTCGAGATCCCGCGCGCTGGAGATGATCGCCCCCGCGCTCTGCGCCCACGACACCGTCTGGGCGGTGGCGTCGACCAGCGGATCGCCGGTCCGGTCGGGGGTGAGGTAGCCGCGGGCGTACCGGCCCGGGATCGTGGTCTTGGGGTGGACGTAGAACGTGTCGCGCAGCTTCAGCGGCTTGAAGACGCGGTCCTCGTACGCCGTGCGCACGGACTGCCCGGTGAGCTTCTCGATGAGCATGCCGACGATGACGAAGTTGGTGTTGGAGTAGGAGTACGCGGCGCCGGGCGCGTTGGTGCGCGGCTTCTTCAGCGACAGGGCTACCAGCTGGCGGTAGGTGAAGACCTTGTTCCGCACCGCCTCGAAGCCGGACACGCTGTCGGCGAACATGTCGTTGGTGTAGTCGTACAGCCCGCTGCGGTGACTCAGCACCTGGCGGACGGTGATCCGGTCGTCCGGCAGCAGCTTCGGCAGGTAGCGGTTGACCGGCGCGTCGAGCGCCAGCCGGTGTTCGTCGACGAGCTGGAGCAGGACGACGGCCGAGAAGGTCTTCGTGACGCTGCCGATACGGAACCGGTCGTCGGCGGTCAGGGCCCGCCGAGTGCTCCGGTCGGCGAGGCCGCGCGTCAGCTTGTACGCCTTGCCGTGGTCGTCGATCCGGGCCAGGGCGCCCGGCGCGCCCGCGGTCACCGCCGACCGCAGCGCCGCGTCGACGCCCGTGGTGTCGGGCGCAGCGAGCGCCGCCGCCCCGGGAGTGTCCGGCTCCGCGGTCGCGGCCCGCGCCGGGACCGCGAGGAGCGAGAGCGCGACCGCTCCGAGAACCGCGCCCCGTCCTACCACCGCTGCTGAGACCATTCGGCACCCACTTCCCTCGATACGACTGGTGATGACGACTCATGTGACAACGACTTGTGATGCGACGTCGGTCACATTCCGGCCCTGGAACCTAGGGGATTGAGTCATCGTCTCCACAGTTGACACACAGTTGGTCATCCTGTGATCACCCTGTGGCGTGCATTCGTAAAGGATTGCCATAGAAGGCGGCGAAATCGATCATTCCACCTTTACGTGCACATGACTGATCCGTAAGGGTTACCCCCCAAGGGCCAGACCAGCCCCTGTGGCGCCGAACCGTGCCACTTCTCAAGGTGGTTGGTGATCCCGGCCGCCTTCGAACGAAGGAACCCTGATCAGTGCGTAGACCGCACATACGCAGCGTCGCCGTCGCCGTCGCGGTGACGACCGCTGCCACGGGCCTGGCCGGTACGGCATTCGCGGGTCCCGACACGGGGGTGGAGCGGTCCGCCGCGTCCGCCGACACGAACGCCACCACGGTGGTGACGGCGGCGCGCACCGCGGCGTTCGCCCACGCCTCGGCGACCGGCGTCTCGCAGGGCGACGAACTGCACGCCCAGGACGTGATGATCGACCCGGAGGGCGCCCGGCACGTCCGTTTCGTCCGGACGCACAACAGCCTCCCGGTGCTCGGCGGTGACCTCGTCGTCCACCTCGACCGCAAGCTCGCCTACACGGGCGTGACCCGTGCGGCCGACCACGCGGTCGAGCCGGCCGGCCGGGCCAGGCTGACGGCGGACCAGGCCGCCGCCAAGGCCGCCCAGGTCGCCAAGGGCGACGCGGGCACCGCCCAGCTCGTCGTCGACGCCCGCGGCGGCTCCTCCGCCCTCGCCTACCAGGTGGCGGTGACCGACGAGCAGGGCACCAGCACCGTCGTCGTCGACGCCGTCACCGGCAAGGTGCGCAGCAACACGCCCGACAGCGACGAGTTCCTGTCGCCGAAGGTGCTCGACAACCTGCGCAAGCACGGCGAGACGGCCGACCCGGCCACCGGCACCGCCGCCGCCGACCCCGCGGCCGGCCTGCTCGGCTCCGGTGTATCGGGCGTCACGAAGTACCCGTCGGCCGCGAAGGGCACCGGCAAGACCCTCTACGTGGGCAGCGTCGGCCTGACGACCACGGCCACCTCGAAGGGCCACTACCAGCTCAAGGACCCGAGCCGGTACGGCACCGAGACGCGCGACGCCAAGGGCTCGACGACGGAGAAGTTCAGCGCGGGCGCGAAGTTCACCAGCACGACCGACGTGTGGGGCAACGGCGCGACGAGCAGCCGCGCCAGCGCCGCCGCGGACGCCCAGTACGGCATCACCAAGACGCTGGACTTCTACAAGAACACCTTCGGCCGCAAGGGCATAGCCAACAACAGCAAGGCCGCCCAGGGCATGGTCCACTGGGGCAGCAAGGTCGCCAACGCCTTCTGGGACCCGACCTGCAACTGCATGCTGTACGGCGACGGCGACGGCAAGACCTTCAAGAAGCCGCTCGTCGTGCTCGACGTCACCGGTCACGAGCTGACCCACGGTGTGGTCGACGCGACCGCCAAGCTGGAGCCGACCTACGTCGACCCCAACGGCAACCAGTACGGCGAGCCCGGCGCGCTCAACGAGTCCCTCGCGGACATCTTCGGCTCGAACGTCGAGTTCTACGCCAACAACAAGAAGGACACGCCGGACTACCTGATCGGCGAGAAGCTGGGCCTCGCCCAGAAGTTCCTGCGCCGCCTCGACCACCCGTCGCTCGACAAGCTCGAGGGCACGATCGACTACTGGTCGCCGGACACCTACTACACCGAGGTGCACGCCGGCTCCGGTGTCTCCTCGCACGCCTACTACCTCCTCGCCGAGGGCAGCGGCAAGAAGACGATCAACGGCGTCGCCTACGACTCGCCGACCTACAACCACTCCACGGTCAAGGGCATCGGCCGCACCAAGGCCACCGCCATCTTCTACCGTGCGCTCACCCGCTACATGGTCTCCACGACCGACTTCCATGACGCCCGCAAGGCGACGCTGCAGGCGGCCAAGGACCTGTACGGCGCGAACAGCACCGAGTACAAGACCGTGGACAAGGCGTGGGCCGCGGTCGACGTCACCGTCGCCAACACGCCGGCCGCCCGTCACTGACGGAACCGCCGCACCGCCGTACCCCTGGATGCCCCGCCGTGCGCGGGGCATCCGCATGTCCGGTCCCGGATGCCCCAACTGCCTCCGTAACAGCCCCTGTTTCTTTTATTGACAGCGGAAAATAATGGTCCTAGGTTCCCGGCCATGCGCTCGACCCCGCACACGGAGACGTTCCCGGCGCACACGCCGGCCGCCTCACAGGTCTTCACGGCGGTGCTGTCCCACGGTCCGCTGACCCGCCTGGAGGCGGGCCGCCGGGCCGGCCTGTCCCCGGCCGCCGTGACCAAGGCCGTACGCCCGCTGCTGGCCGCCGGGTATCTGGCGGAGGACGCCGACGAGGACGCCCGCCCCGCCCTCGGCCGGCCCGCAGGCCTGGTCCGGGTCAACGGCGAACGGGCCCTGTTCCTCGGGGTGAAGGTCACCGGCGACGAGCTGATCGCCGTCCTCGCGGACCTGTGCTGCCGTATCCTCCTCGCCCGCCGCAGGCCCCTGCCGGACCGGGCGCCGGGCGCCGTGCTGGCCTCGATCGCGGACCTCGTGCACGAATTCCGCGCGGCCGGGGTGAGTGCCCCGGTGGCCGGGCTCGGCATCGCCGTCTCCGGCGATGTCGACCGCGCCGAGGGCGTCGTACGCTACTCGCCGTTCCTTCACTGGCGGGATGTGCCGCTCGCCGAACTCGCCGCGACGAGCACCGGGTTGCCGGTCACCGTCGACAACGACGTACGCGCGCTGACCGTCGCCGAGCAGTGGTTCGGCGCCGGCGCCGGGCTCGCCGGCTTCGCCCTCGTGACCGTCGGCACGGGCATCGGCTGCGGACTCGTGGTGAACGGCCGGGTGGTCGCCGGTGCCCACGGTGTGGCCGGGGAGATCGGGCACGTCGTCGTGGACCCCGCCGGACCCGAGTGTCACTGCGGCAACCGCGGCTGTGTGGAGGCGATCGCCGGCGAGTCCGCGATCGTCGCCCGCATGAGCGAGGTGACGAACCGTCATGTCAGCGACGGTGCACAGGCGTTGACCCTCGCGCATGAAGACGTCCCCGGAGCCCGCGAGGTGTACGCGCGCGCCGGGGACGCCATCGGCCGGGGCATCGCCACCGTGGCCAACCTGCTCGGCCCCGAGCGCGTGATCATCTCCGGCGAGGGGCTCGCCGCCTACGACCTCTTCGCCGACCGGATCCGCCGGAGCTTCACCACGGCCGCCTTCGGCTCCGCCGCCCGGTGCGACGTCCTGACCCGCCCGCTGCCCTTCGAGGAATGGGCGCGCGGCGCCGCGGCCGCCGCCATCCAGTCCTTCATCACCCAGCCCCCCGCAAGCCGCAAGGGCTGAGCCGCCCCGCATCCGAACCCACCCAGGAGGTACGGCCCATGCGGTCACCCTCGTACTCCCTCCTGCCCGCCCGCGGGCTCAGAGCCGCCGTCGTCCTGGCCCTCACCGCGGCCCTCGCCACCGCCGTCCCGGCCACCGCCCACGCCGACGGCGGCGTCGCGGCAAGCGCCGCCAAGCCCTATATGGGCTGGTCGAGTTGGAGCATGCAGTCCTCCAAGTACCCGGGCCTCAACCCGGACGGCGACTACAGCTACCTCACCGAGGCGAACGTCCTGAAGCAGGCCGGCGCCCTGGCCGCCAAGCTGAAGCCGTACGGCTACCAGTACGTCGACATCGACGCCGGCTGGTGGCGGGACACCGGCTGGAAACCCGAGTACGACGGCTACGCACGCCAGCAGGCCGACCCGGTGCGCTTCCCGCACGGCATGAAGGCGGTCGCCGACCGCATCCACGCGCTCGGCCTGAAGGCCGGGATCTATCTGCCGGTCGGCCTGGAGAAGGAGGCCTACGGCGACGGCAAGGTGCCCATCTGGCAGGCCGACGGCTGCACCACCGCCGACGTCGTCTACGGCGACCTGCGCACGACCAACGGCTGGGACAGCGCCTACAAGCTCGATCTCGCCAAACCCTGCGCCGAGAAGTACATAGACTCCCAGGCCCGGTTGCTGGCCTCATGGGGCTATGACTTCCTCAAGCTCGACGGCGTCGGTCCCGGCTCCTTCAAGAGCGGGGACAACTACGACAACGTTGCCGACGTCGCCGCCTGGCAGCGTGCGCTGGCCGCCACCGGCCGCCCCGTCCATCTGGAGATCTCCTGGTCCCTGGACATCGGCCACGCCGCCGACTGGAAGAAGTACTCCAACGGCTGGCGCATCGACACCGATGTCGAGTGCTACTGCAACACCCTCGTCACCTGGGAGAACTCCGTCGACGACCGCTTCGACGACACCCCCGGCTGGACGCGGCACGCCGGCCCCGGCGGCTGGAACGACCTCGACTCCCTCGACGTCGGGAACGGCACCATGGACGGCCTGACGAAGGCGGAACGGCAGACGTACGCCACCCTGTGGGCCATCGCCAAGTCCCCCCTCTACACCGGCGACGACCTCACCGGGCTCGACGACTACGGAGTCAGGCTCCTCACCAACCGCGAGGTCATCGCCGTGGACCAGGGCGACACCCCGCCCGCCCGGCCGGTCACCCCCTCCGACCCGCAACAGGTCTGGGCGGCCAAGAACCCCGACGGCACCTACACGGTGGCCTTGTTCAACCTCGCCGACCGCCCCGCCGCCGTCACCGCCGACTTCTCCGCCCTCGGCTTCAGCGGCAAGGCGGCCGTACGGGACCTGTGGAACCACGAGGACCTCGGCGCGTACCGGAACAGGATCACCGAGGCCCTGCCCGCCCACGGCTCCCGTCTGTTCACCGTCACCCCGCACGGCAGCGCCCTCAGGACGACCGGCTACGAGGCCGAGTCCGCCGCCAACACCCTGAGCGGCAACGCCTCCGTCGCCGACTGCCCCGCCTGCTCCGGGAAGAAGAAGGTCGGCAACCTCTACCTTGGCGGCGCACTCCGCTTCAACGACGTCGTCGTGGACCGGTCCGGCACCTATCTGATCAAGGTCGCCTACGTCAGCGGCGACCCCCGCCCGGTGAACATCTCGGCCGACTCCGGTGCCGCCACCCGCCACCGCTTCCCCTCGACCGGCGACTGGGGGACCGTCGAGACCGTGAGCGTCCCCGTCACCCTGAAGGCCGGGGCCAACACCGTGACCTTCGACAGCGGTACGGACTACGCGCCGGACATCGACCGCATCGACGTGCCCGTGTCCCCCCGCCAGTGAGATCGGAGCCCGCCATGGACACCCCGCCCAGCAGACGCGGCTTCCTCGCCGCCGCCACCGGAGCGCTCGTCTCCCTGCCCGCCTTCACCGCACACGCGGCCCCGCGGCGGCCCGCCGAGGCTCCCGCACCCGACCCCCGCCACCAGCTCTGGTGGCAGGCCCCCGCCGACGAGCGCTCGCTGATCAGCCAGGGCCTGCCCGTCGGCAACGGCCGGCTCGGCGCCCTCGCGACCGACGACCCCGGCCGGGAGCTCCTGCTCGTCACCGACGCCACGATGTGGACCGGCGGACTCAACGACGCCCTCGACAGCGACGGCCAATTCCCCTACGGCCGCGATGACTTCGGCTCCCTCACCCTCCTCGCCCGGCTCACCGTCGAGCTGCCCGACCACGACCTGCCGGCCGTCTCCGGCTACCGCCGCACCCTGGACCTCGCGCGGGGTGTGGTGACGACGTCGTACGTCCACTCCCACGTCAGCTACCGGCGACAGCTGTTCGCCAGCCGCCCCGACGACGTGATCGTGCTGCACTTCACCCAGAGCGGCGGCGGACAGTACACCGGCACCCTCACCCTCGAAGGGAGCCACGGCGAGACCGGGGGAGCCGCCGACTCCTTCGCCGGGGTCTTCCCCAACGGGCTGGCCTACGGCGCCGCCGTCACCGCCCGGGGCAGCGGCGGCAGCGTCCGTGTCGACGGCGCCCGGATCAGCTTCTCCGGCTGCCGGGAGCTGACCGTCATCCTCAGCGGCGGCACCAACTACGCGCCCAACGCCGCCACTCACTACCGCGACCCGTCCCTCGACCCCCGGGCACTGGCCCGCACCAAGGTCCGTGCCGCCGCCCGCCACCCCGCCGACACCCTGCTGCGCACGCACAGTGCCGACCACCGCGCCCTCTTCGACCGGTTCGGCCTCTCCCTCGGCACCTCGACGGACCGGCAGCGCTCCCTGGACACCTGGGAGCGGATCAGGGCCCGCGCCCGGGACGGCGAGCCCGATCCCGAACTGGAGGCCGCCTACGTCCAGTTCGGCAGGTATCTGATGATCTCCGGGTCCCGGGGCAGCCTGCCGCTCGGCCTCCAGGGACTCTGGCTCGACGGCAACGACCCGGACTGGATGGGCGACTACCACACCGACATCAACCTCCAGATGAACTACTGGATGGCCGACCGGGCAGGCCTGTCCCCGTGCTTCGACGCCCTCACCGACTACTGCCTCGCCCAGCTCCCGTCGTGGACCGACCTCACCCGGCGCCTGTTCGACGACCCGCGCAACCGCTACCGCAACTCCAGCGGCGAGAACGCCGGCTGGACCCTGGCCATCTCCGCCAACCCCCATGGCGGAGGCGGCTGGTGGTGGCACCCGGCCGGCAACGCCTGGCTGTGCAACAGCCTCTTCGAGCACTACGAGTACACCCACTCGCGCACCCACCTGGCGAAGATCTACCCGCTGCTCAAGGGAGCCTGCGCGTTCTGGGAGGCCCGGCTGCTCACCACCACCCTGCCCGACAGCGGCCGGGAGGTCCTCGTCGCCGACAGCGACTGGTCCCCGGAACAGGGCCCGCTCGACGCCAAGGGCATCACCTACGCGCAGGAACTGGTGTGGGCGCTGTTCGGCAACTACCGCACCGCGGCGGCCGAGCTGGGCCGGGACGCCGACCACGCCCGTACCATCGGCGACCTGCGTGAGCGGCTGTACCTGCCCGTGGTGAGCCCGAAGACCGGCTGGCTGGAGGAGTGGATGTCCCCGGACAACCTCGGCGAGACCACCCACCGCCATCTCTCCCCGCTGATCGGCCTCTTCCCCGGCGACCGCATCCGGCCCGACGGCTCCACCCCCGCCGACATCGTCGCCGGCGCCACCGCCCTGCTCACCGCACGCGGCATGGACAGCTTCGGGTGGGCCAACGCCTGGCGCGCCCTGTGCTGGGCCCGGCTGAAGAACGCGGACAAGGCCTACCAGCTCGTCGTCACCAACCTGCGCCCGTCCGAGAACGGCGCCAACGGCACCGCCCCCAACCTCTTCGACATCTACGAGGCATCCCAGGGCCGGGGCATCTTCCAGATCGACGCCAACTTCGGCACCCCGGCCGCCGTCGCCGAGATGCTGCTGTACTCCCGCCCGGGCCGGCTGGAACTGCTGCCGGCCCTGCCGGACGCGTGGGCGGCGGCCGGTTCGATGAGCGGCGCCGGGGCGCGCGGCGGGTTCGTCGTCGACCTCGCCTGGCGGGACGGCACACCCACCGAGGTGCGCATCCGCAGCATCGGCGGGACCATGACCTCCGTGGGATACGCAGGGACGTCCCGGACCGTCCGCATGCGACCCGGCGAGACGGTCACCCTCCGGGACCTCGCCCGGTGAGCGGCCGGATCGGACGCGGCTGCCGCGTCGTCGCCGCCCTGCTCACGGCCGTCGTCTGCCAGGGCGCGCCCGCCCATGCGGCCGACCCCCTGCCCCCTTCCACCACCCGCGCCTCCGGCGTCGTCACCTGGGCGGCGAGCGCCGACCGCCCGGGCGAGGGCACGGCGGGCGAAGGCTACCGGCTCATCGTGCACACCAGCGTCGGCGGCAGCGGCCTGCGCGTCCGCGTCACCAACGCCTTCGGCGACCGGCCGCTGACCCTGGCCGGCGTCTACGCCGGACTGCGCGACCGGGGCGCCGCACTGCGTCACGGCAGCAACCGGCGGCTGACCTTCGGCGGCGCCCGCACGGTCACCGTGCCGGCGGGCGCCGTCGCCTGGAGCGATCCGCTGCCCGGCACGCTGCCGCCCGGCACGGACCTCGCTGTCAGCCTGTACACCCCCAACGCGGACGGCCCGGCGACCGGCCACGGCATGGCGCTGCAGACGTCGTACACCGCCCAGGGCGACCACACGGCCGAGGAGAGCGGCACCGGCTGGGCGCGGACCACGGGCTCTTGGTGGTACCTCGACGCCGTGTCCGTACGGCCGACCCGCGCGGCCACGAGGGCCGTGGCCGCGCTCGGCGACTCGATCACCGACGGCTGGCAGTCCACCAGCGACCTGAACCGCCGCTGGCCCGACTACCTCGCCCGGCGCCTGAACAGTGCCCGTACGGACATCAAGGGCGTCGCCGACGAGGGCATCTCGGGCAACAAGGTCCTCGCGGACGGCGCCGGGCAGTCCGCCCTCAACCGGCTGGACCGGGACGTCCTGTCCCTGCCCGGCGTACGCACCGTCTTCCTCTTCGAGGGCGTGAACGACCTCAAGGCGCACACCGGCGTCACCGCGGCCGACCTGATCGCCGGATACCGGGAGATCGCCCGACGGGCGCACGCGGCCGGGAAGTGCGTCGTCGCCGCCACCGTCGCCCCGTTCAAGGGCTGGTCCGAATGGGACCCGGCCGCCGAGTCCGTACGCCAGGAGGTCAACCGGTATCTGCGCACCAGCCGTGACGTCGACGCCGTCACCGACTTCGACCGCGTCCTGCGCAGCCCCTACGACCCGGAGCGGATCCTGCCGTTCTTCGACGGCGGCGACCATCTGCACCCCAACGACAAGGGGATGCAGGCCATGGCCGACGCCGTCGACCTGAGCCGCCTGGACTGCGCCCGCTGACCGCCGGCCACGGACCGGCCGGGGCCCGACCCGGCCGGCCCGTGGTGCCGTTCACCGCAGCGTCTCGGCCCAGTTCGCCGGTACCCGGCCCGCCGGGCCCGGCACCGGCTGGTCCGCGGGATGGCTGGCGGGCGGGGCGAGTTCGGGGCCCGAGGCGTACAGCTCCTCCGTGGCGAAGTTCCAGAACCACTCCTCGCCCGGCTCGAAGCTCTGGATCACCGGGTGCCCCGTGGCGTCGTAGTGGGCGGTGGCGTGCTTGGCCGGGGAGTCGTCGCAGCAGCCGATGTGCCCGCACGCGGCGCAGCGGCGCAGGTGGAACCACCAGCCGCCGTCCTCGCCGCATTCCACGCACCCGGCGCCACTGGGCCGAGCGGTCGTGTCGATCCCGTCGACGTCGGTCATGCCGTGTCCTCCGCGTCCTCGTCGGGTGTCTCGGCGGTCAGCGGAAGCAGCACCTGGAAACGGGTGTCGCCCGGCACCGACTCCACGCGCAGCGTGCCGTGGTGCTTGTTGACGACGATCCGCCAGGAGATGTCCAGGCCCAGCCCGGTGCCCTCGCCGACCGGTTTCGTGGTGAAGAACGGGTCGAAAATACGGTCCTTGATCTCGGGCGGGACACCGGGCCCGGTGTCCCGGAACTCCACCAGCAGCCGCTCGTGGTCGAGCGCGGTCCGCACGGTCAGCGTGCCCGTGCCGCCGGCGCCGTTGATGGCGGAGACCGCGTTGTCGATCAGGTTGGTCCACACCTGGTTCAGCTCCGCCGGATAGGCGGGCACCGGCGGAAGCGTACGGTCGTACTCCTTGACGACCTCCATGCCCTGGCCGATCTTTCCGGAGAGCATCAGCAGGGTGCTGTCGAGGAGTTCGTGCACGTCGACCACCCGGTAGGGCGCCCGGTCCAGCTGCGAGTACTGCTTGGCCGCGTCGACGAGATGCGAGATCCGGGTGGTGGAGTCCTCGATCTCGCACATCAACAGCTCGGTCTCGATGGTGTAGTTGAGCCAGCCGACCGCCCCGGCGAGGATCTCCTCGTCCACGGCCGCCGCGACCTGCTCCAGCCAGTCCACGTCGAGCCCGCCCTGCACGAAGGTCGGCGCGAGCTGCCAGCCGTAGTCGATGCCGTGGTCCGCGAGCCAGTCGGTGAGCAGGTCCTCCCGGTCGGTGGCCTCCAGCGGGCTGAGCACCGGGGCCTTCGCGACCCGTTCGGCGGTGCGCTCCTGGATCTCGATCAGGCTCGCCAACTGGTCGCGGGAGAAGGGGCCTTCGGCGATCACGGCCAGCTTGTGGCGCATCTTCGCGATCCGTTCGCGCAGCGTGGCCGTGGCCCGTACGGCCGCCGCCGCCGGATTGTTCAGCTCGTGCGTGAGCCCCGCCGACAGCGAGCCGAGCGCCAGCAGCCGCTCGCGCTGCCCGACGGCCGCCTGGGTGCTCTTCGACCCGAAGAACAGCCCCTCCAGCAGATGCACGGCCATCGGGAACCACTCGGTCATCATGTCCGCGAAGACGTCCGCCGGCAGCACGAAGAACCGCGTCGGCTCCGTCACCCGCATCGAGTTGTTGTAGACCTGCCGTAGCCGGTCGCCGAGGTAGGCCTGCATCGCGCCCGCGTACACCCCGGGCTGCGCGGTGCGCGTGACCTCCACGTCGTCGCCGGCGACCCGGCGGGAGAGCACCACCGTGCCCTCGATCATCACGAAGAAGCAGGTGGCGCAGTCGCCCTCGGTGTACACCGGGCCGGGCTCGAACAGTTCCACGCGCCCCTGGCTGCACAGCCGCCCGAGCTGCTCGGGGCCGAGCTTCTCGAAGAGGAACAGCGAGCCGATCTCCTTGGGGCTGCACGGCATGATCCGACCGCTCATGACTGCTCCAGATACCGATGGACGAGCATCACGGCCATGGCTCCCTCTCCGACGGCGGACGCGACCCGCTTGGCGGACTCGGCGCGTGCGTCGCCCGCCACGAACACGCCCGGGACGCTGGTCTCCAGGTGGTACGGCGGCCGGTCCAGCTCCCAGCCGGCCGGCGGGCGTCCGTCGGCGGTCAGGTCGGGTCCGGCCAGGATGAAGCCGCGCTCGTCGCGCAGCACCGCGTCGCCCAGCCAGTCGGTCAGCGGGGCGGCTCCGATGAACACGAACATCCACTGGGCGTCGACCTGTTCGCTCTCGCCGGTCACCGAGTGCCGCAGGGTCAGCTGCTCCAGGTGGCCCGAGCCGTGCGCCGCGTGCACGACCGTGTGCGCGCGCACCGAGATGTTCGGTGCCTCGGCGATCTGCTGGATCAGATAGTGCGACATCGACGCCGACAGGTCCGGGCCGCGCACCAGCAGCGTCACCGACTTCGCGCCCCGGGACAGGTACATCGCAGCCTGGCCCGCCGAGTTGGCGCCGCCGACGATGTACACGTCCTGCCCCTGGCAGGCGGCCGCCTCGGTCAGCGCCGAGCCGTAGAACACGCCGCAGCCGGTCAGATCGGTGCAGCCCTCGGCCGTCAGCTGCCGGTACTGCACGCCGGTCGCGAGGATCACGCTGTGCGCGGCGATCGCCGTGCCGTCCGCGAACCGTACGACGCGGGCGGCACCGTTGACCTCCAGCCCGGTCACCTCCCGCGCGGTCAGGATCTCGGCGCCGAACCTGGCCGCCTGCCGCCGCGCCCGCTCGGTGAGCTGGGCGCCCGAGACACCGTCGGGGAAGCCCAGGTAGTTCTCGATCCGGGAGCTCTGCCCCGCCTGCCCGCCGGTCGCCGACCGCTCGACGAGCACGGTCCGCAGCCCTTCCGAGGCCCCGTACACGGCGGCACCGAGCCCGGCGGGCCCGCCGCCGATCACGACGAGGTCGTAGAAGTCGGCCGTGGGCGTCGTGGCGAGCCCCACCCGGGCCGCCAGCTCCGGCGCCTCCGGCTCCACCAGGGCCGTGCCGTCCGGGGTGATCACCAGCGGCAGCCGCTGCCCGTCCTGTCCGGCGGCGGCCAGCAGCCGCCGTCCCTCCGGCTCGTCCACCGAGTACCAGCGGTACGGCACCTGGTTGCGGGCCAGGAACTCGCGCACGTCCGAGGAACGCGCCGACCACCGGTGCCCGACCACCTTGGTGCTGGGCACGGGCCGGTAGTCGCTGGTGCGCCACGCCTGGAGCAGATCGTCCAGGACCGGATAGAGCTTCTCCTCCGGCGGATCCCAGGGCTTGAGCAGATAGTGGTCGAGATCGACCACGTTGATCGCGTCGATCGCCGCGCTGGTGTCCGCGTACGCGGTCAGCAGCACCCGCCGCGCCCCCGGGTAGACGTCGAGCGCCTGCTCCAGGAACTCGATGCCGTTCATCTGCGGCATGCGGTAGTCGGCCAGGATCACCGCCACCAGGTCGCCGCGCAGCTTCAGCTCGCGCAGTGCCTCCAGCGCCGACTGGCCGGACTCCGCGCGCACGATCCGGTACGACTCGCCGTAGCGCCGCCGCAGATCGCGGGCGACGGCGCGGGACACTCCCGGGTCGTCGTCCACGGTCAGGATGACGGTCCGCGCTGCTTCGGCGGCCTGTGCCATACGTCTCCCACCCCGGGTGTCGGATCACCTGGCCCGGCGTCGTGCAGACCACCGCACCGGTTCGCACCCCATCGTATGTTCGATCGCCCCGCTTCGCCCCGGGATCCGGCGGGGACCGCGATCAGCGGGCCTGCCGGCGCCTCGTGCCGTGGTGCCGGTCGGCGTGCGCGGGGCGTCCGCGAGATGATCGTTCCCGCGAAACGCGCCGCGACGACGAGGAGGCCCAGGCATGACACGCCCGATCACGGCAGGAGTGGACGGTTCGCGGGAGAGCCTGGCCGCGCTGGAGTGGGCCGCCCGGGAGGCCGTACGCCGGGGGCTGCCGCTGCGCGTGGTGCACGCGTGGCGCTATGCCGAGCAGCTCGCCACGGCCGACCGCGCCACCCAGCACGGGTGGGTCACGGACGGTGTGACGCAGGCCGTGCGGGCCGTCACCGAGCGGCACCCGCGGCTCGCCACGACCGTCGATGTCGTGGAGGGCACGTCCGTGCACGCGCTGGTCCGGGCGGCGGCGGAGGCCGAGATGCTGGTGCTGGGCTCGCGCGGGCACGGCACGGTCGTCGGGTTCCTGCTCGGTTCGGTCGGCCAGCAGGTGATCGCCGGGGCCGCCCGGCCGGTGGTCCTGGTGCGCGCCGGGGACCGGCCGACCGCGGAGGTGGCCGGACGGGACGTCGTGGTCGGCCAGCACGGCGATGCCGAGGACAGCGCGGCCGCGCTGCGCTTCGCGTTCGAGACGGCGGCGGCACGCGGCGCGACCGTCCGGGCCGTCAGGGCGTGGACGCTGCCGCCGGTCTTCGCCTACAGCCCCGGTTCGCTCAAGCTCCTCGACGACGCGGGCGGCCTGGAGCCGTACGAGAAGCAGGCGCTGAGCGAGGCGCTCGGGCCGTGGCGGGAACGGTTCCCGGACGTGCCGGTGGCCGAACAGGTCGAGCTGGGCAGCGCGGGCCAGGTGCTGCTGTCGGTGGCCGGCCGGGCCCAGCTGATGGTCGTCGGGCGCCGCGCGCACCGTACGGCCGTGGGCGCCCGGATCGGCTCGGTGGCGCACGGGGTGCTGCACCACGCCGAGTGCCCGGTCGCCGTGGTCCCGCACGGGTGAGCCACGGACCCGGCTGCGCGACGGGTGACGGTGACCACGACCACGACCACGAGCTCGCCCGGCGCCCGTCCGCGCCGGCCGGACGGCGCGGCACGCATCCGGGGCGGGGCGCACGGGGCGAGGAGCCGTGCCGTCACGGCGACGGCACGGACCAGCAGCTGCGGGTCCCGCCCGGCCGCGCGGCCGCGCACGCCCTCAGCGGCGTGGCGCGGACGCCGACCGCCGTCAACGGCGTGCGGACGAACGGGTCCTGGCCGGGCAGGCGAGTGACCGTGACGCCCTGCGCGGGGTGGCCGGGCGCGGTGCGGGTGAGCCGCTCTCCGAGGGCCGCGTTCCAGACCCCGGCCCATGCCGCGAGCGCGGGGTGCTCGGGGTCCGTGGCGCTGAGCCGTCAGGCCATGACACGCACCCCAAGGCGCCGTGCGGGAGTCTAGGAGGCCCTCTCCTCGGCCTGTTCGGCCGCCGCGCGCATCGGCCCCCGGTGCAGCGGCCCGTGCCCGGGCAGCAGGACGTCGCCCTCCAGCGAGCCGATCACCTTCAGGGAGGCGATCGCCCCGGCGCGGTCGTGGTGGAAGAAGTCGGTCAGCAGCTGCGGGCCCTCGACCCGCGAGATCGCGTGCCCGCTGACCAGCGCGTCACCGGAGATGACGATCCCCGCGTCGGGCAGGTGGTAGACGCAGTGTCCGTCGGTGTGGCCGGGGGTGTGCACGGGCACGGGACGGCCGGGCAGGTCCAGCGGGCCGTCGGCCGGGAACGGCTCGGGAGCGGTGACGGGGTGTTGTTCGGTGCCGCCGACCTTGACGGTGTGCACCGCCCACGACAGCACGCCGGGGCGCCAGATGTTGCGCAGCACGTCGCCGACGGTGGCCTGCTGCAGGAACTCCCGCCGCGCGTGGCCGACTTCGGCGGGATGCAGATAGACCGGGACGCCGTAGGTGGCGCGCAGGTGCTCGGCCGAGCCCAGATGGTCGTTGTGCGCGTGGGTGATCAGCACGGCCGCGACCGCCTCGGGCGAGCTGCCCACCGCCGCGAGGGACTCCAGGACGCCCTGCCGGTCCCCGGGGTAGCCGGTGTCGACGAGGGTGACGGCGTCCCCGTCCTTGAGGATCACCCAGTTGACGTTGTTGCCGTGCACCAGATAGGTGCCGTCGGCTACTTGGTGTACCTCTGCCCGCATGGTCTCCCCACCCCGGTTGTCGCTGTTCGTCGCGGGACAGCCAACCAGATCGGGCGCCGTCCCGCGCACCGGGGTGCCGCACGGATCACTGCACGCCGTGCGGCCGGAACTGGACGCTGATGCGCGGTCCCGCGGCCCGCGCGGTCTTCGGTACGCAGTGCTCCCAGGTGCGCTGGCAGGAGCCGCCCATCACGATCAGGTCGCCGTGCCCGAGCGGGCGCCGTACCGTCGCGCCGCCTCCTTCGGCCGGGCGCAGCAGCAGGTCCCGGGGCGCGCCCACGGAGAGGATCGCCACCATGGTGTCCTCGCGGGCGCCCCGCCCGATCCGGTCGCCGTGCCAGGCCACACTGTCCCGGCCGTCGCGGTAGAAGCACAGCCCGGCGGTCGTGAACGGCTCGCCCAGTTCCCCGGCGTAGTGCCGGGACAGGGCGTCGCGCGCCTCGTCCAGCACCGGATGGGGGAGCGGGTCGGCGGCCGCGTAGAAGGCCAGCAGGCGTGGTACGGCCACCACGTTGTCGTACATCCTGCGGCGCTCGGCCCGCCACGGCACATCCGCCGCCAGTCGCTCGAACAGGGCGTCGGCCCCGTTCAGCCAGCCCGGCAGCACGTCGATCCAGGCGCCGGCTCCCAGCCCGGTCCGGCGCAGCCCGTCGAGCGGGCCGAGCCGCAGCTCGTCGGTCTGGTCGAACAGGGAGCCCTGGAGGTGCGTGGACATGGGTCCAGCGTACTCCTTAATCGAAAATGTGTTCCAAAGCGAAAGAAGGGCGGGGACTTTCGATGCATCGATGTATCGGATACATTCGCGTATCCGACGAGGGCGGAGGACCGGTGCCGATGAGCGAGACACCCAGGCGCGTCACCCGGCGCCGGGTCGCCACCCGGGCCCGGCTGCTCGACGCCGCGTTCCAGGTGTTCGCCGCCAAGGGCTTCGGCCGCGTCTCCATCGAGGAGATCTGCGAGGCCGCCGGCTACAGCCGCGGCGCCTTCTACTCCAACTTCGCCACCCTGGACGAGCTGTTCTTCGCGCTCTACCAGGAACGCGCCGACCTCATCGCCGACCAGGTCGCCGACGCCCTCGCCCAGGACGGCCCGGATCTCGACGTGCCGGCCTCCGTGGACCGGGTCACCGAGGTACTGCTGCTCGACGTGGACTGGCTGCTGGTCAAGACCGACTTCCTGGTGCACGCCGCCCGCGACCCGGCCGTCGCCCGGGCCCTCCTCGACCACCGGGCCCGGCTCCGGGAGGCCGTCGCGGACCGGCTCTTGCGGGCCCGCGGCCACACCGCGCTGCCCGCCGTACTCCGCGACGTGGACGGCGCCGCGCACGCCGTGGTCGCCGCGTACGACGGGGTCACCACCCAACTACTGCTGGACAAGGACGTCGAGGCCGCGCGGGCCTGGCTGAAACAGCTGCTCACCGCGCTGCTCACCGACGCCAGCACTTCCCCATCGAGCATCTGAGGAAGGAACCGGACGCCATGGACGCGGACGTCATCGTCGTCGGAGCGGGCCTCGCCGGCCTGGTCGCGGCGCACGAACTCACCAGCCGGGGACGCAGGGTGGCCCTGGTCGACCAGGAGAACGCCGCCAACCTCGGCGGCCAGGCGTTCTGGTCCTTCGGCGGGCTGTTCCTCGTCGACTCCCCGGAGCAGCGCCGCCTCGGCATCAAGGACTCCTTCGACCTCGCCTGGAACGACTGGCAGGGCAGCGCGCGGTTCGACCGGCTCGACGACGAGGACACCTGGGCGGTGCGCTGGGCCCGCGCCTACGTCGAGTTCGCGGCCGGCGAGAAGCGGTCCTGGCTGGAAGGCCACGGCATCACGCTGCTGCCGACCGTCGGCTGGGCCGAACGCGGCGACCTGCGGGCGCACGGGCACGGCAACTCCGTACCCCGCTTCCACATCGCCTGGGGCACCGGAACCGGGGTGGTCGAGCCCTTCGTGAAGTACGCCCGCCAGGCCGCCCGCGACGGACTGCTGACCTTCTACCACCGCCACCGGGTGGACGAGCTGGTCATCGAGGACGGCACGGCCCGAGGTGTGCGCGGCACGGTCCTCGCCGAGGATCTCTCGCCGCGCGGTGTCGCCTCCCACCGCGACCGGGCCGGCGACTTCGCCCTCACCGCCCAGGCGGTCGTCGTCACCAGCGGCGGCATCGGCGCCGACCACGACATCGTGCGCCGCTACTGGCCCGAGCGGCTCGGCACACCCCCCGCCGAGATGGTCACCGGCGTCCCCGCCTACGTCGACGGCCGCATGCTCGACATCAGCGCCGGGGCGGGCGTACGCCTCGTCAACCGGGACCGCATGTGGCACTACACGGAAGGCCTGCAGAACTGGGACCCGGTCTGGCCCGGTCACGGCATCCGCATCCTGCCCGGCCCGTCCTCCGTCTGGCTGGACGCCCTCGGCCGCCGGCTGCCCGACCCCTGCCTGCCGGGCTACGACACCCTCAGCACCCTGGAATACCTGCGCACCACCGAGGACATCGCCGGATACGACCACTCGTGGTTCATCCTCACCCGGAAGATCATCGAGAAGGAGTTCGCGCTCTCCGGCTCCGAGCAGAACCCCGACATCACCGCCAAGGACCGGGGGGCCGTGCTGCGCGACCGGCTGCTCGGCAAGGGCGCGCCCGCACCGGTGCAGGCCTTCCTCGACAAGGGCGCGGACTTCGTGACCGCGGGCAGCCTGGAGCAACTGGTCGGCAAGATGAACGCCCTGACCGGCAAGCCGCTGCTCGACGCGGCCGAGGTGCGCCGCCAGATCGAGGCCCGCGATCTGCAGCTGGCCAACCCCTACAGCAAGGACTCCCAGGTCCAGGGCATCCGCAACGCCCGCCGCTACATCGGCGACCGTCTCGGCCGGGTCGCGGCCCCGCACCGCATCCTCGACCCGGCCGCCGGCCCCCTCATCGGCGTCCGGCTGCACGTACTGACCCGCAAGACCCTCGGCGGCATCCAGACCGACCTCGACTCCCGCGCCCTGGCCGCCGACGGCACCCCGATCGAGGGGCTGTACGCGGCGGGCGAGGTGGCCGGCTTCGGCGGCGGCGGTGTGCACGGCTACAACGCGCTGGAGGGCACGTTCCTCGGCGGCTGCCTGTTCTCGGGGCGGGCGGCCGGCCGGCACGCGGCCGGGCGGACCGGCTGAGGTCAGCTCTTCAGCAGGTCCTCCAGCACGTGGGCGTGGCTCTGCTCCGGCGTCTTGGACGCCGTCAACAGGGTCACGCGGCCCCTGCGGGCCGCCCTGCGCAGGCCGTCGAGCAGCTCGGCGGCCTCAGGGGCGTCCAGTTCGGCCTCGTAGCGGCGGCGGAACTCCTCGTACGAGCCGCCGCCGTGGAACCACTTGCGCAGCTCCGTCGACGGCGTGAGTCCCTTGGGCCACTCGTCGATGTCCGCTTCCTCCTTGGCGATGCCGCGCGGCCACAGCCGGTCGACCAGCACCCGCAGGCCGTCGTCGGGCTCGGGCGGTTCGTAGATCCGGCGCACACGCACGCTCACGGGGCCCCTCTCGGGTCGCGGACGGTGCCGCGAGCGTACTGCGGCGGGTTACGGCCACTGGGGGCGACGCGGCGCAACGTGACCGGAAGGAGAGGCTCGGGCGGACCGGACCGCCCCTAGTCTGTCGGCCGGACGATCACCGGTCACTCCCCGAGGAGCGCATGTGACGCACCCCCACAGACCACCCGCGCGGCGCCGCCGGGCGGTCCTCGCCACCGTTCCCTTCGCCGTCGCGGCCCTCGTCGGCGCCGCCGCACCCACGGCGCCGGGCACCACCGGCGCGCCCGGCGCGGGCGACCCGTACTTCCCGCTCAGCGGCAACGGCGGCTACCACGTCCGGCACTACGATCTGACGCTGCGTTACGACACCGGGACCCGGCACCTCGACGGCACCGCGGTCCTCACCGCCCGCGCCACCCAGCGGCTGACCCGCTTCGACCTCGACCTCACGGGACTGACCGTCACCGGCGTCACCGTCGACCGCGCCCCGGCCGCCTTCCGGCGCGACGGCCAGGAACTCGTCGTCACCCCGCGCCGCACCCTGCCCGCGGGCCGCGCGTTCCGGGTCGCCGTCAAATACCGGGGCACCCCCGGGCCGGTCACCGACCCCGACGGGTCGCCGGACGGCTGGATCCCCACCGACGACGGCGCGTTCGTGGCCGGCGAACCACAGGGCGCCATGACCTGGTTCCCGGCCAACGCCCACCCCAGGGACAAGTCGTCGTACGACTTCACGCTCACCGTCCCGCAGGGGCGCACCGCGGTCGCCAACGGCGAGCTGCTCTCCCAGCGCACCGCGCACGGGTACACGACGTTCCGCTGGCGCGAGAGCCGGCCGATGGCCGCCTACCTGGCCACCGCGACCGTCGGCACCTTCAAGGTCCAGCGGTACACCACCCCCGACGGCATCCGGGTCTACAACGCCGTGGACCCCCGGGAGGCGACCACCGCCGCGCCGGTGCTGAAGAAGCTGCCCGCCGTCCTCGCCTGGGAGAGCAAGCTGTTCGGGCCGTACCCGTTCCGGTCCGCCGGGGCGATCGTCGACCACGCCCCGGGCGTCGGCTACGCGCTGGAGACCCAGACCCGGCCGCTCTACGACTCCGCACCCGACCTGACCACCCTCGTCCACGAGAGCGCCCACCAGTGGTTCGGCGACTCCGTCTCGCTGACCTCCTGGAAGGACATCTGGCTCAACGAGGGCTTCGCCACCTACGCCGAGTGGCTGTACGCCGAGCAGCACGGCGGCGACAGCGCCCAGAAGGCCTTCGACGCGCTCTACGCGACCCCGGCGGACAACCAGCTGTGGGCCTACCCGCCGGGCGATCCGGGCAGCGGAAAGAACATCTTCGGCATGCCCGTCTACGCCCGCGGCGCCATGACCCTGCACGAACTGCGCAAGGCGGTGGGGGACCGGGACTTCTTCCGGATCCTGCGCACCTGGGCGGCACAGCACCGCGACGGCCACGGTACGACCGCACAGTTCACGCAGCTGGCCGAGCGGGTGTCGGGCAAGCGGCTGGACGGGCTGTTCCACACCTGGCTGTTCACGAAAGGCAAGCCGGACAGCGCCTGAGTCCTTACCGTTTCCGAGTAGATCCTTACCGGTTCCAAACAAGTGTCGGCCAGGGTCGGCACCATGATCCATCGCAGAACCGCCGTCGCGGTCCTCGCCTCCCCGCTGCTGCTCACCGGCTGCGGCGGCGGAGCCGAGGCGAGCGAGCGCCGGACGCCGGCCACCCGTCCGGCGCCGACGGCCACCCCCACCGAGATCGAGGCGGAACAGGCACCGCAGGGCATACCCGGCCTCGGCCCCACGCTGCGGGCCGCGATACCCGAGCACTGCGAACAGGCCGTCGTCGCCACCGGACGCGGCAAGGACTCCCCCGTCTGCACGGTCGTCCTGTACGAACGCACCGCCAGCGGCTGGCAGGCCGGACCCGCCTGGCCCGCCCACAACGCCCTGCGCGGCTGGAGCGGCCATCACATGCTCGGCGACCTGCGCTCCCCGCTCGGCGTCTACACCCTCTCCGACGCCGGCGGCCTCCTCCCGGACCCCGGCAGCAAGCTGCCGTACCACCGGTCCGCCGGATTCCACTCACCGGGCACCGGCTTCGAGGGCGAGCCGCTCGACGGCTGCTTCGACTACGTCATCGCCATCGACTACAACCGCGAGCCCGGCACCTCGCCGCTGGACTGGACGCGGCCCCTCGGACCCGGGCGCGGCGGCGGAGTCTGGCTGCACGTCGACCACGGCGGCCCCACCCACGGCTGCGTCAGCGTCGCCAAAGCCGCCATGAAGGACCTCCTGCGCACCCTCGATCCGGCCCGGCATCCGGTCGTCGTCATGGGGTACGCCGACTGGCTCGCACGCTGAGCCGCTTAGGATCCGAACTCGTGTGCGCTCATGTGCTGGTAGCCGAGGACGACGAGAAGCAGGCCGAACTGATCCGCCGTTCCCTGCTGGCCGAGGGACACCTCGCCACGGTGGTGCACGACGGCGCCGCCGCGCTGGACGCCGCCCGCCGGCTGCGGCCCGACCTCGTCGTCCTGGACCTGATGCTCCCGGTCGTCGACGGCTTCGGCGTGTGCCGGGTGCTGCGCGGCGGCGAGGACCCGGACATCCCCGTGGTCATGCTCACCGCCCGCTCCGCCGAGGACGACGTGCTGCTCGGCCTCGAACTGGGCGCCGACGACTACATGACCAAGCCGTACAGCCCGCGCGAGCTGATGGCCCGCATCCGTACGGTGCTCCGGCGCAGCGGGCGGGGCGGCGACGCCCGGGACGGCGACCTGGCCGCCCGGGCCGCCGGGATCAGTGTCGACCCCGAGCGGCACGAGGTGCGCTGCGACGGCGTCCCGGTGGAGTGCACGCCCGCCGAGTTCCAGATCCTGCTGGCCATGGCGGGCGAGCCGGAGCGGGTCTTCACCCGGCGGCAACTGCTGCACTGCACCCGCGGCTTCGACCGGGCCTCCACCGAACGGGCCGTCGACGTGCACATCATGAACCTGCGCCGCAAGATCGAGACCGACCCACGCCGCCCGGTCCGCCTGCTGACCGTGTTCGGCGTCGGCTACAAGCTGAGCGGGGCGCGGCCGTGAAACGCCGGTTGCCGTGTGCCTGGCCCGAGGGGCGGCTGTGAAGTCCCGGCGGTCCCGCGTCGGCCGGGCGGTGTCCGTGACGTCCCGGCGGTGGCGTGCTTGCCGGGCGGTGTCCGTGAAGGCCCGGCGATCCCGCGTCGGCCGGGCAGTGTCCGTGCAGGCCGGGCGCGGCCGGGCGGTGTCCGTGCAGGCCGGGCGCGGCCGGGCCTGCGTGAGGTGTTCATGAAGGCCCAGCGGTTCCGCGTCGGCCAGGACGGGCCCTTGCGGCGTCGGATCCCGCTGCGCAAGCGGCTGCTCGTCCGGCTGCTGTCCGTCTCCGCCCTGATCGCCGTCTGCTCGGTGGCCGCCACCGCCTGGCTCGCGGTCACGACGACGACCAGTGCCCTGAAGGAGGAGCAGGGTCAGGATCTCGCGGCCGACAACAGCATCCTGGCGGGGCTCAGCGGGTACGCCGCCACCCACGCCGACTGGGCCGATGCCCGGCGCACGGTCCGGGACCTGGCCGCGAAGACCGGCCGCCGCATCGCGCTCACCACCGCCGACCGCACCCTGGTCGCCGACTCCGCGCCCCGCGGCACCCCGCTGCCGCCCCGGCCCGCCGCCACCGTCGACCCGCTGCGCACCGACACCTACAGCGAGACCGGCGCCCAGCTCAGCGGGATCGACCCGCGCGTGGTGGGGCCCTACCGGCTCCCGGTGGATGAGCGGGCGGGACTGGACGCGCTGGCCGCCGCACGCAAGCAGTGCTACGCGCGCTACGGCCTGCAGACCAGCATCGTCCGCACGGCGAGCGGACGGCCCGTCGTCACCGGCGCGGACGGCACCGACCCCACCGGCTACGGCGCCACGGTCTGCGCGGACGGCCGGCTCGACACGCCCACCCCGACCGAGCGCAGAGCCCTGGACGCGCTCACCGAACTGGCCCGGCCCTGCCTGAAACGGGCCGGCATCGACCTCAACGGCCCGCTGTTCCTCACCTTCGACCCCAGTGGCAAGGATCCCTTCGCCGGCGGCTACCTCATCGCCAAGTACGCCAAGGCGGGCCAGGCGGCGACGGCCCGCGCGGCCCAGCACTGCGTCCTGACCGCCCGACGCACCCAACTGGAGCCCTACGTCGCCCCGGTGGCCGAGCTGTTCCTCGGCATCGGCGACCAGAACCCGGCCCGCTTCCACATGTCCCCGGCCAACAAGGCCAAGGTGATCGGCGCGGCCGGCCTCGTCCTCGCCGTCACCGTCGCCGTGACCGCCGTCGTCGCCGTCCGGCTGGTACGGCCCCTGCGTGCGCTGACCGAGGCCGCCGGGGCACCGCCCGAACTGCACGTACGGGTACCGGTGACCACCCGGGACGAGACCGGCATCCTCGCGGAGGCCTTCAACGACCTGACCGAGCGGCGCGAGCGTCTGGAGGCCCAGCGCAAGGCGATGGTCAGCGACATCGCGCACGAACTGCGCAGCCCGCTGACCAACATCCGCGGCTGGCTGGAGGTCGTCCGGGACGGCGTCGTCGACCCCGAACCGGCTTTGCTGGACTCGCTGCACGAGGAGGCCCTCGTCCTCCAGCGGATCATCGACGACCTCCAGGACCTCGCCGCCGCCGACGCCGGCACCCTGCGGCTGCACCGCGAACCGCTGTGCGCCGGTGACCTCGTCGACCAGGTCGCCGCCGCGCACCGCGTCGCCGCGGACGCCGCCGGGGTGGCCCTGCACACCGCGGCCGACCCCGCCGCCTGGCTGGACGCCGACCCGGTACGGATGCGGCAGGCCCTCGGCAACCTGGTCTCCAACGCGCTGCGGCACACTCCGGCCGACGGCACGGTCACCCTGGCCGCCCGCCGGGACGGCACCGATGTCGTCCTGACCGTCACCGACACCGGCACGGGCATCGCGGCGGAGGATCTGCCGCATGTCTTCGAGCGGTTCTGGCGCGCCGAGAAGTCCCGCAGCCGCCGCACCGGAGGCAGCGGCCTGGGCCTGTCCATCGTGCGTCATCTGATGGCCGCCCACGACGGCACGGCCGAGGCCACGAGCGAGCCCGGCGCGGGCGCGGTCTTCACCCTGCGGCTGCCCGGCACCGGGCCGCAGGACCCGATCGGGACCTGACCGGAACCACGGCGTCGCTGCCCGGGTCGTCACTGGCGCAGCGCCTGCCTCGCCGTCGTCGTCACCGCCTCGGCCAGGGCCGCCAGCGCGGGGGAGTCGAGTTTCCACTGCTGCCAGTACAGCGTGGCGTCCGCCCACTCGTCCTCGGCGAGGAGGGTGAGGCGGCCCTCGGCCAGGAGCGGTCCGGCCTGGGCCTGGGGGACCATGCCCCAGCCGAGGCCGGCGGCGACCGCGTCGGCGAATCCCTCGGAGGTGGGCACGTAGTGCCTGAGGGGGCTCGCGGGCCCGCGGCCCAGCCGGCGTACGAAGGCGTCCTGGAAGTCGTCCTTGCGGTCGAAGACCACGACCGGGGCCCCGGGCAGCAGCTCGGGCAGCGGCCCGGCCAGGTGCCGCTCCACGAACCGCGGCGCGGCGACCGGCAGATAGCGCATCCGCCCGAGCGGGCGGACCGTGCAGCCCGGCACGGGTTCGGGCAGGGACGTCACCGCAGCCATCACCAGGCCCTCCCGCAGCAGCGCCGCCGTGTGGTCCTCGTCCTCCCGGTGCAGTTCGAAGCAGAGTCCCGCCACCCGGGTCAGCGCCGGCAGGAACCAGGTCGCCAGCGAGTCCGCGTTCACCGCGACCGACACCCGGGTCGGCTCCCCGGCGCCGCTCAGCCCCAGTTCGCCCCACGCGTCCCGCTCCAGCCGCCCGAGCTGCCGGGCGAAGCGCACCAGCACCGCCCCGGACTCCGTGGGCCGCACCGGTTTGGTGCGCTGGAGCAGGACCCGGCCGGTGCGCTGTTCGAGCGCCTTGACCCGCTGGCTCACCGCCGAGGGCGTCACGTGCAGGGCCGCCGCCGCGGCGTCGAAGGTGCCCTCGTCCACCACGGCGAGCAGCGTTCGCACCTGCTCCAGGGGAAGCTCAGTCATCATAACGGCTAAGGATACGTAAGAATCTTTAGCTGTACTTGCGCCGACCGGTTTCCTAGCGTCGACGGCATGAACAACGCCCTGACCGCCGCGGCCGCAGGATTCGGCAGCGGACTCTCCCTGATCGTCGCCATCGGCGCCCAGAACGCCTTCGTCCTGCGCCAGGGGGTGCGCCGGGATGCCGTGCTCGCGGTGGTCGGCATCTGCGCGCTGTCCGACGCGTTGCTCATCGCGCTCGGCGTCGGCGGGGTCGGCGCGGTCGTGGTGGCCTGGCCGGGCGCGGTCCGGGCGGTCGGCATCGTCGGCGGCGCCTTTCTGCTGTGTTACGGCGTCCTCGCCGGCCGCCGGGTGCTCCGGCCCGGCACCGGCCTGCGCACGGACGGCGAGGCGGCCGGCTCACGCCGCCGGGCGGTGCTCACCTGCCTGGCGATGACCTGGCTCAACCCGCACGTCTACCTGGACACGGTGTTCCTGCTCGGCTCCCTCGCCGCCGACCGGGGCCCGCTGCGCTGGACCTTCGGGCTCGGCGCCGCGCTCGCCAGCCTGTGCTGGTTCACCGCGCTCGGCTTCGGCGCCCGGCTGCTCGGCCGCGTCCTGGCCCGGCCCCGTGCCTGGCGCGTGCTGGACGGCCTGGTCGCCGTCACGATGCTGGCGCTCGGCGCCACGCTCATGGCCGGATCCTGAGACAACCGGTTCGGTGTACACGGGGGTTGCTGAGATAGTTAGCCTCTCGAATGGAAAAGATGTAGCGAGCATTCAGGACACCTGTGGACACGAGCGAGAGCAGTACGACCGAACCGGGACCCATACGGGAGGAGGGGGCGGCGTTGCCCCGGCGCGGCTGGCGGCGCTGGGCGATGGACACCCGCCCGCTGCGGATCCCCGCCTACCGGCGCCTGTGGACGTCGACCATCGTCACCGCCGTCGGCAGCCAGCTCACCGCCGTCGCCGTACCCAAGCAGATCTACGACATCACCCACTCCTCGGCCTGGGTCGGCTATGCGAGCCTGGCCGGCCTCGTGCCCATGGTGGCGTTCGCGCTGTGGGGCGGGGCGGTCGCCGACACCGTGGACCGCCGCAAGCTGCTGCTGGTCACCAACACCGGCATCGCGGTGACGTCGGTGCTGTTCTGGGTGCAGGCGGTCACCGGCCTGGACTCGGTCGTCGTCCTCATGGTGCTGCTCGCGTTCCAGCAGGCGTTCTTCGGTCTCAACGCCCCGGCCCGCAACGCCTCCATCGCCCGGCTGGTGCCCGCCGGGGAGCTGGCCGCCGCCAACGCCCTCGGCTCCACGGTGGCGCAGACCGGAATGGTGGCCGGCCCGTTGCTCGCCGGTGTGCTCATCCCGGTCATCGGGCTGCCCGAGCTGTATCTGATCGACGCCCTGGCGCTGTGCGTCACCGTGTGGGCCGTCTTCCGGCTGCCCGCGCTGCCGCCGCTCGGCGATGTGGCCGCCCGCCGGGCCGGGATACGTGAGATAGCCGAGGGCTTCCGCTACATCTCCCGGCACAAGGTGCTGCTGCTGTCCTTCCTCGCCGACATCGTCGCCATGGTCCTCGGCATGCCCCGCGCCCTGTTCCCGCAGCTGGCCCACCAGACCTACCACTCCTACGGCGAAGGGCTCGCGCTCGGCGTGCTGTTCGCCGGCATCCCGGTCGGCGCGGTGCTCGGCGGCCTGTTCTCCGGGGTGTTCTCGCGGGCCCGCCGGCACGGCCGGATGGTGATCGCGGCGGTGGTCGGCTGGGGCGTGGCCGTCGCCGGGGCCGGGCTGAGCGGGAACCTCTGGGTGGCCATGGCCTTCCTCGCCGCGGCCGGGGTCGCCGACATGATCTCGATGGTCTTCCGGGGCGCGATCCTGCTCTCGGCCGCGACCGACGAGATGCGCGGCCGTATGCAGGGTGTCTTCACGGTGGTGGTCGCGGGCGGGCCACGGCTGGCCGACGTGCTGCACGGCACCGCCGGCTCCGTGTTCGGCCCACGGGCGGCCGTGGCGGGCGGCGGCGCCCTGGTCGTCGTGGTGATGCTGGCCCTGGCCGCCGCCGTGCCGGCACTGCGCCGCTACCGGATCTGAAACCGAACCGCTCCCGCGGCGGAGCTCACAGCGGGCCGCTGCGCCGCCGGATCGCGTACTGGTCCATCAGCTTGCCGCGGGTCGTCTCCAGACGGCCCGCGAGGATCTCGGCCACCGTCCGCACCAGCGACAGCCCGAGCAGCGGATCCTCCACGCACAGGGCGAGCGCCGCGGGCCCGTCGAACTGGTAGGCCCGCACGTTGCTGAAGGCGACCGCGCCGAAGTCCCACTCGTACGGCGGGAACAGCCACGACCAGCCGAGCAGGTCGCCCGCGCCGAGCGTGGCCACCGTCACCCGCTTCCGGGAGGTGACCTCCTGGTCCAGGTGCACCGCGCCCGAGCGGATCACCCAGAACCGGTCGGCGATGCCGCCCGCCTCGAAGATGCGGGTGTCCTCCGGGAAGGAGACCTCCTCGGCCAGTTCCATCAGGCGCTCGCGCTGTGCCTGGGGCAGGGCCGTGAGCAGTTTGATCGCTTTGGTCATGGCGCGGGGCTCCTCGCCGGCGGCGGTTCGGGTGCGTTCCGTAAGCCCATTTCAGCCGCTGCCGCCGTCCGGGGCACCTCGAAGGACACGGAACCGCGTGCCGGATCACCTGTCCGGTGGCGTGCGCGGGCAGCAGAAAGCCCTGGCTGGACGGGGGAGGCCAGCCAGGGCTGCTTGCGGTGACGCGGGGAGGGAGGAAGGACGGTTCCGGTCCACTCCGGCATCACGTATGTATGAACGATAAACCATTTCGGGTACGGGAGTCCCCTCGGAAGGGGGTCACGTGACCTGTTTCACCTTTCCACCGGTGCCGGCACCGGCGTCCGGCCCGGGCAGGCCCAGCGGCCGGGCCAGACCCGAGACCGCCTCGTCCAGGCGCTGGAGATGGCGCAGCACCCGGTCGGTGACCCGGCCGTAGCGCGGGGTGCGCAGGGTGCCCGGCTCCAGCATCGAGGCGATGCTCGGGCCGGTCTCGATCGCGGCCGTGGAGCGCGGGTCGGCGACGTGCGCGGCGATCGTCCCGATGTTGTGCAGGATCCGCCCGCACGCCCCGCTCAGCCGGGGATCCGCCGCGATCGACGGATGCGTCGGCAGCAGTTCGGCCGTGGCCGCGAGGGAACGCGCGTGATAGGCGCACGTCTCCAGCAGCGCCACCACGTACCGGGCGGTGTCCCGGCGCGAGCGCAGCGGGGTGATCGGATGGGTCAGCGGCTGGGTGGCCGCGCGCAGATCGGCCAGCGCCTGGTCCAGATCGCGCGCCTGCTCCACCAGATCGTCACCCGCCCCGCCGCTCAGCTGGTCGACGGCGCCCCGGGTGACATCGGCCAGCCGGTCCAGCACCGCGACGAGCAGCTCGTTGGTACGGCGGTCGGTGTGGATCGGCAGCACCACCGCCGCCGCGATCACCCCGCAGGCCGCGCCGAGCGCCGTCTCCTCCACCCGCAGCACCAGCACGGACAGGCTGTAGGTGTTCAGCAGCGTATACAGCAGCCCGAGCATCGCCGTGACGAAGAACGACATCAGCGTGTACGACAGGGGCGCCGTGTAGAACATCGCGAAGATGAAGACCAGCACCAGCGCGAACGCCGTCCACGTGTGCTGCCCGACCAGCCCGGCGAGCCCGATACCGGCCACCACGCCGAGCACCGTGCCCAGCAGCCGGCGGTAGCCCTTCACCAGGATCTCGCCGGTGGACGCGGTGTTGATGAACACGATCCAGCAGGTCAGCACCGCCCAGTACCAGCGCTGGCTGGACAGCAGCTCGCCGCCGGCGATGGCCAGCGCGGAGCCGACGGCCACCTGGACCGCGGCCCGCGTCGTGGGACGGCTGAGACCGGTCGGCTCCGGCTCCTCGGCCTCGCTCTCCTCGCCCGCCTCGATCGCGGCGTCCTCCGCGTCCAGCTCCTCCCGCGAGCGGATGGTCGCCGGGCTGTCGTCGGACTCGTCGTGCGCCCCGTCCAGCGCGAGCCTGAGTCCCAGCGCGGCCCGGGCGGCCTCGCCGAGGCCGCGGAAGACGTCCTGCACGGCCGGGGAGGCCTGGGGCAGGTTCTCCTCCTCGCGGTAGCCGAGCAGCCGGTTGCGCACCTGCGCGAGCGCCGTGCCCCGGGCCTCGCCGACCGGCCGCAGCATCAGCAGCCGCAGCGCGTCCAGGTCCCGGCGCAGCGCCTGCGTCGCCTCGTCCCGCACCGGCGGCGCCCCGCCCGAGGGCAGCAGGGCGCCCGGCAGATGCAGGGTCAGGGTGTCGGTCCGCTGGGCGCTGCGCGCGGTGAGCAGCAGCAGGCCGAGCCGCTCGGAGGCGATCTCGGCGTCGGCGATCCGGCGCTGCAGCAGCCGCGCCACCGTCGGGTCGGAGGTGCCGTCCTCCAGCCGCCCCTGGATCATCAGCGCCGTCTCGTGCAGCCGGGCGGTGGCGGTGCGCAGGTCCTCCAGGACCTTGTCCACCTCGTCCGGCCCGGCGTCCAGCAACTCGGCCTGGGCGGCGATCAGCTGGGCGAGGCGCGCGCGGAAGGCCCGCCGCAGCCGGTCCAGGGTGCCCGCCGGGGTCTGCGGCAGCAGCACGAACCGGGCGAGCGCGCTGCACGCGAACGCCACGCAGATGACCCCGTACAGCGCGGGCAGCGCGGAGGCGGTCGCGTGGACGAACAGCGAGAGGAAGTAGATCTGGAAGCCGATCAGCCCCAGTGCCGTACCGCGGTCGCCGAAGCGGCGGCTGTAGACCGCGCCGAAGATGAGGGCGACGAAGAACAGGTCGCCGACGACCACCCGCTGGTTCAGCAGCGCGCCCAGCGACACCGAGGCCAGCGCCACCGGCAGGCCGAGCGCGAGGGTGACGGCCTGCTGGAAGCGCTGGTTCTCCCGGATGGCGAAGGTCGACACCATCGCCGCCATAGCACCGGCGACGAGATGCGCCACCGGTACCCGCAGCGCGGCCAGGACGGCGAGGGCCAGGGCGATCGCGGTGACCGTGCGCAGTCCCGCGGTGAGCCGCAGCAGCCCGGGATCCGACGCCGCGAGCCGGTCCCGCATCCGTACCCGCCCCGACCGTCCCGCTGCCCTCACGCCGCCGCGCTCTCTCCCGTGCCAGAAATCGATCTCCGTCCCAGCATCGCACGAGTGCGCGGATTACCTGCCCTCGGCCAGGGGGCGCGAGGGCGCGGACCGCGGCCGTCCCGGCGGAGCGCTCAGCTCTGCGCGGTCCCGCCCTCCACCCGGGCCCGCACCTGTTCCGGCGTCAGATACGAGTCCGTGTACTCGAAGTCCTTCAGCCGCGCGGGCCTGCGGGACTGGAACCCGGTGCGGACGAAGTCGTCACCGGCGACCGCGTTCAGCAGCCAGTTGGTCATCACCCGGGTCTTGGCCACGTTGGTGCGCAGCGCCGACCAGTGGTAGCCACGGGCCACCGCCTGGGCGGCCACCCCGCGCAGCTCGAGGCCGAGCGGCTTGGACACGGCGTCCTTGCCGCCGAGGTCGACGACGAGGCCGAGATCCTTGTGCACATACGGCGTCAGCGGCTCGTCCCGCAGGGTCGCGATGACGTTGTCGGCGACCTTCTTGCCCTGGCGCATGGCGTGTTGCGCGGTGGGCGGGCAGACCGCGCCCGCCTCGTGCTTCGCCAGGTCGGGCACGGCGGCGGCGTCGCCGAGCGCGAAGACCCCGTCGTGACCGGGCACCGTCATCTCCGCGGTCACCGCCAGCCGGCCCCGCACCGTCTCCACACCGAGCGTGCCGATCAGCGGGCTCGCGACCACGCCGGCCGTCCAGATCAGCGTGTGCGTCGGCACCACCCGGCCGTCGGTGAAGGTGACCTCCTCGGCGCCGGCCTTCTCGATCGACACCCCCAGCGACACGTCGATACCGCGCCGGCGCAGGATCTCCTGCGCGCTGCGGCCGAGTTTCTCGCCCAGCTCCGGCATGAGCCGGGGCGCGATGTCGATGAGGTGCCACTTGATCAGGCCGGGGTCCAGTCGCGGATAGCGCTGGACGGCGGCGTGGGTGAGCCGTTGCAGACAGGCCGTGGTCTCGGTGCCGGCGTATCCGCCGCCGACCACCACGAACTGCAGCCGCGCGGCCCGCTCGGCCGGGTTGTCGCTCGCGTCGGCGAGGTCGAGCTGGGTGATGACGTGGTCGCGGATGTAGGCGGCCTCGGCGAGGGTCTTCATCCCGAAGGCGTGCTCGACCAGCCCCGGGATGTCGAAGGTGCGGGTCACGCTGCCCGGGGCCAGCACGATGTAGTCGTACGGCTCCTCGACGTCCTGGTCGGTGAGGGTGCGCACGACGCACACCTTGGCCTTCAGGTCCACACCGATCGCGCCGCCCGGCAGGATCCGGGTGCGGTACCTCTTGCTGCGGCGCAGACTGACGGCGATCGACTGCGGGGTGAGCACCCCCGAGGCGACCTGGGGCAGCAGCGGCAGATAGAGCTGATAGGAGTACGGCGTCACCAGGGTGACGTCGGCCTCGTCCGGGGCGAGTTTCCGCTCCAGGCGGCGGACGCACTCGACTCCGGCGAAGCCTGCGCCGACCACCAGGATCCTGGGTCGTGTCACGGTGTTCATCCCTTTCTGCGGCTCCAGGCGGTCCGACTCGACGCCGTTCGCGTGCCCTGGATCGCCTGCGCACCACCTTCGATCCCACCGTGACCCGGGCCGGTGCGCCAGCCGGGTGCGGCAGGCAGACGAACGCGTGGCCACCAGCATGCACCCGCCGGCGGCCGCACGAGCGGTTGTCGCACGGATACCCGATGACCGGCCGCCGATGCCGGGTCCGGCCGTGTCCGCCCAGCGGAACCCGGGGGTCCGTTCAGCGGAACACGTCGTCCGGCTCGTCCCAGTCCGCCGGCTCCCGTACCCCCCGGCCGGTCCGGGACCGCGCCTGGTACATCGCGTCGATCTCGGCGGCGTAGTGGCGCACGACGGCGTCCCGGCGCAGTTTCATCGACGGTGTGAGCAGACCGCCCGTCGCGGCGAACGGCTCCGGCAGGACGCGGTGGACCCGGATGGACTCCGCACGCGAGACGGCACTGTTGGCGGAGGCCACGGCCCGCGCGATCTCCTCCCGCAGCGCGTTCTCCTCGCGGCTCTCCCGGCCGGGGGTGTCGCCCGGCAGCGCCAGGGTGCCCCGCCAGTGCGCGAGGAACTCCGGGTCCAGCGTGATCAGGGCGCCGACGCAGGGCCGGTCGTCGCCGAGCACGACGGCCTGGTGGACCAGCGGGTGCATACGCAGCCGCTGCTCCAGCGGGGCGGGGGCGACGCTCTTGCCGCCGCTGGTGACGATGATGTCCTTCTTGCGTCCCGTGATCGTCAGATAGCCCTCGCAGTCCAGCCGCCCGATGTCCCCGGTGGCCAGCCAGCCGCCGCGCAGCGCGGCCCGGGTCGCCGCCTCGTCGCCGACGTAGCCCTGGAACACCGACGGACCGCGCACCAGGATCTCCCCGTCGTCGGCCACCAGGACGTCCGTGCCGGGCAGCGGGCGGCCCACGGTCCCTGACTTCGCCCGGCCGAGCGGCTGCATGGTGATCCCGCCGGAGCACTCGGTGAGTCCGTAGCCGTCGTTGACGAGGACGCCGATCCCCTCGTAGAACAGGGTCAGTTCGCGGCTGAGCGAGGAGCCGCCGGAGGTGCCGCGCACCACCCGGCCGCCGAGCGCCGCGCGCAGTCTGCGGTACACCGTCCGCTCGTACAGGGCGTGTTGCAGCCGCAGATCGAACCCGGGGCCCGGCCCGGTGCCCAGCCGCCGGCGCTCCTCGGCCACGGCGAAGTCCCGCGCGGTCTGCGCCGCCCGCTCGAACAGGGCGCCGCGGCCCGTCTGTTCGGCCGTCCGCAGGAAGTTCTTGTAGAGCTTCTCGAACACCGACGGCACGCCGTACAGATACGTCGGTCGGAACGTGCCGAGCGCCGACGCCAGCGCGGCCTCGGACAGCTCCGGCTCGTGCGCCATCAGCGCCCCGCCGCGGACACACGTGATCATGATCATCATGCCGTACACATGGGAGAACGGCAGGAAGGCCAGCACCGACGGCTGCTCACCCGGGGGCGCCGCGGTGTGCGCCCAGCCGGCCAGCAGGGTGTCGCAGGGGTAGGCGAGACCGCGGTGGCTCAGCGCGCAGCCCTGGGGACGGCCGGAGGTGCCGGAGGTGTAGACGACGGCCGCCGTGGCGTCCGGCAGCACGATCCGGCGCAGCGACTCCACGGTGGTGTACGGCACCACCGTGCCCCGCCGGGCGAGGTCGGTCAGCGCGCCCGCGTCCAGCTGCCAGACGTGGCGCAGCCGCGGCAATCCGGCGCACACCGTGCCGACGGTCATGGCGCCCTGCTCGTCCTCCACGACCACGGCCACACAGCCGGCGTCCCGCAGGATCCACTCGACCTGGTCGCGCGAGGAGGACGGATGGACCGGCACCACCTCCGCGCCCACGGACCACAGCGCATGGGCGAGGACGGTCCACTCGTAGCGGGTGCGGGCCATCACGGCCACCCGGTGGCCGGGCGAGATCCCGGCGGCGACCAGCCCCTTGGCCAGGTCGACCACCGCGTCGCGCAGTTCGGCCGCCGTCAGCTCCTGCCAGCCGCCGGCGGCGGAGGCGGCGCGGTGGGCGAGGAGCGGCAGCGCGGGGCTGCGTTCCGCGATCTCGAAGACGCTGTCGGCGAGGCCGCCGGTGAGCGGCCGGGTTGCGGCGGGAGCGGAAGCGACGTCGGGCATGCGCTGCTCCTGGATGCACGGAGGGTCACACCGCCGATCGGCTCTGTGGTCGGCGGTGCTCGAATGTAGCCGAGGTGAGCGCGTTCGGGGCGGGGAACGGGGAAGTCGTGATCGGCCCATGACCCGGCCGTGTCTCTTCTTGCCGCGAAGCGTCCTGAACCGGCGCCGGACCGCTCAGCTCTGGGTGTGCCGCACGCACTCGGTGACGACCTCCTGCAGACTGCCGGTGCGCTCCAGCACCCCGCGCTGCTCGCGCGCCCCCGTACCCCGGCGCAGCAACTCGCCGAGGGCCTCCTCGACCAGGGGCGCGTCCCCGCTGTCGGCGAGCGCCTGCTCGGTGTGCTCCAGCAGCGCGCGCACCACCTCGGGCGCCGGCCTGGGCCGCATCGTCACGGGGTCGAGCAGCTCCTGGTCCAGGCCGGAGCGGGCGGCGTGCCAGGCGGCCAGCCGGAGCAGGCTCACGCTGTGGCCGGCCGGCGGCCGGCCCGCCCGCCAGTCCCGCGCGGCCGTCTCCACCAGGGCACGCGCCAGCGTGGCGACGAGAACCGTGGTCTCCGCACGCAGACACACGTCCGCCACCCGTATCTCCACCGTCGGGTACTTCACCGACAGACGTGCGTCGAAGTACACCATCCCCGCGTCCAGGATGACCCCGCTGGCCAGCATGTCCGTCACCTGCTCGTGGTAGCGCCCGGGCGAGCCGAACAGCTCGGTCGGCCCCGCCGACGGACAGCGCCCCCACAACCGGCTGCGGAAGCTGACGTAACCGGTGTCCCGGCCCTGCCAGTACGGTGAGTTGGCGCTGAGCGCGCACAGCACCGGCAGCCACGGCCGCAGCCGGTCGAGGACGGCGACTCCCTCCTCGTCGGACTCCACCGCCACATGCGCGTGACAGCCGCACACGAGCTGGTCCTGGGTGGCGATCCCGTACTGCCCGGCCATCCACCGGTAGCGCTCGGCCTCCGTGAGCGCGGGGGTGACCGGCAGCGGGCAGGTGGCCAGCGCGGCGACCGCGCCGCCGACCTCGCCGGCGAGCCGGGCCGCTTCCTTGCGGGAGCGCACGATCTCGGCGCCGAGGTCCGCCATGTCCGTGTGCGGACGTGTGGCGAGTTCCAGCATCTGCCCGAACAGCTCCGACTGGAACAGGTCCTGCCCGGGATCGTCCTGGACGGCCCGGGTGAGGAGGGCGGCCGCCAGTGCCTTCGGCTCACCGCTGTCCGGATCGACCAGAAGGAGTTCCTCCTCCACACCGACAGTGCGCACGTGGGGCCGCCCTTCTGTTCAGACCGCGAGGGGCAGACGAAAGTCTGTACGACCCTGACTGTCCCCTCGGCGGTCCGCCGACACCTTCGGGTTCAGCGCACAGGCGTCAACCAGACAGTGGCGAGCGGCGGCAGGGTGAGCCGCAGGAACCCGCCCTCCGGGGTGAGGCGGGCCCCCGGAGCCCCGGCACCGACACCGCTGCCGCCGTAGCGCGTGTCGTCCGTGTTCAGCGCCTCCTGCCAGGCAGGGAAGGGATCCGGAACCCACAGGCGGTAGTCGGAGCGGACCACGGGGGAGAAGTTCGAGACCGCCAGCAGAGCGGAGCCCTCGGCGTCGAAGCGAAGGAACGCGAATACGTTGTCGTCCGCCGCGTCACACAGCACCCACTGGAAACCGCCCGGATCGGTGTCCCGCTGCCACAGCGCCGGCGTCGCCCGGTACCGGACGTTCAGGTCCCGCACGAGATCCCGCACGCCCCGGTGGTCGCCGGCCGAGTGGTAGTCGTCACCGAGCAGCCACCACTCGGGGCCGTGCGCCTCGGACCACTCCGCTCCCTGCGCGAACTCCTGCCCCATGAAGAGGAGTTGCTTGCCCGGATGGGCCCACATGAAGCCGAGGTAGGCCCGGTGGTTGGCGCGCCGCTGCCACCAGCCGGTGGTTGGCGCGCCGCTGCCACCAGTCGCCCGGCATCTTCGACACCAGCGCCTGCTTGCCGTGCACCACCTCGTCGTGCGAGATCGGCAGGACGTAGTTCTCGCTGTACGCGTACACCATCGAGAAGGTCATCTCGTGGTGGTGGTAGACACGGTGCACCGGCTCCTTCTGCACGTACTCCAGCGAGTCGTGCATCCAGCCCATGTTCCACTTCAGCCCGAAGCCGAGCCCGCCGCTGTCCGTCGGCCGGGTCACGCCGTCCCAGGCGGTGGACTCCTCGGCGATCGTCACCACGCCCGGGCAGCGCCGGTAGACCGTGGCGTTCATCTCCTGCAGGAAGGCCACCGCGTCCAGGTCCTCCCGCCCGCCGTAGGCGTTCGGCTGCCACTGCCCGGAGTCCCGCGAGTAGTCGAGATAGAGCATCGAGGCGACGGCGTCCACGCGTAGCCCGTCGATGTGGAACTCCTGGCACCAGTACACCGCGTTGGCGACGAGGAAGTTGCGCACCTCGGTGCGGCCGAAGTCGAACTCGTACGTCCCCCAGTCCGGATGCTCGGCCCGCCGCCAGTCCCCGGGCTCGTACAGCGGCTTCCCGTCGAACCGGGCCAGCGCCCAGTCGTCCTTCGGGAAGTGCGCCGGTACCCAGTCCATGATCACGCCGATACCGGCCCGGTGCAGCGCGTCCACCAGGTACTTGAAGTCGTCCGGCGAGCCGAGCCGGGGCGTCGGCGCGTAGTACGAGGTGACCTGATATCCCCAGGACCCGCTGAAGGGGTGGCCGGCGACCGGCATCAGCTCCACGTGCGTGAAGCCCAACTCCACGACGTACGCGGGGAGTTCATCGGCCAACTGGCGATACGTCAATCCCGGCCGCCAGGACGGCAGATGGACCTCGTACACGGAGAACGGCGCCTGGTGCACGGGGGTGTCACCCCGGTGCGCCATCCACTCCGCGTCGTCCCACTCGTGGCGGGACACCGCGACGACCGACGCCGTGTCCGGCGGCACCTCCGTGCGCCGCGCCATCGGGTCGGCCTTGAGGAACCGGTGGCCGTGCCGTGAGGTGATCTCGAACTTGTAGCGCGCGCCCTCGCCGATCCCCGGCACGAACAGCTCCCACACCCCGGACGCGCCGAGCGAGCGCATCGGGTACTGGGTGCCGTCCCAGTAGGTGAAGTCCCCGGCCACCCGTACCCCCCGGGCGTTCGGCGCCCACACCGCGAACCGGGTGCCGGCCACCCCCTGGTGCGTCATCGGCTCCGCACCGAGCGCCTGCCACAGCTGCTCGTGCCGGCCCTCCCGGATCAGATGCAGGTCCAGCTCGCCCAGCGCCGGCAGGAAACGGTACGGATCGTGCACCTCCTGCTCGGTGTCGTCGTAGGCCACCAGCAGCGTGTACGACGCCGGGACCTGCGGGCAGGGCAGCACCGCCGCGAAGAGACCGTCACCCTCCGACACGAGCGGGTGGCGCGTGCCGTCGGCCAGGACGCTCACCGCGCGGGCGTTCGGGCGCAGCGTCCGGAACAGGGTGCCGCCCGGCACCGGGTGGGCGCCCAGCAGGGCGTGCGGATCGTGGTGGGCGCCACCGAGCAGCCGGCCGCGCTCGGCCGGGTCGAGCGGGGCGAGATGGAGGTCCCCCCGGACGCGGTCCGGGGGAGGGACGGCCCGCACCGCAGCGGGGCCGGCGGTCTCGGGCAGTGAGGTGTCGCGCAGGGCCATGACGTCAGCCTCCCCACACGGCGAGTCGTTTGATCGCCGCCATCGGAACCGGCAGCCAGTCCGGCCGGTGTCTTGCTTCGTACAGCACCTCGTAGACCGCCCTGTCCGTCTCGTGCGCGCGCAACAGCGCGTGCTTCTTGCGTGGATCCCAGCCCGCGCGGGCCGCGTAGCCCGCGCAGAACGCCTCCCGGCAGCGGCGCGCCCATTCGGGTCGCCAGGGGCGGCGCTGCCGGGCCGCGTAGTCGAAGGAGCGCAGCATCCCCGCCACGTCCCGCACCGGGGACTGCGGGGCCTGCCGTTCGGCGAGCGGCCGGGACGGCTCGCCCTCGAAGTCGATGACGAACCAGTCGCGGCCGGCCCGCAGCACCTGCCCGAGGTGCAGATCGCCGTGCACGCGCTGGGCGGGCGGCCCGGTGTCGCACGTGGCGAGCGCCCCGAACGCGGCCCGCAAACCCGGCACATAGGGCCGCAGCCCCGGTACGGCGTGCGCGGCCGCGTCCAGCCGCGCGCCCATCGCCTGCGCCGTACGGCCGTTCTCGCCCGGCCCGGCCGATCCGAACGCCTCGGCCAGCGCCAGGTGCACCTCGGCCATGGCCCGGCCGAGTTCCCAGGCCTCGGCGGTGAAGTCGTCGCCCGCGCCGAGCGCGCGCAGCGCCAGCGTCCAGCCGTCGGTCGCGTCCGGCAGGAACGGCTGGAGCACCCCGAGCGTGGCCGGCTGCGGCTCGCTCGTCCCGAACCAGGCCACCGGCGCCGGCACCCGGGTGCACCCCTGCGCGGCGAGCGCGGCCGACACCTCCAGGTCCGGGTTGACGCCCGGCTGGATCCGCCGGAAGACCTTCAGGATGTACGCGTCGCCGTACACGATCGACGAGTTGGACTGCTCCGCGTCCAGCAGGCGCGGCGGCAGCCCGCCGGGCACCAGGGCGGCCGGGTCGGCCTCGAACCGCAGCGGGCCCAGCGTGCCGGGGTGCCGCAGCCGCTCCAGCAGCAGATGCGCCGAGCGCGGGTCGTGCAGCGCGTCGTAGACCGCGAGCCCGGCGAACGGGCCGTGCTCGGCCCGTCCGATGTACGCCCGCTCCAGACGCGGGGCGAGGTGCTCGCGCAGACCGAGCAGCAGCTGGTAGCAGTCGCCGGGCGGGGAGGTGCCGCCGGGCGTGGGCAGCGGCGCGTGCGAGGCGTGCACGAGCAGGTGCAGACACCCCGGGACCAGCTCGGTCACGGACAGCACCGACAGATCGGTGACGGGCCGGTCCTTGCCCGCGAACCAGCGCTGCCTCGGCAGCCACTCGCGCAGCAGCCCGCCCAGCGAGGCCAGGGGGCCGTCGGGGCCGACGGCGGTTCTCGGCCGGACGGTGATGGTCTTCGGCATGACGCGTCCTTTCCTCGGCGCCGGGCGGTCAGCGGCGGCCGATGCGGGATGCGACTCGAGTGAGCCGGAACCAGTAGAAGCCGTGCCCCTGCAGGGTCAGCAAGTACGGCAGTTCACCGATGGCGGGAAAGCGCACCCCGCCGATCAGCTCGACCGGATGGCGGCCGTCGTAGGTCCGCAGGTCGAGTTCGGTCGGCTGGGCGAAGCGGGAGAAGTTGTGGACGCACAGGACGAGGTCGTCCTCGTACTCGCGGAGGAAGGCGAGCACCGCCGGGTT
>NZ_LGDV01000187.1 GCF_001280015.1 Streptomyces sp. MMG1121
CACCTACTCATCCTCGACGCCTCCGGCCTCAACCACGTCGCCACCATCCACCTGCCCCACCGCGTCAGCGCCGGACTCCACGGCACCTGGATCCCCGACGCCGCTCCGCAGCTGAGGTGACCTCAGACCGCCATCCTCCCAGCGGATCCCGGCCCCGCATCACACGTTGACACCGAAAGGCACCATCATGAACCTCCACAGGACCCCCGTGGTGTCCGCCCTGTCCGCCGTCGTCGGCGTCGCCCTCCTGGGCGGTACCGCCTTCGCCGACAAGGCCCCCGACGGTCACCTCCCGAGCCAGGTCACGGCCTGGGCCGCGGCCTGGAACGGCACCGATCCCAACCAGCTCGGCAGCCTCTTCACCAGCAACGGCACCTACACCGACGAGGCCGTCGTCTTCACCTCCCACGGCCGCCAGGAGATCAGCGGATGGAAGGCCCGCACCGACACGCTCATCGACCAAGTCCACGTCACCGTGACCGGTGCCTACCAGAGCGGTGACCACATCACCATCGAGTCGGTGTACGCCGGGCACATCAAGGGCGCGCCCAAGCCGTTCGCAGTGCCCATGGCCACCATCCTCGTCCTCGACGGGAAGCAGATCGCCAGCGACAAGGACTACTACAACCTCAACGCGGTTCTCACCCAGTCCGGCCTGCCCACTGACTGGACCCCCGGCAAGTAGGCACAGTCCTGAGTGCACGCGCCGGTCAAGGGCAGGGCCCGGCCAACACCGAGTGCAGACGCCGCTGGTCCCGGTACCCGCCAATGGGTACCGGGACCAGCGGGTACCAGCACCAGCGGGTACGCGGATCTCCGACGGCGGGGGTCGCGGAGACCCCGGCCTCCTGCCCGGGAAGTGGCTCACGCGGGTGGCGGCCGGCGAGCAAAGCTGCGACGACGGATCAGTTCGTGCAGGTGTCGGGCATCGATCACTGCGCCGACTTCTCCGCCGCGGTCGGCCGTCCGGACCTCTGTCGCCCTTCGACCGTCGCCTTCACGACCTCGGTCACCGTGGTGCTGTCGTACACGAAGTACCAGGAACCCGAAGCGGGCTGACAACTGCCGGGCTCGTCCTGGACGTTCTTCCCGTCCCGGGCCGGCACCTCCTGCCGGGCCGTGCAGCCGTCGGGCCGGGAGATCCACATGTCGGGCTCGTCTCGGGACGGACTCTCCCATCGTCCACGCGAGCGCGTAGTCACCGAGCTGACCGCGTCGAAGTACTGGTGGACCACTGGCGGCCGGCGCCCGGCGGCTGGAACGGGATCGATCCGCAGGGCGCAGAGCCGGGCGGCGGCGTCCGCGACGGAGGGCGGGCCGAGTTGACGGCAGTGGGCGACGGCGTCCTCCAGGCCGGCCGGGGCGGCTGCGCGCTCGCCGAGCGCGAAGGGTGCGGCAAGCAGCGCCTCCAGGGCGCGCCTCGTCCAGCGGGCTGCGGGTGTCGCGGGCAAGTCGCAGGGCACTGCTGGTGGAGCGTCAGCGCCGAGCACGGATCGTCCGTCCGCTCACTCAGGGGTCCGAGGCCGACTGGGCTGGTTCGGGACGGCAGTCCCCGGCAGTCCTGTCCGGGCAGGCCGCCCCCGCGCCACACGGACTCCTGCGACCGCGGCCGGAAAGCACAGGCAAGACATACGCGCCCGAACTCGCCGCCCGGATCCCCTCCCGCGACACCTGGCGCGCCGGCTTTCGCAGGACACAACCAGCGTCACGTAACACGGCTCACCCCATCACGTCCGCAGCGACACGCCACGGCAAGGGATGGATAGACGCCAGAAGATCACCTTAAGGGACTAATAGTACGTCAATCCTCTTTATTTCTCTCCCATTTGAAGCCCTGCTCAATGTTTCCAATGCCCCGATCAGCGCCATGGAGCCGCCCTTTCGAAATGCCCGGAATGACAGCCACGAATACGTTTGATCACAAGCCGGCTGACGAGTCGGTGTCTCAGAGGAAGAAACAGGAGAAGCGACATGAAGCTTTCCAGTTCCACTATGGTCACCGCCTCTGTCTCAGCCGCCGCAGCCCTCGTCGCGACCGGCATCACCTACGCCTCCGCCACTTCCGCCGAGGCGCCCCAGGCAGCCCCGGCCGGCGTGGCCGCGGCGCCCCTCGGCGGCAACTCCGGACAGGGCAAGGGCAACGAAGGAAAAGGCAACGAAGGCGGTGAGCACCACCACCGAGAGGGCCGCATCCTCGTCAACGAGCGGTCGTACTCAAGCCGCTCGGGTGACTGCATCACCGTGGTCAGCGGCCTCGGTGCCCGGAGCCTGAACGTCCTCAACGAGAGCCGCAAGACCGTCGAGGTCTTCCGCGGAGCCGTCTGCGAGAACGGCGCCCCCATCGCCACCGTCGGACCCCACAGCTCCAGCTACGGCCTCCACGTCGACGAGGACGACAACGTCCACGTCCGTGACGGCGTCGTCGCCAGCTTCCGCGTCACCCGCCACCACTGGGACGGCGGGGACGACGACTTCGGCGACGAGGACTGACCCGAAACCGCACCACCACACGGGGCCCCGGACCGCCGCAATCGGGCCAGGGACCACGGACACGGCCATTGTCCGACACCCCACACCCATCCAGACGCCGCCGGGCCCGGACACCAGGCACCACACCCCTGGTGTCCGGGCCTACGCACTTGCCCTCGCCAGCCGCCCCACCCGGGCATTCCCAGCCCCGAACTCCTCCCGCAGCCACGCATCCCCACACCGCCACCGCCGGCACTCTCCCTGGCGATTCCACCACCCCCGAACGGCTGCGGAACGCGCCACCCCTCTACGCGGCCATCACGCGCCACGGCCCCATCCCCCCGCGACGAGGCAGGCCCGCGGCGGCAGCGGACGCGGTGTGCGAGCCGGTCGCCACGGTGGTCGTCTCCTCGTTCGTGCCCAGGCCGGCGAAGAGGACCGCGTGAGCCAGCAGGGCATCGGCAACGTGCTCCAGGACGGCCGCCATGACTGCCTCCGCCTTGGCGGTCAGGTCGTCCACGGCCTTCTCCCCAACCACCTCGCAGCGACCGAACCACACCAACTGCCGCCCCCTCCAGTCAATCTGCGAAACGTCAGGTCAGCACACACACCACTGCGCGGATCCACTGACCGACTACAGGGGAGCCGGCTCGTACCGCGTCATCGGCTGCCCCCCATCCTGTCCTGGCCGGGTTCGGCCAGCGTCCGGAACCGGCCGGAAAAGTGCCGTCGCACGGTCCCTCAGCCGTCGACACCACCCTCGTGGACGTCTAGCGTTCCGGTGGCCGCAGGAACGCACCGGTGCCCATCGCTCCCCACCCGGAGGTCCACAAATGGCACGCCGTATGACCCGCACGGTCCACGCCGCACTCGCCGCCCTCGCGCTCGTCACCGCCGCAGCCACCACCGCCCATGCCACCACAACCTCCTCGCCGCGTCCGTCGGTCGGCACCCTGTGGACCTCCGACGCCACCGACAGTGGTGACGGCCAGAGCCATCTGATCGGCATCGATCCCTCCACCGGCAAGGAGACCGCCCGTATCGGCGTCGGTGCCGAGGCCGAGCCATGGTCCATCGCCGTCACCCGCAACGGCCGCACCGCCTACGTTGCCAACTTCCACAACGGCACCCTCGGCATCGTCGACACCTCCGCGAAGAAGATGACCACCGCCGTGCCACTCGGCATCGACGCCGACTACGTAACCCTGAGCCACGACCAGAAGTACGCGTACGTCACCTCGATGGTCGCCCAGCAGCTGGCCATCGTGGACACCGCCACGAAACGGCTCGTCAAGACGGTCACACTCCCCGGCCCCGCGGAGGGCGCCGCCGTCAGCCCGGACGGCAAGACCGTGTACGTCGGCGTCTACTCCAGGCATGAAGTGGTCGCTCTCGACACCCGAACGGGCGCTCAGCGCGCTGTCTTCTCCGCAGGCGGCCCGTTCGCCCGTCGTGTCCAGCTGAGCCCCGACGGCAAGCAGCTCTACACCACTGACTATTACGGCGGTGCCGTCGACGTCTACAACACCGCCAGGCCCGCCCAGGCGCCCAGAAAGGTCCCAGTCGGCGGCCGGCCTCTGGACCTCGCTCTGAGCCCCGACGGCCGCACGCTCTACGTCTCCGACACCCGCAGCGGGCTCGCTGCCATCGACACCCGCACCCTGAAGGCCCGGCAATTCACCATCACGCCGTCATTCGGTGATCTCGCGGTGTCGAGGGACGGCAAGGCGGTCTACCTCGCCCAGTACGAGTCCGCCGGTTCCGTGTCCGCCTTTGACGCCGGTTCCGGTGAGGTCACCGCGACCTTCGCCGACGGCCTCGCCTATCCCAATGGCCTCGCGCTGGGCCGCGCTTCATGACTACGTGACCTCCCGCCGGGTCGGCTAGGGTCGGCCCGGCACAGTACGTGACAGGGGGGCGGGCCATGTGGGAGCCGATAGGCCTCGACGAGGCCGCGGAGCGCGTCTACCACGCGATGTTGCGGGACTTCCCCGGCACCGCCGCCGCCTACGCCGAGGTGACCGGCTTGCCCGAGCCCGCCGTTCGCGACGCCCTCACCCGGCTTTGCGCCGTCGAACTCGCCGCTCCGGTCCCCGGCGGCGGCCATGTACCCGTCGACCCCCGTGTCGGCCTCGGCGCCCTCATCCGCAGCCGCCGCACCGATCTCGACCGTCTTCAACAAGCGGCCGACCAACTCGCGGACGAATTCCGCGAGACCCGGCTTCGCGACGACACCCGCCGCCTCACCGAGATCGTGCACGGAGCCCCCGCCATCGCGGCGCACGTGGCCGACCTGCTCGCAGCCACCGAGCGGGAACTGCTCGTCCTCGTCGGCCCCCCGTTCCTCGACCCCGGTGACGACAGTCTCGATCCGATGCTCGACGTGCTCGGCCGCGGTGTCACTTGCCGGGCCGTGCACGCCGCCGATGTCATTGCCGCACCCGGCGGCTACGCACAGGCCCAGCGCTTGACGCAGGCGGGCGAGCACATCCGCGTCCTGCCGGACATCCCTGTCAAACTGCTCCTCGCCGACCGCCGCCGTGCCCTCCTCCCCCTGTCCGCCAGCACGGACCGGATGATGGAGACCGCGGTGGTCGTCCGCGAGTCCGCCCTGACCCAGGCACTCGCCGCGATGTTCGAGGCACTGTGGGAGCGAGCCGTCCCCTTCGGCTCGGCGGACGTGACGATCACCGCCGAGGTCACCCCGCCCCCGGCCGACCGGGCGCTCCTCACGCTTCTCGGCACGGGCCTGAAAGACGAGGCGATAGCACGTCAACTCGGCATCAGCGAACGTTCGTTGCGTCGGCGCCTGACCCGCCTGCTGACCAGGCTCTCCGCCACCAGCCGCTTCCAGGCCGGTGCCCAGGCGGTGCGGCGCGGCTGGCTGTGAACCATCGGCGACATTGATCAGGCTGCGGCGCAGAGACCCGGCAGCGGCCTTGGCCAGGCAGGTGGCGGCTTCCTCCGCCATTCGGCCGCCGCGCGACGCACCGGTGATCTTCCGCGATAGCGCCACGGAGCGCAGGAGGACGTGTGCCGTCGATGCGCTCTCGGGACGGGCCGGCCGGAGCGGTCCGTCTTTCTATCTCCAACCCGTGTTGTTCCTAGAATGGCAGGGTGGAGGACATCGATGCGATCGCGGTGTTGCAGGATCCGGTGCGGCGCCGTCTGTACGAGTACGTGGTGGCACAGGGGCGCGAGGTCGGCCGTAACGAGGCCGCCGAGGCGGCCGGGGTGGCGCGCACACTCGCTGCGCACCATCTGGACAGGCTGACCGAGGCCGGGCTGCTGGAGAGCGGCAGTCGCCGTCTGACGGGCCGCTCGGGGCCGGGGGCGGGCCGGCCCGCGAAGGTGTACACGCGGGCGCAGGCGGAGCGGTCGGTGTCGCTGCCCGCCCGCGACTACCGCACGGCCGCCGAGCTGCTCGCCGAGGCGGCCGAGCAGGCCGGGCTGGACGACGGGCTCCGTGCGGCCGCGCGCCGCCGCGGTGAGGTCCTGCGCGGCTCGGCGGCGCCCTGCGGCAGCCTCGAAGAGGCCACGCAGATGCTGGCCGCCCGCGGCTACGAACCACACCTGGAAGGCATCGGAGACGCCAAAGGGGCGTCGGGGGCGGCCGCGCGTGTCGTCCGTATGCGCAACTGCCCCTTCCATACCGTCGCCGAACGCTTCCCACCGCTCGTGTGCGGCATGAATCTCGCGCTGCTGGAGGGGCTGCTCGGCACCGACGGCCCCGTCCGGGCTCGCATGGACCCCCGGCCGGGGGGATGCTGCGTAATCGTCGAAGCTTCTAAAAGCATTATTCACTGACATAGAAACGCAGGGCGCGGAGGGCCGAGGCCATGACCTCAGCCCGGCACGTCGCGCACCTCGCCCAGCTCGACGTCGCGGCACTGCGCCACCCCTTCCGCGACGCGCACATGATGCCGTTCGTCGAGAGGAGGGTCGGCCGACGCCACGGGGCCGCGCCCGGCAGGCGTGGACGTCATCCTCATCCTGTCGGTGCGGCAGTCCCGGGAGGCCCTGTGGGGCTTCACCTACCGAAGCGGGCACTTGGAAGTGACGCGGCGACGTCGCGAATGGTTCGAGCGGCGCGTCGAGGCGCTCCTGGTGGTCTGGCGGGTCCTTGCCGGTCGCCTCCCGGCCGTCGACGAGGCCCCTCAGCGGCTGGCGGACCTGCGAACGCACGGACCCGTCCCCGTGCGCGTTCTCCTCCTCCGTCACCGCCGTCGAGGCCGCCCAGCGGCTTCAGGCCGAGCCGTCGACGTGACCCGAGCAGTCCAGCCACCGACGCAGCCCGAGCAGTCCGGCCACAGCGCGCGGCCGACTCCGGGCGGCCGACCTCGCACGCGGTCCACCTCGGCGGCACAGCCACTGCGTCGGTGGCCACCGGTTCTGCTTTCGTCCGCCGCGGCCGCCTTCTGAAATCTTCTGCCGCCTTCTGAATTCTCTGCCGCGTTCTGAAATCTTCTAAGGGATCGCCAGCTCGGCCCAGATGGTCTTCCCGGACGAGGTGTACCGCGTGCCCCAGCGCTGGGACATCTGGGCGACGAGGAACAGGCCGCGGCCTCCCTCATCGTCCCGACGCGCTCGCCGCAGGTGAGGCGCGGTGTGCGCGGTGTCGGAGACCTCGCACAGCAGGCAGCGGTCCCTGATCAGTCTCAGCATGACGGGCCCGGTCGCATACCGGATGCCGTTGGTGACCAGCTCGCTCACCACGAGTGCGGCGGTGAAGGACACGTCGGACAGGCCCCAGGTGTCCAACTGGCGCTGGGTGACTGTGCGGGCGTGAGCCACCACGGCCGGGTCGGGCGGCAGCTCCAGGTCCGTCACCCGGTCAGAGCCGAGCCGCCGGGTGCGAATGAGCAGCAGTGTGGCGTCGTCCGCCTGCGGCCCGGGCGGCAGGGTCGACAGGGCCCGGTCGCACAGCTCCTCCAACGGGCATCGCTGCCAGGTGAGCACATGGGCGAGCCGGTCGATTCCGCTGTCGATGTCGGTGCGCCGGTCCTCCACCACGCCGTCGGTGAAGAACGCCACCACGCTGCCGCTGGACAAACCCACCTCAACGTTCTCGTAGGGCAGGCCGCCCAGCCCGAGGGGCGGTCCCGGCACGAGTGACGACAGGGCCACCGAGCCGTTCGCGTCGGCCACGATCGGCGGGGGGTGGCCCGCGCTCGCCCAGACGCACCGGCCGCTGACCGGGTCGTAGATGGCGTAGAGGCAGGTCACTCCGAGCGCCTCGTTGCCCGGCCCGTCGTCCGCGTTCGGTTCCGACTCCTGCGCGACCAGAGCGTCCAGCCGGGTGAGCAGCTCGGCCGGGTCCAGGTCCAGCAGGGCCAGGGTTCGTACGGTGGCGCGCAGTCGGCCCATGGTCGCGGCCGCGTGCACGCCGTGGCCCACCACGTCACCGACGGTCAGGCCCACTCTGGCGCCGGACAGCGGAATCAGGTCGAACCAGTCACCGCCCACGCCCACGCGGCTGTCGGCGGGAAGGTAGCGGTACGCCACGTCGACCGCGCTCTGCTCCGGCAGGTGCTGTGGCAGCAGGCTGCGCTGCAGTACCAGAGCTGCCGAGTGCTGGCTGGTGTAGCGGCGGGCGTTGTCGATGCCTACGGCGGCTCGCTCGGTCAGTTCCACGGCGAGCGTCTGCTCCTCGGGCCCGAACGGGTCAGGATTGCTGCTGCGCCGGAAGGTGACGAGGCCGAGGACCCCATCGCGGGCGAGCAGCGGGACGAAGAGGCAGGAGTGCGCGACGGCCGATCCCTCGCCGCCCGCCGCCTCGGGCCCGGAGGCGTCGACGACGGGGCGGCTGGTGGTCAGGCTCAGAGCCTGCGGTGACGACGGCGGGTAGGAGACGGGACTGGTCCGGAACTCCTCCGGCGTACGGCCGTGCATCCGCAGCAGGCTGTGCCCCGGCGCCGACCCCGTCGGTGGCTGCCGTCCCTCGATGACCGCCGGCGGGAGGTCCACCTGAACCTCGTCGGCCAGCTGCGGCACCGCCACGTCAGCGAGCTCCGCGGCAGTACGACGCACGTCCAGCGAGGCACCGATGCGCTTTCCCGCCCGCACGAGCAGCGACAGGCGTTCCTGGGCGTGGTAGCGGTCGGTGATGTCCAGGGACTCCTCGAACAGCCCCAGCGGTTCGCCTCGGGCGTCCACCAGCCGGTGGTACGAGCAGGACCAGACGTGCTCGCGCACCGGGTCGACGGGAGCACGACCGCGATAGTGCATGCCCATGATCGGTTCCCCCGTCTTCAGAACGTGCTCCATGATCTGGTCTTCGTCCGGGGGGTGGTGGCGGGAGATGAATTCACCTTCGGGAAAGAGATCCTCGGCCGGTCGCCCGATGTACGGGCCGATCCCCCCGAGCTCCAGATCGGTGGAGACGTTCCCCCAGACGACACACATGTCGGTGTCGAAGATCGTCAGGCCCACGGGAGACTCGGTCGCCAGTCCCTGGAGCATCGCGAGCTGCGCCTCCCAGCCGCGTTGCGCCTCCAGGTCGGCCGCGACGACGACGGTCGCGGCGACGCCCTGGTGCGCGAGCGGACTGAAGGTGACGGCCGCGCGCAGCGTACGTCCGTCCCGACAGCTGAGGTCCAGGACTGCGCTGCGGGGCCTGTGTGCCGTGCAGAGGGCGGACTGGCGCTGCCCCGGGGCCGCTGCCAGCAGCCGGGTGGCCGGCTTGCCGAGTACATCCTCCGGTGCATGGCCCAGGAGGCGCTGGGCCGAGGATCCCCATCCGGAGATACGGCCTTCGGCGTCCAGTACTGCGGCGGCGGCCTTGGAGAGGTCCAAAGGACTGTGGAAGTCGACGTTGGCCGCATTCGGAAAACGATCCATGGCACCGCTTCCCTCCGTGCTCCCTCAGCATCCCGTGCGGCACGACGGACGACAACCGCACACGCGATCGCCACCGGCCTGCGCAGAGCGACCGCCGATGACTGCCCGGCGGCGACCTGCCAAGGTGGGCACCCACCCACTGATCGAGAAGCTGCTGCCGGCTGGCACAGCCAGCGCGGTCCGTCGCTCTCCGGAGTCAAAGACCTGCGGCAGGAGAGGCGAGCGGAGCCGTGGTGACGTTCCTGGGACGACTGGCGACAGCCGGCTTGCCTGCCGCCCGGCACACCGCCGCCCTCAGTCACTCGCAGTCGCTCACAGTCGCTCGCTACGACGACCTGCTCGCGCTCTCCTCCCACAGTCACGTCTTCTCTGAACTTCGCTGCGTGAGAATGAGGCGCCGTTTCGTCTTGGCGCTATCGATGTGATGAGTGGACCGATCCGGAGTGGGCTCCCCTGCCTGGTGCCCGCACCGGCGTCGGACTAGGTTTGCGGTCGGCAACGGACGATCAAGCGGGGGAGCGCATGGCGGAGTTGGGTGATCTTGTGCGGCTGTTCGGCCCGCCTCCGGCTCGTGAATCGTCTCCGGAGGACTGGGCCGAAGTCGAGGACTATGTCGGCTCAGCACTGCCGTACGACTTCAAGGCGTTTCTGGACGCCTATGGCACGGGCGCGATCTGCGGCGAGCTGGTCGTCTTCCACCCGCGAGGTACCAGCCCGCTGCTCACTAGGATGCGGAAGGTCCACGAGTCGTTCGGCCAGTCGTGGCGGCGTGGCTCGGACGAGTATCCGTTCCGGTTCCACCCTGACCCGGGCGGCCTCATCTCCTGGGGATACGACTACTCGGGCGACGAGCACTTCTTTTGGCCGTGCGCCCAGCAGCCGGACCGCTGGAAGGTTGTCACCAACATCAACGGGGCCCACCCCGAGGTCTTCGACGGACCGTTCACCGACTTCGTACTCTCCTTCGTCAAGCGCCTGCGCGACGTGGATCCGTACCACGGCATCGATCCGGATGCCGTGGCGTTCCTTGAGCCGGAAGATCTGAACGAACTGGCAGCGCGTGGCGAGATCGGTCCAGTCAATCCGAGCTTCGAGCCGTTCTGACCTGCTTGGGGGCGTTCTTTCGCGCTTGATCGAGCGACGGAGCGCTTCATGGATTTTCCATGGCCTGCCGTAAGCCTCACGGTTGACGAGCGCAGGTGATCAGGCCTTATCAGGCCTGCCTGCTCCCCGGCTCTGTCGCGCTCTCCAGCCCGCGACGGTAGGCGGCCCACGCCTGCAACTCGTCCCTAGCTGTCGCCTCTACTTCATTCAACAGGCGTTGACGAACCTCGTCGTTGCGATTCTCTTCGGGAACCAACTGGTAACGCTGGATGGCCAGACGCAGTCTTGTCCAGGCTTCTGCGGCGAGGACATAACGTTCCGTGTAGTTGAATACCTGACGGAATCCTCCGATAAAGACCGTGGCTCCGGCCACGGTAGCTGTGACAACTGCGGGTGCCCCGACACCTGCGGCGACGACCGTGGCAGCCCCGGTGAACAGGGCCCCGAGCTCAGTCGCCCAGTGCCATCTGCGGGCACGCACACAGGTGCGCGCATACCAGGCCGAATCCGCGAGGGCCTGCGTGAGGAGTCGATCTTCGCCCGTTGACGACATGGGTATCTCCTTCAGCATCGGAACATACGAGTCCTTGGCCGACCGTGTGGTCGCGTACTTCTAGCGGTACTGCCCGGTGGAAGGACACTCCATCGCCGCGTGAAACGCCCAGTCGCTCGCCCGTCGGCCGACGTTTGCGGCGCGGGCGATCCAGTCGCCGGCGGACGTCTTGTGCCACTGGACGGCGACCTGGCTGTGGACGCCGAGCACTCGGCGAGGAGGGCGGCGGGCAGATCGGTGCCAAGGGTGAACAGGGTGGTGGGGCGGTCCCGCCGGGGCTGGATTCCGACCTTGTGGAGGCGCTGCCCGACTCGGTCATCACCGCGGGGTGTCCGGGAAGCCCACCGGGGACAGCCAGGGGACGTCGTCCGGTGTCTCGTGAAGCGTCGGGCGGCGTCGGACGTGCGCTGGCCGGCCGGGAGTTGTGACGAGGCGCTCGGCGGTGTGTTGCCCGAAGGCGTTCGGCTTCGGTCCGCAGGTCCACAGATCCACAGGTCCGGCTGGCCGTAGATCTGTGAACTGGCGACCTGTGGATTCACACCCGCCTGATGCAATTCCCGAGGAATGGCGTAGTGGTGGCGGTGTTGGAGGGCTTCGGCGATGGTCCCGTCGCCGCCGCGCGGCCGGCCCTGAGGGCAAGGGTCCGTCACATCGGGAGCGAGAGCAGGCGCACCGGGCCTGAGGGCCAGTGAGCGTTGTCGCGGAGGGGTGTCACCATGGTCCGCAGCGGCATGACGACGACGCGGGCCTCGGGTTGTTCGACGAGTACGTCCTCGTCCAGCAGGTGCCATCCGAGGCACTGGTACAGGGGCACGAGAGGAGGCCGGCAGAACAAGAGTGCGTGCTGAGGGCCCATGGCGCGGGCGTTCTCCAACGCGGCTGTGACAACGAGCCGTGCCAGTCCCCGGCCTCGCAGGTCGGGTGCGACGGCCACCCCGCCGACACCCACCACCTGAGTCTCGGCCTCGCCGATCACGACGGGCAGTCGCAACAGGCCGGCATGTGCCACGAGCCGGCTGCCGCGTCTGATCCCGACGTGTTCTTCTTTGGGCAGCCACGTCAAACCGGCCGCCGCCACACCGAAGGGATCATCGCCGTCGCCGAGGATCTCGTCCTGCTCCGCTTTCGTGTATCGCGGGAGCCGCACCACAGTTGGTATCGCAGAGTATGGGTTCTCAGTCATCCCCCCTATCATGATCTCTCCGCCGGGCACTGGCCAGGACATCCCTTCCAGCCGGTCTGCGCCATCCTGTGAGAGGGGCTCGTCTCCCCCGGCAGGTGCGAGGTCGGTCTCCGGTGGCGTCCCGGGCCGCGTCCCGCACCTGGACGACGGCAAGCCGGGGTGAACCATCCGCGGGCGTCGGCCGACCCTGCCCCACCGGCTCGCCGCCCAGTACCGGTACGCGCCGTCCGCAACACGATCCGCAGCGCCATCGACGACGTCCTCCACGAAGTCCCCGAGAAAGCCGACGGGTTCACCCCGTACGTCTCCCTCGCTACATCCCGAGCGCCAGCCCAGCTGCACCCGTCAGCCATGCCCTCGGCGAGTTCGAGTGCGCCCCAGCACGCACCCGGAAGACACCCCTCCCGCACCGACGACGCCGCGCCCGGTCGGCTGCACACGAAGAGGCGGGCCGCCCGCACCAGAAGTGGCCCGTCAGCAGATCGCCTCCCCTGCGTAACACCAACGCCGCCCAGGCAGGGGTCGCCCAGGGCAACACCTTCCTGAACACCGCGCTCCGATGACACACAACACCGTGTGCCCCGCCCACGCCCAAGTCGGCGTCCAGCTCGTCCTCATCGGAGTTGGGCCGGCCCGCGTACCGGGTTGTGATCGATCCGGGCGAGTACGGCCCGTGCCCGAAACGACTGCGGCAGCGGTTCGAGGTGCGAGGGGTGAGCCGGGGTCCGCCCGGCTCGTGAGAGCGGATTACCGAGCGGTGGCGGAACCCATGACCAGGACGGCGCGCCGCCTGCTCATCGCCCGGCCCAGGGTGGCCATCACACTGTTGCGCCGACCGGAGACCGTAATGGGCGGCGGCGTGCGGCGGTCGAGTGCCTTCAGGGCCGCCGCCACGACCTCCTGGGGCGTCTGGCGCTTGGTGCCGCCGCTGTACCGGGTTGGTGCCGTAGGGCCAAAGGCTGCCGGAGCGGGCACACTCTGCATCGCGGCATTGCCGACGACGGAGGGTCCACACGTTCCTGAGACAGCGAAACCGGATCGAAGGTTGGAATCAGGAGTCCGACGGGGCCTTGTAAAGCCGTACCGTGGCAGCGACTTTCCTCAGTGTCGCGTCCGGTACCTCGCCGGACACGTTCTTGGCACCGAAGAACGACCAGGAGACCAGGTCCCCTGCGGAGTTCTTGAAGGCGAAGACCCAGGCCTTGCCGTCCGATGCGCACTTCTTCGACTTCTTCACACCCACGGACCAGGCCGTTCCCAGGCTGCCCCTGAGACCGGAGTTCGTGGTGAACTCCTCGACGGTACCGGACTTCACCTTTGTCTTGTCCGGTTGGGCGTACGCCCCGTACACCCAGGTCTCCGGGTCGGAGCCCGCAATCTCCTGAGTGGTTTTGTAACCGTTGTTGCCCCTCGTGCCCAGCTGGGCCAGTGGTGTGTCCTCCAGCGTGCCGTCCCGGTCGTCGTCCGAGGAACACCACTTCTTCTGCAGCATCGCGACATTGCGGATCGCGATGAGGGGTTTGTCGTCCGGGTCCCCGTCCTTGGCGACGTAGCTGACCCAGTCGGCGGGCTGGACCTCCCATTGGGGCGGGACGTCGAACGCGATTCCCTGGGTCGGGTTCGTGAGGACCTTCCAGCCCTTGATCGTGGCGGTCCGGGTGTCGGGCCCCCTGGGATCGGTGGAACTCTGCGACGGCGAGGCGGTGTTGGTCGGCTTCGGGTCGGGCCCGTCGTGCTTGTGGTCGCCGAGCACCAGGAATCCGGTGACGCCCGCGGCAAGCACGACGGCCGCCGCGGCGACGACGGCGACGACGCTGGTCCGGTTCCGGCCGCCGCCCGTCGGCGGAGGCACGGGCCCGCCGGCAGCCGGCTGCGTGGGCGATTGCACCTGCCAGGGCTGAGGCTGCTGGTAGGGGTTCGGCTGGAACGGGCCGGGTCCGGGCTGCAGGTACGGATTCGGCTGGTGTCCGACCTGGGGCTGCTGCGGGTTCTGATCGCCCCTGAACTGCTGCTCTCCTGGCCACATGTGCCGTAACGATACGGCGGCCGCCTTCCGGAGCGCGACCGAGGGGTGATCCGGAACGGTAGTCGTTCTGGGTCGTCATACTGTGCGCAGCTGAACTCGCAGCGTACGCGGGGAAGTTGGCGTTGCAGGCACAGGAGGCCATGCGCCTGGAACCCGACCCCGGCTTCCTGTCGATCGTTCGGAGCTACCTCAACGGTCACGTCGACAGTGCGCCACGGCCGTGACTCGCGCCGTTATGACCGTGGGCACCGTGCGGCTGGTGACTCGTATCGGCGCGGCGGTACGGACCGCGGGGCGAACCGCGCCCGTCGGTCCCCGGGACCCGGAGCGGCCGAGCGGGCGGATCCTCGCCGCGCACCAGCCGTTTCAGGGCGCGAGTGGCCACTGATCCTTGCGAGCCAGACTCCAGTGCACCCGCCCTGCCCCGGGCACGCTCCGGCACGGTGCAGGCGGGCGGAGTACCACCGGGCGGGCCCGTTACGCTTGGGCTCTCCGACGACTGGTCGCCCGCCGCCCGGCGGGGGGGTACGGCGCTCGTGCGGCTGCCCCGGACCACCATTCCCAAGGACGGCAACCGAGTGTCTTTCTTCACCATCGGCCACCGCGGTGTCATGGCCGCCGAGCCGGAGAACACCCTGCGCTCCTTCCTGCGGGCCGAACGCGAGGGACTGGACGGCATCGAACTGGACCTGCACCTGAGCAGGGACGGCGAACTGGTCGTCATGCACGACGAAACCCTGGACCGCACCACGGACGGCTCCGGTCCCATCGCGGACCAGGAGTTGCGGCAGCTCAAGAAGCTCGACGCCGGCCTCGGCGAGCACATCCCCACGTTCGGTGAGGTACTGGACGCCGTCGGGCCGACGCTGCCGATCCAGGCGGAGATCAAGGACGTGGCCGCCGCCCGGTCGCTGGCCGGCGTACTCACCGACCGCGACCTGCTGGACCGTGTCTCGGTGCTGTCGTTCCACGACGCGGCGCTGATCGAGATCCACAACCTGCTGCCGCAGGCCCGCACCGTGCTGGTGGCAGGCCCCAGCGCGCACCGTGACACCTTCGTCGGCCGCGCTCAGAAGGTCGGTTCCACCCTGGTCAGCGTGGAGCTGCGCCAGCTGAACCGGGCCATCGTGGACAAGTGCGGCGCCGCCGGCATCGACGTGATGGCCTGGACCGTCAACGACGAGCGCGACCTGGAGCTGGCCCGGACACTCGGCCTGGTGGGCTGCGTGACCGACCAGCCCGGTATGAAGCGGCTGGTCGAAGCCACGGCCTGACCTCAGGGGTCCAGGACCGAACCGGCCGCCCATGCGGTCGGACGAGACCATGAATCCGACCCACTGGTTCCCCGGTTCCGACGCCGTCGAGCACGGTGCGACCGGCACAGTCCCCGGGCCCCGTACTCAATCGGAAAGGCGGGCCGCCCCCGTACCAGGATGCTGTGTTCCGGTGCATCGCCCTGGCGGCTCGAGCAGCAGGGGTCAGGGGTCATGGGTGGATGCCGGCCGCGGAGGGGGTCGCGGACCGTGCCGGGTGAGTCGACGGCTCCACCGTGCGCGTGCGTGAGGTGGGGGCCGAGCGCTGGGGTTGTGTCGGGGTTGCCGAGGTGGCGGAGGAGGGCGAGGCGGTCGTCGCCGGGGGGCGGGTGGGAACGGTCGTCGTCGTACCCGTCGAGGGGCGGGCGCTGGGACGAGGGGTGATGCTCACGGCAGCCGACTCGGCCGGGGTCGGCAGGGCCGTGGGGCTGCTCGCCGGAGGCGGAGCGAGGGGGACCGTCGGGGCGGCAGGGTCTTGGTGGGTGGTACGCAGCAGCGGTACGGCGAGGAGGGCGGCGACCGCGCAGGTCGCGCCGGCTCCGACGGCAGCGCGCAGGATGCGACGGCGGGCCGCGCCACGGCGGACCTCCTCGTACCGGCCTGGGGGTGGTGCCAGGTGCTCGGAGGGCGGCCGCATGATGACGGCGAGGGGGTCGTCGGGTTCGAAGTCCGGACCGTCGTCATTGTATGTGATCAAGGCTTCTCCTCAGGTGGGCGCGGAGCAGTTCGCGGGCCGCGTGCAGGTCGGCCTTGACGGTTCCTTCCTTGCGCCCGGTCAGCACGGCCACCTCCCGGATCGGCATGTCAGCGTAGTAGTGCAGGAGGATCGGTATGCGCAGCCGTTCGGGGAGTGCCTGGACGAGCAGGCGGACCGAGGGGTCGGTCTGCTCGGTGGGCGGGCGGACGGACGCCTCCACGGTGACGCGCTGCACCGCCTTGCGCTCGCGCTCCAGCTTGCGCCAGTGGTCCCGGACGATGTTGGCGGCCGTGACGTAGAGGAAGCCCCGGGGTTCCGATACGGACGTCCAGCGGGCCCAGAGGCGGGTGAACGCCTCCGAGGCGATCTCGTGGGCGGTCTCGTCGTCGTCGACCAGGCGGCGGCACCAGCCGGCCAGGCGCGGGTAGAGAGCGGCGAACAGCTCTGCTGCCGCCTTCTCGCGGGACCGTTTCAACGCTCTCCATGGGGGGTGAGGGCACTCGTCGCGCCCGGGGCGCGGACGGGCACCCGTGGGAAAGACCCCGGACCGACGGTGTACGTTCCATCGGCCCGGGATCGGGGCGGGCGGCGGCCGGTCAGTGGCTCGCGGTGCTCAACGCGGCGAAGACGATCACGTTGTCGAGATAGCCGTCGCCAGTACGGGGTCCGCCGCACGTGATGAGCCGCAGCTCCGGCCGGTCGACGTCGCCGTAGACCGCCTTGGTCGGAAAGTCGGCCTTGGCGACGGTCCGTACGGAGGTGACGGTGAACTCGGCCGACCTGCCGTTCTCCAGGCGCACCGTGATCCCGTCACCCCGGCGCAGCCGGTCGAGGTGACGGAAGACGCCGTCCCCGTAGCTGCCGACCGTGACATGGCCGAGGATCACCGACGGACCCATCTGACCCGGCGTCGGGGACTGCTGGTACCAGCCCGCTTGGTCGTGCGCGGTGATCGGGGGCACCTGCACGCTGCCGTCCTGCGCCAGCCCGAGTGGCATGACTGGGGTGTCGACGCCGATCTCGGGGATCCGCAGCCGCGCCGGGTCCGAACGGCCCAGCGCGTGCGGCGCGTTCGCCGGGTCCGCGGAGGACCGGGCGGGCGCGTCCGTGCCGCCGGGGCGGGTGAGCGCCGCTCCGTCGCCGCCGTGGCCGGCGCAGCTCACGAGCAGCGAGGCCAGTGCCGCGGTGACGAGCGCGCGCCTGGAGAGGTGGGTCATGCCCCGGTCGCCCGTCGGCGGCGTACGAGGAAGACCGCCGCGCCGGCCACCGCGAGGCCGCCGGCCGCACCACCGCCGATCAGCACGCCGTCCGAGCCGGAGCCGTCGGAGCCGGTGGTCACACCGGTGTTGGGGGCGCCGCTCGGCACGGCACCGACCTGGCCGCGCCCCTCACTCGGCGCGGCGGTCGGCACGGGGGTGGCCGCCCGGCTCGGCGCCCGGGTCGGGGCCGCACTCGGCTCCGCACTGGCCGGCGCGCTCGGCCGGGCCGACGGGCCGGAGGTGGCGGAGGGACGGGCGGTCGGGGACGCGCTCGCCCCATGGGCGAACGCGGGCACCGTGCTCGCCAGCACGGCGACGCACGCGGCTGCCGTGGCGCTGAGGACTGTTCGGCGCATGAATCGCTCTCTTTCGTCGGCCGGCCCGGCGGGTGGCCGGGCGGTCTGCGTGACGGATCGAGCGGAGAGACGAGACAGACTCAGCACAGGTTGTAAAGGGTTGGCAAAGCCATGCGAGGTCCGGGCTGTGGAGCATGGTCAGTCCCCGGGCAGGCACATGCCGGTTGCGGGCCGGTCACCGCAGGGCGTTCGCCACGCCAGGACAGCGCCCACTCGATCGCGGGACGGTGACAGCCGGACGCCCGCACCGTCCCCGCAGGCGGTGTCCCGGCGGGTCGGCCGGAGTCACGGCACCGGGCTTGGCCGAGCGGGTCCGGCGGGTGGGCTCGCCGAGCGGCGTTCAGCGGCACAGGGTGCGCAGGACGGTGAGGCAGTCCGCGCCCCGGCGCTGCGGGTCGGTGTCGGTGCCGGCCCAGGCGATCCGGGCGTCCGGCCGGATCAGGACGGCGGTGACGTCCCGCCAGACCGGGTGCGCCGCCTCGGTGTTGACGGTGGCTGCCCGCTGTTCCAGATCACTCGCGGGGCACGGTGTCCGCGTCCCGCCGAGGTCCAGCAGCAGCGGTCGGCCGTGGTGCATCAACGGGTGGGCAGTGGGTACGTCGGCCGTGTCCAGGGCGAGGCCTGCCAGCCGGGCGCCGGTCAGCGGGTGCGCGCCGGGTGCAAGGCCGGCGGGGAGCGGGTCGTCGAAGCCGGCGATCCGGCGGGCCCACTGGCGGTTGGTCTCCGGTTCGGCCAGCGCGGCGGACCACACCTCGCGCAACGCGATCTGCTCGGGGCTCGCCGCGGCGAACAGGGCGAGCTGCGCGCGGGTGTTGTCGATGACGGCGCGGGCGGCCGGCCGGCGCTCCGTGTCGTAGCTGTCGAGCAGTCCGTCGGGCGCCCGGTCCTGGAGGGTGGTGGCGAGCTTCCAGCCCAGGTTGGTGGCGTCCTGGATACCGAGGTTCATGCCCTGGCCACCGGCCGGGAAGAACATGTGCGCCGCGTCCCCGGCCACCAGCACCCGCCCGGCCCGGTACCGCGCGGCCTGGCGGGTGGCGTTGCCGTAGCGTGAGAGCCACCGGGGGTGGCGGATGCCCAGGTCCCGTCCCAGCAGCGTGCGGGTCTGCTCGCGCACCTCCTCCAAGGTCAGCGGTTCGCCGGTGCCGTGGTGCATGGTGGCCGTGGACAGGCCCGCCAGCCGGTGTACGCCGTCGCCGATCGGGGCCGCCAGGAACGAACCGGCCGGCCCGGTGGCGGCGAGCGGCGCGGTGGGCGGATCGTCGAGTTCGACGTCGGCGAGCCACCCGGTCAGGGTGGTGTCCTGGCCGGGAAAGTCGATGCCGGCCGCCTGTCGTACCGCGCTGCGGGTGCCGTCGCAGCCCACCACCCAGCGGGCCTGCACGGTCCGGTGGGTGCCGGCGGCCCGGATCACCACCTCGACGGCGTCCGGCCCCTGGGTGAGCGAGACGACCTCTTCCCCGCGCAGCACCCGGGCGCCCACGGCGACCGCGTGCTCTTCCAGGAGCTGTTCGGTGACGGACTGACCGAGCGCCAGCATGTACGGGTGCACCGCTCCGACGGTGGAGAAGTCCAGCCGGGTGGTCGCCGCGCCGAAGTGGCCGGTCGGCACTGGGGTGCCGCGTTCGATGAACCGCTGCGCGAGGCCGCGGGTGGCGAAGGTGTCCAGCGTGCCGGCCTGCATGCCGACCGCGCGCGACCGTCCGTCCGGTGCCGCCCGGCGTTCCACGACGGCCACCTCCACCCCGTGCAGGCGCAACTCCGCGGCGAGCCAGAGCCCCACCGGACCGGCCCCGGCGATGAGCACGTCGAGCATGACGACCACTTCCTCTCATCCTTGTCCGTTGGACAAGGATGAGCATGCCTTAGGATTGTCCATTGGACAACACGGATGCGGAAGCCGACCGGAAAGGCGCATCGCATGGGCACGACACGGGACGAGATCGTCACGGCCACCCTGGCGGTCCTCGACGAACAGGGACTGGGCGGGGTGACCATGCGCACCGTCGCCGCCCGGCTCGGCGTGCGGCACAACACCATCCGCTGGCACGCCTCCAGCAAGGGCCGCCTCCTCGAACTGGCCTCCGACGAACTCCTCGCGCACTGTCTCGACGAGCCGCTGCCCGAGGCGTTCCCCGACCGCCTCAAAGAGCTGAGCCGTCGCTGCCGCGCGGCGCTGCTCTCCCACCGCGACGCCGCCAGGATGGTCGCGGGCGTCTTCGCCGCCGAGCCCCACACGCTGCGTTACGCCGACACCGTGATCGCCACCTTGCTGGCAGCCGGCCACCCGCCACGCACAGCCGCGTGGACCCACTGGTCGATCTTCTACCTGACCCTGGGCCTCACCCAGGAACAGCAAGCCGCCCAAGAGACCGAACCGGCCCTCCTCCCGGACCAGGTACCGGCCAGCACCTACCCAGCCCTGACCTCGGCCCTGCCCTACGTCGGCCCCGACCACTTCGACCAGCGCTTCGAGTTCGCCCTCGACCTGATCATCACCGGCCTTCCCCGAACCGGGAGACCGGCCGGCCAGAGCCCTACCTCCGCACCAGCGGGCGGACCGGACGAAGACACTCGCGATGCGCCGTCCGGACCCGGCGGGACCGGCTGAGGTGCCCCGAACCTGACGGACACGACCCCCAGGGCCTCGGCGTCGTCACACGACGTCGGGTTCGTGAGGATCTGTCAGCTGGGCGAGGTGCCGGGAACGAGACAGGCACGGGCTTCCAAGCTCATCGAGTTCTCGACACTCTGCGCTTCGCCGCCCTGGTCACCGGGCTGACCGCGCAGACGCGGCGGGGCACGGTGACCGGGATGCCCACCGGCGCGGGGTCGACGCGCACCTGGTCCCACGACCGCGCGCACGCCTTCTCCTCCATGCCGCCTGGAACCCCGACATCCTGGGCCTCGCCCTGTCCCACCTGATCGTGCGCCAACTGCTGCCCGCAGACGCGGTGCTGACCGTCGCGGTCGACGACAGGCTGTTCAAGCGGCGTGGGAAGAAGGTGTCCGGCGCGGCCAAGGGGCCCAACGACCCTGCTCAACCTGGCCGCCACCTGCACCTCTACCACCCGTCTGGCCGCCGGCGCGGCCGCGCCGGAGCACACATGGCAAGGCCGCTGGTGACCAGCGCGAGGCCGTAGCCGTTGCCGGTGTCCGCGTCTCACATCTGAATCACGCGGACGGTGCCGGTGCGGAACGAGCCGTACCACAGGCAGCTGGCCTCGGCCAGGGGCACGGTCTCAGTGCGCTGACAGCGCGTGATCTCGGAGGATGGAAAGGTGCGGGTCGCGGCCAGGTCCTTCGGCGTGCCCGGACGAGCGCCCATCAGTGGCGCCGGCCGATCGAGGTCACCTTCGCCGAGGCCCGCGACCTGCTCGGGGCCGGCCAGGCCCAAAGCCGTACCCGCCCCGCAGTTGAGCGCGCCGTCCCGTTCGGCCTGTACTGCTACACACGGTCACCGTGGCCTGGTATGCGCTGCACCGCCGGTACCCCGCCGACGGCACCGAGCGCCACGAGCGGGCACCCGGGTATACCGCCAAGGCCGAACCGTCCCTGTCCGACATGAATTCCAGACTCCGACGCACGATCATCGCCGCCCGATTTCCGCACACCCGCCCCGGCCGGCCCACCGACGAGGAAATCCGCAGCGTCCAGCAGGTACGGGCCGCCGCCAGCCTCAACTCGCCGCGTGATCAACCGGACCTGTCAGATACGTCGAAAGGCGGGCGGGGTGCCCCGGTGGGCCATTCCGTCCTCGGTCAGCTCGATCTGGCGGAGCCGGCGACCGTCGGGGCCGAGCTCCATCAGGCAGGCCATCGGGGCGTCGTCCTGATCGCGACACCCGGGCCCGGCTCGCCGACCGGAACGACAACCCCCGCCCCTTCATCCGGACCAAGACCGCCGACGAGATCCTCGACAAGGTCGCCGCCCACTGCCGGCGATTCTCCGGCTCAGGTCACCGGTGTTCTCCCGTCCGGTTCTTCGGACGGCGGCCGGATCAGCGTCCCGATACCGGCGCAGAGCAGGTCCAGGCTGCGGGTGAACTTCTCGTCCGGCCCGTGCGCGGCCGCGGCGGCCACCGTCAGGGGGAAGCTCCGCTGGAGGGCGGCGACGTCCTCGGCGGTGACCGGCACCGCGGGTGGGTCGCTCTGTTCCTGGAGCACGTAGCCGGTGACGTGGCTGAGCACGGTGTCGGCGGCGGTGCCGCGGTGCTCCGGGGGCACGCCGGCCTCGGCGAGGGTGGCGAGCAACCGTTCCATCAGCGAGAGCGCGCCGGGGCTGAGGGTCTTCGGGCTGCCGGCGAGCATGATCGCCCCGCCGGGGTGCTGCCGGATGCTCTGCCGCAGGGCGACGGCCTGCGCCGTGACCCGGGCCCGCCAGCCTGCCTGCGCGGGCAGGCCGGCCAGGGCAGCCGTGCCGGCCTCGTACGCCTGCCGGACCACCCGGTCGGCCATCAGCTGGAGCAGCGCGGCCTTGCTGGGCACGTGGTAGTAGAGGCTGCCGGCGTGCACGTCGAGCCGGTCCGCGACCTGGCGCACGGAGAAGCCGTGGTAGCCGGTCTGGGCGAAGACCGCCATCCCCGCGTCGATGATCCGGTCTGCGGTCAGCTTCACGGCCGCAGTCTAGCGAGTCGGGCCCGCTTTCAAACACTGTTTGAAAAAGCCCCGGGTCACGCTACTGTCATGATCAGCAATATCGCACACGGCCTGGAGGGGGGCGGTGACGATGGACATCCTGCTGTTCAACGTGACCACGGCGGCACTGATGGTGCTGATGTTCAAAGGCGGTCTGGCCCTGGTCGGCCAGAGCACACTGGGCCGGCGGCGGATCCCCTGGGCGGCCGTAGCCCTGACCGGGCTCGCGCTCGCCGGGGTGGCCCTCCAGCTCTGCTGGTCAGGGGCGATGGGCGCGCTCGACGCGGACCCGTCGAAGTCCGGCTGGTGGCGCGTGGTCACCTCGGTCTTCATGCAGAACGGCGGCATCGGCGGGGCGGCCTGGAACATCGCCACCCTTGCCGCCGTCGCGGCCTTCGCCAACTGGTTCTGGGGTGCGCCGCTGACGCTCGGCCTGTTCGCCGCGGGCATCCTGCTGCCGGAGCAGATCGACAAACTGTGGGGCCAGACCTCCCACAGCACCGACCCCCGCAACTTCGCCGGCAGTTCCGGCGCCACCTACTTCCTGGGCGCGACGCTGGCCGCGGCCCTGCTGCTGCGCGGCGGCGCCGACGAGAACCCCGGCGAGGCCGTCGGCCAGGGCTCCGACGACGAGGGCGCGGGCCGCGGCAAGGCCGTTCGCAAGAACCGGTTGCTCGCGCTCGGCGTGCCGGCGCTCGGGCTGGCGATGTGGTTCGCGCAGGAGAACGGGCACGGGCTGGTCTCCGACTACGGCTTCGCCCTCGGCGCAGTCGCCTGGGCCGCGTTCCGCACCGTCCTGCACCCGGACCGCGACCTCCGGCAGCCACCGCGCACGACGGTCGCCTCGCTGACCGGGCTCGTCCGCCGGCGGACCCGCAGCATCGGCTAGCCGGCAGACCCCCGCCCCACCCCACTCGCGCCATTCCACCGTGACCACGAGGGAGACAGCATGTCGGAAAACCTGCGCCGGGACGTGTCGAAGCTCGTCGACCAGGCAGTGACCAAAATCCTGGAACAGACCGACCGCGACGTGGCCCGTACGGTCAACCGTGCGTTGGGCGTGAGCGACGGCGCCCCGGCGTTCGACACCGCCCGCTGGCAGGCCCGGCTCGACGAGCTCCTCGTCACCCACCACATCCCCGGCGCCGCCCTGGCCGTACTCGCCGACGGCGAGATCCACGAACTGGCCGCCGGCGTCCTGCACACCGGCACCGGCGTCACGGTGACCCCGGACTCCGTGTTCCAGATCGGTTCCGTCAGCAAGGGGTACACCGCCGCCATGGTGGTCCTGCTCGCCGACGCCGGGAAGCTGGACCTCGACGCGCCGGTCGCGGACGTCCTGCCGGACTTCGCGGTCGCCGACGCCGGGGCCACCCGGACGATCACGCCGCGCCAGCTGCTCAACCACACCAGCGGCATCGAGGGCGACTACGTCAACGACACCGGCCGGGGCGACGACTGCCTGGCCCGCTACATCGAGGGCGCGCGGACCGTCGGCCTGACCAACCCGCCCGGCGCCACCATGTCGTACTCCAGCACCGCCTACAACGTCCTCGGCCGGATCGTCGAGGTGGTCACCGGCCAGACCTGGGACGAGGCGCTCAAGGAGCTGCTCCTCACCCCGCTCGGGCTGGAGCACACCATGACCCTGCCCGAGGAGGTGCTGCGCTTCCGCGCCGCCATGGGGCACATGGGCGAACCGGGCGAGACCCCCGTCCCCACCCCGCTCTGGAACATGCTGCCGCGCTCGGCCGGCCCGTACGGCGGGATCAGCGCGACCGCCGCCGACGTGGCCCGGTTCGCACGGGCCTTCGTGGACGGCGGCGCCGCGCCGGACGGCACCCGGGTGCTGCCGGCCGCCGTGGTCGACGCGATGCTGACCCGCGAGGTCGAGATGCCCGACCAGTGGTTCCTCGGCGCCCACTGGGGCCTGGGCTGGGGCCTGTTCGAGTGGGACGGTGCGCGCGGCTTCGGCCACGACGGCAGCACCTTCGGCCAGCTCGCCTACCTGCGCGCCATCCCGGAGAAGGGCCTCGCCATCGCCCTGCTGACCAACGGCGGCGGCGCCGCGCCCAAGGTCTTCGAGGCGCTCTGCCGCGAGCTCTGCGCCGAACTCGCCGGGGTCACCATGCCAGGGTTCGCACCGGCCACCGAACCCCTGGCCGTGGAGACGGAGCCGTTCCTCGGCAATTACAAGCGCGAGGGCTTCCTCATGACCATCGCCGACGGCGACGGCGGACCGGGAACACTGCGGCTGAGGTACGAGGGTGCGGACGGCCTGGCGGGCACCTTCGACCCGCTGGTCTGGCACCTGACCCCGGTCTCGCACACACCGGCGAAGACGGTGTTCGCCGGCCGCCGCAATGAGAAGGACGCCTGGATACCCGTGGTGTTCTACGCCCTCGCCGACGGCAGCCGGTACGTCCACTTCGGCGTCCGGGCGACGGCCAAGTCCGCCTAGGCACCTGCGGGCGTGTGCCGGGGAACCGGGCGAAGAGGCCCCAGACGGCCGGCAGGTGGGCGACCGGTTGGCGGCCGGCGGATACGCCGAGCGGCCATTACCGTGCCGGCCTGGTCGGCCCCTGCCGTGAACACCTGCGCATACGCCGGGCTGACGACCCCACCGTACAAGTCGCATGGGTCGATCGGGCTGGGGGCCACGGGTCACCGCGCCGGGTACGTTCAACGCGTTCATCGCGTACGGCAGCCATGACCACCGGCACTCGGGCATCGGCTGGCACACACCCGTCTCCGTCCGCTTCGGAACCGGCGAGGCGGTCCGCGGCCAGCGGGCCGTCCCCCTCGCCGAGGCGTCCGCCCGCCGCCCCCGGCCACCCGAGTCCCGCACGGCCTGGGTCGACGACCTGGCCGGGCGCCGCGAACCGGCGAGCGCTCCCGGTGCGAAAGACGGGCCGTGGCACGGCGACTGACGGCTGATCAGCAGCCCGTGTGCGGGGCGGGCACCGAACTGGTGCCCGCCCCGCGCCGGGCCGGTCCGCGGGCGGCGTGGTCGGAGACCAGGGCCGGCGTTGACGACGTGGGTCTCGGGGCAGTACTCGCGCCGTCAGCGATGCAGCGGATGCCGCTTCCGTTCAACAACGGCGTGCTTCAGGCAACTTCGCCGGCCTACGGCGCGATGTCCTCCAGGCTGCGCCCGCTCGTCTCCTCCGCCCCGGCCACTGCCGTCAGCGAGCCGACGAGGGCGACGGCCGCCAGCGTCACGAAGACCGTTCCGAGCGCGCTGCCCGCGTAGACCGCGCCCACCGCGATCGGGCCGAGGATCACGCCCAGGCGGCCCATCGCACCGCCCAGGCTGGAGCCCAACGCCCTGATACGGGTGGGGAAGAGCTCCGGCGTGTAGAGGTAGAGGCAGATGTTGGAGCCGAAGAGGAAGACCGCGGCCAGGGATGTCCAGACCAGGACGCTCCCCGCCGAGCCTCCGGCCGACAGGCCCAGGAGCAGTAGGCAGAGCGCCGAGGCCCCCATGCACCAGATCACCGTGTTGCGGCGGCCGGCCCGGTCGATGGTGAGGGCGACGATCAGGCAGCCGAGCAGGCCCGCGCAACTCGTCACCGTCGAGTAGAGCAGCGCCGTCGGCAGACTGAGGTGGAAACGGGCTCCGTAGACGGTCGGCAGCCAAGACGTGATGCCGTAGTTGACGAAGTAGCCGGTGAACCAGAGGAATCCGACGACGAGGGTGCGCTTGCGGTACGCGCCGCTCAGCAGCTCGCGCAGGGCGCCCTTGACCCGGGGCGGCGCTACAGGCCGCGCGGGCTCCGGTTCCGGCAGCGGAGCGCCGGTGATCTTTTCTACCTTCTCCTCGATCGACGCCATCACCGCCAGCGCCTTCTCGTGCTTGCCGTGGTCCGCGAGCCATCGCGGCGATTCCGGCACGTACCGGGCGAGAGCGAAGCACAGCACGCCGGGGATCGCCGCGAGGCCGAACATCCAGCGCCAGCCGAGCAGGGGCACCAGCCAGGAGGCAAGCAGCGCGGCCGCGGTCAGGCCGGCCGGGAAGACCAGTTCGTAGAGGAGGACGAAGCGACCGCGCCGGCGGGCACGGGTGATCTCCGCGATGAAGGTGGCGGCGATCGGCACCTCGCCGCCGATGGCCGTGCCCTGGACGAAGCGCATCGCCATGAACGGCTCGGGCGAGGTGCAGAGCGTCAGTGCCAGGTTGCAGAGACTGGACAGCGCGATGCAGCCCGCGATGACCTTCACCCGGCCGAACCGGTCCGCGAGCCTGCCCGACACCAACGCGCCGATCAGCATGCCGATCGAGCCGACCGTCATCAGCGCGGTGGCATGTCCGGTGTCCAGGTTCCACTCGCTGCGCAGCTCAGGGAGCACGTACGCGATCAGGAGCTGGTCGAACGCCTCGAAGAAGGTGACGGCGCCGACGATGAGCCGGACCATCACCTGCCAGCGACACAGCGGCAGGCGTTCGAAGCGGGCGCCGACGGCGGCCGCGAGCGCGGCCGAGTCGCCTCGTCGACCTGTGGCGACGCGGGCTGCGTCGATCGTCATGGGTGGCCTCCGGATCCCGTACGGCAGTGCGTGAGCGGGCCCGCACGGGAGGGGTTCGGGCCGCGCGGCACGACGGAGCAACCGTGTGCCGGGCGGCAATGAGGGCGAGGGGGACGGCGAGCCGAAGTGGGGGCGCACGGACTGCGCCGTCGACCCGATTACGTAGGTGCTGAATGTCTCACCGCTTAAGTTCTACCGGTAGCCAGCCGAAGTTAGGCAAGCCTTATTCCTGACGTCGAAGAAAACGTTCTTCCATCGACCCCTTGTGATCGAAATAGTTAAGCCCTTAGATTTCTAGTACTTCGACACCGGGAGACGAGGCCAGACGGCCCGCCGCGTGCCGAGGCACCAGCACCGCCCTTTTCTGGAGGTTCACATGCCGCGCATCCCAGCCGACGAGATCCTCATCGCGGGCCACTGGCGACGCGGCGGCGGCCTGCCGATCCACACCGTGAACCCGGCCGACGGCAGCGTCATCACCACCGTCCACGCCGCCTCGGTCGACGACGTGGACGAGGCCGCGCGCGCCGCCGCCGCGGCCGCCGCCGCACCCGAGTGGCGAGGTCTCCTCCCGCATCAGCGAGCCCGCGTCCTGTACCGGATCGGTGACTTGACCGAAGAGCACGCCGAACACCTGTCGGCGCTGCAGACCGCCGACACCGGCAAGACCCTCGGCGAGACCCGCGCCCTCGCGCTGAGCGCCGCCGGCACCTTCCGCTACACGGCCGCGGCGCTGGAGACCGCCGAGGACGCCCTCACGCCGTCGCGCGGCCCGTACGTGACGATGAGCGTGTACGAGCCGATCGGCGTCGTCGGCGCCATCAACCCGTGGAACTCGCCGATCGCCTCCGACGCGCAGAAGATCGCGCCCGCCCTGGCGGGCGGGAACGCCGTCCTGCTCAAGCCCGCCGAGTGGACGCCCCTGGTGTCCCTCGCGTTCGGGCGCATCGTCCATCAGGCCCTCACCGAGGCCGGGCTGCCGACCGCGCTGCTCGCCGTCCTGCCTGGCAAGGGCAGCATCGTGGGTGACGCGATCGTCAGGCACCCGCTGGTCGGCCGGATCGGCTTCACCGGCGGCACCGGCACCGGGCGCACCATCGCTCGCACCGCCGCCGACAGGCTCATCCCCGCCGCGCTCGAACTCGGTGGCAAGTCACCGACGATCGTGCGCGAGGACGCGGATACCGCACAGGCCCTGGCGGGTGTGATGTACGGGATCTTCTCCTCGAGCGGCCAGTCCTGCATCGCCGGCTCGCGACTGTTCGTCCACTCATCGCTGTACGACTCCTTCATCGGCGAACTCGTAGACCGTGTACGGAAGTTGAGGATCGGGCCGGGTACGTCCCCCGACACACAGGTCGCGCCGCTCGTGCACCACAAGCACCGCGACGCGGTCGCCGCGTACGTCGAGCTGGCGCGCGAGGAGGGCGGGCGGGTGCTCTGCGGCGGCCACTCACCCGAGGGCGAGCAGTACGCGAAGGGGGCGTACTACCTGCCGACCGTGATCGACTCCCTGCCGAACTCGGCCCGCGTCTGCCAGGAGGAGATCTTCGGCCCGGTGCTCGTCGCACTCCCCTACGGCGACGAGGACGAGCTGGTCGCCGAGGCCAACGACTCCGTCTTCGGGCTCGCCTGCGGCATCTGGACGCGGGACGCGGGCGCCGCGTGGCGGCTCGGGCGTCGGATCGAGGCGGGGACCGTCTGGATCAACACGTACAAGCAGTTCTCCATCTCCACTCCGTTCGGCGGGATGAAGGACTCCGGGCTCGGCATCGAGAAGGGCCGCGACCTGATCCGCGCCTACCAGCGGCAGAAGTCCCTGTACTGGGGCACCGACACCGCTCCCCTGCCCTGGGCCAACTGACGTATTCCTTGGGAGATTCCGATATGAACCACCCTCCGATCGCCCGGCTGCGTGCGCTGCGCTCGGTCGAACTGCTGACCCCGGGCTTCGCCGAGGCCGCCGACTTCTACGAGGAGGTTTGGGGCCTGGAGGTCGTCGAGGCCGGACACAGCGCGAGCTGGCTGCGCGGCACCGGCGAGGAACACCACGCCCTGCAGCTGACCCGCTCCGAGAAGACCGGTCTGGGCCGGCTGTGCTTCGCGGTCGGCACCCCCGCCGAGGTGGACGAGGCCGCGCGCCGGCTCGAGGCGCGCGGGATCACGCTCGTCACCGGGCCCGGCCCTCTCGACCAGGTGGGGGGTGGCTACGGGCTGCGGTTCCACGACATCGACGGGCGGCTCGTCGAACTCTCCGCCGGCACCTGGGCGGTCGCGGCGCGCGGCCGGGACGAGGCACTGCCGGTCGGCGTCACACACGCGGTCCTCAACACCCCCGACATCGACGCCTCCGTCGCCTTCTACCGCGACGTGCTCGGGATGCGGGTCTCGGACTGGTCCGAGCACCAGATGGCGTTCCTGCGGTGCAACACCGACCACCACTGCATCGCCTTCAACCAGGCGCCGTGGGTCTCCCTCAACCACGTGGCGTACGAGATGAGTTCACTCGACCACTTCATGCGGGGGCTCGGCCGCCTCAAGCACCATGGGATCACCCCCGAGTGGGGCCCTGGGCGGCATGGTCCCGGCAACAACACCTTCTCCTACTTCACCGACCCGACGGGCCTGGTGTGCGAGTACACGTCCGAGGTCGCGCAGGTCGTCGAGGACGCGTGGATCTGCCGGACCTGGCGGCGCACGCCCGAGCTGTCCGACACCTGGGGCACCGCGGGCCCGCCGTCGAAGCGGATCCGCGCCCACATGGCGGGCACGCCCGACGGCAGCCCCGTCGTCCCGCCCGTCGACGCCGAAGGGGTCGCAGCATGAGCAGGGTTCGCAAGGTCGGTCTCATCGGCTGGGGGGCCATCGGCCGGATCGTCGGCAGCGCGGTGGCCGCGGGTGAGGTACCGGGGGCCGAGCTGGTGGGCATCGTCGACAACCGGCCGCTCGGCGACGCGGTTCCCGCTCCGCAGCTGACCGTGGAACAGGCCCTGGAGTCCTGTGACCTGATCGTCGAGGCCGCCGGGCAGGGGGTCGTACGGGAATGGGGCGAGGCGATCCTCGCGTCCGGTACGGACCTCCTGGTGGCATCCACGGGGGCGCTGACCGACGAGGAGCTGTCGAAGAAGCTCCTGGCCAGCGGGCCCGGCCGGGTGTACTTCACCGGTGGCGCGGTCGGCGGGCTCGACCTGCTGCAGGCGGTGCGCGCCATGGGCCCGCTGAACGAGATCAGGCTGACCACGACCAAGCTGCCCTCGACTCTCGAACAGCCGTGGATGAACGGGGAGTTGCTGGCCGCGATGCGCTCGGCGACCGAACCCGTCGAGGTGATGCGCGGAACCGCACGTGACGTGCCGGTCCGGTTCCCCAAGTCGACCAATGTCGCCGCCTCCGTGGCGCTCGCGGTCGGGAACCTCGACGCGGTACAGGTCAGCGTCATCGCCGACCCGGCGGCCGTACACACCTCGCACGTGCTCGAGGCGAGCGGCGCACACGGCTCGTACCGCTTCGAGATGCGCCACCTCCCGGACGCGGTCAACCCGGCCACCAGCCAGGTGGTTCCGTACGCGGTGTTGCGCTCGCTCGCGGCCCTTGCCGGACGCCCCGGGCAGATCCTGTGACCGCGTACGACATCACCGGACTGCATCTGGAGGAGAACGGCTCCGGTGGCCCGCTCGTACTGTGCCTGCACGGTATCGGTTCGTCCTGTGCCGCCTTCGCACCGCAGCTGGAGGCGCTCGGACGCGAGTTCCGGGTGCTCGCCTGGGACGCTCCCGGCTACGCCAAGTCGGCCGACCCCGAAGGCGAGTTCACCCTCGACGACTACGCCGACACCGCCGCCGCGGTGATCCGCGAACGCGGCGGCAGGGCACATGTCGTCGGCGTCTCCTGGGGTGGTGTGATCGCGCTGCGGCTCGCCACGCTCCACCCGGACCTCGTCGTCTCACTCACCGTCGCCGACTCCTCGCCCGGATCCGGCACGACCCCCGAGAGGGCCGCCGGGATGCGCGCCCGCGTCCACGAGCTCGCCGATCTCGGACCGCGAGCCTTCGCCGAGCGGCGTGGCCCCCGCCTGGTGTCCGACGACGCGCCGCACGAACTCGTCCAACGCGTCGTCGACACCATGGCCGCCGCGATCCGGCTGCCCGGATACGCATGCGCGGCCGCATCCATGGCCGGCACCGACCTGCGCGGCGAACTGGCCTCCGTCACCGCGCCCGCCCTCGTCCTGTGCGGCGACAAGGACCGGGTCACCGGCCCTCCAGCCTCCCAGGTCCTGGCCGGCGGTCTGCACAAGACCGCGTACGTGATCGTCAAGGACGCCGGTCACCTGGCCAACCAGGAACAGCCCGAGCGCTTCAACGCCTGGCTGCTCTCCCACCTCCACATCGTCACCAACTCCAAGACCAGCAAGGGATAGCCATCATGCCGCTGACCACCACCGAGTACGACAACGGCGGGGACCTCGCCAAGTACACCGAATCGCTGATCGCGTCCAAGGACTCCCGCGAGCCCGACTGGGGCACCCTCTCCTTCCAGGAGAAGGCCGGCCCGCAGTACAAGCGCGCGCAGATCCGCTACGTCGGCTCCGGCGCCACCGGCAACCACGAGGACGACAACCGCATCATCCCGTCCGGCGGCTTCACCTTCTCCAACATGCTGCTGCCGCCCGGCGCCGAGGGCCCCGCCCACACCCACCACGACGTCGAGGAAGCCTTCTTCGTTCTCGAGGGCAGGGTCCGTGTGGGCATCCACCGCGGGCCGGACGAGGTCGAGTACCGCACCCTCGGCTACCGCGACATGATCGTGGTGCCCGCCGGGGTGACCCGATCGCTGAAGAACGAGGGCGCCACGGACGCACTCTTCTGCGTGATCATCGGCACGCGGAAGCCGCAGGTGCCGACCTACCCCGAGTACTCGCCGCTGTACGGCGTCACCCGTGACTGACCAGCCTCGCAGGGTCGTCGTCACCGGCGGGGGCCGTGGCCTGGGGGAGGCCATGGCCCGCCGGGCGGCTGCCGACGGTTACCGCGTCGTCGTCGCGGAGCTCAACGAAGAGTGGGGCCGGCGGACCGCTGCGGCCATCCAAGACGCTGGCGGCGAGGCGGAGTTCGTTCCGCTGGACGTCGCCGACCCGGTGTCGGTCGAGGCGCTGGCCGCCCGAGTCGCGCCGGGCGGGCCCGTCTACGCACTGGTCAACAACGCGGCCCTCGCCAACGGTGTCGGCGGCAAGTACTTCCAGGACCTCGACGTCGAGGCGTGGGACCGGCTGATGACGGTCAACGCACGCGGGCCCTGGCTCGTCGCGAAGCACCTGCTCCCGCTGATGCCACGTCCCGGGCGCATCGTCAACATCGCTTCCGACGCGGCTCTGTACGGATCGCCGCGGCTCGCCCATTACATCGCGTCCAAGGGCGCCGTCATCGCGTTGACCCGGGCGATGGCCCGCGAACTGGGCCCCGAAGGCATCACGGTGAACGCGGTGGCGCCGGGCCTCACCGAGGTCGAGGCGACGGAGACCGTACCCGCCGAGCGGCACGCGCTGTACGCGAACAACCGGGCCATCGCCCGGCCCCAGCAGCCCGACGACCTGGTCGGGATGGTGTCGTTCCTCATCGGCGAGGAGTCCCGGTACCTGACCGGCCAAGTGATCGCCGTCAACGGCGGCTTCACGATGCACTGAACCACTCGCGCAAGGAGTTCTCATGGATCTCGGCCTCGCCGACCGCACCGTACTGGTCACCGGCGGCAGTTCGGGCATCGGCCTGGCCACGGTCAGGGCGCTGCTCGACGAAGGCGCCAACGTCGCCGCCTGTGGGCGCGACGCCGACCGGCTCGCCAAGGCGGCCGCGCACCTGAAGGCCGGTACGGACAGGCTGTTCGGCGGTGTGTGCGACGTACGCGACGCCGACGCCGTAGCCGACTTCACCGAGCGCGCGGCCGCGCACTTCGGCGGGCGCCTCGACGCTCTCGTCAACAACGCAGGACAGTCGCGCATGAAGCCGCTCGACGAGGCGACCGCCGAGGACTGGCGCGACGAGCTCGAGCTGAAGTTCGCGGGCGTGCTCAATCCGCTTGCCGCCGCCCGCCCTTACCTGCGCGCCTCGGGCGCTGCCGCGATCGTCAACGTCAACGCCGTCCTGGCCAAGCAGCCCGAAACCCGGCTGATCACGACGAGCGCGGCTCGCGCCGGCATCCTCAACCTCTCCAAGTCCCTCGCCAGCGAGCTCGCGCACGACGGCATACGCGTCAACTCCGTCTGTCTCGGCCTGATCGACACCGGCCAGTGGACCCGCCGCTTCGCCGCCGACGACAGCGGCCTGGACTACGACGCGTGGCAGGCCGAGATCGCCGCCGACCGGGGCATCGCGCTCGGGCGGCTCGGCCGGGCGGAGGAGGTCGCGTACGCGATCGTCACGCTGCTGTCGCCGCGCGCCTCGTACATCACCGGAACCAGTATCGACGTCTGCGGCGGAGTCGGCCGCGGCATCCTCTGAGGAGCCCTCGATGACCCCTGTGACCTACCGCAACGGAGGCGAGCTCCTCGCCGCCCATCTCAAGTCCCTCGGCGTCGACGCCGTCTTCGGTATCGTCTCCGTGCACAACCTCCCGCTCGTGGAGGCGATCGAGGCCGACCCGGAGCTGCGTTTCGTACCGGTGCGCCACGAGGCCAGTGCCGTCAACGCCGCCGACGCGTACGGACGGGCACGCGGCAGCATCGGCTGCGCGCTCACCTCGACCGGTACGGGTGCGGGCAACGCCGCCGGTTCGCTGGTCGAGGCCCTGTCGTCGGGGACGGCCGTCCTGCACGTCACCGGCCAGGTCGAGTCCGAGTACCTCGGCAGCGGACGCGGCTTCATCCACGAGACGAAGGACCAGCCCGGGATGCTCAGGGCGGTGTCGAAGTACGCCGCGACGGTCACCTCCGCACGGGATGCGGGGCACATCCTGCGCGAGGCGTCCGTCGCCGCCCTCGCCGCGCCCGGGGGCCCAGCGAGCGTCGAGTGGCCGATCGACCTGCAGTACGCGGCCCAGTACGACGTCGTCGAGGCGGCCGAGGGCGTCGGGCTTCCGGTGCCCGACGCCGCCGAACTGGCCGGTGCGCAACAGCTGTTGGCGTCCGCCCGGCGGCCGCTGATCTGGGCGGGTGGTGGCGCCAACACCGCTCGAAGCGAGCTCCTGTCGCTCGTCGAGGCGACCGGCGCCGGGCTGTTCACGTCCAACTCCGGCCGTGGCTCCGTACCCGAGGACCATGAGCTGGTCATCGGCAACTTCGCCACCACCCCCGCCGGCCGTGCACTGCTCGACGACGCCGACGTCCTCGTCACCGTCGGCACCCATTTCCGCTCCAACGAGAGCGCCGACTACGGCCTTCAGCTGCCCGAAGCGCACATCCAGATCGACATCGACCCCGCCGCCCTGGGTCGCGTCTACCCGGCCCGGCACGCCCTGCACGGTGCCGCGGCCGCCGTACTGCCACGGCTCACCGAGGCCGCGGCCCGCGCGGACGCCGACTGGACGGCCCGGACCCGCAGCGTCCGCGACCAGGTGCGCGCCACCCTGCACGACAGCATCGGCCCCCAGGCGGCCATCTGCGACGCCCTCGCCAAGGCCCTCCCCCGCGGCGCCGTCGTCGCCCGTGACGTGACGATCCCGTCCTCCTCCTGGGGCAACCGCCTGCTGCCGATGCACGATCCCCGGGCCAACGTGTTCCCGCGCGGCGGCGGCATCGGCCAGGGCCTGGGCATGGGCATCGGCGCGGCCGTCGCCCGCCCGGACGAACCGACCGTGGTCATCGCCGGCGACGGCGGGCTCGCCGTGCACCTCGGTGAGCTGCTCACGCTGGCCCAGGAACGACCGCGGCTGACCCTCCTCGTCTTCAACGACGGCGGATACGGGGTGCTGCGCAACATGCAGGACAAGTACAGCGAACGCCGCTTCGGCGTCGACCTGTTCACGCCCGACTTCGCGCACCTCGCCGCCGCCTGCGGGCTCCCGTACGCCCGCATAGCGGACGAGGGCGAGGCCGCGGACGTGATCGCCCGGGCGGTCGCCTCCGACGGTCCCACCCTCGTCGAGGTGGACCTCGTCGCGCTCGGTCCGATGAAGGACCCGTTCACCCCGCCCGTCAAGATCCCCGCCGCGTAGGGAGGCCCACAGCCATGAGCACCACCGAAGATCCACAGATGGACCTCCTGGTCCGTCGTATGACGTGGGAGGCGGAAGGCGTCCTCTCCGTCGAACTGACCCACCCCGACGGCAAGCCGCTCCCGGTGTGGGCGCCCGGCGCGCACCTGGACCTGCACGTGGGCGGCTACGTGCGCCAGTACAGCCTGTGCGGCGATCCGGAGGACACCGGGGTGTACCGGCTCGGCATCCTCAACGAGCCGTCTTCGCGCGGCGGATCGCGCCACGTGCACACCACACTGCGGCCCGGCCAGACTGTGCGGGTGGCCGGGCCGCGCAACCACTTCCCGCTCGACCGCGCCGCCTCGTACGTCTTCATCGCGGGCGGCGTCGGCATCACACCGATCCTGGCGATGGCCCGGCAGGCACAGCGGGACGGTATCCCGTTCCGGCTCGTCCACGGCGGGCGCTCGCGCGCGTCGATGGCGTTCGGCGGTGAGCTTGCCGCGCTGGACGGCGGCGAGGTGACCCTCGTACCGCAGGACGAGCAGGGCCACATCGACCTGGCACGCGCTCTCGACGGCCTCCCGAGCGACACGCTGGTGTACTGCTGCGGCCCGGAGCCGCTCCTGAAGGCCGTCGAAGAGGCTGTACCCGAAGGGCAGTTGAGGATCGAGCGGTTCGCCGCCCCGGTCGTAGAACGCCACGGCGACGACAGCGCCTTCGAGGTCGAGTGCCGTACGTCAGGGGTGACCCTGAACGTCGGTGGCGGCACCTCCGTCCTGGAAGCCGCCGAGAACGCCGGGCTGACTGTCAGCTCCTCCTGCCGCGAGGGCATCTGCGGCTCCTGCGAGACCCGCGTCCTCGCCGGTACCCCCGACCACCGTGACTTCCTGCTCAGCGAGGCCGAGCACGCCACCGGCGGGACGATGATGATCTGCGTCTCGCGCTGCGCCTCGGACCGCCTTGTCCTGGACCTCTGAAACCCGCACGGAGACCCCATGCCTGAGACCTGGCCCTATCTGGACCCCCACCAGACACGCGACCACGAGCCCACCCCGTACGAGCTGAGGCTCGCGCGCACTCTGGAGGACATCTTCACCAAGGACGGTCACGAACCGGCCGACGTGATCAACGGCCTCAACTCCCGCCGACTGCGAACGCCCACGGGCGAGCCGTGGACCGAGGAGTCCTTTCGCGCCGAGATGCACCGCCTGGGAGCCTGACGTGACACTTTCGACCCGCGACACCGCCGAGCACATCTACGCCCACGGGCTGCGCAACCAGTGGCACCCCGTTGTGCCGTCCCGCATCGTCAAGCCCGGGGGCATGCGCAAGGTGACCGCCCTCGGCGAGAACTGGCTGCTTTTCCGCAAGTCCGACGGCACCCTCTCCATGCTCGCCGACCGCTGCCCGCACCGCGGCGCCCCGCTGTCACTCGGCAAGCACCTGGGCGACCGGGTCGCCTGCTGGTACCACGGCGTCGAGGTCGACGGCTCCGGCAAGGTCGCCTCCGTGCCTGGTCTGCCCGGCTGCAACCTGGAAGGCAAGGCCCTCGTCACCTCGTTGCCCGTCCGCGAAGTCGCCGGCGCGATCCTCGCCTACTTCGGCGACGGGGAGCACCCCGACCCGGCGGAACTCGCCCTCCCCGACCCTCTGGTGGACGACGAGATCTCCGCCTTCCTCTGCTACGCCGAATGGAACGTCCCGTGGCGCTTCGCCATGGAGAACCTGCTCGACCCGATGCACGGCGCGTTCCTGCACCGCGAGTCGCACACCATGTTCGACGGCGGCACGACCGCGAAGTTCCGCATTCGGGAGACCGACCGCGGCTACTTCTTCGAGAAGACCGACCAGCGCGGCGTCAACTTCGACTGGGTCGAGCTGTGCCGCACCGGCGTGGACTGGGTGGACCTGTCCATCCCGTACCCGCCGTCGGCAGGGCCCGGTGGCCCCTTCGGCATCGTCGGCATGGCCTGCCCGGTCGACGCCGAGCGGACCGGCGTCTTCTTCTGGCGCTACCGCAAGGTGCGGGACTGGCAGCGCGACACCTGGCGTTTCCTCTACAAGACCCTCATCGAGGCCCGCCACTGGGAGGTCCTGGAACAGGACCGCGTCATGCTCGAGGGCCTGCCCCGGGATGCCGACCAGTACGAGAACCTCTACCAGCACGACCTGGGAGTCGTCCGCCTTCGCCGCCTGTACCAGGCGCAGGCGAAGCAGCAGTCGAAGGCACGGCCGACAGCCGGCAACACCGACTGAGCGGTGTCCCGCGGCGCTGGACGGACGTCCTGACCACGGTGTTCCCCGCCGGGTACGGGCTCGCGGCGTGCTGTGTGACTCCCCTGTGCGAGGCGGTGCTCGGGGTCCGCCGCGGGCTCTTCGTGAGCGTCGGAGGTCACGCTGGCCTGCGGCTCCCGGCTGCCGCGGCGGCCGGGTCAGCTCGGGGCCGTCCCGTCCTCCCCCGCCGCGTCGGAGTCGACGATCGAACGCTCCAACTTGGAGAGCAGGCGGGCCATTTGACGCCGCTCGGCGGGTGAGAGTCCGCCGAGCATCCGGCGTTCGTTCTCGAGGTGTTCGGCGAACACCTCGTCCACCTTCGTCAGCCCGGCGTCGGTAAGGCGCGAGTACACGACGCGCCGGTCGTCGGCGTCGCGCTCGCGTACGATCAGGCCGTCCTTTTCGAGCCGGTCAAGGCGCAGGGTCACCCCCGCCGAGGAAATCAGCCCGGAGGCGGCAAGCTGCCCGGCGGTGAGGCGGTACGGGGCGCCGGCCCGGCGCAGCGCGGTGAGCACGTCGAACCCGGCGACGGACAGCCCGTGCTCATCGAGCTGCGAGGTCATCCGCGACTGGTACTGCAGATACGACCGGTGCAGTCGGGCGAGCACCTCAAGCGGCGAGGTGTCCAGCCTGGGCCGCTCGCGCGCCCAATCCTCAACGATCCCCGCCACGGCATCCGGTCGCTTCGCCGCCCTGCGCTGAGTCATGTCTTCCCTTCGCGGCACACGTCTGATGCTGAAATCTTAGCCCTAAGAGAAAGTACTCCCCATTCCGCAGTCGGCTCCGCCCCCGGAAGAAGCGCAAGGCCGTGAGGTCAAGGGGTTCGCAGCCCGCCCTGCCCGGCGCCCGTGGCCGCGCGTCACCCCGGCGGACCGCCCTTTCCCGGCCGCACTCCTCCACCGGTCTTCCAGGCCGAAGCTGCGGCGGCTGCCGCTGGTCGTCTCACCGCAGACGGTCCCGAGAGGGACTTCGGGAAAATCCACCCCGTCAGGCTGGTTGACCACATGCCCCCCCTGGTCGGGCGGAGTGACGGCATCGATGGCTGTTACAGGTTCCTGACACTTCTCCATGAACGCCCTCCCGCGAGGGCACGTCATACGTCCCGTAGGACGCACCCGTCACGGTGAGCACCGGTGTGAGAACCCGGTGCTTGGAGAAGGGGAACCATGACCGCCAAGCTGAACCGCGCCGTCCGTTGCACCACCCCCGTGCCGGCCGTCGTCGCGAGCGGCACCGGTGCCTCCGCATGCGGCCCGTCCAACGACTCCTCCTCGAACGCCGCAGCCCCCTCCGGTACGGCGATGACCTCCTCGGCCTGCGGGCAGGGCGGTACGCAGGACGCGCTCAAGGGTTCCTTTTGGACCGGAGCGAAGAAGGCACAGCAGCACTCGCGCGCCGACGCCGTCAACGGCTCCTGCGCCGCCGCGAGCAACCGTTGCCACACCGGCGAGCTCAACTACAGCCGGGGCTCCGCGCACTGCGGCAGCCCCGACGTGAACGCCGCCAACCAGCAGATCGCGGCAGCGAGGCCGACGAACAACGGCGGGCGCACCCGCACCCTGTACGGCTTCCCGGGCATCCGCCTGATCGGCAAGACCGGCCAGACCTGGAACCTGCCCCGCTCCCAGGACAAGCCGAGCACCATCACCCTGCACCCCGGCGACAGCACCGCCCTGATCACCATGAACATCCTGCCGATCCCCGCGAACACCAGCGACAGCCGCCCCTTCGCACCGGGCAAGGCCCTCATCACCCCGCCCGACGAGACCACCCATGTCACCCTCGTCCGGCCCTGCGGTGGCACCCTGTGGGACCAGGCCGGGACCACCCCCACCCCCGAGACCTTCGTCAACCCCATCGGCCTGGGCTGACCCCACCGCACACCCCCGCCTGTCCGCGACGCCGAGCCCGCTCCTCGTGCTCCGGCTTCGAACGGCCCGCAGGCGGCCTGGCGGCCTGGTGGCTGCGGGTCTCCCCGCAACCGGGCGGCCCGGCACTCCGGCGCCACGACCCGGCGCCTTCTCTCTCCCCCCAAGGAACCGGGGCGCTTCAGCAAGCGGCCCCGCCCGCCTGGCGGGCCCGAGCCAGGCGGTCCCGTGCCGCCGGCCGCGGCCACGGCGCCGCCCATCCATGACGACAGGAGCAACTCAGGTGAACTCCATGCCTTCTCCCGACGCCCTCGAGACCATCGACGACATCCGCCGCCGCTTCTTTCCCGTGCGGCTCCCGGGCGCGGGCAGCGGAGTCGGCCGGTGCGTCGACGAAGCGACGTTCCGGGAGGCGGTCGGACAGATCTACGCGTCCGTCTTCCCGGATCGGGACGCCCACCCGTACCGCCCCAAGTCGGAAGAACTGGTCGTGGAATACCGGAGGCTCCACCAGGAACGGATCCTCATCGAGGACGCGGACGGGAGGTTGATGGGATGGCTGAAGGGCCGGATGGCGGACCCTGACACCTTCTACCTGGGCACGAGCGGAATGCTGCCCGAATACCGCGCACAGCGCATCGCCGCCCTCTGCTACACCAAGCTGCTGGACTACCTGCAGGCGCTCGGGTACGAGCGTGTGACCTCCGAGCATCACCCGAGCAACCGCACCGCGATGATCTTCCAGCTCAAGCACGGATTCAGCATCGAGGGCATGAGCCTGGACGAGCGCTGGGGGCCGATGGTCAAGATGGTGCGCTTCTTCGACACGGACCGCCAGGCCGAGTTCGACCGGCGTTTCGGCTTCGAGCAGTACCCGAAGGGCGTCTGACCGCGCTCTCCGCCCACGCGCCGCACATCTTGGCCCCGGCTCCCACTCAGCGACCCGATGAGGAAGCGTGCACATCACCTACCTGCTCGCCACCAGCAGCAACGCCATCTACGACGGAAAGTACGGTCAGCACGGGCGCTACCACACATACGGCCAGCAAAGCTTCGTCCTCGACCTGATAGGGACGATGAGCAGAGCGGGCCACACCGTATGGCTCACCATCGACGATCCCTCCAGGTTCGCCCTGACCTCGACATTACGTGGCATGGACTCCGTCACCGTGACGGAGGAGATCGATCCGTCGGGCAAGACGGATCTGATCCTGGTCGACGATGTGCACGACGAGATGCTGATGCAATTCAGGGAGCACATACCGGCGTTCAGGATCGTCCACCACGCGGGACGACGCTCGTCCGACTACCTCGTCGCGCGCTGCGAGCGTTTCCTGTGCATGACGGAGAACGCGCTGTCGCTGCAACGGAGGTACCTTCCCCGGGATCGGGCAGTCCTCGTACACCAGGGCGTCGACCTGGAACGCTTCCCCGCCGTCCTCGGCAAGAGCCGCCCGCGGCGACCGCGGGTCCTGCTCTACTGCCGGCTGGACTCGGGGCGCGAGGCGCTCCTCGGCCAGATCATCGAGAACATCGATCGCGAAGAGCTCCTCGTGTACGTGGCGGGCGAAGGCCCGGGGTTCTGGCAGACCAGCGACCGCTTCGGCAGCGAGATCATCCTCATCAACCACGTGCCGTGCCAGTCGATACCCAACCTGCTCGGGGAGATGGACGTGGTCATCTCCCTCGGGCGCGGTGCGATGGAGGCCATGGCGACCGGGATACCGACGCTCTGCGCGGGCCACTGCTACGCCGGCCCCATCACGGCGGACAACATCGCCTCCCTCATGCGGTACAACCTAACTGGCGTCGGCAGCGACCGGGACGTGTCGCTCGTCATGACGGACATCCGCGAGGCACTGGACACTAACCGGCACGGCGTGCGGGCGCTGGCGGAGGCGCGACTGTCGGCCGACGCCTTCATGCAGAGCGTGTCCGACCTGTACGCACAGATCTCCGGATGACGGACGAGGCGACGGGCGGGGCGGCGCGCGCCGCCGCAGCCGGTCAGGCCGGGACCAGTTCACCGAGGAAGCGGCACTGCACGCCCAGTCCCTCCACGTACCGACCGACCTGACTGCGACGCGGTGGTCGAACGCCTGCCGGGCGTGGACTCAAGGGTGATCCCCTCGTCGAACGCACCATTGCGACCGTTGCCCCCGGTGTACAGTCGCCGGACCTCGCTGCGGTCCCCGCCGGGGACCGCACCAGACTCGACGGCGGTGGTCGGCGGACGGCACACGGGAGCGACCGAGTCCGAGCCTCATACAGGTATGTCACCGCCTCATCGGACGCGCCCTGGGGTGGCCTGTTCCGTCCGGCCCGGCGGCACGGTCCGCAGGTGCTGGGCGGCCTCGGCGGCGGTGTAGGAGGAGGTGAAAGTGAACGCGCGCGGGGACGGTCCGTGCGCCCGGAGGTCCGCCAGCCGCTGAAGGGCCTCGTCGACGGTCGGGAGGTGACCGGCGGGGACCCACCAGAGCACCAGGTGCGCCTCGACGTGCCGCTCGAACCATTCGCGGCGTCGCTGCATCGCTTCCAGGTGGCCGCTGCGGTAGGTGAAGTCCCACAGGGCCTCCCGGGTCTCCCACACCGACAGGGTGACGATGACGTTCTCGCCCGCCGGGCGCAGGCCGGTGGCGTCGGCCGCGCCCTCCTCAACGAGCCGCCACACAAAGCCGGGTGCGCCGTCGGCGGCGGAGTTGACCGGGTCGAGCATCTCGACGAACGGCGCCATCCGCGGGTCGTCAAGGGGGTGTCGGAGCGTGGCGACGTTGAGGTGGGCGAGGTGGGCGGCATGCACGGATGCGGTCATGGCCTCATCCCAGCATGGCCCCCATTTCTATGTCAATGAATGTTGTTTTTAGAAATCTCGACCACCACGCAGCACTCCCCCGGCCGCGGGTCCATGCGGGGGCGGGCAGCCGGTCGTTGCAGCAGGCGTGCTGCCGGCCAGTCAGCGCAAGCCGGTGAGAGCCCGGCCGGACCAGGTGTCGATCACCACCTGGCGATGGTGCGGGCGCACCGCCGACACGGCGGCGGCGTAGTTCTCGTCGACCTGTGCCGCCTCGGCAGCGTCCGGCTTGGCATTCGTGCAGGACGTGCCGGGGCCGTGACCGGACATGATCTCCGAGCACGGGCCGCCGTAGTCGTCGGGCAGACCGAGGATGTGCCCGGTTTCATGCGCCGCGATCCGGGTCGCGTCGTAACCCTCGTCCACCGCTTGCTGACCCAGCTGCACGTCACCGTTGCCGCCGGGGAAGATCGGCCCCAACGTGGTCTGCGGCCATCCGCTGGTCGCCTCGTAGACGTAGTCGGCCGAGCCGGGGGTACTCGTGGGCTCCAGGCGAACGTTGTGCACCGCGTCGTTCCAGTTCTGCACAGCCTGCTTGATCGGGCCCGCCCACTGACCGGCATCGCTGGCGTCGTAGGTCAGGGTGACCACAGCTGGGGCCACGCGCGGATCGGAATGGGCCGAAGCGACGCCAACCGTAGTGCTCAGCAGGGCCGGGATGATTGCCGTCAGGACGGCGATTCGCTTGATCATGAGACTGGTGCGCCTCCTTGGGTCTCAACTGATGTCCGCAGTAAACGAGTTCGTTGCGAACATGACAATCTCTCGGTCGGCAATCGGGCCTCGCGTCTGTCAAGTTGTCTCAAAATGCACAGGAGTTGACAGCGGACCGGACGGCAGAAGGGTGGAAATCCCTGCCCGGTGGCCGCGAGTCCGAACGGGCGCAGGGGATCGAGCGGCGGCAGGCCGCAGCGCGGAACCAGATCGTTGAACTGTGCGATCCAGTGAACAGGCCTGCGTCGCCCGGCGGCTCGACAGCGAACAACACACCCGCAGCCGCCTGCGTGGTCTGGTCATCGCGCGACAGACGTACTTGAGTGCCAGTCGCCGAACCAGCGAAGGAGGGGGGCGTTCCCGCGCGGGAACGCCCACCGCTGTGTGAAGCCCAGCGTGCCGCTGGAACGCATGGGCAGGAACTACCGTCCGGCTGTACCTCAGTTGCAGAAGTTGAGAAGGTCGAGGATGCCGTCGCCGCACGCGTTCTCGTCCTCGCCGCCGTGGCCGTGGGCCGGGCCGGCCTTGGTGGCGACGTGCATGGCGGGCGTCGCAGCCACGGCGGACGTGGCAGTCGCCGCCCCCGCCGCACATGCGATGCCCACGGCGACGCTCACCGCGCATGCTCGCGAAATCCAGGAAACGGTCTTCTTGGGGTGAGGTGTAGTGATCATGAACTCACCATGCACACCCTCGTGACCAGTTGCCCGCCGAGCGCATCCGAGCGGGTGAGCCACCCAGGACCTGTGTCCTGGCAGCCGTCCCGACACATCAGGTCCCGCACCGCTCCCTCGAACCGGGCGTGGTGCAGGGCATCCAGCCCGGGCGGCCCGTACCGCAGGCCCTGCGCACGAACCGCTTCGCACCGCATCCTCTGCCGCCGCTGGCAGAGCCGGCCTCCGCCAACCGCGGCCGCGGGCGGCCCGACGCCAGCCAGGATCCACCAGTGGGCCGGCAGCCAGTGCTGCCAAAGTCGACGACCGTCGCCCTGCCGCCGGACCGGACGATGATGTCGGACGGCTTGATGTTCCGGTGGGTCAGGCCCGCCTCGTGAGCGGCGTCCAGGCGTCGGCGGCACACGCCGCCGCGTACGGGGCGTTGGGCAGGGGAGGCCGTCCGGCTGCCAAGACCGCACTCGGGGACTTGCCGGGGAGAGGCTGCACACCGGGTAGGCGTGCCGCCGCCCGTCGTGCACCGCGGAGCCCAGGTCGTGCACGGTGACGATGCGCGGATGGGCCAGGCCGGCGACGACAGCGGCCTCGCGGGCGAGACGGGCCACCCGCCGGTCGTTGTCCGAACTGCCGTCACAGGTGGGGACTTGACCGCCATCAGCCTCACCCTCGGGGCCGTACGCCTTCCGGACCTTCCGACGAACCCGTCCTTACCGATCGGCTCGATCGGCTGGTATCGCCCCACAGTTGCTTCGGCCCCATGGTCGATGGGGTCTGCGGAGACTTCCCCCACCCCCTCGTGCCGGGATCTTGCTCAGGGCTGCGTGCCGGCAGGCGCTGCACTGGCGTTCGGTGATCTGCTCGTCGCTCGCAAAGATTATGAGACCGGCGCGTCATTGTCCGATTTGCAACACTTCTCACTAATATCTCGTAAGTGAAAGAAGTCGGTCTACCAGAGATCGCATCCATTCACTTTCACGGAGACGACATGCAGAAGCTTCGCAAGGCTGCCGTCCTGGTCGCTGCCCTCGGCAGCGTCGGACTCATGACCGCCGGCACCGCCTACGCCGGCGGCCACGGCGGCGGCCACGGCGACCAATTCAACATCCAGCAGAGCTCCAGCTGCAGGTCGCACGACCTGAACCTCGACGTCCTCGGCGAGGTCGGAATCCTCAACGGCCTGCTGGGCAACGGGCTCAACGGCGAGGGCAACCCGGGCGCGCAGGCCAGCCACCTCGGCTCGACCATGGGCTGCAGCAACAGCGCCTTCTAAGGCAGGCGCGCCTCTCACGCGGAGCGAGGGGCGCGTCGGGTTTCGCATCCGGGTGCCGCACGCCCGGGATGCCAGACGCACGGGCGCCCCGCCCCTCGACCGTGGAGGGCGGGGCGCAAGTCGTGCGCCGGCCGGCGGACCGAACGCGTGCGCCTCCAGGGTGATCCCTGATCCTGTGGAGTGCCCCCGTGAGCCGGGGGCATGTGGTGGTGGGGCGGTACAGGCGGGACAGTGTCTGGCCGTTCCACTCTGGCCATGACGAGACGTCAGATGACCGACCATGTGCGCCGCCTGCCTGCCGTACTGTCTCCTCTGCCCTGTTCGCCGGTTTCCCGCTGATGGGTTGTTCATCTGGCACGCCCAGCAGTACCTCGACTGGCGGAAAGGGCGCCACTGGAGGATCGACCGTGTACGCCGCACGCGATCTCCCCGGCCGTCACGTGGGCGAATCCGGGACAACGGCTCTCTATGCGCTGCCGTCAATGAATTGCCCGCTTCGGTGTCTCGAAGTAAAGGGCTGGGACGGCAGACGTTCGGCCGTACGAGCAGTTAGTTCGATGACCGGTTTTTCGGGATGAATGCCGGGGTAGCTTGGCGGCGACTTGTCGTCCTGACGGAGGAGAAAGCCATGCGCGTACGCAGAGCCCTGGCCATTGCGATCACCACCCCTGTCCTGCTCGCCACGATCGGAATGAGTGGTGCTTCCGCGGCGACTCCGCGAAGGGCCACGGTCGAGGGTTCGACCGCCCGGCCTGGGCCTACCCTCGACAGTAGGCACGGAGAGGCACCTGACAGCACGCATGGCGAGGCGCCTTACAGCAGGCATGCCAGGGCCAAGGAGTTGGCCAAGGAAGATATGGAGCCGGACGGAGGACTCATCGGCAATATCACAGGTGAGCTCTTGGGCCGCGTTTAAACGACGCTCCGGCGCCTGTTCGGCTTGGCAATTTCTCGACCCTGCGGGCGTACTTGCGCCGATCCCATTCCGTGGCACCCTTCGGAATGGATTCGCGACCATTCTGGATTCACCAACAGCGTCCCATCGTCGGTCGAGGTGGAATTATGTCGGTGTGCCGTCGCCCACGCGTGGGCGGCAGGTGCAGTCGGCCGTCAGGGGTGCCGACCGGTAGCCGGAGGCCCGTCGGAGGCGAACCGGGCACCACGCGGGGCCGGTCGAACGCATGCGGGGCGGATCGGATGGCCGAGCCGCCGGGCCGCCGGGCCTTCGCAACGGAGCAGTTCACTCGTTCACGGCCTGCGCGCAACGGCAATCACCGTCACGACGGTGACGTGCACCCTCACTGGGGCACACCAGCACCGACGGCACAACGAGCACTGCGCATCTGGAGTTTGGCGTCAGTGGGCGCCGAAGACGGTATCCGCGCCGAGGGCGTCGTGGTCGGCGGGATCCAGCCCGCGCATCAGGAGCCTCTGATGGTGACCGTGACCGCCGTCTCACCGATCGGGCAGAAGCTCGCCGGCGCGGCGATGCCAAACCTCTTGCCCTCGATGGTCGGTGTGGGGGCGCCCAGGTCGACCATCACCCCCTGAACGGGCGCCAGTGACGCGGCGGGTGTCGGGGTGTGGGGCGTGCGCGAGGGGTGCGGCAGGTTTGGTGGGAGAGTCGAGAACGCCGGAGGTGACGCTCATCAGCGCCGCTGCCGCCAGTGCGGTGGTGGAGAGCGCGGCGCGTCGGCCGCATCGGCGGCGCGCCGCCCGGTTCCTGACCTGTGCGCCTGTGGTCGGGACTGGTGAGGTGCCGTGTGCGGCCAGATGGTGGAGCCGGGCGGACAGCTCCGTCTCGACGACCATCGTCCCCTTCCAGGTGTCCCGCCCGGCTGCCGCGCGGTGATCGGGATGCGGTTCGTCCTGTTGCTGGTGTCGACGGCCATCATGTCCGTCCTCGTGTCGACAGTGGCGACCAGCGACGGGCCGATGGTGAAGCGGCTCACGCCGTGCGAGCCGCAGCGAGGGGGGGGTGACCTTGGAGCCGGGCTGCCAGTAGGTACTACGGGAGCGGAAGTCGGCCCGTTGCCCGTCCTGGAGGTCGTGCTCCTGCACCCAGCTCCAGGCGCCGGTCGCGCCGGACGAGCTCTGTACGCGCAGCCAGCTCTCCACGGCCTTGCGAACGGCGGCGAGGACCGGCCGGGGGAAGGTGACGGATGTCGGCATCCCCACACCCATCGTGTCCCCGTCGGTCACGTGCACCTGGCCCTGCGCGAGCACGGCGGGCTCCGGCACGGACGGAGCCGGGCGCGTGTCGGACGCCTTGCCTGCCCGGTCGCTGTTCCCGCCCGTGGCCTTCGCGGCGACCGCAGCGGACGCCCGGGCATCCGGTGCGTTGGCGGACGCCCGTACACCGGTATCCGCGTCCCTCGAGCAGCCAACGACCGGGAGTAGCGCGACACAAACCGTGACAGCGGCGCCGGCACGGCCGATGGTCCGACCGGCCGAATGGGGGGCGGAGAGAAGGCAGCCAGGCTGATGGAGCAGGTTGGCATCCCCCTCTGGCACGGCCCTGCGAGGCCTCACGCCTCCGTCCCGCACGACAAGGGAGAACCGCTACGGCAGGCCACTACTGACCCGGGAACCGGCGGTTTCAGATGCCGAGACGGAGGCCGAGGGGGGAGCCCACAAGAGTGCTGACGGGTTGTTCGAGAAGATCATCGGTAATGTCGTCGGTGCCCCGTTTCTGGGCAGCCAAGGCGGGGGCGATGGCTCCGAGGGAGAGCAGTGCGCTCACTGCTGCAACGGTCACGATGCGGCGGACAGACATCACGGTGGTTCCCTCTCGGCGAGGAGAAGCGCTGGACGCATGGTCGGGCAAGAGACTTCCCGCCTACCAGGCCCGTGCACGCTTTACGTCACTCGTTCGAGGGGCGGCCGCCCCCGCCCACGGACGCTTGACAGAGGCATTGAGATGCGCCACGCGCGGGGAGGTTTCCGGACCTCGGAGCGCGGCCTTCGTACGACCTGGCCGGTGCACCCCTTCGACGCCACCGGGCGGGTGCCGTCGCCGTTCTTCTTCGGCGTCGCCCGGGCTGCAACCAGGGCCTGGCGGGCGAAGTTGACGCCGTCAGCCCGCTGCCGCCCGGCGCTCGCAGTGGGCCGGTCCTCCACGACAGGTGTGTCCTGGCAGAACCAGGCCAGTCAGGGCTGAGCCGACAGCCCCTCCCAGCTTGCCCGACGGGTGCACCACCACCGTGCCCGAAGCCGCATAGGATTCGAACACCAGAACTCGGCCCGTTCCAGCGCCGAAGTGACTTCGTTCCTGGAGACGACATGAGCAGCGCCCTTCTCGTGATGGACGTCCAACAGGCCATCGTGGACATCGCCGACGACGACTCCGGATACCTGTCACGTCTGCGCAGGGCGATCGACGGGGCCCGGGCGGCGAACGTCCCCGTGATCTACGTGGTCATCGCGCTACGACCCGGCTTCCCGGAAGTCGGCACGCGCAACAGGCCTCTCGCTGCCATCGCGCGGGCAGGCCTCTTCGTCGAAGGCGCCCCGGGTACCGAGATCCACCCCGAGGTTGCGCCCCGGCCAGGCGACGTGGTGGTCACCAAGAGACGCGCGAGCGCGTTCTCGGGCAGCGACCTCGACATGGTGCTGAGGGCACGCGGTATCGACAGCCTCGTGCTCACCGGCATCGCCACCAGCGCTGTGGTGCTGTCCACCGTGTGCCAGGCCAACGACCTGGACTTCGGCCTCACCGTCCTCTCCGACGCCTGTCTGGACACCGACCCAGAGATACACCGCGTCCTCATCGAGCGACTGTTCCCGCAGTGGGCGGATGTCGTCACCGTCGACGACTGGGTCAAGGCCGTCGCACCTCAATAACGGCAGGCCCGGCACGACAACACAGGTGGCCGCGGGGGTGGCGGCGCGAACGACACAAGGTCCCGCTGACGCGACCGGATTCCCGTGGCACGAGTGAGAGGCCGGCGAAGGGCGCCAGGCGGTCGGCCGTGCCGAAGGCCTCCGGGTCGCCGCCGGTCGCGCGGATGAACTCGGCGCCGAGGAGGGCGCCCGTGCCGGGCAGGCTGCAGACCAACGTCGCGTGTCGCTCCTCGTCGAACCGGGCCTCGATGAGTGCGCCAGGTTCGGCGATCTACTTGTCCAGGGCCTGCACCACCTTTGGCGGTGCAGGCGACCATGGCGGCCGCGAAGCTCTCTCCAGGCGGTGGGGTACGCGTCTCCGGGTGGTCTCGACTGCTGCATCGGCCAGCGATGCGGCGTTCCTCACCCTGCGGTGCTTCGGCCAGGTTCCGATCCGCTTGGCCCTGCTGCGGCGGATCGCGGCCGACGTGTGGCAGCAGGTCAGCAGCATGACCTGCCTCTTCCTGCTCAGGTTCCATCACCGCTCCAACACGGGAAAGAAATGGTGCAGTTGGGACCTCGGCCGGTTGGTCCGACGGCTGCGGTCGTCGACGAGGCCGAGGCGGCGCACGGTCAGAGAACGCACCAGTCAGAGCGGCCCCGCAGACCCCGCATCACCCCCGACAGGCGCTCACCCCTCCTCGCACGGGAGTGTCGGCAGCACGCTGCCGGTGACCCGGAAGAAGCCCGGCACCAAGTGCACGGACCAGGTCAACTACGCGAACGACCCCCGCTCCAACGCCGTCATCAACACCATCGGCGAGCGAACCGGCTACTGCCCCGTGCCGCAGCACGCCAGCACCCCGCCGGGTACCCCGCACAAGCCGGGTCCAGGTGCACCGACCAGATCGACTACGCCGCAGACCACCGCTCCAACGCCGAAATCAACACCATCGGTGAACAGACCGGCTACTGCCCCCAGTCCAGAACTGACCAGCCCGCTCCTCCCCCGCAACCTGGAACGCCAACTCGGCGACGGGCAGGTCCGGTTCGCTCCGAGTGACCGCGTGTCCATGGCGGCGCTACAGCCGGTCACCATCGTCGCCCTGCCTGTCGCCCCGGAAGCCGCCCGGCCCACCCAGATCACGTCAATCAACCGTCGCCAGGCTCAAGCTCCCCGCAGCAATGCCTTCCTGAGGGCGGCAGCCCGGGCACGTCGCACATGTCGCGGGGCTTCGCACAGGTCCGGGTCCGGCATGCGAAACCCGTCGTCCTCGAACCGGGGGACGACATGCACGTGCACGTGATGAAGCACTTGACCTGGGATGCGGTTGTTTTGCGTCACCGTGCTTCCGACAGACCCGTAGGCGTCCTTCACCGCAGAGGTCACTCTTGCTGTGACCTCGAAGATCTCATGCAAGAGACCAGCTGGCACGTCATGCAGGTCGGTCACGTGAGACACCGGCAGGACGAGGGCATGACCAGGGTTGCTCTGCCGCTGCTTGAGCGCAGGAACGACGAAGACGTTTTCCGAGCGGTAGGCGACCAAGTCCTCATCGACCTCGCCTTGCCCGATCCTGCAGAAGACGCAGTCACTCACCCCAGAGACCTCCGAAGTCGCCTCACGCTGGCCCTACCCAGTTATGTCGCCGATTCTGGCAGGACATCACCCAGACGGACATCCCCATTTCCCAGAGCTCGCGCACTGCGGGATCTGGATTCACATGAGCGGGAACCTGACTGCTTACGCCCTTGCTCCCAGACCATCTAGTTTCGTATCAAGTAGGGACAGAGAGCAGGTCTGGCAGAAATCAAGACTCCGACCGGCGTTTCGTGAAGCCTCGGTTCGCCCAGCCCTGCCACAGCCGACGCCCGGTTCGGATCACCAATGCACCTATCCGAGCCCTTTCCGGACGTCCCACGGGCGAGAGAGGCGCGATGTGGGTATCCCATTCCGCGCAAGGTGACCTTGGGATCGATGAGGAGATCGGCTATGTACGCAGTAGTGCGACGCTACGAAGGGGTGACCGACCCTACCGAGGCAGGACGCCGAGTGAACGACGGATTCGTGCCTATCCTGCGCCAAGTCTCCGGATTCGTGGCCTACTACTGGGTTGACGCCGGAAATGGAGTGATGGTCTCCACCGGCGTCTTCGAAGACCAAGCCGGGGCCGAGGAGTCGATCAGGAGGGCGGCGGACTTCGTCCGGGACAACCTCGCCTCATTGCTCCCCAACCCTCCCCAGGTCGCGGCCGGCCAGGTTGTGGCTGCTGGGTAGTGCCACCCTGCGGAGTGGCGCTGGATCCCACGTACCCCCATTCCAATGACCTGCCCCTTCACGAAACTCCGGCCAGTCCCTTGAAACTCCCCACTCCTCGCCATAGGTGCGGACAGAGCTGCTCGCCCCACTTCCCACCACGTGCACGCTGACTTCCAGACCCACGCTGCAAGGGAGGCGCTGTCCCCGACAGTTCGAGTGGGAGCCGATAGGACGGATCGAACGGGAGCCGCTTTTCATCTTGTGACCGGCTATCAGGACGGCTCCGTGCCCGTGATCGACATGTGGAAAGCGAGCCACCCCTTTCGGGTCATCCCTCCAGGTTCACGCAGGTCGGAGCGGGTGTCGGCCCGATGCGGTGTCGACAGGCCGAAAGCGTGGTGGTGTCCCGGACCTCCTCGGGCCGCGTCCCTGACAGGCGCGCGCCAGGTGGGTCCGGCGCCTCTCCGAGGCAGCCGGGGTCTGCGGCTGTGTGATGCGGCTGCCCCTGGGGTTCGTGGAACGATCGCCGGGCCGGCGTCGGTGCCGGCCAGGTCCACCTCGTAACGGTGGAGTTTCTGAGGCCCGGGTGAGCCAGCACCTGGAGGTCGGCGAACGGATCGTCAGAACCGAGGCGCTGCACGGCGGCATCACTGCCGAAATGCGGAGGCTGACCATCGGCACGCGGGACGGAGGCACCCGTGACCTGGTGTTGCGGAGCTTCGTGAACGTGGAGCACGCCGAGGAATGGCTGAGCAGGGAGGCCGGTAGCCTGACCCTGCTCACGGGACCGGCGTGCCGGCTCCTGGGCTGGTCTCGGTTGATCCGACCGCCGCGCATTGCGCGTATCCGTCGCTCCTGATGACACATCAGGAAGGCAGGACGGTCCTCGACGACCAGGGAGGGGAGACGCGCCTCCCACTGCTGGCCCGTCAACTCGTGGCGATCCACGCGTGGCGACCCGCCGAGCGGCCCCGGGAGTATGTGGCGTTGACGACCACCGACACCGTGGTGACTCCGAAGGCGCCGAGACGGCGGCATGGGCCGCGGCGATCGACGTGATCCGCAAGCCCGCGCCGCGCTATGCAGGGCGATTCCTGCACCGGGACTTCCACCCCGGCAACGTGCTGTTCGACATGCCACCCACAAGTGCGGCAGGTGCCCGGATCACCGGCGTCGTCGACTGGGCGGCTGCCTCCTGGGGCTCGGCGGATCTCGATGTGGCGCACTGCTCCACCAATCTCGCGCTGCGGCACCGTCCGGCATGGGGTCTGCGGTGGCTGAGGCGTTTGAGGAGGCGGGCGGGGTGCTGGCCTCGGCCGCGAGCGAGCGGCTGCACTGGCGGGTGCGGGACGGGCTAGCGTGCTCAGAAGAAGTGCAGTTGGTGGTACAGCCATGGTGGGAGGCAGGGAGGACGGAGCTGACGACACGAGCCGTGGCGGAGCGGCTGGACGGCTATGTCACTGCCCTGAGAGACGTGCTGGGCTGAGTCAAAGCGGTCCATGGTGCGGCCCCGGGCTCATCATTCGCCGCTCATCCAAGTAGGGATTCGCGCGGACCCTGGGGACTTCGGGGCTCTGACCACGTCTGTGTGAAGCCCCGGGTCAACAGCGTGAATCCTGAATCCGTACTGCATCGCAGTAGTCCATTCAGCCCCGTTGCAAGAACGCAAGCATGTTCTGGCTGGCGTCGGGCGGTGGTGGTCAGGGTTGCCTGTGTTTCCTCGTGTTGCCTGTTCGCAAGACATCAACCCGTGGTCAGAGCGGTCCGCCACCGGCGTGGCGCCCGACGCGATTCCTGACTCGCCGAGCGCCTGGGCCGGGAACCTGGTGAGCCGGCCGGCCTCGGCCGGCTCGGCGACCAGTTCGTACAGCCGGGCGGTGAGCCGCTCGGCAACCCGGCAGGAGCCTGCGCGAGTCGGCGAACACGTTCGTCGACCGATGCTCTCCGACCAACGCGAGAATCCGCTGCTCGACATCGGGTCAGAGGGACGACCGCCGCTCCGGTCCCGCCGCCGAGTCGGACACTTCGCCGGCGCCCTCCCCGAGCGTGGCCACGTCCGCAACCGAGCCTTCCACCCGCAGCCGGACCGGTTCCCGGTTCGCCCGCGGCACGATCTCGACCGGCTGCTCGCCGGCGAGGAAGGTGCTCATCACACCCCCGTCCTCGTCCGTCCCACCGACAGGTTCCGGCCCGCCGATCAGCAGCTTCACCGGCGGAGCCGGGGCGCGAGCACCGTGCGCACGGCCTTGGCCACCTTGCCCCCCGCGGATCCGTCCTCTTCTTCGGGTTCCGGTTCGAGCATGCGCTGAATCTGCAGCAGCAGCTGGTTGGTCGACCGCCAGAGTGGGACGAACATGCCGGCGACCGGCCCGACGCCCTGGATCGGGCCGTTGGACAGCTCGGTGACCTTCTTGGCGTTCGTGACCGTTGTCGGGTCCCGAAGGATCAGGTGCACCTCATCGTCGACCAGCCGGATTTCCATCTTGCGCGCGGCGGATTCCTCCGGGTTCGCGTCCGAGGTCGTTTCCGGGTCGAGTTCGTCGATCTTGGCGGCGACCGCGTCCGGGTCGACCCCGAGTTCACGCAGCGCCCTGGCCGCCATGCTGTTCTCCGTCCGCAGCATCGCCTCCAGCAGGTGATGGCTGCCGACCGGTGCGCCACCGGCCAGCGCGCTGGCGGTGGAAACGGTGTCCTCGGTGGCAGGTGTGCCGGCCGGCCACGGGCCGGTCGCGACATCCTGGGACCCCTCCAGCGCTGCCAGCACCGCGGCACGGATCTTGCTGATCGGATTGATCCGTTCGCCGAGCACCTTCGCGCCGACGCCCTCGCCTTCCCTGACGAGGGCGAGCAGGATGTGCTCCGTACCGATGGAGTTGTGGTGCAGCTGCTGCGCCTCGCGCAGGGCGAGTTCCAGCGTCTTCTTCGCGCGCGGCGCGAACGGGATATGGCCGCTCAGCTCCTCCGTGCCGGGCTTGACCACCGCGGCGATATCGGCCTGCGCCGTCTCCTTGTCGTACCCGAGCTGGTGCAGGACCTTCGCCGCCATGCTGTCCGGCGCGTCGAGCAGTCCCAACAGGATGTGCTCTGTGCCGATGTGTGTGTGCTTGAGCTGCCTCGCCTCCTCCTGAGCCGTCACGACCACCTTGCGGGCTTTCACCGTGAACTTTTCAAATGACATGTCTTCATGGTCTCAACCCTGTCAATACACTGTTTTTGATAGGGTCGCCCTGTTGAAGGGAGGGTGTGATGGATACACCGTCGGACTGGGAGGACCGGCTCGCGCGCTGGCAGAGCGAGCTGGAGTTGTTCGAGCAGCTGGACGAGACACCCTGGGTCACACTGGCCAAGGCGGAGGCCGAGACCGGCGTTTCCCGCTCGGCCCTGCGGTCCTGGTACCGCAACGGCGAGATCCGATCCCGGTTGGTGGACGGCCCGAACGGGCCACAGCGCCTGGTCCAGCTGGACGCGGTGATCGAGCGCGCCGCCGCGTCACCGCGCATTCAGCGCAGGGCGGAACGAGAAGTCAGTCTGGAAGCCCAAGTCACCTTGCTGCGGCACCGGGTTGATCAGCTTGAGCTGCGGCTGGCCGCACTGGAGCGGAAGTGACGGGCGCGAGCAACACCGCGCCATCGGCCCGGAACGGTGCCACCGTCACCGAATCCTCCTGCTCATTCACGGCCAGGGTGTACGGCCGATCCCCGATGAAGAAAATGTCGTATGGGCTCGAATTCTGCTGCACAGTCTCACGGCTGACTGCATATCGACCGCACTGCATATCGACCGCACCTATGAAGTGGTCGCGCGAACTGTCGCGGTCGTCGAGTGTGTTGAGGAAGGTCGCGACCAGCACGTCAGTCGCCTCGGCCGCTTCCGCGTGCGGGGGGGATGCCGCGGCACAGGTGGGCTGACTTGGCGATCGTGGTGAAGGGGGCTCGGCCCGGCGGTATTCGCGTCCTCAAGAATCGAGCCCCTGGAATACCGGCGACGGCTGTTCTCGGTTCGAGGAGACGAGGGTGCGGGGCTGATGTTGGCGTCTTGTTTCAACGCCTCCAGACGTGTGCGCACTTTGTCGCCGATGAAGGTGAGCGTGTGCAGCTCCGTCTCGGCGAGGTGGCCGATGAATGCGTCTCGGACGTCGGCCACGTGCCACAGAGCCGCAGCTTTGATCAGGTCGCTGTCCCAAGGGTGATGGTGATGACGGCACCCCGCTGGTCAATCTGACACCGCTCACGTTTCACCAGGCCGCGGGTCTGCATCCGGCTCAGGTGCTGGGACAGGCGGCTCTTCTCCCAGTCCAGCAGTTCGCCGAACTCGGAGGAGTTCAGCCGGGAATCGGGAGCTTCCGAGAGGTGGGCCAGGACCTGGTAGTCGGCGCGGGAAAGCCCGCATCGGGCGCGCAGCCGCCGTTCAATGAACGCCGACAGGTCTTCTTGCATTGTCATCAGGCTGCGCCAGGACGACTGTTCTTGTTCGTTCAGCCACCGAGCCTACGTCATGACCGCTACCCTAATGCTTGGTTCACATGTGACTCAGCCACGGCGTAGGTTCAAGTTCACGCGTTACCCAAATGGGGAGCGCGGTCATGACTGCACCCACGCGGCAGGCGATCGTCGGCGGCGGGATTGTCGGGACGGCCTTGGAGTGGCTGTTCGCCCGAGCCGGTATCGAGGTCAGCATCGCCAATACCCGCGAGCCTCAGTCCCTTCACCCGTTCGCAGCGTCGCCTGGTTCCGGCGTCAAATCCTTCAATCAGCTGGCGGTCAATGCCCGGGCCGCCGAACTCGGCCCCGAGGTGGATCGACGGAACATTTTCATCGCGACCGACTCGCCGGAAGCCGGTGTACGCGGGTCGCGGAGCTCGTCGGCGACCGGGCCTGGCCACCGTGCAACTGGGCCGGAACGACGAAGGCGGCCGCCTGGTCCAGGCGACCAACTCCCTCGTGCTGCGCAACTTCATCGCGCGGCCGCCCCGCGGAGCAAGGTCGAGCTGTGCTTCACCCCGACGAACGCGTCCTGGGCCAAGCCGATCGAGGCACACTTCTGGCTGCTGCGGCACCACACCGTCCAGGCCCGCCAGCCACACCACTAGCTGCGCTGGCGCAACCAGATCCCGCGCCACCCCGACGTCCTGGCCGCGCAGCGCCGCGAACGCGCCCACCAGCCCCTGCCCCCGCAGCCGCAGCCGCAGCCGCAGCGAGAAGGGCATGCGCAGGGGCGAACGCCCCCTCGCCGCCGCAGCCTGACCAAGTGAGGGATCCCGCCGTGCCCGGATGTGGAGATCACACAACGGCCAGGCTCTTCGCCATGACCCGCTCCCTGCCAACGCCATCCGGCAGAAGATCGCCGGGCTCACCCGTGTCCGTGAAACCGTGCCGCTCATACAGCGCGGTCGCCTTGTGGTTGTCCGGCATAACGGACAACCGCAGCGTCGTGGCACCACGTTCCGCCGCCCATCGCTCGACCGCCTGGATCAGGTAGTCACCCACACTCTTGCCCCGAGCCGAGGGGTTGACCCACATCGAGATCAACTCCACGTTCTCCGCTCCCTCGCCCGGCACTCCGCTGGCCATGCCCGCCGGAAGGCCGTCGAGGAGCGCGACGAGATTGTGCGCGCCAGGAGTCGACAGACGGGCACGCCAACGTTCCTCTCGGTCGCCGGAGCCCTGCCACTGGGCCAGCGTCGATCCGAACGCATAGGGCGCCTCAGCAAGCGCGGCCAGTCGCAACTCCCGCCAAAGGGGCCAGTCGTCTGATTCCAAAGTGCGTAGTTCAAGCATGATTCACACCCTGCCCGCCCGCCGAGGTGGCTAGCAAGTTGATTACAACCATGCAAACGAGGTCGTTCAGCCCTGTGACCAGCCGAAACCGGGGAGCAGCGGTGACTCACACACCCGCTGACCGTGAACCCGTCCGGTCGCGGCACTAGCCGAACTCCCTTCAGCGGCCCGGGCATGTTGTGTGCGGCCTCGGTCACTATCGGCGGAACCCGAAGGCCGAGGTCGGAGTCACCCGTGACGTCGCGGGGTGTCTCGTGCACCAACCGGGGAAGTGTCGACGACCTCAACGTACGTAGGCATCGAGGCCGGTACCGGCGGCCAGAGCCGCCAGGTTGGGGGCGAGAGCCTGGCGCAGGCAGGCTGGTGGCGCCGCGTCGGCCAAGGAGACCGCACGGGTTCGGCGGCCCGGGTGGCAAGCAGCCACGAGGGCACGGGTCCGGACGGCGGGGATGTCGGCGAAGAGGTCGTCCATGGTGGATTCGGCTCAGTGCCCCGAGAGCACCAGGAACCTCGGTGGCCACGACGAGCACGCCGGCAGCCGGGCGAGCCGCCGGCCCCGCGGGATCACCCTGATTACGGAACGTGCCCGATAGATTACCCCTTCGGGGATATCTGCCGGCCGATCGGGGCAGGCAAGGGTCCGGGCACGGCAGCATTCAGCCCGAAGCAGGAGGGGAGCGGCATGCACATGGATACGGACGTCCGGCACGCTGTGGTGATCGGGGCGGGCATGGCGGGGCTTGCCGCCGCTCGTGTCCTGGCCGGCAGGTGCGAGGCCGTCACCGTCATCGAACGCGACACACTTCCCGGTGTGTCCGGCCCCAGAGCCGGAGTACCGCAGGGGCACCATGTCCATGGCCTTCTGGCCCTCGGTGCCGAGGTGTTCGAGGGGTACTTCCCGGGGCTTCGGACCGAGCTGGAACAGGCCGGTGCGCCGGTGTGGGACTGGGGCGAGGGCCTGTGTGCCGTGCTGCCCAACGGAACCCCGCCGCCAACGACGATGGGCATGCCGATCCAGACCTTCTCGCGCCCCTTCCTGGAGCATGTCCTCCGCCGCCGGGTGAGGGCGCTGGATCCCGTCACGTTCCGGGACGGACTGACCGTCACGGGCCTGAGCAGTGCCGGCCCCGGCAAGGTCGTCGGCGTGCGCGTCAAGGACGGTGACGGTGAAGAAGAGATCGCCGCTGACCTCGTGGTGGACGCGTCGGGCCGCTCCTCCCACCTGCCGCGATGGCTGGCCGCCCTCGGCCTGCCCAGCCCCCGCACGACGACCGTCGACGCTCAAGTCGGCTACGCCTCACGCACCTACGCCTTCCCGGAAGGACAGGCCCCGCCCTCGTGGATGGGCGTGCTGCAACCTCTGCGGGCCCCCGACTTCCCCAAAGGGTGCTACGCGATCCAGATCGAGAACAAGGCGCTCCACGTCACCCTGCACGGAGCCAACGGAACTCAACTCCCGCACGACGCCGAGGAGTTCCTCGCATTCGCCGCGACGCTGCGTGGCCCCATCGCCGATACCATCGCCTCCCTCACCCCTACCTCCGACGTGCGCCGCTACGCCCGTACGGTCAACCGCAGGATCGCCTACCATCGTCTGTCCCGCTGGCCTGACGGACTGATCGCGCTCGGGGACTCGGTGTGCGCCTTCAACCCCGCCTACGGTCAGGGCATGACGATCGCGGCCCTCGAAGCTCGTCTGCTGGACCAGATGCTCAGCAGCCGGCGCACTCGCACTCCCCTCAACGGGCAGGACTTCCAGCAGCGGTTGGCTCGCCTCACCACGTCCTCATGGCTGATGGCAACCATCCCCGATCGCGCCTGGGAGCAGTCACGGCCCACCTGGCCCGTGAAGGCCGGCAACTGGTTCATGAACCGCCTGATCGACACGGTCCCCCACGATCCGCAGCTCTACACAGCCTTTTCCGGCCTCTTCCACATGACCGCGGGGCCCCTGAAACTGGCCGACCCACGCTTGTTCTCCCGTGTCCTCATCGGCCCCCGCCCGGGCGGACACCCGGTCACGACCACGGTGTGAGTCCGCTGACGAAGAACCACGACCCGGTGCGGCTGGTCAGTCCGCCCCGGGCGACTTCGTCGCGGACGCGGGAGGCTCGGCCCGCTCCAGCGTGCCCAGCTCGCGCAGCGCCTGGAGTTCATCGGCGCGAGCCGCAATCCGTGCGGCTTCGCGCAGCCCGACCTCCCAGGCGGCATCGGCATCGGCATCAAGCCCGGCCTGGACGACGTCCCGCTTCACATAACGGCGCCGGGACATGGGCCGCAGGCGTGTCGGACAGGCGCCCCCGGGCACGACTTCGAGCATCAACTCCGCAACCCGGCAGGCACGGGCAGCGAGGTCGCCAACGGCCCGGCTCAGCACGCGGCGAGCGGATCCACCCGGTGCCGAGATGGCACATCGAGCGGATCACCGTCGTACCGGCGGCGAGGACCAAGCGCAGAGGGAAGGACGAAGTCGGCGTCATCACGGGCGAACTCACCGTACGCACCAACCTCCGCGGCGGCGGACGCAACGCGCACTTCACCGTCCAGTACACCGGCGCCGACGAGTGGTACACCCTCGGTCAGCGCGTCGGCACCTGGTACTCGTCGGCGGACGGCCTCACACGCCGCAGGGAGGCAGTCAGGGGGCCTATGTCCCGGACGACGGTGGCCGTACCGTCGAGCAGCTGCTTCTCGAAGGGTGACAGCGGTCGGGCCGTGACTGCCGCGCCTGCCCCGGAGGCGTGCCGGAGAAGCTGCTTCAGTGCGCGGTTCCGGCTCGGGTACGGGCGGTGGGCCATGGGTCCCCTTCTTGGTCTCCACCAGAATCGCAGACCTCTTCGGCGCTTCGGGCCAGATCGTCAACACGGTGCCGATGTCCTCTCGTCGGTGTGCGTGGCGCGCGGCCCGGGCATGCTGCGCTCCCCGACTCGCCTCTCGCCACCTCCTCGCTCCCCCACCAGCCATTCAGCCCGAGGTACGTGCGGCCTCAGGACGAAGTAGCCCAATGAGCGGCGGCATGACGACCTGCGTTTGGCCTCCTGATACAGCGCGGCACGGGGAATGACATCGCTGGTCATCCATCCATCCGCTCAGTAGATGGTGACGGACACCCCGCAGAGGCCGCGTGCGTCCGCCGCGGCCTGCCGCCATATCCGCAGCGGTCCGTCCAGGACGCTCTCCTCATCGTCGCCGTAGCCCAGCCAGTCCTGGTCCTCGGCCTCCGCGCGCTCCTTGGCTGTGAAGCCCAGTGCGCGCTCGACAGCAGGCAGCGTCTCGCGCACCTCGGCGGAGGTGAGCAGGAAGTTACCGCACCAGCCAGGCAGGAGGACGGCCCGATCGGGGCCGATCGCGTGAAAGAAGGATCTCAGCGCGAACTCCTTGGTCTGCACGGAAACGAAGATGTCCTGCGCTCCGGTGACCAGGTCCCACACGTCCGTGAGCAGTGAGAAGTCGTCGTCGGGTGACAGACCGTCGTACATCTTCTGCACGTGCTCCCCGGAGGCGGTCAGCTCGCCGAAGGAGTTCAGGTCGCCGGCCTCCCTTCGGCAGGACTGGCCGAAGGGCCTCCACCAGGTGCGGAAGTCCGGCAGAGGATCCCGGCGCCAGCGGTCCCAGCGTTCTCGTGCCAACGGGTCGTCCCGCTCCGCAGCGATCAGCGGGAGCAGCCGCGAGGCCAGCGTGCTGATGAAGTCGTCGTTGTGGGCGCTGATGGACCAGGCCGAGGTGATACCCATGTGGGGACCGTACGAGGTGCCAGTGACAATCTGGCTCCAGTGGCGCCGACCTGGATCAGTGCCAGGCGGCCGGTTTGAAGCTCGACCTGTCGCGCGGCCTGGTGCACATGCATCGGCAGCCCGTTCATGACGGTGCTGCCTGCGCGGCGGGTGGCCTGGGCGATCGCAGTGGGCCAGGGCAGGTGGACGACGTCGATGAGGATGGTCTCTGCTGCCGGCCAGTGCGGGGCGAGCGGGTCCGCGGTGCCGGGCGGGTGCAGACAACCAGGGCCGCGTGACGGTGGCGGGCCGCATCGGCCCAGGGGTGCAGGCACAGGTCGACGCCGATCCGGTCCGCCGCACACGTCAGTTCGCGGGTCCGGGCCGGGTCCCGGGCGACGCATTCGACCTCGCGGTCGGCTCCGCGTCGGTTCCCGCCTGACCGGTCGGGTCAGCCCTCGGCGGGGGTCGACCTCAGCGAGATCAGGACGCCTGCCACCAGACGCCGACTGGCAGGGCCGCCCAGGCGTGACAGCACCGACCGGTCTTCCGGGATCCCCGGCAGTGCCGCTCCGTCGAGTGAGTGCAACTCGGCCCGAACCGAGCGCTGATCCGTACATCGGCTCCGCGTCGGCCGGTCACCTGCCGGATGCCGCCTGGCGAGGCGATCGAGGAGCGCCCGGAGGCAGGACTGCCCCGGGCCGTCCTCAGCACGGCGCTCGCAAGCCAGTTCGCTCAGGCTGCTTCGCCCGTCGCCGAGGTCGTCGAGGGTCCGGGTCGGCCGGATCACCGGGGGCGGTTCGGGGCCGACGGCCGCTTCGACCGGTGCCCACGCGAACAGGACCTGTGTGACCGGCCCGTATCCGTCTCCGAGCGCGGAAGCCCGGCGGCCCCGCGGCGAGCACGCTCACGCGTGGGCCGTGGCACGACGGCGCAGCTCCTTCTTGTCGGGCTTGCCCACGTCCGTGAGGGGCAGCTCGGCCGGGAAGGTGATGCGGGCCGGTTCGTACATCGCGCCACGTTCGGCGCGCACCATGGCACGCAACTCGTCGGCGGTGGTCGTGGCACCGGGGGCGAGCAGTACGGCGGCGTGGACCCGCTCCATGCGGTCCTCGTCGCGGACACCGTAGACGGCGCTCTGCAGGACCTGCGGGTGGCTGTTGAGCAGATCTTCCAGTTCGGTGGTGTACACGTGGCCGCCGACCACGACGATCATGTCCTTGAGCCGGTCCACGACGGTCAGGTAGCCGTCGCCGTCCTGGAATCCGATGTCGCCGGTGTGCAGCCAACCGTCCTGGAGGACCTGGGCGGTGAGCTGGGGTTGCTTCCAGTAGCCCTGCATGACCATGCCGGAGCGCACCACGATCTCGCCGTGCTCGCCGTCGGGGAGCGCGTTGCCTGCCTCGTCCCGGATCTCGACCTCGACGCCGTCCAGGAGCTTTCCCGCACTGCGCAGCCGCTCGGGGTGGGCGTGGTCGTCCGGGGAGAGCGTGCTCACCAGGCCTGCCTCGTTCTGGCCGTATCCCTGCATCAGCACGGGGCCGAGGCGGCGCACGGCGTCGGCGAGCCGTGTCGGAGAGGCCTGGCAGCCGCCGTAGAGGATTTGGCGCAGCGTGGAGGTGTCGGTGTGCTGCATGTCGGGGTGGTCGAGCAGCTGGTAGAGGAGGGGCGGCAGCAGCCACAGGTGGGTGATGCGCTCGCGCTCGATGGTCTCGAGCACCGTCCCCGGCTCGAAGTCGTCGAGCATGACCACCGTGCCGCCGGACTCCAGCACGCCGTCCGCGAGCATGCCGGCCGCGTGGGCGATGGTAGTGGCGACGAGTTGGCGGGGCGCGGAGGCCGTGTCACTGTCGACCGGGCGGGCGGAGCGCTGCGCCTGCACCTGCCGGTAGGTGGTGCATATCCCCTTCGGGTGGCCGGTGGTCCCGCCGGTGTGCCGGATGGCACATATGTCGTCCGGCTGCGCCTGGCTCACGAAGGGCTCATCGGACTGGGCCGCGGCGAGCGCCAGCAGATCCTCGGCGGTGTCGGTCGGGCCCAGCACCAGCACCGACTTGACCGGTACGGACTCGGTGATCTCGGCGGCCCGGTCCGTCATCCGGACGTCGACGATGAGTGCCCGGCTCTCCATGTCCCGGACGATGGCGGCCTGCACGTCCGAAGCGAGCTTGCTGTACAGGTGGTTGACCCGGGCGCCGATCAGATTGGCCGCGTATCGCACGGCGACGGCCTCTGGCAGGTTGCCGCTGAGAAGAGTGACGGTCTGTCCGCGCTCGACTCCCTGCGCCTGCATGGCCCACGCCATCCGGTGCACCAATGCACAGAACTCCCCTGCGGTGACACGCTGGTTGCCGTACACCAACGTCTCGCGGTCGGGGTTCTGCCGCAGAGCGTCGAGGATGTACTCCACATGACTGCGGAAGCGTGGGGCGACATTGGACATGTGTGGTCCTCCTGAGCCGGCGCGCACGCACTCGCAGGCCGGCATGGTGGCTGTTCATCTGTGGTGGGGGGCACGGGAGACGGGCGTCGCATGACCTCGGTCACGCCGGCTCCGCTCCACGCAGGTTGGCCGCACACCCGTACCAAAGGTTGCCTGGACCAACCATGTATCGACTCTAGGACGTCACGACGAGCAGTACCAACTCGGCGGCGGAACAACGTCGGTAATCGGCCGTGTCCTGCTCACGCCGCATCGACGGACTCGCCCGCGCACCGTCACCCGGCCCGTCAACGCGCTTGGGCAGCAGGCGGACCGCACCAGGTGGGAACCGGTCACGGAATCACGAAATGGGGTCCGGCTCCCGCGTCCGGCCGTCGGCCGGCCCTGGACAAGGCCGGAGAGCACCAGCGCGGACCAGGGGCACAGCAACTGCCGCACGCGCACCGGCCGGCAGTCGTCCGCCCTGGGCACCTCCTTGCGCCGCTGAACGCCGCCGTGCAGAGCTACGGGGTGGGCATCTGGCCGAGGAGGGGGTGGGCCGACGACCGGAAGGCTGTCGGGATCGGGTAGCGGCCGCCGAGGGTCTGACGGTTCGATCGGGGCGGGGGCGCTGTGGGATGTGCGGCACGAGCAGCTGGAGGACATCGGCCCGTATTGGTGCCCGGTGTGCCCAGTCTGGCCGCTGGAACGGCAGTACGCCCTCCATCTGGTCCGGCACCAGATGGAGGTCGGCGGTGCATCGCCGACACGCCGGGCCACGTCGGGCACCAAGGCGAGGACATGGGGTGGTGGGTGAGGACGGTCCAACACTTCGACCCACCGGTGTGCGGCGGTGGCTGTACGAGCACGGGAAGCGGCCCTCGCGCCGTACACAGGCCGGCAAGTGGGACATGAACTCCGCCGCCGCCCGCCGGCTTCTACGAGCGCGCCCCAGGTCGAGGGGATTCGGCTGAGAACCCATTCTTAAACCCGCAGGGTGAAGCAGCGCGGCTTGCGGCTGGTTGGAGGGGATGTGAGAGAAGAAGGACGGGCCTGGGCCGATGAGTTGATCGGTCGGTGAGTCTTGATCGCCACCAGGCCCGCTGATTGGCTGGTCGGCATGACTGATCTTGGACCCGTCGCCTGGCCGCCTGCCCCGATCAGGACCGAGAGGCTCGTGCTCCGTGAGTCCGAGGCCCGGGACCGTACGGCGTTCATCGAGTTGTTTGCCTCATCGGACGTGCACACCTACCTCGGTGGTCCTCGACCGCGTGATGAGCTCGAACGCGAGGTGCCTGAGATACCCGGACGGCGGCCTGGCTTCTTCGTGATCGATCTCGGCGGAGCGATGATCGGCCAGATCACACTCACCAAGGACACGGGGCACCTTCGGCAGGCTGCCGGGAAGGCCGAGCTCGGCTACCTGTTCCTACCGGAGGCCTGGGGACGCGGATACGCCGCCGAGGCGTGCGCAGCGGCACTGGGCTGGTTCGCCAGCGCACTTCCCGGCGAACCAGTGGTACTCGCTACCCAGACCGCCAACGAGCGCTCGATGCGCCTCGCGGCGAAGCTTGGCTTTGTCGAGGTAGAGCGGTTCGAGGCTTACGGCGCTGAGCAGTCGTTTGGAATGTGGTCCCCGGTCGCGCCGTCCGAGTGAGGTCGTGCTCGGCAGTGTCCGCACTCATCGCGATGAAGCCGGGCGAGCGCGGGGAGATCAATCGAGGTTCAAGGATGGGTTCTGAGGTGCGGCGGACGATGTCAGGTACGGATCTCGTCCGGTCGATCAGCACTGCCACAGGAAGGCTGCCTGGGTGCAGGGCCCGCAGGCGAAGGCGAACGCTGTGCCGCAGCCGCCGAAGTTCATTGCCGTGGCGTGATCCGGTCCCTCCTCAAGCTGTGCGACCAGCGACATGGGCTGGGTGCAGGTCGAGCATGCGGGTGTCTCGTCGCCCTGAAGCCAGCCGGGCTGTCCGCCGAGTTGTCCCAGGACATTCCGCAGGCTGTTTCCGCTGCGGTTGCCCCATTCTTCCCGTGCGCTGAAGTAGTCGGCGGAGGGTGCGGGCACCAGGGTCACGGCGTTGACGGCCCCGAGGCGGAGCACGTCCTCGTCCTCGTCTTCCTCGTCCTCCTCCTCGTCCGGCTCGGGTGCGGCCATCGGCTGCAGTGCGTCCGCGGGGTAGAGCAGGGCGCGGTTGCCGCCGGCCGTCGGGCTCCACTCGTCGCACATGCCGGGATCGTTCTGGCACATGAAAATCGCCATGACATGGCCGGCCTGAGTGCCGCCGCCGACCGGGCGGCTCAGGTCGTCTAGGAGTATCTGGGCCAGGAACTGCATCGGTCCCCCGCACGTCGCGCAGTTGGGCCAAACCGCCCCCGGAGGGGCCAGCGGGGTGCCTCCGGTGCGCGTGATCAGCGCGTCGGGCTCCCCTGGTCCTGCGTATGTCATCAGCGTCGTAGTCATGGACCCGGACCCTACGACATCCCGCCAACTCGGGTCGTCAGGCAAGAACGCCACCATCACCAACCCGGTTCCCGGCCAGGCACCAGACAGGTGGAGCCCTTCGGCCGCTGATCTACGCCCCGGCCGGTGCAAGGCAGGTTCTGGCTCTGCCCTGCACAACGTCCAGCGGCGCGGCCAGGTCCACGGCACGATCAGTCAGGAAGCTGGGAGACGAAGGCCAGGACCGTGAAGCACCCGGTGCCAACTCTAATGTCCCACGCGTCGGTGTCCCGCGATCGACGCAGCGGCGTCGTGTGGCCCGCGGTGGTCAACCTCAGACAGTGCCGCTGGGCGGCCGAGGTGCGCGGCTCGGCCCGCCGGTCCAGCAGCCCGGCCTTGACCGGACGGGTGGTTGCCGGGGCCAGACCGCCGTCACTGACCGGCCGGGCGTAGCCGGACAGGTGCGCGCCACCTGGCTTCCGGACGGGCGGCAGGGCACCCTCGACCAGGAGCGCCGGACCAGCCGGTCGCTCCACGGCGTGGCGGTTGTCACCGTCCTGTCACAGCGGGCGGTCGGTGAAACCCACGACTGCGGTCCGTTATCTAGCTTGGTGTCAGCAGTTCTTCGTAGCAGAGGATGTTCATGAACCACCGTTACGCATCCGCAGCCGTCGTCCTGGCCTCCGCCGCCGCGCTCGTGGCCACCGCGTGCGGGTCTTCCAGCGCCAGCCCGAACACGGCGGCAAGCTCCCCGGCCGTGTCCGCCAAGGCCGGATCGGCCAGGGCTACGGGGTCTACGGCCTGGAAGCCGTGCCACCTGCCTGCGGGGTACCAGCACTTCTTCAAGCTGGACTCCGCCAAGAACGTCCACGGCAAGACCGTCGTGCGCATCACGCCGGAGACCTGCAAGGTGAACACGAAGAACGACGAGGACGTCGTCTACACCCCGAGTGGAGCGGCCAAGTCGCTCGTCTTCGCGTCAGGCGCCTCCGTCAAGGTCCTCCGCGACACCACGACCGTGAAGGTCACCCCGAAGTGGCTGGTGAGTCACAAGCTCGCCAACAGCCCGTACTTCTACTACCGCGTCAACGGCCAGGGCCACATCGCCGCCATGCAGGAGATCTACCACCCGTAGAGGAGTGGGTCTGTTCTCAAGCGCCACCGTCATGAGCTCTGGGTGATCATCACCTGCTGAGATGTGCCCCTGCTGCACGCAAAGGTGCGGCAGGGACAGATTCGCGTTCAAAGGGCGGCATGGCCACGTTCAGGTTCCCCTCAGGGGAGGCGACGGTGGCACGGCGACCAGCCTTTGCCCTACGCCCTGAGCCTGCATCAGCAACGGACCGACAGCCATCAGCCGAACCCTCCAGTCACGGATCACAGATGCCGAGGGATCGCGCGTACCGGTCGATGCGGCGGAACGGGCAACCCGGGCTCAGCAGCGGGTACGGGCCCTGTTGGGGCGACCGCCGAGTCCGAACCCCCGCTGGCGGACAGCAGGGCGAAGCCGGGATCGCGGCCGGACCGCTGTCGCGCCCGAAGCGGTGCCGGGGCCTGCCATGGGGGCACGAGGACCCCTCCGGCACGGGCGCGCGGCAGCTGTCCGGCGGGCACAACGGTCGTTGCGGTGATCGTCCTCGAGCAGCTCAGGGCGCGGTGAACAGGGTGGGAAAGCGGGGAGCCAGCCACGGTTTGGGCCCCCAGGCGAGGACCTGCCCCAGAGCCATGGCCCGCCAGGGGTTGCGCCGGCCCAGCGCGATGAGCAGGAACGCGGTCGATTCGATGAGGATGGTGCAGTCCGTACCGTGCGGCGGAGGCCCCGGGGTCACCCGCACGGCCCTGTCGGCCACGGACACGCCGAACGTGTCGCCCCCGCGCAGCCGGATCCGGTAGCGGGCCGTCAGACCGGCCGTGGCCGCGGTGTCGGCGACTCGCGGCATGACCGAGAGCATGAACGGCATGCACAAGCCCACCCGGACGGGGTCGATCATGTGCGGGCGCCGCAGCGCACGGGCCAGGTCGTATCCGTGGCCCAGCATGTGCGTGAGCAGGTAGGAGGCGAGAACGGACCGGCGCATGGGGCCCAGAGGGGTGGCCGGTGCCGGTCCGTCGGGAACGGTCCGGGACATGGCGTCGAGGAATGCCTCGGCCTGGTCCGTGATCACCTGTGCCAGGGGCTCCGCCCGGCGCTCCTTGAAGGTGGTGAGGGAGCGGGCGTTGGCGGCGGCCAGGCTCTGGGGCGTGCCGTCGCCATAAGGTCGTTGCCGCCCGGCGGCGAGGTCGGCCATCAGTTCGTTGGCCAGGGCCAGATGGGCGGCCGCCTCGCCGACGGTCCACTCCGATCCCGGCACGGGCAGCGCCGTGTCGGACGCGCTCCGCAAGAGCGCGGCGATGTCCTCGGCCGTCCCTCGTATCGCCTGTCCGAGCCCTTCGGGCAACGGACCTGCGCCGTTCTGCCCCACTGTCGCGTGCACGCTGCCTGCACTCCTCCCACCCAGGCTCCGCGTACCTGTGGCGCGGGAACCCAACCAGACTCGGGGGCGCACGGCAAGACCCCGCGCGCCCCGGCTTCGTGTTCGGCATGCCCAGCGCCAGAGGGCCGCGTCGGTCCGCTGCACATCGTCCTGGATCCGGTCGATGCAGGACATCATGGATCCGGCTGTCCGCTCTGCCTGACTACGGCCATTGCCTCGACCGTCCCCGCACCGCCGGGGTCGGCTGTCACCACAGCCGTCAGCGACCGTTCCTTGGCACAAGGACGTGCGTCAGACCGAACTCGCCGTCTGAGGCGAGCGTGCCGTTCGCAGTCGTGACCGGGCCAGGTCCACCGCGGCCTCGGTGGTCGTGGTGCCCGTTCGGCGGGCCTGGGCGATCACTTCGGCCACGCGTGCGCCGACCTGGCGGACGCGCTGCTCGGCCTGCTCGCGCGCGTGGCCCAGGATCTGCTCCTCGAGGAAGACCAGCCCGCCGGCGTTCACGCAGAAGTCGGGGGCGTACAGGATTCCGCGAGCCGCCAGCGCGGCGGCGTGCCCGGGCGCGGCAAGTACGTTGTTGGCGCCGCCGGCGATGATCCGGCAGCGAAGTTCGGGCAGCGTGACGTCGTTCACGACCGCGCCCATGGCGCAGGGCGCGAGGACGTCGCACTCGGTGTGTACCGCGGCCTCCGGCGCGACGACCAGTGCCCCCAGGCGGTCCGCCACCTCGGCGGCCCGTGCCGGGTTGGTGTCGGCAAGGACCAGTTCGGCGGACTCGGCGGCAAGCAGTTCGGCGAGCGCGGAGCCCACGTTGCCGACGCCCTGGACGCACACCCGCACTCCTTTCAGGCTGCCGTCCGCCCCGTCGGCGCGCAGGCAGGCTCGGATGCCCTCCAGCACGCCGAGCGCCGTCATGGGTGACGGGTCCCCGCTGTCACATACCGGAGAGGCCTCACGCCCGAGCACGCCGATGTCGGCCTGGGTGGTGCCGATGTCGTTCACCGGGATGAAGCGACCGCCGAGGGTGGCGATGAACCGGCCGTGGGCGCGGAGCACTTCCTCCGTCTTGTCGCGGGCCGGGTCGCCGATAATGACGCTCCAGCCGCCGCCGAGGTCGAGCCCGGCGGCCGAGGCCTTCAGCGTCATGGCTCGCGCCAGCCCCAACGCGTCGTCCAGCGCCGCGTCCTCGTCCTCGTAGGCGTGCATGCGTACGCCGCCCAGGGCCGGTCCGAGCGTCGTGTCGTGCACCACGATCACGGAGCGCAGCCCGCTGCGGGCGTCATGGCTGAACAGGACCTGCTCGGCGCCGTCGGCGCGGAGCCGTCCGAAAACAGTGGTGTCGTGTGCCGGAGTCGTCATGGGGCGATCCTCCCAAGGCCGGCCGGTGGGCGGCAGCGCAAGGAGGTGAGCTGGGCGAGTCCTTCCGCGGCCCGGTCGGGCAGCAGGACCAGCGTGCAGGCCCGTTCGAAGGCGGCGTCGATGCGCTCCCACCCCGCGACCGATTCGAGCAGGGCGTCCCGGTCGCCGTGCAGCCGCCCGGCCGCGCGGGCCAGGCAGGCGGCCGCCCAGGCGTTCTCGGCACCGGCCGGCGCCGCGGCGGCGAGGCGTTCACCGGCGTCCGCGAGCCCTGCGGACACGGCGGCCTCGGCGGCTACGGCCCAGGAGTAGGCGTCGTAGAACTGGTGCGTCCCCTGCGACCAGGGTGCCGCGGTCACGTCCACCGCGGCGGCGAGGGCGTCGTCGACCGCCCCCGTGTGCAGGGCGACGCGCACGTCGGCGAAGGCGGCGAAGCTCGCGGCGATGCTCCGCGGGTCCCAGGGCTCGGCCATGCGCCGGGCACGGTCGTGCCACTCCCGGTGCAGCCGGCCGCCCTCGACGCCGCCGCGCAGTCCCTGCACCAGAGCGGCGGCGTGCACGGCCGGCGCCATCCAGCGGGCGGTGGGGCGCCCCGCCCGCCGCCAGCCGTCCCACATGGTGGCCGCGTAGTCCAGCGCCTCGTCGAAACGGCCCGACAGCGCCAGCGGTGCCACGCTCTTGCTGGCCCGCATGTAGAGACCGCTGAGGGGATCGTCCCAGGCCCGGCGGGCGGCCGTGCGGGCACGCGGCAGATCGCCGGCGGCCACGGCGGCCAGCGGCACCACGTGCAGGGTGTCGATGATCTCGAGGCCGATCCGGGGATCGTGCCGCGGCAAGCGGTCGAACAGCCGCAACCGCTCGTCGCTCAGGCGGTGCGCCTCACGGAACCGGCCGGCGACCCCGTAACCGCTGCACACCGCGTCGATGGCACCGGCGATCAGCACCGGGTCGGCGGCGGCCCGCGCGGCGTCCAGCGCCACCCGGGCCAGTCCGGCGTCCGGGGCGGTCTTCTGCCCGGTCGCGTTCCAGGCCTCGGCCGCCGCCAGGTGAGCGGCGACGAGCCGGTCCCCCGGCGGCGCGAGACGCCTGGCCTTCTCCAGCAGCGCGCGCAGCTCCTCGTACGGCACCAGGTCGGTGAAGGTGGCGGGGAAGCGGCTGCCGATGCAGGCGGCGAAGGAGAGCGCGATGGCCTGCGCGGCCGCGTCACCGGCGGTGGCCGCGTACTGTGCCGCCTCGCGCAGCAGCGGGTAGGCCAGATCGCCGCGGTGCTGGGTCATCGCCACGTCGGCCGCCGCGCGCAGATCGGCCGCCGCCGCGGCGGCGGTGGGCGCGAGCGACCCGGCCGTACGGAAGTGTGCCCGGGCCTCCGTGAGGAACTGCCTCGCGTAGCACAGGCGGGCCAGGGCCCGGGCGAGTCGGTGCGGCCCGGACGCGGGGTGCGCGCCGACGCCGTCCAGTGCCGCGCGCAGATCGTCGGCGACCATGTCGAACCGGGCCGGCCAGCTGCGCCCCGGCCGGCCTGCGTCGGCTCGTTCGGCTGCGGCTTGCTCCAGTTCGGTGGCCGTCGCGACGGCCCAGGCAAGATGACGGGCACGGCACTCCGCCGCTTCGCTCTCGACGACGAGCCGTTCGCGCGCCATGGTGCGCACCGCGGGCGGCATTCGCCACAGGCCTGCGTCCGGTCGGCCTCGGACGAGCAGGGCGCGGTCGGCCAGCCGGTCGAGGAGCGCGGCGGTTTCGGTGCTGTCCGGGCCGGGACCGGCCGTCCCGGCGGTGCCAATACCAGTGCCGGAACCGGCTCCGGCCGCGACCGCGTGCGCTGCCCGAGCATCGAACTCACGCAGAAACAGGCTGAGTTGGCGTACGGCGTGCTGTTCCTCGGCGCCGAGCAGACCGTAGCTCCACGCGACGGCCCGCTCGGCCTCTCCCGTCCCTGCTTCCTCGTGCCGCTCGTCGGGCCCTGCGTCGAGCGGACCGGCACCGGCCGCGGTCAGTTCGACGGCCAGCGGCGTTCCGCCCCATCGGGCGCACACCCGCGCGGCGCGCCTGCGGTCGCCGCCGGTTTCCCGGGCACGGTCCAGGAACAGCTCCACCGCACCGTGCACCGCCCCGGGGTCCGGCTCCTGCGTCACCGAGAGCGCGTCCAGCTGCAGAACGTGCTCACCGGGCAGCCCAAGGGGTGCGTGGCCGGTGGCGAGGACGACAAGATCGGGGCAGTTGTCGAGCAGCCGGCCGACCAGGCCCGCGACGGCGGAGGGAAAGTGCTCGCAGCCGTCGACGACGAGCAGGCAGCGGCCCTGGCCCAGGCGCTCCTGGAGCGCCTGCTCCAACGGCTGTCCGGGCCGTTCGGTGCATCCCAGTGCCGTCGCCACCGCCTGCGCCAGGAACTCCGGCCGCACGGGAACGAGTTCGGCGAAGCCGCCACCGCCGGGGAACTCCCGCGTCGCCTCCGAGGCGACGACAGTGGCGAGCCGGGTCTTGCCCACACCGGCGGGGCCGGTCAGCGACACGAGCCGGTCCCGGCCCAGCGCCGCCCGGACGGCGGCGCGTTCCGCCGCTCGTCCGACGAACGGCCCCGTCTGCCAATCCGGCAGAGCCGACAGGGCCCCTGCCGACGCTTCGGATGCCTCAACGACGGAGTCCACGCTGGTTCTCCTCCTCGTCACGTTCGTCGGTCGCGGCCGCCGGGGCGGGTTCGCCGCGCGGCGGGCCGTCGGTTTCGGCGGCCGGGCTCCCGACCGCCGCGCAAGCCTCGTCCGCCGGGGAGACGTCGCCGGGCGACGGCGCCCGGTCCGCACGGGGTGTCCGGCGGGAGACCGCGACACCGGCCAGACACGACGCCCCACCCGCGAGGGCAGGCAGGGTGGGGACCTCGCCGAGGAACAGCCACGACAGCAGCACGACGACGACCGGGACCACGTACGTCGTGGCGCCCATCCGTCCCGCCGTGGTGCGGGCCAGCGCATAGGCCCAGGTATAGAAGGCGAGGGCCGTCGGGAACACACCCAGATAGACCATGCCGAGCAGGGCACGCGCCGGTGCCGATCCCAGGTCGTGGACCAGTGCACCGGCGAACGGCAGGCACGCCGCCGCGCCCACCGCACAGCCGAAGGTGGTGACCTGCAAGGCGGAGCCATGGCCGAGAGCGGGCTTCTGGGCCAGCACCCCGGTGGCGCAGCCGACGGCGGCGAGCAGGCACAGCAGCACTCCGGTCAGCGGGGCCCGGCCCGCGTCCGACCCCGCGAGGCCGACCAGGCCCGCTCCGGCGAAGGCCAGCGCCACACCGGCCAGCAGCCGCCTCGGGAACCCCTCGTGCAGCAGCCAGCCGCTGAGCAGCGCGATCAGGATCGGCCCGATGTTCACCACCAGGGAGGCGGTACCGGCGTCGACCCGCTGCTCGCCCCAGTTCAGGGCGACGAAGTACACCCCGAACCACAGCACTCCCGAGCCGAGGATGCCGGGCCACGCGGCGCGCGGGGGCAGCCCCTCACCCCGTACGGCCACGAAGACGCCCAGCACCGCCGAGCCGATCAGGAGTCTGCCGAGGGCGAGGGCGCCGGGCGAGAAGTGGGGCGCCGCGTCGCGGATGACGACGAACGCCGACGCCCACAACAGCACCGTGACCCCGGCCGCGAGTGCCGCCCGCCGTTCGTCCGCCCGCCGTACCTCGGCAGTGCGCATCGTCATGGCCGCCGCCTCCTTCCGCCGCGCCGTCCCCGGCGTCTGTGTCGACTCACTCCGCCGCGGGCGTCCTGCCCGGCACCGCGGCGAGGACCAGGATGGTCGCGACCAGGGAGCCTGCGGCGAAAACCGGCCAGACCTGGTGCCCCAACTGGACGAAGAGCCAGCCACCGACGACCGGGCCGACCGCGGTGCCCAGGCTCCAGATGAACTGGAAGCCACCGATGTAATGGGCCTTGCGACCCGGCGGGCCCGCGATCCCCGGGTAGGCCATCGCGGCCGGGCCCCCGATGATCTCCCCGATCGACCAGATCAGGGTGCCGAGCAGGATGACGGCCGGTCCGAGCGGCAGTCCGTACAGCGCGACGCCTCCGCTGAGCAGGACGAGCGTCAGCGAGATCGTCAGCCGGTGCGGCCACGCCTGGGTGACCTTCGTGAGCAGCAGCTCGAAACAGATCACGATGAAGCCGTTCAGCGAGACGGCCAGGGTGTACCAGAGGACCGCCACGTCCCTGGCCTTCACGTCCAGGGGCAGCGTGGACAGGTACTGCGCGTACACCATGGCGTAGAGCAGCATCGCCAGCAGGTACACCACATAGCGGCGGTCGCGCATCATGGCCGCGTAGCCGCCCCGGCCCGGCGCCTCGTCGCCGGATTCCGCACCGGCCTCAGCGGTGGCCGAGGCCGGCTGCGCGGAGCGCGGCGGGAGGGCGCGCCAGGCGATGGCGGCGTAGACCAGGGCGATCAGTGCCTCGCACCAGAAGACCAGGGTGTAGCTCTGGCCGCCCAGGTTGTACAGCGCGAATCCCAGCAGCGGTGCGACCGTGGCGCCGAGGTTGATGCCGAAGCGGTACATCGCGAAGATCATCACCTGCCGGTGGGCGGGGGTGAGATCGGAGAGCAGGGCCGCGGAGGCCGGGCGGTAGAGCTGGCCCACCAGGCCCACCAGCGCCACCGCGACCAGGATCAGGCCGTACGAGGGCAGATGGATGATGGCGGCCATGAGCACACTCGCACTGGCCATGCTGATGACACTGGCGTTGCGGGCACCGAGCCGGGTGGCGAGCGCCCCGCCGAAGAACACCCCGGCGATGGCGCCGCCGCCGTACACGCCGAGGGCGAGGGCCGCCTGGCTCGTGGAGTAGCCCCGGGAGGCCAGGAAGAGAACCAGGAAGATGTTGAGGAAGCCGCCCAGCCGGTTGACGAACACCCCGACAAGGAGGGCCTTCGCCGCGAGCGGGGCCTGCCGGAAGGTGGCTCCTACCGTGACCGTCTCGGCGTTCTGGGCGGCCTCCTGGGCGACGTCGCTCATGCACGTCCGCCGGTGACGACACGCACTCGGGCGCGAACGCGCGCTTCCAGGTGATCCAGAGTCTCGGGCGTGGGGGCGTCGATGAAGAACGTGACGGACCGGTCGTCCGAACTGGACAGCGGTTCCAGCCGGCTGCCGCGTTCCTTGAGCACCAGTACCGCGCGCAGCGTCGGCGGGTCGTCCGCCGCGCCGGGCTTGATGTCCGGCCAGACGCCGCTGTCGCTGATCCACTCCGCCCGCACGCCCGGCCAGTCGACGATGACGTCCTGCAGTGTCCCGGGGTCGTGTTCCAGATAGACCTGCCTGGTCCAGCGGCGGAGTTGCGGATACCCGGCGGGTTCGCCGAGCGCGATGCGGAGGATCTCCGGTTCCAGGGGACGCCCGGTCGCGAGCTGGTACAGCAGCAGCAGACCGTCGCCGGGAGTGCGGGCCGCCACCTCCATCAGGAAGGGGCGCCCGGTGTCGTCGACCCGCCACTCGGAGTGGGTGATGCCGTCCTGGAAGGCCAGCCCGGCCAGCAGCCGCCGGTTGGCGTCCAGGAGAGTGTCGCGCAGGTCGTCGCGCGCGCTGGGGACGCTGTGGGCGAGTTCGACGAACGTGTGCGCGTGGCTGTCCGTGGTGTCCTTGCCGGTGACCGACTCGAAGATCACCCGGCCGTCCTGGATCAGGCTCTCGACGGAGAACTCGGGGCCGATGACCTTCTGTTCGACGAGGACGACCTCGTGGTCCGGGTAGGCGCCGAGCTGTCGGCGCAGCTCCTGGGGCCCGTCGGCGGTCACGACGCCCGAACTGGAGGCGCGCGAGGCGGGTTTGACCACGGCGGGGTAGCGCACTCCGCTCAGGTCAGCTCTGTCGCGTTCCCCCGCCGGGACGGTCAGCGAGGCGGGGCTGAGCTCGGGCAGGTACCACCGCTGGAGGAACTTGGCGCGGCTCGCCCGGCTGGCCCGCAGGCCGGGCGAGCGCACGCCGAGGCCGTCGGCGAGCAGGCCGGTCGGTTCGGCGAGGTAGTCGCCGACGGCGTACGCGCCGACGATCGTGTACGACTCGCGCCACGTGGTCGTGCGGGCGACCGCGCCCGCGACGAAGGCGCCCTGGACGGTGAAGTCGCCGGTGACGAAGGCGATGTCGGTGATCTGGGAAGCGGGGTTGGAGGTGTCGGCCATCGCCTCGGCCGCCTGTTCCCGGTAGGACTCGGCGGTGATCACGAGGATCTTCAGGCCGCGCCGCGACAGTTCGGTCAAGTACAGGGGGTTGCGGCGGATCACCATGAAGGAGCCGGTCAGGATGAAGGCCTCGGCCTTCTCGGCGGGGGCGGGGGCGGGGCCTGGGACGGCTTCGGTCATGTCTGCGTGTTCTCCTGGTTCGGCACCCCGTCGGGTGCTCGGTTCGACGCCTGCGGGGGCGGCGGCGCCGGTCGTCAGATGACCAGTTCGGCGGCCGGGTCGTCGGCCACGTCGGCGATCTTCTTCAGCAGCGGCTGTTCGAGGAAGTGGGCGAAGGACGCGTAGCCCCGCCAGACCCGGCGCCACTGCGCCGCCACGGCCGCGTCGCCGAGCGTGCGCCGGACGCCGTCGAGGTGGGCGACGATGATGTCGGCGGCCTGCCGGGCATGGCCGGCGGAGAAATTGTCGATGGTCAGATGGGCCTGTTCGTAGCAGATGTCGATGCCGTGGTGACGCAGCTTCTGGATCTCGTGGAGCCGCATCTCGCCGGAACCGAACATCTCGATGGCGAGGTTGTAGCCGAGGATCTCGTCGTAGAAGCGGTCGGGGAACAGACACATGCACAGCTGCTGGATCGCGAACCCGTAGAGATCGTCCGGGAGTTCGTCCTGGTCGATGAAGGCCTCGTCACGGATGTGCGGCAGCTCGATCCCGGCGCTGGCCAGCACCCGGTGGGTCAGGGTGATGTGGTTCTTGCGCAGGTCGCCGTTGCCCATCTCGTCGGCGTAGATAGAGAAGAGCATGCCGTCGCTCTCGCGCTCGTCGTGCCCGAGGCGCGCGAGCCGGTGCAGCCAGGCACCGTCGATGAGATAGGTGAGGTAGTACGTGGTCTGCCGGAAGAGCACCTCGTCGCGGTCGGGTATCTCCGCCAGCGGCCGGTAGGGCTCGACGAGTTTCTCCCAGTAGACCCGCTCGGCCCGCTCGTACAGCGCCTGGGGGCTGTAGTCGAACCAGGTGGCGTCGGTGTACTTGCCGTCGCGTCCGTGGACGAACAGGATCTCCGCTTCGTCGAAGCACCGCTCGGCCCGCTCGGCGGCGAGCGGGAGGGTGTTGGGGAAGTTCTCGATGTTGACCAGCCGGTGGAACAGCTCGCGATGGTCGCGGGGTTCGGCCTCGGCGACAACGACGTCCGCGGGGGCGGCGTGCGCGAGGGCGGCACCGCGGCATGCGGCTCGTTCGTCTCCCACCGTGGCGGGCGAGATCTCGATGTCGGGTCGCTCGCCCGACTGGACACTCGCCGCCCAGGTACGGAAGGTCGCCGCCTCCCGCTCGTCGAAGATCCCGAACATCGGTCCCCCGAACTTCATCGCGTCGGTGAACCGGCAGGCTCCCTCCCCGGTGCCGGTGGCACGCAGCTGTCGGGACTCACGGAATTCGGACAGGAAGGCGCCCAGGTCGACGGCCGCGAGCCCGGCCCGGTCCGCACCGGACTCCGTGGCCTCGCCCCGCGCCCGAGCGGGCGAACGGAAGATGTCCGAGAGCAGGCTGTCGCCGACGCGCACGGCGCCGTGCTGGCTGCCGGCCAGCGGAGCGTGCCGGGCGATGATCTCGGCGACCTTCGACTCCAGGGTCAGCCCGGCGTGCCAGGATGCGAGTTCGGCGAGCATCGCGACGTGCTCGCGCTCCAGCTCCAGCTCCAGCCGTACGGCGGCCCGCAGCCGCCGTCGCTCGTCCGGGCCCGCCAGGCCCACGAAGGCGGTGAGCGTCTCCCCCAGCTCCTGTGGGGACAGCGGCGACGCGGTGCCCAGCAGGAGATCGTCGGTGCCCAGTACGTGGAACACGTGGTGCACGCCGACCACTTCGGGCAGGAAGTTGCCGGGCAGCCGGGAGAGGGCGAGGTAGAAGCAGCCGTGCAGCGCGGTCAGCGGCCGGACCCGCGCCGTGTCGAGGAAGCCGACGGCGGAGATCGAGGGCAGCTGGACGCCCTCGGCCTCCAGCGCCCGCCGTCGCAGCTGGGCCAGGCCACGACGGGGGTCGCCGTTTCCGCGCAGCGTCAGGTGGTGGGTGAACAGCCGGTTGACGATGACGGAGGGCTGGGTGGCGGGCTGTGACAGGGCGTCGAGCCAGCAGCCGTCCAGCAGGGCCAGCGGCGAGCGCTCCCTGACGACGGCCTCGCGCAACTCGGAGTCGAGTCGGCCGAGGGCGTCGGTCGTTGCGGCCAGTTCCGCGCGCACCTCGGCGACCTGGGCGGCGATGGCCGCGGCGACCGTCTCGGGGCCGGCTTCGGCATCGTCGTCCGTGTGGGGACCGTCGGCCGGCAGGAAGGCGTCCAGGACGCGTCGGGCGAGCAGTAAGGACGCCTCGGACTCCTGGTCGGTCAAGAGCCGGTGGAACAGCGCGGCGGGCTCCAGGGACGCTGCCGCCGCCTCGGCCACACCGGCGTGGCTGAACTCGAACGGGCGGCGGGGCAGGGCGGCGATGGTGTCGGGCAGGACGAAGGGCACGAAGGCCCGGTCTCGGCGCCCTGAGTGTGCGGTGTGTGCGGGGGTCATTCCCAGGCTCCCCTCTTCTCGGGACTGCGGGGCTTCTCGGACCTTTGGCGTGGTCATGGGCGCTGCGCCCCGCGGAGCAGCACACCGATGCGCTGCCCCGCGACGGCGGCGGCGAGCATGTAGTGACGGCCGGGTTCGATCTCGCCGAGGGCGGCCCGGTCGACGAGGTTGATCAGCGGGTCGGCGGCGAAGCAGTGCCCCACACGCGTGATGTTGTCGGTGTACAACTGGGCCGGTGTGAAGCCGGCCTGGAGTTCCTTCATCACGACGACGGGCTTGAAGATGTTGGCGTGCAGCAGGCCGGCGACATCACCGAGCTTCATGCCGACGGGTGCGAGGAGACGGTCGTTGGCCGCCCGTGCGAGGTCGGCGCTGATCTCGTTGGAATGGTCGAGTCCCAGCCTGTTCTGTGCGGTGGCACAGCCCACGACCTCGTACCCGCCGTCGGTGTCCCCCTCGGCCGCGATCAGACAACTTGCCGCCGCGTCGCTGAACAGGGCGTAGCTGACCATGCGGTCCGCCTCGTCGGCGACCATGTCGGTCGTGACGACCAGGACCCTGCGGTGGCGCCCCGCGGCGACGAAGGCGCTGGCCGTGTCGATCGCCGCCAGCAGGTTGACGCAGCGGTTCAGGTTCTGGCCGTAGAACGGGATGTCGCCGAGACCTGCCTCGGCGAGGAAGGTCTGCATGAACCGCCCGTGGACCTCCGACGGCCCCGGAATCCGGGTGGAACACAGCACGACCGCGTCTACGGAGGACGGGTCGGCACCGGCGGCCCGCAGGGTGGCGGTCGCGCTGTCGGCCGCCATGCTTTCCAGGCTCCGCTCGGCGCGGCGTACCGTCCCCCACCCCCACAGTTCGGGTGACGGCGGCATACGGAACTCGGCCGCGCGGGCCGGCAGATTGGCGATCTCGGTGTGGTGCACTTCGGTCTCGCCGAGTACGTACTGGGGCCCGTACAGGCGCACCGGGGTCATGCTCATGGCCAACACCTCTGCTTTCTCGTCCGGGATGGGACCTCCTGGATCAGGCCGACGGCGGCGCCGACATCCGTTCGTTGGCCTCGCCGTAGTCGAGGGCCCGCTGGGCGAACGAGAACGTCCCGTGGTCGCGGACCTCCAGCGCCGCCTCGACGAAGGCACCGAGCGCGGCCCGTGCGAAGGCCGAGCCGATGCTGACCCGGTCGGCGCCGGCGGCGGACAGCTCGTCCACCGTCGCCGTCGCGCTCGCGAGGACGTTGAGCGGCCTGTCGACCGCCGCGCGGACCGCCCGGACAGCGTCGAGGCCGGGCAGGGCGGGCGCGTACAGGACGCCGGCGCCCGCCTCCTCGTAGGCCTGGAGGCGGGCGATGGTGTCCTTGAGGTCGCCCCGCCCGTAGAGGAAGTTCTCGGCCCGGGCCGTCACCGTGAACGGGAACGGCAGCGCTCGGGCCGCGTCGACGGCCGCGGCGACCCGTTCGGCGGCCGCGGTCACGGGCCGGATCGGGTCGTCCGGGTCGCCGGTGGCGTCCTCGATGGAGGCGCCGACCAGCCCGGCCTCGGCAGCGAGCCGGATGGTCCGCGCGACGTCTTCGACGGAGTCGGCGTAGCAGCTCTCCAGGTCGCCGCTGACGGGCAGCGGTGTGGCGGCCACGATCGAGCGCGCGTTGTCCAGCGCCTCGTCGCGCAGCACCAGATTCGCGCCGTCCGGCCGGCCGAGGGAGAAGGCCAGGCCGGCGCTGGTCGTCGCGAGTGCCGGGAACCCCGACTGCCACAGCAGACGGGCGCTTCCTGCGTCCCAGGCGTTGACCACGACGAAGGCCCGCTCGCCCTCGTGCAGCCTGGCGAAGTCGACGGCTCTGCGGTACTGGTCCTCCGGGTCGAGCTGCACGCGTTCCCTCCAGAACGTTCTGTTGTTCGCTTCTCTAGATCACTTCGATGTGCCGGTCGGCCCGCACGGCGTCGAGCAGCAGGTCGGTCACGGCTCGGGGACTCTGGTCGCGGAAGTAGAAATGACCGCCGTCGACCCAGTGCAACGCGGGCGGAGTGCGGCACTCGTCGTGCCACTTGCGCATCTTCTCCGGATGCAGATAGGCGTCGTCCCGGCCGCCGACCACGCAGACGCTGACCTCCAGCGGGTCCGCCGGGCGGTAGTGGTATCCGGCGGCCATGCGGAAGTCCGCGATCACTCCGGGAAGCAGCAGGTCCAGGAGTTCCTCGTGCGCCATGACCTCCGGGGGGAGCCCTTCGAAGAAGCTCAGCTGCTCGGCGAACTCCCTGCCCTCCATGGCGGCGAGATCACGCACCCGCTGCGAGGGCGCCAGGGCGGGCGCGGATATCCCGGACACGAACAGATGCCGCAGCGTCGGCAGGTCACGGAGCCTGCGGGCGGTCTCGAAGGCGACGAGGCCGCCGAGGCTGTGTCCGAAGAGGTAGACGGGACGGTCGAGCGGGAAGGCCCCCTCGGCGTCACGCTCCTCGGCGAGGATCGCTGCCGCGGCGCCCTCGGCGAACTCCTCGAGGGTGGGGCGCGGTTCGGCCGCCCGGTGGCCGCGTCCGGGCGGGCACACGGCGACGAGTCGTGCCTCGTCCCCCAGCTCGGACCGCCAGGCGAGGAACGAGCGGGGATCTCCGCCGGCATGGGCGAAGCAGTAGACGCGGGGCACGTCCGGTGCGGTGGAGCCGGCGGTGATGAACCAGTCGGCGGGAGCGGTCATGCTGTCACCTCCGTCGTCGGGTGGTGCGGGTCGGTCCCGCGCAGCCGGAAGGAGCGGGTGTGGGAGCGGGCCGGATCGCCGGGGCGAAGATGCAGTTCGCCGAGGTCCGGTCGCAGGACGACCGCGGCGACCGTCCGCTCCCGGCGGATGTCGCCGTTGCCCTCGACGCGGATCGGCGCCTGCGAGAGCAGCGCGAAGTGGTCCTCGACGCCTGCGGTGGGCGGCAGTTGGGCCAGTTCGCCGCGGCAGGTCTGCAGTCGCAGCCGGGAGAAGTTCCGGGCGAAGACGTTCAGTTCGTCGTGCGGGACGAAGTCGGGGTGGAGGAAATGATTCGTGTGCGTCGTGGTACCGGCCTCGGCGATCCGCAGCTCGTCCCCGAGGATCTCCACCCACGCCGTCTTCACGCGGTCGCACAGGACGAGGGTGCGTGAGCTGGCCAGCTTCAGACCGCGCAGGATCTCCACCGCCTCGTCGACGCCCCCGGCGCTGTCCAGCAGATGGCGGATGGCCAGGTACGGCGGCAGGCCGGGACGCCACTCGCCGCCGAGCACGAGGTTGAGCCCCACCGCGAGCCCGTCGCTGTTGACGCCCAGATAGGCCAGCAGGCCGCCGAAGCTGAGGACGAGGGTGTGCCGGGGCGAGCCGGTGGGCGCGATGTGGACCACGCCGATCCGGTCGTCGAGGTCGCCGTTGAGGTCGACGGTCTGCGCCAGCACGGGCGGGGCGCCGCCGCTGCGGGCGTAGGTCGTGCAGTCCCCCGCCGTGGGAATCCGGCGGTACCCCATGATCTCGCGGCGCACCTGCAGCAGCACGGCCTCGTCCTCGCTCAGTCCGGCCCCGGCCGCCAGTCCGCGGATCTCCTCCGCCAGCCGTGGCGTCTGGGCCTCGATCTCGGCGCGGTGGGCGTCGAGCACGGGCCGTAGCGACTCGATCGACACCGGCTCCGGCATGAGCCGGGCCAGCCGGGTCAGGCCGTCGCCGATGAAGTCGCGCAGACTCTCGCCGAGTTGGGCACCGTGCTGGCGGCCGCACTCGTAGGGGTCGCCGTGGGCACGGACGAACGGCACCACCCGCGGTTGCGTCCCGCTCGCCGCCCCGGCTCCCGGCCCGGTTCCGATCACGACGCCTCCGGGCCGCGCGACACCTTGGGCCGGGTGAGCAGCTGTGCGCGCACTCCGGGCCATTCTCCGCGCAGCACGCTGTAGTAGATGGCGTCCCGGCGGCGGCCACCGGGCATCGGGTTGAAGCTGCGCAGCGTCCCCTCCTCGACGGCACCGATGTTGCGCAGACCCTTGCGCGCCTGGACGTTGAGCACATCGGTCTTGAACTCGACGCGCTCAGCGCCGAGTTGCTCGAACGCCTGCTCCAGCATGAGGAACTTGGCCCAGCGGTTGATGCCCTGCCCCTGGAACTTCAGGCCGAGCCAGGACCAGCCGATCTCCAGCCGGCCGTCCGCTTCGGCGATGTTGCAGAAGCTCATGCTGCCCGCCGTACGGCCGGTCGGTTTGTCGATGATGTGGTAGACGACGCGCCGGCCGGCGTCCTGGTCGGCGAGAGCCGCGTCGAAGAAGGCGTCGAAATCGGCGTCCGTCTCGATCAGCATGACGAAGTAGCGCCAGATCTCCGGTGACATGGCCGGCTCGCGCACTGCCGCGCGGTCCTCGGCAACGATGGGGCGGAGCAGGACGTGGTCGTTCTCCAGCGTCGTCCTTGCCAGCTGTGCCCAGGTCATGTCAGGCCACCTCTCCTGCATGGCGCGTCAGCGCCTCGGTCACTTCGCGCAACGTGGTCATCCCCGCGACATCGGGCTCGGTGAAGCTAGCCAGGCTCACCCCGGCCTCGTCGCAGGCCGACATCAGGAACACGACCTTGTTCAGGGACGTGAGCCCGTAGTCGCCGGCGAGGTCCGTGTCGAGGTCGAGGTCGCCGGGTGCGACATCGGACTCGAGGACCCGGGCGAGGTTCTTCCTGGCCACGTTCTCGATCATGGATTGGGTCTCAGACTGCATGGATGCTTCCCCGGGTGTCGTGGATGGCGGATCGGTAGGTGTCGAGGATCCGTCCGCGTCTGGGTTTGAGCTGCGAGGTGAGCAGACCGTTCGCCACAGTGAACCGGCCGCGCGCCACCACGACCCGGTGAATCTGCTCGTCCGCGCCGAACGCCGCGTTCGTGCGGGCGAGTTGCTCGGCGATGCCCTGGTCCCGGTCCGCCCCTGCCTGCCCGCCCGCCGGTGAGACCACCGCGACAAGGCGCGCCTGGTCGGGGCAGAACAGCACGCACTCCTCGATGGCCGGATGCGTCCTCATGTACTCCTCGATCGGCCGGACGGCGATCTTCCGGCCGTTGTCCAGCACGATGACGTCGTCGGCGCGACCGTGGATGTAAAGGTAGCCGTCCTCGTCCAGGTGGCCGATGTCATTGGTCCGCACGGTCCCGTCGGCGCCGAAGACGCGTTCCGACACGCCCGGCGGCGCCTGCTCGTAGCCCGGGCATACCGGGTGGTCGGCGCGTACGTGGATCACCCCGTCGACGTCGAGCAGGACCTGCTTGCCGGGCAGGACCCGTCCGACGCTGCCCGCGCGGTGGGCGCCGGGATGGTTCTTGGCGACGATACAGGTCTCGTTGAGCCCGTAGCCCTCGAAGACCGGCATCCCGAGACGGGTGAAGAACTCCAGCGTGCCGCCGCTCGCCGGGGCCGAACCGGTCCACAGATAGCGGATACGGTCCCCGAACAGCCGCCGCGCGGCGGCCCGTTCCCCGTCCTCCCCGCTGCCGGGGCCGCCCGCCTGTGCCTGGATGTGCTTGCGCGCGCTTTCGAAGAAGCCCGGCACACCCATCACCACCGTCGGCCGGATCTGCCGGAGGGCGGGGAAGGCGGCCTCGTAGGTGCAGATCGTGACATCATGCCCGAACCGGAGCGCGGAGTACGTCCAGTAGCGCTGCTGAAGCACCGACAGCGGAAGAAAGACGAAGACGTTGTCGTCCGGTCCGTGCGCGAACATGTCCTGGACGGCCAGGAGGTCGCTGTCGATGCTCCCGACGCTCGCCGTCATCGTCTTCGGCTCGCCCGTACTGCCGGAGGTGAGCTTGAGCGACGTCGCGTCCTCGGGCGTGTAGACGACCGGAGACGGCAGCGGCCCCGCCGCCTGCTCGGACGCCATGCGCATGGCGTCGCCGAGCGCCCGGACGTGCGGTGTGTCCCGTGCGGCGTCGGCCGCGCGGTCGGTGAACAGCAGTCGGAGCCGGTAGCGGTCCACAAGGGCGGCGGCGTCGGCCGAGGCGAACTTCACCGGGTCGAACCCGACGGTCATCGCGCCCAGGCGCAGGGCGGCGAGGTCGAGCACCACCCACTCGAGGCAGTTCCCTGCGAGGATGCCGATCCTGTGCCCGCGGGCGACGCCGAGGTCACGCAGCGCGACGGCGAGCCGTCCGGCCCGCTCGTAGAGCTCGACGAGGTCCAGGGTCTCGATTCCGCCGAGCCGGAAGAAGGAGATCCGGTGTCCGGCCGCGGGCGGCCGGGCCACGATGTCATTGATCACCGAGGATCCGGTCATGTCGTGCTCTCCTCCCGCGCGGTGAGGGAGGCTCCGACGAGGCTCGCCATGGCCCGCACGGTGTCGGCCTCCGGCAGCCGGTCCAGTGTGATGGTGAGACCGAACGCCTTGCGGACACCGGTGAGGATGCGGGCGGCCGCCAACGAGTCGCCGCCCAGGTCGTAGAGGCTGCGCGTGACGTCGAGGTCCGTCTCCGCGATCCGCAGTACCTTGGCCCACACGGCGGCCACCTGGCGTTCCAGCTCCGTGTCGGGCGCGGCGACCCCCGCGGCGGACGGCTCACCGCCCTCGGCCGACTCCACCAGCCGGGCCCGGTCGACCTTGCCGTTCCTGGTCAGCGGAAGGCTGTCGTGCCAGTGGACGGCCGCGGGCACCATGTAGTACGGCAGATGCCGCCGCAGTTCCTCACGGATCCACTCGACGCCGGGGCGCTCCTGCCCGGTCGGGATCAGATGGGCGGCGAGCCGGCTGCCGTGTTCCCCGTCCTGCCGTACGACGACCGCTCGTGCCACGCCGTCCAGGGCCGTCAGCCGGGTCTCCACTTCCCCGGCCTCGATGCGGTAGCCGTTCACCTTGATCTGGAAGTCGCTCCGGCCGAGGATGTCGATGTCGCCGTCGGGCAGATAGCGCCCCAGGTCACCGGTCCGGTACAGCCGTTCGCCGCGCTCCGGGTCGTGGACGAACCGTTCCGCGGTGCGGGCCTCGTCGCCCCAGTAGCCCCGGGCGAGACCGGCCCCGGCGGCCCAGATCTCACCGCTCACCCAGTCGGGCACGTCGCAGCCGAACTCGTCGAGCACATAGGCCCGGTTGTTCGCGTTGGGCCTGCCGTACGGGATGCTGCGCGAGCCGTCCTCGTCCTTGCGGACGGGGTGCAGGATGTTCCAGATGGTGGTCTCCGTCGGGCCCCCGAGCGAGATGACCTCCAGGTCGGGCCTGAGCCCGCGCAGTGCGGCCGGCAGCGCCGGGGGGATGCGGTCCCCGCTCATCATCACCAGCCGCAGCGAGGCCAGCGATTCGGCCCCTTCGGGTCCCTCGGCCACGGCCTGCTCGTGCAGGAGCGAGACGATGGCGGGCACGGAGTTCCAGACGGTCACGCCGGCCTCCGCACACCGGTGCAGCCAGTGCGCGGGGTCGGCGGCCTTGTCCGTGTCCGGCAGGACGAGGGCCGCTCCGGTGCTCAGGGCGCCGAAGACGTCGTAGACGGACAGGTCGAAGTTGAAGGCGCTGACGCCGAACAGCCGGTCCGTGGGCCCGACATGGAAGCGGGTGGTGCAGTCCGCGACGACGTTGGCGACGCTCCCGCGGCTGACCATGACGCCCTTCGGCGAGCCCGTCGTCCCCGAGGTGTAGAGGACGTAGGCGAGATGGTCGTCGTCATCCGCTCCGGGGACCGGGCGTGGCTCGGGCGGGGGGCCGGGCGGCAGGGGGCGTGTCGCGTCGAGGACGTGGACGCCGTGAGCGCCGTCGGTGTCGTGGTGGTCGTCGGTGTTGGTCAGAACATGGCGTACCCGGCCGTCGGCCAGCATGTACGCGCGCCGCTCGGCGGGAAGCGCGGCGTCGACCGGCAGGTAGGCGGCGCCGGCCAGCAGGGTGGCGACGATGCCGATGATCTGCTCGGGCCCTCTGTGCATGACCAGGCCGACCAGCTCGTCTGGGGCCGCGTGCCGTGCGCGCAGCCAGGCGGCGGCGTGCGCGGCGTGCCCGTACAGCTCCGCGTAGCTCAGGGTCGTGCTGCCGCTGATGACCGCCGGGGCGTCCGGAGTGCGATCGACCTGGTCGAGGAACGAGTCGGTCAGCGCGCCGGGCGCGGGCAGCGGGGTGGCCGTGTCGTTGGCGGCCCGCCGCCGTCGCCGCTGCTCCTCGGGGAGCAGGTCGAACGTGGTCGCCTGCCATGCCTCGACCGTCAACAGGGCTTCGAGGAGCCGCTGGTAGCCCGCGACGAGGTCCTCTACCAGTCCCTCGGGGAACAGCTCGTCGACACTGTCGAACTGTACGACCACCCCGCCGTGCTGCTCGAACGCGGAGACGTCGAGCCAGACCTGCGGCGTCTGGCTGGAGGTGTGCACCTCGGGGCCGAACAGTTCCAGCGTCGAGCCGTCGAGGCCGGCGTGCACATAGCCGAGCGAGCTGTTGAAGGTGTACGGCATCCGGACCTGGCCGGCGTCGCCCCCGCGCTGGGCGAGCTCACGCATCACCTCGATGCCGGTGAAGTGCCGGTTGTCCAGCTCTTTGCGCAGGCGCGCCTGGAGGGCGCGAGCCCGGTCGGCGAAGCGGGTGCCGCGATCGACGTCGATCTCCACGAGCATGGTCTCGCAGAAGTTCCCGACCGCTTCGAAGATGCGGGGGTGGATGGGAGGACGGTTGGCCACCGTGGTGTTGACGGTGAAGCGCGAACCGGCGCCCCAGGCGGCGAGCGTGTCGGCGTAGACCGCGAACAGCAGCGCGGACGGCGTCAGACCGTCCTCGGCGGCACGGGTCTTGAGCGCCGACCACTGCGCCTCGGCCAGACGGGCGAAGCGCGCGGTGAACCGGGGCTCGGTGATCGACGACGGGCTGGTCCGCAGCGGCAGACCGGGGCAGGGGGCGAGGTCGTCCAGCCGCTCCAGCCAGTGGGCACGGGCGCGCCGGGCGGGGGCCCGTGTTCGCGCGGCCTCCAGCGCTGCCACGTACGCTTCGAACGAGGCCTCCTCGTCCTCGCCGGCGCTCCGGGGAGCCGCGTCGTCGGCATAGGCGGACCACCAGTCCCGGAAGAACAGGAACATGCTGGTGGCGTCCATGATCAGTCCGTCGTGGTCGACGTGCAGGACCATACGGTCGTCGGCCAGGATCGTGACGTCCGCGGCCAGCAGCGGGGCCCGGTCGGCGGGCAGGACGCGATGCGAACGCTCCTCGCGCAGGGCGAGCCGGCGTTCCCGCTGCTCCTCCTCCGGTGCGCCACGCAGGTCGATGCGCCCGATGCGCACCTCGACCGCGTCCTCCCGCACTTGCCGGCCGTCGGCGGTGAAGCGGGTGCGCAGCGCCTCGTGCCGGATGACGACCGTGCGCAGCGCACTCTCGAGCCGGTCGAGGTCCCAGGCGCCCTCGATCTCGTGGTAGACGTGGCTGGCCACGTTGCCGATCTCGACGTGCTCGCCGCGGCCGACGAGATAGCTCTGTTGCAGGCCGGTCAGCGGGAAGCCCGCGGCCATGTCGAGGTGGGCGATCAATTCCGCCTTGTGTTCCCTGATCCGGCCGAGGAGTGCGGCGTCCATGCGGTCGCGCGGCCCCTTGAGACGGAGATCGGTGCCGGCCGCGGTGAGGGTGAGGCCGCGGGCCTCGATCTCGCGGAGCACCTGTACGTGGCTCATGACGTCACCTCTTGGAGGGCGGCGAGGGCCTCGGGTTCCGCGCCGTCCAGGACGCGGGCGGCCAACTCGGCGACCGTCATGTCACCCAGCAGGTCTTCGATCGGCACGTCGGCGCCGAGCTGCTCGGTGATCCGGTACTGGAGCGCGATCGCCTGGAGGGACTCCATGCCGATCTGCACGAGCGAGCTGTCCCGTACGGACTCGTCGGCCGGTAGCCGCAGGGTGTCGCGCACCAGGTCGCTCAGCCAGGGCAGCAGCGGCGAGTCCTCGGCCATGGCCCGCGGGTCGGCGAAGAACTCCTGCCGGGACAGGTCGACGGTGCTCCCGGCGGGCACCAGGGTGACGGTGCTGGGCCATTCGGTCGGCGGGGGTCCGCCGAGGGCGGCTGCCAGCCGGGTCGCGAACCTGGGCATGACGGGGGCGGCGCACGTGGCGAGCAGGCGTGCGGCGGCGAGTTCGAGGGCGACGGCGGTACGGGCCTCGTCCGCGCAGCTCTCGACGTCCGCGGCCGGGGCCTGGCGCCGGGAGAAGACCGTGACGTCCTCGACGATGCCGTTCAGTGCCTCGGCGGCCTGGTTGAGGGAGAACCCGTCCTGGCCCAGACTGCCGGTCACCTGCGCCAGCCGGGTCTGCAGCCGGGCGAGGAACGCCGTGTGCTCGGGGGTCCATGTGCCGGCGTCCGGGGCGGTGTTGCCGTAGCGCTTCTCGAGACGGTCGCCGAGTCCGTTCAGCCAGCCCTGCCAGGTGCCGATGAGGGTCTGCCGCACGTACGCGGTGTAGGCGCCGAGTTCGAAGTTGGTGCGGCGGCCTTCGGGGCGGGTCAGCGCGAGGTAGAAGCGGATGGAGTCGACCGAACGGGGGTTGAGGATCTCCTTGCCCGAGATGACGTGGCGGCGGCTGGTGGAGAACTTGCTGTTGTCGAGCAGGTAGAACTCGTTGATGTGGTAGTCGATGTCCGGCGTCCAGTCCGGATGGGCGAGCCGGTAGAGGGCCGGGACGAACATGGGGTGGAAGAAGCTGCCGTCCGAGCCCAGGAAGTGGACGACCTTCCAGTCCTGTTCGGGCTCGTCGGCCCTCCAGGACCGGCCGAGGCCGCGGCCGAGCGCCTCGATGCCGTAGAGGATGCTGAAGGCGTAGTCCAGCCATGACCAGATGACCTGGCCCTCGACCTCCGACCCGGCGGGCTTCACGCCCCAGGTGGCGGGGTGGGTGAGCGGGATCTCAAGGTGCTCACGGCGGGAGAGCCGTTCGGCGAGTTCCTTCACCGGGGCCGGGATGCGGCCGAGGCGGTGATGGGCGGCGATGTCCTTGGCCAGCTGGTGCAGCGGCACGGTGTAGCGGGTCACGGTGCCCTCGCGGGGCGCGGCGTCGGAGACCGCGGAGCGTGGGTCGGTCAGGTCGGTGCAGACGTTGGGCTCCAGGCAGGCCTCGCAGACGTTTCCACCGGTCTCGTTGGCGCAGTTGGGGCAGCGACCGGTGACGCCGGACTCGTAGAGGTATTCACCGGTCACGGCGTCGAAGAGGGCCGTGCCCGGGCGGGGGGCGACCGTGCCGGAGTCGGTGAGGCGGGTGAAGAACCTCCGAAGGGCGTCAGGGTAGGCGGCGTCACGGCTGGTCGCCGTGTACTGGTGGACATCGATGTCCATGAGCCGCAGGGTCGCGAGGATCTCCGCGCTGTAGTGGGCTGCGGTCTCGGCCGGCTCGCGCTCCTCCCGGCGGGCGGCGGCGACGACGTAGTTCTGGTAGTCGTCGCTGCCGGTGATGTGCCAGGCGTCGGCGCCCTTCATGCGCTGGTGGCGGACGAAGACGTCGGCGCCGAAGAACGGGCCGGACAGATGGCCCAGATGGAGATCCCCGTTGGGGGTCGGTGCCGAGGAGAACACGAACAGCGGACGTGTGTCGAAGCGGCGGTGTGCGGTGTCGGCGGCCGCGTGTGCGGCTCGGTCGGCGTCCCGCCAGTAGAGGCTGAGCAGCAGCAGGTCGGTGTCGCCGTGGTTCTCGACGGTGTGTGTCTCGAAGGGCTCGAACTGCACGACCGTGCCGGCCCGCACCGGGCGGCTTTCGGCGTCGACGGTCAGTTGGCCGGTGCCGGAGACGATCACCCAGGTCTCGGTCTCGTCGTGCTGATGGGCGTCGGACCGTGCTCCGGGTGCGACGCTCACCCAGGCGGCGGCGACGCCCAGCCGTGCCGCGGCACCGGTGTCGAGGGAGGTGACGTCGATCCCGTAGGACTTCTGTAACTCGGCTGCGGTGTAGGTGCTGATCTTCACGGCTGGCTCCTTCGGTTCTGTGCCGGGCGGGGCCGGGGATCCGGCAGGCGCAGCAGATCGACGGCGTCCGAGGCGATCGCCGGGGCGAGGCGGTAACCGGATCCGTTCGCGGCGCCGGCGAAGACGACGCGCCCGGCGGTGTCGAGGGCGCGTACCTCCGGCTCCCCGCCGACGCTGTACGCGTCGCAGAACACCCGCCCCGACGGGGCGTGTTCGGCGAGGTCCGGTGCGTGCCGGCGCAGGCTCTCCCGCGCTTCGACAGCGTTGTCGTAGGAGAGCCCGTCCGCTGTCGCGGCGGGATCGACGTCCCATTCCTGGCAGGTGTAGCTGAACAGCCAGTGCCCCCGGTCCCGCAGGGGCAGCAGGAAGCTGTCCTCGTCATGGAAGACGATGGTGCGGTGACCGTCGGCCGGCGACTGGTCGATGTGGAGGGCGATGATCTTCTTGATCCGGGCGCCGAGCGGCGCGACCAGCTCCCGCCAGGCGGGTGCGGCGAGCCACGGGCCGGGGGCCACCACGACCTGACGTGCCGTCAATGTCTCGCCGGTGCTGAGCCGCAGGGCCACGACGTCGCCGCCAAACGTGTCGTGGGCGTCCGGGTCGACCGCCTCGACGGCGACGCCCTCGCGGAACGTCACGACGTGGCGCAGTTCGTGTGCCAGGGCCTGGACGAGGGCGTACACGTCGGCGTACTGGGCGCCTTCGCAGGTGAAGACCTGGGAGTTCGCCGGGCGGCGGATGCCCGGTGGGCCGTCGGGGAGGTCGTCGGTCCGGGTCAGCCGGGCGCTGTCGAGGTAGATCTCGCGCAGTTCCGGTTCACTCGTCTCCGTGGCCACCACGGACAGGTCTACCTGGTGGATCGGCAGGGCCGGGTGCCGGACCTTGAGTTCGTCGTAGTAGTCCTGGCTGTAGCGGGCCATGCGCCGTACGCGCTCCGTCGCACCGCGCGGGCAGTGCAGCCCGGCCGAGCGGCGGCTCGCGCCGCTGCCGACGGTCTCGCGGTCGAGGAGCACCACGGAGCTGCCGGGTGCGCGCTCCGTGATGTGCCGGGCGATCAGACAGCCGACGACCCCGCCGCCGACCACGGCGACGTCGGCGCATCGTGGCATCACAGTCCGCCCAACTCCTCGGCGGGGGGTTTGGCGGACCACTCCACGAAGGACGGCAGTTGTTCGTCGGAGCCGATGCCCACGATCCGGTCGAAGATGCGCCGGCTGCGCCAGGCGGTGAGACTCAGATTGGGATCGGCCAGGCCGCGCTGCCCGCGGGCTGCGTTCTGCATGAAGATCATGCGGTTCTGGGGGCCGTCCCAGCGGACGGCGAAGTCCCGGTCGATGCGGTACTCGTCGCCTTCGCGTTCCAGGCGGTCCGCGATCGGCTCAAGGAAGTCGGTCGGGGCCGGGCGGAAGCCGGTGGCCCAGACGATGGCGTCCACGTCGACGTACTCGGCGACTTCGGGCCGGTCGTTGTGAGCCATGCTGATGGACCATCCGCCCGATTCGTCGCCGCTGACATCGGTGACGCCCCGGTTCGGCAACAGTGCGACAAGGTCCTCGGCGCCATGGATGAAGCGGTGTTCGTAGCACCGCTGGTAAATCTGCCTGAGTGTCGATTCGGAGATTCCGTCGCTGCTCAGAACATTCTTCTCGTTCAGCGTGTCCCGGGTCGCCCGGTCCAGTCCGAAGAAGTAGTCCGAATAGCTTGGAACGTAGTACTCGTTGGTGAACGGGGAGTCATCGATGGGGAAGTAGTTCCCCCGCCGGGAAATCCACGTCACACGCCTGGGTAACTCGCTGGGCGGCCGCGAGATAAGATCGAGGAACGCCTCCGCACCGGACTGGCCACCGCCGACGACCGCGACTCGCTTCCCGGCCAGGTGCTGTGTCTCAACGGTGAAGTCGGCGACGTGGAACTGAGTCGTGCCGAGCTTTCCCCGGGCCATTTCCGGAACCCAGGGAACGGTTCCGATGCCGACGACTATGTTCTCCGCCTGAAGCGTACGTCGACTGGTGCGCACGACGAAGGAATCGTCGAACTCGACGGCCAGAACTTTCTCGCCGAATACCACGTTCTGGTTGCGGCGGCTGGCCCATTGCAGATAGTTCCGGAACTCCATCCGCGGCACCGCGTCGTACTGCGCGTTGATGAAATGGTAGATCTTTCCCTGATCGTGCAGATACGACAGGAAGGAAAAGCGGTTCGTCGGATCGGACAGGAGAACGAGGTCCTTCAGCAGCGAGACCTGCAACGATGCGCCGGGCATCTGCTGGCCGTCGTGCCATCCGAACTGGCCCTTCTGATCCAGGAAGAGGTTCGGGACCTCTGGCCGACCGTGCAGCAGCGACGCCAGGCTCAGATTCGCCGGGCCGACCCCGATGCCCAGGCAGCGGTAGTAAGTCGTTTCGCTTTCCGTGGTGCGTGTACTGCTCTTCGTGGCAGATTTTCCCACAGCGCTAACACACTCCCAGCACTGACGTGGCTGATCATCTGGCGGAATTCTGCGATCATGCGGAGCACCGACTTCGGCCGGCGCGACAGAACAACTCCCGACGCGATCAAGAAGATCAGCGCAGCAAGAGCTTATCGACAGATGCTTCTCAATGAGCGGCTGCCACACATGATGGAAGCCGGATGGCTGACGGGCGCCAACGGGTTGAAGGCAGTTCGGCGGCTCATGTTCACCTGTCCCCCGCTCGCGTTTTACCGTGTGTCTGCGTTCGCGGCCTGCGGGCTCGAATAGGCCCTGGCCAGAAGCGTTACGACCCTGGATCGATCACCGAGACTGATGATCTCCTTTGTCTCAAACGCTAGTTGACGCTATCACGATCGCTATCGTGTGCCAACCGCTACGATTGATCGATTGGCCTGTGAAACTTTTTCGGCCAATGTGCGTGGTGGAATGAACCCGCCCGTGATGACGTCCTTCGGGCGTGTGTCGTGGCCCCTGAACGCCGGGGCGGACGTCATGTGACAACATCCGCCGGCTGCACGCCGGCCCTTCAACCGGCAGGCAGTTCCAGCCACTTGTCCATCCGTGCTCCCGGGGTGCTTGGTCGTCGGAGGTTCCGACAAGGGAATTGAACGCGTGTGATGAGCCAGGTCGCATGTCGGGCCGGGCCCTGGTCCGCGAGGGCCCCAACCGGGTGACATCACCCGCGGTTGCTGCCCGGCCGTGCACGTTCGACCGGACTCGGCGCGCTTCTGGGCCCTGGGGCCGCCCTCAAGGCCAGCCCCTTGCCACCTGCGCCGGCGTGCCGACCGCAACCGGCGTGCCCGCCCGCGCACTCCGTCAGGACCCGGAGCGTTCCTGCCGAGCGGGGCGCTCACATCGTGCGCGCGGCGCAGCCGGACACCGACGGCGAGCGCCGGCCTGTGAGCCGCACGGCCGCCCCATCCGCGCCGACGCCGTGGGCCGGTTGATGTCCGGCCCACGGGCCGGCACCTCGACCGGAGCCCGGCTGCCGGCGCACTGAACACCGACGACGTCAGGCCGTCCGGCGGTGCGCCGAGGTGCCGGCCCCTCTTTCGCATCATCGAGCGTGCACGCCACGAGTTCTGTGCTGTGGAACGGGTCGCCTTCCCCCCTGCTCGCTCCCCAGCTCTCCCTCCGCGTGTTCACGTGAGGCCGGTCGGATCAGGGTCTGATGCGGCCCTTGCTGCGCATGGCGGCACGGACGCGTTCCTCGGCGATACGGCGCCCGGCGATGTGCGGGGTGGTGGCATGACGTTGGGCTTCTTCGAGCACGTTGACGGCGTTGGCGCGCAGTCGGTGGGCGATCGTCTCGAAGATGGCGGAGGTCTCGGTGCGGAACCCGGAGTAGCGGGCGTCCATGGCGAAGGCCGCGGCGACGACACCGCCGGCGTTGGCCACGAAGTCGGGCACGACGGCGATGCCTCGTTCGGCGAGGATGGACTGGGCCGACGGAGAGGTGGGCAGGTTGGCGCCTTCCACCACCAGTTTCGCCTTGATCCGGCGTGCGGTCGCGTCGTCGATGACGTCCTGCAGAGCCGCCGGGACCAGGATGTCGCACTCGACGGTGAGTTCCTCGCCGGAGGGCACGGCGAACCCCTGGTGGTGGCGGGTGACGAAGTCGTCGCCGTGCTCCTTCCTCGCGGCCTGCAGGGCGGGCACGTCCAGTCCGCTGGGGTCGTGGAGGGCTCCCTTGACGGTGGACACAGCGACGACGGTGGCGCCGAGTTCGGCGAACCTCGCGCCGGCGGCGTGGCCGACCGCGCCGAACCCCTGGATGGCGACCCTGGCGCCCTTGAGCGGCAGCTTGAGGTGCTCGGCGGCGGCGTCGGCGACTTCGGCGACGCCGAATCCTGTGACGCCGAGTTCGTCGTAGGCGACTCCGCCGAGGTGGGCGGGGGTACCGACGGCCGCGCCGCGGTCGCCCAGTTCGTCCTGGATGACGGCACCGTCGTCCTCGGTGAGCCCCATGTCGAGGCCCATGACGTATTCGCGTGGCACCTCGTTGGACAGGGCGCGGGCGAAGGCACGCAGGATCGCCTCCTTGTCGGGGCCGGCCGGGTCGGCGACGATGCCGGCCTTCGCGCCGCCGTAGAAGAGGTCCACGCCGGCCCACTTCCATGTCATGACACGCGCCAGGCGGGCGATCTCGCCGACGGAGACGTTGGGGCCCATCCGCGTGCCGCCCTTGCCGGCGCCGCGGGCGGTGTTGTCGATGACCAGGACGCCCTTCATACCGGTGCGCCGGTGGGAGACGACGACGATCTTCTCGGGTCCCCAGTCGTCGACGAGGGAGAGTGCGTCAGTCATGCGGGTTCCTTGTCTGCTGGTGAAAAGGGCCGGTGGATCAGAGCTGCGTGGACAGACCACGGGCCACAGCGCACCCCTGCGACCGCGTGCTGGATTCCGGCCGCTGCGGCCTGGCGGGAGACTTCGGCTTCGAACTCGGCCACTGCGAACGGCTATGCCGCTGGTGGCCGTGGGTGGCAGTGGGGCTCTCTGACGGAGCGGGCGACGAGGTGAGGAGGCTGCCGGCCCGGGGTGTGGTGGACGAGGAGTTCGGCGTGGCTGCGGGTGCACCGGGCGAGCGCACCGGCACGCGGCTCGGGCGGATCGGTGGTTCTCATGCCGCGGTACAGCCCGGTTCCGGCCGACTGGATGCGACGGCAACCGGAGGCGTCGGCCGAGTACGGGGCGCGGCACCCGGCGTCGCCGTACGTCTCACCACGCTCTCCTCGCGTGAGCGTTACGGGCACGGCCGCCGCGTCGGAACGTTGCGGGCCCCGCGCTGTCGCCGTCACTGCGATCGCTCCTTGTGGCTCACCGATCACGAACCTCGTGACCGCCACGATCCTTGCCTGTGAAGGCAGTTCACAAGGGTCAGCAGCACGACAGAAGCGTCGCTTCAGGGCAAGCACTGCTTATGCTGAATCGAACCTGGAGTCCGGCCGGAGGGATGCGTTGCTCAAGCCGCAGCACCTGCTCACGTTGCGGGCCGTCGTGCGCACCGGCTCGTTCGTCATCGCGGCCGGCGAGCTCGGCTACACCGCCTCCGCCATCTCGCAGCAGATCTCGGCGCTGGAGAGGCAGACCGGTTTGGTGCTGTTCGAGCGGGAGGCGCACGGCGTCCGGGCGACCGCCGCGGCCCGACAACTGGTCGACCTCAGCATCCCGGTGCTGGCCGCCCTCGACGACCTGGGTCACCAGGTGCAGCAGCTCGCCACTGGTGCCACCGGCCGGCTGAGGCTGGGCAGCTTCCCGACCGCCGTCGTCCGGCTCGTGCCGCCGGCCCTGTCGGCGCTGACCGCGACCCAGCCGCGGGCGCAGATCCAGCTGGAGGAGGGCGAGCCGGACGAACTGGTAGCCGCACTGAACGACGGGGATCTGGACGTGGCGCTGGTGTACGAGTACGGGCTCGTCCCCCGTCAGTGGCCGGACGGTCTGGTCCGCCATCAGCTCGTGCGGGAGGACCTCGTGCTGCTCAGGGCCCGCGACGGCGGCCCGTGTGCTCGCCTGGCCGGGCTGTCGCGAGCCCGCTGGATCACCAGCAGGGAGGGGACGGCCGGCGCCCTCTCCCTCACCAGGCTGTGCGCGGCTGCCGGGTTCGAGCCCGAGGTGGCCTTTCGCAGCAACAACTACGACGTCGTACGCGAGTTGGTGTCCGCTGGGCTCGGCGTGGCGATCGTGCCGGGGCTCGGCCATTCGCCCAGAGACTCGGTGCAGGCCACCCGGCTCACGCAACCCTCGGCCTTTCGCCGGGTGATGGCCCTGCACCGCCGGGGCAACGGCAACCCGTTGCTCGGCACGGCGCTTCGTACGCTGCGTGGGGAGATGCCGGTGGCGGAGCCGTATGTGCATCCGGCGCGGGACACACACCCGGCTTGATCCCGTCACGGTTACCGTACCGGCGTACACTGCGCCCGCGACTCGGGCTCGTCGCGCACCGCCAGGTCGTCGTCCAAGGCGTGGGTGCTCGACGGACCCCGGGGCACCACCGGCGTTCCGGGACGGCAGACGCCTCCAGCCTGCCGCTCACGCCTGGGCCGGGCTCGGCCGGCGCCGAACCGCGGAGGCCCGCAGAACGTCGACCATGGCGGCGATCGTCGGCCGGTGCTCGGCGAAGGAACGGCACACCACCACGATGTGGCGCTCCATCGACTCGTCCAGCTCCAGGACATCGAGGCTGGACGGGCGCAGCCGGAGCATCAGATCCGTCACCACGCTGACCCCGACTCCGGCCTCGACCAGGGCCAGGGTGGCGGCCGTGTCCGTCACCTCGTGCAGCACCTGCGGTTCGAAACCCACTCTGCGGCAGGCGGTGAGCACGGCGCGGCCGTAGTAGCTGCCGACGCACGGCATGATCCAGCCCAGTTCCCTGGTGTGGGCGAGCGAGACCGACTGGCGGCCCGGCATGGTGCCGGTGGGAACCGCGAGCGCGAAGCGCTCCCTGGACAGCTCCGTCACCCTCAGGGACGGGTCCCGTGGGATGGGCACGTCCGGGTAGTCCAGGCCCAGTGCCAGGTCCACGCTTCCCCCGGCGACCGCGTCGTACACCTCGTCCACATCCATGTCCCGGCTGCGTACGGTCACGCCCGGATGTCGCTCGCCTATCCGGCGCAGCGCGGGTGGGAGGATCTCGGCCGCGGCCGTGGCGAACAGCCCGACCCGCAGTGTCCCGCTGATCTCGTTGCGCGTGCGCTCCAGCGCCTCCACGGCCTCGGCCTCCGTGGTGAGGATGCGCTCGGCGTGCAGGGCCAGTGTCGCCCCGGCGTCGGTGAGCTCCACCCGGCGTCCCACCCGTCGCAGCAGTTGCATTCCGGTGGCCTTCTCCAGTGCGGCGATCTGCTGCGAGACCCCGCCGGGCGTGTATCCCAGGGCTTCCGCGACACCGGTGATGGTGCCACGCCGGGTCAGTTCCACCAGCGAACGCAGCTGCGCACTCGTCCAGTCCATTTAGAGATACTAAAAGATCAGAAGCATTAACCGATGGTAGACGTCAACGTTTTGATTGCTGCACGATGACGCACAGATAGCTGATCGGCATCCTCCGTACTGACAGCCCGTCCTCTGTGCGACCGGACCCGTCCGGTCGCGACGGGGATGGCTTCTGGAAGGGAGTGGTCTGTTGTCCTCCTCCGCCTTCCGCACCGTTCCGGCCTGCGCCGATGTGGTGATCATCGGCGGAGGCGTGATGGGTGCGAGCACCGCGTTCCATCTCGCCGAGTCCGGGGTGCGGAACATCGTCGTCATCGACCGCGGCGACCTCGGCCGCGGCAGCTCGGGCAAGCCGATCGGCGGCGTACGCGCCCAGTTCTCCGATCCGCTCAACATCGAGCTGGGCAGCCGAAGTCTGCGTGCCTACGAGGACTTCCCCCGGCGCCCCGGAGCCGACATCAAGCTCGACACCGTCGGCTATCTGTTCCTTCTCGACAGCGCACGGCAGACGAAGGACTTCGAGGTCAGCGTCAAACTGCAGAACGACCTCGGTGTGCCGAGCCGCATGATCACCCCAGCTGAAGCCCGGCGCCTGTGCCCCTACATCAGCACCGACGGTCTCCTGGCCGCCGCCTACTCACCCACCGACGGGCATGCCCGCCCCGCACTCGTCGTCCAGGGCTACGCGCTGGCCGCAGCCCGGGCGGGTGTCACCATCGCGGCACACACCGAGGTGTGCGGCATCGACGTGGCCGGGGACCGCGTCACCGGCGTGCACACCAGCCATGGCCGCATCGGCTGCTCCACCGTCATCTGTACGGCAGGAGCCTGGTCGGCGAGCATCGGCGACATGGTCGGCGTCAACCTCCCCGTCCGTCCGGTCAGACGCCAACTGGCGTTCACCGAGCCGCTCGTGCCGTCCGCCCCGCGCATCCCCTTCACGATCGACTTCTCCTCGACCGCCTACTTCCACAACAGCGACGACGGGCTGCTCTTCGGGCTGGCGGACCCCGACCAGGAGGAGGGCTTCGACACCACCTGGACTCCGGAGTGGCTGGAGATGTTCCGCGACATCGCCCGCCATCGCGCGCCGGCCCTGGCCGACATGAGGACGACCAGGGGCTGGGCGGGGCTGTACGAGGTCACACCGGACCACAACGCGCTCATCGGGCGGTCCCCGGATCTGGCCAACTTCCTTTACGCCGCCGGGTTTTCTGGTCATGGCTTCCTCCAGGCACCGGCGGTCGGCGAAGTCGTGCGCGACCTGTACCTGGAGCGCGAGCCGTTCACCGACATCTCCCCGCTCAGCGCCGACCGGTTCCGCCACGGTGCCGGGATCCGGCCCGAGGCGCACGTGGTCTGACCCTCGATCGAAAGGCCCGCAAACATGTCGACGATCAGTCAGTGGCAGCTGCGCGCGGCGTTCGCGGCACGGTTGTCAAAGATGTACGGGCACGAGGTCCCCGCCTACACCACGCTCGTGGATGTCGCGCGCGAGGTCAACGACGACGTCCTGCGCACGCGGGGAGCCGACGCCGAACGCCTCGGCTCCATCAGCCGGGTGACCGCCGAGCGGCACGGCGCGATCCGCGTCGGCACACCCCGCGAACTGGCCCAGGTGGCCCGCGTCTTCGGCGCCCTCGGCATGCACCCGGTCGGCTTCTACGACCTGCGTGAGGCAGCCGCCAGCGCCGTACCCGTCGTGTCCACCGCCTTCCGGCCGGTCGACGGTGAAGAACTGGCCCGCAACCCCTTCCGGGTGTTCACCTCCCTGCTCACCCCGGCCGACCCCCGCTTCTTCGACGCCGGCCTGCGCATGCGCCTGGAAGCCTTCCTCGCGACCCGCGAGCTGTTCCCGCCCGAGCTGCTCGCGCTGGCCGACCGCGCGGCGGTCGAGCGCGAGCTGCCACGGGAGGAAGCCGAGAGTTTCCTCCAACTCGCCGTCGCCGCCTTCGAGTTGTCCGGCGAGCCGGTCGACAGGTCGTGGTACGAGACCCTGGAGCGGATCTCCGCCGTGGCCGCGGACATCGGCGGCGTACGCAGTACCCACGTCAACCACCTCACCCCGCGCGTCCTCGACATCGACGAGCTGTACCGGCGGATGACGGACCGCGGCATCGAGATGATCGACACCATCCAGGGCCCGCCGGCCTGGAAGGGCCCCGACGTCCTGCTGCGCCAGACGTCGTTCCGGGCGCTGGCCGAACCTCGTGCGATGCGCCTCGCGGACGGCAGCGTCGAGAGCGGCGCCCTGCGCGTGCGCTTCGGCGAGGTCGAGGCGCGCGGCATCGCCCTCACCCACGAGGGCCGCGCCCTGTACGACGAACTCCTCGGCGCCGTCGACGAGCAGGCGTCCCGGAATCCCACCGGGGCCCGCGCCGACATCGCCCGCACCCTGTGGGAGCGGCACATGCCGGGCAGCGAAGCCGGACTCGCCGCCGGCGGACTGGCCTACTTCACCTACCGGCCCGCCGACGAACGGCCCCGCGACGGCACCGAACCGCCCACCACCATCGGCGCGTTGGTGCGGCAGGGCTGGGTGCGCGCCGAGCCGATCGTCTACGAGGACTTCCTGCCCCGCTCCGCCGCCGGCATCTTCCAGTCCAACCTCAGCGGCGAGGGCACCCGCGACAACGACAAGGAAGGCACCGCCTACGACGCCGCCTGGCTCTCCGGTGCCATCGGCCGCGACGTTCTGGATCCCTACGCACTCTACGAGCAGCAGCAGGACCGCTCCCTGGCGCAGGTCGCCCGCGACCTCGGCCTCACCGGCACACTCCGCTGACCCCTCGTATCCTCAAAGGAGAGACCATGCCCAGCACCACGCTGCCCACCACCGTCGAGCTGCGCGCCCGCGCCCGGGCCTGCCTCGAGGGCATCGGCGTCACCGTCATGGAAGGCGGCGACCTCCATGCCCGCACCCCCATCACCGGCGAGCACCTCTTCGGCCTGCCGGCCGCCACCGAGGCCGACGTCGAAGCGGCCGTCGAGGCCACCCGTACGGCCTTCCTGACCTGGCGCACCACGCCCGCGCCGCGCCGCGGTGAACTCGTCCGCCAGCTGGGCGAGCTGCTGCGTGCGCACAAGAGCGAGCTGGCGGACCTCGTCACCGTCGAGGCCGGCAAGATCGGGTCCGAGGCGCTCGGCGAGATCCAGGAGATGATCGACATCTGCGATTTCGCCCTGGGCCTGTCCCGCCAGCTCTACGGCCGCACGATCGCCTCCGAACGCCCCGGCCACCGCCTGGCCGAGACCTGGCACCCCCTGGGCGTGGTCGGTGTCATCTCCGCCTTCAACTTCCCCGCCGCGGTGTGGTCCTGGAACACCGCCATCGCACTCGTCTGTGGCGACACCGTGATCTGGAAGCCCTCGGAACTCACGCCGTTGATCTCCCTGGCCTGCGACCACTTGCTCGCCCGCGCCGCCGAGGAGGTCGGCGCACCCCGCGACGTCCACCGCCTGCTGCTCGGTGACCGCGCCGTCGGCGAGAAACTCGTCGACGACCCCCACGTCGCCCTCGTCAGCGCCACCGGCTCCACCCGCATGGGCCGCGAGGTCGGACCCCGGGTCGCCGCCCGCTTCGGCCGCAGCCTGCTGGAACTCGGCGGCAACAACGCCGCCATCGTCACCCCGTCCGCCGATCTGGACCTCGCGATCCAGGGCGTCGTCTTCGCGGCCGCGGGCACGGCGGGTCAGCGCTGCACGACACTGCGCCGCCTCATCGTCCACCGCGACATCGCCGACGCACTCCTCGAACGCCTCACCGCCGCCTACACCAAGCTCCCCATCGGCAATCCCTTCGACGACACCACGCTGGTCGGCCCGCTCATCTCCGCCCCGGCGCTCGACGCCATGCACCACGCCCTGTCCCGCGTCCAGGCCCAGGGCGGCAAGATCCTGGCCGGTGGAAACCGGCGCCTGGCGGAAGCGGCACCCGCGGCGGCCTACACCGAGCCCGCCCTCGTCCGCGTCGGCGAACAGACCGACGTCGTACGGGAGGAGACCTTCGCCCCGATCCTCTACGTCCTCACCTACGACACCCTCGACGAGGCCATCGCCCTGCACAACGACGTCCCCCAGGGCCTTTCGTCCAGCATCTTCACCCGCGACCAGCAGGAGGCCGAGATCTTCCTGTCCGCCGCCGGATCCGACTGCGGCATCGCCAACGTCAACATCGGCACCTCGGGAGCGGAGATCGGCGGCGCCTTCGGTGGCGAGAAGGACACGGGAGGAGGCCGCGAGTCCGGCTCCGACGCGTGGAAGTCCTATATGCGGTCGGCCACGAACACGATCAACTACGCTAGTGAACTCGCCCTCGCCCAGGGCGTCAGCTTCCTCTGACCAGACCCCTCACTGGCCCCGTCCGCTCGGGCAATTCACTCCACCGGCACCGATTCCGGCAGGCCCAGTGCGGCGGACACATGGCGCCAGATGGAGGCGAGCGCGCTGTCCAGGGTGACGGTCGGGTCGCGGAGCATGAGGCGGATGCCGTAGCCGTCGCTCAGGGACAGGACGAGCGTGCAGAGGTCGTCCACGTCGGTCGGCGTGAACTCGCCGGACGCGATGCCGCGCCGTACCGCCTCGGCCACCCAGGTGTGCAGCTGCGCGTACAGGTCCACGGCAAAGGTCCGGGTGGCCTCGTCGCGCAGCGCCCGGACCCACAGTTCCTGCCAGAGCCGCCAGTCCTGGTGCAGTTCGGGATCGGTCGGCAGCAGGTTGCGCACGATGCGGGCCAGGATGACGGCGGCCGGTGCCGTCCCCGCGTCGCGTTCCACGTCCGTGGCGGTGTTGGCGAAGGAGTGCGTCATCGCCTCGGTGAACAGCTTCTCGCGCGTGTCGAAGTGGTAGTGCAGAAGCGCCGTCGACACGCCCGCCCGCTCGGCGACCATGCGCATCCGGATCTTCTCGAAGCCGATCTCGGCGATGGCCTCGCACGCGGCGGTCAGGATGCGCTCGCGCGTGTCTGCCGTGCGCATCTTGGTGGACACCCCGCGGCTCCTCTCGTTCGGTGGTCGTACGCCATGACCATTTTCCCTCACCTTTCCCTCGCCGGGGGCTGTCCGTCGTACATGTGGAAGCCGCGTCCGGATTTGCGCCCCAGCAGTCCGGCCTCCACCATCCGGGACAGCAGCGGGGGCGGTGAGTACTGCGGCTCGCGGAACTCCGCGTACAGCGACTCGGCGATGGCCCGTGTGGTGTCCAGGCCGATCAGGTCCGCCAGGGCCAGCGGTCCGAGCGGGTGGGCGCAGCCGAGGACCATGCCGCGGTCGACGTCCTCGACACTCGCGCTGCCCGACTCCACCATCCGGACGGCGGCCAGCAGATACGGCACGAGCAGCGCGTTGACGATGAATCCCGCCTTGTCCCGGGTGCGGACGACCTCCTTTCCGAGAGCGCCGGTCACGAAGGTCTCGGCGCGGGTCACGGTGTCGGCCGAGGTGAGCAGGGAGGGGACGAGTTCGACCAGCCGCAGTACCGGTACGGGGTTGAAGAAGTGCACGCCGACGACGTGCTCGGGGCGGGTCGTCGCGGAGGCCAGCCGGATGACCGGGATGGAGGAGGTGTTGGTCGCGAGGAGGGCGTTGTCGCCGGTGACCACGGAGTCCAGGCGGGTGAAGACGTCGACCTTGAGGCGCTCGTCCTCGGCCACGGCCTCGATCACGAGGTCGCGGTCGTGGAGTGCCTCGATATCGTCGGCCACGGTGACCAGTGCGGCGGCGGCCTCACGCCCCTCTTCGGTGAGCCTGCCGTGCGCGGTGGCCCGGTCGAGTGAGCCCACGATGCGCAGGCGGCCCGTGCGGGCCGCCTCCGCGTCGCGTTCCACCACCGTCACCGGCAGGCCAGCCCGCGCACAGACCTCGGCGATGCCCGCACCCATCAGTCCGCAGCCGACGACTCCGACGCGTTCGATGTCGGTCATCCGAGCTTCCCTTCGATCTGTACCGGTCGTTGTGTCGGCGTCGGGTCAGGCGGTGGCGGTGGGCAGGTCCAGGACCCCCGCGCCGCGCTTGATCAGCTCGTTGGCGATGATCAGCCGCTGGATCTCGGAGGTGCCCTCCCAGATGCGGTCCACGCGCAGCTCCCGGTACAGGCGCTCGACCGCGTACGTACGGTCGTAGCCCCGCCCGCCGTGGATCTGCAGGCACCGGTCGATCACCCGGCCGGAGGCCTCGCTCGCCGCGAGCTTGGCGATGGCGGCCTTGGCGTGCAGCGTCTTGCGGTCCTCGGCCGGGGCCTGGTCGGCCTCCCAGGCGACCTGGTGGGTGTAGGCGCGGTTGACCGCGATGTCCACGGCGCAGTCCGCGAGCATCCCCTGGATCAGCTGGTACGACGCGATCGGGGTCACGGGCCAGTTCCAGTGCGCGTTCGGCGGCGCCGGTGGTGCGTGCCGCGATCATCAGGCGCTCCTCGGTGAACCAGGAGCGGGTGATGTCGTAGCCCTCGCCCACGCCGCCGAGCACGGCGTCCTCGCCCACCTGGACGTCGGTGAAGGTGAACTCGGGGTGCTCATAGACGAAGGTGTGCATGAAGCGCGGCACGCGTGTCATCTCGATGCCCGGGGTGTCCTTGTCGACGAGGAACAGCGTCGGCGCGCGGTCCGGTCCCGCCGCGGCCAGGACGATCATGAAGTCGGCGTGGTCACCGACCGTCACGAACCACTTCTCGCCGTTGAGCACCCAGCCCCGGTCGTTCCTGGTGGCGGTGGTGGCGAGGTTCTGCGGGTCGGAGCCCGCGCCCGGCTCGGTGACGGCGTAGCAGTCGCGCCGTTCGCCCCTGATCACCGGGGCGAGGAAGCGCTCGCGCTGTTCAGGGGTGCACAAGCGCAGTGCGTTGGCGGGCCGCCACACCATGTCCCACAGGGCACCGGTGAGCCGTCCGAGTTCCTCCTGCACGGTGACCTGCTCGGCGATGGTGAGTCCGGCGCCGCCCCATTCGGCCGGCATGTTGACGGCCTGGAGTCCGGCGTCGAGGACGGCGTCGCGGATCTTGGCGTGAGCGTCGGCGGCCAGGCCGTTGTTCTCCTCGCACTCGATCTCGTAGGCGGCGATGACGTCGGTGAGGGCGCGGGCGTCGGCCTTGAGCTGTGCCTGGCGCGGGGTGAGACGGAAGTCCATGGAGGTGGGTCCTCGCTTTGCTGGGAAGGGGGCGGATTCAGTGCGTGGGCAGGGCCAGGGCGCGCGTGCCGCGCTTGATCAGCTCGTTGGCGATGATCAAGCGCTGGATCTCGGAGGTGCCCTCCCAGATCCGGTCGACGCGCAGCTCGCGGTACATGCGCTCGACGGGGTAGGTGCGGTCATAGCCGCGACCGCCGAAGATCTGCAGGCAGCGGTCCGCGACCCGGCCGGCGGCCTCGCTGGCGGCGAGCTTGGCGGTGGAGGCCTTGGCGTGCAGCGTCTTGCGGTCGGTGCCCGGCTGGTCCGCCTCCCAGGCGACCTGGTGGGTGTAGGCGCGGTTGACCGCGATGTCCACGGCGCAGTCCGCGAGCATCCCCTGGATCAGCTGGTACGACGCGATCGGGGGCGGCACCGACCGTGCGGGCGGCGATCATCAGGCGTTCGTCCGTGAACCATTCCTTGGTCAGTTCGTAGCCGCTGCCGACACCGCCGAGCACGTCCTCGTCGGCCACGAAGACGTCGGTGAAGGTGAACTCGGGGTGCCCGTTGACGGCGGAGTGCATGAAGTGCGGCAGCCGCGTCATCTCGACTCCGGGGGCGGCCTTGTCCACGAAGAAGAGGGTGGGCAGCCGCTCGGGGCCGGCGTCCGCCTGCACCAGCAGGAAGTCGGCGATGTCGCCGCAGGTGACGAACCACTTCTCGCCGCTCAGCAGCCAGCCGCCGTCGGTGCGGGTGGCCGTGGAGGTGCCCGAGGAGGGGTCCGAGCCGGCGCCCGGCTCGGTCACGGCGAACGCGTCGAACCTCTCGGCGCGGAGCACGGGCAGCAGGTACTTCTCGCGCTGGCGTTCGTCGCCGTACGCGAGGACGTTGGCGGGCCGCCAGGGGATGTCCCACAGACAGTTGGTGACCTTGCCGAATTCCTCCTCGACGATGACCTGGTCGAGGAGACTGAGGCCGGCGCCGCCCCACTCGGCAGGCATGTTGATGGCGTAGACGCCGGCGTCCATGGCGGCCCGGGTCAGCTCGGCGACCAGCTCCTGCGGCAGGGGGCCGCCGGCCTGCTCGGACTGGTCCTCGTACCGCATCAGCAGGCGGGCGTAGCCGGCGGCGCGGCGCTTGAGGTCGGCCTGCTCGGGGGTGTAGCGCATGTCCATGGGGCCTCTTCGGTTCGGGGCGCAAAGGGAGGGGGTCAGGCGAGTACCGCGCGGGAGTCCAGGGCGAGCGCCCCGTGCGGGCGTACGAGCAGGGGGTTGACCTCTGTCTCGGCGATCTCCGGGTGGGCGGCGGCGAATGCCGTGATCGTCTCGATGGCCGCCGCGGCCGCGGTGAGGTCGACGGGGGGCCTGCCGCGCACCCCGTCGAGTAGGGCGGCGGTGCGCAGTCCGCGCAGCAGGTCCAGGGCGCGCTCGGCGGTCACGGGGGCCAGGGTGAACGCGACGTCGTGCAGGGACTCGGCCAGTACGCCGCCCAGCCCCACCATGGCCACGGGGCCGAAACGGGGGTCACGGTTGACGCCGACGATCAGTTCGATGCCGTCGGTCAGGTCCGCCATGGCCTCCACGGAGTAGGAGGAGGCACCGAGTCTGGCGCGCATCTCGCGGAAGGAGGCGAGGAGTTCGTCGGGTCCGGCCAGGCCGAGTGCCACCCCGCCCGCGTCGGACTTGTGCAGCAGATGGAGGGCCTTGAGGACGTAGGGTCCGCTGAACTCCGCGGCCACTGCGAGGAGTTCGGTCTCGTCATGGACCTCCCGCGCCGCCGGGAAGGGAAGTCCGGCCGCCTCCAGGGCCCTGCGGGTCTGCAGATAGCCGCTCTCGCGCAGCGGGGTCGCGGGCGGGGGCAAGGGGGTGACGCCCGGGTACGGCGCGCCGGATGTCGTCGCGGCGAGGGCGCGGGCGGCGTCCTCGGTGGCATCGAAGACGGGGATGCCGGCCTCGGCCAGGGTGCGGCAGCTCGGTGACCCCGGATACATCGACTGCACCACGAGCGGCTTGGCGGTGGCCCGATGACGGTCGGCGATCAGGCGTGCGGCGGCCCGTTCCCCGTCCGCGAGGACCGTTCCTCCTCCCCCGAGCCCGCCGTCGGCGTCCGCGTAGCCGCCGAAGTAGCCGGTCATCAGGACGGCGTCCACCTCTTCGGCCGCCAGGAGCGCGGAGACCGTCCCCGCGTACGAGCCCGGGTCCTGCTCGCCCATCCCGGCGAGGTCCACCGGGTTGGCGACGGCCGACTGCTCCCAGAGGATCTCGCGGAGGTCGTCCCGTGTGGGCCGGCCGAGTTCGGGGACGGTCAGGCCGGCCGCCTCGACGGCGTCTGCGGCGATGACACCGTGGCCGCCGCCGTCCGTGAGGATCGCGACCCGGCGCCCGGCGGACCGTCGTGCGCCGTTCAACGCTGCCAGGACGACGGTGAGTTCACGTGGGGTGGCGACCAGTTCCACACCGGCGTCCCGGCACGCCGCACCCACCACGTCGGCCGAGGTGGTGAGCGCCCCGGTGTGGGACTGGGCGCTGCGTGCGGAGGCGTCGCCGCGGCCGGCGGTGAGCAGCACCACGGGTTTGCCCGCGTCGGCGGCGGCCTCGGCGAAGGAGCGTCCGTCGGCGAAGTCCTCGGCGTAGACGGCGATGGCGTGGGTGCCCTCGTGCCGGGCGCAGTCGGCGAGCAGGTCGACGAGGGTGACGTCGGCCTGGTTTCCCAGCGAGACGAACCGGGAGAATCCGAGGCCGTGCGGGCGGAAGCGAAGCTGGAGTTCCAGGGCGAGGTTGCCGCTCTGGCTGAGGAGCGCGATGCCACCGGGGGTGAAGGTGTCGGAGGCCAGGAAGAGGTCCGTGGTGTTGTCGGCCAGCCCGAGGCAGTTCGGCCCGACCATCACGGCACCGGCGGCGCGCACGCGCTCGGCGACGGCCTGCTGGCGTGCCCGCCCCGCGTCGCCGGTCTCCGCGAAGCCGGCGGTGATGGCGACGATCGCCCGGGCCCCGCAGCCCAGGGCCTCGTCGACGGCGTCCTCGAAGCCGGCGGCGGGCACGGAGACCACCGCCAGGTCGACGGGTTCGCCGAGCGCGCTCAGGCTGGGCGCGGCGGTACGGCCGAGCACCGTGCCGCCGCGCCGGTTGACCAGGTGGACGGGGCGACGGCCGTTCGCGCGCAGGGCCTGGGCGGAGATGGCGTGGCCGTACTTCGCGGGGTCGTCGCTGGCTCCGACGACGGCGACGGAGACGGGGTCGAAGAGGGCTGACAGGTCGCGTCCCATGTCACTTCACCAGCCGCAGGGCCGAGTTGGGGCAGGCGGCTACGGCGGCCTCGGCGGCGTTCGCGCCCTCGGCCGGCACGTCGCTCACGCGCACCTGGGCGTAGCCCCACTCGTCGAGGTCGATCAACTCGGGCGCGGGTTCCTGGCAGAGGCCGTAGCCCTGGCAGCGGGTGGAGTCCAGCAGGAGTTTCACGGTCGGTCCTTTCGGTGCGGCGGGTGCGGGCGGCTCGGTGGGGTGCGTGGCGGGGTGGGGCACGGCGGAGGGTCGCGGGCCGGGACCACAGGGCCCGGGACGACGAGGGCCCGGACATCGGGACGACGGGTGGGATGGGACGACGGGGTCGGACGGCGAGGACCGGGACGACTGGGGGCGGGACGGGACAGCGGGAGCCGTGGTGCGGGTCAGGGCACCGCCACCGTGAACCGACGGCCGTCGTGGGGTGCCGGGTCCGCGCACGTGGGGCAGGTGGTGTCGCGGTGGGCGTCGAGACGGCCTGGGAAGTGGGCGAGGAGGGTGGCGACGATCCGGGCGGCGGCATCGAGCAGGCCGCAGGCTCCGCGGCCGGGCAAGTGCCTTGACCAGCGGTACAGTTGGCCGGTCGCCGCGTCGTCCGCCGCGCCGCGGGCCACCGCCGCGAGGGTCTGGGCCAGCGCCCCGGTACCGGAGACGCACACCCCGCACTGCCGGGAACTCTGCGCCGCCAGATAGGCGGCGGCCTCGGTGGCCACGGCAACGGGGCAGTCCTCGGGGTGCAGGAAGTGCAGCGCCCCGCAGCCGAGCGCTCCGCCGGCCGCGTTCAGGCGGTCGTGGTCGAGCTGGAGATCCGTCCAGCCGACGCCGTGGAAGCCCCCGAACAGACCGCCCAGCAGGACCGCCTCGGCCCTGCCGTGGCCGCACAGGTCGGCCAGGACCTTCAGATGCGTCCCGGCGGGCACTTCGGCCAGCGCGGCGGCGGTATCGCCCGTTCCCGAGACGGTCACCAGATGAGCGCCGGCCACGGCCACCGCGGCGTCCGGGCACGCGTGCAGCATCGCGATCCGCGCCAGTGTCTCCACGTTGGCGACCAGCGTGGGCGCTCCGCCCACCCCCGCCTCGAAGGGGCGCGGGGGCTTCGCCGTGGGCAGGGCCGGGCCGCCCCCGATGCGCCGTACGACCGCGGTCTCCTCCCCGGCCACGTACGCGGGCTCCGTCCGTACGACGTCGACGCGCAGGTCGGCGGGACCCTCGGTGAGCGCGTGCCGGACGGCCTTCTCGGCGAGGGCGTCGGAGAGGTAGACGTAGCCGTGCCCGGCACCGGTCATGGCCGCGGCCAGCCGCAGGCCGTCCAGGACCAGATGCGGTCGGTGGCACAGCAGCCACCGGTCCTTGACCGATCCGGGCTCGCCCTCCTCGCCGTTGGCGACGACGACGGGCCGGCCGGGTGCGTCGCGGACGGCCCGCAGCTTCACGGCTGCGGGGAAGCCGGCACCCCCGCGGCCGCGCAGTCCGACGGCGGCGATCCGGTCGAGCAACCGGTCCCGCTCGGTCAGCGGTGCGTACCCGCCCACCGCGAGGTATCGGGCGCGATCCTCGACACCGTGGTGCGGCTCGGCGCCGAACACCGGCGAGACGAGCAATCCGGGCTGTCCGTCGGGAAGGAGGGGGTGGACGCCGGTCATACGGTGCTCCTGGGCTCGAAGTGGCCGGAGAGGGTGGGGCCGGTGCGGGACCTCAGACGCGCCAGCGCGCCTTCCAGGTCCCGCCGCTGGGCGGCGGTGCGCGCGTAGGCGGTGCCGGGCAGGCCGATCAGCATGCGGTGGTGATCGAGGACGACCTCGCCGGCCACCAGCGCCGGCCGGGGATCAGCGGTCGTGGATCCCTGCGCCGCCCGGACGACCAGGTCGGTGACCTCGTGGAGGTAGCGCAGCCAGGTGTGCTGTGTGCCGCGCAGCACCAGCCGCTCGACACGTTGCCGCTCGGCGGCGACCAGGGAGGACGGCGGACAGTCGGTCACCGGTGCGCGCAGGGCGGCCACCGCGGTGGGCAGTTCCTGTTCGGGCTCCGGCGTGAGACCGAGCCAAACCAGACTTCGGCGGTCGCTCATGCGTGCCTCCTTGGTCGCACCGCCGCCGGGTCGGCCCGGAAACGGGGTGGTGCGGCGACGGGGTGGACGAGGTGCCCCGACGCCCGTACGGGATCGGGCGGGAAGCGTGTGCGGGGTGCCGGCCTCGGGGCCGGGCACGGCATGGACAGCAGGTGTCCGCAGCGGTGCGACGTGATCGGCCGAAGCCGTGCACCGCCCGGACCGGGGGTGTCCTGAATCGGACGCCCTGGTGCGCGGATCGAGGTCCGCGGGCGTACGGAAGGCGCCGCGAAGGGCCCGGCACGGACCCTGGCCTTCCGCCTACCACGAGACTAACTAACTAATCAGTCAGCTCACAAGTCTTGACTTCCGGCCACCCCAGGCCCACTCTGACTAACCAATTAGTCAGCCGGATCCCGGCAGGTCGAAAGCCCATTCCTGCCGAGTTCCCGGCGCAGCCTCACCGCCCATCGCCGCCGCAGCGGCGCGGAGGAGGACTCCATGCACCCCTCGACCACCACCCGGGCAGGCGCCGTCTCCCCGGCCCCGCCGGGGCCGCCCTCCGAGCATCCCGGGGAAGCCCTGGCGGCCCGCTACTACACGGATCCGGCCATCGCCGAGGCCGAGACCGACCGTATCTTTGCCAAGTCCTGGCAGCTCGTCTGCCACGAATCCGATCTCCCCGGCCCCGGCGCGCGCCTGACCGCCACGGCCGCCGGCCGGGAGGTGCTGGTCGTCCGGACCGAGGACGGCGATCTCGCCGCCCACCTCAACGTCTGCCGGCACCGCGGCACCCGCCTGGTCACTGAGCCCGCGCCGGCCGGCAAGGCGATCCGCTGCCCGTACCACGGCTGGACGTACAAGCTGGACGGACGTCTCGTCGGCGCTCCCGAGGCCCGCCGGATCCCGTGCCTGGACAAGCCCCGGCTCGGGCTGCACCCGGTCAATGTGGAGTCCTTCCTCGGCTTCGTCTTCGTCAACCTCGACATGGAGGCGACCCCGCTCGCCGAGACCTGTGCCGGGCTCGCCGAGGCCGTCGGCCGCTACACCGGGCCGGACCTCGTCCCCGTCGGCAAGCACCGCATCCACGACGTGGCGGACGGCGAGGAGCAGAACGCCAACTGGAAGGTGATCGTCGACAACTACCTGGAGGGCTACCACGTCCCCGTGGCCCACCCGGCGCTCATGCGGCTGCTGGACTACCAGGCCTACGTGGTGGACGAGCTGCGCGAGGACTACGTCCTGTTCGAGGTACCGCTGCGCGAGAAGCCCTCCTCGAACTGGACCGAGCGGCTCTACCAGCGCCTCGCGACGCCGATGCCGGGGCTGGCCGAGACCGACCGGCGAGTCTGGCGGTACGCCGTGATCTATCCGAACACGCTCATCGACTTCTACCCTGACCACGTGCTCGCGTGGACCGTCCTGCCCACCGCCCAGGGCCGGGCGGCGATCCCCGGCGCCTTCTACACCAAGCACGGGGAGGGCGTGCGGACCCGGCTGGCCCGCCGGCTCAACATCCACATCGGCTGGGTCACCAACGATGAGGACGCCGAGCTGGTGGAGCGTGTACAGGCCGGCCTGTCGACGCCCGGATTCGAGCCGGGTCCGCTTTCGCAGCGCGAGGCCGCCGTCGGCTGGTTCGCCCGCCGGGTCCGGGACGACCTGGACGGTGACGCACAGTGAGGTCCTCCCGCGTGCCGTACGCCCCACGGCTCCGGACGGGCTTACCCCTCCCCCGCTGACGCACACTCGCACCCTCCCCAGACCGGTCTTCCCTACGGAGTCAGGGCCTCCGTGAGCCGACCAGCCGGTCCAGCCCTGGAGTTGTGCCGTTCCTCGACGGAGAGGACGTTCCGTGTCCCCCGAGGTACCCCCGCCCACCCGACGCGCCGTGCTCCGGGCAGGCGCCTACGGGCTGCTGGGCACCACAGCCGCCGGCTGCGGCTTCATGCCCGCGAAAACGCCGGATGCCCAGCAGCTCGCCCCGGTCGCAGCACGCGTCGACGGCGATCTCGTCTACTTCAACTGGGCCGACTACGTCGACCCGTCGGTGTTCAAGGGCTTCGAGAAGGAGTACGGCGTCAAGGTCGTCCAGTCGAACTTCGACTCGATGGAAGGCATGGTCGCCAAGCTCAACGCCGGCAACCGCTACGACGTCGTCTTCCCCACCGCCAAGTGGGCCCAGCGCCTGGTCCGCGGCGGCCGGCTGCGCCGCATCGACCACACCCAGCTTCCCAACGCACACGCGATCTTCGGCACGTACACCTACTTCGCCGACCCCTGGTACGACCCCGGCTCCGCCCACACCGTCCCGTTCACCGCGTACAAGACCGGCATCGGCTGGCGCCGTGACCGGATCGGCGAACTGACCGGATCGTGGCGGGACCTGTGGAGCGACAAGGCCCGCGGCAAGGTGTTCCTGCTGGACGACCGCGACGAGGTCCTCGGCATGGGCGCCCTGGAACTCGGCCTGAAGGTCAGCACCGGGAACACCGGCGACCTCGACCGGATCACGTCCCTGCTGGGCACCCTGCGCCCACGGCTGCGCGGCTTCTCCAGCGACAGCTACAACAACCTGCTCAACGGCAACGCGGTCATGACCCAGGCGTGGAGCGGCGACATGGCCGCCATGCTCAACCAGGCCAAGGACCCCTCCGTGTTCGGCTTCGAGGCCCCCAGGGAGGGCACGCCGATCAACTCCGACTGCTACGCCATCCCCTGGAACGCTCCCCATCCCGGCACCGCGATGCTGTTCATCGACTACATGCTGCGGCCGGAGAACGTGAAGAAGAACATCGAGTACATCGGCTACCCGATGCCGGTGGCGGGCACCGAGAAGACGTACGCCGACCTGGTCAGACCCTTCCCCGAGTGTCTGGTCACCGACGACGACCTCAAGGCCGGCCTGTTCTTCCGCAACGGCAGTCGCGCGGCGGAGGACGCCCGCGACACCGCCTGGACCCATGTGAAGGCGGGCTGACATGGCACTGCTCCGCCCCTCCTCCCGCACCCGCAGGCGCGGCGCGGACCGCGACCGGATCTGGACCTGGCTCATGCTGCCGGGCACCCTGTGGATGACCGGGTTCCTGATCGCCTCGCTGGTGCTGGTCGCCGTCCTCGCGGTCGGCACCACCGACGACCTCGGCAACCCGCGCTTCGGCTTCGACCTGTCCGGTGTACGCGCCCTCGCCGACCCCGCCTACACCGAGGTCCTGGCCCGCTCCCTCGGCTACGCCGTGCTCACCTGCGCGATCTGCCTGCTGATCGCCTACCCGGTGGCGTACACCATCGCCCTGCACGGCGGACGGTACAAGAACGCGCTGATCGCCGCGATCGTGGTGCCGTTCTTCGCCAACTACCTGGTGCGCATGTACGGCTGGTCGGTGGTCCTCTCCGACGACGGACCGGTACTGCGCGCGCTGCGTGCCGTGGGGCTGGCCGACGGGAACACGAAGATCCTCAACACCGGTGTCGGTGTGGTCGCGGGACTCGTCTACGGCTTCGTCGTCTTCATGATCATCCCGCTGTACGCGGCCCTGGAACGCCTGGACGTCTCCCTCATCGAGGCCGGCCGCGATCTGTACGGCGGCCCCGTCCGCACCTTCCTCTTCGTCACTTTGCCCGCCACCCGGCAGGGCGCCGCGGCCGGACTCGTCCTGGTCTTCCTGCCCGCGATGGGCGACTTCGTCAGCGCACAGCTCATGGGAGGGCCGGACCAGATCATGATCGGCAACCTGATCCAGGACAAGTTCTTCCAGGGCCAGAACTGGCCGCTGGGATCCGCCCTCACCATGCTGCTGATGCTCGTCCTGCTGATCGGGATGTTCGGCTATCTGCGGCGCACCCGCAAGGACGAGGCGGAGGCCCGCCGATGACCCTGCTCAAACTGCCCTCCGCCACCGCCCCGGCCCGCCCGGCCGTCAAGGCCCGCAGCCGGCGCGGACGCGGACGCGCCGACCGCAAGCCGCGCGTCCTCATCGCCGCCACCGCGCTGTTCTTCGCGCTGCTCTACCTGCCCATCGGCGTCGTGGCGCTGTTCTCGTTCAACTCCAAGAAGTCCCTGACCGTCTTCGGCGGGTTCAGCCTGCGCTGGTACCGCGCCTTCGTCCACGACGACGTACTGATCTCCTCCCTGGGGACCAGTCTGCGCATCTCCCTGGTGGCGATGGCCGGTTCGGTCGTCCTCGGGGTGGCGCTCGCGCTCGGCCTGGTCCGCTGCCGTACCCGGCTCGGCTCGCTGGCCGGCCTGGTCATGCTGGTGCCGCTGATCACGCCGGAGATCGTCACCGGAGTCGCGTCGATGCTGCTGTTCAAGGGCCTGGGCGTGGACCTGTCGACCGGCACGGTGATGCTCGCCGAGATCACCTTCTCCATCTCCTACGTCACCGTCATCCTGCGCTCCCGGGTCGCGGCGCTGAACCCGGAGGTGGAGGAGGCCGCGATGGACCTGGGCGCCACCCGCTGGCAGGCGGTCCGCCTGGTGACCCTGCCGGCCCTGCTGCCCGCCGTCCTGGCCTCCGCCGTGCTGATCTTCGCGCTGGTCTTCGACGACTTCGTCCTCGCCTACTTCACCACCGGCGTCGATCCCCAGCCGCTGTCGGTACGGATCTATTCCGCGATCCGTTTCGGGGTGCAGCCCACCATCAACGCCGTCGGCACGCTGATGCTCGTGGGATCCATCTGCCTGATCGCGCTGGCCCTGTTCATTCCGCGCCTCTTCGGCCGCCGTGGCGGCCTCGACATCCTCTCCGGAGAGTGACCCATGGACGCGACCCCGGCCGTCCGGCTCGACGGCGTCTCCAAGCAGTTCGCCGACTCCTACGCCGTCCACCGCCTCGACCTCGACATCGACTCCGGCCACTTCTTCTCGCTGCTGGGCCCCTCCGGCTGCGGCAAGACCACCACGCTGCGCATGATCGGCGGGTTCAGCGACCCGACCGAGGGCTCGGTGCTGCTCGCCGGTGAGGACGTGACCGCGCTGCCGCCGAACCGGCGCAACGTCAACACGGTCTTCCAGAGCTATGCGCTGTTCGACCATCTGAGCGTCGCCGACAACGTCGGGTTCGGGCTCAAGCGCCAGGGCGTGGCAAAGGCCGAGATCCGGCAGCGGGTCGGCGAGATGCTGGAGCTGGTCCAGCTCGCCGGTCTCGCCCACCGGAGGCCCCGTACGCTCTCCGGCGGCCAGCGCCAGCGCGTCGCCCTGGCCCGCGCGCTGGTCAACCGTCCGGCCGTGCTGCTCCTGGACGAGCCGCTGGCCGCACTCGATCTGAAGCTGCGCCGGCAGATGCAGGTGGAGCTGAAGCAGATCCAGCGCGAGGTCGGCATCACCTTCGTCTTCGTGACCCACGACCAGGACGAGGCGCTGACCATGTCCGACCGGATCGCCGTGATGAACGAGGGCCGCATCGAGCAGTGCGGCACCCCCGAGGACGTCTACGAGCACCCCGCCAGCCAGTTCGCCGCCTCCTTCATGGGCACGTCCAACCTGATGACCGGCACCTACCGGGGCGGTGAGGTCGCCTTGGCCGGCGGTCCCGCGCTGGCGGTCGGTGCCCGTACCGGCATCGCGGACGGCACCTCGGTCAGCGTTTCGGTACGCCCCGAGAAGATCTGGCTGTCCGACTTCGAACCGGGTATGTCGGTGCTGTCCGGGGTGATCCGCGAAACGGTCTACAGCGGCCCGACCACGACCTACCTCATCGAACTGGCCCCGGGCGTCACGCTGTCCGTGCTGGAGCAGAACACGGCCCGCGCGCGCATGGAGGACCGCTGGAGCGGCGGCGAGACGGTCGAGTTCGGCTGGCGGCCCGAGCACTGTCTGGTCCTGGCCTGATCCGACTGCACAGGAGAGCGAAACCGATGCATCACGACGTGATCGTGCTCGGGGCCGGGCTCGCCGGCCTCGCCGCCGCCCGTGACCTGGCGGCCGCCGGCACCGACGTACTCGTTCTGGAGGCCCGGGACCGCGTCGGCGGCCGGGTCGAGCAGACCCGCACTCCCGACGGCCGTACCGTCCAGCTGGGCGGCGAAGTGGTCGGCCATGCCCACACCGCGTACCTCCAGCTCGCCAAGGAGCTGGGTCTGGAGCTGGTTCCCAGCTATGTCGCCGAACCCGGCCGTATCACCCGTGCCACGCCGGAGGGCCTCTCGGCCGGCGATACACCGCACTGGTTCGACCCCGGCGACCTGGCCCAACACGACCAACTCAGCAGGGAGTTCAGCGATCTCTCGGCCACCGTCGATCCCGACGACCCCTGGTCGCACCCGGAGGCGTCCGCCCTGGACCGGCTGTCCGTCGCCGACTGGTTGCGCTCCCGCCATGCCGCACCCGCCGTGATACGGCTGTGGGACATCGGCCAACTGGCCCTGGCGGGGGGATCGTACGAACGCATCTCGCTGCTCGCCGCGCTGCGCAAGAGCGCGGCGGTCCCTGGCACGGGCGACTACGACTACGACCAGTGGGAAGGACTGCGACTGGCGGACGGCTCGGCCACCCTCGCCGAGGTGATGGGCCGCGAACTGGGTCCGCGCATCCGCCTCGGCTCGCCCGTCGACGCGCTCGACAAGCGCCCCGGCCACTGCACCGTGCGCCTGGTCACCGGCGAAGTCCTCACCGCCGCCGCCGTGGTGAGCGCCCTGCCGGTGGGGCCGCTGCGGTCGGTCGCCGTCACCGGAGTGAGCGACGCCCGCCTGGCCTCCCTGCACCGCCAGCGGCATGCCACGGCTGCGAAGTTCGCCGCCGTCTACGACCGTCCCTTCTGGCGCGCCGACGGTCTCAGCGGCCTGTCCGAGGCCGAGGGCATCCTGGGCAGCACCTGGCCGCAGAAGGAGGGCGTGCTGTCGGCGCTGATCCCGCCCGAACGCTACGGCGTCCTGCTCGGCACCCCGCCCCAGTTGCGCACCCCCGAGCTGCTCGCCGAGGTGGCCGCGATGTTCGGCGACGAGGCGCTGCGGCCGACCTCCTGTCATCTGCGGCTGTGGGGCACCGACCCGTGGACGCAGGGCTATGTCACACAGTGGCCGCCGGGCGAGGTGATGGCGGTCGGCCCGCTGCACGGCACCCATGAACCGCCGTTCTACGTCTGCGGCTCCGACCAGTGGGTCGCCGGATACATGGAGGGCGCCGTCCGCACCGGCCGTGCCGCCGCCGAGGAGGCACTGCGCCGTGGCTGAGAACACCGACCTCACGACCGTCCTCAACCACATCGGCGGCAAGGAGGTGCCGGCCGCCTCCGGGGCGACCCTGCCGCTGATCGACCCCGCCACCGCGCTTGAGCACGGCACGGCGCCGCGGTCCGGCCCCGAGGACGTCGACGCCGCCTGCCACGCGGCGCAGCAAGCCTTTCCTGGCTGGTCGGCCACGACTCCGGCGACGCGGCAGACGGCGCTGCTGGGCCTCGCCGACGCCCTGGAACGGGAGGCGACTGCCGTGGCGCGTGCGGAGGTGGCCGACACGGGCAAGCCGCGGGCCCTGTTCCTGGCGGACGAACTGCCCGCGATCGTGGACGTGCTGAGGTACTTCGCCGGAGCCGCGCGGAATCTGCCGGGCGCCGCGGCCGCCGAGTACACGCCGGGCCGCACCTCGGTGCTGCGTCGCGAGCCGGTCGGCGTCTGCGCCCAGATCACTCCGTGGAACTACCCGCTGATGATGGCCGTGTGGAAGATCGCCCCGGCACTGGCGGCCGGCAACACGGTCGTCCTGAAGCCGTCCGACACCACGCCCTCCTCCGCCGCGCTCCTCGCCCGGCTGGCCGCCGAGCACCTGCCGCCCGGGGTGCTCAACGTCGTGTGCGGCGACCGCGACACCGGACGTGGGCTCGTCACCCACCCCGACGTCCGGCTGGTCGCCGTCACCGGCAGCGTCCGCGCCGGACAGGAGATCGCCGCAGCCGCGGCGGCCGACCTCAAACGGCTGCACCTCGAACTCGGCGGCAACGCACCGGTCCTGGTCCACGAGGACGCCGATCTCGCCGCCGCGGTCGAGCAGTTGTCGTATCTGTCCTTCTACAACGCGGGCCAGGACTGTACGGCCGCCACCAGGATCCTGGTCCACCAGCGGCTCCACGACGCCTTCCTGGACGCCTTCGCGCGCCGTGCCGCGCAGCGCGTTCCCGGCACCTGCGACGATCCGCACGCCGACTTCGGCCCGCTGGCCAACGCCGCCCAACTGTCATCCGTGCGTGGGATGTTGGAGCGCCTTCCGGCCCACACCGAGGTCGTCGCGGGTGGTGCGACCCTGGACCGGCCCGGCTACTTCCATCAGGCCACGGTGGTGGCCGGTGCCCGGCAGGAGGACGAGATCGTACGGAGCGAGGTGTTCGGCCCGGTCGTCACGGTCCAGCCGTTCACGGACGAGGCCGAGGCCCTCCGGATGGCGAACGCCGTGCCCCAGGGGCTGGCCGCGAGCGTCTGGACCCGCGACCACGACCGCGCCATGCGCGCGAGCCGGGCGCTGCACACCGGCATCGTCTGGGTCAACACGCACGGCACGACCGTCTCGGAGATGCCGCACGGCGGTGTACGCCACTCCGGCTACGGCAGCGACCTCTCCCTCACCGGCCTGCTGGACTACACCCAGGTCAAGCACGTCATGCTGTGACGTCCGCCCCGCCGCCCTCCAGGATCTTCTTCAGGGTGGCGAGTTCGATGTCGACCAGGTCGATCTGGGTCCTGAACTCGGAATCACCGAGGGACGGGGGCTGGTAGAAGGTCATCATGAACTCGGCGCCGTCGCCGTTGGGGACCACGCGGGCCGGCACCCGCCAGGAGTCCGTGTCGTCGTCGAAGACGTGATCGAGGATGCCGAACTCGGCGTTGGCCCGCAGGCCCAGCCGGGCCGGACCCAGCGGGGTGGACATGCGCCACCAACAGGGGTCCTCGGTGGGCTCGATGGACTGGACGTTGACCACCGCCCACGCGGGCCAGTTGGCGGGGTCGGCGAGGAAGGCGAAGACCTCCTCGCGGGGGCGGTCGATGCCGATGCTCTTGGTGATGGAGTGCTTGATGCTCATGACTCTCTTCCCTCAGGGGTTGTCGGGCGGCGCCGCGGGGTGGGACTCGCCCACCAGACGCCGGATCCATTCCTCCAGCTGCCGGCGCTGACCGGCGTCGAGCGAGCCGAAGTAGTGGTGGTCGTTGCGGTCCGCCAGTTCGGCCAGCTCCGGTACGAGGGCCTGCCCGCGGTCGGTCAGAACGAGCCGGACCGTGCGCCGGGAGGCGGGGTCGGGCTCGCGGCGGATCAAGCCCTTGGCCACGAGACGGTCGACCAGGCGGGAGACGGCTCCCGGATCGATGTCCATGTGCGCGGCCACGGCCTTGGTGGTGTCGTGGCCATGGAACACGCCGGCCATCACCCCCCACTGGGAGACGGTGACGTCATGCCGCGCGAGTTCGGCCTCGAACCGGCCATGGACCTCGTCGGACAGGCGACGCAGCCAGTAGCCGAGGTGGTCGTGGAGTCCACTCGTTTTACTCACACATCCACCATCATTGTCACGGCAACACTTGTCAAGGCAACAGTTCGATGATTGCTCCTGTCGGGTCCCTGCCGGCCGCCATGGGCCGCACGAGCGGTGATGGTGGAACGGTCGGCGCCCGGTCCCTCGTGGCGCCCTGTCCCGGAGGCCGGTGTGACGTTCTCCATTGCGGCCGGTGTGCCGATGCTGTGAGTCTTCGGGCCGGACCGCTCACCGAAGAAGTCGAACAATTCTCCGAGTAACTGTTATCGGCGCCGCACCGAGCGGTCTCCCAGATATCGGACAGCACCGTTCGGCGTCGAGGACAGGGAAGCTTTGATGGGTACACAGCGCACGGCGGAGTCGGTGGCACTGGTGAACGCCGCCCGAGCGGGAGATCCGGCGGCCCAGGACGCCCTGGTGAGCGCCTATCTCCCGCTGGTCTACAACATCGTGGGCCGGGCGCTGAACGGCTCCGTCGACGTCGACGACGTGGTCCAGGAGACCATGCTCCGCGCCCTCGACGGGCTCGGCGATCTGCGCACCCCCGAGAGCTTCCGCTCCTGGCTCGTGGCCATCGCCATGAACCGTGTCCGGGCGCACTGGCAGGACCGGCAGTTCGCCCCCGACGCCGTCGAGGAGGCCAGCGAACTCGCCGACCCGGGCGCCGACTTCGTGGACCTGGCCATCGTGCGGCTCCAGTTGTCCGGGCAGCGGCAGGAGACCGCCCGCGCGACCCGCTGGCTGGAGCCGGACGACCGGGAGGTGCTGTCGCTGTGGTGGCTGGAGTGCGCCGGCGAGCTGACCCGCGCCGAGGTCGCCGCGGCCCTGGAGTTGTCGCCGCAGCACGCCGCGGTACGCGTGCAGAGGATGAAGGCACGCCTCGAGGCGGCGCGCGTGGTGGTTCGGGCGCTCGATGCGCGGCCGCCGTGCGAGGACCAGCGTGCCGTGGTGGCGTCCTGGGACGGCCGGCCCTCAGCACTGTGGCGCAAGCGAATAGCGCGGCACGCCCGGGACTGTGCGCGCTGCGGCGGCCTGTGGCAGGGCCTGCTGCCCGCCGAGGGCCTCCTGGCCGGGCTGGCCCTGGTCGCGGTGTCGTCGGCACTGTTCGCCACCACCCGCTCGGCCGTGGCGGCGGCCCCGGCCGCGGCGGCCACCCCGGGCCCCGCACAGCCGGGCCCCGCCCCGGGCGGCGGCTACGACGCGTTCGTCGGGCTGGGCTCCGGCGGGAGCGATGCCGAACCGGTCTCCGCGTCCGGCGACGGCCCGGGCGGGGCCGGGCACCGTGCGGAACCCGGCCGGCAGACCTCCCGCAGCAAGGCCCGCCGGCGTCGGCGCATGCGCCGACGAGCCGTCGGCGGAGCCGTGGCGGTGGCCTGCGTGGCGGGCGCCTGCGTCTGGTACGCCGACTCCAGCCCCGCGCCGCACACCGCGACCGCCTCACAGCCCGCCGGCGACCCTGCGGTCGGCCTCGCGGCGCCCGATGCGGCGGCGGCCTCGTCGTCGGCCCCGGCGTCCCCGTCACCGTCCCCGACGCAGACAAAGAGGAAGAGCCCCGCCAAGAAGAGCCCCCACCCCCGCACCACCCGGAAGACCGGCTCGCCCACGCCCCAGCAGTCCGCCACCACGAGTGCCCCCGTCTCGCCGCAGGCACCGCCGACCGCCTCCGGCCAGGTCGGCCAGGTCATCGCGCTGGTGAACCAGCAGCGGGCGACCGCCGGATGCGGACCGGTCAGCGAGAACGCGGACCTGGACAAGGCCGCGCAGGGCCACTCCGACGACATGGCCGCCCGCGGCTACTTCGACCATGTCAGCCCGGACGGCACCGACCCCGGGCAGCGCATCACCGCGGCGGGCTACCGCTGGTCCACGTACGGCGAGAACATCGCCGAGGGCCAGCCGACGCCACAGGCCGTGATGGACGCGTGGATGAACAGCCCCGGCCATCGCGCCAACATCCTCAACTGCGCGTTCAAGGAGATCGGCGTGGGCGTCAACAAGGGCTCCGGCGGCCCGCTGTGGACCCAGGACTTCGGCGCCAGACTCTGACAGGGCTTCACCGTGGGGCGCGTACCGCTGTGCTCGAGGGCGGCCCCGTCGATGCCGGAGATCGAGGAGCACCGGCCCACTCAGTGGCCGGTGTCCGCGTCGGCGCGGCGCCTGCCTTGAAGCCCGGTCCACCGGCCCCGCTCCGTGCGTCAGCGCCCCCCAGCGTCTCCAGCATCGACGCGCGCATCGGGGGCAGGACCGGCTTCACCCCGACCACGGCCGGTCATACCGGCACCCCAAGCGGCAGCGGATACGGCGCCTGCCGGACCGCCACGGTCCTGTGCACACCCAGGTCCCCGGTCACACACCCGACCCCGTACCACGGCCGCAGACCCGACCACCCGTCGGCCGGTTGCAGTCCGTCCCGGTAGAAGCGTGAGCGGGGCACCGGATTTCACCGACGCCCCACTCCTGACCCATTACCGGAGGACGACGCCGTGGACCTGCCGGCTGCGGGCGGCCGGCCACGGTCGTCTCGATGGCGTCGGTGACGAGCCCCTGCCCCCTGGTTCGAGGCGCGGTTGAACGCCGACTCGGACCGGACGCGGCCGAGCCCGGCCGGCCCCAGGCACCAGGCGACGGCGGGCCACGGCGGGCCACGGCGGGCCGACCCTGCGGCTACTCGGCGTGCTCGGCTGTCGCAATGACCCGTCGCAGGGTTTGACGGGCTTGCGCCAACTCGTCCGCTCGCTGGTCAAGGTGGGTGAGTTGGGTGCGCAGCTTGGCCAGGACTCCCGGGCACGGACGCAGTGTGCCGTCGGTGAGGGCGCAGGGCAGCACCTGCCGGATCAGGCTGGTGGACAGCCCTGCCGCCAGCAGGGCGCGAATCTGCCTGACCGTCTGCTCCGCAGCGTCGTCGTAGTCGCGGTATCCGTTGGCCCGACGAACCGAGGCGAGAAGGCCCACGCGTTCGTAGTACCGGAGCAGACGCTCACTCGTCCCTGTTCGTCTGGCCAGCTGCCCAATCAACATCGATGTCTCCGCCGAGCTTGACCTTGCCATGGTGTCAACCCCCAACGATGGGACCAGCGACGGCATTCCGTCGCCGTCACCGATTCTGACCAGGAGAATTCGTTGATCATCGACGCCCACAGCCACGTCCACGATCCCGTGCACAGCCACATCGCCCTGCTGGACGAGGCCGGAGTCGACCGCGCCGTACTCTTCGGAACCCGGCCGCATCCCGAGCGGGCCACCGATCTGGCCTCCTTCCGGAGCGAGATGAGTGTGCTGGACGAGACGATCAGCGGACGGTCCAACGATCCCGACGGCTACCAGGCAGCGTGGCAGGAACTCGACTCGGCTTGTGCGGCGTACCCGGATCGGTTCATCGGCTTCGGCAAGGTGCGCCTGGACCAGCCCGCCGAGCAGATCGCGGTGGAGGTGGAGCGGGAGATCGTCGGCCGGGGGTATCGGGGCATCGGTGAGCTGACCCCGCCACCGGACGGGACCGCGCGGATCGAGCCGGTTCTGCGGGCAGCCGCCGACCACGGTGGCCTCCCCGTCGTCGTGCACGGGTTCACGCCCACCACCGCGGGAGACCTGGCGACTCTGGCCGGACTCGCGCGCCGTCACCCGGACGTCCCGCTGGTGATCAGCCAGCTCGGCGGACCGAACTGGCTGACGGCCATCGAGTTGGCCCGCGACACCCCCAACCTGTACCTGGAGCTGTCAACGGCGAACGTCATCTTCGCAGTGCGGCTGGCCATCCACGAAGTACCCGACCGCACACTGTTCGGTTCCGACGCCCCCTACGGCGATCCGCTTCTCGCCCGCACCACCGTCGAACGCGTCACCAGGCCAGGTGCCCTTCGCGATCGCGTCCTCGGCGGCACGCTCGCGGAGCTGCTCGGCCTGTGACCGTACGCACAGCCCCGACGCGCGGAGAACAGCGCCCAGCAACAAGAGCCCTGCACCCACCCCGGCGACGGGCTCCACCCCCACCACCACGCCCCGCGCCCTCGTCCGCACCTCCGTCGGGGTCCCGCTCGTACAACTGCGGCAGTGGGCAAGGCTGCGCACGGCCATCGCCGACCTGCCCCGTGAATCGGTGGCCGCGGCCGCGGCGACCAGGCCCACCTGGCCCGCACCACACGCGCCCTCCTCGGGGCCGCAGGCACTGCTGAACACAGCGCGTCGCGTCGACGCCCCTGGCACACACGCACACCCCGGTCAGCGCCGTAGTCGGCCGCAGGGCCGTCGGGACCGGCGTGCCGACCACGAGGCCCCCACGGCCCAGCCAGGCGTGTCAGTGCTGAGTCGTACTGTGCCGATGCGCCGCGACCATTCCTCGCCGACGTCGGTGGTGGCGCGTCGCCGCTCAGCAGATCCACTCGGAGTTGTCTTCGATGTCATAGGCAACGGCAGCCAGGAGCAGCAAGGTTGAGGGGCAGCGCGCCGAGAAGGGCCGTGGCCCTGCGCGGGCGGCGGAGGTTACCTTGCAACGATGCGGATCCTGCATCTCTCTGACACTCATCTCGACCGGGCCGGCGGCCCCGATGCCGACGGCGGCGATGGCACCGCGGCTCTCCGCCGTCTGCTGGACGAACTCGGCCATCTGCACGACCTCGACGCGGTGGTGGTCACCGGTGACGTCGCGGACGACGGCTCCCACGAGGCATATGAGCGAACGCGTGAACTCCTGTCCGGCTATGCCGGCCGAAGAGGAGCGGACGTCTTCTACACGACCGGCAACCACGATGACCGCACCGCATTCGCCGACGTGCTCGGCAGCGGCCACGTCCAGCCCGAGGCGGTGTACGACGGCGCGGCGGGTGAGCGGGCGGCAGCAAGTACCGTCGACGGGTGGCGGCTGGTCACGCTGGACACCCTCGTTCCGGGCAAGGGCTACGGCCGACTCGACGACGGCCAACTCAACTGGCTGCGCGGACTCCTGGCCGCCCCGGCGCCGCAGGGCACCGTCCTGGCCTTCCACCACCCCCCGGTCGCCCTGGACGTCGACATTCAGCGGGCGTTGGGTCTGCACAACAGCGCCGAACTGGCCGAGACGATCCGCGGGACCGACGTCCAGCTCATCCTGTGCGGGCACTTTCACCTGCAGATCCTGGCGCGCCTGGAACAGGCGACCGTGTGGGTCACACCCGGCGTCGTCAGCCGTATCGACCTGACCGCCCGCCCCGGCACCGAGCGCGCTGTCCACGGCCCGTCGGCCTCCCTCGTCCACCTCGGGACCGCCCACGGCCCGGTCATCCATACGCTCCACGCCCGGGACCCACGTATGGGCGAGACGGTCTACGAGGCCGACGAGGAGGAGATGCGCGAGGCCATCGAAAGGCTTGGTCCTTCGCGTCGAGCCTGAGCCAAGCGCTCCAGTCGACGTGTCGGTTCAGGCAAGCCGGGCACATCGGGGCAGCGAGAGGTACGGCGGCTCGACCGTCGCGGGGGTCGGCGACGGGCCTCGTCGATGCCGCCTCGGTGACGGACACCTGGTCGCGGGCGGTGCGGTGCCCACCTGCGAGGGCGCGGCGTCGCCCCGGTGGTATGTGCGGGACGCGGCAGACTGCGGGGTTCCCGTTCGACTACAGCTCTGCCGAAGTCCGCGCCGCAGACGCGACAGGAGCGATCCGTCCAGCTGTCGGAACCGTCGCCGACGCAGCCGCTCCGTCTCCCCCGCCGTGCCCGGCGCGACCGGTCCGCGCCGCTGGTCCGCCGTGCAGCCCCGACCGGACACCGCGCCCCGCCCCGATCAGTCCCGGCGCGCCTCGGCACGGGCGTGCTCCGGTCGGCCACGCGGCGCCCGCCGGCGCGCGGCCGGGGAGCCATGCCGCTCTCCCCGGAACGTCGTGCCGTTCCGGGGAGAGCGGTCGATCAGCCTGCGGTTCCGTTGCGGCGTCTAGCGGACGACGCGGACGGTCACCGGCGCGGAGGTGCGGTCCGTCTTCGGGTGCTTGTGGTGCCCGTCGGTCGAGTAGAGCACCGAGCGGAACTGCAGCTCGCCCGCGTGCGTTGCCTTGACGTTCGCGCGCGCGTCGCCGGAGAAGCTCTGCTTGACGGCGCGCCAGTTGCTCCAGTGGCCGGGTTTGCCGGACCGTTCCTGTATGACGAGCGTGGTGTACGGCGCAGCGTCGTCATCACCCTGGCCGTGTGCCTTCACCACATGGCCGACGTGCACCGTGTGCGGGCCTGCCTGGATCGAGATGTCACTCTTCGCGAACGCCGGGGAAGCCGCCAGTGCCGCCGAGGCCACACCCAACGCACCGACTACCCCGAGCCGCTTCAAACCAAGCTTCATGCTTGGATCTCCTTGGATCTCCTCGTTCCCGAGCATCAGTCAGGGCTTCCAACAGCCGCCCCACTTGACGCGCTTTCGCAGAGGAAGAGCAGGTTGCGCACCGAGAAGTTAACTCCCGATTGTCACGACCTTGTAACCTCGTAGGTGCTGGTGGTCGTATCCCTCGTCCAGGTGCGGTGTGTGCGGGCGTCGGCGTCGTGGTCCACGGCGGGGACTGTCGTGGGACGCCGTACACGCCAGCTCCACCAGGCCCTCGGCCGACGGCACATGCAAGCGTGCTCCGATGCTCACACACACGTGCAAGGCACGCATCTCCGCTGGACGCAGCTCGTCTTCAACACACGGACAACGTGCCCCCGTCCGTGTGAGCCGACCGTAGGCAGGAAGGCGTCGTTCGAGGACCCGTTTTCGAGGACCCGTCGGACACGGTCGCGTCGCCTCCGCCTCGTCGAGCAGGCTGCCGGCCCCTCGTGAACGGTCGAGGCCAAGACGTGTCGATCGTGCCGAGGGGGCTTGAGCCGAATGACGATCCCCCGTGGTGCTCGGCCAGCGCGGTGGTTGACGGCCGTTGCGTGGTGAAGTCCGCCTGGGCCCGGCCGGCCGCGTTGCGGGTCTGTCATCAGGCGCAGATCCAGGATGCTCTGCGGACGGCCGCACCGCCGCTGCCGCTGCCGCCCGTGGTCGCGGTTTCCCGCGATCCGGCGATGCTGGTCCTGCGCTGGGTTCCGGCGACGCGCTCGGTGGCGCGGGGCGTCCGACGTGCTGGGCCAGCAGCCAGGATGCGGTGGGCGACCGAAATCCCCGCCTTCTTCGCCTGAGGGTCGGACCGCGCCGCTTCTTTGCAGGTCAGCTTTCTGTCAGAGGGGGGAACGCGGTTCCCAGAGGGCAGGGCGCTGTCGATTCGAACGGGGTGGAGGTCGACGCCGCAGCCGCCGTCGTCGTGCTCACGGCCACGGCGCCCCCGGTCTGCAGGGACACGGCGGCTCCCGCCGGGGCCTGACCGAGCCGGCCCGCCGTATCGTCGTCGGACTCGGCGCGGACCGGTCCCCGCTGCCACGAACATGGATGCGCCAGGCACGGTTCGGTCCGCCTCGGCACGGGCGCGCTGCATCACGAAACCCAGGTTACTGAGACACGCTCCTGGCCAGTCCGGGGACGATCACGTGGTGGGCGGAAGCTGCGCATCCAGATGAGTCGGCCGCTGTCCCGCACCGGCCGACGGGAACACCGAGGCCGTCGGCCGCCTCCAGGTGGAGTTGCTCGCGGGGCACGTGGATCCGGCACCCGCCGTCGCCCGGCAGCTCGACGGCGAACGTACCGCGTCGTCAAGTCGATGGCGAAGGCGCCGTCCTCCGCAGGCGCAGGTCAAGGCGTCCGGGTCAGACCTCGAGCGATACGTCGGCACGTGGCGCCTGCTCACACCAGATGGTCTTGCCGCTCGCTGTCTGCCGTGTCCCCCAGCGTTGGGTGAGCTGCGCGACGAGCAGCAGGCCGCGCCCGCCCTCGTCGAACACGCGGGCCCTGCGGAGGTGCGGTGCGGTACTGCTGCCGTCGGACACCTCGCAGATCAGCGTGCGGTTGCGGATCAGCCGCAGCCGGATGGGAGCGCTGCCGTACCGGATGGCGTTGGTGACCAGTTCGCTGACCACCAACTCGGTGACGAAGGCGGCCTCGTCCAAGCCCCATTCCGCCAGTCGGCGCAGGACGTCCGCTCGGACTCCGGCCACTGCCGCGGGATCGGCAGGAACGTCCCAGGTCGCGACCCGGCCACTGTCGAGCCGCTGGAGGCGGGCCAGCAGCAGGACGGCATCGTCGGCCACCCGGTCTGCCGGCATGTCCTCCAGAACGTGGTCGCACAGGGCGTCCAGCGAAGCACCCGGTGTCGTCAAGACCCGCTCAAGCGCTTCCGTCCCTGCGGCCGTCCCATGCTGCCGGGACTCCACGAGACCGTCGGTGTAGAGGGCGAGCAGGCTGCCCTCGGGCAGGGGCACCTCACTCGCCTCGAAAGGAAGCCCGCCCAGCCCGAGGGGTGGTCCGGCAGGCGAGTCCCAGACGGTCGCGGTTCCGTCCGGGTGCGCCACGATCGGTGAGGGGTGTCCGGCGCGGGCCATTGCACAGGAGCCCGACACCGGGTCGTAGATCGCGTAGAGGCAGGTGGCGACGACCTCGCCCGTGGCCGTGAGGTCCGAGTCGGAGTCCACCTCTGATTCCATGGCCAGCCGGATGACGATGTCGTCGAGCTGCGTGAGCAGCTCGTCCGGTGCCAGGTCGACGTCGGCGAGTGTGCGCATGGCGGAGCGCAACCGGCCCATGGTCGCGGCGGCGTGGATCCCGTGTCCCACCACGTCGCCGACGACCAGTGCCACGCGTGCGCCCGACAGCGGAATCACGTCGAACCAGTCACCGCCCACTCCGAGCCGGGGATCGGCCGGCAGGTAGCGGAAGGCCGCCTCGACGGCGCACTGCTCCGGCAGCCGTCGGGGCAGCAGGCTGTGCTGAAGCGTGAGGGCCACCGTGCGCTCGTGGGTGTAGCGGCGGGCGTTGTCCAGGCAGACGGCGGCACGGGCGACCAGTTCCTCGGCCAGGGCAAGATCATCGGTACCGAAGGGGTCGGGGTTCCTGGACCGTACGAAGTCCACCACGCCGAACGTCGTTCCCCGTGCGGTCAGTGGCACCTCCATCCAGGAATGGAACCCGTGCTCCTGGGCCTTGGCCCGGCGCACCGGATCTTCTGCCACCCACGCACGGATGGCAGCGTCCGCCACCTGATGCAGCTCCGAGCGTCCGGTCGCCAGACATCGCGCCTGCGGCGAGTTCTCCGTGACGAGGTCGAGGTCGTCCACGCTGGTCACGGCCTCGGACGTGTCTGCCAGCACGGACCGGTGCGCGACTCTGCGCAGCAGGGGGTCGGCCACCGGCCCGGGAGCCGGCTCCTTGCCGCTCAGTACCTCCTCCAGCAGGTTGACGCTGACGAAGTCGGCGAGCCGGGGGACCACCACGTCGGCCAGTTCCTGCGCCGTACGCATGACGTCCAGGGAGTTGCCGATGCGCGCGCCGGCGTCGTACAGCAGGTTCAGGCGCTCGCGGGCCTCTTCGACCCGGCCGGTCAACGCGAGGAGCTCGGTGCTGTCCCGCAGGGTCACCACGAACCTGGCGGGGCCGCTGTGGACGGCCGCGGGCCGGAGGTTGACGGCGAGCAGACGGCTGCCTGCCCTGTGCACCTCATCGGTGGCGGACTGCCCGGAGGCCAGCAGTGCGGCCATGTCCCGGTCCAGGCCCAGATCGTCCACGGGCGACCCGACCCCTGTCGGGCGCAGGCCGAGCAGACGCTGTGCCTCGTCGTTGGCCAGCACCAGCCGCCGTTCGGCGTCCAGAATCAGCACACCTTCGCGGACGGCATGCAGGACGGCGTCGTGGTGCTCGTACATCCGGGTCATCTCTTCGGGGCCCAGGCCATGCGTCTGGCGACGCAGCCGTCTGCTCACCAGCGCCGCCCCTCCCGAGGCCAGGGCGAGCGCGGCTGTTGCGGCACCGAACAGGGCCGGCAGCTCGCGGCTCACCGCGGCGCCCACGTCGACCGTCTGAAGGCCGGCGGAGACGATTCCCACCACCGTGCCGTGGGCATCGGTGACCGGAACCAGGGCCCGCACCGCGTCCTGCGGCCTTCCTTTGAAGACCTCGGTGAAGGCCTGTCCGGCCGCCGCCCGATGGATGTCGCCCTGGGCGCGTCGGCCGATGAGACGAGGGAGAGGGTCGGTGTAGCGGATCCCGGTCTTGCTCAGCACGTCGACGAAATCGACGCCGGCACCCTTGCGGGCCTCCTCGGTGAGCGGCTGGAGGGCGGTCGTCGGATGGGGCGACGCGAGCGCCTGCACCAGTCCGGGAGAGTGGGCAACGCCCTCCGCGACGGCGAGCGACCGGTGGCGTGCGTCGTTCTGGGCGTCGTGCGCGGTCTTGAGGAGCAAGGCGACCATCGCGGTGGCCGCGAGCAGGACGAGGACCGCCAGCTGCCAGACGAACGCCTGGCCCGCGACGCTCCGCACGCTGAACAGCGAGGTCAGATACGTTCTGCGGGACCGGCCGCGCGTGCCGTGGCGGCGCGACTCCTCCGTGTCCCCGGCGTCCGGGTCACGGTCGGAATCGGCGCGGCTGTGCCGACTGTCCCGACGCCTGTCGACCGCTCGATACCTGTCGGCCACCAGGCGGCGCAGCGATGCCGTAAACCGACCGAACCGACGCATACCACCATTTCTAGCACCCTGTCCTCTGCCAGGACGTACCTTCGACCTCGCTCGGCCACCCTCACCGCCCCGATGCCTCCCACCGGCCGAAGCCGCGGGATCGTCCGATGCTCCGAGGCCGCGGCGAAAGGTGCGCCCGCCGCGGCCTCGCGCCTGGTCAGGATGGCTTGTGGCGCCGATGGTCCTGCCGGAGGGCGTCGAGGATCCGGGCGGGTTCCAGCAGTCCGGCCTCGCGGCAGCGGGCGGCGGCGGCCGTCAGGCGGGTGATCGCCCGGTCGAGGCCGCCGGGGGCGCGGCCCTCGATCAGGGCCGCGATCCGCAGTGCCTCGGCGCGCGGCACCTCGCCGTGTTCACCGCCCCCTCGTACGCGGTGACGGCGGCTTCCGCCTCGGCGAGGGCCTCCTGCGAGCGCTCGGCCTCCGCCAGTACCCGGGCGCGGCGGTAGTGCACGGCACCGCTCTGGTACCCGTCCACGAAATCCTCGTCGTCGGCCGGCGCCGCTTCCCGTACCGCGTCCGCCCGCGCCGGGTGGCGAGCGCCTCGCCGGCGCCCTCCGCTCCGCGGGCGGGCATCGTCACCCGTGCGTACTCGCACATCATGTGCCTGATCTGGGACGGGTCCGGCGCCCCGGCGTGGGAGGCGACAGCACGCTCGTACACCGCGCCGGCCGCGTCCCAGCGGCCGGCCAGCGCGAGCGCCGTGGCTGCCTCCGCGCACACCCGTTTCCCACGTGCTGGTCATGCGGTCCCTATCGACGACTGCGCTCGGCTGACGGGCGGACGGCGGGTGCCGGAAGGCCGTGGGCGCCCGGACCTGTGTGGTCCGGACGCCCCTTGCGGTTTCGGAGCACCGCTGATCGGCCGTCAGTAGCGAATGACGCTCGGCCGTTCGGTGGGCGCGTGCGATGTGCGGGCGGCACCGCTCGGCGTCATGGAGAAGGAGCCGCCGGACAGCGGTCCGGGCCCGTAGCCGCCGCTGGTGAACGCCTGCGGATTCGTCGTGTCGAGCGACTGGCCGTCCACCGTCACACCGGAGAAGTCCAGTTCGCTGAAGGAGGGATAGCTCTGGGTGGGGGATTCGATGACCGCTTCGGCACTGGCGTTCTGCGCGCCGAGGTTCTGGTTGACGTGTTCGGTCCAGCCCCTGGTGTTGTCCTTGAGCGTCAGCGTATAGCTGCCGCCGCCGTTGGAGACCACTGAGGCGGTGAAGCTGTCACCTTCGGAGATCGGGTCGTCCCAGTACACCGGGGCGGCAGGATACATCTCGTACCAGGCGGAGAGGACCGGCGACCCGCTGGAGCAGTCGGTCTGCACTCCGGTCTGTTCCACCGTCTGCGAACCGTAGCCGTCCAGGCCGATCCAGGGAGCGAACAGGTCGTTACTGCTGTTGCAGGTGACGTGCGGTTCGGTCCAGGAGCCGCTGATGGTGCCGAAGCTTCCGGTGGCGACGTATCCGCCCCAGTTGCTGTCCTGGAATCTTCCCGAGTGCGGGCCGAAGCCCGCGCCGGCGGCGGCCGCTGACGTCCCGGCACACGCCGGGACGAGAGCGACGGCGGCGAGCAGCAGACCCGCGGCTGCCGCCCGGCCGGTGAGGTGAGGATGTCTGGTTTCTGTGTTCGTGCCCATGTACCGGTCTCCTGTGGGGGATGGAGTCGATGTTCGGGGGGCCTGTCAGACCGGGGTTCATCGTGAATGTGGACTGTGTGAACCCTCAAGAGTCCGGCGCCAACCGGAACCCGCCATGGCGAGAACATGACACAATGATCCGGTGGCGGGCACCGCTCATCGAGCTTCGCCCGCCCGGAGCCGAAGGGCGGTCAGGGTGTTCCCAGCCGATTTTCACACGGCGTCAGGCGTAACCCAGCCATCGGTGCCCCTGCGCGCGGCGTCGGGTGGTCTGCTCGAGGGCCTCGGCATTCCCGAAGCGGAACAGAACACCTATCTACGTGTCCTTACCTCTCCGCACTGCACCGCAGCCGGTCTCGCCCTGGAGCTGGGTCTCACGGCCGACCGTGCCGAGCGGCTGCTGACCGCGCTCGCCCAACAGGGCCTGGTCACCCGGCACGACGGTCTTCCGGCCCGCTGGTCGGCGGCGGCGCCCGACGTCGCCATCGAGGCACTGCTGCTGCGCCGGGAGGAGGAACTGTTGCGCACCCGCGGCCGGGTGGGGGAATTGATGCGGGCCTACCGGCGGGCCCAGAGACCGCACGCGGCCGATCTGATAGAGGTGGTCACCGGCCAGGCCGCCATCGCCGAGCGCTGGCGGCAGATGCAGGACGGCGCACGGCGACATCTCCTCCTTTTCGACAAGCCCCCGCACATCTCGCCCACCGACACCGAACTGGAGCGCTCCCTGCTGGCCCGCAGCGTGCGCATCCGCGCGGTGTACGAGGCAGGCTCGGTCAGCGCCCCCGGCCGCCTGGCCGAGATCCGCGAGGTGGTCGCGGCCGGGGAGGAGGCGAGGGTACTCCCGGAACTCCCGTGCAAGCTGGCCGTGGTGGACGACCGCTGGGCCATGCTGCCAGTGGCGACCGGCTCCGAGTTGCAGGCCGCGGTACTGGTCCGGGCCTCTTCCCTGCTGGACGCGCTGACCGGAATGTTCGAGGCGTACTGGCATCGGGCGGTACGGGTGCCGGACGCGGGCGGCCCGGCGCTCGGCGCGGGGACCCGCCGCGGAGAACTGCTGACGCTGCTGTCGGCCGGGTTCACCGACGACAGCATCGCTCGCCAGATGGGCGTTTCACCGCGCACCGTCCAGCGGTGGGTGCACGAGGTGATGGACGCCCTCGGCGCGCGGACCCGCTTCCAGGCGGGCATCCAGGCAGCCCGGGCCGGTCTGCTCTGAGGCCCGCCGTCCAGCGAATCCTGCCCGGCGCGGAACTCGGATCAAGCGTGTTCACCGGGGACGGCGTCCCGCCACACCGTGTCGAAGGCCAGGCGCAGGCAGGTCGCGAGCGCCGGGTGTTCGATGAAGAGGGTGGTCGTGGAGCCGGCGCCGGCCACCGGGTCGGGCATGTCGCACAGGACGAGGGAGGCGTCGGCGACGACGAGTTTCAGTGGCAGGTCGGGGACGAAGCGGGCCTCCTCCCCCGCGGCGGCGAAACGCCGGACGTGTTCCACCGTCTCGGGGTCGTCCAGCGCGTCGGCGAGATAGATCGCGCGGACGGTGCCGCCCGCCCGGTGGAGCCGGCGTACCACCGCGATGCCCTCCGTGTTCTCGGCGGGGGCGACGAACGGCGGCTTGCAGAAGGTGAGGAGTTCGTGCCGCGCCTGCCGCTGGATGTCGGCGAAGCGCTCGGCGATCGCCTTCGGGTCCCGCAGGATCTCGATGTAGTCCAGCGGATCGGTGTGCTCCCGGCCCTGGGACCACAGCGGTTGCAGCAGACCGGCCAGCCCCTGCGAGACCCGCTCCAGCCGGTCGACGGACTCCCGTTGCAGCGTCATCAGCCGGGCTAGGGCCAGCTCGGGTGTGACCGCCGAGTACGTGGCCACACGCCCGGGGTGGGCGGCGACCAGCTGACGTCGTACAAGTGCGTCCAGCACGTCGTACACGCGCTGGCGCGGCACATCGGCCTCCCGGGCCGCCTCGGCGGCCGTGAAGGAACCACGCCTGATGAGTGCCAGGTAGATCCGCGCCTCGTACCGGGCCAGGCCCAGTGACATCAGGTCGTTGACGGTTGCGTCCTCCAGCTCCATGGCTGCATAACGTACCCGCCGAAGCCGGGGAGTTGAGGGCAAGGTTTTACCAACCGACTCTGTTCTCTTCGGCAAATGGTCAATAATCTCGTCCACAGCCACCACTGACCGGGGTGGCACACCAACAACACGCCCGGAAACGGGCTCCACTAGGCCACCCCCAACGGAAAGCGCTTGTCATGCTCTCGCCACTTCGGTGGGCGGGGCACGCGACATCGCTTCCGGCCGCCGTCGCGGAGCCCATCCATCCCCCCACGGAGGGCAGTTCATTGCATTCGCATCGCAGAAGGAACCCGATACGCCGCAGCGCGCCCGCACTGCTGTCCGCAGCGGCCCTGATCACCGGCGGTCTCGCCATCGCCACGCAGTCGGCAGCCTTCGCGACCACCACCACACATTCCACCGCCACGTCCGCCGCCGCGGTGCACACCCACCGGCTCTGCTCGCAGCCGAGCAAGCCCGGCTACATGGCGTGCGAGGCGGTCGTACGCACCGACCTCAAGGCACAGAAGTCGCTCGGCCGCCACGACACCCCCCAGGGCTTCGGGCCGACCGACCTCCAGGCCGCCTACAACCTGCCGAAGGACGGCGGCAAGGGCGCCACCGTCGCGATCGTCGACGCGAACGACGACCCGAACGCCGAGAAGGACCTGGCGGCCTACCGCTCCCAGTACGGTCTGCCGGAGTGCAGCACGAGCAACGGCTGCTTCAAGAAGATCGACCAGGACGGCGGCTCCAACTACCCTACGCCCGACTCGGGTTGGGCCGGCGAGATCTCCCTCGACGTCGACATGGTCAGCGCGGCCTGCCCGCAGTGCCACATCCTGCTCGTCGAGGCCAAGTCCGCCAACATGGAGGACCTGGGCGCGGCCGTGAACCAGGCCGTCAAGCAGGGCGCCAAGTACGTCTCCAACAGCTACGGCGGCGGCGAGTCGGCCGACGACACCAAGGCGGACGACCAGTACTTCAAGCACCCCGGCGTCGCCATCACCGTCAGCTCCGGTGACAGCGGCTACGGCGTCGAGTACCCGGCCGCCTCCCCGTACGTGACCGCCGTCGGCGGCACCTCGCTCAAGAAGGACAGCAGCACCCGCGGCTACTCCGAGTCCGTGTGGGGCACGTCCGCCGGCGGCGACGGGGCAGGCTCGGGCTGCTCGCAGTACGAGACCAAGCCGTCCTGGCAGAAGGACACCGGCTGCACCAAGCGCACCGTCGCCGACGTCGCGTCCGTCGCCGACCCGGCCACCGGCCTCGCCGTCTACGACACCTACCAGGCGAGCGGCTGGAACGTGTACGGCGGCACCAGCGCCTCTTCGCCGTTCATCGCCGGTGTCTACGCCCTCGCGGGCACCCCGGGCTCCGGTGACACTCCGGCCTCGTACCCCTACGCCCACCCGGACAAGCTGAACGACGTCACGAGCGGCTCCAACGGCTCCTGCAGCGACTACCTGTGCAAGGCCGGCAAGGGCTACGACGGCCCGACGGGTCTCGGTACCCCGAACGGCGTCTCGGCCTTCACCAAGTAGACCGGACGGCAGACCAGCAGTACAGCAGAGCGGAAGAGCCCGGCACGCGCCAAGTGCCGGGCTCTTCCCGCGGGTTGGGTCACCTGACGGTGATCGTCACCGTCGCCGTGCTGGTCGCGGCAGGGAGGCGGGCGGTGTCGACGGCCAGGTACTCACCGTCGTCCTGCGTGCCGTCCGGGAGGGTCTTGGCGTGCAGGGAGTACGGCGGGACCGGCGTCGCGTCGGAGATTCCGTCGACTCCGAAGTCGCTGTCGTTGCTGACGACGACGGTACGGCCGCCGTCCGTCGTGGCGACGCCCTCGATCTTGTCGTGGCCGAAGAAGCCGCCGGCCGGGTCGAGGCCGGTGAGCAGGCCGCCGAGGTCGAGACCGAGGCTCTTGGTGACGGGGGTGATGCCCGCGGCCTTCAGGGCGGCCGTCGCTGCCGCCGTGTTCCCTGCGCCCACGTACGCCTCGATCGTCTGCTGGGCCGGGCCGACGAGCAGCCCGCCCTTCGCCGCGTCGTACGCGGTGCCCGGCACCGTCGCCTTCGGACCGATGTCCGTGGCGCCGGCGACATCGATGGCGAACAGCTTCTTGTAGGCGCCCGGTTCGGTGTTGCCGTCCCGTTCGTCGACGAGGAAGCGGGTGCTGCTCAGGGCGGTGATCTCGCTGACCGCGCCGCTGTTCGTCTTGGGGTCGTCGAGCAGGTACACGTACTCGTGCGTGACATGGCTGCGCAGGTCGTACGTGACGATGCGCAGCGCGGTGATGTGCTTGACCTTGACGCCGCTCGACAGGTCGGGCGCTTGGAGCGCGGACTGCATGATGCCGACGAGCGTGCGGCCGTCGGGGGTCACGGTCAGGCCTTCCATGCCCTTGTTGGGCACCCGGTTGGCCAGCTCGGCGGGGAGTGAGCCGTCGAACGGGGATAGCCGTGCGATGGCCCGGCCGTCGGGGCCGAAGTGCGTGACGTAGGGACCGTACTCGTCCGACACCCAGAAGGTACCGTCGCGCATGGCCACGAGGCCCTCGGAGTCGTAGCCGTAAGGCGAGTGCGGCAGCGCCTTGCCGTTGAGGTCGACGAGGTTCTCGCCCGTGCCCGCCTGGGAGTTGACGAGCCCGTTGTACGGGGTGCCGTCGGCAGCGCGCAGCGGGATGGTCCGCTCCAGTACGGCCTTGGTGCCCGTCAACCGGAACTTCCCGATCGCGGGGTCGAAGTCGGGCAGCGGCAGCACCTTGTCGCCGTTCGGCGCGTCGACGTTCGGGCCACGGTCGGTCAGGCCGTAGAACTCGTCCTTCGAGCCGGGCACCGGGTACAGGGAGGAGCCGTACGCACCGGCGGTCACCCGTACCCCGCCGATGGTGGCGAGGGGCTTCAGATGGGTCCGGTACAGCCGTACGGCGTCGCTGATCCGGTAGGTGAAGGTGTCGGTGCCGCGGTAGCCGGCGTCAGGGGTGTAGCGGAACGAACCGTCCTGCTGGAGCGCGAGCGTGCCGTGGGCGGTCTTCGTGTGTGCGACGAGGGTCGCCGGGCTGCCTGTGTCATCGGCCAGTACGCCACGGCGCGCGCCGACGGTCAGCGTCCGCCCGACGTGCGCGGTGTAGGCGTCGTCGCGTGCCTGGAGCTTGGGCGTACGTCCCTGGACCTGCGGCGTGCCGGCGTCGGCCGGTCCGGTGCCGGCCAGGGACAGCACCACGGCCGACGCGGCCGCGGTCGCGATTGCCAGACGTCTCATTTGATCCCCTCCTCGTCACGCGTCCCGATGACGCGCGACCGGAAGTCTGATCACCGCGCATGGCCGGAGGGCGTCCGGAAGGTACGGCTGGGGTAAAGCATGCCGGGCCCGGGCGGGCCTGTGGGGCGGCGTACTTGCCGGGCGGCGGGCCTGTGGGGCGGCAGACCGGCAGACCGGCACCGGCCGGTGGCGGATCGTGGGCCGGTGAGCGGCGGGCCGGGGACCGGCGGCAGGGCCGGTACTGGCGGGCCTTCGGCCCGGGGGCCGGAACCCTGCGGACCTGGGACGGCGGGCCAGGGACCGTGGCCCCCGAACGGAGGAACGGCCAGCCGGGACGGGCCGGGACGGGGCCCGGTCGTCCCGCCCGCGGCGCCGCTCGACGGCTGGGCGGACGCCCCGACGCCTGGGTGGTGATCTGCGCAGCGGCCTCGGCCCTCTCCCCTCTCTCTCCCCTCCGCCCGTCCACCGTCCGCCCCCGGCCGAGCTACTTCAGGCCGATCGCGGCACAGTCCGCCTCGTACGTCGGGGTGCAGATGTCCTTGACGGTGTAGACGCCGTCCGCGATCACCGTGTCCTTGATGTTGTCCTTCGTGAGGGCGACCACCGGCACGAGCCTCGCGGGGATTTTCTTCGTGGTCGGGCTGTCGACCGTGTCGCGGGTCAGCGCGTCGAACTGGATGTCCTTGCCCTGGACCTTGTCCACCGCCATCTGCGCGGCGTCGGTGGCCTCGTCCAGGAACGACTTGTACACGGTCATGTACTGCTCGCCCGAGACGATCCGCTGCACCGCGTCCAGATTCGCGTCCTGCCCGGTCACCGGCGGGACCTTGGTCGCACCCGCCTGTTTCAGCGCGTCGATGACGGCGCCCGCCATACCGTCGTTCGCCGAGTAGACCGCGGCGATGTTGTCCAGCCCGACGGACCGGATCGATTTCTTCATGTTCGCCTCGGCCACCGCGGGCGACCACTTCTCGGTGTCGTACTGCTGGACGATGTCGACCTGGCCACGGAGTTCGCCGAGCGCGCCCTCCTTGAACCGGGCGGTGTTCGGGTCGGCGGGGTCTCCGTTCATCATGACGATCTTGCTGCTCGACGCCTTCGGACCGAGCGCCTTGATGATGGCGCGCGCCTGCACCTGGCCGACGAGTTCGTTGTCGTGCGAGACGTACGCGTCGACCGGACCCTGGGCGAGGCGGTCGTACGCGATGACCGGTATCCCCGCGTCCTTGGCCTTCCGCACGTCCGGCGCGATGGCCCTGGCGTCCAGCGCGTCCACCAGGACGACGTCGACCTTCTGGGCCACCATCTGCTGGAACTGTCGGCTCTGCGTGGCCGGGCTCGCCTCGGCGTTGGCGTAGACGACCTTGCCCTTGCCGTTCGTGAGGGCGGCGACCTCCTTCTTGATGATGGGGTGGTCGAACTTCTCGAAGCGGGCCGTGTCCTTGTCGGGCAGGAGCAGCCCCACCGTGATGTCGTCGCCCTTCGCCGAGGGCGCGGAACTGCCGCTCCCGCCGACGCTGCCGAGGGCGCCGCACCCGGTGAGGGCGAGAGCCGAGGCGGTGGCGGTCACGGCCACCGCGAGATGACGCACGGGGGTGCTGTGGGGGGTTGGAGCGTTCACGGCAGGTGCCTTCCGGATCAGGGAGCATCTGGGAACCCAGGTGGCGGAAGCAAACGCGGAAGCAGCGGGGAACGTCAAGACGTAAGGACAACAAGGTAATTGAGGCGTGACATTCACACCGCCCCTCGATGGGTGTGTGCCGTGCCCGTCCGGCAAGCGGCGCAGGGCGAACCAGGGTTCCGCCCGTACTCCGTTCCTCCCCGGACGGAGTTGCCGATCGCAGGGCCGGCAACCGCCGGCCGAACTGGTCGGCTTCCTCCAGACTCGCCCGGACCCGGTGTTCATCGGTTTCGGCAGCATGGCGCCCGGGGGCGAGCGGCTCGGCGCACTGGTGGCCGCCGCGGCGAGGCGGGCCGGGCCGGGCTGAGCAGAACGGGCGACGGCGTCCTGGCCGTCGGCGATCTGCCCCACGGTCGGCTGTCTTCCCTCACGGCCGCCGTCGTCAGCCACGCCGGGGCCGGCACCACCGGAGCCGGGCTGCGGGCCGGGGTCCCCGCGGTACCGGTCCCGGTCGTGGCTGACCCGGCGCTCTGGGCGGCACATCTGCGGCGGCTGGGAGTCGCCCCCCAGCCGCTGCCGTTCCCGGACCTCACCGTCGAGAGCCTGGCCGCCGCGATCACGGCAGCCGTCGCCGAGCCGGTCGGCCGGTCGATGGCCGAGCCGGCCCGGCCCATGGCGGACGAGGGGTCCGCGCACCGACCTCGTGACGGCTGCCCGCATAGCTGCGGACCTCCTCGCTGCCGTCCCGTTGGCGCGGACCGCCGTCGCGGCGGCGTTCTCCTCGGGTCTTGGGTCTCAGTCCGCGAGAGCGCCCATGGGGTCCCAGGCGGGCAGGACGATCGGCGGCTGGTCGAGGGCGGCGGCCAGGTCCGGGGGCAGGGCCGAGCGGCGGACCGCGATCTCGAAGACGTGCTCGCCGAACCACGAGTCGTTCATGGTCCAGAAGCCCTTGTCGGCCTTCTCCTCGCCCCAGCTGTTCTCCACCCGCCAGCGGCGCGGGTCGCCGTCCACCACATCGACGCCGGTGAACAGCATCGCGTGGGTCATCTCCGTGTCGTGGTGCAGCAGCCGGGTGGCCTTGTCCATGGTGAAGGGGGCGTCGTAGACGGCCGCGTAGTCGAAGAGGGCTGCGTCCCAGACGCCGACGTCCCCGCGCATCATCTTGGTCACGTCGCAGCCGAACCACACCGGCTCGCCGCCGACGATCGACTCCATGGCCAGCCGCTTCAGCAGCTCCATCTCGGCGTTGAGATAGACCACCGGCGGGCCATCCACGACATTGCCCAGGTACTCGACGGTGAAGGTGCGGCCGAACGGGCTCGACTCGCGCGGGTCGTGCACCAGGCAGACGTACTCCTCCAGCGGGAGCTGTACGTAGGAGGCGGCGAACTCGGCCGGGGTGAGCCAGCCGTCACGGTGGAAGTTCTTGTCCTTGTCCTCCCACTGCCACAGGAACCGCTGCGGAGGCGTCCCGAGATGGATGCTGAGCACGCGGTGGACGGCGGCCAGCACCTCCTGCTTGCGCTCCCGCTGCGCCTTGGCCCCCTCGCCGGCCCGCCCGCGCAGATCGCGGGCGCCCTGGCGGAGCAGGGTCTTCAGGGCCCGGTTCATCGCCCGGGTCGCGGAGGAGCTGTCGGTCTCCGGCATGGCCGACTTGGGCACCAGGCCGTGCTTGGCGATCAGCGCCACGAACATGTTCCACTGTCCGCCGTCACTGATCGGGTCCGTCAGCAGATGTGCCACCGTACGGTCGTCCACGTCCCGGTCCGAGGTGTCGATGACCGCTTCGAGGAAGTGGTTCGCCCGCTCGAACTTGTCCCACCAGAGCAGGTAGTTCTGAGAGAACTCGAAGTCCCTCACGCCCAGCTTCCGCGCTGCGCCGACGCGGAGCAGGTTGAGCCCCGCGAACATCCAACAGCGGCCGCTCTGCTTCTGGTTGGTGGCCTTCCAGTCGTCCAGGTGGTGGGAGACCGAGTGGTCGATGCTGGTCAGGATCCGCCGGTCCAGCGCGACATCGTCCACCGGTGTCTGAGTGACGGCGTTCTGCATCAGCCGGTTCACCGGCCGCGCGGCGAACTCCTTCTCGAAGAACTCGAGGTGATCCGGGGTCAGACTACGGTCCATGATCCTCACCGTCGCACGGCTGTCCGGCCGGAGTCAACGGATCGTCGAAGACTGAATGACATCAGTGATGATCGGCGAACACCTCACGTCGCCATGCCGTCGGGCCGGGCGGGCTCGGGGGCCGGGGTCTTCGGTCATTGCGCCTGGTCGGGCCGGGCTTCTGGCCGGCCCACTTGGCCGATGCACGATCCGTCGGCTCCTGCGACGTTCGCGGTGCCCTGCAACGGCGGCGAGCAGTTCACCACCACGGGCGGCGAACTCCTGCTCCCTGCGCTCGCGCGGGAGGCCGCAGGAGGCGCGGCCCTCGGAGCGCGTCAGACCGGTCAGCGCCGACGGCGCCCCGAGCCGCATCGCTTTGTACGGTGACCGGATCGACCGTCGGATGCGACTGCGCGCAGACCGTGCGCCGGACCCGACGGACGCGTCCATCCGGCCATCATCGTGCCGGTCCTGACAAGGTCCAGGACGTTCACCGAGCTGGAGTCCTCCGCTCAGGCCTGAGCTCGCGCGATGAGCAGAGCGACGTCGTCCTCACCACCGGGCGGCCGGAGAATCTCCAGGATGCGGTCGCAGGTGTCTTCCAGACCGTGACCACGCGTCGCCGTGAGGGCGTCGAGCAGGGCATCCAGGCGGGCGTCGATGGGTTCGCTTCGGGTTTCGACCAGGCCGTCGGTGTACAGGACCAGCACGTCGCCGGGGCGGAAGGGGAGCGTGGCGGCCTCGAAGGGCACCCCGCCGACGCCCAGTGGTGCGCCGGTGGGGAGGTCGAGAAGCCGCGCTGCGTGACCGACACGCAGCAGGGCCGGGGGCAGGTGGCCGGCGAGGCATATCCGGCACTGGCCCTGGTGCGGGTCGCAGACGCAGTAGATGCAGGTGGTGATGGCCAACTCGACCCCCTCGGCCAGGTGATCGAGGTGGTACAGGGCCTCGGCCGGGGCGAGATCGAGTTCGGCGAAGGCGCGGGCAGCGCTACGGAGTTGGCCCATGGTGGCGGCGGCGCTGATGCCACTGCCCATGACGTCCCCGACGACCAGGGCGGTCTTGTCTCCCCGCAGAGGTATGGCGTCGTACCAGTCGCCGCCGATCTCGCTCGTGGCGCCGGCGGGCTGGTAGCGGCAGGCAACCTCAAGACCCGGCAAGTCCCTCGTGAGCCGGGGAAGCAGACTGCGCTGGAGGGTGAGGGCCGCATGGCGCTGGGCCTGGTATCCACGGGCGTTGTCGATGCAGACCGCGGCTCGGGCGGCCAACTCCCGGGCGAGCAGTACGTCGTCGTCATCGAATGGAGCGGGGTTGCGGGTGCGTGTGAGGTCGAGGGCACCGAGGACTTCGCCACGGGCCATCAGCGGTACGGCCAGGTAGGAGTGCACGCCGGACGCCGCGAGGAGGGCGGCGGCCGGGCCGTGGCGGGCGATGCGCTCCAGGTCCTGACGTGTCGTGTGAGGCAGCAGAACCGGCTGACGGGTACGCACACACTGGGTGATCAGGCGGTCGCTGTCGTAGGTGGCGAGTCCCCCCGGCGGGTCGGCCGCGCGGACCGCCTCGGTGGCGTAGGCCGCGCTGACGGCGAGGGCGCGGAAGCGGGCCGGGCCCTCGCGCGGCGCGCTCCGGCCGTCGAGGGCACTGTCGAGTACGTCCACGGCTGCCACATCGGCCAGGGCCGGTACGACGAGGTCGGCGAGTTCACGCGCCGTCGTCTCCAGGTCGAGGGTGGTTCCCACGGAGGCGGAAGCACTCGCGATCAGGGCCAGCCGCTGCCGGGCCTGTGCCGCCTCGGCGGCAGCTCGATAACGCTCAGTGACGTCGATGACGGAATAGGCCAGGCCCAGCACCCGCCCGCCGGAATCCTCCAGCCGGTAGTACGAGACGGACCAGGCGTGATCGTGGTCCGGGTCGCCGGGCGGACGACAGACGATGTCCCGGTCCACGACCGACTCGCCCGTCTCCAGGACACGGCGCAGACGCGCCTCGGGACCCGTGTCCAGGAACGTCAGGACCTCGCCGACCGGTCGGCCGAGGCGATCCGCGGCGGACTGACCGGTGATGCGTTCCAGGGCGGGATTCACGGCCAGGTACCGCAGCTCCGTGTCCAGAATGGCCAGCCCGACCGGGGACTGGGACACCAGACGCATCGCCAGGGCGGCATCTCGCTCGACCCGCTCCACCGTGGCCTGGTCCGCGGCGAGACCCAGGGCGTAGACGTCGCCGAGGTCGTCCAGCAACCGCATGTTGCGGAACTCCACCAGGCGGGTGCTGCCGTCCTTGTGCCGGATCGGGAAGGCCCCGGCCCAGTCGGTGCCGGATTCCATGACCTCCGCGAAGAACTTGACCACCTCGTCCCGGTGCTCCTCGTGGACCGTCAGCCCAGCCGCCGACTGTCCCAGCGCTTCCGCTGCGGTGTAGCCGAACAGTTCCTCGGCCTTCGGGCTCCAGAAGACCACCTGGCCCTGCGCGTTCAGCACCACCGCGGCGACGCTGAGCAGGTCCAGCAGGCCGCTGGGCGGCGCGCCGGGACCGGCCACCGACCGGCCGGCGGCTGCTCGGGAGGAGTCCATCGTGCCCATGCCTCATCTTCCCTCCCGATCGACGCCTTGGCTCGTGCCGCATCGGCGGGCGTTCTGCCTTCATCCATGGTCGTCCCGGACCGGGGCAGCACACACCTGGGCCGTCCTGTGCGGCAAGGAGGGACGGACCGGTCGGCACGGCATCCCGATCGCCCGGGGGAGCCGCTGTGCGAAGCTGGAGTTGATCACGAGCGCCACGCTCCTCCGCGTCCCGCCCGGAGAAGGGTGAGTACAGATGACCTCGAAGTCCGCCGATGCCCCCGATCCCGGCTCAGCCGTGACCGGCAACGGCCCCGCCGTCTCCCGTCGGGAGTTCGACGCGCTCTTCGAGGCGGTCCGCACCTGGGGTCGCTGGACTCCGGCCGACCGTGGTGCCTGGAACCGGGTGACCGCGGAGCATGTGCGGCGGGCCACGGCCGGAGTGCGGTCCGGGGTGGTCGTCCCGTTGGCACTGCCCTGGAACACCCGGCCCGGCCCCGACAACCGCAAGCCCGCTCTGCACCACATGACCGACCTCGGCGACGTGGAGAGCCCGGAACCCTCCGCCTACAAGGACTTCATCGCCGCCGACTACCACGGCAAGGGCGTCACGCATCTCGACGCCCTGTGCCACGTCGCCTTCCGGGGGCAGCTCTACGACGGCCGGGCGGCCGGCGACGTCGTCGGTACCGCGGGCTCCCGCTTCGCAGCGGTGTCGACGCTCGGGCCCCTCGTCACGAAGGGGGTGCTTCTCGACCTCCCGGCCGCCCTCGGGATCCGCTGGCTGGAGCCGGGACGAGCGGTGCACGCAGCGGACATCGCCGCCGCGGAGAGGGCGCTCGACGTGACGATCGGCGAGGGTGACGCGGTGCTGCTGCGTTCCGGGCACGTCCGCCGCCGTACGGAGCTCGGCGCGTGGAACCCGGACACGGCAAGCGCGGGCTTCCACGTGGACGCCGTGCCGCTGCTGGCCGAGCGTGGCATCGCGCTGCTCGGCGGTGACGGCGACAGCGATGTACGGCCCTCGCCCGTGGCGGGTGTGCACTCGCCGATCCATGCCCTGGCCCTGGCCGCGATGGGTGTCCCGCTGCTGGACAACCTCGATCTGGAAGCCCTTTCCGCCGCCACCGCGGAGGCCGGGCGGTATGAGTTCCTGCTGGTCGTGGCGCCGCTGAACGTCCCCGGGGGAACAGGCTCGCCGGTCAACCCGGTGGCGGTCCTGTGACGACCGACCCTCATGGTCATGCACATGCACAGCCTTTTCGTGACTCACGCCCCTAATGTCCGTATTCTCGTCTATGCCAGATGTTTCAGCGCAGCGGGCTATCGCGAGTGAGGCGCAGCGTGGTTCGGTTCGGCGGGGCACCGACGGCGACGGGGCGTGCGACAGGCGGCACAGGGCCCGTCCTTTCGCGGGAGCGGTTTCTGGAGGGTGGGCCGGTCGAAGCGGGCGTACGTTCAGCCATCTCGGATTCGTGGCAGCGCTGCCGGTCCCTGGGACTCTCACCGGACGGGTCCGACCTCCCCTTCCGGGAGGACTTCGATACGGACGCCCGGATAGTCGGCGCGGCCGTACCGGTGCTCGACCGGCTGCAGTACAGGTTCGCAGGCAGTCAGCTCAACATCGCTGTCGCCGACGCGAGCGGAACGGTCCTGCTGCGCCGTTTCGGAGAGGCGTCCCTGGCCAGAAGCCTCCCGGCGATCCAGAGCGTGCCGGGATTCGTGTTCGCCGAGCAGTTCGCCGGCACCAACGGCATCGGTCTCGCGCTGGCGGAGCGGCAGCTCATCCGGGTCTACGGTGCCGAGCACTTCGCCGAGCGCTCCCAGTCGAGCGCCTGCCGCGCGCTTCCGGTCCGCGACCCGCTCAGCGGCCGTATCGAGGGCGTCCTGTGCTTCGGCTATCCACGCAGCTTCGACGATCCCGCGCTGGCCACCGTGATACGCAAGGCTGCGCACGCCATCGAACGGCGGCTGCTGAGCCACAGTTCCGCACGCGAGCGCGCCCTGCTACGGGCGTACCTGGACACCGAAGCCGAAGCCGCCGTCGGCCGTCACCACACCGTCGGGCTGGACGAACTGGCCCTCGGACAGCACCCCCATGACCGTGAGATCCTCATGGAGAAAGCCACCGAGTTGATCTCCTGTGCGCAGCGGGCGGCTGTCCACGTTGCCCTGTCCGACGGCCGGCGTGTCACGCTGCTCAGCCGTCCGATGACGAGTGCCACCGGAGTCGAGGGCCTCGCCGTCGAGGCCGTCCTGCCCGGGCCCGCACCACGAAGTCCCCTCGTCGCCCCATGGCAGACGGACGAGGTTGCGGGGTTCCCTGCCGAGCCGGCCACCCCCCGTGTCGTCCTGCCGCCCGGGGCCGTCGCCATCGCGGCACCCGGCCAGGTCGCCTCGGGCGGCAGGGGCGTCACCGTCGTCGGAGCGCAGGGCGATCACCTGGCCTGCGCACCCCCGTCGAGAGGCCTGCTGCTCGTGGGGGAGCCGGAGGTGGGACGGTACGCCCTCGCCGCACGGCGCCGCCTGGAGCTGCTGTCCGAGGCCAGTACGCGCATAGGTACCACCCTGGACGTGCGCCGCACCGCCCAGGAACTGGCTCGCACGGCCGTCCCACGGCTCGCCGACTACGTCACGATCGACCTGCCCGAGGCCGTACTGCGCGGAGAGGAGTCCGCCGACCCGCACGGCGACCTGCGCCGTACGGTGGTTCACGGCATCCGCGAAGACTGCCCCTTCCATCCGGTCGGCAAGCAGGTCGACTACGGCCCGGCCACGCCGCAGCTGCGCTGTCTGACCAGCGGGGAGGTGGTACTGGAGCCGGATCTGAAGGTCGCCGCGGGCTGGCTCGCCCACGATCCCGAGCACTCGGCGGAGTTGCTCACCCACGTCCACTCCCTCATCGCGGTCCCTCTGGTGGCCCGCGGTGTCGTCCTGGGCATCGCCGCCTTCTACCGCGGGCAGGACCCCGCGCCCTTCGGCGACGACGACCGTTCCATGGCCCAGGAACTCGCCGCCCGTGCCGCCCTGTCCATCGACAACGCCCGGCGCTACACACGCGAACGCACCATGGTCCTGGCCCTGCAGCGCAGCCTGCTCCCCCAGGGGCTGCCCGACCAGGACGCCGTCGAGGTCGCCCATCGCTACCTTCCCGCCGAGTCCGACGTGGGCGGGGACTGGTACGACGTCATCCCCCTCTCCGGCACCCGTATCGGCCTCATGGTCGGGGACGTCGTCGGCCACGGCATGCTCTCCGCCGCCACCATGGGCCGGCTGCGCACCGCCGCGCGCAGCTTCGCCGAACTCGACTTCCCCCCGGACGAGGTCCTCACCCATCTCGACAACCTGGTGGGACGCCTGGACCGGGAGGACCCCGCCGACGACGCGGCGGACATCATCGGTGCGACCTGCCTGTACGCCGTCTACGACCCGACCACACAGCGGTGCACCATGGCCCGTGCCGGGCATCCTCCGCCCGCGCTGGTCCGCCCCGACGGCACGGTGTCCTTCCCCGAGCTGCCTGCCGGGCCTCCTCTCGGGCTCGGCGGCCTGCCGTTCGAAGCCGTCGAGATCGATCTCCCGGAGGGCAGCCAGCTGGTCCTCTACACCGACGGACTCATCGAGGACCGCAACCGCGATGTCGACGTGGTCCTCGGCCGGTTGCGCGAGGTCCTGGCCCATCCGGAGCGCACACCGGAGGAAACCTGCCAGGTGGTTCTGAACACCGTGGCGCCCAACCACCCCGGAGACGACATCGCCCTGCTCGTCGCCCGCACCCACGCCCTGGACCCCGGCCGGATCGCCACCTGGGACCTGCAAGCGGACCCGGCCCTCGTCAGCGAAGTGCGCGCCCGCGCCATGCGGCAACTGGCCGACTGGGGACTCGAGGAGACCGCGTTCGCCGCGGAACTGATGCTCAGCGAGCTGGTCACCAACGCCATCCGGCACGGTTCCGGCCCGATCCGGGTACGGCTGCTCCACGACCGCACCCTGATCTGCGAGGTCTCCGACACCAGCAACACCGCCCCGCATCTGCGCCGGGCGGCCACCACCGACGAGGGCGGCAGGGGCCTGTTCCTCGTCGCCCAGCTGTGCCAGAGCTGGGGTACGCGGTACCTGCCCCAGGGCAAGGTCATCTGGGCCGAGTGCGGCCTCGACGGTGGCTGAGAGCGGCAACGCCGCTGACCCGTTGGTGTCACACGGGGCGGCAAATATACGAAATGCCGTTGACCGGCCGATTAGGATCACTGGCGACAGTCGGGAAGAACTCGCCAGGCCGACCCTCGGAGATGTCCGTGCACGACCCTCCCGACACCTCCCAGGACCCCCTGGTCCGCATCCGCGGTCTCACCAAGCGGTTCGGCGGGACCCTCGCGCTGGACGGAGTCGACCTCGACGTCCACGCGGGCGGCGTCCTCGCCCTCCTCGGACCCAACGGAGCCGGAAAGTCCACCCTCATCAAGGTGCTCGCCGGCATCCACCACGCGGAGGCGGGACAGGTCACGGTGGACAGGCACCCGCTGGGGACTCACGGTGCGTCCCGCGCCATGTCCTTCATCCACCAGGACCTCGGGCTCGTGGAATGGATGACGGTCGCCGAGAACATCGCCCTGAGCACCGGCTACCAGCGCCGCGCCGGACTGATCTCGTGGCGGCGCACCCGGGAGCAGTGCACCGATGCCCTGCTCACCGTCGCCGCCCACCTCGACCCTGCCGCGCCGATCGCCCGTCTCTCCCCCGCCGAGCGGTCGCTGGTCGCCATCGCCCGAGCCCTGGCCTCCCGGGCGGAACTCATCGTCCTCGACGAGCCGACCGCCCGACTGCCCGCCACGGACTGCACCCGGCTGTTCCGCGTCCTGCACACCCTGCGCGACCAGGGGCACGGCCTCCTCTACGTCACCCACCGGCTGGACGAGGTGTACGAGGTGGCCGACACCTTCGCCGTCCTGCGCGACGGCCATCTCGTCAGCCACGGCGCCTTGGCGGGCCACGACCCCGCCCGGCTGGTCCATGACATCGTCGGCGAGGAACTCACCCACTACCGCCCCGCCACCGTGCCCGCCGGAGGCCCGCCCGTCCTGACCCTCGACGGCGTACGGACCCCGGGCACCGGGCCGGTAGGCCTGGAACTCGGGGCCGGGGAGGTCCTGGGCCTGGTCGGTCTCTCGGGCGCCGGGCACACGGACCTCGGCCGGGCCCTCGCCGGAACCCGGCCCCTGCTCGACGGCCGGGCACTCCTCGGCGGCCGGCCGTACCGCCCCCGCACCGTCACCGACGCCGTCCGCCTCGGTGTCGGCCTCGTGCCCGGCGACAGACAGCGGGAGGGCTGCGCCGCCGAGCTGACCGTGCGCGAGAACCTCCTGGCCAACCCGCGTGCCGAAGGCGTGCCGGCGCTGCACTGGATCGCGCCCCGCCACGAACGCGCCGTGGCCGCCGGCCTGATCGAACGGTTCACGGTGCGTCCCCGCGACAGCGAGGTCCCGATCGGCACGCTGTCCGGCGGGAACCAGCAGAAGGTCATGCTCGGCCGGTGGCACCGGGTGGGCCTGCGCCTGCTGATCCTGGAAGAGCCGACCGCGAGCGTGGACGTCGGAGCCAAGGCCGCCGTCTACCGCCTGCTCGACGAGGCACTGGCCACCGGCCTCGCGGTGCTGCTCGTCTCCACGGACTTCGAGGAGGTCGCGGGCGTGTGCCGGCGCGCCCTGGTGTTCGTCCGCGGGTCCGTGACGGCCGAGCTGAGCGGTCCGGCCCTCACCGTCGCCGGGCTCACCCGGGCGGCCTCGGCCATGCCCCCCTCCGGAAGCGGGGCGACGCCATGACCGCCTCGCCCTCCCCCTCCACGCCCCCGTCCCGGCCGCACCGAAGCCCCGCGGGACACCTCGTCAGCGCCTACGGCCTGCTGGCCCTCACCGCTCTGCTCGTCCTGGTCTTCTCCCTCGCCCTGCCCCGCACGTTTCCCACGCGGGACACGGTCGACTCGATCCTGTCCAACCAGTCGATCCCCGCTGTCCTCGCGCTCGCCGCGACGGTCCCCGTCGTGACCGGCGCGTTCGACCTCTCCATCGGCTACGGCCTCGGCCTGGCACACGTCATGGCGATGCAGCTCATCGTCAACGAGGGGTGGCCCTGGCCGTGGGCCTGCCTCGTAGTGATCGCCGGAGGGGCGGTCGTGGGCGTCCTCAACGGTGTCGTCGTCGAGTTCGGCCGTATCGACTCCTTCATCGCCACCCTCGGGACCGGCAGCATGATGTACGCGGTGACCGGCTGGATCACCGGCGGCGGCCGGATCGTCCCCGGCCCGCAGGGTCTCCCCGCCGCGTTCACCGACCTCTACGACTCCACGTTCCTGGGGCTTCCGGTTCCCGCCTTCTACGTGCTGGCCCTCGCCGTCGCTCTCTGGCTGGTGCTGGAGCGGCTGCCGCTCGGCCGCTACCTCTACGTCGTCGGCTCGAATCCGCGCGCCGCCGACCTCGTCGGCATCCCGACCCGCAGGTACACCGTCTACGCGTTCGGCGCATCGGGACTGATCGTCGGTTTCGCCGGTGTGCTGCTCGCGGCCCAGCAGCAGATCGGCAATCCCAGTGTCGGTCTCGACTATCTGCTGCCCGCCTTCGTCGGCGCCCTCCTCGGCTCCACCGCGATCAGACCCGGCCGTCCCAACGCCCTGGGCACGCTCGTCGCCGTCGCCGTGCTCGCGGTCGGCCTCACCGGCATCGGCCAGATGGGCGCCGAATTCTGGACGGTCCCCCTGTTCTACGGAGGCACCCTCCTTCTCGCCGTCGGACTGGCCGGCTACTCCGCCCGCCACCTGCGCATCGGGGCCGACGCGTCCCGTGAGGCACTCGCCCCACCCCCGCAGCCGCCGTCCTCGGCGCGGGGCGGTGCCACTCCTTGATCCCTGCCGCGGTCCCTTCCGCGCCCCTCATCCCTCCGGGAGGAGCTTCCGTGCACCGCAAGCGCAGGGCCGTCCCCGGCATCGTGGAGGCACGATCCGTCTCCATCGCCCTGTTGGCAGCGGCAGCCGTCCTCGCAGGCTGCCAACGCGGCTCGTCGAGCGGCCCCGCGGTCTCCACCACGGGCCCGAGCGGCTGCCCCGCGGCCCAGGCAAAGGCCCAGGCCGCCGTCGCCCGGGCGGAGCAGGCCGACGTCCCCTGGAACGGGCCCACCAGCGGCCCCGCGGCGGTGTCCGGCAAGACGATCGTCTACGTCGCGCAGACCATGACCAACCCCGGAGTCGCAGGCGTCGCGCAGGGCGTGCGGGAGGCCGCGAAGGTCATCGGCTGGAACGTCCGGGTGATCGACGGCGAGGGCACTCCCGCCGGCATCCAGGCGGCGCTGAGCGAGGCCGTCTCCCTCAGGCCCTCCGGCATCGTCATCGGCGGTTTCGACCCCGACTCGACCTCGCAGCAGGTCGCGCGGGCCACCGCGGCCGGCATCCCCCTCATCGGCTGGCACGCGGTCGACTCCCCCGGCCCCAGTATGAGACCCCGGCTCTTCACCAACGTCACCACCCACGTCGACGACGTCACCGCGATCAGCGCGCAGTGGGTCATCGCACGCTCCCGGGGCAACGCCGGGGTGGTCCTCTTCACCGACGCCTCGATTCCGTTCGCCAAGCACAAGTCCGAGCTGATCAGGAAGCGGCTGGCCGTCTGTGCGGGCGTGCGGCTGCTGGCGTACGAGAACATCCCGATCGAGGACGCGAGCAGCCGGACCCCCAGGGAGGTCTCCTCCCTCCTCTCCCGCTACGGAAGCCGGTGGACCTACTCGGTGGCGATCAACGACCTGTACTTCGCCGACGCCGCCCCCGCATTCCGCGCGGCCGGAGAGGAGGGCTCCGGCCCGCCCTTCAACATCGGCGCCGGCGACGGCGACCCGTCCGCCTTCCAGCGCATCAACAGCGAGCAGTACCAGGCGGCCACCGTCCCCGAACCGCTGTCGCTCCAGGGCTGGCAGATCCTCGACGAGTTCAACCGCGCCTTCTCCGGCCGTCCGGCCAGCGGCTATGTCGCGCCCGTCCATGTCTCCACGGCAGCCACCAGCAAAGGCGCCACGTCCTGGGACCCCTCGGGCTACCGGGAGGCCTACCGGAAGATCTGGGGCAGGTGACAGGTGGTGCGTGAGGGTGGCGGCCTGGTCCTGCTTCCGCGCGCGTGGACGCCCCGTTGACCTGTTGTGCAGGTCGGTGGGGCGTCTGTGGTGGGACTCGTTGCCTGTCGGCGGGCCTGCTTGCCTGTTG
>NZ_LGDV01000188.1 GCF_001280015.1 Streptomyces sp. MMG1121
CCCGGCCCCGCCTCTTCGCCCACCCCGGCCCCCACGGACACCACGGTCGCCCCGCCGCCCACGCCGCCTGCCACGTCCGACCCCTGCACCGCGTACCCGTACTACTGCGGCTGGGGCGGAGGGGGTTACGGGGGCGGCGGGCACCACCACCGCTGACTCAGGGGTGGTGCGGTGGCGGTGGCGGGATCGTGCCCAGCGGAGGGGCTGGTTCCGGCCACACCAGCAGCACCGGACAGGGCGCGTGGTCGACGGCGAACCGGACCGCCGGGCCCAGGCTGTGCGGCCCGAGCCGGGAGCGGTCCCCGTCGCGGGCCAGCACCAGCAGATCGGCGCCGGCGCAGGCGGCCACCACCTCCCGCTCGACCCGCCCCGACCGCTCCTCGCGCACACACGGCAGGCCCAGCCGTCCGGCCGCCGCGTCGAGCAACTCGGCCGCCGACCTCCCGCCGAGCGCCTCCAACCGGTCGCCCGGATCCAGCTCCGGGTGCCCGCGTCCGAGCAGTCCCGCGAACGCGCCGTGCGCGAGCCCCGGCACCTCGGTCCCGCTGACGTGCAGCAGGACCACCTCGGCGCCGTCCGGCGCGTGGGCGCGCACGGCGTCCACGCAGGCGGGCCAGGTGCCCTCGACGAGCCAGGCGATCACACGCATCCGGTCGGCCTCCCTCGGCGCACGCACGGAACCCTCAGAGAACCTGTAGCGACCCCCACAGTGCCACCACCGCGGCGGCCAGGGAGAACGGCACGGCGATCAGGCCCAGCCGGGTGAACTCGCCGAGATCCACGCCATGGTCGTGCTGATGCACGATCCGCCGCCACAACAGCGTCGCCAGCGACCCGGCGTAGGTCAGGTTCGGGCCGATGTTCACGCCGAGCAGCACCGCCAGCACCGCGCCCGGACCGGCCGGCGCAGCCAGCGGCAGCAGGACCAGCACCGCGGGCAGATTGTTGATCAGGTTCGCCAGGACGGCGGCCAGCGCGGCGATCCCGAGCAGCGCGGGCAGCGCGGTGCCGCCCGGTACCACCTGCCCGAGGACGTCCGCGAGCCCGTTGTCGACGACCGCCCGCACCACGATGCCCAGCGCCAGCACGAACGCGAGAAACGCGGGCGCGGCGGCCCGTACGACGCTCAGCCCGGTCGCCTGCCGCCGCACCAGCGCCCGCCCGGCCAGCACCAGCGCACCCGCCGCCGCGACCCAGGCCGGCTGCACCCCGAACGCCGAGGCCACCACGAACCCGGCGAGCGTGCAGGCCACGGTGACCAGGGCGAACAGGGGCAGCCGCGGCGCCTCGCCGGGGTCCTGGCCCACCGGTGCCGCCGCCGCGAGGTCACGGGCGAAGAACCACCGGAACACCCCGTACTCGGCGCCGATCGCCACCAGCCACGGCAGCGCCATCAGCGCCGCGAACCGGGTGAAGCTCAGCCCGCTCGCCGCGAATGCCAGCAGGTTCGTCAGATTCGACACCGGCAGCAGCAGCGACGCCGTGTTCGACAGATGCGTACAGGCGTAGATGTGCGGCTTCGGGCGTACGCCGGTCCGCGCGGCCGTGGCGAAGACCACCGGGGTGAGCAGCACGATCGTGGCGTCCAGGCTGAGGACGGCGGTGATGGCGGACGCCAGCGCGAAGACCGCCGTCAGCAGCCGCACCGGCCGGCCCGCCGCCCAGCGGGCCATCCACGCACCGCACGCCTGGAACAGCCCCTCCACGTCGCAGAAGTGGGCGAGCACCAGCACGGCCGCCAGGAAGCCGACCACCGGGCCGAGCCGCTCCGCCTCGGCCCGGGCGTGGTCCAGCGAGATCGCCCCGGTGGCGACCGCGATCCCGGCGGCGGGGACGGCCATGACCGCCTCCGGCCAGCCGAAGGGCCGTACGACGGCGAAGGCGAGCACGGCGACGAGGAGTAGGGCGGACAGCGCTTCGGCGAGCGGGGTGTTCAGGACGGGTCCTTCCGGAAACGATCACACGGTGCCCGCCCATGAAAACAGACGATCCTGAACAGCTCAGGAGGACTGGCTGCCCGCCGCGCCCAGGAAGTCCGCCCAGCCGCCCACCGGGGACTGCCCGGGCACCAGGGTGCGCAACTTGCGCAGCACCGCCTGGTCCTGCGCCTCCAGCCAGTGCACGAGCTGCTTGAACGACACGAAGCGCACGTCGTCGCCGTGGGCGGCCATCTTCCCGATCGCCTCCTCGACGGCGTCCATGTAGATGCCGCCGTTCCAGCGCTCGAAGTGGTTGCCGATGAAGAAGGGGGCGCGGTTGGTCGTATAGGCGCGCTGGAAGCCGGCGACATAGGCGTCGCGGGCTTGGGTGCGCCAGGCGTCGTACTGGGCGCGGTCACCGGTCGGATTGCCGCCGGACTGGTTGAACATCATGTTGTAGTCCATCGAGAGCACCTGGAAGTTGTGCCCCGGAAAGGGGATGGACTGCAGCGGGAAGTCCCAGATCTTTCCGCCCTGCACCTTGCCGGGCCAGATCTGCAGCCCGCCGGGGGAGCTGGCGTCGTACTTCCAGCCGAGCGCGGCCGCGGTGGGCAGCAGATTGGACTGGCCCTCCAGGCAGGGGGTGCGGCCGCCGATCAGCTCCTTGTGGTAGTCGAAGGGCAGCGGGTCGAGGTCCGTGAAGCCGGTGTTGGTCTTCCACTGCGTCACGAAGCCCATGGCCTGGTCGATCTCGCTGCGCCACTCGGCCGGGGACCAGTTGCGCACCCCGGTCGCCCCGCAGAAGTGCCCGTTGAAGTGGGTGCCTATCTCGTGGCCCTCCAGCCAGGCGGAGCGCACTTGCTGGAGCGTGGCGTGGATGTGCCGGTCGGCGAGGTAGCCGATGGCGGAGGCGCCGACCGCGTGCTGCGGCGGGCGGTACAGGTTCTTCTTGGACTCGGGCAGGGCGTAGATGCCGCTGAGGAAGAACGTCATCTTGGCGCCGTGGTCGGCGGCGACCTTGCGGAACCGGGAGAACAGCTGGTTGCTCAGCTCGCCCGCGCCGTCCCAGGAGAACACCACGAACTGCGGGGGCTTCTGGCCCGGCTTCAGCCGGTCCGGCGTCGGCTGGTGCGGCTGGGCGCCGGTGTCGGCGGTGGAGCCGTCGCCGATCGGCTTCGCCGGCCGGGCCTGCGCGGTGCCCTTGCCGTCCGAGTCCGAGCCGCCGACCGAGAGGCCGGTGCCGGAGGAGCACGCGGCCAGCGTGCCCAGGGCGCCCGCCGCCGCGCCCGCCGTCAGCACCCGCCTGCGTGAGATCCCGCTCATCTTGTCCCCGAGTTTCTTCTCGCGGCCCTCTGCGGGGCCTGCTCACCGTGCGATCGACGAGTTCGATTGCGGGAGCCGGAAGAAAGATCGCGGCCTGCGGCGGCTGTTGCCGTCCTGTGACAGTTGTGGCGCGCTCATGACGAACCCCGCTGCCCTGGCCTCGGGCAGCGGGGTTCTCTGGACGGCGTCTGCGCAGGTCAGGGCGCCGAACCGGGGGCGAGCACCGACAGGAAGACGGATGAGGAGTTCCCGCCCACGGGCACCGCGCCGCCCGCCCACGCGACCTTCAGGGAGTCGCGCTCGTCCGGCGGTGTGACCAGCAGCGCGGCCGGGGTGGCCGTCTTGGCGCCGCTGATTCCGGGGTTGGAGAAGGTCAGCCCCGCCCAAGCGCTCTGCCCCGGCTTGAGCGTGATCGTCACCGGGGAGCCCGACTCGCGCTTGGGATCCGGGCCGAGCTGGCCGCCGGAGGCGGTCACGAACGCCGCGCCCGGAAAACCGTGCACGGTGCAGGTGCGGGCTGATTGGTTGGTGAACACGACCGGGAAGTTCTCCTGGCCGGCCCCCGGGTCGTTGCGGCCCACGGAGGCGCGCAGCTCCGAGGTGTGGCAGCGGGAACTCGCGGCGGGGGCCGTGGTCGGACCGCCGCCCTGCGACGCCGAGCCCCGCGGGGCGGGCGACGAGGCGGTGCCGGTGGAGCCGGAGGTGGCGGCGGTCGGCGCGGACGTGGCGGACACCGGGCTCTGGGTGCCGTCCGTCGCGGGCGCGGCCGTACCGGACGAGATGACAGCGGGGGTGCTGTGGTGCGTGTTGCTGTTTCCACAGGCGGTCAGGAGGCCCAGCACGGCGAACGTACCGACGAGCAGGGCCCCGTGCCGCGCGGACCGGGGTGCGTACACCATGTCGCTCAACACTCCTGGATGGTCAGGGCACGCGACAGGACGCGTGCGTGCGGCGCCGAGTGCGCCGTCATCACCTTCCGATGCGCACAGCGCCCGAAAAGTTCGGCACACGCAGGGTTCATTCCCCGCCGTGACCTCCGGCAGGCGTGCCTCAGCCCACGCGCAGCGAACGGAGTATCCCGTCGGTGGCGTCCCCGGCACCCCGCTCGCGCACCTGTACGTACACCTGCGGCTGGCCGGCGCCGTCCGCCGGGGCCAGCGCGGACTCCGTGACCGAACCGCCGTCCGGACAGCCGCTCCAGGCCCGCACCAGTCCGCGGAAGCCGGCGTCGGCGAAGCTGCGGCTGCCCGAGTAGCGGCAGCCGGAGTGCGTGAGGACCTTCACCTTCCCCGTGACGTCGCCGTGCTCGCTCACCCCGACGAACACCCCGTCCACGGCCTTGCCCAGATCGGACCACCGGGTCAGGTCGTCGGCGACCACCAGCCCCGGTTCGTGCCCCTTGGCCAGCCCCAGCACGCTCGGGTCCCAGCCGGAGTCGCGCAGCTCGCGGCCCCAGCCCGCGGGCACCCGCACGACGACCCGTCCGGTCGCGTCCGTCACCTGCGTCCCGTCCGGGGAGCCCCCGCGGTGCAGGACGACGGTCACCGCGACCGCGGCCACCGCGGCGGCGAGGAGCGCGGCCAGCGACAGCGTCACGACGTTCAGCCGGCCGCGCACGCCGTCCAGCCGCCGCGCGCCGGACGCCGTCCCCGCAGGGACCGCCGCCAGCCGGTCCAGCTCCTGCGCGAACACCTGCGCGCCGGGCCAGCGCCGCTCCCGGTCCGGCTCCAGCGCCCGCAGCAGCGCCCGCTCCACGTCCTCGCCGAGGTCCGGCCGCAGCCGCCGGGGTGCCACGACCTTGCCCGGGGAGCCCGGCACGGTCCCGGTGAGCAGCTCGTAACCCACCGCGCCCAGGCTGTAGACGTCGGCCCGCTCGTCGATGCCCTCGCCGGGCTCGGCCTGCTCCGGCGGCTGATAGCCCGCCGAACCCGCGGCCAGGGTGAGCACCGAGGCCTGCGCGAGGCTCTTGGCCAGCCCCAGGTCGGCCAGCAGCACCCGCCGGGTGCCGTCCGGCGCGGTGTGCAGCAGCACGTTGGTCGGCTTGATGTCGCGGTGCACGATGCCCGCCTCGTGCAGCGCGGCGGCGCCGCGCGCGGCCTCCGCGGTCAGCGCCAGCGCGTCCCGCACCGGCAGCGGGCCGTCCGCCAGCAGATCGGCGAGGGTCCCGCCGTCGGCGTACTCCATCACGAAGTACGGCCTGCCGTCCGGGAGTTGACCGATGTCGTAGACCTGTACGAGGCGGCCCGAGCCGGCCCGGCGCAGCAGCCTCGCCTCGGACAGGAAGCGCTCCCTGATGTCGAGCCGGTGCGCCCAGTTCTCCGCGAGGACCTTCACCGCGACGGGGGCCTGGAGCTCTTCGTCGTGCGCGAGCCACACCGTGGCGAAGGCGCCGCTGCCCAGCGGCCGTTCGAGGCGGTAGCGGCCGATCCGCTCCAGGGAGTGCATACGACTATCATGCCTGGCCTGAGATCGACTCGAAGGGGGGCCCGTCCGTGCAGGACCAGTCGCCGATGGAAGACCTCGCCCGGCAGGCCGCGGCGGGCGACAGCACTGCCCTGGACCGGCTGCTGGCCGAGATCCGGCCGGAGGTCCTGAGGCGCTGCGCGCGCTTCCTCCCCTGCCGGGAGGACGCCGAGGAGGCCGCCCAGGACGTGCTGCTCCAGGTGGCCCGGCACATCACCGCGTTCGAGGGCCGCAGCCGCTTCGGCACCTGGCTGTACACCGTGGTCGCCAACTGCTGCCGGCAGAAGTACCGCGAGCTGAAGCGGCGCGCCGCCGAGCAGCCCGCGACCATCGAGCCCGCGTACGCCGTCGACCCGCGCACCACCAGCGTCATCGCCGGCTCCCGGGTGGATCTGCTGGAGGCGCTGGAACGGCTGGAGCGCACGCACCCGCACCTGGTCGCGCCGCTGGTCTACCGCGACATCTGCCAGTTGGAGTACGCCGAGGTCGCCGAGCGCGTCGGCATTCCGCTCGGCACCCTCAAGTCCCGTCTGCACGAGGCCCGCAAGCAGGTACGGCCCTGGCTGGCCGGCGGCTGAGCCGCGCCCCGGCCGGCCGGGACCGTCCGGGGCCCGGCCCGCAGACGGACCGGACGCCGGGAACCGCCGACCCGGCGCGGCGCCAGGGCGTGCGCGGTCGCGCGGGGCGGTGTCGGACACAGGGCTGGCGCGGCGCCAGGGCGTGCGCGACAAGGGCTGCCGCCGCATGCCCCGACCAGCCGCGCGGTGCCGCGGCCGACGGACCGCGCAGCGCGGCACCGCCCCGCGGCGCGGTCACCCGTGGTCCTCCTCCTCGAACAGCGGCAGTTCCGCCCAGATCGTCTTGCCCTCCGGGGTGTGCCGGCTGCCCCAGCGCTGGGTGAGCTGGGCGACCAGCAGCAGACCCCGACCGCCCTCGTCGAAGATCTTGGCCCGGCGCAGGTGCGGGGCGGTGTGGCTGGTGTCGGACACCTCGCAGATCAGCGTGGCCGCGTCGTGGATCAGCCGCAGCCGGATGGGGTGCGAGCCGTACCGGATGGCGTTCGTGACCAGCTCGCTGACCACCAGCTCCGCCGTGAACGCCGCCTCGCTCAGCCCCCAGGTGTCCAACCGCTCCACGACCTGCTTGCGGACCGGCGCCACCAGCGCCGGGTCGGCCGGGATGTCCCAGGTGGCCACCTGGGAGGGGGGCAGGCCCCGGGTGCGGGCGAGCAGCAGCGCCACGTCGTCGGGGGCGCCCCCGGCCGGCAGCAGGGCGTGCAGGACCCTGTCACAGATCGCGTCGAGGGAGTCCGTGTCCGTCTTGAGCGCCTCGTACAGCAGCCGGCGGGCGGCGTCCCCGTCCCGCTCCCCGGACATCACGAGGCCGTCGGTGTACAGGGCGAGGACACTGCCCTCGGGCAGCCCCACCTCGGTGGACTCGAAGGGCAGTCCGCCCAGGCCCAGCGGGGGACCGGCGGGCACGTCCAGCAGACGCGGCCGGTCTCCCGGCCGGCGCAGCACCGGCGGCGGATGCCCGGCGCGGGCCAGGGTGCAGCGCCGTGACACCGGGTCGTAGACCGCGTACAGGCAGGTCGCGCCGACCTCGCCGGGGCTGCCGTCGCCGCCGGACTCCTCCGAGAGCCGCACCACCAGGTCGTCCAGATGGGTGAGCAGTTCGTCCGGGGCGAGGTCGATGTCGGCGAGGGTGCGTACGGCGGTGCGCAGCCGGCCCATGGTGGCCGAGGCCTGCACCCCGTGCCCGACGACGTCCCCGACGACCATCGCGACCCGCATCCCGGACAGCGGGATCACATCGAACCAGTCGCCGCCCACCCCGGCCCGCGCGGCCGGCAGATAGCGGGAGGACGCCTCCAGCGCGGCCGTGCGCGGCAGGGTGCGGGGCAGCAGGCTGCGCTGGAGCGCGAGGGCGGTCTCCCGCTCGCGGGAGTAGCGGCGCGCGTTGTCGACGCAGACGGCGGCGCGGGCGGTGATCTCCTCCGCCAGCAGCACGTCGTCCGCGGTGAACGGGTCCGGGCGCCGGTGCCGGATGAGGACCGCGACCCCGAGGGTGAGCCCGCGCGCCTGGATCGGCACCGACATCGAGGAGTGCATGCCGAACTCCTTCACGCGCCTGCCCCGCGTGGTGTGCCAGGTCAGCCAGTCGTCGATGTCCCCCTCGACCACCGAGGCGACGATCGTGTGGCCCGCGGTCAGCGAGTCGGCCTGCGGGGAGCCGGCCGGGTACTCCTCGGCCTGCCCGGGACGGATCACCGCCTCCGGCACCTGTGGGTGCACCGACTGGTGGGCGATCCGCCGCAGTTGCACCGGCGCCGTGATGCGGGCCGGGGGCTCGCCGCCGTGTGCCTGCGGGTCGAGCAGGTCGATGGTGACGAAGTCGGCGAGTGCGGGCACGCACACGTCCGCCAGCTCCTGGGCCGTCCGGGTGACGTCCAGCGTGCTGCCGATGCGCACGCTCGCCTCGTTCACCAGCTGCAGCCGCTGCCGGGCCCGGTAGTTGTCGGTGATGTCGTGCGCGGCCAGACACACCCCGCGCACCCGGCCCGCGCCGTCCCGGACGGGGGCGATCCGGGCGAGCCAGGCGTGGGCGTGGTCCCCGCGGCCGGTGCGGCTGGAGGCCTGCACGTCGTCCGGCCGGCCGGTGGTCAGCACCCGGAGCATGGCCTGTTCCAGTTCCTCGCTCTGCGGCCTGCCGCCGATCTCCGCGAGCCTGAGACCCCGTACCCGCTCCTCCGGCAGCCCGATGACGTCGGACATGGCGTCGTTCATCCGGCGCAGCCTGAGCGCGCCGTCGAAGACGGCGAGCGCGCACGGTGACTGGATCAGGCCCGCCTCGGCCAGCGGGTCGCCCGCGGCGGGCTGCTCGCCGCCGGTCAGCGGGGTGACCACGAGCCAGTCCCCGGCGCGTCCGTCGCGGGGCGGCCGGCGGTGGGCGAGCACCCAGACCGGGACCGTACGCCCGTCCTGGTGGCGCAATCCGACCGTGCCCGTCCAGCGGGCGTCCCTCGGGACGGACGGGGGGTCGTCCCCGGCCAGCAGCCGGGCGGCGGGGCGGCCCAGGACCGCCTGCGCGGGGTGGCCGAGCAGGCGTCGCGCACCCTCGTTCCACTCCACCAGCGTTCCGTCGTCGTCGATGACGGCCCGGGCCGTCGCCGCCTCGTCGAACGGATAGACCCGGCTCATCGTCGCCGCTCCCAAGCGCACACTCACAGTGAACAGGTGGCACCACTCGCGTTCCAGCGTAGTGCTTCACGCACTCCCGTGAACCGTGACCCCCGCCCGGCCGGCCGGGCGGTCGAACACGGTCAAGGGGGAAATCCGGCCGATGCGTCACCGAGTGCGCACGCGAGCTTCCGGACCCTTGACGATCGTGCATGGCAGACCGTCAGAATCTGTTTGTTCACGATTAGTTGTGAGTACTTCTGGGTCCTGATGAGGGAGAGCCGCCATGACGGTCACGCGACGATCGGTTCTGGTCGCAGCCACGGCAACGCCCGCAGCCGGAGCACTGCTGAGCACGGCGGCGGCCCCGGCCGCCCTCGCCGCCGACGCGTCCGCGGGCGCCGCCGGCCGCCGCACCGTGCCGCTGCGGGACGGCTGGCGCTTCGCGCTGGTCAATCCCGGTGGCATCACGGACCCGACCGGCGCCTACGACCGGGCCGCCGATCCCGGCTACGACGACTCGGCCTGGCGCGCGCTCGCCGTCCCGCACGACTGGAGCATCGAGCAGACCCCCACGACCGACCACGGCACCACCAGCGGCACCGGCTTCCTCCCGGGCGGCCTCGGCTGGTACCGGCTCGCCTTCACCCTCCCGCCGGCGTACACGGGCAAGCGGATCTCGGTGGAGTTCGACGGCGTCTACATGGACTCCCACGTCTACTGCAACGGCACCGAGGCCGGCCGTCACCCCTACGGCTACACCGGCTTCGCCCTCGACCTCACCGGCCTCGTGCACACCGACGGCAGCACGCCGAACGTCCTCGCGGTGAAGGTGCAGAACCGGCTGCCGAGCAGCCGCTGGTACTCGGGCAGCGGCATGTACCGCGAGGCCCGGCTGGTGATCACCGAGCCGGTGCACGTGGCCCGCTGGGGCACCTACGTCACCACCCCGCAGATCTCGGCCGGCAGCGCGCTGGTCCGGGCGGCGACTACGGTGCTGAACGAGTCCGGCACCGGCACGGACGTAACGGTCCTGTCGCGGATCGTCGCACCCGACGGCCGTACGGTCGCCCGCGCCGCCACCACCGTCGCCGCCTCCGAGCAGGCCACCGAGACCCATGAACTGACCGTCCCGGGGCCCAGACTGTGGGACTTCGACACTCCCGGGAACCGGTACACCCTGCACACCGAGCTGCGCGTCGGCGGCCGCACCACCGACACCTGCGTCACGCCCTTCGGTATCCGTGACTACCGCTTCGACCCGGACGAGGGCTTCTCCCTCAACGGCACCCACACCAAGATCAAGGGCGTCGACCTCCACCACGACCAGGGCGCCCTCGGCGCGGCGATCAGCCTCGACGCGGTCCGCAGACAGCTGCGGATCATGAAGTCGATGGGGGTCAACGCCTTCCGCACCTCGCACAACCCGCCCTCCCCGCAGATGATCCAGGCCTGCGAGGAGCTGGGCATCGTGATGATGGTCGAGGCCTTCGACTGCTGGCGGACCGGCAAGACGACGTACGACTACGGCCGGTTCTTCGACGAGTGGTGCGAGAAGGACGCCACCGAGATGGTGCTCGCCGCCCGCAACTCGCCCGCCGTGGTGCTGTGGTCCATCGGCAACGAGATCCCCGACTCCACCTCCACGGCCGGGCTCGCCATGGCCGACCGGATCATCGGCGCGATCAAGGCCGCCGACGACAGCCGCCCGGTCGTCATCGGCTCCAACAAGTACCACGGCGTACCCGCCACCGGCTCCGCCGCCGATCTGATGCTCGCCAAGCTCGACGGCCTCGGCCTGAACTACAACACCGCGAAGTCGGTCGACGCCCTGCACGCCCGGTACCCGCATCTCTTCCTCTTCGAGTCCGAGTCCTCCTCGGAGACCTCGACCCGGGGCGCCTACCAGGAGCCCGAGCACCTCAACACCGGCGAGAACCACACGCCCGGCAGACGGGCGACCTCCTCCTACGACAACAACCTCGCCTCCTGGACGATGAGCGGCGAGTACGGCCACAAGAAGGACCGGGACCGCGTGTGGTTCGCCGGCCAGTTCCTGTGGTCCGGCATCGACTACATCGGCGAGCCCACCCCGTACGACGTCTTCCCGGTCAAGGCGTCCTTCTTCGGCGCCGTCGACACGGCCGGGTTCCCCAAGGACATGTACCACCTGTTCAAGAGCCAGTGGACGACCGAGCCGATGGTCCATCTGCTGCCCATGACCTGGAACCACGAAGACGGTGACACCGTGGAGGTCTGGGCGTACGCCAACGTGCCCTCCGTCGAGCTGTTCCTCAACGGAGAATCCCTCGGCACAAGGGAGTTCGACGTCAAGAGGACCGCCGACGGGCGTGCCTACCTGGAGACCACCGAGGCCACCGGCGACGACAAGACGGTCACCGACGGCCCCTACCCGGGCAGCTACACCAGCCCCAACGGCAGCGCGGGCAAACTGCACCTGTCGTGGAAAGTGCCGTACCGGCCGGGGGAGTTGAAGGCGGTGGCCCGGCGGGACGGCGAGGTGGTCGCCACCGATGTGCTGCGCACGGCCGGCGTCCCGCACGCCGTACGCCTCACCGCCGACCGCGACACCGTTGCCGCGGACGGCCGTTCACTGGTCTTCGTCACCGCCGACATCGTCGACGCGCACGGCGTGCTGGTGCCGGACGCAGAGCACCTCATCACCTTCGACGTCGGCGGCGGCTCCCTCGCCGGGGTCGACAACGGTCGCGAGGAGAGCGCCGAGCGCTACCAGGCGAGCACGCGCACCGCGTTCCACGGCAAGGCCCTCGCCATCGTCCGGTCCGGCACGCAGCCGGGGGAGCTGAAGGTCACGGCGCGTGTGGCCGGGCTGCGCACCGGCACGGTGGGTGTGCGGGCCACCGCGGCGCGCGAGGCGGCTCGCACCCCGGCGGCCGGCTTCGGGCCGGACCATCCGGATCCGGTCGACTATCCGTACGCGGACGCCAGTTACTCCGGGCGCGAGGACACCCCGCCCGCCGCGATGCTGGACGGCGATCCGGCCACCGGCTGGTCCAACGCCTTCACGAAGTCGGCCACCGGGCTGCTGCCCGCCTTCACCGGAGCCCGCGCGACGGACTGGGTGTCCCTCGACGCCGGGCGCACCCGCACCTTCGACCGGGTCGAGGTCTCCTTCACGGTGGACGCCGGTCACACGTTGCCCGCGCGGGTCGAGGTGGCCGTGTGGGACGGCCGCGCCCATGTGCCGGTGACGGGCGCGAAGACGCAGTGGGCCACCGCGTCGGACAGCCCGACGGTGATCACCTTCGACGCGGCACGCGGCGCCCGGCTGCGGCTGACCCTCACCAGCGCCCACCCGGGCGAGGCGAAGGGGGCGGTGCGCATCAGCCGGCTGGAGGTGTAGGTCCTCGCTTCGGCGCACGGCGCTGGCGGCCGGGTCTTCCGGTGCTCGCGCGGCGGAGTCGTACCAGCCCGACACCGGCCCCCGGGTCCGCGTCCACCAGATCGGCGCGCTGCCGGGCCGCGGACACCTGCCTGGCGACGGCCGCGGCCCAGCCGTACGGCATGCCCTACGTCCCCGGCCTGCAGGGTGTTCTGCGCGGCCGGCCCGGGGCAGCCACCGGGCCCCGGTCACGCGGCGTCGTGGAACACCAGCCCCAGCGTGCGCCGGCGCCCGGAGCGCACGGTGCTCACCCCGTGCCGCATCGCCCCGGCCGACCAGCCGCGCCGGGTGCGCACGGGGTGGTCCCGGGTCGTGAACACCAGGCCGTGCCCCTGCCGCAGGACCTGCGAGGTACCCCGGGACTGGGCGCGCGGGCGCTGCTCCACCATCAGGAACTCGCCCCCGGTGTAGTCGGTGCCGTACGCGTCCAGCCCGATCACCACCTGGAGCGGGAAGACCAGCTCCCCGAACACGTCCCGGTGCAGGGCGTTCCAGTCGCCCGGTCCGTAGCTCAGCAGGATCTGCGCCGAGCGGTCCTGGCCGGCGGCATGACAGCGCTCGATCCATGCGTCGAGCGAGTCGGGCCACGGCGCCGGACGCTCCAGCCGGGCCGCCCAGTCCCGGGCGACGGGCAGCAGCCGGGGATAGAGCGCGGCCCGCAGCGCGGCCACCGGCGCGGGCAGGTCGTGGGTGAAGTACCGGTACGCGCCGGAGCCGAACCGGTGCCGGGCCAGGTCGACCGTGGTCCGGAACAGCTCCGGGTCGTCGTACAGGGCGGCCAGCTCGGCGCATTCGGCGGGCGTCAGCAGCGGACCGGTGGGGGCGCTGCCGTGCTCGTCCAACTCGGCCGCGAGGACGGTCCAGTCGGTGCGGGCCGCGCGGCGGCGGGCCTCGGCCGGGGTGAACGACATGACGGGCTCCCTCACACCAGCGCCGGCTGCAGCGCGCCCTCGTGCGTCAGCAGCCACACCTTGCGCTCGACTCCGCCCGCGTACCCGCGCATCGAGCCGTCCGCGCCGATCACCCGGTGGCAGGGGCGGACGAGCAGGAGCGGGTTGGCACCGAGGGCCCGGCCGACCGCCCGCAGCTCGGCCCGCGGCACGCCCAGCCGGGCGGCCAGCTCGCCGTACGTGGTCGTCGTGCCGTGGGGGATGTCGTCCAGGGCCTGCCAGACCGCTTGCTGGAACGGGGTGCCGGCGGGCGCGAGCGGCAGGTCGAAACGGGTCGGGCGGCCCGCGAAGTAGGCGTCCAGCCGGCGGTGCGCCTCGGCGAACGGCGCGTCGTCGCGGTTCTCGGCACGGACGACGGGCGCGCCGCGCTGCCCGGGCAGGGTGAGCGAGGTGAGCGTGACGCCGGCCGCCGCGACCGAGCCGGTCAGCAGCAGGTCGCCCAGCGGGCTCGGGTGGACGGTGTGCACGGTGCGGGTGTTCATCGGTGCTCCTGGTGTCTTCGACGGTCTCATTGCCCGCTGCCGAGTCTGCTGCGTCGGGCGCCCCGGCACCGGCGGGAATCGGACATGGTTCTCGGGTCGCGTAGGTACCGTGGCGAATGCCGTCTGACCTGGTGATATTTACGGGTGAGTACCCGCGCGGTACCGTGAGGGACATGCCAGCTCTCAACGTGGAGTTCAGCGACCGGGAACTAGAGGACCTGCGGCAGATCGCCAAGGAGCGCGGTACGTCGATGAAGGCCCTCGTCCGCGAGGCCGCCGCCGCCGACATCGCCCGGCACCGGGCCCTGCAGGAGGGTGCCGAGGCGTTCCGGCAGTTCTTCGCCGCACACGCCGAGGAGTTCGCGGCCGCCTTCCCGGACGACGAGCCCGCCGTCAAGGACGAGGCCGCCTGAGCCGATGCCCCCCGTCATCCACATCGACGTCCCCTGGCTGCTCCAGCGCCATGAGGAGGTCCTGCCCGACCAGCCCGCGGTCGACGACTTCTCCGCGCTGGTCGCCGCCGTCGCCCGGCACCGCGTGGACCCGCCCCGGCTCGGCGTCGACTCCGATCCCGCCTGGCGGGCCGCCGCCCTGCTGCACACCCTCGCCGTGCTCAAGCCGCTGCCCGCGGCCAACGCCCGCTTCGCCTGCGCGACCGCCGTGGCCTACATGTTCGTCAGCGGCGTAGGCATCGACCCGCCCTACGGCGCCCTCGTCGACCTCGCCCGTGACCTGATCTCCGGCAAGGCGGACGTCTACGGGGCGGCCGACCGGCTGCGTTCCTGGCAGATCTGAGCGCGTCCGGGCGGAACCGAAAGGAACCGAGGCGACCCGAGCGGAAGACGAGTGGATCCGCGCTGATCCGCACCCGCCCCGGCCGGCGGGGGGAAGCCGCCGGGGCCGCCGGCCGAGGGCGGGAGGAACGGGACCGGCGGCCGTTTCGCGCGGGAGAGCCGCCGTCCCGCGCGGGGCCTTCCGAGAGGGCCGCGCCCAGTCCACCACGGGGCCGCACCGCCCGGGAGCGAGCGCGGCCGGCCGGTGCGTGTGCGCGCTTCACACGGGGCGCTCGAAATACCGAAGCGCGCCGCCCGCCAACAGACGGGAGAGCACCCTTTCTGACTTTCTTTCAAACCTGGCGATATTGTGCGGGCGCCCTGTTGGTCGTGTGGAAGTTGTGCAAGGGTTGACGCGCTCGTGCGGGGGGTAAAGTCCGGAGTTCTTCCGGCAGTTGCGGATCCTTCACCGGCCGAGCGCCGGTGATTTCGCTTCCCCGCGCGCGCCCCGGAGATACGCATCGACGCATCACGCACCAAAGGAATCCGCTCAGTGCCCACCCCCCACCCTCCTCGTCCCCCCTATCCGCCGCCCGGCAAGGACACCGGGGAACCGGACGAGTTGCTCGCCGGCCCGCTGCGGGCCGGTTCCGATGCGGAAGGCTCGCGGTCCGCCGCCCTGCTGATGGCCCGGCACTGGCAGTCGGCACAGGAGTACGCGGTCATCTGCCTGGCCCTGTCCGGCCCGCTCGCCCACATGGTCACCGCCACCGCCTTCCACCAGGTCCTCGGCAGGCTCGCGCTCGGTGAACCCGCCGAGGCGCTGCGGCCCCGTCTGCTGGTCGCCGTCCGGGACACGGTCGTCAACTGGTCCGGCACCGACCGGATCACGGCCGTACTGCCCGGACTCGGAAAACCCGCCGGGGGCCGTGGTATGCGCGCCGCCAAGACGCTGATACCGGAAAACCGCGCCCTCTCCGACCGCTCTTTCCACGCCCTTCCCCGGCTGGAGCAGGCCCTGCTGTGGCATACCGAGGTCGAGGCCGAGCCGATAACCGTTCCCGCCGCACTGCTCGGCCTGGACACCGACAGCGCGACGGCCGCGCTCGGGCAGGCGCGCGAGAAATTCCGGGAAGGCCTGGTGCGCGCCCACCGGGAACTCGCGCCCGGCAAGGACTGCCGCTACTACAACCGGCTGCTCGACGTCCCGATCCGCCGGGGCGGCGCCCTGCTGCCGGACGTCCAGGAGCACCTGGCCGCCTGCTCCTACTGCCGGCATGCCGCCGAGCAACTCGGCCATGCCGACGCCGCGCCCGGCGTGCTGCTCGCCGAGGCCGTGCTCGGCTGGGGCGCCCGCCGCTACCTCGACTCCCGCCCCGGCCGCCGTCCCGGCCCCGCCCGCGGCGGCTCCCGGCGCTCGGGCGGACGCCGGCGCGGCGGGGACCGGCCCGGACTGCTCGGCGCCCGGCGGCGCACCGAGGGCGAACCGCGGGCCCGGACACGGGCGTCCCGCGCTCGCCGGCGCGGCGACGACGAACCCGGACCGCTCGCCAGGGTCCCGGCCTTCTCGTCCCGGACGCTGCTCACCGGGGTCGGAGTGGCCTCGGCCGGGCTGCTCGTGACCGTCCTGGCGATCGGCATGTGGCCGGACGGCGGTGACGGCACCGACCCGGTCGCCTCCACCAGCGCCGTCCCCGGCAGAGCAGGCACCCCCGCGCCCGGCACCCCCGCGCCCGGCACCGCCGGGCTGCCGGCGGCAGGTCGGCCTACCCGGCTGCGCAACGCCGCCGCGAACCTGTGCCTCGACATCAAGGGCGCCCCGGGCGCCGGGGCGGGTGTGATCCTGGCCGCCTGTTCGTCGGCGGTCACCCAGCAGTGGACGTACGACGCCGACGGGCTGCTGCGCAGCGCGGCCGGCTCGGGGCTGTGCCTGGACTCGCACGCCGACGCCGGGGTGGTGATCCTCGGTACCTGCGCCGACACGGGCTCGAAGCGCGAGAAGGACGTGCGCTACGACCTCACCGTGCAGGGCGAGTTGCTCCCCCGCTGGGACCAGACCCTCGCTCTCGCCTCCACGGGCACGGCCCCGGGCGCCGATCTCGTGGTCAAGGCCCGTGACCACTCGCCCGCCCAGCACTGGACCACCGACGCGTCGTCGGCGCGCCCCGGCTCCCTGTCCGTCGCCGGTACGGGCGGACCGTCCGTGCGACCGGCGGGGTTGCCGGAGAGGGATGCCTGAGCCGTTGCCGGTGGCGGAGTCCGCCACCGGTTTCGGCCGGCTCAGGCGGGGTTCTCGCCGGGGTCGGCGGCTGTCTCCGTGCCGCCGGGTCGGGTATGCCGGGGCAGGGCCTCTGACGTGTCGTCGGTGAGCCCCGGGGCGTCCTGCCCGTCGCCGGTTGCGGTGGTTCAGGCGGGGGCCTCGATGAGGTCGGCCGGCGATACCGTGGCCGGGCGGGAGTGTCCGGACAGGGCGAGGGTCAGGTCGAACTCGGCCAGCAGCGAGCGGATGACGTGCTCGACGCCCGCCTGGCCGTCCAGGCCGAGCCCGTAGACGTACGGCCGTCCGACCAGCACCGCCCGCGCGCCCAGGGCCAGCGCCTTGAACACGTCGTCGCCGGTGCGCACCCCGCTGTCGAACAGCACCGTCAGCCGGTCGCCGACCGCGTCCGCGACCCGGGGCAGCGCGTCGGCCGCGGCGACCGAGCCGGCCACCTGCCGGCCGCCGTGGTTGGAGACCACCACGCCGTCCATGCCGGCATCGGCGGCCAGCCGGGCGTCGTCGGGATGCAGGACGCCCTTGAGGACGATCGGCCCGTCCCAGTGCTCCCGCAGAAAGGCCAGGTCCGGCCAGGACTTGGCCGGATCCCCGAACAGGCCCAGGAAGTGCAGCACGGCCGCGTTCGGATCCTCCTCCACGGGCCGCGCGAGCCCTGCCAGGAAGGCCGGGTCGGTGAAGTAGTTGGCGGTGCCCACCCCGTGCAGGAACGGCAGATACGCCTGGTCCAGATCCCGGGGCCGCCACGCCAGCAACTGGGTGTCCAGGGTGACGACCAGCACCGAGAACCCGGCGGCCTTCGCCCGGGCGAGGAAACTCCGGGTCACCTCGCGGTCCTTGCCCCAGTACAGCTGGAACCACCGCTCGGCGTCCCCCATCGCCTCCGCCACCTGCTCCATCGGCGTGCTGGACGCCGACGACAGGGTGTACGGCACGCCCTGCGCGGCGGCGGCCCGGGCGGCGGCGCACTCGGCGACCGGATGCATGATCCGGAGCACGCCGACGGGCGCCAGCGCCAGCGGCGCCGACAGGGACCGCCCGAACACCTCGGTGGACAGATCGCGCGCGGCCACGTCCCGCAGCATGCGCGGCACGATCCGGCGCCGGGCGAGTGCGGCCCGGTTGGCGCGGGCCGTGCTGCCGTCGCCCGCGCTGCCCGCCACGTACCCCACCGGACCAGGTCCGAGCCGGTGTTCGGCCAGCTCCTCCAGCCGGGTCAGATCGGTGGGGAGCCGGGGCACGGCACCCGTCATCCCGTTCAGATAGATCTCGTACTGGAAGTCGGCCCAGTGCTTCGCCATCCGGCCGTCCGCCTCTCGTCGTCGAGGAGCTGGGTACGCGTGCAGCCCGACGATACGGGCGGGTGGCCGGCGGCCCGGACGGTGGGTGGCGGACTCGGTTCCGACCGGGGACGCCCTCCGCTTGGTGATCACTTCGTGAACACAAGGAGTCATGAGGGGCCTTGTGGCGGTCGGAGTCGGAATGTTTCAGGACGATTAACGAAGCGCCGATTTCCGGCCATCCGCTCGTGTCCGGACGGCGGAACCCGCTCCGTTCCGGGGTCACGGTGTGCGAATTCCGTGACTTCACGCCACTGCTTCAACACGAAAGGTTACCGAAACCTATGCGTTCGATGTGAGTTTCGACGGTGGACTCGGCAGAGTGGCGCTCGCCGCTCCGGCGCCCAGACCCGGGCCCGGGCCGGCACCTCGTCTGTTCGAGCGGAAGGATGCACACAATGCGGAACACCGCGCGCTGGGCAGCGGCCCTCGGCCTCACGGCCGCCGCCGTTTGCGGACCCCTGACCGGGGCCGCCGTCGCTGCACCGGGCGCCGCCCCGTCGTCGCTCTACGCCCCTTCGGTGCTGGTTCTCACGATCGGCCACGGCAACGACGCGGCCACCGCCACTCCAGAGCGCGCCGTCACCCTCACCTGCGCCCCCACGGCCTCCGGCACCCACCCGGACGCGCCCCGGGCCTGCGCCGAACTGAACGCCACCGGTGGTGACTTCAGCGCGCTCAAGCCCGCCGAGGGCGTGTGGTGCAACAAGCTGTACAACCCGGTCGTCGTCACCGTCCAGGGCGTCTGGCAGGGCCAGCGCGTCTCCTACGAGCGGACCTTCGGCAACTCGTGCGTGAAGGACTCCGTGGGCGGTGTCTTCGCCTTCTAGGACCGGGATCGCACGGGTTCCCGTACACGCCGGATCAGGTCCGTGACTGGGGAGTGCGGCCCCTGGAGTGGGGAACCAGCGATCTCGTGCCGGGGCCGGACGGGCGGAGTGGGGCCGCCCGCCGGCTTCCGGGCACACAGCCGCTCCCCGGGCAGGCCCGTGGGGGGCCTCCCGGGGAGCGGCGAAAAAACACCGGTTTCAACTGGTGCCGTCGGTCCTGTGCCGGTGACGTCTCCCGGGTGGCAGGAAGCGGCGGGTACACAGAGCGACACGGCAGAGCGACCACGCTCAGGCGCCCCGCCAAGGAGTGCGCCGGGGGAGCCGGGGGAGCCGGGCGGGCACCGCCCGGCGATGGCGTTCGTGGTGCGGCCCGAACCGGCGCACCCACTGCGGCTCCTCGTACCAGTGGACGAGGGCCAGGCTCAGCCTCCCGGGCACCGGCGGCACAGCCGAACCGCACCGGCCGGGCGAGCAGCGGGCCCCGCCCGGCGAGTACGGCGACGGCCGCGAGGCGGATCGGATGGCGCACGTCCGGTACGGGCCGCTCGCCACCAGCCGCTCGGGCGGCGCGACCGGCGCCGGGGTGCCAAGCCCCTCCGCGGCGAACCGGGCGAAGGCCGCCAGGATCACGGCGGCACCGGCGGCCGGGGGCAGCAGCCCGAGCGGCCGCAGCGGTGGCCACCACCGCCTCTTCCGCCGTCCGCCGTCCGCCGGTCAGCCACCACGGCACCGGTGCGGCCGCGCAGCCTACCGCCGGGACCAGGAACGCGGTGCAGCCGGACACCGCCGTCGCCTTGCGCACCCCTTCACGACGGCAGGCCGAGGGGCCGCCGTCTCCCTGCTGACGGCGGCCCCTCGGGTTCGGATTCCGGTGGTCACATGTGGACGACCGGAGCGGCCCCCGCGTCCTGCCGCGACACCCCGCGCCGGTAGAGCAGGAAGGCGATCAGCGCGCCCGCCGCGAAGAGTCCCGCGGACCACCAGAAGGCGGTCGTGTAGCTCTCGATGGTCGCCTGCGCCTGCACCAGTTTGCTGGTGGCGTCCCGCCCGGAGAGATAGTCCGTGGCGGCGCTCGCGGCGAGGGTGTTCAGCAGCGCCGTACCGATCGAACCACCCACCTGCTGCATGGCGTTGACGGCCGCCGAGGCCACGCCCGCGTCCTCCGCCGCGACCCCGCCGGTGGCCAGCTGCATGGCCGGCGGCATGACCATGCCGAGGCCCACGCCGATCACGATCAGCTGGGGCAGGACCGCGCTCGCGTAGTGCGCGCCGACGCCGATGCCGGTCAGCCAGGCCATGCCGGCCGTGGCTATGGCGAAGCCCAGCGGGATGACCGCCTTCGGGCCGATCCGGGGCAGCAGTACGGTCGTGCCGACCTGCGCGGTCACCATCAGCGCACCGACCATCGGCAGGAACGCCAGACCGGTCTTCGTGGGGCTGAAGCCGAGGTTGAGCTGGAGGTAGTAGGTCAGGAAGAGGAACACGCCGAACATGCCCGCGCCGGTGATCAGTACCGCGAGGTAGGAGGCCGCGCGGTCGCGGTCCAGCAGGATGCGCATGGGCAGCAGCGGGTGTGCGGCCCGGGTCTGCCACCAGGCGAAGGCCGTCAGCAGCAGCCCGCCCGCGATCAGGAAGCCCCAGGTCAGCGGCGAACCCCAGTGGTGGGTCTCGGCGTTGGAGAAGCCGTAGACCAGGGAGAACAGACCGGAGGCGACCAGGACCGTGCCCGGCACGTCGAGCTTGGCGTTCGCCGCGTCGCGGTGGTTGCTCAGCAGGATCCAGCCGCCCGCGAAGGCGACGACGGCGATGGCCACGTTCACGTACAGGGTCCAGCGCCAGTCGAGGGCGTCGGTCAGCACACCGCCGAGCAGCAGGCCCACCGCACCGCCGGCGCCGGCGATCGCGCCGTACACGCTGAAGGCGCGCGCCCGCTCCCGGGCGTCCGTGAACGTGGTGTTGAGCAGGGACAGCGCGGCCGGCGCGAGCAGTGCGCCGAAGGCACCCTGGAGGGCGCGGGCGACGACCAGCATGGTGAAGCCGTTCGCCGCGCCGCCGAGGGCGGAGGCCGCGGCGAAGCCGACGACGCCCACCAGGAAGGCGGGTTTGCGGCCGAAGAGGTCGGCGATGCGTCCGCCGAGCAGCAGCAGGGAGGCGAAGGCCAGCGCGTACGCCGTCACGATCCACTGCCGGCTGCCGTCGGAGAAGCCGAGGGCGGTCTGGGCGGACGGCAGCGCGATGTTCACGATCGTGGCGTCGAGGACGACCATCAGCTGGGCGACGGCGACGACCGCGAGGATCCACCACCGCTTCGGTGAGGCCGCGCTCCGTTCGATCGCGTCGACGGCGACGGCTCCGGCTCGGGAGTCGTCGGCCAGGGTCTTCTGGGACATGAACCACTCCAGGGAAGTCGTTCGGGTGCGGAAGCAGCGTGCAAGAGCAGCGTGCGGACGTAAGGCACACGTAAACGAAACGGTTTCGTACACGTCGAGATTAGAGCACTTTCAGCGAAACGGCAACGTTTCGCTGGGCTTCCGGGTCGAGGCGGCGTGTATACGTTGACGTTCATATAACTGGTGAGGCATATTGAGGCCCATGTCCGACGCAGCGCTCTGGTCCGCGCTGGCCGACCCCCACCGGCGGGCCATCGTGGCGCTCCTGCTGGAACGCCCCCGGCCCGTCGGGGAGATCGTCGAGGCCTGCGGGCTGAGCCAGCCGAGTACGTCCAAGCACCTGAAGGTGCTCCGGGAGGCGGGACTGGTCCGGGTCAGTCAGGATGCGCAGCGACGCGTCTACGCCCTCGACCCGGCCCCGATCGCCGCCCTGGACGCCTGGCTGGAGCCCTACCGCAGGCTGTGGAACGGCAGCCTGGACGCCCTGGGCCGACGCCTCGACGAGGTGTCGGACGACAGCTGACACCCCCCACGATCGAAGGACTGGAACACCATGCCCGTCGAGCTCACCGGCACCTATCTGACCCTCGACGACGGCCGCCCCGCCGTCCGGTTCACCCGCACCTACGACCACCCGATCGACCGGGTCTGGCGGTTCGTCACCGACCCCGACGAACTGGAGCAGTGGTTCCCGTTCCGTGCCGAGATGGAGCTGCGTCCCGGCGGCACGGTCCGCTTCACCGGCCCGGACACGCCCGAGTTCACCGGCCGGATGCTCGCCCTCGCCCCGCCCCGGCACCTGTCCTTCGAGTGGGGCGGCAGCGTGCTCCGCTTCGACCTGGAGGCCCTCGACGACCAGCGCACCCGCTTCACCCTCACCGACGTCCTCTCCGAGGCGGACATCGCGGCCCGCAACGGCGCCGGCTGGGAGGTGTGTCTCGCCGCCCTCGACGCCAAGGCGCGCGGCGAGCGCTTCGAGGACCCGCACGCCGGGGTGAACGCCCCCTGGAAGGAGTTCTACGCCGGCTACCTGGACGCCGGGGTGCCCTCCGGCGCCCCCGTGCAGGGCCTGGACTGACGCGCCACGCCGGTCAGCGCCGCGAACACCCGGGTCAGCCGCGGACAGCGCGCCGGGCCCGACCGGGACGGACAGCCGTGCGCCCCCATACCCGTCCGGGCGCACCGGGAACGCGGTGCTCGCGTCGGCCGCGTACCGGGCGCGGAACCCGCCCCGCGGGTCCGTGAGCACCGGCACCGGAAGGACACCGGGATCGCCCCGGTCCGGCAGGACGTGGTCGAGAGCGCGAGCGGACCGCCGACTCGCCCCCCGGACGCGGTGCGCGGCACGCTGGTGACACCGTCCGCGTCCTGCGCGCAGGAGAGCAGTTCCGTACCGCGCTCGAGGTGCCCGCCGCGGCGGGCCGGCCGTTCCTCGAGGATGCGCTCGCTCTCGTACTGCGGCGGACTCGCGACGCCGTACGGCACCTCCGCGGGCGGCTTCGGCCCGAGCCGCGCCTGCTGCGTGCCGTTCACGCGGATCAGCCGGCCGTGCGGGGGGAGTGCCGCGCCGAGCGCCGCTCGGACCGCGCCCGTGCGGTCCCCGGGCTCGGAGGTCCTCGGCCGGCAGGCGACCGCCTTGGCGTACGGCAGCCGGCCGACAGGCCACACCCCGTCCGCGCGGTTCGAGGGCGGCCGTCGGACCGACTCGGCGCGCCCGCGACCAGTACGTCGGTGTGCCCCGTGCCGGGCTCCGCACCGCCCCGGTCCGCCTCCACGGGCGTCCTGGAAAACGCCCGCCGGCGACCCGGCGAGTTGCCCGGAGCGCGCCGGGGTGGATGAATCGGGACTGGAGAGCGTGGCGGCGGCGAGCACGGGAGGAGCCGTGAAGCGGTGGCGGCGCGGCCTGCACCGGGCATGGCAGTGGCTCCGCGTGGGAGCCCTGCTCGAGCACGGCCGCGAGCTGGAACTGCTGCACCGGGCCATGGGGTTCGCCACCCTCGCGCTGGTGACGCTGGCCCCGCTGCTGATCGTGGTCGCCGCCGCCGACCCCTTGGCCCGCGGCGGTTTCGCCGCCTGGCTCACCGACGGCATGGGCCTGTCCGGCGTGTCCGCCCGTGCGCTCACCGACGTCATCAGCCCGCCGCGCAACGTCGTCGGCACCACCAGCGTCTTCAGCCTCGTCCTGCTCGGCGTCTTCGGCGTGACCTTCGGCGGCAGCGTGCAGAACGCCTACGAACGCATCTGGGGCCTGTCCTCCGGCCCCTGGCACCGGGTGTGGCGGCAGGCGACCTGGCTGCTGGTGCTCACCGCCTACCTCTACCAGGAGGCGGTCACGAAGACCGCCCTGCCCAGCGGCCGGCGGATCGTGCTGTCCGCGGTGAGCGGCGTGCTGTTCTTCTGGTGGGGGCAGCGCTTCCTGCTGGGCGGCCAGGTCCGCTGGCGCGCGCTGCTGCCGGGCGCGGTGGCCACCATCCTCGGGCTGTCCGGACTGCGGGGCTTCTCGTACCTCGTCTTCACCCCGCTCATCGTCACCAACGCCCTGAGCTACGGTCCCGTCGGCACCGTCCTCGTGGTCGAGTCCTGGCTCATCGGAGTCGGCTTCGTCATCTACGGCGGTGCCCTGGTCGGCCGCTGGTTCTGCGAGCACCACTGGATGCCGGTCCACCACCACCATCACCACCTGCCGGAGTCCGAGGACGAGCCCTAGGCCAGCTGCCGGCGCACCAGCTCGTGCAGCCGCCCCCCGGTGTCGGCGAGCAGTTCCGTCGGCGAGCCCTGCTGGACGACCTTGCCGTCCTCCATCACGATCACCCGGTCGGCGTCCAGGACCGTGGACAGGCGGTGCGCGATGACGATCCGGGTGGCGTTCAGCTTGCGGGTGCTGTCGATGACGATGCGCTGGGTGTCGTTGTCCAGGGCGCTGGTGGCCTCGTCGAAGAAGAGGATGCGCGGACGCCGGATCAGGGCCTGGGCGATCATCAGGCGCTGCCGCTGACCGCCGGAGATCGCGCCGCTGCCGGCCACGATCGTGTGCAGCCCCATCGGCATCCGCTTGATGTCCTCCGCGAGCCCCGCCATCTCGGCCGCCGCCATCGCCTCCTCGGGCGTGTACGGCTCGGTGCCGCAGATGACGTCCAGGATGGAGCCCGTGAACGGCTGGGCGTGCTGGAGCACGACGCCGCACTGGCGGCGCACCGCCGACTGGTCGAGCGCCCCCAGGTCCTGGCCGTCGTACAGGATGCTGCCCGACACCGCCTTGTCGAAGCCGATGAGGAGGCGCAGCAGCGTGGACTTGCCGCAGCCGCTCGGGCCGACGACGGCGACGAACTCGCCCGGCCGGACGGCGAAGGACACGTCGTCGAGCACGAGCGGGCCGTCGTCGGCGTACCGGAAGGAGAGCCGGCGGGCCTCCAGCGCGCCGGACAGCCGTCCCGGCCGGGTGCTGGCCGAGCGCACCTCGGGCGTGGCGTCGAAGACCGGCTTGATCTCCTCGAACAGCGGCAGCGCCGCCACCGCCGACACGAAGGAGCCGGTCAGCTGGGTGACCGAGGTCAGCACCATCGTCACCGACGTGCTGAAGGTGAGGAAGTCCGCCGCCGACATCGAGCCCTTCGCCGGGCCCGCCAGCAGCATGAACATCAGCAGCGTGCAGATCGGGAGATAGACCGCGCCCAGGACCGTCGTGAGGTTCTTGATCCGGCCGAGCTTCTGCTGCATCTCCCGGCTGCGCGCGAACTCCCCCGCCCAGGCGGCGTACGCGTAGTTCTCGGCCGCCGCCACCCGCAGCTTGGGCAGGCCGCGCAGGGTCTGGAAGGCCTGGTTGTTCAGCTTGTTGCCCAGCACCACCAGCCGCCGCTGCCAACGCACCTGCCACAGCCCGAGGCCCAGGAACACAGCCGCGATGACGACGAGCATGCCGAGCGCCGCCATCGCCATCGCCGGGCTGTACCAGAACAGCAGGCCCAGATTCATCGCGCCGACCGTCACCGACTGCGCGACCACCGGGCCGACTCCCGCCAGCAGCCGGCGGATCGCGCTGATGCCCATGGCGGCACTGGCCAGCTCACCGGTGGAGCGCTGGGTGAAGAACCGGGTCGGCAGGCGCAACAGCCGGTCCCAGACGGCCGGTTGGAGCGCCGCCTCGATCCGGCCCTCCAAGCGCAGGATGGACAGGTTCTCCAGCAGGGTGAACGCCGCCGCGACCACCCCGCTCACCATGACGGCCAGGCACACCTGGACGATCAGGCCCGACTGCGCCTTCGGCACGTACTCGCCGAGCACCTTGCCGGTCGCGACCGGCACCAGCGCGCCGATCGCCACCGTCACCAGTCCGGCGAGGAGCAGATTCAGCAGATCGCCGCGCGTGCCCCGCAGGCTGAAGCGCAGCAGGCCCAGCGGCGAGAGCCCGTTGTCGGGCAGCGGCCGGTAGAACATCACCGCGCGCGGCTCGAACTCCTCCGCGTTCGCCTTCTCGATCGGCGTCTCGCGTCCGGTGCCGGGATGGACGGCCACATAGCCGCCGCGCCGCCACAGCAGTGCGACCGGCGCCCCGGACAGCGCCCGGTGCCCGACCAGCGGGCCCACGTTCTCCCGCCACCAGCGCCCGTCGAGCCGTACGGCCCGGGTGCGCACCCGGGAGGCGAGCGCCACCCGTTCCACGGGATCGAGGCGTTCGCTCTCGGTGCCGCTCTGCGCGGGCTCGGCGAGACTGATCCCGGCCGCCTCGGCGACCAGCTTGCAGGCCGCGTACCCGGCATCCGCGTCGGCGGCCGTGGTCCGGCGGGCCGAGCGCTTGCCGATGGACGCGAGCAGTGTCCGGTCGGCCTGGGCGCGGACCTCCTCGCCGGCCTTGATCCCGGCCGCCGCGCGGGTCTCGTGGGTGCGTTCCAGCTGCTCGATCCACCGGTCCAGCGCGGTCAGCAGCCGGTACTGCTGGTCCACCATGGACTGCCACAGCGCCGGGTCCATCAGCAGGTCGGCGGCGGCCTCCGCGCCGTACAGCGAGCCGTACTGCACGCTGCCCGGCGGCACCTGCATCCAGAACACGTCGTCGTCCGTGGGCGTGGCCGCCCGGTCCTCGGCCATCGGCGCCTGGAACAGCACGGACAGACCACGGCCCACGCCGAGCGCGACCGCGTACTCCAGCGGGCTGGTGGCGGGCGGGACGTACTGCGGGTTGCCGTACTCGTCGTACGACCAGGTCTGGGTGTTCGCCGGCTGGTACAGCTCGCGCAGGCCGATCCGGTGCATCACGCAGTCCCGCACCGGGCGGGCCACGAGGGTGTGCTGGGGGCCGGCGACCGGGCCGAGGAGCAGCGCGCCCGCCTCCAGCCGGCCCAGGTGGTGCCAGTGGCCCTGCTGGGCCGCGTCCACCGCGAACAGGTCCAGGGCCCCGGCCGCGACCAGCCACAGCACCTGCGGGCCCTGAAGGTCCACGCGGTTGAGGCCGGCGCAGTCCACGCGCGTGCCCAGCCCACCGAGCGCGCCGAGGACCAGGTCGCCGTCGTACCCCTCCTGAACAGTCGTCATCTCACCGCTCCCTGACCAGCGCCGCGTACGCACCGCCGCGCGCCACCAGCTCCTCGTGCCGCCCGCGTTCGACGATCGTGCCGTGCTGCAGCACCACGATCTCGTCGCTGTCGCGGACCGTGCTCAGCCGGTGCGCGATCACCACGCAGGCACAGCCGCGCCGGCGCAGGTTGTCCATCACGGCCAGCTCGGTCTCCGCGTCCAGCGCGCTGGTCACCTCGTCCAGCACCAGGATGCTGGGCCGGCGCACCAACGCCCGTGCGATCTCCAGGCGCTGGCGCTGGCCGCCGGAGAAGTTGTGGCCGTCCTGCTCGACCTTGCTGTGGATGCCGCCCGGGCGGCGCATCACCACGTCGTACAGGGCCGCGTCCTTCAGCGCCTCCACCACGGCCTCGTCGGGGATCGAGGGATCCCACAGGGCCACGTTGTCGCGGACCGAGCCCTCGAAGAGGAACACGTCCTGGTCCACGAAGGAGACGGAGGAGGCCAGCGCGCCGCGTGGAATGTCCTCCAGACGGCGGTCGTCGATGCGGATCACGCCGTCCCACGGGGCGTACAGGCCCGAGATCAGCCGGGACACCGTGGACTTGCCGCTGCCGGAGCCGCCGACCAGCGCCACCTGCTGCCCCGGGCCCACGGTCAGGTCGAAGCCGCTCAGCAGCGGCTTGTCCAGCGGGCTGTAGCCGAAGGTGACGTTCTCCAGCTCGACGTGCCCCTGCAGCCGGCGCGTGGAGTCGCCGCCGCCGGGCCGGGCGTAGAGCGGGTCGGCCTGGAAGTTCTCCACGTCCTTCAGCCGGGCCACGTCGGCCGCGAAGTCCTGGATGCGGCCCGCCACACCGTTGAGCCGGGTGAGCGGGGCGGTGAAGCGGGTCACCAGGGCCTGGAACGCGACCAGCAGACCGACCGAGATGTGGCCCTCGACCGCCCGCATGCCGCCGATCCACAGGATGAGCGCGCTGTTGAGCGTGGCCAGCGTCGGCGCGACCACCCCGAGCCACGCGCTCGGCACCCCGAGCCGCTGCTGCTCCTCCAGTGTGGCGGCATGCTGACCGGCCCACTTGCGGAAGTAGCCGTCCTCGCCGCCGGTCGCCTTCATGGTCTCGATCAGGTGCAGACCGGTGTACGACGTGTTGGTCAGCCGCGCCGTGTCCGCGCGCAGCTTCGCCGTCCGGGTCGCCCGCAGCCGTACGACCAGCCGCATGGCGACCACGTTGAGCAGGGCCACGCCGATGCCGAGGAACGTCAGCTGCGGGTCGTAGGTGTAGAGCAGCACGGCGTACAGCACGACCACGACGGCGTCCACGCCCGCCGCCGCGAGGTCGCGGGCCAGGGTCTCGGCGACCTGGTCGTTGGACTGCAGGCGCTGCACCAGGTCGGCGGGGGAACGCTGGGAGAAGAAGGTGACCGGCAGCCGCAGCAGATGGCGCAGGAAGCGGGCGCTGGACAGGGTGGAGGAGATGATCCGGCCGTGCAGCAGGTTGGCCTGCTGGAGCCAGGTCAGCACCAGGGTCAGCAGCACACACGTGGCCATCGAGGCGAACAGCACGCCGAGCAGCGAGGTCTGCCCGCCGATGAGGAACATGTCGATATAGGTGCGGCTGAGCGCGGGCACGGCCGCACCGACCGCGACCAGCAGCAGGCTGGCCAGGACGGCGGCGGGCAGGGTGCCCGCGGTGCCGCGCAGCCGGGCCGGCATCGCGCCGAGCACGCCCGGCCGGCGCCCGCCCTTGCTGAAGCCGTCACCCGGCTCCAGCACCAGCACCACGCCGGTGAAGCTGCCGTCGAACTCCTCCATGGGCACGAACCGGCGGCCCTTGGCGGGGTCGTTGATGTACACCCCGCGCCGGCCGAAGCGGCGGCCCATGCCGTCGTAGACGACGTAGTGGTTGAACTCCCAGAACAGGATGGCCGGCGCCTGCACGTCGGCGAGCGCGGCCAGGTCCATCTGCATGCCCTTGGCCGTCAGACCGTAGCTGCGGGCCGCTTTGAGGAGGTTGGAGGCGCGCGAGCCGTCGCGGGAGACACCGCAGGCGATGCGCAGTTCCTCCAGCGGGACGTGCCGGCCGTAGTGGCCGAGGACCATCGCGAGGGAGGCGGCGCCGCACTCGACGGCCTCCATCTGGAGCACGGTGGGGGTGCGGACCGTGCCGCCGCGGGGCTTGGGGACCGGCCGCTTGGCCGGGGCGGCCCGTCTGCGGCCGCGGGTTTCCTGGGTCGTGCTCACGGCAGCAGCCAATCGACGGGGCGCTGGTCGGCCAGCTTGACCGAGGCGGAGGCGAGGGTCATCGAGTCGAGTCCGAACGGCGGCCCGCCGGCGGTCGACCACCGGTAGCCGCTCTTCGTCGCCGACGTGTCCAGCGTGACCAGGACGGCCACCGGACGGCCCTTGCGGGTGAACTGCTGGCCGAGCTGGCTGTCGCCGAGGAACGCGGAGATCGACTGGGCGGACTGCGCCTCGCGGTCCACCGACTTCACCCGGCCGCGCAGCACGCCGTACGTCTGCGTCGGCACCGAGGACACGGTGAGGTCCACGGCGGCGTGCGCCGGGATGGCGGCGGCGTTCTCGGCGGGGACGTAGACGGTCGCGTACAGGGGGTCGGAGGCGTGGGCGACCTTCTCCACGGCGGCGACGTTCGTGCCGGTCTGGATGATCTGGCCGATGGTGGAGGCGAGCGCCGTGACGCGGCCCGCGGCGACCGTGCGGACGACCGAGTCGCCCTGCGCGGTGCGGACCTTGAGCACCGGCGCGTTCGCGGGCAGGCGTTCGCCCTGCCGGGCGTAGACGGCCGTGACCTGGCCGGACACCGGGCTCTGCAGCAGATAGCTGCCTTCGCCGTGGGTGAGGATGGCCGGCGCGCCCACGGTGGAGGCGACCGAACCGGTCACCGCCCAGACGGAGGCCGCCGCCATGACGACGACGGTGATGCCCAGCGCGAGCCAGCCCTGTGGGCGGGCCAGACGCACCGGAAGGTCCAGCTCTTCCGGCGACTGGAGCTTGGCGAGGGCCTGTTGGCGGAACTGCACGGAACTTCCCTCACCCGAGGAGAGACAGCGTGACGACAGACGTACGGGCAGCCCGTCGGAGGCCGTGGGACACGTACCGGCCTCCTGCGGGCACCCGAGAGCCCCGGAGCCGGGAAACGGCTCCGGGACTTCGGTGGTACCGAGGCGCGATCAGAGACCGGCGACCAGGTTGGTGACCGGGGCCACGTTCAGGCCGGAGACACCCTCGACGGTGCCGACGACCGTGTTGACCAGGCCGGAAACCGGGGCGATGCCGTTGACGGCACCCGTCACGGTGTTGAGGGCGTTCACGGACAGGCCGCCGGAGACGTTGTCCAGCTCGGCGTCCGAGATCTCGACGGTCTCGACCTGGGGGGTGGAGTTCATGATGGAACTTCCCTTCCTATAAGGATATTTCACAAGGGGGGAGCGGCCCCCTCTGGGGACAGACGGACGGCCGCCGACCGCGGGCTGAGGACCTCCGTGTCCGGAAGCCCGCAGCGACCCCCGCGGTGCGATGGATCAAAGCACGCAGGCGGGGCGCGCTTCCAATCAACCGATGCCCTCATCAGGACACTTGGTGGGGAGACGGGTTCATCCGTGCAGGAGCGCGCACGGCTTGTCGGCGACTCCTTCACATGCCGCCCGGCATCGCCTCATCCGGCCCCTTGTCGCGCGGGTGGCGAATCCGGCACTCGGCGCCAAAGGCGTACCGGGGGACACAGGGATGTGCAGATCCCCCGGCATCGGTGACCCGCTTGAGTATTCGATGTGTAGATTCCCTGAAGCAGGGATTCCGGTACGAGTCCGGAACGGACCGTTACTGATCGGTAGCGGACTGTGTCAGCCCAGAATTGCGTACACCGTGCTCGCCCGGGCGGCGAGCGCGCCCGAATCGGCATCGGTGAGCGCGATGTCCGCGAACGCGGTCCGGCGGCCCAGCTTCGTCAGGACCGCTTCGATCAGGACATCCGCACCGGTCACCGGCCGCTGGAACGACGTCGACTGCTGCACCGTCGTCATCGGCACGAACGCGCCCCGCGCGGCGGACACCGCGATCACCGTCGCCGTGTCGGCGGCCGCCATCAGGGCCTGCCCCGACAGCCCGCCGCCCTCCCGCGCCAGCCGCTCGGACCAGGGAAGACGCAGCACGGCCCGGTCGTCGCCGACCCCTTCGACCGTGAGCCCGAGATCGAGCACCCAGGGCGCGAAGTGCGCGGAGAGGATCTTGTCGGCTTCGGCAGTGGTCATCGTCATATGGCGGATTGTTCCCGGCCGCCCGCCCCGGCACGCACGGCGTGGCCGATTCGCCCGCCCCGTACGGCAGTTGCGCCACGGGTTTGAACACGGCGCACGCCCGGTGCGTACGTACGGCCATCCAGGCGCCCCAGATTCGAACTGCCCGTGAGCGGCAGACCCCCGTCCCCAGGAGGTCGAGAAGGTTGAGTCACAAGCGAATGCCCAAGCGCAAGGCCGCGATAGCGGTGGGCGGTGTCGCGGCGCTCGGAGCGGCGGCTCTCCTGCTGCCCAACGCCAACGCCTCGCAGGACAAGAACGACACGAACGCGGCCGGCACCAACGGCACGGCCCGGACCCTGAAGGCCGCGGACGCCTCGGGCCTCGCCGACCGGCTCCAGAAGGCCCTCGGCGACGCCTTCGCCGGGTCCTACTACGACAGCGGCAAGCAGCAACTGGTCGTGAACGTGGCCGACGCCGACAGCACCGTGATCGCCCAGGCCAAGAAGGCCGGCGCGGTCGTCCGCGAGGTGAGGAACAGCACCCGCGCCCTGAAGGCCGCCGCCGGGACCCTGAAGACCAAGGCGACGATCCCGGGCACCTCCTGGGCCGTCGACCCGCGCACCAACAAGATCCTCGTCACCGCGGACTCCACCGTCACCGGCGCCAAGTGGGACCGGCTGCAGTCGACCGTGCAGGGCCTCGGCTCCGGCACGGCGACCCTGAAGAAGTCCGCCGGCAGCTTCAAGACCTTCGTCTCGGGCGGCGACGCCATCTTCTCCCAGACGCAGCAGGGCGGCGTGCGCTGCTCCCTCGGCTTCAACGTCACCGCCTCCGACGGCAGCCCCGCCTTCCTGACGGCCGGTCACTGCGGCGTCGCCGCCAAGGACTGGTCCGACTCGCAGAACGGGCAGCCCATCGCCACCGTGGACCAGGCCAAGTTCCCCGGCAACGACTTCTCGCTCGTCAAGTACGACGACCCGAACACCCAGGCACCCAGCGAGGTCAACGCCGGCAACGGCCAGACCGTGCAGATCACCCAGGCCGCGGACGCCACCGTCGGCGAGACCGTGTTCCGCATGGGCTCCACCACCGGTCTGCACAACGGCCAGGTCACCGGCCTCGACGCCACCGTCAACTTCCAGAGCGAGACCAACCCCGGCGGCACCGACACCGTCAACGGCCTCATCCAGACCAACGTCTGCGCCGAGGCGGGCGACAGCGGCGGCTCCCTGTTCACCCAGGACGGCAGCGCCGTCGGCCTCACCTCCGGCGGCAGCGGCGACTGCACCAGCGGCGGCGAGACCTTCTTCCAGCCGGTGACGGCCGCCCTGCAGGCCACCGGCGCGACGCTGGGCAACGGCGGCAACGGCGCCGGCGACCAGTCCGGCTCCGCCGCCCCGTCGGCCTCGGCGAGCGACCCGGCCGGCAACGGCGGCGACCAGATCGGCGGCTCCGCCGCCCCGTCCGCCTCGGCCACCGACCCCTCCGGCAACGGCACCGCTGACCCGTCCGGGAGCGCAGCGGGCGACCCGTCAGGAAGCGGTGCCGGTGACCCGTCCGGCGGTGGCAGCGACCAGTCCGGCGGTGGCAGCGACCAGTCCGGCGCTGGGTCCGCGAACGACGGGTCGTCCATGACCGGCTCGAACTGAGCCGGGGCCGACCGGCTCACCCCGCGTTCCCTGACGGCCGCACCCGCGGTTCCGGCCGGCAGGGAACGGTCCGGCCCTCCGGCGGGAGGGCCGGACCCGCCCCCGTCGGCGGCCGCCCGTCAGGCGTCCGCACGGGCCCGCAGCAGCAGCACCGCCACGTCGTCGACCCGCTCCCGGGCCGCCGCGCTGTGCTGTACGACCTCGTCCGCCAGCCGCTCCAGCGGCTGGTCGCCGATCTCCGACAGCAGCCCGCCGAGGTCGACCAGCGCGTCCTCGATGTCGACGCCGGGGGACTCCACCAGACCGTCGGTGTACAGGACGAGGACCGAACCGGGAGCGAGGGACACCTCGGTCGTCGGATACACGGCGGCCGCGTCGATCCCGAGCAGCGGGCCGCCGGCCAGGTCCAGCACCCGCACCCGCCCGTCCGGCCGCCTCAGCAGCGGTGGCGGATGCCCCGCCCGGGCCATCACGGCCCGCCCACGCGCCGGATCCAGCCGCAGATACAGACAGCTGGCGAACAGCTCCGTACCGAGGTCGATCAGCAGCCGGTTGGTGCTGCTCATCACCTCGTGCGGCGCCTGCCCGACCGTGGTGTACGCCCGCACCCCGGTACGGATCTGCCCCATCAGGCCCGCCGCCGTCACGTTGTGCCCCTGGACGTCCCCGATCACCGCCGCGGTCAGCGGCAGGGTCGGCACCAGGTCGTAGAAGTCGCCGCCGATCTCCATGCCGTGCGTGGCCGGCAGATAGCGGGCGGCGGCCTCGATACCGGCCGGCGGCGCCAGCGAGCTCGGCAGCAGGGCCTGTTGGAGGCCGTGTGCCAGCCGGTGCTTGGCGTCGTAGAGCTGGGCCCGCGCCAGCGCCTGCGCGATCAGGCCGCCCAGGGACGTCAGCACGGCCCGCTCGTCGGCGGGGAAGGCATGCGGTTCGGCGTACGCCAGCACGCACGTGCCCACCGGCCGCCCGGACGCGATCAACGGCAGATACGCCCAGGCCGCGAAGCCGTCCGGGGTCTCGTACCGCTCCGGATACAGTCGTTCCAGCTGCGCCCGCGAGTCGAAGAACGCGGGCACCCCGCTGCTCAGCGCATGGGTGCCCGGGGTGCGCTCGGACAGCGACATCCCGTCGAACCGCTCCACCACGTGCGGATCGTCGTATCCCCGGTGCCCCAGCACATGCAGCCGCCCGCCCTGCGCGCCGAGGACCGCCACCGCCTGGCCGCCGACGGCCGGGGTCACCTCGTCCCACACCAGCTGCACCACGTCCTGCACGCCCACCGCCTCGGTCAGTGCGCCCGCGAGGCTCAGCACCTGGGAGATCGTCACCAGCCGGGACGGCGCAGGATCCGTCGGCGGGGCCGCTCGCGCCATGTCCGCCACCGCCCGGGCCCGGTTGACGCGCACGCTCAGCCCGGTCGTGCTGGGGTACAACCGGAACGACAGCCACTCACCCGGCGGGCGCATCGCCACGAACGACGTCACCTCCTGGCTGAGCAGCGCCGCCCGGTAACGGTCCTCGTACACCGGGTCGTTGAGCCAGGGCACCGAATCCCACGGCACCGTGCCGAGCAGCTCACCGGCCGGCCGGCCGAGCAGCTCGACGGCGGCCGTGTTGACGAACCCGATCCGGCCGTGCAGATCCAGCGACAGCAGCCCGTACGGCAGCCGGGACACCATCCGTGCCGCCTCGACCGAGCCCAGCGTGTCGGCCACGGCCGACGGCGGCACCGCCAGCACATCCGCCTCGGAGCCGAGCGGCCCGTCCTCGGCGGCGGCCCGCTCCAGCCGCAGCGCCAGCCGGTCGCAGGCCGCCGTCAGCTGCGCGCGCTCCCCGTCCGACAGCTCCGCGGGATGCGCACCCGGCCAGGTCACGAACACCGCGCCGTACACCCGGCTCTCCGTCGCCACGGGCACCGCGGCCAGCGCGAACGGGTACGGCAGCACCACCGCGATCCGCGGATAGCGGCGGGCCATCGCCTCCTCGCCGCCCACCCACACCAGCCGTCGGCCGCGCACCGCGTCGGCGACCGGGATCGGCGCGCTCAGCCCGACCCGCTCCCACGGCGCCGCGAACGCCCGGGGCATGCCCGCGTGGACCGCCATCTCCAGGACCGGCTCGTCGGACCGCAGCAGATACACCGCGCCGGAGTGCGCGTGCACCTCCTCGAGCATCGAGGCCAGCGCGAGCGACAGCACCGGCAGGGCGGCCGGTACCCCGGCGGTTGCCGGTGCCGGCGCCGTTCCCGGCCCTGACCGTGGCCCGTCGGACACGCCACCACCTCCTCGTACGGCCGCGCGTCGCACCCCGGGGACCAGACTCCCTCGCGGGGGCGCCGCCCGCACGGCGAACGCCCCGGGCGCCCCCGCGCCGGAGCCGCTGGGTATCCCGTACGCCCGGGCCCATGCCAGAGGCATCGGAAGCGCGGGCGGCGTACGGGCGCTCCGCGTGCGCCCCCGCGCACCCTGATGGCCGAATCTCCGCGCCCGCGAACGAAGGGCGCACCCAAGAATGGGCAGGCGCTTTCCGCGGTGTGGACCACCGCGCGGACGGCGCACGGGACGGGGGGGACCGCGACCGGCCCACGAGGCACGGGCGGCGAACGACGCGAGATACGACGACCATACGAGGGGGCGGGGCAGTGATCCGGGTACTTCTGGTGCACGACGCGTGTCTGGTGCGATCGGTTCTGGCGGAGTGGCTGCGCCGGGAACCCGGGCTCGACGTGGACGACACGCCGTGGCACGGTGCCGCCGCGCGGGTACGGTCCCTGGCCCCGGACGTGTGCGCGGCGGACCTGGACTGTGCCGACGGCCATGGCACGCCCCCGCTCGGCGACCTGTCCCCGGCGCGCTCCGGTGGGCGTCCGCCCGCGCTGGTGGTGCTGGCCCACGCGAACCGGCCGGGTCTGCTGAAACGAGCCGCCGAGGCGGGCGCCCTCGGCTTTGTCGACAAGGCGGGCTCACCGGACCGGCTGTTGCGCGCCATCCGCAGCGTTGCCGAGAGGGAACGTTTCGTCGATGCGTCGCTGGGCTTCGGTTTCCTCCAGGCGGCCCAGATGCCGCTGACCAGACGCGAGCTGAGCGTGCTGTCGCTGGCGGCCGGGGGCGCGTCGATCGCGGAGATCGCCGGGAGCTTGCATCTGTCCCACGGCACGGTCCGCAACTACATGGCGTCGATCACCCGCAAGACGGGCGCCCGCAATCGGATCGACGCCATTCGCATATCGAGGGGAGAGGGGTGGCTGTGAGCACGTGGCCCGGGATCCGGGGGGCGGGGTGAGGTGACTAGCGGGACAGCGGCGTGTGGTGCGGTGTGTGGGGGGGCCAGCCGGCGGTCAGCTGCCGGTACAGGGCCGATGTGCGCAGCAGTTCGTCGTGTGTGCCGCAGGCGGTGCGCGCACCGTCCATGACGAGGATCCGCTCCGCACGACGGGCGGAGCTGATGCGGTGGGCGACGACCAGCAGCGTGCCGCCCGGGCGTGCGGCGAAGGCCCGCTCGGCGCGTGCCTCCGCCTCCGGGTCGAGGTGACAGGTCGCCTCGTCCAGCAGGGCCAGCGGGGCCGGGGAGAGATACGCCCTGGTCAGCGCGATCAGTTGCCGCTCGCCCGCCGAGAGCGCCGTCGGATCGACCGGGGCGTCGGGCCCGCCCAGTGTCCGCAGCAGCGCGGTCAGCCCGACCGCGTCGGCGGCGGCCAGCAGTTCGGCCCGCGGCACCGGGGCCGGGCGGAAGAGGGACAGGTTCTCGGCCAGGGTGCCGCCGTGGACGTAGGCCTCCTGGGGGATGAGCACGGTCACCTCCGGCGCGGGGACGGGGCGGCCGTACAGCCGGATGGTGCCGTGCCGCGGTGTGAGCAGCCCGGCGACGAGTCCCGTGAGCGTCGATTTTCCGATTCCGCTGGGGCCCACGACGGCCAGGTGGCCGCCTGCCGGGAGGCTGAGGTCGAGTCCGTCGAGGATCGGCTCGCTCGCGGCGCCGTAGGCGAAGGTGAGGGAGGTGAGGGAGAGGGCGGTGTGCCGCGCGCCCGAGGACGGGCGGCTGCGGCTCGTCCGTGGCTGGTCGCGCGGTTCCGTGTGCCCCTGGGGGTGTCGTGCCGGGCGGGTCAGCCGGCGCAGGACCACCGTGAGGCGGGAGCCGCTCGTGCCCAGGCCGTGGACCAGGTTCTGCAGGGCGGGCAGCAGGGACTGGGTGACGTAGGCCAGCGCGCCGACCAGTGCGCCCGGGGTCACGCCGTGGTCCAGCAGCCAGGGCGTGGTGACCAGCAGCAGAACCACGGGCAGCTCACCGCCCAGGGCCAGTGCGGCGGTGCGGGCCACGCTCCAGCGGGCCAGGGCGCGCGCGGCGCGCAGCTCGGCGTCGACGCGTTCCCCGACGTCCGCCGCGACCCGCTCCTCGGCACCGGACGCAGTGACGTCCCGCAGTCCCGGACACAGTGCGCCCAGCTCCTGGGCCAGCGCCTCGTCCGCGGCGAGGAACGCTTCCTGGCGGCGGGCCAGGGGCCGCAGCGTCGCCGCGAACAGGGCCACTCCGGCCAGCAGCGGGGGCACTACGACGGTCAGCAGCGGCGGGGCCAGCGAGAACAGGCCGATCAGGGCGCCAGCGGCGGTGAACAGGAACGACCGCGACACCATCACCACGCCCGCGAGCGTGTCCCGGGCCAGCTCCACCTGCTGGGTGAGCCCGGACAGCGCACCCGCGTCCGCCTCCCGCACCCCGCGCTCGACCACCGCGGTCACCAGCCGGTCCCGGGCCGGTTCGACCAGAGCGGCGACCACGCCGTACACCCGCCCGGTCCCGTACGCCCCGGCACAGACGGCAAGGCCCGCCGCCCCCAGCCAGAGCAGGCCGGTGCGTACGTCCCCGGCCAGGAACCCGGCGTCCAGCGACCGCGCGAGGGCGTAGCCGAGAAGGAAGGTCTGCCCCGCCTCCAGCACCGACCAGGCGCCGAGCCGGACCAGCACCCGCCACCGCGCCCGCAGAAACCGGCAGGCCTGCCCGCGCACCCGCGCCGGGCCCCCGCCGCCCGCCACCCCGAGACGACGCCCCGCGCCGGCCCTGCCCCTCAACTCCCGCTCCCGGTACGGCACATGAGTTCCTCGCCCGGGGTGCGCCGACGCCGGCCGCCTGCCCCCGTCGACCTCCGCCTCCCAGCCCCCGTCCCGGCAGCCCGGACGCGGCACGTACGTCCACCCTTCCCCACTGCCGTCACCCCCGAGCCTCCGTCCCGACCTGGCCCCCGACGTCGCCCGCCCTCGCCGGCCCGGTCTTGTCCCGGCTCGCCTCCCCCGCACCGAACACCGCCCGGTACTCCTCGTCCCGCCACAGGTCCCGGTGGGTGCCCAGGGCGCGGATGCGGCCGCCGTCCAGCCAGGCGACCCGGTCCGCGCGGGCCGCTGTGGTCGGGCGGTGGGCGATCAGCACGCGGGTCTGTGGCGGGGTGGGGGACAGGAGGGTCTGGGTGATGCGGTGTTCCGTGACCGTGTCGAGGCTGGAGAGGGCGTCGTCGAGGATGAGGAGCCGGGCGCCACGGGCGAAGGCGCGGGCGAGGCCCAGGCGTTGGGACTCGCCGCCGGAACGGGGGGCGTCGGCGGTGCGGGTGGCGTAGCCGTCGGGCAGGCGGCGGACGAACCCGTCGGCGTGCGCGCGCCGGGCGGCCGAGCGGACGGCGGCCGGTGACCGGGCGGTGAGCCCGAAGGCGAGGGTGTCCTCGATCGTCGTGCCCAGCAGCGCGGGGCGTTCGAAGGCGTAGGCGACGGCACGGCGCAGCTCGTCGTGGGTGAGGTCGCGCAGCGGGACGCCGTCGAGGAGGACCTCGCCCGCGTCCGGGTCGGCGAGCCGACCGGCCACCTCGGCGAGCAGGGACTTCCCGGCGCCGGAGCGGCCCACGATCGCCAGGGTCGTACCGCCCGCGACCGTCAGGCTCAACCCGTCGAGGACGTTTCGGCCGCCCCGGACGGCCGTCACCGCTCGCAGCTCCAGGCCCCCGGGGCCGGGCGGCAGGCGGCGGGTGCCGTGTTCCGGGCGGGGCTCGGCCGTCACCTCGGCGAGTCGGCCGGTCGCCGCGCGGGCCCGGGCGAGTGCGGCGAGCTGTCCCACCAGCGCGCCGACGCCCGTCGCGAGGACCGCGTACCGGGAGGCGGCCAGCATGTCGCCGACCGACAGGCGGTGCCGGGCCAGCAGCACTCCGGCCACCGCCAGTACGCCCAGGTTCAGCAGCGGGGCCACGGTGACCGCCCGCGCGGCGGCCCGGCCCTGCACCCGCCACATGCGCTGTCCCGCACGCGACAGTTCGGGCAGTGACGCGAGGACGCGGGCGCTCTCGCGGTCCTCCACGCCCGCCGCCCGGATCGTACGGGAGCCGCCGATCGCCTCCGCCAGTGCGGCGGCGATCCGGCCCTGGGCATGCTGGTAGTCGGCCACACAGGCCGAGGTGTCCCGGGTGAAGGCGCGCAGCAGCAGGGCCAGGACCGGCGCCCCGGCGAGGAACACGGCCGCCAGCCACGGGTCGATGAGGCCGAGGGCCACCACGCCTCCGACCGGTCCGGCGAGTGCGGCGAGCAGCGCGGCCAGCGCGCCCGGCGCCGTTCCGGCCTGGGCCGCGTTGCCGACCCACCGCGCCACCAGATCCCCGGCGCCGAACCGGGCCGTCGCGCGCGCGCCCAGGGCCAGGACCTGGCCGGTCAGCTGACGGCGCAGCCATGCCGTGGCGTGCGCGTCGGCCGTGCCGGTCAGCACGCCCGCGCAGCCGTCCAGCAGGGCCAGCAGGAGGACGAGGCCGGCACAGCCGGCGACCCAGCGGGCGGCGGGGGCGTGGGCCAGCAGCAGGTCCAGGGTGTGGCCGAGCAGGGCGGGCAGCAGCAGACCGGCCGCCGTGGCGGCCGTGCTCACGGCGCACAGCACGGCACAGCGCGCACCGCCCTGGCGCAGCACGGCGCGCGACAGGACGCGACCGGCCGCCGAAGTGGCCTTGTCGGAGCGGGAGTTCATGGTCTGCGGCCTCGCTCGGGTCAAACGGGAACGGGGAAGGCCCCGGACGGCCCCCTCCCACGCGGAGGGGGCCGTCCGGAGCCGTGGAATCACCGGCCCGGTCAGAGACAGAGCAGAATGCTCGCCGCGGAGACACAGGACAGCAGGCTCACGGTGCTGGCGCCGCCGCCGCCGTTGTGCTCGTCGGACTCCAGGGCCTGCAGGTCGAGAAGTGCCATGATGATCGTCCTTTCCCTTGTTTCGGGGACGGGGTGGTGTCACGACTCCGTCAGATCGCGGAGCCGCGGATGTGGGCCGCCGGGGGCGGCGGCAGGAAGGGCAGGTGCGCGGTGCGGGCGTCGTCGCGGGCCGCGGCGAGCGCGAGCAGGCAGCCTGCCGTACCGGTGGAGAGGTCCATGGACAGGCGCATCATCTGGTGCCCGGGGAAGGCGAGTTGGCCCTGGTAGTCCATCGCGAACCAGCCGAGCCCCGCGATCTGCTGCGCCAGCCGCTCCCGGGTGGCGCCGGGGGCCGAGGAGCGGGCGAGGTGCAGGATCATTCCGGCGCGGCCCTGGAAGAGGCCGGGCTGGGCGTAGAAGCGGGAGGTGGCGGCGGTGAGGATGCCGGCCCGGGCGCGTTCGAACCCCTCGTCGTGCGTGTGCGCGAGGTAGTCGTCGAGGACCAGCCCGATGCCCGCGCTGCCGTCGCCGAGGTAGGGCAGGGTGCGCCAGCCCTCGTCCACCTCCAGGCCGCCGTTCGCCTTCTGGGTCACACAGCGGTCCAGGTCACGGCGGAGCGCCTCGGCCGCCGCGGCCAGATAGCGGGCCTCGCCGGTCTCCTCGTGCTGCCGGAGCAGGAACAGCGCGGGTCCGCTCGCGCCGCGCAGCAGTCCGGCACGCCGGCGCGGGGTGTCCGGCACCGGTTCGGCAAGGCGTCGTACGACGATGTCGGCGGCCTCGGCGGCGTGTTGCCGCAGAGCGGCCTCGCCGGTGGTGTCCGCGAGCCGGGCCAGGACCAGACCGAGTCCGGCGAGTCCGCCGTGCAGATCGGAGGCGAGACTCGGCCAGTTCTCCCGCAGGACGCCCTCGATCAGGTCCAACGCCCGCTGCCGGTGGCCGAGTTGCTCCAGTACCAGGGCGACGCCGGCGAGACCGTCGTACAGGCCGAGCGGGGTGCCGGGAGGCGGCGGGGCGGTGTGGTCGAGCAGCCAGCGCTCGCCCTCGTCGTAGCGCCCGGCCCCCGACGCGTCGAGCGCGTACAGCACCCCGGCCGCGCCGTGCGCGAGCCCGAGTCCGCCGCCGTCGGAGAACTGGGCGATGTCACCGGGGAAGAGCCGGTCGTCGCGTTCCGGGGTGGCGGAGGCCAGGATCGCCTTCACCATCGAGTCCCTGCTGCCGGGCCACTCACCGGGTACCGCGGGCCGGGCCGGCCGCACCCGGGGGCCGCCCGCCGCGTCCCGGGTGATCTCCACGACCGCCTCGTCCAGGAAGGCGCGCGGCACGTCCGGGAACTGCTCGGCGATCACCTCCGCGAGATGCGCCGCCTTGCCGCGGTCCACCACGAACAGCGTGGTCACCGGCAGGAACAGGGCGAGCCGCAGACAGGCCAGCGCATAGCGGTCCACGTCCGGGCCCCGGCGGTCCGGCGGGGCGAAGAAGCCGGGGTGGGCGACGGTCTGCCGGGCGTTCTGCGCCGCGGGCGCGGCGGCCTCGAAGTCGATGAGGCACACGGACTCGTCGTCCTCGGCCACCATGATGTTGAAGACGTGCAGGTCGTTGAAGACCAGCCCGCGCTCGTGCACCGCGGCGACCGCCCGCTCCACCGCCGCGTTGATCCGTAGCGCCCACGCCGTGTACGCGGCGACCTTCGCCGGGTCGGGGTCGGCGGTGAGCAGCGGGTGCCGCTCGGCGAAGTAGGAGTTGAGCGGGCGCCCGGCCAGATGGTCCATGACCAGGAAGCGGTGCTCGCCGAGCAGGAACCAGTCCCGCACCTCGGGCACCACACCGGTCCCGGCGGCCCGCTCCAGCGCCGCCTTCTCCCGCTCCAGTCGGGCCACCGCGTCCGCGCCGTCGGCGGCCAGCCCCGCGTGCGGCCGGGCCTCCTTCAGCACCACCCGGCGCCCGTCCCGGGTGTCCGTGCCGGCGTACACCCCGCCGCCGTTGGAGAAGTGCAGCGCCTTCTCGATGCGGTACGGCAGCTCGCCGACCGTCGTGGTGTTGCGGGCCTCCAGATGCGGGCGCAGGAACTCCGGCAGCGACACCCAGGCCGGCACCTGGAAGGACGGTGCCCGCCGGTCCGGCACCAGCGTGCCCGTGCCGTCGGCCACCGCCGGGACCAGCGTGCCGCGCTCGTCCACGACGTAGCGGCGGGCGAAGGCGCCGTAGCGGACGTAGAGCGGACCGTCGTGCCAGCGCAGGTCGGTGAGGATGTACGGACCCTCGAACCCCTTCAGCAGCGCGCCCAGTTCCTCCAGGACCTGGTGCAGCTGCCGCTCGTCCGCGGGGTAGACGGTGACGAACTTGCCGCTGGTGTCGCGGCCCGCGTACTTGGCGTTGCGCAGGTGCAGCAGATGCGGGCCGGGCACGAACTTGAACGGGATGCGGCGCGGCACGCAGTAGTCCCACACGAGGGCGGCGATCTGCTCCGCGTCGGCCGCGGTCGCCGAGGAGTGGATCTTCCAGCCCTGGGCCGGTGACGGCAGTGGCGCGCCGTCCGCATCGAGCGGGGTCAGCGTCAGCCAGTCGCCGGAGCGGGCCGCGTGCCAGTGTGCCGGAACGGTGCGGCGCGCCGTCGCGAACAGCGGCGCGGCCTCCCCGACCGTACCGCCGGCCGCCTCGAGCCGGTCGGGCGTGTCGTAGAAGTGCCCGTCGGCGAGCGCGTACACCTCGTACCGCTTGTCCATGCCCCTCCCGCCCTCGTCTTCCGTGACCGGAAAGACACTCGCAGCAGCCGGACGGCTGCGGACAGTCACGTCTGTCACGACGTCGCCGTGCGGAACGCACGGGTCAACATGTGTTCGGGGGCTTTCGAGCGAACCGTGTGCGCGAGGTGTCCCGAGCGTTCACCGTCCGGCACCCGAAGCGTTCACAGGGGCTGCGCGGGAGGCGTACACGCGCTCTAATGGCGAACGTGGTGAGCGAGGGCGCCGCGGTCGGCGGAACGAGGACGGGGCCGCGACGTGCCGAAGCCGCCCTCGACGCCCTCGGCGCGTCGCCCGGCACCCCGGACCGGCTCCGCCGCGTCCTCGAACAGGCGCTGGTACTCGCCGGCGCGGCCTTCGCCGGGGTGTACACGCCCGGCGACGACCCCGACCGGCTGTGCCTCGCCGAGTCGGCGGGTCTGCCGCGCACCCTGTACGGGCTCCGGGACGGCTATCCGGCGGCCGGCGGTTCCCCGGTCGCCGAGGTCCACCGCACCGGACGCCCGCGCTGGCCCGGGCCCGGGCAGCCGACCGGTCGCCCCGAGGCGCGGCGCACCGCGGCCGCGGACTTCTCGGTGGCCGTTCTGCCGCTCGGCCCGGCGGGCAACGGCTGTCTGCTGGCCGTCAGCGAGCATCCCGGCGGCTTCGGCACCGACGACCGCGCCTGTCTCGAACTGGTCGTCCGCGCCATCGCCCCACCCGCACCGGCCGCCGCCACGGGCGACACCGGCGCGCCGGCCGAGAACGCCTTCAGCCTGGCCATGGACACCGGCCGGGTCGAGACCGGCGACGCCATCCTGCGGCTGTTCGGGCTCGGCCGGGACTCCTTCGACGGCCGGGTGGAGACCCTCCTCGCGCGGGCCGTGCCCGAGGACCTGCCCGCGCTGATGTCCGTGGTCGAGGCCGACCACCTCTCCATCGGCGACCGCGAGCTGGAGTTCCGCATCCTCCAGCCCTCCGGCGCGCCCCTGTGGCTGCGGCTGCGCGGCCGGCTGCTGCCCGCCGCGGAGGGCAGCCCGGCCCGGCTGGTCGGCACCGTCACCGACGCCTCCACGCAGCGTTCGGACGCCACCGACGTGGCCCGCGTGCAGCGCCTGGCCGCCGCTCTCGCCACCGCCGGCACGGTGCAGGACGTCGGCCGGGCCGTCGTCGCCGCCCTGCGCGAACCGCTGCACGCCGACCGGCTCGCGCTCGCCGAACTGGACGGCGACCGCCTCGTCGTCACCGTCCTCGACCCGCCCGAACCCGAGGCCTGGCCCGAGCTGTGGCGCACCGAATGGCGTACCGAGTGGCCCGACGCCCCGGTGCGCGCCATGCCCACGCTGGCCGCCGCGCTGCGCGAGGGCCGCGCCCGGATCTGGCCCGCCGGCAGCACACTGGAGCCCGCTCTCGCCGGCGTCGGCCCCGGCGGCCTCGCCGTGCTGCCGCTGCCCGCCGGCGGCCGGGTGGCCGGCGCCTGTCTGATCGGCTGGGACCGCCCGCACGACGTCGGCCCCGACGAACGCGCCCTGCTCACCGCCTGCGCCGGCCTGACCGGCCAGGCCCTGGTGCGCGCCCACGCCTTCGACGCCGAGCACGAACTCGTCGGCATGCTCCAGCGCACACTGCTGCCCCGCCGGCTGCCCCGGCTGCCCGGCGCGGTCGCCGTCGCCCGCTATCTGCCCACCACCGCGGGGCTGGAGGTCGGCGGCGACTGGTACGACGTGATCCCGCTCGCGGACAACCACGTGGCCTTCGTCATCGGCGACGTACAGGGGCACAACGCGGGCGCCGCCACCCTGATGGGCCAGATGCGCACCGCGCTGCGCGCGTACGCCGTCGAAGGACACGCCCCGGACGTGGTCGTCGCACGCGCCAACCGGCTGCTGCTGGACATGGAGACCGACCTCTTCGCCACCTGCGCCTACGTCGACGTAGACATGGAGGAGGGCACCGCCTGGTGCGTACGCGCCGGCCATCCCCAGCCCGTGCTGCGCCACCCGGACGGCAGCGCCGAGATCATGTCGGCCGAGGGCGGGCCGCCGCTCGGGGTGCTCGGCCAGGCGGAGTTCCCGATGACCCCGTTGCGGCTCCGGCCGGGCACGGTGATGGCGCTGACCACCGACGGCCTGGTGGAGTCCGCGGCCGCCGACCTCGACACCGGCATGGCGCGGCTCGCCCGCGAGCTGTCCGCCGCCGACCCCGCGCACCTCGGCCTGGTCGCCGACGCGCTGCTCACCGGCGCCCACCGCGGCGACGACGTCGCGCTGCTGCTGATGCGCTACGACGGCCTGGCCGTACGACCGCTGCGCGAGAGCTGGACGGTGTGGCGGGTACCGGAGGCGGTCCGGCACGCCCGCCGCTTCACCCGGCGCACACTGCGCACCTGGGGCGTCCACCAGGGCACCTTGGACGCGGCCCTGCTCGTGGTCTCCGAACTCGTCACCAACGCCCTCGTGCACACCGACGGCCAGGTACGCCTCGACCTCAGCCTGGTCAATCACCGGCTGCGGCTCGCCGTCGCCGACTCCTCGCCGCGCAGCCCCGTCAAGCCCACCAGCATCGGCTGGGAGGCCACCGGCGGGCGCGGCATCCTGCTGGTGGACGCGGTGTCGGCGGCCTGGGGAACGGTCCCGGTCAGCGGCGGCAAACAGGTGTGGGCCGACCTCGTGCCCGGCGGCTGACCCGCCACACGGGTACGGGTGCGCCCGGCCACGGCAGGTCGCGGGAGTTCGCCCGCCGGCCGTGCCTAGGGTCGATCGGCGTGGCACACACCTTCGAAGAACTGGTGGAGAAGCAGCGCGCGGCCGACGCGGCGCAGCGCACGGTCGACGAGCTGCGCGAGGCTTACGGCCCGCCGGCCGAGCGGGGGATGACGGGCGCTCAGTCGGAGACCTACGAGACCGCCCTGCGCGCCTCGCGGGACCTGGCCCGCGAGGTGCAGACCGCGCTCAGCGAGTACGCCAAGGACACCGGGCGGCCGCGTACGGAGATCGAGGCCGAGGTGGGCGAGGCGGCGGCGGAGCCGCAGGAGACATGAGCCGGGCCGGCCGCCGCGCCGGAGGGCTGGTGGACGCCGCGGACGCCCGGCTGCCCGTCCTGGAGGGCGGCCCGCTGCTGCGCAAGGCGTTCCCCGACCACTGGTCGTTCCTGCTCGGCGAACTCGCGCTGTACAGCCTCCTGGTGCTGATCCTGACCGGGGTCTGGCTGACCCTGTTCTTCACGCCGGAGATGCGCGAGGTCGTCTACGCCGGCCCCTACGCGCCGCTGCGCGGGGTGCGTATGTCGGCCGCGTTCGACTCCACCCTGCGCATCAGCTTCGACGTGCGCGGCGGACTGCTGATGCGGCAGGCCCACCACTGGGCGGCGCTGGTCTTCCTCGCCGCGATCGGCGTGCACCTGCTGCGGATCTTCTTCACCGGGGCCTTCCGCAGGCCCCGCGAGCTGAACTGGGTGATCGGGCTGACCCTGTTCGTGGTCTCGCTCGCCGAGGGCTTCGCCGGCTACTCGCTCCCCGACGACCTGCTCTCCGGGACCGGGCTGCGTATCGCGCAGGGCATCATGCTGTCGATCCCGGTGGTGGGCACGTACACGGCCTTCTTCGTCTTCGGCGGCGCGTACCCGGGGCACGACATCGTCACCCGCCTGTATCCGGTGCACGTCCTGCTGCTCCCGGGCGCCCTGATCGCCCTCGTCACCGTGCATCTGATCCTGGTTTTCCACCTCAAGCACACCCAGTGGCGCGGCCCGGGCCGCACCCCGCGCAACGCCGTCGGCAAGCCGTTCTTCGCGCAGTTCACCGCCTCCTCCGGCGGCCTCTCCCTCATCGCCGCCGGCCTTCTCGTACTCCTGGCCGCGCTCGCCCAGGTCAACCCGGTGTGGAACTACGGCCCCTACCGGCCCGACCTGGTCTCCACCGGCTCCCAGCCCGACTGGTACGTCGGTTTCCTGGAGGGCGCGCTGCGGCTGGTGCCGGCGTGGGAGACGGAGGTCGCCGGGCACACCCTGATGTGGAACGTCCTGCTCCCCGCGGTCGTCCTGCCCGGCCTGCTGTTCGCCGTGCTCTACGCCTATCCGTTCGTGGAGCGGCGGTTCACCGGGGAGGGCGGCGGCGAACAGCACTTCTGCGACCGGCCCCGCGAACGTCCCGTGCGCACCGGCCTCGGGGTCGCGGGCACCGTCTTCTACGCCGTGCTGCTGCTGGCCGGCGGCAACGACGTCATCGCCCAGACCTTCCGGATCTCGCTCAACGCGCTCACCTGGGTGCTGCGCGTCGCCCTGGTCGTGGCACCGGTGCTGTCCTTCGTCGTGACCCGGTGGCTGTGCCGGGCCCTCACGGAGGCCGAGCGGAACCGGCTCGACGAGGGCGTGTCCACGGGCGAGATCCGGCAGAGCCTCACCGGCGGCTACGAGAGCGACCACGAGCCCGTCGCGGCCTTCCGGCCCGGCGCCCCGCGCAGGTCGCTCACCGCCGCGCGTACTGGAACACCAGCCCGAACACCCCACGGGCCAGCACACCGAGACCGATGAGGAACAGCCACAGCCCGTAGACCACACCGGTCGCGGTCACCGCGAAGCCCAGCGCGGTGACGATCGGCCACGCGCTCTCGTCCGGGAAGAACGCCACCGGCCCGGCCCCGTCCAGGACCTGCGCGTCCGCACGGTCCTGCGCGCGGGTGCCGCGGCGCCTGTACTGGATCAGGCAGAAGAACGACACCAGCGACGCCATCGCGCACGCGACCACCAGTGCGACCGTGCCCGTCGCGTCCCTCGACCACGCCCCGTACAGCGTGGCGGACCCGCCGAAGAACAGTGCCACCCCGCCGAACAGCATCGACTCGGTCTTCATCGCGTGGTTCCCCGCCCGGCCTCCGGATGGTGCAGGTCGAACGCCGGCGACTCCGAGCGGATCCGGGGCAGCGCCGTGAAGTTGTGCCGGGGCGGCGGACAGGAAGTGGCCCACTCCAGGCCCCGGCCCCAGCCCCACGGGTCGTCGAGAGTGACCTTCTCGCCGTGCACGGCGGTGCGCCAGACGTTGTAGAGGAACGGCAGGGTGGAGACGCCCAGCAGGAACGCGCCCGCCGAGGAGAGGGTGTTGAGCGGCGTGAAGCCGTCCTGGGGCAGATAGTCCGCGTACCGGCGCGGCATCCCGGCCTCGCCGAGCCAGTGCTGTACCAGGAAGGTCAGCTGGAACGCCGGGAACAGCAGCCAGAAGTGCAGCCGGCCGAGCCGCTCGTCCAGCATCTTCCCCGTGAACTTCGGCCACCAGAAGTAGAACCCTGCGAACATCGCGAACACCACCGTGCCGAACAGCACATAGTGCAGATGGGCCACGATGAAGTAGCTGTCGGTCAGGTGGAAGTCCAGCGGCGGCGAGGCGATCAGCACCCCGCTGAGCCCGCCGAGCAGGAACGACACCAGGAAGCCCAGCGACCACAGCATCGGCGTCTCGAACGACACCGAGCCGTGGATCATCGTCCCGATCCACGCGAAGAACTTGATGCCCGTGGGCACCGCGATCAGGAACGACGTCAGGGAGAAGAACGGCAGCAGTACGGCCCCGGTGGCGAACATGTGGTGCGCCCACACCACCGCGGACAGCATGGTGATCGCGATCGTCGCCCCGATCATCGGCAGATACCCGAACAGCGGCTTGCGCGAGAACACCGGCAGGATCTCCGAGATGATCCCGAAGAACGGCAGCGCCACGATGTAGACCTCCGGATGCCCGAAGAACCAGAACAGGTGCTGCCACAGCAGCGCGCCGCCGTTCGCCGCGTCGAAGACGTGCGCGCCGAACTTCCGGTCCGCCTCCAGCGCCAGCAGCGCCGCCGTGAACACCGGGAACGCGGGCAGGATCAGGATCGAGGTGAACAGTACGTTCCAGGTGAAGACGGGCATCCGGAACATCGTCAGGCCCGGGGCGCGCAGGCACAGGATCGTGGCGATGAAGTTGACCGCGCCCAGCGTCGTCGACACACCGGCCACGACCAGGCCCATCACCCACAGGTCCCCGCCCGCGCCGGGGGAGAAGTACGCGCTGTTCAGCGGCGCGTACGCGAACCAGCCGAACGCGGCCGCGCCGCCCGGCACCAGGAACCCCGAGACCACCATCAGCCCGCCGAACAGGTACATCCAGTACGACAGCGCGTTCAACCGCGGGAACGCCACGTCCGGCGCGCCGATCTGCAGCGGCATCACGGCGTTGGCGAACCCGGCGAACATCGGCGTCGCGAACAGCAGCATCATGATCGTGCCGTGGATGGTGAAGAAGGTGTCGTAGCCGTGCTCGCTCAGGAACTGCAGGCCCGGCCGCGCCAGTTCCGCGCGCATGCCGAGCGCCAGCAGCCCGGCGAAGAGGAAGAAGCAGAACGCCGTGACCATGTACAGCCGGCCGATCACCTTGTGGTCGGTCGTGGCGGACCAGCGCAACAGGGCCCGGCCGGGCCGTGGGGCGGGGGCCGCGTAGCGCTCGGCGACATTGCGAGTATCGGACATCTGGGGCGTCTCGGTCATCTTTGGTGACGCTACTCCGGGTGGTCGAAGGCCCCGCCCGCGCCACGCCCTGCGCCCCCGCTCCGTGAGCTGTCAGGGCCGATCCCGGCCGCGGAACGCTCCTCGCCGACCCGGCTGACGGCGGACGCCGCCCAGGCGGTGACCACGTCCGCACCCCTGTCCCCGTTCGCGCGCCTCTCCACCGACGAGGTCTGCGACTGCCTCGACGCGTGCGCCGAACTCCTGGCGGGATCAGTCGTGTTGCACCGCCTGGCGGCGGGCGCCGACCCGGGCCGGGCGCGTCCGCCGCCAGGCGTGGTCACCTGCTCAGCCGTGGGTCTTGGCCAGCAGTTCCAGGACCTCGGCGGTCGTGCCGCTCTCGCCGAGCCGCGGGAAGATCCGCTCGACGCTGCCCGCGTGCGCCTCGGCGGAGGCGTCGGCCATCGCGTCGGTGGCGAGGGTGACGTGGTAGCCGTGGGCGTAGGCGTCCCGGGCGGTGGACTCCACGCCGATGCTGGTGGCGATGCCGGTCAGCACGACCTGCGTGATGCCACGGCGGCGCAGCTGGACGTCCAGGTCGGTGCCGTGGAAGGCGCTCCAGTTGTGCTTGGTGACGCGGATGTCCCCGGTGTGGCCGGACAGTTCGTCGACGATGACGTCCCAGCCCTCGGGGAAGCTGAGGCCGCTGACCGAGCGCTCGGTGCGGCCCGGCAGGACGTCACCGCCGTCGGCGGCGAAGGAGACCCGGACCAGCACCACCGGCAGGTTCCGGGCGCGGAAGGCGTCGGCGAGTTCGGCCGTGCGGGCCACCACCTCGGCGGCGGGGTACGGCTGGACGGGCATGGCGGCGATGCCGTTCTGCAGGTCGATCGCGACGAGGGCGGTACGGGGGTCGAGCGTGGTGAGCGACATGAGTCGGTCAGGCCTTTCCAGTGGTTCGCTTGTCTTGCGGGGTGAGCCGGCCGAGGGAACGGTCGGGCAGGGTCGTCGCCAGCAACAGGGCGGAGCCGGCGAGCATGAAGAGGGCCAGGCTGTGCAGCCCGGCCGTATCGGCGCGCTGGGGGTAGAACGCCGCGGTGGCGGCGGACGCGGCCAGCGCGCCGAGGTATCCGAAGGTCCGCAGCAGACCGGCCGCGGAGGCCGTCCGCTCCGGGGCGGCCTGCCGGTACAGGGCGTTCTGCGTGGCCAGGCCGATCAGCCCCTGCGGGATGCCGAGCAGCGCGCCGACCGCGAGCAGCAGCCACAGCGGACTGCCGGGCCGCACCACGAGCAGCAGGGCGCAGCCCACGACCTGGAGTGCGGAACCGGCGAGCAGCTTGGCGCGCACCGCCTCCCGGCGTCCGGTGAGCGTGGACACGACCAGCGCGGCCGCCGACAGCGGCAGCAGCACGAGCCCGGCGGCGGAGGCGCTGAGCCCGCGCCCCTGCTCCAGCCACTGCGTGTAGCCGTACAGGAAGGTGTAGGAGGTGGTGTAGGCGAGCAGTTGGCGCAGATAGGTGGTGAGCAGCGGGCCGTTGCCGCCGAGGACGCGCAGGTCGATGAACGGGTCCGGCACCCGCAGCTCGCGCATGGCGAAACCGGCGGCAGCGGCGGCCGACAGCACCGGCAGGTACCAGCGGCCGGCACGCGGGTCCATCAGGAACAGCATCAATGCGACCAGCAGCAGCGCGAACAGCGCCATGCCGGGCAGATCCACGCGGCGTCGCCGGGTCTCGGTCCGGGGCAGCCGCAGCGCGCCGAGCACCAGACAGGCCGCCGACAGCGGCACGTTGACGGTGAACACGGCCCGCCAGCCGCCCAGTGCGGTCAGCAGGCCGCCGAGCGCGGGTCCGACGACGGCCACCGTCTGGTTGGCGACGGCCAGCGCGGCCAGCACGCCCGCCGGGCTGTCCCGCCCGGTGCGCTCGGCCTCGCTGCGGGTCAGCCGCATGGCCGCCGGGTACGCCGCCGACGTCCCGAAACCGAGCAGGACCCGGGCCGCGATCAGCGCACCGAGCGTGGGCGCGAGCGCACCGAGCAGACCGGCGACGCCCACCAGGGCCGTACCGGCGAGGTAGAGCCTGCGCGGGCCGTGCATGTCCACCAGGCGGCCGATGACCGGCTGGCCGACGGCCGTGGCCAGGTAGAGCGCCGAGACCAGCCACACCGTCTCGGCGGGCGGGGCGCCGAAGGCGACGCCGATCGGCACGAGCGCCACGGCGATCATCGAGGAGTTGACCGGGTTCAGGACCGAGCCGAGGACCATCGGCGGGATGAGCCGGCGGTCGAATCCGGCGGGGGCGGGGCGGGCGGCCTCCCGGGTGTGTCCGGAGAGCCTTGGTATCACGGCTGAGACAGCCGTTCCATCAGCTCCAGCGCCCGCAGCACGGTCTGCCGCTCCTCCTCGGTGTAGCGGTCCTGGAAGGCGCGGGCCAGCCACTCCTCGCGCACCTGCCGGTTGCCCTCGATACGGGCCCTGCCCGCGTCGGTCAGTGTGACCAGCTGGCGGCGGCCGTCGTCCGGGTCGGGCGCGCGCCGGATCAGACCGTGCTGGTCCAGGGCGGCCAGCGTGGTCGCCATCGACTGCGGGCGCACGCCCTCGGCGGCCGCGAGGGCGCTGGCCGTGGCGGCGCCGTGCTTGCCGACCAGGGTGAGCGCCGACTCCTGCGACGGGCTCAGGTCGGTGTCCTGGGCGACCTCGCGGATGCGGCGGCGCAGCCGGCTGAACACCACACGCAGATCACGCGCGGCACAGGCGGCGGAGTCGGAGATGTCAGCCATGCCGCCACCCTAGGACCGACAGCCGAAACTGTCCAGCCCAAACTGTTCAGCTCGGACTGTTTAATTTTGCCTGATGAGTCCCGGGCCCCCTCGGCTAGATTGGCCCTGTGCGTCTGCTGATGGTGTCCGACACCCACCTGCCGAACCGCGCCAAGCGGCTCCCGGAGCAGCTGCTGGCCGAACTCCCGCGCGCGGACGTGGTGTTCCACGCCGGGGACTGGGTCGATACCGCCACCCTGGACCTGCTGGAGAGCCACAGCCGCCGGCTGATCGGGGTCCACGGCAACAACGACGGCCCGGAGCTGCGCGCCCGGCTCCCCGAGGTGGCGTACGCCGAGCTGGACGGCCTGCGCTTCGGCGTCGTGCACGAGACCGGCCCGGCCCAGGGCCGCGAGGCCCGCTGCGCCGCCCGCTTCCCCGACCTCGACGTCCTGGTCTTCGGTCACAGCCACATCCCCTGGGACACCGTCGCCCCGACCGGCCTGCGCCTGCTCAACCCCGGCTCCCCGACCGACCGGCGCCGCCAGCCCCACTGCACCTGTCTCACCGCGACGCTGGCCGACGGCGCGCTCACCGAGGTGACCCTCCACCGCCTGTCCCAGCGCTAGCGGTCCTGTGCCAGGATCCCGCGATCCGCAAGGGGAACCGCTCCACCGCCGCCGACCCTGCGCGGGCGTGGGCCGGGATCGAGCGCACGCCCGCACGCCGGCGAGCCGAGACCGCCGCGCTGTGGGCCGTCGCCGGGCCGGGCGGACCGGCCGTCGAGGCCACGCGCAGGCTCACCCCGCGGGTCCTCGACGCAGCCTGTGCCACACATCCGGGAGGGCACCCGGCGCAGCGCCCTCCTGTGCACCGACGGCCGGCACGACCAGCATCCGCACGCGCGCGTGGCGGGGGACACCGCACGGCGGTGCGCTCCCCGCGTCCCCGAGGAGCCGCCGTCACCGGCGTCGAGTGGTGTGCCTCCTGCGCACGCGTCCCAGCAGCCGTGTCGCCGCCCAGGCGAGTACGGCGATCACCGCCACCGCCACCGCCCGTCGGGCCACCGGGAGCCCGGCTTCGCGCAGCAGGTCGAGCGGCCGGGGCTCCTCCTCGGCCGGTTCGGGGCGCTCGGCCAGCCGGCCGGCCAGGCAGTCCGCGAACCGGCCCACCAGCCGGTCGCCCACCTCCGCCAGCACCCCGCGCCCGAACTGCGCCGGGCGCCCGGTCACCGTCAGATCGGTCCGTACGGACACCGCCGTACCGCCGTCGCGTTCGCTCAGCGTGCCGGTGACCGTGGCCCGGGCCGTGCCCTGGCCCCGGGTCTCCCGGCCGCTCGCCACGAGCACCATCCGGTGCGCCGCCGCGTCCTGCTCCTCGAAGACCGCCGTGCCCCGGTAGGTCAGCGTGACCGGGCCGACCCTCACCTTCACCGAGCCGGTCACGGTCGTACCGTCGTAGTCCTCCACCACCGCGCCCGGCAGACACGGCGCGACCCGCTCGATGTCGAGGAGCGCATGCCAGGCGTCGTCGACCGCTACCGGCACGGTGAACTCGTGGTGCAGTTCCATGACCTGCTCCTCTCGGAGGCTTCAGGCTCAGGCGGGCGGGTGGATGGCTCCGGCGGTGCCGCTCAGCGGTGCGCCGCTGCCGCCCCAGCGCGCAGCGACGATCTCGGCGGCGACGGACACCGCCACCTCCTCGGGCGTACGGGCCCCGAGGTCGAGCCCGAGCGGCGAGCGCAGCCTGGACAGCTCGGCCTCGGTCAGACCGGCCTGAGTGAGCCGTGCACGCCGCTCCTCGTGGGTCTTGCGGCTGCCCATCGCCCCGATGTAGGCGGCCGGCCGGCGCAGCGCCTCCTCCAGCAGCGGCACGTCGAACTTGGGGTCGTGGGTGAGCACGCAGATCACCGTGCGCTCGTCGGTCGGGGCGCCGGCGAGATAGCGGTGCGGCCAGTCGACCACCACCTCGACGGCCGCCGGGAAGCGCTTGGGCGTGGCGAAGACCGGGCGGGCGTCGCACACGGTGACCCGGTAGCCGAGGAAGTCACCGATGCGGGCCACCGCGGCCGCGTAGTCGATCGCGCCGAAGACCAGCATGCGCGGCGGCGGAGCGAACGACTGGAGGAACACCGCCACATCGTCCTCGCGGCGCTCACCGTGCGGCCCGTAGTGCCGCACGACCGAGGCGCCGAGGGCGAGTTCGCCGCGCGCGTCGGCGGTGACGGCGACATCGAGGCCGTCCGCGCCGAGCGTGCCGTCCGCCCGGTCCGGCCACACGGCGCGCACGGCGCCGCGCGGCGCGGGCCCGTCCACCACCGTGGCCACGGTCACCGGCTCACCCGCCGCGACCGACGCCGCGACCGCGCCGAACGCCGGGTCCGACGCGGGGGTCACCGGCCGTACCAGCAGGGTGATCTCGCCGCCGCAGGTGAGCCCGACCGCGAACGCGTCCGCGTCGCTGTACCCGAACGTCTCCAGCCGCGCCTCGCCGCTCGCCACGACCTCCTGCGCCAGCTCGAACACCGCCCCCTCCACACAGCCCCCGGACACGCTTCCCACGACCTCGTCGTCCGGGCCCACCGCCATGGCGGCGCCGGGTCCGCGCGGCGCGCTGCGGCTGACCGCGACGACCGTGGCCAGACCGAACGGGACCCCGGCCGCGTGCCAGCGCGCCAGCGCCGGCAGGATCTCACGCACGATCGGCTCCTCTCACCCGGTCCGCGCCGGTGTCCGTGCCGCGAACCACCGCCGTCAGCCGCTCCAGCGCGGCCAGGCTGTGCCCCGCGACGAAGGCGTCCACGCTGGGCAGCGCCGCCGCCATCCCGGCGGCCAGGGGCGCGTAACCGGGGCGGGCCTTGCGGGGGTTCGCCCAGACCACCTGGTGCGCCAAGGAGTGCAGACGGCGCATCTCTTGCCCGAGCAGCTCCGGATCACCGCGTTCCCAGCCGTCCGAGAGCAGGACGACGATCGCGCCGCGCGCCATGCCACGCCGCCCCCAGCGGTTCAGGAACTCACGCACCAGCTCGCCGAGCCGCGTGCCGCCGCGCCAGTCGGGCACGGCAGCCGCGACGGCCGCCATCGCCAAGTCGGGGTCCCGGTGCGAGAGTTCGCGGGTCACCCGGGTCAGCCGGGTGCCGACCGTGAACACCTCGGTGCGGCCCGCGCGCACCGCCGCGTGCGCGAACCGCAGCAGCGCGTCGGCGTACGGCGCCATCGACCCGCTCACATCGACCAGCAGGACGACCCGGCGCGGGCGCTCGACCCGCGCGTGCCGCCGCAGCCGCGCCGGTTCGCCGCCCCGGCGCAGCAACTCCCGTACGGTGCGCCGCGGATCGACCTCGCCGCGCCGGGCGGGCCTGCGCCGGGCCGAGCGCCGAGCCTGCCCCTCCAGGGCGAACGCGGCCAGCAGAGCGCGCAGTTGGGCCCGTTCGGCGGCGTCGAGCGCGGCGACGTCACGGTGCCGCAGCACCTCGGCGGAGCTGGCGAGCACGGCGGCGGGCGGCCCCGGCGGCTCCCCCTCGCCCGGCGCACCCGGGCCCACGGGTGCCGCACGCGCGACGAGCCGCGACCGGTGCGCGGGAGCGGCACGCACCGCGCGCGGCGCCCGCTCCCCGGCCGACCCGAAGTACGCGGCGAACACCCGCTCGTACCGCTCCAGATCGTCGTGCCCGCCGCACAGCGTGGCCCGCCCCGCCCCGTACACATCCGCGCGCACCCCCGGCCGCAACACGGCCACGGCCCGCAGAAACGCGTACAGCCGCTCGGTACTCGCATCGACCCCGGCCGCCCGCAGGGCCCGAACGAAACCGACCAGCACGGCATCGGCCCCGAGCCGCCCGGCGCCGGCCCCGAGCCGTACCGCATCCCGCCGGGGTGGCTCCTCCCCGCCGAGAGACACGGCGTCCGACCCGCTTCCCTCTGCACCCATCCGCCTCACCAGCCCCGGGCCGCGAGGACCCCCGCGAGGTCGAGGGCTTGGGCGCGGGCCGTGTCCTCCCGGTACTTCAGTACCGAGCCCAGCGTCGCCGTCGCCAGTTCCGCGTCCACCTCGTTCGCGCCCAGCGCCTCCAGGGCCTCGGCCCAGTCGAGAGTCTCGGCCACGCCGGGCGGTTTGATCAGGTCCGCCGCGCGCAGGGCCTGCACCAGGGCCGTGACCTGTTCCGCCAGCCGGGCCGACACCCGGGGCAACCGGCGTCGCACGATGGCCAGTTCACGGGCGAAGGAGGGATGGTCGAACCAGTGGTAGAGGCAGCGGCGCTTCAGCGCGTCGTGCACCTCACGGGTCCGGTTCGAGGTCAGGACGACCACCGGCGGGTCCTCGGCCCGCAGCGTCCCCAGCTCCGGGATCGTCACCGCGTACTCGGACAGCAGCTCCAGCAGGAACGCCTCGAACTCGTCGTCGGCCCGGTCGATCTCGTCGACCAGCAGCACGGCCGGCTGGGTCTGCAGGGCGCGCAGCAGCGGCCGGGCGATGAGGAATCGGCGGTCGTACAGCTCGCTCTCCAGCAGGTCCGCGTCGGTCACCCCGGCCGCCTCGGCGGCGCGCAGGTGCAGCAGCTGGCGCGGGAAGTCCCAGTCGTACAGGGCCTGCGAGGCGTCGATGCCCTCGTGGCACTGGAGCCGGATCAGCGGCGCGCCCAGCGCCTCGGCGAGGGCGGAGGCGAGCGCGGTCTTGCCCACGCCCGCGTCGCCCTCGCAGAACAGCGGCCGGTGCAGCCTCAGGGCCAGGAAACAGGTGACGGCCAGCCCTTCGTCGACGAGGTACCCCGTCTGCTCCAGGCGGGCCCGCACCTGCTCCGGGCCGTCCATCGTGATGATCGGCGCTCACCCCGTTCCGGTCGCGGCCAGCACCGCCCGCCGGGTCAGCACCCGTGCCAGATGGGCCCGGTACTCGGGCGAGGCGGACACGTCCTGCGCGGGCCGGGTGCCCTCGGCCGCCCGCTCGGCGGCCCGGGCCACGGCCTCGGGCCCGTCGGCGCCGGTCAGCTCCTCCTCGGCCCGGGTGGCCCGCAGCGGGGTCGAGCCCATGTTGGCCAACCCGATCCGGGCCTCGGCGATGCGCCCGCCGCCGTGCCCGTCCTGCCCGTCGGCACGCCGTACCAGCGCCGCCACGCCGACGATCGCCCACGCCTGGGCGACCCGGTGGAACTTCTCGTAGTGGAAGCCCCAGCCGTCGGTCTTCGGCACCCGCACCTCCACGAGGAGCTCGTCGGGTGCGAGCGCCGACTGGAGGTAGTCCACGAAGAACTCCCGGGCCGGGATCGTGCGCCGGCCGTCCGGACCGGCCACGACCAGTTCGGCGTCCAGGGCCAGTACCACCGCGGGCAGGTCTGCGGCCGGATCGGCGTGCGCCAGCGACCCGCCGAGGGTGCCCCGATGCCGTACGGCGGGGTCGGCGACCGTGGCCGTCGCCCCGGCCAGCAGACCGGCGTGCCGGCGCACCAGCGGATCGCGGATCACGTCGTGATGGGTGGTCAGGGCGCCGATGACGAGCGTGTCACCGTCCTCGCAGACCCCGCGCAGCTCCGGGATCCGCCCGACGTCCACCACCAGTTCCGGGACGGCCAGCCGGAGCCTGAGCAGCGGCAGCAGGCTCTGCCCGCCGGCCAGCACCTTCGCCTCCTCGCCCGCGTCGGCGAGCGTGCGCACCGCCTCCTCGACGCTGTGCGGACGGGCGTACTCGAACGCCGCGGGAATCATGCCGACGCCTCCTTCACCGCGCGCCACACGCGCTCGGGCGTGCAGGGCATCCGGACGTCGTGCACGCCGAGCGGGCGCAGCGCGTCCACGACGGCGTTGACCACGGCGGGTGTCGAGGCGATCGTCCCGGCCTCGCCCACACCCTTGACGCCCAAGGCGTTCGAGGAGGCCGGCGTCTCGGTCCGGTCGGTCACGAAGTCCGGCAGGTCGGCCGCCGACGGCACGAGATAGTCGGCCATGGTGCCGGAGACGAGGTTGCCGTCGTCGTCGTAGACGGCCTCCTCGTACAGCGCCTGCGCGATGCCCTGCGCCAGACCGCCGTGCACCTGCCCCTCCACGATCATCGGGTTGACGACCCGGCCGACGTCGTCCACGCAGACGTAGGACCGGATCCGGGTCCGCCCGGTCTCGGTGTCGACCTCGACCGCGCACAGGTGGGTGCCGTGCGGGTAGGAGAAGTTCTCCGGGTCCACGACGTGCTCGGCGTTGATGGACGGCTCGACGCCGTCGGGCAGGTCGTGGTTGGTGAACGTCTCGAAGGCGATCTCCTGGATCGTCCTGCGCGCCTCGGGCGAGCCCTTCACGGAGAACACCCCGTCGGTGAACTCCAGGTCCTGTTCGCTCGCCTCCAGCAGATGGGCGGCGACCTTGCGCGCCTTCTCCACGACCGTCGTGGCGGCGCGGTGCACGGCCTCGCCGCCGACGGCCAGCGACCGCGAGCCGTAGGTGTCCATGCCCTGCGGGGACGATCTGGTGTCGCCGTGGACCACCTCCACGTCCTCGAAGGGCACGCCGAGCACGTCGGCCGCGATCTGGCTCCAGCAGGTCTCGTGGCCCTGCCCGTGCGGGCTGGTGCCGGTGACCACCTCGACCTTTCCGGTGGGCAGCATACGGATGCTCGCGGCCTCCCAGCCGCCGGCCGCGTACCGCAGATCGCGCAGCACCCGGCTCGGCGCCAGGCCGCACATCTCGGTGTACGTCGACACGCCGATGCCGAGCCGTACGGGGTCGCCGCGCCCGGCGCGTTCGCGCTGCTCGGCGCGCAGGGCCTCGTACCCGAACAGGTCGAGCGCCTTGGCGGTGGCCGCCTCGTAGTTGCCGCTGTCGTAGGTCAGACCGGCGATGGTGGTGTACGGGAACTCCTCGTGCCGGATCCAGTTGCGGCGCCTCAACTCGACCGGATCCAGGCCGAGTTCGGCCGCCAGCTCGTCCATGGCCCGCTCGATGGCGAACGTCGCCTCCGGGCGCCCGGCACCGCGGTAGGCGTCGGTGGGGGTCCGGGTGGTGAAGACGCCGGTGCAGGTGAACTCGTAGGCGTCCATCTTGTAGATCCCCGGGTACATGAAGGCGCCGAGGATCGGGATGCCCGGGGTGACGAGCATCAGGTACGCGCCCATGTCGGCGGTCAGGTCCACCTTGAGGCCGAGCAGCCTGCCCTCGTTCGTGGCGGCGACCTCGATGTCCTGGATCATGCCGCGGCCGTGGTGGGTGGCCAGATAGCCCTCGGAGCGGGACTCGGTCCACTTCACCGGCCGGCCGAGCTTGCGGGCGACCGCCAGCGCGAGGGCCTCCTCGCCGTACACCTGGAGTTTGGAGCCGAAGCCGCCGCCCACGTCCGGGGCGATCACGCGCAGCTTCTGTTCGGGGATCCCGGTCACCACCGCGAGCATGGTGCGCAGGATGTGCGGGATCTGGGTCGCCGAGTACACCGTGTACTCGCCGGAGGCGGCGAGCGGGGTGACCACGACCGCACGCGGCTCCATCGCGTTGGGGATCAGCCGCTGCTGGTGGTAGCGGCGCTTGAGTACGACGTCGGCGCGGGCGCGTACCGCCTCGAAGCTCTCGCCGGTGGCCAGCGGCCAGGTGTAGCAGCGGTTGGTGCCCTTGTCGGCGTGGACGAGCGGGGCGTGCGGTGCCAGCGCGGCCTCCAGGTCCAGGACCGGGGGCAGTGGCTCGTAGTCGACCTCGATCGCCTCCAGGGCGTCGGCCGCGGCGTAGCGGTCGCGGGCCGCCACGACCGCGACCGGGTCGCCGGCGTGGCGGACCTCGTCGACGGCGATCGGCGGATGGTCGGGCAGCACGATGTCCTCGGTCACCGGCCACGCGCAGGGCAACGAGCCCAGTCCCTCGGCGAGGTCGGCGCCGCTGAACGCCGCGACGACACCGGGGCGTTCGCGGGCGGGGGAGACGTCGACCCGGGTGAGGCGGGCGTGGGCCATCGGGCTGCGCAGGACGGCCAGGTGCAGCAGTCCGGCCATCTGGATGTTGTCGGTCCAGTTGGTCTGGCCGGTGATCAGCCGCGCGTCCTCCTTGCGCGGCCTCGGGCGGCCGACCTCGTGTGCGACGGCCTGGTCGGTCATGCCGTGACCTCCTCACCGGCCTCTTGGGCCGCGCCGGCCCCGTGAGCTCCATGAGCTTGCTGCCCGGACGCTTCGAGCACCGCGCGGACGATGTTCTGGTAACCGGTGCAGCGGCAGAGGTTGCCCTCCAGGGCCTGGCGGATCTCGTCCGGGCAGGGGTGCGGGTTCTCGCGGAGCAGATCACGCGCCGCCATGATCATGCCCGGGGTGCAGTAGCCGCACTGAAGGGCGTGCTGGTCGTGGAACGCCTGCTGGAGCGCCGTCCACGCGCCGTCGTGCGCCAGCCCCTGGATCGTGGTCACCTCGCACCCGTCCGCCTGGACGGCGAGCACCGAGCAGCTCTTCGCGCTCGCCCCGTCCAGGTCGACCGTGCAGGCGCCGCAGTGGGAGGTGTCGCAGCCGATCGGGGTGCCGGTCAGGCCGAGCCGGTCGCGCAGATAGTGGGCCAGGAGGAGACGGGGTTCCACGTCGTCCTCGTACGTCGTGCCGTCCACGGTCACCGAGATACGGGTCATGGGCCCTCCAACAGCGCGGGAGAGGGGCAGGGGCGACCAGAGGTGAGGGTGCGGACGTTACGTGCCAATGGTGCCGTAGACGACATTACGACCATGCCCTGCTCGCGGCGAGCCCTGCGAAGAGGCTTTTGTTGAGCATTAATCCATTACTGTCGGTCATCGACGGGATCGGCAGCGTCGGCGACGGAAACACCCGGACCGACACCCTCGCGTTGGAACGCCGGCGCGGCATCACGATCAAGTCCGCCGTCGTGTCGTTCCCGCTCGACGGCGTCACGGTGACCGGGGCGCCGCGTCGCGCGGGCACCGCCGTGCGCGGGCCGATGCGCCGCTTCCGGCTCGAAGCCCCGGCGGACACGCTGGGTGCGCCGCTGCCGGTGCTCGCCCAGCCGGGCGGCGTACCGGAGGCGACCGGCGCGCCCGGGCCGGCCGCCGCACCGCACGGCACGGTCCCGGCCGCCCGGGCGTGCGAGCCGGAGCGGCGGCTGACCGGGCTCCCCCGGGGCGAGGGCGGGCTGGAGACGGCCTTCGGCCACTGCGCGCCGGACCTGACGAGCTGACTGATAGTCAACTTACTTGTGGGTCAGGTGGTATTGACGCTGTCCGGGCCTGGCCCGGACTGTGGTGGACATGCCGAATATTCGGGTGCGTCTGCTGGTTGTCCTGGTCGTCCTCTGCGGATTCCTGACGGTGGCGGGCACCCCGCCCGCCACCGCCGCCACCTCGGCTCTTCCCTCCGACTCCCTTTGGTTCGACGGCTCCCCGCTCGCCGTGCGGGACGGCCGCTTCGCCGACAGCCAGGGCCGCGAGATCGTCCTGCGCGGCTACAACGTCTCCGGCGAGACCAAGCTGGAGGAGAACAGCGGCCTGCCGTTCGCCTCGGTCGCCGACGCCCGCAAGTCCGCGGCCGCGCTGCGCGCCCTCGGCGGCGGCGACGCGGTCCGCTTCCTGCTCTCCTGGGCGCACGCCGAACCGGTACGCGGCCAGGTGGACACCGCCTATCTGGCCGCCGTCACCGAGCAGATACGCGCCTTCCTCGACGCCGGCATCCGCGTCTTCCCCGACTTCCACCAGGACCTCTACTCCCGCTACCTCTTCGACTCGGGCAGCTGGTACACCGGCGACGGTGCCCCCGAGTGGGCGGTGGACGCGGGCCATTACCCGAAGGAGTCCTGCGGCATCTGCCTCTTCTGGGGCCAGAACATCACCCAGAACGCGGCCGTGCAGCAGGCGCAGTACGACTTCTGGCACAACGGCCACGGCGTCCAGGACGCCTTCCTCGCCACCGCCCAGGCGACCATGGCCTATCTCCAGCAGCACCTGAATGACACGGAGTTCGCCGGCATCGCCGGTTTCGATCCGTACAACGAGCCGTACGCCGGCAGCTATGACTCCGGACAGACCTCCCGCACCTGGGAACGGGACCTGCTGTGGCCGTTCTACGTGAAGTTCCGGGCCAGGATGGACGCGGCCGGCTGGCAGGACAAGCCCGCCTTCGTGGAGCCCAACCTCTTCTGGAACTCCAACATCTCCACCCAGAAGCAGGAGGGCGGCCTGCAGGACGCGGGCACCCTCGGCCCCCGCTACGTCTTCAACACCCACTTCTACGACCAGAAGGCCATCTCCGGGATCCTGATGTGGGGCAAGGCGGCCGACGGCCAGTACGCCTCCGACTTCGCCGCCGTCCGCGACCGCGCCGCGTCCGCCGGTACCGCGGCCGTGGTGAGCGAGTTCGGGCACCCGCTGTCCGGCACGGTGTCCGACAAGGCACCGACCGTCCTGAAGGCCATGTACCAGGCCCTCGACTCCCGGCTGCCGGGCGCGGGCTGGTGGTCGAACCCTGCCGCCTCGGGCCCGGTGCTCTCCGGCACCCAGTGGCAGTGGGACATCTACGACGGCGGGCACCACGAGCTGATGAACGGCAACCCCGACAAGGTGCTCACCTCCGGCGACGCCTGGAACGACGAGGACCTCTCCGCCGTGAACCTCGACGGATCCGGGAACGTGACACCACGTCAGGACGTCCGGCTCCTCGACCGTCTCTATCCGAGTGCCACGGCCGGCACGACGCTGGCCTTCACCTACGAGGACCGCTCCCGCGACGGCTCGACGACGCTCACCTGGAACCCGGTGCCGAGTTCGCTGCCGGACGTGGCCCAACTGGTGGGCTCCGGCCAGTACGGGCTGCTGGTGTGGCGCTCCGGGACGGGCACCGCACCCACCGAACTGCATCTGCCGGCGTCCTTCCCGACCGCGTCGACCACGGTCGTCTCCGACCTGGGCACGGTGCACGCCCCGCCCGCCTACACCGCCACCACCCCGGTCGCCGTCGCCCCCGAACCGGGCGGCACCGGCAGCCGCCGGCTGCTGCTCACCGACACGGACTCCGGTGCCCTGCACTACGCGCTGGTGACCAACGGCGCCACGGCACCCTCGGCGGACCTGCTGAACGAGGCCCGGTCCGAGCTGGCCGCGTGGGCGGCGGCGCACTTCTGAGACATCCGGACGAAAGCCGTACGACCTCCGGGGAGAGTGGGGTCCCCCCGGAGGCCGCCGGCGCTCAACTCCCCGACGGGCCCGACCAGTCGGCCGGCACATGGCCGAGCCGGACGCGCTGCGGATGATCGCCGACCGGCACGGACAGCACCTTCTGGCCGGTGGCGAAGTCGATGGCCGTGACCTGGTCGGCGCCGGCCTCGGAGATGACACAGTCCTTGCCGTCGCCGCTCACCGTCGCCCAGTACGGCGTCGACGCCGTGATGAGCGGACCGACGTCGAAGGAGGCCCGGTCCACCACGGTCGCGTAGTTGTCCATCGTCCCGGCCACACACAGCTTGGTGCCCTCGGGGTTCATCGAGATGCCGTGGTGGCGCGAGTCCAGCAGCCAGGTGGTGCGGTCCGGATTCGTCGCCGGGTTCTGCGGCAGCGTCTTCACCCGGGTGATCCTGTCCGTGGCCACGTCGTACTCCAGGAAGCCGTTGAAGAAGGACACCTGGAAGTAGAGCTTGGACCAGTCGGGCGTGAAGGCGGCGGGCCGGACCGCGTCGGAGAAGTCCTTCAGCCCGATCGCGTCCAGCCGTTGCCGCATGTCGATGGTCTTGACCTGCTTGAACGTGGTCGCATCGACGACGGTGATGTGCCGGTCGCCCTTGGTCCAGTCCCAGCCGGGGTCGTCGAGGGACGTGGTGACCTCGCCGATGGACATGTTCCAGATGTACGTGCCGCCGTTCGTGAAGAAGTTCTCGTGCGGCTTGTCACCGGTGCCGAACTCCCCCAGTTCCTTGCCGGTGTCGATGTCGAGCACCTGCACCTTGTTCGCGGTCGAGGCCGAAACCGCGACCCGGGTGCCGTCGGGGGAGACCGCCATGTGATCGGCGCGGTAACCGGCCACCGGGAAACGCCAGTTGACCTTGTCCGTGGCCAGGTCGATGGAGACGACGTCGGCGAAGCTCGGGCGGGAGACGACCACCGACCTGCCGTCGGGCGTGGAGTACATGTCGTCCGCGTACTGGTCGTGCCCCTGGCCGACCTCGTTGCGGATGGACATGTAGTAGATCCACTTGATCGGGTCGGCGTTGATCTCGGCCAGCCGCTGCTGCTTGTCGGGGACGACATCGATCCGGCCGATCCTCGCGAAGTCGCCGGAGGACTTGATGACATCGGCGGTGCCGTCCCAGTTGTTGCCCACGAACAGCACCTCGCGCAGGCCGTCGGAGCCGGGCGTGGCGGCGGAGGCGGCGGTCGCGGGCCCGGCGGCGGCCAGGGAGAGAGCGGCGGCCACGGAGCACAGGTGCCTGGTTCTGGAGGCAGGCATGGCTGCTCTCCTTCCTCGGGGGAATTCTGAACACGGGCGCATTCACAGTGAACTTACTGAAAAGTAAGGTCGAGCCGCCTTCTCGACAAGATGTGTGCACGACAAGATTGGGTGATCGGTGGGCGGACGGAGGGGGACACGTGACGGGCAGGCTCAAGGCGCCGACGGGCCGCTACGGCGGCAGGTCCGCCGAGGAACGGCAGGCCGAGCGGCGCCGGCGCTTCCTGGACGCGGCTCTGGAACTGTTCGGCGGCGCATCCGGCTACCGAGGGACGACCGTCGCCGCGCTCAGCCAGGCCGCCGGACTGTCCACGCGCCAGTTCTACGAGGAGTTCCGCACCCTGGAGGACGTCCTCGCCGCACTGCACCTGGAGGTCAACGGCTGGGCCGAACAGGCGGTGCTGGACGCGCTCGCCACGGCGGACGGCCTGCCGCTGGCAGAACGTGCCGCCGTGCTCTTCCGGTCCTACGCCCACGACGTCACCCACGATCCGCGCCGTACCCGCATCACCTTCGTGGAGATCATCGGCGTCAGCCCCCGCCTGGAGGAGCAGCGCCTGGCCCGCCGGGCCCGCTGGGTCGACCTCATCCGCGCCGAGGCGGACGCGGCCGTGGCGCGCGGAGAGGCGGCGCCCCGGGACTACCGGCTCGCGGCGACGGCCTTCATCGGCAGCGTCAACGGGCTCCTGCACGACTGGAGCGCCGGCTGGGTGGACGCCACGCTCGACGAGATCGTGGACGAGCTGGTGCGGCTGCTGCTGGGGATGCTCCGCCCGCAGGGCTGGCCCCCCGCGACCGCGTGACCGGATCGCTCGCCGAGTCCGTCATCGCAGGTCAGGTCTGGTCCGTGCGGTTCGGCGCGCGGGATCGGCCGGGAGCTGGTCTGCTGGTGCGGGGGCGGTTCGAGGGGTGGTGCGGGGCGTCGTGCCCCTGCTCCGGCCCCTGCTCCGGAACGGCAGACACACCGCCGGACACAGGAGAGAGTGTGATGAGTACCTATCGAGTGGCGCAGGTGAGGGCCGCGGGCGGCCCGTTCGAGCTGGCCGAGCGGGAGGTTCCGGAGCCAGGTACCGGCCAGGTGCGGATCGCCGTCGAGGCGTGCGGCGTCTGCCACAGCGACGCCCTGTTCGTGAACGCAGCGGTGCCGGGCGTGACGTTCCCGGAGGTTCCCGGGCACGAGGTCGCCGGGCGTGTCGAGGCACTCGGCGCGGGCGCGGCGGACTGGGGCTGGCAGGAAGGGGACCGCGTCGCGGTCGGCTGGTTCGGCGGCAGCTGCTTCCACTGCGAGCCCTGCCGGCGGGGCGACTTCATCCTGTGCACCGCCCTCAAGGTCCCCGGGTGGGCCTACGACGGCGGGTTCGCGGAGAAGATGCTCGCGCCCGTCGACGCCCTGGCCCGGATCCCCGACGCGCTGTCGGCGAGCGACGCCGGGCCCATGGCCTGCGCGGGGGTGACCACGTACAACGGGCTGCGACGCAGCTCCGCCGAGCCGGGGGACCTGGTCGCCGTGCTCGGCCTCGGCGGTCTCGGGCACCTCGGGGTGCAGTACGCGGTGGCGATGGGCTTCGAGACCGTGGCGATCGCCCGGGGCGCGGAGAAGGCCGACTTCGCCAAGCAGCTGGGCGCCCACCACTATGTCGACAGCACCTCCGGCACCCCGGTCGCCGAGTCCCTCCAGTCCCTGGGCGGCGCGGACGTCGTACTGGCCACCGCCGGGAACTCCCCGGCCATCACGGCCACCGTGGACGGCCTCGCGCCGCGCGGCGAACTGGTGGTCATCGGCGCGGACTCCGAGCCGATGGGCATCAGCCCGTTCCAGCTGATCATGGGCGCTCGTGTCGTGCGCGGCCACCCGTCCGGCACCTCGCGGGAGGTGCAGGACACCATGGAGTTCAGCGCCCTGCACGGTATCCGCCCGATGACCGAGACCGTGCCGCTGGAGGACGTGGACGGGGCCTTCCAGAGGATGCTCTCCGGCGGTGCCCGCTTCCGCATGGTGCTGACCAACGGCTGACCCGCGGGCGGGACTCGCGGCGCGCGGGTGCGGGTGCGCGCGCCGCCGGATCGGGAGTTCGCGGGACCGGCGGCACGCGTCGGCCTCCCGCCGCTGCCCGGCCGTACCTGCCCAAGTGGTCGACGCTGGAAGTCCTTCGGGGGTTGATCAGGCGGCCAGGGCGACGGAGGATTCTTCTTGCCGGTCGGTGGGTGTGTGTCGATCGAGCCTGGCCAGCAGGTCGTCCAGGTCGGAGGTGGTGAACTTCCACTGGAACGGCTGTGCTGTGGCGTCGTAGCGGTCTTCGAATGCTCGGAGCCGATCCCCGACCTGGGTCAGGTCAGTGAAGTCGTTGGGTGAGACCACCTTGCGCTGGACGATCGAGAAGAAGATCTCTATCTGGTTCGTCCAGGAGGCGTGGAGGGGGGTGCGGATCATCACCGCGTTCGGAAACCTGCTGGCCAGGCGGTCGATAGCCCGCTGGCCGCGATGGGAGGAGCCGTTGTCGACGACCCAGAAGACGCGTTGCGCGCTGGCGTAGGGCTCCTGGGCCATGACCTGCTCGACCAGGTTCATGAAGGGGACGATGCCGGTCTTGGGCTCGCAGCGGCCGAAGACCTTCGCGTGGTGGACGTCGTAGGCGGCCAGGTAGGCCAGCGCGCCGCCGCGCTCGTACTCGTGGTTGACGCGCATCGCCCGGGCCTGCCCGGGTGCCAGGGTCGGACGGCAGCGGCAGCGGGCCTGGATGGAGGCCTTCTCGTCGCCGGAGATCACGTATTCGTCCTCGCCCAGCGGGACACCCTCGTAGGGGCGGGCGTACAGGTCCAGGACTCGTTGGGCCTTGGTACGGAAGTCCGGGTCGCGGATGAAGATCCAGGACCGGTACTGCCAGGGCTTGAGCGCGTCCTCGCGCAGCCAACGGCGCACCGTGGACGCCGAGGTCGTGTCGGCGATCCCGCGCGCGGTCAACTCAGCGGCCAATTCCGGGCGGGACCAGCGTGACAGCGGTACGCCGGTCTCGGCGGGCAACTGGCAGGCCAGCGCCTTGGCCTCGGCGACCTGCAGCGGTGTGAAGGAGGGCGGCCGCCCGGACCGCTTGCGATCTTCCAAGGCGGCAAGCCCGCCGGCGGCGAACCGGCCGCGCCAGGTGCGAACCGTGTCCAGGTGCAGGCCCGTCTCGCGCGCGGTACGAGCGTTGGAGCGCCCCCGTGCCGCGTACAGCACGATCGTTGCCCTGCACCGGGCCTGATCTGGGGTCTTGTGACCGTAGGCCGCTTTCTTCAGCCGGTGCCGCTCGGCAGCGGTCAAGACGATCGGGCGGCCGACGGCAACGGGCAAGGCAGGCAAGCCGATCAGCAGAAGTGGATCTTAACTGCGGGAGTCTGCCGACCCCCTCCACGGCGACCGGGCTGGATGGGCGCATGCCCGACGTGCCGGAGTCGACCAAGGCCCCCCGCGCCCAGAAACTGCTTACCTCGCCGGGGATCGGCCACGGGCGTCCGAGGATGTGGTCCTGCTCCTCCGCCCTGTTCGACCGAGTCGGAGAGTGGGGCCCTCCCGGAAGCAATGAGATCTTGGGTCCCGCCGCCTGTCAGCGCCGGTCGGTGCTCAGGCCGTCCAGGGTGAGGTCGAGGAGGCGTTCGGCCTGCTCTCGCTGCTCCGGCTTTCCCGAGGTGAGGGCGATGCCGGTGAGGGCGGCGAACATGTCGGTGGCGCCGATGTCGGAGCGGATGGTGCCGGCTTCGACGCCAGCGGCCAGGAGCGAGGTCAGGGCGGCCATCATCATCTCGTGGCTCTGGGCGTACGGGTTGACGCCGGTTTCGACAAGGGCGCGCAGGGCGTCGGCCATGCCGAGCTTGGCGGTCGCGTAGTCGATGAAGCGGCCCGTCCAGGCGCGTAGGGCCTCGCGCGGGGCCAGCGCGGCCAGCAGGTCGGGGGCGGCGTCGCACAGCCGGATCAGCTCGTTGCGGTAGGCGGCCTCGATGAGGATCTCCCGGGTGGGGAAGTTGCGGTAGAGCGTGCCGGAGCCGACGCCGGCCTCCTTGGCGATGCGCTCCAGGTGCGCTTCCAGTCCCTCTTCGGCGAAGACGCGCACCGCAGCCGAGAGGATCTTGTCCCGGTTGCGCTGAGCGTCGGCCCGCAGCGGGCGCCCTGTCTCTCTGGCCATCCGCGGTCTCCTGTCGTCCCGGCTTGCTAACCGGCGACGCCTCCACTTACAGTGAGGGAACTGGAGGCGCCTCCATTTCCACTGTAGGGCATACACGCCCGCATCCGCCGCACGCGAGCGCATTCGTGCCTCCGCCCCATACTCCCGACGTCGCGCGGCCACGGCCGCCACCCCCAGGGAGCAACGGGTGGGCCATTGGCCCCGACCCAGTCACGGCCGGGCTTTCACATCAATCTGCACGATTCCTGCGGCGAACGCAGCACGTGGGAGTCCGCCCACTCACAGGAGAAGAAGATGAGTCTCTCGCTCGAAGGTAAGGTCGCCGTCGTCACAGGCGGCGCGTCCGGGGTCGGCCTGGGCATCGCCCAGGAATTCGTCGCCAACGGCGCCCGCGTGGTCATCACCGACCTGCACCAGGAGGCGCTCGACGAGGCGGTCGCGGCGATCGGGCCGAACTGCTCGGGGATCGTGGCCGACGTCACCAAGCTCGCGGACATGGAGGCCGCCTACCGGCAGGTGAAGGAGCGTCACGGGCGACTCGACGCGGTCGTGGCCAACGCCGGGATCGGCGCGCACGCCCCGCTCGGCGCCATCACCGAGGAGCAGTTCGACCGGACCTTCAACGTCAATGCCAAGGGCGTCCTCTTCACCGTTCAGCCCGCGCTCGCGCTGCTGCCGCCCGGCGGCACCGTCGTCGTCATCGGCTCCACGGCGTCCATCCAGCCGCCGCGCGGGATGAGCCTGTACGGCGGCTCGAAGGCCGCGGTACGCAACTTCATCCGGGCCTGGATCCAGGACACCAAGGGATCGGGCATCCGAATGAACATCCTCAGCCCCGGTGCGGTCGACACCGACTCCCTGCGCAGCGCACTGGCGATGGCCCAGGGAGCCGACCACGTCGACGCCGCCGTCAAGACCATGGGAGAGGGCAACCCGACCGGGCGGATCGCCGACCCGCGCGAGATGGGCACGGCCGCGGTCTTCCTCTCCAGCGACGCCTCCAGCTTCATCACCGGCGTCGAACTCTTCGCGGACGGCGGCATGGCACAGGTGTGAGCCACCCCGCCCAGCGGTCCGGCCACCCGGCCGGACCGCCACCCCCGGCCTGGCGCAGCGCAGCGATGCGCCGGCACCCCCGAGGACGCCCTGGATTACGCCTGCAGCCTCTGCCTCGCCATGCCCGGGATCTGACCGACTGCCAGACGCGACAGCGGCTCCCGGGTCAACCCCCGGAGGACTTCGACCGTCGACCACTAAGGCCGTACCCGCCCAGGGCCGACGTGCCCGCCTCCAGCCGAGCCCCCCGCTCCCGCCTCCGCCCAGCCTGCCCCGGCCATGCCCGCCGATCGTCGAACGCGCCCGCTCCGGCCCAGCGGCGTCAGTCGCCGAGCCGGGCCAGTGTGGCCAGGACCGGCGCTGTGCCGTCCTCCGAGCGGATGCGGGTGCCGAGCGACCGTGCCCGCTGCCGGTACGCCGGCTCGCGCGTGGCCCGTGTCAGGGCCGCGGTCAGGGTGTGCACGGTCAGGCGGCGCAGCGGCACGGCGGTCGGGGCGACTCCCAGCGAGACCAGGCGGGCGGACCAGAACGCCGCGTCGAACTGGATCGGAACCGGCACGGCCGGCACCCCGGCGCGCAGGCCCGCCGCGGTCGTGCCCGCGCCCGCGTGATGCACCACGGCGGCCATGCGCGGGAAGAGCAGCGCGTGCGGCACGTCGCCGATGGTCAGCATGTCCTCGCCGTCGGCCGCGAGTCCGCCCCAGCCGCGCTGGATCACCCCGCGCAGCCCGGCCCGCCGCAGCGCCGCGACCACCTGGGCACTGAGCTGTCCGGCGTCCGGCACGGTGGCGCTGCCCAGACCGACGAAGACCGGCGGCGGACCGGCGTCGAGGAACTCCCGTACCTCGGAGGGGAGTTGGCCATCCGTGTCGTACGGCCACCAGTAGCCGCCCACCGCCAGGCCCGGCCGCCAGTCCCGGGGCCGGGGCACCACCAGGGGGCTGAAGCCGTGGTGCACCGGCCAGAGCCGCCGCTCCCGGGTCCGCAGCGAGGCCCCGGCCCGTGCCGGGGGCAGTCCGAGCCGCTCGCGCACCCCGGGCAGCGTGCCGGTGAAGATGTGCTCCGTGGCGAGGCACACACCGTGCCCGGCGACCCGGTTGACCGCCGGCCCCCAGAAGCCGCCGCCGAGCACCGGAGGTGCGAACTCCCTCGTACCGGCGATGGGTTGGAGGTAGACGCCCATGCTCGGCAGCCGCAGTCCCTCGGCGATCGTATGGCCGAGCGGGGCCAGCGAGGCGGATACGAGCAGGGCCTCGCTGTCCCGGGCCGCCATGATCAGGTCCTCGGTCATCCGCCCGACCAGCCGGCGCGCCAGGTCCGCCAGGCGCAGCAGCTTCCCGGCGTTGTGGGCGCTGCGGTGCAGACCCTGGCCGCGCGGCGACTCCAGCTCCGCGCGCGGATCGACCGGCAGCCCGTGGAACCGTACACCGGAGCCGGACACGAGCGGCTCGAAGCGGGCGTGGGTGACCAGGGTGACCTCGTGCCCGGCGAGGGCGAGCCGGTGCCCCAGTCCGGTGTAGGGGGCCACGTCGCCCCGGGACCCGGCCGTCATGATCGCAATGCGCACGACGGAAAGTATGGCGGCACGAAGGCCGAACGGGCTGTACCCGTGCACCGGACGGACTCAACTTCCCGGCACGGGCGTCTGGTTCACGCCCGTCGCAGCCGTTGACTTCGTCCTCGGGCGGCTCTACGGTCGGCGCGCGGTATGTTCGGTTGGTCGATATGCGTTCGCCGGCGCAGACTCGTGGACCGGCTGGGCAACGACGAGGCCGCGCACGGCCGGCACGTCGTGGACAGCCAGGACGCGGAGGCACCGGGCGCCTGGGTGCACGAGGCCCTGCACCGGCTCTCCCCGTCCGACCAGGAGGTACTGCGCCTCGCGGCCTGGGAGGAACCCGACGCCGAGCAGATCGCGGTCACGCTCGGCTGCGGCAGACGTGCGGCGGCGATGCGGCTGCACCGCGCCCGCCGCCGGCTGCGCGCCGAGATCGACCGCCTGCGCCCGATGGAGGCGACGTCCGCCACACAGCCCGGGCAGCGCGCGCGTCCTGCGGCGCCGCACGGCGTGGCACCCCTCGAAGGCCCTTCCCGCCCGGGTGCGTCGGACGGCGCGTCGCTCCCCGGGCAACGGCCGTGCGCGGGGAGGTCCGCGGGGGCCCGCCGATCCGTCGCCGTCCGTGGACCGCACGACGCCCACGGACCGCACGACGCCCACGACACCCACGACACCCACGACGCCCTCGGCCGCCCCACCGCCCGGGCACCTGCCCGGTGCCGAGGGGCACCCCGCCGACCGGGCCCCTACCGGCGAAGAGCCACTCGCCGGGAAGAGCGACACCGCCCGGCGTCCGTCACATCCCGTCGGCCCCGCCGCCGTACCCCTGCGCAAGGACCCCCGCCATGCCTGACGAACTCGACCTCCTGCGCCGGGCCAACCCGGTCCCGGCCCACGGCCCGTACTTCGGCGACGGCCCAACGGACCACTGTGCCGAGCGGCGGCTGGAGTCGCTGCCGTACGAGGACGCCGGCCGCCGCGCCCGGACCCGGGCCCCGCGCGCCCGGCTGCTGTGGGGCCTCGCCGCCACCGCCGTCGTCCTCGCGACCACCCTCACCGCGCTGCTGGGCGGCACGAGCGCTCCGCCCGCTGTCGCGGCGCCCCGTCCGCTCGCCGTCCGGGCGCACTCCGCCGCCGTACCGCTCCACCAGTTGGCCGAACTGGCCGCCGTCGCCGCCGCGGACGGTTCGCCCGGCCTGCGCAAGGGCACCCATGTGCAGTCCTGGAGCCTCGGCATGAGCGAGGACAAGCCGCCCGTGACCCTTCCCGAGGAACGCGTCGTGCGCTGGAACCCGGACGACAGCCACACCGAACTCCTCGTGGCCACCGACCCGCGCTGTCCGGGCCGCCCGGTCCTCACCGACGAGGGCGACGAGCCGCGCCTGGTGGCGGACGGCCATGTGCTGAGCCGGACCACCTACCCGCCGAGCTGGAGCGACGCCCCGCCCGACGCACGCCCCCCGCACACCCCGGCCGCCCTGCGCGTCTACCTCACCGAGTCGGCCCACACCGGCGGCGACGCCCTGTCCACGCCCGAACTCATCGACGGAGTACACGAGTTGCTGAACCACTGGACACTCGGATCCCGCGAGTCGGCCGCACTCGTGCGTCTCCTCGCGCAGGAGCGGGGTCTGCGCCCCGTCGGGCAGGTGACGGACCGGCTCGGGCGCCCCGGGCAGGCGTACGTGTACGACGCCCCGGGCGCCCGGCGCATGCTGATCCTCGATCCACGTACCGGTGCCGTCCTCGGTAGCGAGGCCATCTTCACCCGGGACGTTCCCCGGTTCGGGGTGAGGGCCGGGGACGTGATGGAGTACAGCGCCTGGATGCGCTGACACGCGTGGACCCTTTCGGGTACCGCTGATCCCTATGCGGCGAGCTGCCGGGCGGCGGCCTCGACGGTCTGCTCCAGCAGCGTGGCGATCGTCATGGGCCCGACACCGCCCGGCACCGGCGTGATCAGCGAGGCCCGTTCCACGGCCGAGCCGAAGTCGACGTCGCCGACGTTGCCCGGGTTGTAGCCCGCGTCGATCACGACCGCGCCGGGCTTGACGTCCTGCCCGCGGATCAGCCGGGGCCGGCCGACGGCGGCGACGACGATGTCGGCCTCACGGACGGCCGCCGACAGGTCCCGGGTGCGCGAGTGGCAGTAGGTCACGGTGGCGTCCCGGGACAGGAGCAGCATGCCCACGGGCTTGCCGAGGATCGCGCTGCGGCCGACGACCACGGCGCGCTTGCCGGCCGGGTCGACGCCGTACTCGTCCAGCAGCCGCATGATCCCGCCGGGTGTGCAGGAGACGAAGCCCGGCAGGCCGAAGCTCATCGTCGCGAAGGAGGCGAAGGTGACCCCGTCGACGTCCTTCTCGGGCGCGATCGCCTCGAACGCCGCCCGCTCGTCGACATGGTCACCGACCGGGTGCTGGAGCAGGATGCCGTGCACGGCCGGGTCGGCGGACAACTCCCTTAGGGTGCCCACGAGTTCGGCGGTGCTCGTGGTCGCGGGCAGCGCCACGTGGCGGGAGGCGACACCCGCCTTGCGGCAGCGGTTCTGCTTCATACGGACGTAGGTCACGGACGCCGGGTCCTCGCCGACCAGCACGGTCGCGAGACACGGCGTCACACCGGTCCGCGCGGTGAGTTCGGCGGCCTTGTGCGCGCTCTGCTCGACGGTACGGCGGGCGAGGGCGGTGCCGTCCATGAGACGGGCCTGGGTCATGCTGCACACTCCTGAGCGGATCGACTCTCTCGCCCAGGCGCGCGGCATCCACCACGGACCGCTCCCCGGTGGTACTCCACCTCAGCGCCAGTCACGGCCCGCGTACAGCGTAGCCGAGCGCGCGTACGACCCCGTCCCCGGCGGTGGCCGGGTGCGGCTCAGCGGTGCCGGCAGTGCCGGGTGCGCGGCACGGGGTGCGGGCGCGCGGCCCTCAGCAGCGCACGCACCGACCGCAGCCGTATCCCTCCCAGGCTCGCGCGGGCAGAGAAGGTCCAGGTCAGCCTGGAGGTGACCTGGACCCTCGCCCTTCTCCTTCCGCCGCCTGCCACGCCGGGGTGCACCTACTCGTCCCAGGCCTGGATGATCAGCTGGTCGGCGATCTTGCCGTCGCGCAACGTGACCATCGACTCGGCGAGGACCCGGGTGCCGTCCCCGTACTGACAGGTCTCGGTGAAGGCGACGTGGTCGCCCTGGAGGACGCACTGGTCCAGCTTGTGCGTCATGTCGCGGCTGTAGATGTCGTCCAGCAACTCGGCGATCTGGCCCCGGCCGTGCAGGACGGTGGGATGGCTGGGCTGGTTGTTGTGGTCGACGATCCGGATCCGAGCGTCGTCGGCGTAGAGCGCGAGCAGGGTGTTGCCGGTGTTCCCTTCTACGCCCCGGCGCAGTGTCTCGGTGTCGAAGGCGGAACCTGTCGCGGTGCCCATGGTGACCTCCTTCAGGCGCCCGCGGCCCGGCGAGGAGCGGACCGCGCGGCCCCCACTCTTCGAGACTCCTCCGGCCCGGCGGCCACGGCAAGCGCAGTCGGCGGGGCCGCGTCACGGGTGAGCGCGGTCCGCCGCCCGAGTCCGGCCGGGGCCCGGGGCCGTTGCCGGGGCGTGATCCCCACACGACGTATCGTCGCCGCCCTCGGCCTCCCCGCCGGGGTCACGGGCTGCCGCCCCGCTGGTGACCGCGGCCGGCGCGAGCGCAGCGAACACGGGGAGACCGACCCCGTCACCACGCTCGACGCGCTCGCCGTCAGCGACATCCCCGCCGCGCACAGGGCGCGGGTCCCGCGCGTTTCGAAGCGGATCCGCGCGCTGAACCGGATCGATCAACTGAACGAACTGCACCAGGTCACCGGCCTCGCGGCCCCCGCGACGGGCCTGCTGCCGGCCGTCGAGGCCTGACCCCCCGGCCGGGACGGCACCCCCGGCCGGGGCACGACGAGGGCCGTTCCCCGAGGGAGCGGCCCTCGCGGCCGTCAGCCCTCACGGCGGCGCGGCCGTCACGTCGGTGCGGCCCGCACCACCGTACGTCCCATCCCGTACGAACCACCCCGTACGAACCACCCCGCACGGGCCTCCCCGTACGACCCTCACCTCTGCCCTGCCCCGCAATCCTTGTCCGGCCCCGTCCGCAGCACCGGCCAGTCCCGGGACAGCGCGAACGCCGAGACCGCGGCGGCCGGCAGGCAGTGGGGGAGCAGGTGGACGAGCACGTCGCCCGCGCCCAGTTCCAGCCAGGTGCGGACCCCGTCGCGGTGCAGCACACCGGCCGTGTCCGCGAAGCGCAGCGGGGTGCGCCGTACCCAGAACCCCGGCTCGGCCGTCTCGGCACCCACCGGGCGGGCGGCGAAGTCGCAGACGAGCGGGAGGCGCGGGGCACGAGGGTGCAGGGTGGCGAGTGTGCGGCCGTAGGCGCCGAGGATGCCGTCCGTGCCGGGGCACCCCGGTGCCGGGTCGGGCAGCGCGCCCAGCAGCCGGGCCAGGGTACCGACCGCGTGACACGCGTCCGCCAGGCAGAAGACGCCCGCGGCGTACGCGGCGGCCATCCGCCCGGCCGCCTGTCCGTAGACCACGTCCGGCAGGACGCCCCAGCTGTCCAGCAGCCGGTACTGCGCCACCTGCAGCGCGAAGAGCGCCGGACCGGCGTACGACACCCGGTCCAGCAGCGCCGCCGTACGCGTGCCGTCGGCCGCGAACATCACGCAGGCCAGCGGAAGTTCGAGGTACGGGTCGAGGCGCGCGCAGATGTCGTCCAGCGTCTCGGCGAACACCGGGAACTCCGCCCGGAGTTCACGACCGGTTCCGGGCCGTGGCGAGGCACCGGCCGAGAACAGGAATGCGGTACGTCCAGTGCGGCCGTCAAGGGGCATGCCCCCATTGAGGCACGGCCGGGCGGGGTGCCCACACCAGGCAGACTCCCACACCCTGCAAAAAAATTACCATCATGGAATGACCATTTCCGGTCAGATACCGGTGCAGTTCGCGCAGTGCGGCCCGCCGGAAAGATCCACGGTCATCGCCGTGGTCCGTCCCGCTACCGATCGGTCGCGCGTAGGGTCGGCAGGGAAGGCAACCGATGAAGGGACCAGGCCATGGCGCAGGAAGTACGCGGCGTGATCGCACCGGGGAAGGACGAGCCCGTACGGGTCGAGACGATCGTGGTGCCGGACCCCGGGCCCGGCGAGGCCGTGGTACGCGTCCAGGCCTGCGGGGTCTGTCATACCGACCTGCACTACAAGCAGGGCGGCATCTCGGACGACTTCCCCTTCCTCCTCGGCCACGAGGCCGCCGGCGTGGTGGAGTCGGTCGGTGAGGGCGTCACCGGTCTTTCACCCGGTGACTTCGTCGTCCTCAACTGGCGGGCCGTCTGCGGCAGCTGCCGCGCCTGTCTGCGCGGCAAGCCCTGGTACTGCTTCAACACCCACAACGCCCGGCAGAAGATGACCCTCGCGGCCACCGGGCAGGAACTCTCCCCGGCCCTCGGGATCGGCGCGTTCGCCGAGAAGACGCTCGTCGCCGCCGGCCAGTGCACCAAGGTCGACCCGGCAGTCTCCCCGGCGGTCGCCGGTCTGCTGGGCTGCGGGGTCATGGCCGGGATCGGCGCGGCCATCAACACCGGTGGCGTCGGCCGGGGCGACTCCGTCGCCGTCATCGGCTGCGGCGGTGTCGGGGACGCGGCCGTCGCCGGGGCGAACCTCGCCGGTGCGGCGAAGATCATCGCCGTGGACATCGACGACCGCAAGCTCGCCACGGCCCGTACCCTGGGCGCCACCCACACCGTCAACTCCAAGGAGACCGACCCCGTCGAGGCGATCCGCGAGCTGACCGGCGGATTCGGTGCCGACGTCGTCATCGAGGCCGTCGGCCGCCCGGAGACGTACCAGCAGGCCTTCTACGCCCGCGACCTCGCCGGCACCGTCGTCCTCGTCGGCGTCCCCACCCCCGAGATGAAGCTCGAACTGCCCCTGCTGGACGTCTTCGGCCGCGGCGGCGCCCTGAAGTCCTCCTGGTACGGCGACTGCCTGCCCTCCCGTGACTTCCCCATGCTGATCGACCTGCACCTGCAAGGCCGGCTGCCGCTCGACGCGTTCGTCACCGAGACCATCGGACTGGACGAGGTGGAGAAGGCGTTCGAGCGGATGCACCACGGCGACGTGCTGCGCTCGGTGGTGGTGCTGTGATGACCGTCCGCATCGAACGCCTCGTCACCTCCGGGCAGTTCACCCTCGACGGCGGAACCTGGGACGTCGACAACAACGTCTGGCTGGTCGGCGACGACCACGAGGTGATCGTCATCGACGCCGCCCACGACGCCGAGGCCATCGCCCGCGCCGTCGGCGACCGTCGCCTCACCGCGATCGTGTGCACCCACGCCCACAACGACCACATCGACGCGGCCCCCGCCCTCGCCGACCTCACCGGGGCCGTCATCTGGCTGCACCCCGACGACCTGCCGCTGTGGAAGCAGACCCACCCGGACCGCGACCCCGACCGGCACCTCCTCGACGGCCAGGTCATCGAGGCGGCCGGGGCCGACCTGACCGTCCTGCACACCCCCGGGCACGCCCCCGGCGCCGTCTGCCTCCACGACCCCGGGCTCGGCGTCCTCTTCACCGGCGACACCCTGTTCCAGGGCGGCCCCGGCGCCACCGGACGCTCGTACTCCCACTTCCCGACGATCATCGACTCCATCCGGGACAAGCTCCTCACCCTGCCCCCGCAGACCAAGGTCCTCACCGGACACGGCGAGTCCACGACCATCGGCGCCGAGGCACCCCACCTGGAGGAGTGGATCAAACGCGGGCACTGAGCCCCGTACACCCGTACGATCACGATCATGACCACGAACACGCTGGAGACCCTGCACGGCACACGCGTCCTGCGCTGCGCACCCGACGGCCCCGCGCTGGACGGCGAGCGCGCGGCGCTGGACCTCATCGGCGACGCCTTCGGCCAGGAGGCGGAGCTGGTCGTGGTCCCGGTGCAGCGGGTGGCGGACGAGTTCTTCCGGCTGCGCTCCGGTGTCGCCGGCGATGTCGTGCAGAAGTTCGTGACCTACCGGCTGCGGCTCGCCGTCCTCGGCGACATCGCGGCCCACGTCGAGGCGAGCGACGCCCTGCGGGACTTCGTCTACGAGTCCAACCAGGGCGGCCAGCTCTGGTTCGTCGCGGACGCGGCCGAGCTGGACGGGCGACTGCGCAGGTAATACCGACAGAAGACGTCGGGTTTCCCGGTGAGTGTGGTGGACGACAGCAGTCGCACCGCACAGGAGGCCGGACATGTCAGGACCGCTACAGGGCAAGGTGGCGCTGGTCGCCGGGGCGACCCGGGGCGCCGGACGCGGCATCGCCGTGGAACTCGGCGCGGCCGGCGCCACCGTCTACGCCACCGGCCGCAGCACCCGCGCCCGACGCTCCGAGTACGACCGCCCCGAGACGATCGAGGACACCGCCGACCTCGTCACCGCAGCCGGCGGACAGGGCATCGCCGTACCCGTCGACCACCTGGACCACCGCGCCGTACGCGCCCTGGTGGACCGGATCGCGGACGAACAGGGCCGCCTCGACCTCCTCGTCAACGACATCTGGGGCGGCGAGAAACTCTTCGAGTGGGACACCCCGCTCTGGGAGCACGATCTCGACAACGGGCTCAGGCTCCTCCGGCTCGCCGTCGAGACACACGCCGTGACCAGCCACTACGCGCTGCCCCTGCTGCTGCGCCGGCCCGGCGGACTGGTCGTGGAGGTCACGGACGGCACCGCGGACCACAACCGCGACACCTACCGCGTGAACTTCTTCTACGACCTCGCCAAGAGCTCCGTCCTGCGCATGGCCTTCGCCCTCGGCCACGAGCTGGGCCCGCGCGGTGCCACCGCCGTCGCGCTCACCCCGGGCTGGCTGCGCTCGGAGCTGATGCTCGACGGCTACGGCGTCCGCGAGGACAACTGGCGCGACGCCCTGGCGAAGGAGCCGCACTTCGCCATCTCCGAGACCCCGCACTACGTCGGTCGTGCGGTCGCCGCGCTGGCCGCCGACCCCGGCGTGGCCCGCTTCAACGGACAGTCGCTCTCCAGCGGCGGACTCGCGCCGGTGTACGGCTTCACCGACCTCGACGGCAGCCGCCCCGACGCCTGGCGGTATCTGGTCGAGGTGCAGGACGCGGGCAAGCCCGCGGACGTCAGCGGGTACCGGTGATCCGGTCCCGCCGTACCCGGTGAAACGGCGGCCCGCGGGCCGTACCGTCGGCCCATGACCGATCACACCCGCTTCGCCGGACACGGAGTACTCGTCACGGGCGCGGCCCGCGGTATCGGCGCGGCCGTCGCCCGGCGGCTCGCCGAGGAGGGCGGCCGCGTCCTGGTGACCGACCGGCACCTGCCCGAGGCGGCGCGGACCGCCGCCGGCTTGCGTCAACAGGGCTTCGCCGCACAGGCGTTGGCGTGCGACGTGGCCGACCGGACCACCGTGGAGGCGGCCGTGGCGCACACCGTCGCAGAGTTCGGCTCGCTCGACGTACTGGTCAACTGCGCCGCCCACTGCACGCCGGACGTCCCGCTGTTCGAGGACGACCCCGACGAGGGGTGGGCGCGCGACCTCGACATCACCCTCTCCGGCGTCCACCGTTGCTGCCGGGCCGCGCTGCCCCACCTCGCCGCCTCCGGGCGCGGGGCGATCGTCAGCATCAGCTCCGTCAACGGCCTGCAGGACTTCGGCAACCACGCCTACAGCGCCGCCAAGGCCGGCCTCGGCTCGCTCACCCGCACCCTGGCGGGGCACGCGGCGGCCCGGGGCGTGCGGGTGAACCTCGTGGTGCCGGGCACGGTCCGTACCTCGGCGTGGCAGGGACGCGACGACGAACTCGACGCCGTCCGGCCCCTGTACCCGCTGGGCCGCATCGGCGAGCCCGAGGACGTCGCCGCCGCGGTCGCCTTCCTCGCCTCCCGCGACGCCGCCTGGATCACCGGCACCACGTTGGTGGTCGACGGCGGCCTCACGGCGGTGAACACCGGTTTCCAAGCGGCCCTACGGCACCCTTGAGCCGTCGGCGGTGCAGTTCCCCGAGCGGCGCGGGGTCGTACCGGCACGCGACTGGGCCACATGGGCGCGAGCACCCCGCCTCGGGGCTGTACCCGGCAACGGCCGGACTCCCCAGGGCGCTTACCCGTCGCCCATTGCCTGCCGTAGCCGTCCCAGCAGTTCCCGCGCCGCCGGAGCCAGGGGGCCCTCCGTGCGCCAGGCCAGCGCCACCCGCCCGCGTGCGCCCGCGGCGGCGAGGCGCAGGGTGGCGAGGCCGGGCCGGGCACCGAGGCCGGGCAGGAGCGCCACGCCCAGGCCCCGGGCGGCCAGGCGGGCCAGGCCGTCCGGGGTCGCCGCCTCGAACGCGATGTCCGGGCGGAAGCCGGCCTCGGCACACAGCCGTTCCAGGACGGCCCGCATCCCGGTCCCGCGCGGCAGGCCGATCAGCCGGTGCCCGCGCAGGGCCGCCGGCGCAACGGCGTCGGCGCCGTCGTACTCGAGCAGCAGGGGATGCCCGGGGGCGGCCGCCGCGACCAGCGGCTCGTCGATCACCACGTGCAGCGCGACACCCGGCGGCAGTGCCTGGTCCGCGACGCCGATCACGGCGAGGTCCAGTTCGCCCCGGCGCAGCCCGGCCAGCATCCGGTCGGAGGTGTCCTCGGTGAGAGTGACCTCCACCCGAGGGTGGGCGTCGTGGAAGTCCGCCAGCTGGCCGGCCACGTCGAAGGCGTGCGCGAGGGTGCCGGGCACGAGACCGACGGCGACCCGGCCGCGCAGCAGGCCCGTGTACTCCTCCACCGTCTGCCGCACCCCGTCGACGGCCGCGAGCGCGGCCCGCGCGTACGGCAGTACGGCCTCACCCACCTCCGTCGGCCGCACCGAGCGACCCGACCGGTCCAGCAGCGGCTGCCCCAACTCCCGCTCCAGCTGCCGTATCTGCGCGCTCAGTCCCGGCTGGGCCAGATGCAGCCGCTCGGCGGCCCGGGTGAACCCGGCCTCCTCCACCACCGTCACGAAGTACCGCAGCTGCCTCAACTCCATAACGAATCATGCTAGATGGAAGACGGATCATGTCTTGGACTTCCGGTTGCGGCCTCCCCACCCTGGAGGCATGGGGAAAACAGCACACGGCACGGCGGACAGGGCTGCCACAGCCGCCGCCATCGCCGCCGAACGATGCGAACTGGCCGACTTTTTCGAGACGTTGACCCCCGCACAGTGGCAGGCGCCCAGCCTGTGCGCGGGCTGGCGGGTGCGGGAGGTCGTGGCGCACATGTCGATGGGGTTCCGGTACCCGACGGCGAAGGTGCTGCGGGAACTGGTCAAGGCGCGCGGCAGCCTGCACCGCATGACCGACCGGCTCGCCCGCCGGGACGCGGCCGCGCACCCGGACGCCGGACTCGCCGCCTTCCTGCGCACCCACGCGCACCATCCCTGGACGCCCCCGATCGGCGGCCTCGCCTCGGCCCTCGCCCACGACGTGGTCCACGGCCTGGACGTTATCGTCGCCCTCGGCCTGGACCGCGACGTGCCCGGCGACCGCCTGCGGATGCTCCTCGACGGCGTCGACCCACGTGCCTTCCGGGTCTTCGGCACCGACCTCACCGGCGTACGGCTGTGCGCGGACGACCTCGACTGGACCTTCGGCACCGGCACGCCCCTGTACGGCCGTGGCCAGGACCTGCTGCTGGCCGCCTACGGCCGCAGACTCCCCGCCGGCCGGCTGCGCGGCGATGAAGTTCACCGTTTCGTCACAGCCTGACCGGAACCACAACCCTCAACGCCCCGCACAGGTCTAGTAGTCCGAGTTCGTGGGAATCGCGCAGAAAGCGCCCGGGACCGATCCCGGGCGGCAAGGGGAGAAGGGGAGACATATGGGGGACATACGCAGACGGGGCGTCGTCGCGCTGGGCCTCACGGGACTGGTGGCACCGCTCATGCTCGCCCTCACCGCCGCGCCGGCCCAGGCCGCGAGCTGCAGCACGCGGACGGGGCCGTATCAGAAGCAGGTGGAGAAGTTCCTCGGCCGGCCGGTCGACGGCAGGCAGTCCGCCGCCGACTGCAAGGCCGTCAAGGCCTTCCAGGACAGGCACGGCATCACGCCCGACATCGGCTACGCCGGACCCGTCACCTGGGGCGTGATGGATCTGATGAACAAGCAGAAGGCCGTCGGGAAGAACCCGAACAAGGACGGCAAGTGCCCGGTGAACAAGGGCCGGATCGCCTGCGTGAACCTCACGCTCCAGCTCAGCTGGATCCAGGACGGCAAGAAGCTCGTCTACGGGCCGGTGCCGGTCCGTACCGGCCGCAAGGGCTACGCCACCCGCACCGGTCTGAAGAAGATCTACTGGCGGGACCTCCACCATGTGTCGACCCTCTACAACGTGCCGATGCCCTACAGCCAGTTCTTCGACGGCGGCCAGGCCTTCCATTCGGTGGGCCTGAGCATGTGGAATCCGCCGGGCTCGCACGGCTGCGTCAACATGACCACCACGGAAGCCCAGAAGTACTGGTCGCTGCTGAGGACGGGCGACGACGTCTTCGTCTACGGCCGCAAGCCGGGCACCTGAGCGTCCCCGAACTGTCGCCGCCCGGACCGTCACACCTCGGGAGCGTCCCCGAAGTCGGGGATCGGAAGCCGTACGCCACCCTGTCGCGCGGACTCGTGCGCGATGATGCCCGGCAGGGTGTAGCGGGCGGCCGTCCACGCGTTCACCGAGGGCAGCGAGCGGGTGGTGACGGCGGTGACGAAGTCGTCCACGAGGAAGTGATGGCTGCCCTCGTGGCCGTTGTGCAGGTGGTCGAACTCCCTCGGCAGCCTTGACCGGTCGTGCACCGGGGCCGAGCCCGAGGTGAAGGCGGCCCGCAGCTTTGGCGCGACGTGGGCCAGCGAGGGATCGCCGGGGGAGAGCGTCGCCCTGGGCTCCAGCAGCTCGCTGATGTCCTTGACCCCGTGCTTGTCCTGCCACAGCGCCACCGTCGCCAGTTGCTCCATGCTGGCCTGCGTGCCGAAGAAGCGGAAGCGGGACTCGCGGATGTGCGAGGGATAGCCGACCCGCCGGAACTCGTTCGTCCGGAACGATCCACCGCCCGCCACTTCGAACAGAGCGGTCGCGTTGGACACGTCGTTGTCGAACTGACTGACCGAACGATCGAAAACGCCATCACCGCGATCGTCCCGCACCCCGATGGCCGAGACGCTCACCGCGTGCGTCTGCCACGCGCCGAGCACCCCGCCGACCGAGTGCGTCGGGTAGAGCAGCGGCGGATAGCTGGCGGTCGCCTTCCACCTCTCGCCGCCGCTGTACCGGTAGGCGTCGTAGAAGCCGAGGTCCATGTCGTGGACGTAGTCGCCCTCGGCGTAGAAGAGCCGGCCGAAGGCGCCCTCGGCGATCCGGTTGCGGGCGTGCACGGTCGCCGGGTTGTACTGGCTGGTCTCGCCCATCATGTACGTCAGCCCGGTCGCCCGGACCGCGTCGATGATCGCGGCGATCTCCTCCGTGGTGATCGCCATGGGGACGGCGGAGTACACGTGCTTGCCCGCACCGAGCCCCTGCAGGACCAGCGGGCCGTGCGTCCAGCGCTGGGTGAAGACCGCGACCGCGTCGACCGCCGCCGACTCCAGCATGGCCTCGTACGACGGGAAGGCGCCCGCGAGGTGCTGCGCGGCGACGAGCCGCTCGGCCCGCTCGGGCAGCAGATCGGTGACATACACGTCACGGATGCCGGGATGGGCCTGGAACAGCGAGGCGAACTGCCCGGAGAACTGTCCGGCGCCGACGATGCCGAGAGAGAAAGTCATGCCCATTACTTTTGTGGTGCAAGAATCAGGCCGTCAAGATGCGGGAGGTCGCCTCTGCGGGGCACTCCGCGCACAGTAGGGTGACCTGGTTACTTCTGATGTGAAAGAAATGAGATGTCGTGACCGACTGGCTGCCACTGAGCCCCGCGGAGCGCTCCGTGGCGATCGAGGTGCTCGTGCACGGCCCGCTGTCCCGCACCGGGCTGGCCCGGCGCCTCGGGCTCTCCCAGGGCAGCCTCACCCGGCTGACCAAGCCCCTCATCGAGTCCGGACTGCTGGTGGAGGCCCCCGGGACGGGCGGCGGGACGCAGGCGCGCCAGGGGCGTCCGTCCCAGCCGCTCGGCGTCGTGGCCGACTCCTGCTCCTTCCTCGGCTTCAAGATCACCGCCGACATGGTCTACGGCGTCGTGACCACCCTGCGCAGCGAGGTCACCGCCCGCCTCGACCGGCCGCTGGCCTCGCACGCCCCGGACGCCGTCGCAGGCCTGGTCGCGGAGCTGGCCGCCGAACTGGCCGGGGGGCGTCCGGCCCCGGCCGGCATCGGCATCGGCGTGGGCGGCCTGGTGCGCGAGCGCGTGGTGGTCGAGGACTCGCCCTTCCTCGGCTGGCGGGACGTACCGCTCGCCGCACTGGTCCAGGAACGCACCGCACTGCCGGTCGTCGTGGAGAACGACGTGGCAGCCCTGGCCGAGGCCGAGACCTGGTTCGGCGCGGGCCGCGGCCTCGACCGCTTCGCCGTCCTCACCATCGGCGCCGGCATCGGCTACGGGCTGGTGCTCGGCGGCCGGCGCGTGCCGTTCGCCGAGGAGGGCCGCGGCTTCGGCAGGCACTGGATCATCGACCCGCACGGCCCGCTCACCCCGGACGGCGCGCGCGGCAGCGCAGTGTCGTTGCTCACCATCCCCGGCATCGAGTACCAGGTCCGCGCCGCGACCGGCCGTGACACCTCCTACGAGGAGATCCTCACCGGCGCGTGCGCGGGCGAGCCCATGGCCTCCCGGGTCGTCGACGAGGCCGCCCGCGCACTCGGCACCCTGGTCGCGCAGATCGCCAACTTCGCCCTGCCGCAGAAGATCCTGCTCGCCGGCGAGGGCGTCGGTCTGATGGATGTGGCCGGGAACACGGTCCACGAGACCATCCGCGCCCACCGGCATCCGCTCGCCGCTCCCGTCGACCTGGAGACGAAGGTCTCCGACTTCCACGACTGGGCGCGCGGCGCAGCGGTGTTGGCGATCCAGGTGCTCGTGCTGGGTGAGGGCCCGGTGTGAACTCCCGTCTGCCGCTTGACACATCGACGTGACGAGTAACACGGTCCGGAATGTCCGTATCTCGTGTGCTTGCTCACAGCGCCTTCACGTCGATCGGCATATGCTTCACAGCATGTCCACCACTGTTGAAGCCGCCACCGATCGCTCCGCGCGATCGGCCGCGGAGGTCAACGAGGAGATCAGGGCCCTGTGGCGCCGGTCGGGCGGGACACTGACCACCGAGCAGCGCGCGGAGTACCAGCGCCTCGTGCTGGAGTGGGCCACCGCGGCCCCGCCGTCGCACCAGGCGGCCTGACCGCCTCGCGCGGACCGCGCGCCGTACCGTCCAGGGCATCCGTGAGCGCACGGGTGCCCTTCCGGTGCCACCACCGACTCCTCGTCAGCCCCACGTCGCCGAGTAGTACCGCTGATACGCCTTGCGGTCCTGCTCGGCGCGGATGTACCGGGTCGCGACGAGCGCGATCAGACTGCCCGCGACGACCAGCAGCCCGGGGCCGATGGTCCGGGTGTCCGTCAGCCGGGCCAGCAGCGTCCGCCCCTGGCTGCCCGTCACCGGCGCCGCCGAGCCCGGCGCGGCGGCGTTCGGCGCGATCGCGGCCTGCGTGGCCGCGGGGGAGGGGGGCGCGCTCCGGGCACTGCCGCCGGCGTTCTGCGCCGACACGATGAGCTTGACGTTCAGTGCCGCCATCGCCTTCGTCACCGGCTGGAAGAACGTCGTCCCGCCCGTCCTGCAGTCACCGCTGCCGCCGGAGGTGACACCGAGTGCGACACCGTCGGAGAACAGCGGGCCGCCGCTGTCGCCCGGTTCGGCGCACACATTGGTCTGGATGAGTCCGGTGACCGTCCCCTCAGGGTAGTTGACGGTCGCGTTCAGCGCGGTGACCTGGCCGTCGTGCAGACCACTGGTACTTCCGCTGCGGAACACCCGCTGTCCCACGGCCGCATCGGCGGCCCCGGTGATCCGCACCCCGTTGCCGCCGCCGATCGCGACGACGTCGGCGCCGTCACCGGCCTTGCCGGACGCGTACCGCACGAGCGAGAAGTCATTGCCGGGGAACGTGCTGCGCACCGTCTGCCCCAACTGCCGGTCGCCCTGGTTGTCGGCGAACCAGGTGGATCCGGCCGGACCGCAGTGCCCCGCGGTGAGGATGAAGTCGCTCTGCCCGTCGGTCACGTTGAACCCCGCCGAGCAGCGGCCGCCGGTCGACAGGATCGGCTGGGCCCCGTTGAGCCGCGTCGTGAACGTGCCCTGCGCCCGCTCCATCCGCACGAAGTCGCCTATGCGCGTGGCGAGTCGGGACATCCGGGACCAGTCGCCCCGGGACACCGTACTGTCCGCGGTCACCACCACCCGGTTGGTCCGGTAGTCCACCGCCCACGCCGTGCCCGCCACACGCGGTGCCGAACGCAGTCGACCGGTCGCCGACTTGAGCTCGTCCATGCTGTGCGGCACGACCTTCGCCTCGGCCCCCGCGCGCCGTACCGCCCGCGCCGCCGCGTCGTCGGTCACCGCCACCACCGGCCGCCCGTCGGCGCCGATCCAGTCGCCCGCCGTGTGCCCCGTGCCGAGCCGCGCCACCAGCGCGGCGCCGGTGTCCCCGGCGCCGGCGGCCGGCGGGGTCTCGCTCGCCATGGCCGCCTGGGCGACCATCGCGCCCCCCAGAAGGAGTCCGCCGACCGCCGCCAGGCGTGTCACTCGCCGGACGATCCGTCGTCGTGCGTGCCGCATGCGTGGCTCCCGAAGCCGAACCCGAAAGCGCGCCGCCCGGACCGACAGCGCGAGACCCCCGACCCATCGAGGACCCGCACCTCCATACGCGGCCCACGGCCGGGGCGTTCAGCGACGGCGGAGTTCTCACCGACCGGGTGCGCGGCGGCGGAGGCGATCCTGCCCCCCCGCGGGTGGTGACGGCGACGGTTCGGCCTGCCCGGGTGTGCGACGCCGTTCGGGCGTGCGGCGACGACGGCGAGCCCGCCCGTCCCGGCGTCCGGCCACCACGGGGAACGGACCCCGCCGAACTCAGCTCTTGCGGGCCACCCCGCCGAACATGGCGACCTCCTCCGGCTCGGCCCCGTGCGCATGCTCCGGGCGCCAGCGGGAGCAGGACACCACGCCGGGGTCCAGGAGTTCGAGGCCGTCGAAGAAACGGGTCACGTCCTGGGCAGTGCGCTGGGTCAGCTTCGGCGTGCCGTTCTCGTTCCAGAACCTCACCGCCTCGTCCACGTCCGGCATCAAGGGGCTGGTGACGGTGTGCGACAGCACCAGATGACTGCCCGACGGCAGCCGGTCGGTCAACTGCCGTACCAGACCGTACGGATCCTCGTCGTCACCGATGAAGATGACCACGCCGAGCAGCATCAGCGCCACCGGCTCGCTGAAGTCCAGGGTCTTCGCCGCGTGTTCGAAGATCGCGTCGACGTTGCGCAGATCCTCGTCCAGATAGTCGGTACGGCCCTCGGGCGTGCGCGTCAGCAGGGCACGCGCGTGTGCGAGGACGAGCGGGTCGTTGTCGACGTACACGATCCGCGCATCGGGTGCGATGCGCTGGGCGACCTCGTGCGTGTTGTCGGCGGTGGGCAGCCCGGTGCCGATGTCCAGGAACTGCCGGATGCCCGCCTCGGCGACGAGGTGGCGCACGGCACGGCCGAGGAAGAGCCGGTCGGCACGCGCGTACTCCCCGATGCCGGGGTGCAGTTGGCGAATCCGGTCGCCGGCCGCGCGGTCGACCTCGTAGTTGTCCTTCCCGCCGAGCCAGTAGTTCCAGATCCGGGCGGTGTGCGGCTGGCTGGTGTTGATACGGCCGCGCAGCGACACGGCCACGTCGTTGGTGGCTGCCGGGTTGTCGGTCACGTGGGTCAGCTCCTGGATGCCTGAGAAAGCCGGACGAGCGTCGCGTTCATTTGTTCATGACGCAATCTAGACGTCCGAGTTGATCATCGTCGGGCACTCCGGGTTTTCCGGTCGTTCCCGCTGCCGCACCGGCCGCCTATCGTGTGCCCCATGACCGGAACCCTGCACGGCAATCCCGGCGAACCGAACCCGCTGCGCGCCCTCGACCTGGAGCGACTGCGCTGTCGTACGAGCATGAAATGGCGCACCTACCCCGAGGACGTGCTGCCGCTGTGGGTGGCCGAGATGGACGTACCTGTCGCCGAACCGGTGGTCCGCGCCGTCACCGACGCACTCGCCCTCGGCGACACCGGATACCCCGCCGGCACCGCCTACGCGGAGGCATTCGCCGCGTTCGCCGCCGACCGCTGGGGCTGGCAGGGGATCGCCGTCGCGCGCACGGCGATCGTTCCGGACGTGATGCTCGGTGTGGTCGAGATGATCAAACTGGTCACCGGGCCGGGCGATCCGGTGATCGTCAACCCGCCGGTGTACCCGCCGTTCTTCCAGTTCCTCGCCCACATGGACCGCAAGGTGGTCGAGGCCCCGCTCGGTTCCGGCCAGCGCCTGGACACGGCTGTCCTGGAGGCGACGTTCCGGGCGGCCACCGCCGGCCGCGGCCGCGCCGCCTTCCTGCTGTGCAGCCCGCACAACCCCACCGGCACCGTCCATACCGCGGACGAACTGGCCGCCGTCGCCGCGCTCGCCGAGCGGTACGGCGTCCGGGTCGTCGCCGACGAGATCCACGGCCCGCTCGTCGCCCCCGGCGTCCCCTTCGTGCCGTATCTGAGCGTGCCCGGCGCCGAACGCGGACTGTCCCTGATGTCCGCCTCCAAGGGCTGGAACCTGGCCGGCCTCAAGGCCGCCCTCGCGCTCGCCGGACCGGAAGCTGCCATGGACCTCGACCGGCTGCCCGAGGAGGTCGGCCACGGCCCCAGCCACGTCGGCGTCATCGCCCACACGGCCGCCCTGCGCGAGGGCACCGGCTGGCTGGACGCCCTGCTGGCCGGTCTCGACACCAACCGGCGGCTGCTCGGTGACCTGCTCGCCGAGCACCTGCCCGCGATCCGCCTCCACCCCGCCGAGGCCACCTATCTGGCCTGGCTCGACTGCCGCGCCCTCGGCCTGGGCGACGACCCCGCGCGGGTCTTCCTGGACCGCGGCCGGGTCGCCCTCAACTCCGGCCTGCCCTTCGGCACCGGCGGCGCGGGGCACGTACGGCTGAACCTGGCGACCTCGCCCGAGATCCTCGCCGAGGGGGTACGGCGCATGGCGGCGGCGCTGCCCGCAGGGCGGGCGGGCTCCTAGACTGCCGGGCATGGACGACATGCGGCTGGACCGGCTCGGCTCCGGCAAGTACCTGCTGGTGACCAGCTACCGCAAGAACGGCACCCCGGTCGCCACCCCGGTGTGGGTGGTCCGGGACGGTGACACCCTCGGGGTGTGGACGGTCGCCGACAGCTTCAAGGTCAAGCGGATCCGGCGCCGCCCCGACGTCCTCGTCGGCCCCTGCGACCTGCGCGGCAACCCCACCGGCGACCAGCTGCCGGCCACCGCCGCGATCGCCGACCCGGCCACCACCGCCCGCTACCGGGACCTCCTCGCCCGCAAGTACGGCATCCTCGGCCGCCTCACCCTGCTGGGCAGCCGGCTGCGGCGCGGCCGGGACGGCACCGTCGGGATCCGGGTGACCCTCGCGGAATGAGGGCCACCCGGACAGGGCGTGCTACGACGCGTCCAGCATCGAACCGGACAGCGTCAGCCCGTCGGGCCCCGGCTCGCCGGTCGCCATGTCGACCTGCTGGAACCGCACCGACTCCGCCGGCTCCTCCACCTTGTCCCTGACCGTGGGCACGGTGATGTCCACGGTCGTCCTTCCCGAGGGGACGTCCACCCACAGGGAGACCCCGGCCTTCGACAGCGGACGCTCCGGATCGGGCCCGACCCCGGCGCTCTCCTCCAGCCAGCGTGCCGGGACGTCCTTCGTGGACAGCTCCGGCGCGGTGGCCGGCACCACGGTGAACATCGCGTTCATGTCCACGCCGACCGCCTGCGACAGCGACAGCCGCCACGTCAGGGACTTGTCCTCCGCGACCCCGGTCGGCGACCGGGGTGACGGTCATCGTCGGCGCCGGATCGTCGTCGTGGACCGTGATGCCGCCCCGGTAGGAGCCGACGACCGCACCGCGGACCGCTTTGACCAGGACGTCGTGCGTCACGTCGCCGCCGTAGCGCGTGTTGCCCTTCACCACGACCGGTACGTCGATGTCGTGACCGCCCGGACGCACCGTCACCAGCCGGTCCTTCGCCTTCCCGGTGACCGGGTCGACGACGTACACCCGCACCTGCCCGCTGCCGTGACCGCTCACCTCGACCGGAACGCGGTAGGTGCGCACACCCGAGTCACCCCCGTCGACCGTGGTACGGCCGATGTCGACGCGGGGCAGCGCGCCCGCCCGCGCCGCCGGTGTGCCGGGCCGCCAGCCCCACGCGTCCATCAGCCAGGCCTGCCCGGACGCGGAACGCGACGTCAGCTCAAGGGACTTGACCGAGCCGAGCGCGAGCCCGGCGCGGCGGGCAGCGGTCAGCGGCACCCGGAACTCCCGCGCCCAGTACGACGCGGTGCGTTCACTGCCGGGCAGTCCGTCGGCACGGACCCGGCCCAGCTTCACCTGGTGGCCGCCGGTGTCGGTGGGGGACACGGCCAGCTGCGTTCCCTTGGAGTTCGGCGGCACGAACAGCCGCAGCGCCGGCGCCTCGGAACCCGACAGCGACACGGGCCGCCGGACGCTCACCCGGGCCGGGGCACCGGTGCGGGTCCAGCGCAGCGCGAACGCGCGCCGACCGGTCTCCGGGTCGGTCGCCCACCGCGCGAAGTGCGGCGACGCCCCGTTCACCCGCTGCCCCAGACAGGCCTTGCCCGGGGCGGAGCCCACCGCGTCGCACAGCCGGGCGCCGGTCACCGACACCCCGCCGTCCGGCAGGAACCCGGCACTCCGGCGCGCCCCCACCGCATGGGACCCGCGCGGGGTCCGCCGACGGCGCCCGCTTGCCGGAGCCGTCGAGCAGCGGCCGTACCCGGTCGTCGCCGGTCAGGAACAGCCGTGCGGCGGCCGCGATGTACGTCGAGCCGGCCTGGTGCTGCCGGTCGGCGGTGAGCCGGGTCGCCGCGTGTTTGTTGCACAGCTCGCGGCCACCGAACGTGACGGCGCACTCGCCCTCGCCGTCGGCTTCGGCGCCCACCGCGCGTTCGAGACCGGACAGCCGGTCGGCGTACGGGAGTTGGTGCCCGGGGTGTGGCGCCGGTGAGTACCTGTGCGCGATGCGGCGGACGAGTGAGAGCCGGGGCCCGGGATCCGTGGTCCGACGTCCGTCTCCGCCGGGCGGGACCGTCAGGTCCAGGCCCGGTAGGGCTCGTCCAGCAGCTGGAAGACCGGCTCGCCCCGCACCGGGTCCTTGGCGGTGGACAGCTGGACCCGGTCGCCGCTGTGGATGCCGACCGGCGGGCCCATGACCCTGCCCCGTACGACGAACCCTTCGGCCATCTCTATCAGCGACACGTTGCGCGCGGCGGGCGTGTTGCGGTGCAGCACGGTGGAGTGCCGGACCGTTCCGACGCCCTCGCTGCGCTCCGTGCGCAGCTCGCTGCCCTGGCAGACCGGACAGAGCAGCCGGTGGTACATCGCAGTGCCGCACCAGGCGCAGCGCTGGAAGAGGATGGCGTCCTTGGAGTCCACGGGGGCGGGATCGAGCACACCCGCCGCGGTGCCGGCCGCCGGATACGAGGCGTTTGCTGAGTGGTGGTACACGCTGGTCAACTCCCTGCGCTCGGCCGGAATCCCGCGTGTCCGGCGCGCACCGGGCACACGTGTACGCGGCAGCCGTGCCACCGTGCACGCCCACAGCGTATGGCACTCAGTGTCACTCGTAAAGGCACTCCGTACCCTGAATTCATCTGTGCGAGCCGCGTCAGACGCGGCCGAGCACCGCCTCCAGCTCCTGCACCACCCGCCACAGCGGCGCATCCCGGCGGCAGGCCAGCACCACCACGTCGTCAGGATCTCCTGCGGGCCCGCCGACCGGCACCGGGTTGACGCGGACGGACGCCTCGACTTCGGCGGAACGCCCGAACGCCTTCTGCACATACCCCAACGCGTGGTCCACCGCCGCGCCCGCGTCGCCCTCGCCGTGCGAACGCAGCCAGGAGCGCAGGCCGTTGTTGTGGGCGGCGACGACCGAGGCCGCGATCACATCGGCCCGCAACGTCCCGTCGGGCAGGCCCGCGAACCGCCCGCGCAGATACTCGGCGAGCGCGCGCTCGTAGCGCCACACCACCGACAGCTCGTAGGCGCGCAGGCCCGGCACCTGCTTGGTGAGGCGGTAGCGCTGCACCGAGAAGGTGGGGTTCTCGGCGTACATCCGCAGCACCAGCCGGGCCGCGTCGCACACCCGCCGCACCGGCTCGTGCTCCGCGCCGCCCGCCGAGAGGAAGGCGGTCATGTCGGCCAGGCAGCGCTCGTGGTCGGGGAAGACCACGTCCTCCTTGGAGGGGAAGTAGCGGAAGAACGAACGCCGGCCGACCCCGGCCAGGGCCACGATGTCGTCGACGGTGGTCTGCTCGTACCCGCGTTCCAGGAAGAGCCGGAAGGCCGCCGCGACCAGGGCCTCCCGCATCGGCGGCTTCGCGGTCGGCGCCGCGCTGCTGGAGCTCATGGACGGGAACGTAGCACTCGGAAGGGAAGTGTGACACTCAGTGCAGTACGAGTGCTCTCGCGGGGGAACTGAGTGCTGTGAGGAGGGGTGCGGTGTGCCGTGAGGCCTGCGCTGGGGCCTGCGCTGAGGCGTGCCGAGCGGGTCCTTCCGAACACCGGAGCGATCGAATTGACTGTAATCGATCGATACGATTGTGGGCGTAGAGTAAGCGACTCGCGATCACTGATCCCGCGCGATCACTGTTCCAGGGGGAACCCCATGCGACTGCACGTCGACCAGCGCCATGAGCGGGTGCTCGAACTCGTCCGGGAGCGGGGCAGCCTCCGCGTCGCCGAACTGGCCGCCGAACTCGGCGTCTCCGCCGTCACCCTGCGCCGCGACGTGGAGACGCTCGCCGCCCAGGGCCGCGTACGGCGGCTGCACGGCGCGGTCGTCTGGCCGGGCGAACGCGCCCCCGGCACGGCCACCGCCGGCGAACCGCACCACGGGTCCCTCGAGGGCGCCGTCATCGGCATGATCGTGCCGACCACGGTCAACCTCTTCGCCACCATCGTGCGCGGCGCCCGGGAAGCCGTCGCCGCCCGGGGCGGACGGCTCGTGCTCGGCGTCTCCGGCTACGTCGACACCGAGGACAGCGTCCAGGCGGAGCACCTGATCGCGGGCGGTGCGCGCGGGCTGCTGGTGGCGCCCAGCTGGTTCGCCGGCGTCCCCCAGGACGGGCAGGAGAAATGGCTGATGGAGAGCGGGGTGCCCACCGTGCTGGTGGAGCGCTCCGCCCCGCCCGGCAACCCCGCCGCCGACCTCGACCGGGTCCGCACCGACCGCGCCCACGGCGCCGCCGTCGCCGTCGGCCACCTGGCCGCCCTCGGCCACCGCAGGATCACCGCGGTGCTCCAGGAAGGCCCGCACGCCGTCCAGATCAGCGCCGGTTTCCAGGCCGCCGTACGCGCGCGCGGCATCGACGTCGACCAGGGTGCCCCGAGCGTACGGGAACACGGCGACTACGACGCCTCCGTCGACTACCTCGTCCGGGCGGTCCGCGAACGCGGCGTCACCGCAGCCCTGGTGCACAGCGACGAGGACGCCATCGTGCTCGTCCCCCGGCTCCAGGCGCACGGGGTGCGGGTGCCCGACGACCTCGCGCTCATCACGTACGAGGACGAGGTCGCCGGCCTCGCCGACGTGCCCCTGACCGCCATCGCCCCGCCCACCCGCGCGGTCGGCGAACTCGCCGCGAAACTGCTGCTGCGCCGCCTCGCCGAGCAGGCCGAAGGACGGCGTCCCGGACCCCGGCAACACCTCGACCTGCTCCCGGAGTTGCGTATCCGCTCCTCCTGCGGCGGTCAGCAGCCCGACGACGCCTCCTGACTCTCCGCACTCCCCGTAGCGGCGAAGCGCTCGGAAGGCGATCGAATAACGATCGTTTTGATTATCTTGCGCGAACGCTCTTGACGTTGATCGTGCGTGCACAAAAGATGTCCTGCGACCGCCTCTTCCCGTACGAGGTCTCGTAGGAGCCGTGCCATGACGCGTACGCCACGATCGTTCCGCACAGTCACCGCCACCGCCGCCGTCGCCGCGCTGGGCCTGCTCGCCACCGCCTGCGGCGGCGGTTCCGGCTCGACGGGCGACGCGTCCGACGGCAAGCCCGTGACCATCGACTACTGGACCTGGACCCTCGGCGCCAAGTCGACCGTCGACGCGTTCAACAAGACGCACAAGGACGTCAAGGTCAGATTCACCGAGATACCGAGCGGCACCGAGGGCTACAGCAAGCTGGCCAACGCGGTGAAAGCGGGCAACGCCCCGGACGTGGCCACGATCGAATACCAGATGGTCCCCGAGTTCGCCAGCCAGGGCAATCTGATCGACCTGACCAAATACGCCGGTGAAACGGTCAAGACGAAGTTCCCCAAGTCGATCCAGTCCCTGGTGACCTTCGGCGGCCGGACCTGGACCGTCCCCTACGACGTGGCACCGCAGCTGTTCTACTACCGCACCGACCTCTTCAAGAAGTACGGCATCACCGTGCCCAAGACCTGGGACGACTTCAAGAAGGCCGCCGAGAAGGTCAAGGAGCAGGACAAGAGCGTCCGGCTGGCCTCCCTGCCCAAGAACGACCCCGCCCTGCTCGCCGCCCTGGCCTGGCAGGCCGGCGGCAAGTGGTTCGGCACCCAGGGCGACGCCTGGAAGACCGGCGTGGACGACGCCGCCACCAAGAAGGTCGCCGCCTACTGGGACGGCCTGGTCAAGGACGACCTCGTACAGACCTTCACCGGCTACAGCCCCGAGGAGACCAAGGCCCGCGCCGAGGGCAAGACGCTCTCCTTCCTGGGCGCCTCCTGGTCGGCCGGCGGCATGAAGACCGCCCTGCCCGACCTCAAGGGCAAGTGGGCCGCCGCCCCCATGCCCAGCTGGTCCGCCCCCGCCGGCGGCAACTACGGCGGCACCTCCTACGGCGTCCTCACGGGCAGCAAGCACGTCGAGGCCGCCGCCGAGTTCATCACCTGGCTGACCACGAACAAGGCCGGCGTCGAGGCCCGGCTCGCCGACCTGACGTCCCCGAGCAGCGCACTGCCCGCCAACCCGGACATGCGCAAGGTCGCCGCCGCCAAGTTCGACACCTCCTACTTCAACGGCCAGGACCTCTACGCCCTCGCCTCCCGGGAAGCCGACGCCATCGTGCCCGGCTGGACCTGGGGCCCGGACCAGATGGACGTCTACACCGCCATCCAGGACACCACCGCCAAGTCCGGCTTCCTCGCGGGCGTCGAGGCAGGCGAACGCAAGGCCGAGTCCGGCATCACCGACCGCGGCCTGAAGCTCGCCAGGTAACCCACGGGAGACTCCCGCCTCTTGAGCCCCGAGAGAGAGCTGGGGGGAGGGGACGCGGCGCGGGTGCGGCACGCCAAGGGGGCGCACCGCACCCGCCCCGGCCTCTCACGACACCCCGCGCCACCGACTCCGGCCCGGCAAAGGGACCCGCACCCCCTCGCCTCACCCGTCTCCCCCTCCACCGCCCACCCCCGACTCCGAAGGAGCCGTCGTGGCAGCACCCCCGGCCCGAACCGCCGGTTGGCCGGCCGGGCAGCGCGGTTCGGCCGGACCGGACGCCGCCCGGCCGTCCGCAGCCGTACCGCTCAGGCGCGGCCAGCGCCGGGCCGCAGCCCTGCTCATCACCCCGTTCTTCGTGCTGTTCGGCGCCGTGATGGTCGCACCGATCGGCTACGCGCTGTGGATGAGCCTGTTCCAGGAACGCTCCTCCGGCCTCGGCTTCGGCGGCACCCGTCGGGTGTTCGCCGGGCTCGGCAACTACACCGCCGCCCTCTCCGACGCCAGCTTCCGAGACTCCTTCTTGCACATCGCGCTCTACTGCGCCCTGTACATCCCGGTGATGATCGGCTCCTCGCTCGCCCTCGCCCTGCTCGTCGACTCGGCCCTCGCCCGAGCGAAACGGTTCTTCCAGCTGGCGCTCTTCCTGCCGCACGCGATCCCCGGACTGATCGCCTCGATCATCTGGATCTACCTCTACACCCCCGGCCTCAGCCCCGTGCTCGACTGGATCCAGTCCGCTGGCGGCAGCTGGGACTTCTACGCCAACGATCACGTCCTGCTCTCGATGGTCAACCTGTCCGCCTGGCAGTGGACCGGCTACAACATGGTCATCTTCTACGCCGCCCTCCAGGCCGTACCGCGCGAAGTGATCGAAGCGGCCGTCGTGGACGGGGCCGGCCATCTGCGCACCGCCGTGCGGATCAAGATCCCCATGATCACCTCGGCGATCGTCATGACCGTCCTGTTCACCTGCGTCGGCGCGATCCAGCTCTTCACCGAACCGAAGCTGCTCAACCAGCGCGGCGCGCCCTCGATCGACACCGCGTGGTCGCCCACCCTGTTCATCTGGAAGGCGGGATTCGTGCAGCACGACTACGGCCTCGCCGCGGCCGCCTCCCTGCTGCTCGCCGCGCTCGGCATCGCCCTCTCCTTCGTCGTCACCCGCCTCGGAAACCGCTGGAAGGCGGCGGTATGACCACCCTGACCCACGACACCTCCGTCACCGACCGGCGGCCCGCCGCCGAACGCCCCGCCCGGCCCGGCACCCGCCGCCGCACATCCGCGCACGGCCTGCTGTCGAAGACCGTCGTCAACGGGCTGCTGATCCTCGCCGCCTGCTACACCCTGATGCCCGTCAGCTGGCTGCTCATCGCCGCGACCAAGAACCACCGGGACCTGTTCGCCACCTCCGGCTTCACACTCGGCGACGTCAACCTCCTCGCCAATCTGCGGCATCTGTTCACCTTCGACGACGGCATCTACCTGCGCTGGTTCGGCAACAGCGTCCTGTACTCCGTCGTCGGCTCCGCCGCCTCCAGCCTCATCTGCGTCGCCACCGGATACGCCTTCGACAAGTACGACTTCAAGGGCAAGGAGAAACTGTTCGCCCTCGTCCTCGGCGGCGTCCTCGTCCCCAGCACCGTCATCCAGCTGCCCATGTACCTGCTCGCCACCAAGGCCGGCATCGTCAACACCTACTGGGCGCTCCTGCTGCCCGCCCTGGTCAACCCCTTCGGCGTCTATCTGGCCCGCGTCTTCTCCGAGGGCTACGTACCCGACGAGGTCCTGGAAGCCGCCCGTGTCGACGGCGCCGGCGAACTGCGCACCTTCGCCCGCGTCGGGCTGCCCATGCTGGCGCCCGGCTTCATGACGATCTTCCTGTTCTCCTTCACGGCCAGTTGGAACAATTTCTTCGGTGCGCTCGTGATGCTCAACGACGACCATCTCTACCCGGTCAACCTGGGCCTGTTCATGTGGAACAGCATCACCCAGCAGCAACCGGAGTACTACGCGCTCGTCATCACCGGCTCGCTCGTGGCCGTCCTCCCCCTGATCGCCGCCTTCGTCTGTCTGCAGCGCTTCTGGCGCTCCGGCCTGACCGCCGGCGCGGTGAAGTAAAGGTGACCGTGACCTCCACCCCTTCCCCCACCCCTGCGCGCCCGCGCACCGCACTCGCCATGGGCGCCGACATCCACCACACCCTGCTCACCGACGGCCGTCTCGACCGGCTCCACGCCATCGCCCGCATCGACACGACCACGACGATCACGACGATCAGCGACGCCGACCCGGCGACGGCCGTCCGGCTCGCCCGCACCGAAGTGCTCTTCACCCACTGGGGCGCACCCGCGCTCACCGAGGACGCACTGCGTCGTATGCCCCGGCTGCGGGCCGTCGTCCACGCGGCCGGATCGGTCAAGCACCATGTCACCGACGCCGTCTGGAAACGCGGCATCACCGTCTCCTCCGCGGCCGACGCCAACGCCGTACCCGTCGCCGAATTCACCCTGGCCGCCATCCTGTTCGCGGGCAAACGCGTCCTCGACATCGCCCGCGGCTACGCCCGCACCCGCACCCGGCCGAGCCTCCTGCCGTACTACACCGGCCACGGCAACTACCGGCGCACGGTCGGCCTGGTCGGCGCCTCCCGGGTCGGCCGCCGTGTCATCGAGCTGCTGCGCCCGTTCGACCTGCACGTCCTGCTGCACGACCCCTACGTCGACCCCGCCGAGGCCCGCGCCCTCGGAGCCGAACCGGCCGGCCTCGACGAACTCGCCGCACGCAGTGACGTGGTGAGCATCCACGCACCCCAACTCCCCGAGACCAGACACATGTTCGACGCCCGGCGGCTCGCCCTGCTCAAGGACGGCGCGACCCTCGTCAACACCTCCCGCGGCTCCCTCGTGGACACCGCCGCCCTCACCGGACACCTGCTCACCGGCCGGCTGAACGCCGTCCTCGACGTCACCGACCCCGACGTACCGCCCGCCGACTCCCCCCTCTACACGCTGCCGAACGTCCTGCTCACCCCGCACATCGCGGGCTCGCTCGGCAACGAACTGGGCCGTATGACCGACTGGGCCGTGGACGAACTCTCCCGCTACGCACACGGATTGCCCTTCGCCCACCCGGTCGGACCCGAGGAACTCACCCGCTCGGCATAACCCTCGATCGCCCACAACTCCCATTCCAGGCAAGGAGATTCATGCCAGTGCGCCGTGTCCTCGTCGTCGGCGTCGACGGCGTACGCCTCGACACCCTGCGCCGGCTGCCCACCCCGCACCTCGACGCCCTCGCGGCCGACGGATTCCTCACCCCGGTCGAGGTGGACGACGACACCCCGACCCTGTCCGGCCCCTGCTGGGCGACGATCGTCACCGCAGTGGACGTCGCCAAGCACGGCGTGTGGAGCAACGACCTCTCCGGCCACCGCCTCGACGTCTTCCCCGACTTCGCCACCCGCCTCGACCGGCACGACGGCCGCCGCACCTTCGTCGCCGCCGGCTGGCGCCCCCTCCTCCAGCCGTGCGACGGCGGCCCCCTCTTCCGGTCACCGTCCAGCACCGTGCACATCGCCCCGCGTGCCGAGACCCCCGAGGCATGGGAGGAGTGCGACGGGCGGATCACCGAGGCCGCGGTGCGCGTGCTGGCGGAGGACGACGTGGCGGCCTCCTTCGTCTACCTCGGCGCACCCGACGAGACCGCGCACGTCCTCGGCTGCGGGGAGGCGTACGAGAGGGCGGTGTGCCGTGCCGACGCCTGGCTCGGCCGTCTGCTCGCCGCCGTACGCTCCCGTCCCGCGTACGGCGACGAGGAGTGGACCTTTCTGGTCGTCACCGACCACGGCCATGCCGACGCGGGCGGGCACGGTGGCCGTACCGCCGCCGAGCGCACCGCCTGGCTGGTGGCCGCCGGCCCCGGCATCGGGCCCGCCGCGCCGCGCCGGATCCGGCATGCCGACGTCGCCGCCCAGGTCTTCGCCGCGCTCGGCCGGCACCCGGACCGGCACTGGACCTTCGACGGCCGCCCGTTCGCGGCCCGGCCGCACGCCGTACTGTTCGACCTGGCCGGCACCGAGTCCCGGTCGCTCACGCCGGACCACCTCGGCGACGTCGTGGAACTGCTCACCCTGCTGGGGGAGTTGGAGATCCCGACAGCCCTCGTGTCGGCGTCCTCGCGGCCGGACGCGGACGCCGTCCTGAAGACGCTCGACACGGCAGGCGCCCCCGCCTTCGCCACCACGGTCGCCGTGGGCGAGACCAGCCGCACCGCGCCCGCCTCCGCCCCGTACCTGGCCGCCGCCCGCACCCTGGGCGCGGACCCGGCGGCCTGCCTCGCCGTGACCGGCTCGACCGCCGGCCTCACCGCGGCCGAGGCAGCCGGCTGCCGGGTCCTCGCCGTACCGGCCTCCACACCACTCGCCCCGGCACCGCGCCGCACCGTACGCCGGGGGCTGACGGGCCTCGACGCCGCGGAGCTGTGGGCGGCCGGTCTCTGAACAGGGAGGCGGACCCCTCCGCCACACCAGCCACCCCCGTCACACGACGGCGCCCCCGACCAC
>NZ_LGDV01000189.1 GCF_001280015.1 Streptomyces sp. MMG1121
CTGGGGGTGGGTCCACGGGGGAGCACCAGAAAGCGGGACTGGAGGGCCGGGGGGGCCTGTCCAGTCCCGCTTTTGTGTCCACGGCTCCTACGCCGCCGTCTGCTGTCGCGTCTGCCGTCCCGCCGCGGCCGCCGCCAGCCGGCCCAGCGCCTCGTCGCGGTCGCAGGGGTACGCGCCCAGGGAGACCTGGCGGGCGACGATCGAGCGTTCCGCGCGCATCAGCCGCCAGCCGCGGCGCAGCAGGAACGGCACCGACTTGCGGCCCTCCTTCAGGTCCCGCACGAAGCGCCGCCGGAAGGTGGTGACCGGGCCGCGGCTCAGGCACAGCGCGTCGGCGAGCACGCCCAGCTCCCGGCAGCGCCCGACGACCTCCGCCGCGAAGATGCCCTCCGCGATGAACAGCGGGGTGCGGTCGATGTGCAGGGTGCTCTCGCCGGTACGGGCGCTCAGCGCGAGGTCGTACACCGGCACCGGCGTGGACCCCGTGGCGCACAGCCGGGTGATGGCCTCGACCGCGACGGCCGCGTCCCAGGACTCCGGATGGTCCCAGTCGATGTCCGAACTCCCCTCCACCAGGGGCAGGGTCGGGTCGTCGGCCTCCTTGTAGAAGTCGTCCAGACGCAGCACGGGGAGCCCGGAACGGGCGGCGACGAGTGACTTGCCCGAGCCCGAGGGGCCGCACAGCAGTACGACGCGGGCGGGGGGCGGGGGATGAAGGCTCACGGAACACCAGTTTGACGTATGGGGGGCCGTCTGCCGACCCCGCGGGTCGGCTTTTGAGCGTGACTCCCGCCTCAACTACCCTGCGTGTCGACAGCATTACTCTGCGCACCAGAAGGCGGCATCAACGATGGCCCGACAGACCACCCCTCAGCACCCCGCCGCGCAGCGCGCCCTGATCGCCCTCGCGAGTGTCGGAGCGGCCCTGGGTGCGGGTGCGGCGACGGCGCACGCGGACGCCGCCGCCACGGTCGCGGACGTGCCGTGGCGAGCGGCCTCGCTCGGCCACGTGGACCCGCAGGCGGGCCTGACCGTCCTCACCGGGTCGGTCGGCTACGTCACGGGCCCGGTGGCCGGTCTCAAGCCCAACCCCCTGGCGGGCACGGGAGCCGACCCGCTGGCCAACGGGGTGGCCACGAGGGTGGCCGACTTCCAGCCGCTCGAAACGACGATGGTGACGGAGCCGGTCGCCGAGCCGGACTCGTTCGAGGCGGTGCCGGGAGTGGGTCCGCTCCTCGGCGTGCTGGGTGCCTGAAGGCGCACCGAAGGGAGCGGGGGCTACGGCGACGCGCAGCCCCCGCTCCCGTCCCGTGACTCAGTAGGACGACCCGGAGGCGCCCAGCGAACCGGTCGGATGCCACACGGTCTTCGTCTCCAGGAACGCCGTCATCCGCTCGGTCCCGGGCGTCTCGGCGTAGTCCACAGGCTGTGGACGAAGAACGCGCTTCAGATTGTCCGCCGCCGCGATCTCCAGCTCCTTCGCCAGCGCCTCGTCCGCGCCCGCGAGGTCGATCGCGTTGACGTCCTGGTGCGCGGCCAGCGGCGCCGCCAGCTCCGCCGTACGGCCGGACAGCACGTTGACCACGCCGCCCGGGACGTCGGAGGTGGCCAGCACCTCGCCGAGGGAGAGGGCGGGCAGCGGGGAGTTCTCGCTCGCGATCACGACCGCCGTGTTGCCGGTGGCGATCACCGGGGCGACGACGGAGACCAGCCCGAGGAACGACGACTCCTGCGGGGCCAGCACGGCCACCACGCCCGTCGGCTCGGGGGAGGAGAGGTTGAAGAACGGGCCCGCGACCGGGTTGGCGCCGCCGGTCACCTGGGCGATCTTGTCGGTCCAGCCCGCGTACCAGACCCAGCGGTCGACCGTGGCGTCCACGACCGCGGCCGCCTTCGACTTGGACAGGCCCTCCGCGTCGGCCACCTCGCGCACGAACTGCTCGCGGCGGCCCTCCAGCATCTCCGCGACCCGGTACAGCACCTGGCCGCGGTTGTACGCCGTCGCGCCGGACCAGCCGCCGAACGCCTTGCGTGCGGCCACGACCGCGTCCCGGGCGTCCTTGCGGGACGACTGCGGAGCGTTGGCCAGCCAGTTGCCCTTGGAGTCGGTCACCTCGTACACCCGGCCGCTCTCGGAACGCGGAAACTTCCCGCCGACGTACAGCTTGTAGGTCTTGAAGACGCTCAGACGGTCGTTGCGGTCAGACATCGAGGTACGCCTCCAGGCCGTGGCGGCCGCCCTCGCGGCCGAAGCCCGACTCCTTGTAACCGCCGAACGGCGAGGTCGGGTCGAACTTGTTGAACGTGTTGGACCAGACGACGCCGGCGCGCAGCTTGCCCGCGACGGCGAGGATCCTCGACCCCTTCTCGGTCCAGATGCCCGCCGACAGGCCGTACTGCGTGTTGTTCGCCTTGGCGACCGCCTCGTCCGGCGTGCGGAAGGTGAGGACGGACAGCACCGGGCCGAAGATCTCGTCGCGGGCGACGGTGTGCGCCTGGGTGACGTTCGTGAAGAGCGTCGGGGCGAACCAGTAGCCGGAGGCGGGCAGTTCGCAGGCCGGAGACCAGCGCTCGGCGCCCTCCGCCTCGCCCCGCTCGGCCAGCGCGGTGATCCGGGCCAGCTGCTCGGCGGAGTTGATCGCGCCGATGTCGGTGTTCTTGTCCAGCGGGTCGCCTAGGCGCAGCGTGGACACGCGGCGCTTCAGCGCGTCCAGCAGCTCGTCCTGGATCGACTCCTGCACCAGCAGCCTGCTGCCCGCGCAGCACACCTGGCCCTGGTTGAAGAAGATGCCGGTCACGATGCCCTCGACGGCCTGGTCGATGGGGGCGTCGTCGAACACGATGTTGGCGCCCTTGCCGCCCAGTTCGAGGGTGAGCTTCTTGCTCGTGCCCGCGACCGTGCGGGCGATCTCCTTGCCGACGGCCGTGGAGCCGGTGAAGGCCACCTTGTTCACGTCCGGGTGCGCGACCAGCGCGGCGCCCGTGTCGCCGTAGCCCGGCAGGATGTTGACGACGCCCTTGGGCAGGCCCGCCTGGCGGCAGATGTCCGCGAAGAAGAGAGCGGACAGGGGGGTCGTCTCGGCGGGCTTGAGGACCACCGTGTTGCCGGTGGCGAGCGCCGGGGCGATCTTCCACGCCAGCATCAGGAGGGGGAAGTTCCAGGGGATGACCTGGCCGGCCACGCCCAGCGGGCGCGGGTTCGCACCGAAACCGGCGTGGTCGAGCTTGTCGGCCCAGCCCGCGTAGTAGAAGAAGTGGGCCGCCACCAGGGGCAGGTCGGCGTCCCGCGTCTCCTTGATCGGTTTGCCGTTGTCCAGCGTCTCCAGGACGGCCAGCTCGCGGCTGCGCTCCTGGATGATGCGGGCGATGCGGAACAGGTACTTGGCGCGCTCGGAGCCCGGGAGCGCCGACCACTTCTCGAACGCCTTGCGGGCGGCCTGCACGGCACGGTCGACGTCCGCCGCACCGGCCTGGGCGACCTCGGACAGCACCTCTTCCGTGCTGGGGCTGACGGTCTTGAAGACCTTGCCGTCGGCCGCCTCGGTGAACTCGCCGTCGATGAACAGGCCGTAGGAGGGGGCGATGTCGACGACGGAGCGGGACTCGGGCGCCGGTGCGTACTCGAATGCGGATGCCATGGTGATCAGTCCACCGTCACGTAGTCGGGGCCGGAGTAGCGGCCGGTGGCCAGCTTCTGACGCTGCATCAGCAGGTCGTTCAGGAGCGAGGAGGCGCCGAAGCGGAACCAGTGGTTGTCCAGCCAGTCCTCGCCCGCGGTCTCGTTGACCAGGACCAGGAACTTGACGGCGTCCTTGGTGGTGCGGATGCCGCCGGCCGGCTTCACGCCGACCTGGACGCCGGTCTGCGCACGGAAGTCGCGCACCGCCTCCAGCATCAGCAGGGTGTTGGCGGGGGTCGCGTTGACGGCGACCTTGCCCGTCGAGGTCTTGATGAAGTCGGCGCCGGCCATCATGCCGAGCCAGCTCGCGCGCCGGATGTTGTCGTACGTCGACAGCTCGCCGGTCTCGAAGATGACCTTCAGCCGGGCGCTGGTGCCGCAGGCCTGCTTCACGGCGACGATCTCGTCGTACACCTTCAGGTACTTGCCGGCCAGGAACGCGCCCCGGTCGATGACCATGTCGATCTCGTCCGCGCCCGCGGTGACGGCATCGCGGACGTCGGCCAGCTTCACGTCGAGGGCGGCGCGGCCGGCCGGGAAGGCGGTGGCCACCGAGGCGACCTTCACGCCGGAACCGGCGACGGCCTCCTTGGCGACGGCCACCATGTCCGGATAGACGCAGACGGCCGCCGTGGTCGGCGTCGTCCGGTCCGTCGGGTCGGGATGGACGGCCTTGGCGCCGAGCGCCCGGACCTTGCCCGGGGTGTCCGCGCCTTCCAGCGTCGTCAGGTCGACCATCGAGATGGCGAGGTCGATGGCGTACGCCTTCGCGGTGGTCTTGATGGAACGGGTGCCGAGAGACGCGGCCCGCGCCTCCAGGCCGACCGCGTCGACGCCGGGCAGCCCGTGCAGGAAGCGGCGCAGCGTGCTGTCGGACGCGGCGACGTCGGCGAGCGCGTGTGCTGTGGGTGCGGTAGTGGGCATGGTCACCAGACGAGCATATCTACGCGCGTAGCGGATGTATAGCCCCGGGGTGCTTTCGGCTGCTCATCTTTGGTTTCGGGGTCACGGATGAGCACCGGTGTCGGGGTGTGTGGGGCAGGGGAGCCGGTGTCGTGGAGAATCGGCATCATGACGACCCCGGACCACCAGTCACCCGCGTCGCAGCCCTCGGTGCCCGTCGTGAAGGACCGGATCTACCGCTCGCCCATGGCGCTCGCGGGCGGTGTGCTGCTGCTCGCCGTCGTGGCCTGGTTGGGCTTCGACGCCCTGATCCAGGGCCACGGCCGCGCGCCGTGGCTGGCGCTCGCCGGGATGATCCTGGCCGTGCCGCTGGTGATCGCCTTCACCATCCGCCCGGCGGTCTTCGCCGGCGAGGACCGGCTGCGGATCCGGAACCCGTTCCGCGTGATCAGCCTGCCCTGGGGTGAGATCGCCGCGCTGCGCTCCAGCTACTCCAACGAGGTCGTCGTCAAGGCGGGCGGCAAGTACCAGCTGTGGGCCCTGCCCGTCTCGCTGCGCGCCCGCAAGAAGGCGGAGACGCGCAAGGCGCGGGCGGCGGCGGACGCGGCCCGCGGCGGCCGGCCCGCGGGCCGGGGCCTCGGCGGCCTGGGCGCCCTCGGCGGCGGTGGCGCCGCCGCCCCGGCCGGTGCGACCCGCGCGGAGGCCGACCAGGCCATGGACGACCTGCGTGAACTGCTGGAGCGGCGCGGTGAGGCGGAGGCGGCGCAGGGGGAGGTCACCGTGCGGTGGGCGTACGAGGTGGTCGCGCCAGCGGTGGCGGGGGCGGTGCTGCTGGCGATTCTGCTGGCGGTGGGGTGACCCGGCCGCCTTTTCCCGCGCCGCCTCCGGGTCACTTCGCGGCGTACGGGAGGAACGCGGCCCAGGTGGTGGGGGAGAGGGTGAGGCGGGGGCCGTCGGTGTGCTTGGAGTCGCGGACGTGGACGGTGGCGGGGGTGGTGGCCATCTCGAGGCAGGATTCGCCGTTGGTGCCGCCGTTGTAGCTGCTTGTGAACCACACCATTTCGGAGGGGGTTCCGGCAGAGGGCTCGCGGGTCATGTCTCTCCCAGCGGTTTCTCGATGAAGGCCAGCGACTCCCGTGGTGGGAGGGCCTGCGCCCGGATGGTTCCGTACCGCAGCTCCAGGATGCGCAGCTGCTTTGGCTCGGAGACGGGCCGACCGTTGAACAGGCCGGCGGCGGTCCCGGGAACGACGAAACGGGGTGCCCCGGAAGAGGGCACCCCGTTTCGTGTCGTACGGCTCAGATACCGGCGGCCGCCGACAGGTCCCGCTTGATCGCGGCGAGGAGTTCGCCCGCGCGGGCGTGGGCCGCCGGAAGGCCGGCATGCGCGGCGACCGGGACCACGACCTCCAGGTAGCACTTCAGCTTCGGCTCGGTGCCGCTCGGGCGGACGATCACCCGGGCGCCGTCGAGGGTGTAGCGCAGGCCGTCCGTGGGCGGCAGCCTGTCCGTGCCCCGGGTCAGGTCCTCGGCCCGCGTGATGGCCAGGCCCGCCAGTTCCGTCGGCGGCTGCTCGCGCAGGCGGCGCATCGCGTCCGCGATCAGCGACAGGTCCTGGACGCGTACCGACAGCTGGTCGGTCGCGTGCAGGCCGTGCTCCACCGCGAGGTCGTCCAGGAGGTCCAGGAGGGTACGGCCCTCCTCCTTCAGCTGCGAGGCCAGCTCGGTGATGAGGAGAGCCGCCGTGATGCCGTCCTTGTCGCGCACGCCCTCGGGGTCCACGCAGTAGCCGAGGGCCTCCTCGTAGCCGTAGCGCAGGCCGTCCACCCGGGCGATCCACTTGAAGCCGGTGAGCGTTTCCTCGTACGGCAGCCCGGCCTTCTCGGCGATCCGGCCGAGCAGCGAGGAGGAGACGATCGACTCCGCGAACACGCCGGTCGCGCCCCGGCGGACCAGGTGGGCGGCGAGCAGTGCGCCGACCTCGTCGCCGCGCAGCATCCGCCAGTCGGCGCCGTCCTTGACGGCGGCGGCACAGCGGTCGGCGTCGGGGTCGTTGGCGATGATCAGGTCCGGGTCGGTGGCGCGGGCCCGCGCGAACGCCAGGTCCATCGCGCCCGGCTCCTCCGGGTTGGGGAAGGCGACCGTCGGGAAGTCGGGGTCGGGTTCGGCCTGCTCGGCGACCAGCACCGGCTCGGGGAAGCCGGCCCGGGCGAACGCGGCGAGCAGGACGTCCTTGCCGACGCCGTGCATCGCCGTGTAGACGGTGCGGGCGGTGCGCGGGGAGGCGGGGGAGAGGACCGCGTCCGTACGGGCCAGGTACGCCTCCAGGACCGACTCGTCCAGGATCTCCCAGCCGGCCTCCGGGCGCGGTACGTCGTGCAGCGAGGCGATCGCGTCGATCTCGGCGGCGATCTCCGCGTCGGCGGGCGGCACGATCTGGGAGCCGTCGCCGAGGTAGACCTTGTAGCCGTTGTCCCGGGGCGGGTTGTGGCTGGCGGTGACCTCCACGCCCGCGACCGCGCCGAGGTGCCGTATGGCGAAGGCGAGGACCGGGGTGGGCAGCGGGCGGGGCAGGACGGCCGCGCGCAGACCGGCGCCGGTCATCACGGCGGCGGTGTCGCGGGCGAAGTCGGCGGACTTGTGGCGGGCGTCGTAGCCGACGACGACGAGGCCGCCGCCTCGGCCCTGCTTCTTCAGGTACGCGGCGAGGCCCGCGGCGGCGCGGATCACGACGCTGCGGTTCATGCGCATCGGGCCGGCGCCCAGCTCGCCGCGCAGACCGGCGGTGCCGAACTGCAGCGTGCCGCTGAAGCGGGCCGACAGCTCCGGCACGTCACCGGCGTCGATCAGCCCGGCGAGTTCGTCACGGGTCTGCGCGTCGGGGTCCTCGGCGAGCCACGCCTTGGCCCGGGCCATGAGATCGTCGTGCACCTTGGGATCAACCTCTCCTCGTCATTGCCGGGGACCGCGCCCCCGGAGCCCCGCGCGCCCGCCCGCCCGGCCGGACCTCTCGGCCGGGAAGGGGGCGGGTGGGACCGCGGTGCCGCGATGTCTGCGAACTGCTCAGATCCTGCCCAGCACCTGCGTCAGCAGCTGCCCCATGCGCGCCGCCGAGTCGCGGCCCGCCTGGAGGACCTCCTCGTGGTTGAGGGGCTCGCCGGTCATGCCCGCGGCCAGGTTGGTGACCAGGGAGATGCCCAGCACCTCGGCGCCCGCCTCACGTGCGGCGATGGCCTCCAGGACCGTGGACATGCCGACCAGGTCCGCGCCGATGACACGGGCCATGCGGATCTCGGCCGGGGTCTCGTAGTGCGGGCCGGGGAACTGCGCGTAGACGCCCTCCTCCAGGGTGGGGTCGACCTCCTTGCACAGGGCGCGCAGACGGGGGGAGTAGAGGTCCGTCAGGTCGACGAAGTTGGCGCCGACGATCGGGGACGTGGCCGTCAGGTTGATGTGGTCGCTGATGAGGACCGGCTGGCCGGGGCGCATGCCCTCGCGCAGACCGCCGCAGCCGTTGGTCAGCACGACGGTCTTGCAGCCGGCCGCCACGGCCGTGCGCACGCCGTGCGCGACGGCGGCGACGCCGCGGCCCTCGTAGTAGTGGGTGCGGCCCAGGAAGACCAGGGCGCGCTTGTCACCGAAGGAGTACGAGCGGATCTTGCCGCCGTGCCCCTGGACGGCCGGCGGCGGGAAGCCGGGCAGCTCGGTGACCTGGAACTCGGCGTCGGGTGCGCCCAGGGCGTCGACGGCCGGAGCCCAGCCGGAGCCCATCACGAGGGCGACGTCGTGGGTCTCGGCGCCGGTCAGTTCGCGCAGGCGCGCGGCGGCGGCGTCGGCGGCGGCGTACGGGTCGCCCTGGATGTCGTCCGGAAGAAGAGATGCGTTCACGCCGACGAGGGTAGCTCGTCTTCGCCTACGCGCGTAGATGACAGAGCCCACGGGATGGCGATCGTTGTCTTGTCGTTTCCGACGAGAGCTGTGGCACGAGCAGGAGCAGGCGATCTGTGCACAGACTGTGGGGGCACTGTGATCAACAGGGGCGCTTGCGCAGTTCCATCACATAGTCGTGCGGCGCGCCCGCCGACTCCGCCGCGTCGGCGACCTCGCCCAGGTAGCGCGCCGAGGGCAGCCCGCCCTCGTAGCCGTCGAGGACGTACGTCCAGGCCGACTCCTCGCCGTCCAGGGTGTGCACGCGCACGCGTACGCGCCGGTAGATGCCGAGCCCCACGCCTTCCCACCGGTCGAGGGACTCCTCGTCCAGGGGCGCGATGTCGTACAGGCCGACGAAGACCTGCGCGAGCGGGTCCTCGACGATCATGGCCAGCGCACCCTCCCAGCCCAGCTGCTCACCGCCGAACGTCAGCCGCCAGCCGTTCAGCCAGCCCGTGGCGCGCAGCGGGGAGTGCGGGGCGCGGCGGGACATCAGCCGCGCGTCGAGGTTGCCGGCGTACGCGGCATAGAGCGACATGCACCGAGAGTACGGCAGGGCCACGCACGCCACTCCCGTCCCAGGAGCGATCCGGTGACGCCCCCGGGCAGTAGCACCTTGAAGCGTGCGGGACAATGGGGTACGTGACTCGGATCGTGATCATCGGTGGCGGACCCGGCGGATATGAAGCGGCGCTGGTGGCCGCTCAGCTCGGCGCGGAGGTGACCGTCGTCGACTGCGACGGTCTGGGCGGGGCGTCGGTGCTGACCGACTGCGTGCCGTCGAAGACCCTAATCGCTACGGCCGAGGTGATGACCACCTTCGACTCCTCCTACGAGGAGCTGGGGATCATCGTGGCCGACGACACCCCGCCGCTGGAGCAGGCCGCCCGGGTGGTCGGCGTGGATCTGGGGAAGGTCAACCGCCGGGTGAAGCGGCTGGCCCTCGCCCAGTCGCACGACATCACCGCCTCCGTCACCCGGGCCGGTGCCCGGGTGCTGCGCGGGCGCGGCCGGCTCGACGGGATGCAGGGGCTCGACGGGTCCCGCAAGGTCGCCGTCACCGCCGCCGACGGCACCGAGGAGATCCTCACCGCCGACGCCGTCCTCATCGCCACCGGCGGTCACCCGCGCGAACTGCCCGACGCCCAGCCCGACGGCGAGCGCATCCTCAACTGGACCCAGGTCTACGACCTCACCGAGCTGCCGCAAGAGCTGATCGTGGTCGGCTCGGGTGTGACCGGCGCCGAGTTCGCCGGCGCGTACCAGGCGCTGGGCTCCAAGGTCACCCTGGTCTCGTCCCGCGACCGTGTGCTGCCGGGCGAGGACCCGGACGCCGCCGCCGTGCTGGAGGACGTCTTCCGGCGCCGTGGCATGAACGTCATGGCCCGCTCCCGCGCGCAGTCCGCCAAGCGCGTCGGCGACCGGGTCGAGGTGATGCTGGCCGACGGCCGGGTCATCACCGGCTCGCACTGCCTCATGGCCGTCGGCGCCATCCCGAACAGCGCCGGGCTGGGTCTGGAGGAGGCGGGCGTCAGGCTGCGCGACTCCGGGCACATCTGGACCGACAAGGTCTCGCGTACGACCGCTCCGGGCGTCTACGCGGCCGGTGACGTGACGGGTGTCTTCGCGCTCGCCTCCGTCGCCGCCATGCAGGGGCGTATCGCCATGTACCACTTCCTCGGCGACGCGGTGGCCCCGCTGAACCTGAAGACGGTGTCGTCCAACGTCTTCACCGACCCCGAGATCGCGACGGTGGGCTACACGCAGGCGGACGTGGACGCGGGGAAGATCGACGCGAGGGTCGTGAAGCTCCCTCTGCTCCGCAACCCGCGCGCGAAGATGCAGGGCATCCGCGACGGCTTCGTCAAGATCTTCTGCCGCCCCGGCACGGGCATCGTGGTCGGCGGTGTGGTCGTAGCGCCCCGCGCCTCGGAACTGATCCACCCCATCTCGATCGCCGTCGACAACAATCTGACGGTCGAACAGATCGCGAACGCGTTCACGGTGTACCCATCCCTTTCGGGGTCGATCGCGGAGGTGGCCCGGCAGCTGCACACCCGCAAGGCGAGCGCGGAAGCCTGAGGCGCTCGCGAACTACCCGCTGGTCACGGGGAGTTGTCGCGTTTGCGTACGGCATAGTCGGGGCGCTCAGGGTCCTATACCACTTCCCGCCCTACCATGCGAACAACTTCTGTTATTCGGCGCAAACTGCTGAAAGCAGACGGTCGCTGGGGTTACTGTCAGTTTCGTGTTCGCTGCTGAACGTCGCCAATTGATCCTCGAAATGGTGCGAGCGAACGGGGCCGTGTCGCTCCGTGAACTCGCCCGCGTCGTCCAGACCTCCGAAGTGACCGTACGGCGGGACGTGCGCGCACTGGAGGCAGAAGGACTCCTCGACCGCCGGCACGGCGGTGCGGTACTACCGGGCGGGTTCACGCGAGAGTCCGGCTTTCCGCAGAAATCCCATCTCGCGACCGCCGAGAAGACGGCCATCGCCGACCTCGCGGCGGGCCTCGTCGAAGAGGGCGAGGCCATCGTCGTCGGGGCCGGTACGACCACGCAGGAGCTGGCCCGCCGGCTCGCTCGGGTACCGGGCCTGACGGTCGTCACCAACTCCCTGCTGGTCGCTCAGGCGTTGGCCCATGCCAACCGGGTCGAGGTCGTCATGACCGGCGGCACCCTGCGCGGCTCCAACTACGCCCTCGTCGGTTCCGGCGCGGAGCAGTCCCTCCAGGGCCTGCGCGTGTCGAAGGCCTTCCTCTCCGGAAGCGGTCTGACCGCCGAACGGGGCCTGTCCACCTCCAACATGCTCTCGGCATCGGTGGACCGGGCCCTCGTCCAGGCCGCGGCCGAGGTCGTGGTCCTCGCCGACCACACCAAGCTCGGCACGGACACGATGTTCCAGACCGTGCCGACGGACCTCATCACCCGCCTGGTCACCGACGAGCCCCCGGGCCACGACGACCGCTCCGCCACCGAGTTGCAGGCCCTCGCCGACCAGGGGGTGCAGATCGCCGTGGCCGGGGCGAGCGGAAACCCGGGGGGTGAACAGGTCCCGGCAACCCGCCGCGCCCCCCTGCCGGGGCCACGCAGGGGCCACGTACCGCTCCGCTCGGGTGCGGGGCTGGTGGAGCCGACGGGGGCGGAGCGGGGCCGGGTGGCCGATCTGCGCAGGCGTTGAGGCGACCGATCGCCGTAGGGCATCCGGTCGTGGGCGGCTGCGGGTTCCCGGTGGCGCCCGCCCGCGAGTGCCCCGGCGTAACGTTCCGCGCGAGGCGTTCCCCACGCCCTACGGCCTCTCCGGCCGGCCCGTCGGTGTCTGCTGGTCCACGACGGCAGGGGCGCTACGACTGCAAGGCGATCGCCGGGGCAGCCCGGTTCTCCGGCGATGCCCGGACTGACGGCGAACCGTTCCTCCGGGCAGCCCGCCCTCTGCGCGAACCGCCACGCGGCGCGCACCCGGGGCGTCGAAAACGAAACGCCCGGCGGACCAACCGTCCGCCGGGCGTCGCTCAGACTCTTGCCCCTCAGTCCTTGATCTCGCAGATCGCCGCGCCCGAGGTGATGGACGCGCCGACCTCGGCGCTCAGGCCCTTGATGGTGCCCGCCTTGTGGGCGTTCAGGGGCTGTTCCATCTTCATGGCCTCCAGGACGACGATCAGCTCGCCCTCCTGGACCTCCTGGCCCTCCTCGACCGCGATCTTGACGATCGTGCCCTGCATGGGCGAGGCGAGGGTGTCGCCGGAGGCCACCGGGCCGGACTTCTTGGCCGCGCGGCGCTTGGGCTTGGCGCCCGCCGCGAGGCCGGTACGGGCCAGGGACATACCGAGGGAGGACGGCAGGGAGACCTCGAGGCGCTTGCCGCCGACCTCCACCACGACCGTCTCGCGGCCGGTCTCCTCCTCCGCCTCCGCGTCGGCGGGGGCGGCGAACGGCTTGATCTCGTTGACGAACTCCGTCTCGATCCAGCGGGTGTGGACCGTGAACGGGTCGGCGGAGTCGGTCAGCTCGGGGGCGAACGCCGGGTCCCTCACGACCGCGCGGTGGAACGGGATCGCGGTGGCCATGCCCTCGACCTGGAACTCGTCCAGGGCGCGGGCGGCCCGCTGCAGGGCCTCCTTGCGGGTGCGGCCCGTCACGATCAGCTTGGCCAGCAGGGAGTCCCACGCCGGGCCGATCACGCTGCCGGACTCGACGCCCGCGTCCAGGCGGACACCCGGGCCCGAGGGCGCGTCGAACCGCGTCACCGTGCCGGGGGCCGGGAGGAAGTTGCGGCCCGGGTCCTCGCCGTTGATGCGGAACTCGAAGGAGTGGCCGCGCAGCTGCGGGTCGTCGTACCCCAGCTCCTCGCCGTCGGCGATGCGGAACATCTCGCGGACCAGGTCGATACCGGCGACCTCCTCGGTCACCGGGTGCTCCACCTGGAGCCGGGTGTTGACCTCCAGGAAGGAGATCGTGCCGTCCTGGCCGACGAGGAACTCACAGGTGCCCGCACCCTCGTAGTGGGCCTCCTTCAGGATGGCCTTCGAGGCGCGGTACAGCTCGGCGACCTGCTCCTCGGAGAGGAACGGCGCCGGGGCCTCCTCGACCAGCTTCTGGTGCCGACGCTGCAGCGAGCAGTCACGCGTCGACACGACGACCACGTTGCCGTGCTTGTCCGCCAGGCACTGGGTCTCGACGTGCCGGGGACGGTCCAGGTAGCGCTCGACGAAGCACTCGCCCCGGCCGAAGGCGGCGACCGCCTCGCGGACCGCCGACTCGTACAGCTCCGGGACCTCTTCCAGCGTCCGCGCGACCTTCAGACCACGGCCGCCGCCACCGAAGGCCGCCTTGATCGCGATCGGCAGGCCGTGCTCCTCGGCGAAGGTCACGACCTCCTCGGCACCGCTCACCGGGTCGGGCGTACCGGCCACCAGCGGGGCACCGGCGCGCTGGGCGATGTGCCGGGCCGCCACCTTGTCACCCAGGTCGCGGATGGCCTGCGGCGGCGGGCCGATCCAGATCAGGTCCGCGTCCAGTACCGCCTGGGCGAACTCGGCGTTCTCCGACAGGAAGCCGTATCCGGGATGGACGGCGTCCGCGCCGGACTCACGCGCCGCGTTCAGTACCTTCTGGATGTCCAGGTAACTGGTGGCGGGGGTGTCACCACCCAGGGCGAACGCCTCATCCGCGGCGCGGACATGCAGAGCGTCCCGGTCCGGGTCGGCGTAGACGGCCACGCTCGCGATCCCGGCGTCCCGGCAGGCCCGGGCCACGCGGACAGCGATTTCGCCACGGTTGGCGATGAGCACCTTGCGCACGATTGAGGCTCCCTCCTTGAAACAAGCCGAGTTTAGGGACTGCCGACACGGCACTTCGACCCGTCCCCAATGGTGAGCTTGCCCACACGGAGCGTGATTCGAGGCTCGCTCAACCGGCGAAACCCCTTGTCGCACCTCGGCACGCAGGGCTCCTCCGGGAAACCCTAGCCCTGCCATGTGGTCAAGGTCTCTGTGAGAGCGTGCTGCGGCACACTCTGTTTCTTTGTCGAGTCCCTACGAATGGCCCAATGATTCTTTGCTGCCGCGCGAACCCTTGTCCCGCGGTTTACCCGTTAGTAGCGTTCGCGATGACTCGAACGTACCTGGGGTAACAAGAGCGCTGGCTCGAAAGTGGGTGGATCCGCGGTGGTGCGCAGACCTGTGGCGTGGGTCGTGGCGGTCGTCCTCCTGGCGGAGGCGGTCTTCATCGCGGCGCTGAACTGGTTCCTCGGAGTCGTCGTCGACCGGCAGGACATGTCCCTGGCCGGCCTCGACCCGTCCACGATGGCGACGTCCTCGAAGATCGGCGGCATCGTCTTCGGCCTCTACTTCGCCCTGTGCGCCCTGGTGGCCCTCCTGGTCGCGATACGCGACCGCGCCCCCGCGGGCTTCGGCCGCGTGCTGCTGATCAGCGCGGCGGTCGTGCACGCCCTGCTGGGCGCGTTCGCCTGGGGCCTGGTCGGCTGGACGGCGTTCCTGTTCATGGTCGTCGTGCTCGGGCTGATCGTCCTGCTCCTGATGACCTACGACCGTGACGGCGGCGCCCAGCAGGCCGAGCCCGGCGGCGGAGCGGACCGGGGCGGCGACCCGCGGGCCGGGAACGAGCCGGCCGCGGCCCCGGCCGGAGCGGCGGTACCGGCCCCCCGTACGGACGGGCCGCAGGACGGGGACGACGAACCGCAGGACTCCGTCCCCGCCCAGGTCGTCACTCGGCCGGCGCCCACAACTCCGTGATGCCGACGCCCAGTTCGGCCAGCAGCCTGCGCACCAGGGGCAGGCTGATGCCGATCACGTTGCCGTGGTCGCCGTCGATGCCCTCGATGAACGGCGCCGAACGGCCGTCGAGGGTGAAGGCCCCGGCGACGTAGAGGGGCTCGCCGGAGGCGACGTACGCGGCGATCTCCTCGTCGCTGGGCTCGCCGAAGCGGACGACGGTGGAGGCGGTCGCGGCCACGTACCGCTTGGCCTCCGTGTCCCAGATGCAGTGCCCCGTCTGGAGGGTCCCGGCCCGCCCGCGCATCGCCTTCCAGCGGGCGGTCGCCTCCTCGGCGTCGGCGGGCTTGCCGAGGGCCCGCCCGTCCAGCTCCAGCACCGAGTCACAGCCGATCACCAGGGCGCCCTGCACCTCCGGCCGCGCCGCCACGACCGACGCCTTCGCCTCGGCCAGGGCGAGGGCCAGCTCCGCCGGGGTGGGGGCGGTGACGGCGTCCTCGTCGACCCCGCTGACGATCACCTCGGGGGTGAGGCCGGCCTGCCTCAGCAGGCCCAGGCGGGCGGGGGACTGGGAAGCGAGCACGAGTCGCCTGCGGCGCTTAGCGGTCATGCGGTCAGGTTAGTCACGTCGTGCCGTCGGCTCACCTCAGGCCGCTGACCAGCATGGCCAGGACCATGGCCACGGCCATGAAGAAGCCGAGCCGCCGGAGCATGTCCTGCGCTTCGCGCAGTTCGTCCGGCGGCTCGTCTTCCGGGTCCGACCACAACATGCCACCAGCGTGGGGCCGGGCCGGGTGGGGGCGCCTGAGTAGACGTACTCAAATCGGTGCCCTGTGCACCCTCAGCTCGGCCAGTAGGTGCGGGTCCAGCTCGCAGGGCCCGGCTTGGGGACGCGGGCCGAGGCGATCCTGCTCGGGTCGGACCACGCGTCCCCCGGGCCTTCCGCGCCGGACGGCGTGGCCGCCGCCGCCGCGGCGCGGGCGCGGACCACCGCCAGGGCGGCGGCCAGCTCCTCGGGGGTCGGGTTGCCCCGTACGACTCTGATCGTCACAGCGGCTCCTTAGAGGGGGATGTTGCCGTGCTTCTTCGGAGGCAGGGATTCCCGCTTCGTGCGCAGCTGACGCAGGCCGCGAACGATGTGGGAGCGGGTGTCGGACGGCATGATCACCGCGTCGATGTAGCCGCGCTCGGCCGCGATGTAGGGGTTGAGGAGGGTGTCCTCGTACTCCTGGATCAGCCGGGCCCGGGTGGCCTCGACGTCGTCGGCCTCCGCGATGGTGCGGCGGTGCAGGATGTTGACCGCGCCCTGGGCGCCCATGACCGCGATCTGGGCGGTCGGCCAGGCCAGGTTGAGGTCGGCGCCCAGGTGCTTGGAGCCCATGACGTCGTACGCCCCGCCGAAGGCCTTGCGGGTGATGACGGTGATCAGCGGGACCGTCGCCTCCGCGTAGGCGTAGATCAGCTTCGCGCCGCGGCGGATGATGCCCGTGTGCTCCTGGTCGACGCCGGGGAGGAAGCCCGGCACGTCGACGAAGGTGAGCACCGGGATGTTGAAGGCGTCGCAGGTGCGCACGAACCGGGCGGCCTTCTCGGACGCGTCGATGTCCAGGCAGCCGGCGAACTGCATCGGCTGGTTGGCGACGACCCCGACCGGGTGGCCCTCGACCCGCCCGAACCCGGTGAGGATGTTCGGCGCGAACAGGGACTGGGTCTCGAAGAACTCGCCGTCGTCCAGGACGTGTTCGATCACCGTGTGCATGTCGTACGGCTGGTTCGCGCTGTCGGGGACGACGGTGTCCAGCTCACGGTCCTCGTCGTTGACGGCGAGGTCCGCCTCCTCCGGGAAGACCGGGGGCTCGGAGAGGTTGTTGGACGGCAGGTACGACAGCAGCTGCTTGACGTACTCGATGGCGTCCTTCTCGTCGCCGGCCATGTGGTGGGCCACGCCGGAGGCGGTGTTGTGGGTGCGGGCGCCGCCCAGCTCCTCGAAGCCGACGTCCTCGCCGGTGACCGTCTTGATGACGTCCGGGCCGGTGATGAACATGTGCGAGGTCTGGTCGACCATGACCGTGAAGTCGGTGATCGCGGGGGAGTACACCGCGCCGCCCGCACACGGGCCGACGACCAGGCTGATCTGCGGGATGACGCCGGAGGCATGGGTGTTGCGGCGGAAGATCTCGCCGTACGCGCCGAGGGAGGCGACCCCCTCCTGGATGCGGGCGCCGCCGGAGTCGTTGATGCCGATGACCGGGCAGCCGGTCTTCAGCGCGAAGTCCATGACCTTGACGATCTTCTGGCCGTAGACCTCGCCGAGGGCGCCGCCGAAGACGGTGAAGTCCTGCGAGAAGACGGCGACGGGGCGCCCGTCCACCGTGCCGTACCCGGTGACGACTCCGTCCCCGTAGGGGCGGTTCTGCTCCAGGCCGAAGTTGGTGGAGCGGTGCCGGGTGAACTCGTCGAGTTCGACGAAGGAGCCCTCGTCGAGCAGCAGCTCGATCCGTTCACGGGCCGTCAGTTTGCCCTTGGCGTGCTGCTTTTCGACGGCACGTGCCGAGCCGGCGTGCGTCGCCTCGTGGACGCGCCGCTGCAGATCCGCGAGCTTGCCCGCGGTCGTGTGGATATCGATCCCTTGGGTCTCGTGGATCTCTTGACGCTCTTCCGGCTCGGACATCGGGATGCGGCTCCCTGCCTGCTCAAAAGGGGGGACGGTTACTGATCCGTAGGGTAGTGGCGGGCCTACCGATCAGCACTGCGTCGTTTACCACACCTAGGGTGGCTTGCATGACGCCGCACAATGCAGCAGACGACAACGGCAGCCGTTGGTCCGATCTGGACCGTCCACCCCTGAACGCCGCGGCACTGCGGCGGGCCCTGGTGCGGGAGGGGAGCCTGTGGTCGCACCTCGACGTGGTTGCGCGCACCGGCTCCACCAACAACGACCTGGTGGCGCAGGCCGCCGCCGGTGCGGTGGCGGAGGGCGCGGTGCTGGTGGCGGAGGAGCAGACGGCCGGCCGGGGCCGTCTGGACCGCCGGTGGACGGCGCCGCCGCGCTCGGGCCTGTTCTTCTCCGTCCTGCTGCGGCCGGCCGAGGTCCCGGTGGCCCGCTGGGGCTGGCTGCCGCTGCTCACGGGGGTCGCCGTGGCGACCGGGCTGTCCCGCGCGGCGGGCGTGGACACGGCGCTGAAGTGGCCGAACGACCTGCTGGTGACCATCGGCGGCCAGGAGCGCAAGGCCGGCGGCATCCTCGCGGAGCGGGCGGGCGAGGACGGCGTGGTCGTCGGCGTCGGCATCAACGTCTCGCTGCGGGCGGACGAGCTGCCGGTCCCGCAGGCGGGGTCGCTGGCGCTGGCCGGGGCGGTGAGCACGGACCGCGATCCACTGCTGCGGGCCATGCTGCGGTCGCTGGAGGAGTGGTACGGGCGCTGGCGGGCGGCGGGCGGAGACCCGGCCGCCAGCGGTCTGCAGGAGACCTACGCGGCGGGCTGCGCGACACTCGGCCGTACCGTCCGCGCCGAGCTGCCCGGGGACCGCGCGATCGTGGGCGAGGCGGTGGCGGTCGACGGCGACGGCAGACTGGTCATCGCCACGAAGGAGGGCGTGCAGGAGCCGGTGGGCGCGGGGGACATCGTCCACTTGCGGCCGGCGTGACGGTGCCCTGTGCTGTGGCTGGGCGGGTGCCGCTGCCGCGCGCAGGCGACGGAACTGCGGCTCCCCGGGAAAGGAGCACATACCCGGTACCGGGCACATCCCCCCGGCCAAACCCGACGGAGTGAGCTGGCGCACACCTGCCGTAGAGTTGAGGCCGGTCGATACCTGACCGTGGCAGATCGGAAGGGCAGCAGGCGTGACCGTCGACGACACGGGCTCCGGCGAGGGCGCGGACGCCGCCGACACCGGCGAGGACCCGCTTGCCCTGCGCCTGGAACAGCTCATCCTGGGCGCCGAGCGCCGCTACACCCCGTTCCAGGCGGCCCGCAGCGCCGGTGTCTCCATGGAGCTGGCCTCACGCTTCTGGCGGGCCATGGGCTTCGCCGACATCGGCCAGGCCAAGGCGCTCACCGAGGCCGACGTCCTGGCCCTGCGCCGCCTCGCCGGTCTCGTCGAGGCGGGACTGCTCAGCGAGGCCATGGCGGTGCAGGTGGCCCGGTCCACGGGGCAGACCACCGCCCGGTTGGCCGAGTGGCAGATGGATTCCTTCCTGGAGGGCCTGACCGAGCCGCCCGAGCCCGGTATGACCCGCACCGAGGTGACGTACCCGATCGTCGAGCTGCTCCTGCCCGAGCTGGAGGAGTTCCTCGTCTACGTCTGGCGCCGCCAGCTCGCCGCCTCGGCCGGACGGGTCGTGCAGTCGGCGGACGACGAGGAGATGGTCGACCGGCGGTTCGCCGTCGGCTTCGCCGACCTCGTCGGGTTCACCCGGCTGACCCGACGGATGGAGGAGGAGGAACTCGGCGAACTGGTCGAGGCCTTCGAGACCACCGCCGCCGACCTGGTGGCCGCGCGCGGCGGCCGGCTCATCAAGACCCTCGGCGACGAGGTGCTCTACGCGGCGGACGACGGGGGAACGGCCGCGGACATCGCGCTGCGCCTGGTCGAGACGATGGCGAACGACGAGACGATGCCCGAACTGCGCGTGGGCATGGCGTTCGGCACGGTCACGACCCGTATGGGCGATGTGTTCGGTACGACGGTGAACCTGGCCTCCCGGCTGACCTCGATAGCGCCGCGCGACGCCGTCCTCGTGGACAGCGCCTTCGCCGAGGAGCTGATCCGCGCCGGCGAGGCGCCCGCCTCGGAGGCGGAGGCGGCCGAGGCCGCGGCGGCCGCCGAGAAGGAGGGCGAGGAGCCGCCGACGTACCGCTTCGCGCTCCAGCCGATGTGGCAGCGTCCGGTCCGCGGGCTCGGCGTGGTCGAGCCGTGGCTGCTGACCCGCCGCGACGGACAGCCGTAGCCCCTCAGCCGTCGATACCGCCGAGTACGTCCACGCACAGCCCGATCACCGGTACGCACAGCCCACCCGGATCCGGGTTCGCGCTGCTGTGACCGGGCGCCGGGGCGGAGGGGGCCGGGTGCGGGGTCGTCGGGGCCGGGTGCGGGGCGGTCGGTGTCGCCGAGGAGGTCGGGGTGGTGCCCGGTGTGCCGGTCGGAGACGTGGTGGCGTCGGCCGGTGCCGTGGGCGTGGCCGGATTCCCCGTACGGGCCCGCGCCGGGCCGGTGGTAGTCGGAACGGGGGCGCTGCCGCCCATGACGGAGGTCGCCGAGGGCGGCGCGGTCGGGGAGGCGGCGGCCGTGGCGGCCGTGTTCGCCGCGTGGTCCGGGGCGCCGGCGCCCAGGCGCGGGTCGGCCTCGGCCGTACCGGGGGAGCCGACCCCCGACTCCGGGACGACCCGGACCAGGCTGATCACCCCTGCGGCCAGGGCGAGACCGCCCGCGGCGAGCAGCACCTTGCGAGGGCGCGGCTTGCGGTGCCGCCCGCGTCGTACACCGCCGGGCGCGGCGCTCTCCTCCGGCTCCTCCGGGACCTGTGCGCGTATCGGTGTCATGGCTCCCCTCCCCGCCGTGCGCCCCGGGCACGCCGTGGCGCACGCACGCTATGCGCTGCCGTGGGTGATGTGGGGTGAGACGGCCGGGATGTCACTCGAACGGGCGTAGCCCCCCGGGCTTTCCCGACATCGGGTACGGCTGCGATGATCGGGCCGACAGTGGGTTAACCCGCGTTAACGCGTGAGCCGGAGGGTGTCATGAGCGAGGAGCGGTTCGGGGAGTTCGTGCTGGTGCGGTGGCACGGGCAGGTCGCGGAACTGGTGCTGGACCGGCCCAAGGCCATGAACGCCGTCTCGACGGAGATGGCCCGCTCCCTGGTCGCCGCGTGCACGGCGCTGGCCGCCGACCGGGACGCGCGTGTGGTCGTGCTGACCTCGTCCCACGAGCGCGCGTTCTGCGTCGGGGCGGACCTGAAGGAGCGCAACTCCTTCAGCGACGCCGATCTGCTGCGCCAGCGGCCCTTGACGCGCGGCTCGTACACCGGGGTGCTGGAGCTGCCGATGCCGACGATCGCGGCGGTGCACGGCTTCGCGCTGGGCGGCGGCTTCGAACTGGCCCTGTCCTGCGACCTGATCGTGGCCGACCGCACGGCGGTGGTGGGGCTGCCCGAGGTGTCGGTGGGCGTGATTCCGGGCGGCGGCGGTACGCAGCTGCTGCCCCGGCGCGTCGGAGCGGCGCGCGCGGCCGAGCTGATCTTCTCGGCACGGCGGGTGGAGGCGGCGGAGGCGGCCGAGCTGGGGCTGGTGGACCAGCTGGTGGGCGAGGGGCAGGACCGCGAGGAGGCCCTGGCGCTGGCCGCCAGGATCGCCGCGAACTCCCCGGTCGGGCTGCGCGCCGCCAAGCGTGCGCTGCGTCTCGGCCACGGGCTGGATCTGCGGGCCGGGCTGGAGGTCGAGGACGCGGCATGGCGCACGGTGGCGTTCTCGGGGGACCGCGCGGAGGGCGTGGCGGCGTTCAACGAGAAGCGCAAGCCGCAGTGGCCGGGGGAGTAGAGCGCCGCGAGCCCCTCGCCGCACACCCGTCCACCTGATCGCCCCACCGAACTCCCGAATCCCCCAAACCCTCCCTAACCTGGAGTAATGGGTGAGGACAAGCGGCTCGTCGCCGTAGTCGCGCTGGCGCAGGGCATGGCCGCGGCGCACACCCCGCCGCAGTCGTGGCGGGCCGCCGCACTCGGGGCCTGCCGGGCGCTGGACGGCAGCTTCGCCGCACTGTCGGTGTGGGAGCGGGAGCTGGGCCGGCTGCGGGTCCTGGTGAACGTGGGGGACCGGCGGCCGGACGAGCAGGAGTTCCCCGAGGCCGAGACCTACCCGGTGCACCAGTTCCCGGAGATCACCGAGTTCCTGCACGAGAGGTGGGCCGGCGGGGGCGGGCCCAGCGCCTGGGTGGAGACCGCCGAGGGAACCGCCGCCGGCACCCCCGGCTACTTCCACCACCGCGTCGCCGCCCTGCGCCGCCGGGGCCGCGGCTGCTGTGTCGTCGCCCCGGTCGTGCTGCACGGCCGGGCCTGGGGCGAGCTGTACGTCGCCCGCGCGGTCGGCGAGCCCGTGTTCGTGCGGGGCGAGGCCGACTTCGCCACCGTCCTGGCCGCCGTCGTCGCCGCCGGGCTCGCACAGAGCGAGCGGCTGGAGGAGGCCCGCCGGCTCGCGTTCACCGACGCCCTCACCGGGCTCGCCAACCGCCGTGCCGTGGACGTCCATCTGGAGGAGGCCGTCGAGCGGCACCGCGCCCAGGGCGTGGTCGTCAGCCTCGTCGTCTGCGACCTCAACGGGCTCAAGCGGGTCAACGACACCCTCGGGCACGCCGTCGGCGACCGCCTGCTGGAGCGCTTCGGCTCGGTGCTGTCGCTGTGCGGGGCGATGGTGCCGGGCGCGCTGGCCGCGCGGCTCGGCGGGGACGAGTTCTGTCTGCTGGCGGTCGGCCCGCCCGCCGACGACGTGGTCAAGGCGGCCGACGAACTGTGCTGCCGGGCGGGCGAGTTGGAACTGGGGGAGGGGGTGGCGTGCGGGGTCGCCTCGACGGAGGATCCGATCGGCCCGGTGCTGGACGCCCGGCGGCTCTTCCGGCTCGCCGACGCCGCCCAGTACCGGGCCAAGGCCCTGCGCGCGGACCGGCCCGTGGTGGCGGGCCGTGCGGGGCCGGACGACCCGGTCGTACGGCTGGCCGACGAAGCGCCGCCCGCGCGCGGCGAACGGCGCCGGTTCCGCGGCCGCCGCGTGTGAGGCGAAGCCCACACCGGCGGTAAGGGTCACTCCCGTTCCCCACTAGTGACATCCCTGAATTCAATGCGTACGCTCCTGAATATGGATATGCACACTGTGGTGGTGGGGACGTCCGGTGTCACGGCGTCCGACGTTCTCGCCGTGGCGCGCGGCGGTGCCCGCATCGAGCTGTCGGCGGAAGCGGTGGCGGCCCTGGCCGCGGCCCGGGAGATCGTGGACGCGCTGGCCGCGAAGCCGGACCCGGTCTACGGCGTCTCCACCGGCTTCGGAGCCCTGGCGACCCGGCACATCAGCCCCGAACTGCGCGCCCAGCTGCAGCGCAACATCGTCCGCTCGCACGCCGCCGGGATGGGGCCGAGGGTGGAGCGGGAAGTCGTACGGGCCCTGATGTTCCTGCGGCTCAAGACCGTCTGCTCGGGACACACCGGTGTGCGCCCCGAGGTCGCGCAGACCATGGCCGACGTGCTGAACGCCGGGATCACCCCGGTCGTGCACGAGTACGGCTCCCTCGGCTGCTCCGGCGACCTCGCGCCCCTGTCCCACTGTGCGCTCACCCTCATGGGAGAGGGCGACGCCGAGGGCCCCGACGGGGCAGTACGGCCCGCCGGCGAGCTGCTCGCCGAGCACGGGATCAAGCCCGTCGAGCTGCGCGAGAAGGAGGGGCTCGCCCTCCTCAACGGCACCGACGGCATGCTCGGCATGCTGGTCATGGCCCTCGCCGACCTCGACACCCTCTACAAGTCCGCCGACGTCACCGCCGCCCTCAGCCTGGAGGCGCTGCTGGGCACGGACAAGGTGCTCGCCCCCGAGCTGCACGCCATCCGCCCGCACCCGGGCCAGGGCGCCTCCGCCGCCAACATGCTCGCCGTCCTCAAGGGCTCCCAGCTCACCGGCCACCACCAGGGCGACGCCCCGCGCGTCCAGGACGCCTACTCCGTGCGCTGCGCCCCGCAGGTCGCCGGTGCCGGCCGGGACACCGTGACGCACGCCCGCCTGGTCGCCGAGCGCGAGCTGGCCTCGGCCGTCGACAACCCGGTCGTACTGCCCGACGGACGCGTGGAGTCCAACGGGAACTTCCACGGCGCCCCGGTCGCCTATGTCCTGGACTTCCTCGCCATCGCCGCCGCCGACCTCGGCTCCATCGCCGAGCGCCGCACCGACCGGCTGCTGGACAAGAACCGCAGCCACGGGCTGCCGCCGTTCCTCGCGGACGACGCGGGTGTCGACTCCGGCCTGATGATCGCCCAGTACACGCAGGCGGCCCTGGTCAGCGAGATGAAGCGGCTGGCCGTGCCCTCCTCCGCGGACTCCATCCCGTCCTCCGCCATGCAGGAGGACCACGTGTCCATGGGCTGGTCGGCAGCGCGCAAGCTGCGCACCGCCGTCGACAACCTCACCCGGATCATCGCCATCGAGCTGTACGCGGCCACCCGCGCCATAGAACTGCGCGAGGGCCTCGCCCCGGCGCCCGCCTCCCAGGCCGTCATCGAGGCCGCGCGCGGCGCCGGAGTGCGGGGTCCGGGCCCGGACCGGTTCCTGGCGCCCGACCTCGCCGCCGCCGACGCGTTCGTGCGCGGCGGCCACGTGGTCACCGCGGCGGAGTCGGTCACCGGCCCGCTGCAGTAACGTCCCCGCACGAGAAGGGGCCCCGTCCGCCGGACAGGGCCCCTTCTGTCGTCACGTCACTTGAGCTTGGCCGCCTGTGCCTTGACGACCGCCGACGGCACCGCGTACGCCTTCTTGGCCATGACCGCGCCGATGTTCAGCGTGTAGTACGACGCCAGGACGTTCCCGTGCCGGACGACCTCGGCGTGCACGGGCACCGGGTCCCCGTCGTCCGAGTCGCCGGTCACGACGAAGGCCACGGACGCGTCACCCGTGCCCGCGGACCTCTCCTCGGCGACCTTGGGGAACGTCGCCTTCAGCGAGGCCTGCTCACCGGTGAAGCCGCCCGCGCAGGCCCGCACCGCGTCGGAGACCGACTTCAGGGCCTTCTCGGCGCCGTCCCCCGCGTACGAGGACAGGTTGAGCTTGGTGGCGGACCGGTCCAGGGACTTGTTCAGCTGCTCGGAGAACTTGCCGTCGGCCATGTCGTCCAGGGAGGTCGCGTCGTCCGAGGGCACCTTCCTGTTCTCGTCGACCGAACGGGCGGTCTCCGCCGCCGCGTCGACCGGTGCCTGGCCCGTGAGGACGTGCATCAGCGGCTCGCACCTCTTGTCGGTGGCCGTGACCGCGCTCCTGGCGAGGAGGGCCACCCCCTTGACGGGCTCGACCGTGTACCCGGGCACCTCGCCCTCGGCGAGGACCAGCTTCGTCAACTCCGCGGCGCTCAGCGCCTTCGGGGCCGTACCGGAACCCTTGGACCCGCCGGATCCCGAGTCCTTCGATCCCCCGTCGGAACAGCCCGCGACAAGGGCGAGCGACAGTGCACCCGCAGCTGCGGTGGCGCACAGCCGCACGCCCGATGATCTCTTCATGGGCGCACTATGTGTATGTCTTCAAAGGTTCGTCAAGGGAAATTAAAAGCCCAGCCGCTCGCGGCGCACCGAATACGCGACGAAACCGGCGCCCATGGCGAGGAAAAGGGTGCCCCCGACGACGTACGGCGTGGTGTCGGGGCTTCCGGTGTCGGCGAGTTCGGTGGCGTCCGCCGCGTCCCGCGCGGTCTGTGAGGTCACCTGCGACACCACTCTGGCCTGCTGGGTGACGTCCGTCGTGGAGTACTCGGACACCGTTGTTCTGGCCTGGGCGTCCGCCGAGGGGCCCTGCGAGGCGTTGGCGGACGGGACGAACCACAGCGCGCAGAGCAGCGTGCCCGCGGCGGTGGCGGTCAGCAGCGGACGGCGAGCGGATGACACGGAATATCGATCCCCTTGTGACGCTGGCGAATTGGCCGTGCGGAGCGATGTTAGTGAAAGTCGCGGGTCACGGGAAAGTCACGGGAGGTTTCGGTCGTACGCTCGCGCCATGAGCGCTGAAGAGACTTCACGTTTTGTACGGCTTCGGGTGGAGCTGGTCCTCGAAGTGCACGAGGAGGACCAGGTGACCAAGGCCGCGCTGCGCCGGCTCGCGCAGGATCCGGAGCTGCCGGAGTCCGAGCGGGCCCAGGCGGAGGGGACTGTGACGGAAGACACCGCGGAGGCCCTCGCGTATCTGGTCGATCCGTTCGACCTGGTCAGCGAGGTACCCGGGGTGGAGCTGCAGCAGGCGTCCTGGTCCAGCGAGCGGATCGACTACGACCCTGATTCGCCCGACTGGGACCTGGACGAGGATGATGAGGAGGGCGACGAAGAAGAGGGTGGCATGGGCTGAGCGTCACGGGGAAGTTTTGGCCCCGGACGGCAACCGCCGTCCGGGGTTTCGTCGTCTCAGGGGGCACACGGATCGACTCCCGCACCACTCGCGGTGCCGCGGACGTGGTGTGCCCCACAGATCCACTGGGCGGGGAACGGGACGGCACGTCCGTAGCGTTGAAGGTTCTTACGGGGACTCTCGGGGTTATCGCGACTCGGCAACGATGGAGAAGCTTGTGATGACGGACAGTAAGCGGCGCAGGAGCCTGGTGGCCGCGTCCGCTCTGCTCGGCGGTGTGCTGGTGCTCACGGCGTGTTCCGGCGGCGACAAGGCCTCCGCGACCGGCAACGGCGACTCCTCGCAGGCCAAGGCCGACGCGGCCGCTGCGAAGAAGTCGTCCGAGGCGCAGATCACGATCACGCCCAAGGACGGCTCCGACAACGCCTCCATCAACAACTCCGCCGCCGTCACGGTCAGCAAGGGCACCCTCACGGGCGTGCAGATGACCACCCAGGACGGCAAGGCCGTCGCCGGTCAGCTCTCCGCCGACAAGACGAGCTGGAAGCCCACCCTCCAGCTGGAGCGCTCCACCACGTACAAGGTCGCCGCCGAGGCCAAGGACTCCGAGGGCCGCGTGGCGCACGAGAACGCGTCCTTCACCACGGTCTCCCCGGCCAACAGCTTCATAGGCTCCTTCACCCCGGACAACGGCTCGACCGTCGGCGTCGGCATGCCCGTGTCGATCAACTTCGACAAGGCCATCACCAACAAGGCGGCCGTGCAGAAGGGCATCACGGTCAGCTCCAGCAGCGGCCAGGAGGTCGCCTGCCACTGGTTCAACGCCAACCGCATGGACTGCCGCCCCCAGGATTACTGGAAGGAGGGTTCCACCGTCACGCTGAAGCTCGCGCTCGACGGCGTCGAGGGCGCCAGCGGCGTCTACGGCGTCCAGCAGAAGACGGTCACCTTCCACATCGGCCGCAACCAGGTCTCCTACGTCGACGCGAAGACCAAGCAGATGAAGGTCACGCAGGACGGCAAGGTCGTCAAGACCATCCCGATCTCCGCCGGCTCGCCCGAGCACACCACGTACGAGGGCCAGATGGTGATCTCGGAGAAGTTCACGCAGACCCGGATGAACGGCGCGACGGTCGGCTTCACCGACGACGACGGCAAGGGCGAGTACGACATCAAGGACGTACCCCACGCCATGCGGCTGACCAACTCCGGCACCTTCATCCACGGCAACTACTGGGGCGCCCCGTCCGTCTTCGGCGGCGCCAACACCAGCCACGGCTGTGTCGGCCTGCAGGACGTCAAGGGCGCCGGCGACGCGAACATGCCGGCCGCGTGGTTCTACAACCACTCGCTGATCGGTGACGTCGTGGTCGTCCAGAACACCGGCGACAAGACGGTCTCCCCGGACAACGGCCTCAACGGCTGGAACATGGACTGGGCGCAGTGGAAGGCCGGTTCGGCCGTCTGACGCCTCGTCGACCTCACAGCCTTCCGGTGCCGCCCCCCAGGGGCGGCACCGGTGTTTCTGGGCCCGGGCACAGCCTTCTCATGCTTCTTTTATGCCGGCCTTAGGGTGTCGTCACGGTCCGTGCCTAGCTTGCGGCCATGTTCTTCACCTACCTGAGGCGCGAACTGCGCCGCCGCAGAAAGGCGGCCCTCGTCGTCGCCTCCGGGCTCGCGCTGGGCATCGCGCTGGTCATCGTGGTCAACTCCGTGTCGAACGGCATGGGCAAGGCCCAGGACAAGGTCCTCCAGTCGCTGTACGGCCTGGGTACGGACATGACGGTCAGCAAGGCGGCGAGCGCCGACACCGGCGACTCGGGGCGGCCGCGCTTCCAGTTCAACGCCAAGGACAACGGCGACAGCTCGACGCAGAGCAGCGACCGTGTCATGGTGCAGGGCTTCACCACCCTGGCCTCCTCCACCGTCACCAAGGTCGGCGACCAGAAGGGCGTCTCGTCCGCCGTGGGCGGGCTGAGCCTCCGGGTGCTCAAGGTCAGCGGCCAGTTCACGCGCGGCCAGTTCCAGCAGAACGGGGGCGGCGGCGGATTCCGGCGCGGCGGCGGGAGCGGTCAGCCGCAGGGTGAGGTCAAGGGCGGCGGCGCCAACTTCGACGTCAACCAGTACTCGGTCTTCGGCACCGACGTGACCAGGCCGCAGATCGGCCCGCTGACCTCTTCGAAGATCACCAGCGGCCGTGCCTTCAAGACGACCGAGACGGATGCGAAGGTCGTCGTCGCCGACGCTTCGTACGCCAAGGAGAAGAGCCTCAAGGTCGGCTCCACGGTCACCGTCAAGGACGTGAAGTACTCGGTCATCGGCATCGCGACGGCCGACAGCGGTGACGCGGCGGCCAATCTGTACATGCCGCTCAAGCAGGCCCAGACCCTGAGCGACAACGCGAACAAGGTCACCACGATCTACGTCAAGGCGACCGACTCCCAGCAGATCGACGTCGTCAAGAGCGCCATCCAGAAGAACGTCTCGGGTACGACGGTCACGACCTCCGCCGACCTGGCGAAGACCGTCTCCGGCTCCCTGTCCACCGCCTCCTCCCTCGCCACCAACGTCGGCAAGTGGCTGTCGATCGCGGTGCTGGTCGCGGCCTTCCTGGTGGCGGGTCTGCTGACCTCCTCGGCCGTCTCCCGTCGCGTCCGCGAGTTCGGCACCCTCAAGGCGCTGGGCTGGAAGTCGGGCCGGGTGACCCGGCAGGTGGTCGGCGAGGCCGTCGTCAACGGCCTGGTCGGCGGCGCCCTCGGCATCGCGCTCGGCCTGGCCGGCGCCTACGTCGTCACGGCCATCAGCCCGACCCTCCAGGCACAGCTCGGCGGTGGCGGCGGCACGGGCGCAAGCGGCTTCGGCGGCGGCGGTGGCTTCGGTGGCGGCGGCGGCTTCGGCGGCCGGGGCCGTCAGGCGGCGAAGAGCCTGGAGGTCGCCCTCACGGCTCCGGTCAGCGTCACGACGATCGTCCTCGCGGTGGGCCTCGCGGTGGCGGGCGGCCTGATCGCCGGAGCGTTCGGCGGCTGGCGGGCGTCGCGGCTGCGGCCGGCGGATGCGCTGAGGCGCGTGGAGTAAGGACCGCCCGTCCTCATCGTTCCACCCGAAAACCCTCCCAGGAGCCACCATGTACGAACTCAGAAACGTGACCAAGCGCTACGCGAGGGGCAAGGACACGGTCCACGCCCTCGACGGAGTGGACCTCACCATCGGCGACGGAGACAGGCTCGTCATCCAGGGCCCCACCGGCGGCGGAAAGTCCACCCTCCTCCAGATGCTCGGCGGCCTCGACCGTCCCAGCTCGGGCGAGGTGACCCTGGACGGCACGGATCTGGCCAAGCTCAACGAAGCCCGGCTGACCAGGGTCCGCAGCGAGAACATCGGCTTCGTCTTCCAGTCCTTCAATCTCATCCCCACCCTCACCGCCCAGGAGAACGTGGAGACGGCCCTCGTCCCCCTGGGCATCAAGGCCAAGGAACGCCGCGAACTGGCCGCCGACGCACTGCAGTCCGTGGGCCTCGGCGAACGTCTGGGACATCTTCCCGGCGAAATGTCCGGAGGCCAGCAGCAGCGCGTCGCCATCGCCCGCGCCCTGGTGAAGAAGCCCAAGGTGCTGCTCGCCGACGAGCCGACCGGCAACCTCGACGAGGGCATGCGGGACGAGATCATGGACGTACTCGAACGCCTGTGGAAGGAGCACGGCTTGACCTTCGTCATGGTCACCCACGACTCCGCCATCGCGAAGAAGGCGCCGCGACTGGCCACCATCCGCAAGGGAAAGATCACGGTAAGGGAGAACGCCGGCGCCTGAAACGGCGGACGACACCGCTTTCCCATAGGTCACTTCGCGGTTGTGTAACAGTTTCCCGACCTTCCTCTTACCGTCCTCTCGTTTGTTGAGCGGCCCGATCGCCCCCCGGCATACTGCGTGATCCGGGGGGTGGCGTGCATGCGTACGAGACCACTCCCTCCGGCCGGGTGAACGGGGAATTCGCCCGGCACTCCATCTCCAGGGGGAGAACTTGCGCAGACAAGTGAAGAGCGCTGCCGCGGCCGGTGTGGCGACGGCCGCAGCCTTCGCCCTCGCAGCGGGCATGACCAGCCCGGCGACGGCGAACCCCGCGGAGCGCACCCCGGCAGCCGCCTCCGCGTTCACCGCCACGACCCGCGTCACCCTCATCACCGGTGACCGGGTCGCCCTCGACGCCAAGGGCCGCATCGTCGGCCTGGAGCGGGCCAAGGGCCGCGAGCACATACCCTTCCAGGTCCGCAGGAGCGAGGGGCACACACTGGTCGTCCCCGCCGACGCGGCCCGCCTGGTGGCCTCCGGCACGCTGGACCAGCGGCTGTTCGACATCAACGAGCTGAACAAGGCCGCCACCCGCAAGGCCCAGAAGAACGGCCTGAAGGTGATCGTCGGCTACCGCGGCAGCGCCGTGACCGCCAAGGCCGACGTCCGGGGGGCGGGCCATCTGCGCCGCAGCCTGGCCGCGCTCAACGCCGACGCCGTGCAGACCCCGGTCCGGGACACCGCCGCGCTGTGGCACGCCGTCACCGACGGCGAGCGGACCGCCTCCGGTATCGCGCACGTCTGGCTCGACGGCGTCCGCAAGGCCTCCCTCGACAAGTCCGTGCCGCAGATCGGCGCCCCGACCGCCTGGAAGGCCGGCTACACCGGCAAGGGCGTCAAGGTCGCCGTCCTCGACACGGGAGTGGACACCCGCCACCCGGACCTCAAGGACCAGGTGATCGCGTCCCAGAACTTCACCTCCGCCGAGGACGCCGCCGACCACTACGGGCACGGCACCCACGTCGCCTCCATCGTGGCGGGCACCGGCGCCGAGTCCGGCGGGAAGTACACCGGTGTCGCCCCGGGCGCCAGGATCCTCAACGGCAAGGTCCTGGACGACTCCGGCTCCGGTGACGACTCCGGCATCCTCGCCGGCATGGAGTGGGCGGCCGCGCAGGGCGCCGACGTCGTCAACCTCAGCCTCGGCGGCCCCGACAGCCCCGGCGTCGACCCCCTCGAGGCCGAGGTCGACAAGCTCTCCGCCACCAAGGGCATCCTCTTCGCGGTCGCGGCGGGCAACGACGGGCCGAACTCGCTCGGTTCGCCGGGCAGCGCGGACGCCGCGCTCACCGTCGGCGCCGTCGACAAGCAGGACAAGCTCGCCGACTTCTCCTCCACCGGCCCGCGCGTCGGCGACGGCGCGATCAAGCCGGACGTCACCGCGCCCGGCGTGGACATCACCGCCGCCGCGGCCAAGGGCAGCGTCATCGACCAGGAGGTCGGCGAGAAGCCCGAGGGCTACCTGACCATCTCCGGCACCTCGATGGCCACCCCGCATGTCGCGGGCGCCGCCGCGATCCTGAAGCAGGAGCACCCCGACTGGGGCTACGCCGAGCTGAAGGGCGCGCTGACCGGCTCCGCCAAGGGCGGGAACTACACCCCGTTCCAGCAGGGTTCGGGCCGGATCGCGGTGGACCGGGCCATCAAGCAGTCCGTGATCGCCGAGCCGGTCTCGGTGAGCTTCGGCGTCCAGCAGTGGCCGCACACCGACGACAAGCCGGTCACCAAGAAGGTGACGTACCGCAACCTCGGCGACCAGGCCGTCACGCTCACCCTGCGCAGCACCGCCCTCGACCCCAAGGGCAAGGCGGCCCCGGCCGGCTTCTTCAGACTCGGCGCGACCGAGGTGACGGTCCCGGCCCACGGCACGGCCTCCGTCGGTCTCACCGCCGACACCAGGCTGGGCGGCACCCTCGACGGCGCCTACTCGGCCTACGTGACCGCGACCGGCGCCGGCCAGACGGTCCGCACGGCCGCCGCGGTGACGCGTGAGGTGGAGTCGTACGACATCACGCTGAAGGCCATCGGGCGCGACGGCAAGCCGGCCAAGTACTACAGCGCCGACCTGGGCGGTGTCGCCGGTCTCGCGAACGGCACGGACCTGAACCCGTACGACCCGTCCGGCACGGTGAAGGTGCGCGCGCCCAAGGGCACGTACATCCTCAACTCCGCCGTCTTCATGGACCCGGAGGGCGCGAAGGGTGCGGACTGGATCGTCCAGCCGAAGCTGACCGTCGCCAGGAAGCAGACGATCACGATCGACGCGCGCAAGGCCAAGCCGGTGGACATCACCGTCCCGGCCAAGGGCGTCACCTCGCGGTTCGCCGCGCCCGGGTACGACGTCACGATCGGCAAGGGCGACTACGGCTACGGCTGGTTCCTGGACTCGTACAAGAACTTCCGCACCGCCCACCTGGGCCCGCGACTGCCCGCCGGGACGCTGTACCAGCAGTGGGAAGGCCACTGGACCAAGGGCGCGGGCGAGGAGTACGACGTCACCGCCGGCGGCCCGGTCAGGCAGCTCGCCACCGGCTACACCAAGCACTTCAGGGCGGGCGAGCTGGCCACGGTCAAGGCCCGGCTCGGCGCCGCGGTGAGCGGCAGGACCGGCTCGGTCAACGCGGTCGGCTGGCTGCCCGGCAGCAGCGGTGCCTCCTCCATCAGCATCCCGCAGAAGCTGCCCGGTACCCGGACGCTGCATCTGTCCGCGACGGGCGGGGTGAACTGGCAGCTGGAGTTCGCCCAGAACGGCGGGCTCGACCAGGACGGCTTCCCGGTCACCGACGCGGCGTACGGGCTCGGCCAGTTCACCTTCAAGGCCGGTCACACCTACACCAAGACGGTCAACACGGCGGTCTTCGGCCCGCACGTGGGCAGCGGCCAGGGCCTGTACCGCAACGGCGACGAGATCTTCGGCTCGCTGTCACTGTTCGCCGACTCCGCCAAGCACGCCGGGTACTCGACGTTCACCTCGGTGAACACGACCCTGTACCGCAACGGCACCAAGGTCGGCTCCAACGACGACCCGCTGTCCGGCGCGAAGACCTTCAAGGTGCCGGCCGGTGACGCCGCCTACCGGCTGACCACCTCGGTCAAGCGCTCGGCCGAGGTCGCGGCGGCCTCCTCCCGGATCGACGCGACCTGGACCTTCCGCTCCGGCAAGCCGTCGGGCGACTTCGCCGAACTGCCCTCCTCCGCCCTGCACTACGGCATCGGGACCGGCCTGGACAGCCGCGTCGCGGCCGGCCGGACCGTCACCTTCCCGGTCACCGTCGAGGGCTCGGCCGCCGGCAAGAACCTGAAGTCCCTGACGGTCTACGTCTCCTACGACGGCAGGACCTTCAAGAAGGTCGACGTCCGGGGCGGCAGGATCACGCTGAAGAACCCCGCGAAGGGCAAGTCCCTCACCCTCCGCTCCGAGATCACCGACAAGAAGGGCAACACGTCGGAGATCACGATCCACGACGCGTACTTCGGCGAATGAGCGGTGGCAGCCGCATGACGCGCTAGGCGCACGACGAACGACGGCCCGCCGTGAGCTCCGCTCCCGGCGGGCCGTCCGCGTCACGGCGAGGGAACCGCGCGGGTCGCGTCCGTCCCCCAGCTCGCCAGCAGGCGCAGCGAGTCGGCGGACGGGGAGCCCGGTTCGGCGTGGTAGGTGAGCAGGGACTGCTCCGAGTCGTCGTTCAGACGGAAGGACTCGTAGTGCAGGGAGAGATCGCCGACCAGCGGATGGTGCAGCCGTTTGACGCCGTGGTTCCTCTCCTTGACGTCGTGCGTGGCCCACAGCCGCCGGAACTCCTCGCTCTTGACCGAGAGTTCGCCCACCAGGGCCGACAGCCGTGGGTCGTCGGGATAGCAGCCGGCGTCCATGCGCAGCGCGCAGACGATGTCGATCGCCTTCTGCTCCCAGTCGACGAAGAGATCGCGGTAGTCGGGGCGCAGGAACACCAGACGCGCCCAGTTCCGCTCGGCCGGCGCCAGCTCCGCCCAGTCGCCGAAGAGCGCCGCCGCCATCCGGTTCCACGCCAGGATCTCCGAGCGGCGCCCGACGATGTACGCCGGTACGCCGTCCATCGTGTCCAGCAGCTGCCGCAGCGCGGAGCGCACCTGCTGCTGCCGCGCCCCCGGCTTCTTCTTGTGCGACTTCGGCTTCGCCAGGTGCGTCAGGTGGGCGTGCTCGGCGTCCGTGAGCCGCAGGGCCCGGGCGATCGCGTCCAGGACCTCCGCCGAGACGTTGCGGCCGTTTCCCTGCTCCAGGCGCGTGTAGTACGCCACCGACACCCCGGCCAGCTGCGCCAGCTCCTCACGGCGCAGCCCCGGCACCCGCCGGTGCCGGCCGAAGTCCGGCAGTCCCACGTCCTCCGGCTTGAGCCGGGCCCGCCGGCTGCGCAGGAACTCGCTCAGCTCGGCCCGCCGGTCCAGGGGCCGCCCGGCGGCGGCCGGCTCCTCCTGGTGCGCGTCCCGCCCGTCCTGTTCGCCCCTGCGTTCCATACGTCCAGTATTCCTGGTCGTACGCACAGCATCCTGACCCCGCCAGTAGTACGCACCGCGGTCGTACGCAAGGGCGTGACCTGGGTGAACCATGGCAGATGAGGCAGTCTGGAAGCGTGCCCGGCGGAAGGCAGCCGGGCACGACGACCCCCCGCTAGGAGAACCCCGGCATGACCACTGTTGCTGCGTACGCCGCGCCTGCCCCGAAGGCCCCGCTGGAGCGGACGACCATCGAGCGACGCGCGGTCGGCGAGTTCGACGTCCTGATCGACATCAAGTTCACCGGTATCTGCCACTCCGACATCCACCAGGTCCGGGACGGCTGGCGCCCCGGCACCTTCCCGATGGTGCCCGGCCACGAGATCGCGGGCATCGTCGCCGAGGTGGGCCCCGGCGTGACGAAGTACGCCGTCGGCGACCGGGTGGGCGTCGGCTGCATGGTCGACTCCTGCCGTGAGTGCGACAACTGCAAGGCGGGCCTGGAGCAGTACTGCTCGAACGGCGGCCCGACCTGGACCTACAACGACACCGGCAAGGACGGGCAGCCCACCTACGGCGGCTACGCGCAGACGATCGTCGTCGACGAGAACTACGTCGTCCGCATCCCGGAGGGCCTGTCCCTGGACGTGGCCGCCCCGCTGCTCTGCGCCGGCATCACCACGTACTCCCCCCTCCGGCACTGGAACATCGGCCCCGGCAAGAAGGTCGCCGTCGTCGGCCTCGGCGGTCTCGGCCACGTCGGCGTCAAGCTCGCGCACGCGCTGGGTGCCGAGGTCACGGTCCTGTCCCAGTCCCTGCGCAAGAAGGACGACGGCCTGAAGCTGGGCGCGGACCACTACTACGCCACCAGCGACCCGAAGACCTTCGAGGAGCTGGCCGGCACGTTCGACCTGATCCTGAACACGGTCTCGGCCCCGCTGGACTTCGCCGCCTACCTGTCCCTGCTGCGCACCGACGGCACCATGGTCAACGTCGGCCTGCCGGAGGAGCCGGTCCAGATCGTCCTGCAGTCCCTGTCCGGCAACCGCCGCAGCCTGAGCACCTCCGGCATCGGCGGCATCCCCGAGACCCAGGAGATGCTGGACTTCTGCGCCGAGCACGGCGTCGGCGCGGAGATCGAACTGATCGGCGCGGAGGAGATCAACGAGGCGTACGAGCGGGTCCTGGCCAGCGACGTCCGCTACCGCTTCGTGATCGACACGGCGACGATCTGACCGGTCACGCGATCGCCCGGCCCGCCGTCCGGGTCCGGGTGCCGCGGCCCAGCAGCCACAACAGGTAGGGGCCGCCGACCAGTGCGGTGAGGGCACCTGCCGGTACCTCCAGCGGCGCGAGCAGCGTGCGCGCGGCGAGGTCGGCGGCGACCAGGACCACCGCACCCGTCAGTGCCGAGCACAGCAGTGGCAGGTGCGGGGTGCGGGTGAGACGTCGGGCCAGCTGGGGCGCGGTGAGCGCGACGAACCCGATCGGTCCGGCCGCGCCGGTCGCCGCGGCGGCGAGTACGACGCCGAGCACGGTCAGCGCGAGCCGCGTGCGGTCCACCCGTACGCCGAGCCCGGCCGCCGTCTCGTCCCCGAGCCCCAGCGGCCGGGCGGCCCGGCCCGCCCACACGAGTCCCGGCAGGCACAGCGCGATCACGACGGCCAGGGGCGCGGCCTGCGCCCACCCCCGCCCGTTGAGACTCCCGGTGAGCCACAGCTTGACCTGCTCGGCCGCGTCCAGCTCGCTGTCCGCGAGGTACAGCTGGACGACGGCCGACAGGGCGACCCCGATCCCGACGCCCGTGAGCACGAACCGGCCGGCGTGCATACCGTGCCGCCAGGCCAGTACGTAGACGAGCGCGGCGGCCGCGAGTCCGCCCGCGACGGAGAGGGCGGGCAGGGTGTTCGGGGAGTTCGTCGTGCCGGTGGCGAGCGCCAGCACGGTCGCGGCGGCGGCGCCGTGTCCGACACCGATCACGTCCGGACTGGCCAGCGGATTCCGGGTCACCGTCTGCACGAGGGCACCCGCCAGGCCCAGCGCCGCCCCGACGAGAGCACCGAGCACGATGCGCGGGACCCGCAGTTCCGTGACGATCAGGTCGTAGGGGGTGCCGCCGTGGCGCAGGGCACGCCAGACACCGGCCGGGGAGACGAAGGTCTGCCCGATACAGGCCGAGGCGAGCATGGCCGCGGCGAGGAGCACCAGCAGCGCGAGGGCGACGAGGGCGGACCGGCGGTGGAGCTGGACGGTACGGGGGCCGAGGCGGAGAACCGCCGTCGATCTGCGGGTCGTCTCCCGGCCGCCGGTACGTCGTGGTCGCCCGCGCAGTTCCCCGCGTTCCTTCGGGGCACTGGTCACGACACGGCTCCTTTCCGGCGCACCAGTACCACCAGCACCGGCACTCCCACCAACGCCGTCATCACCCCGGCCGGCACCTCCGCCGGTGCCCGTACCACCCGCCCCGCCACATCGGCGCCCAGCAGCAACGCGGCCCCCAGCAGCGCGGACAGCGGCAGCACCACCCGGTACCCCGCCCCGCGCACCGTCCGCCGCACGGCGTGCGGCACCGCCAGCCCCACGAACGCGATCGGCCCGGCCGCGGCCACCGCCGACGCGACCAGCAAGGTCGCCCCCAGCGCCGCGGAGGCCCGTACCGCGTGCACCCGGTGCCCGAGCCCCCGCGCGGTCTCGTCGCCGAGGGCCAGCGCGTCCAGCCCCCGCGCGCACGCCAGCACCAGTACGGCCCCGGTCACCAGGAACGGCAGCATTCGTACGACCGTCCCCGCGTCCCGCCCGGCGAGCGTGCCCACCTGCCAGAACCGGAACTGGTCCAGCGTCGCCGAACTCGACGTCAGCACCACGGTCGTGGCACCGGCGGCCATCGCCGACAGCGCCGTACCGGCGAGCGCCAGCTTCACCGGCGTGGCCCCGCCGCGCCCGCGCGAGGCGATGCCGTACACCAGACCCGCGGCGACCACGGCCCCGGCGAAGGCGTACCAGACGGTCCCCTCGAAGCCGTACCCGGCGCCGAAGGCGAGCGCGAGGACCACGCCGGCCGCCGCGCCCTGGCTCAGCCCGAGCACGCCGGGGTCGGCGAGCGGATTGCGGGTGACGGCCTGGAGCGCGGCCCCGGCGAGCCCGAGCGCGGCCCCCGCGGTGAGCCCGACCAGGGTGCGCGGCATGCGCAGGGACCGTACGACGAGCGCGTCCGGCGAACTCCCGCCGTGCAGCAGGGCGTCGAGCACGGTGTGCGGCGCCACCGGCCGGGTGCCGATCGCGAGGCTGAGCAGGACGGCGAGGGCCAGCACGGCGGCGGACGCCGGCCAGGCGAGCAGGCGGCGCACTTACCGCAGGTGCTCGGAGAGCTGTCGTACGACCAGACGGGCGGCCGTGGGACCGGCGTTGAGGTACCACGGGTCGTCGTCCACCCGCACCGCGTGCCCGGCCCCGACCGCCTTCATCGACTTCCACAGCGGCCCCGCCAGGACGCTGTCGGCGTCTGTCTTCCCCGGGTCCCCCTGCACCGAGTAGAAGATCCAGTCACCGTCGGCCGTGTCGATCCGCTCGGTGCTGATGTCCTGCGAAATGGCCTTGAACTGCTGGGACTCGGGGCGGGTGAGGCCCATGTCGACGGCGATGGACCCGGTGAAGGAGGACACGCCGAACATGCGCGTGCGGCCGGGCGTGAAGCGCAGCATGGACACGGTCGTGGAGCCGCTGAGCGCCCTGCCGCTCTGCTCGGCGTCCGCAGCGATGTCGTCGATCATCCGCTGCGCCTGCTTCCCTCTGCCGACGGCGTCGCCGACGAGCAGCAGGTCCCGCTTCCAGTTGACGCCGTTGCCCGCGGTGACGACGGTCGGCGCGATCTTCGACAGCTTGGGGTAGAGGTCGCCGAGGGAGTCGTTGACCAGGATCAGATCGGGCTTGGCGGCGGCCAGGGACTCCAGGTTGGGTGCCTGGCGCGTGCCCGCGTCGGTCATCGTGGCGAGCTGCTTCTTGTCCCGCGGGAAGGCGTCGGCGAGGTAGTCGGGGACGAGCCCCGCGTTGTCGGCCCGGGTCGCCGCCGTCGGTACGACTCCGAGGGAGAGCAGATCGTCCAGCTGGCCCGTGCTGAGCACGGCGATCCGCTTCGGCGCCGACCTGACCGTCGTACGGCCCTCGAAGTGCGTGACCGTACGCGGGAAGACGCCGTCGGTGCCGGTGTCGGAGCCCATGCCGGAGGCGAGCGCGCTGGGGGCGGCGGAGGGACCCTTGGCGGAGCCGATGACGCTGTTGCGCCCGCTGCCGTCGCCCTTCCCGGAACCGCTCCCGGTCCCCTCCCCGGCGCCCGAGCCGCACCCGGCCAACAGCCCCCCGACGACGGACAGGGTCAGGACGGCCCTCCACCTCAACGCACGCACGACTCGCACTCCGATCAATAATTAAGGTGAGCCTTACCTTACCTGTGCTTGATCGGGGTGCTGTCGCGAGGGCTCCACGCGGATGACGATCGACTTCGCCGCGGGGGTGTTGCTCGTCTCGGCGGTGGACTCCAGGGCGACCAGGACGTTCGCCTCGGGGAAGTAGGCGGCCGCGCAGCCGTGCGGCGTCGGATAACGGACGGCGCGGAAGGCGGGGGCGCGGCGTTCGCCGTCGGGGCTGACGCTGATCAGGTCCACCAGGTCGCCGTCGTGGAGGTGGAGCTCGCGCAGGTCGTCGCCGTTGACGAAGACGACCCGGCGGCCGCCCTTGATGCCCCGGTAGCGGTCGTCGAGGCCGTAGACGGTGGTGTTGAACTGGTCGTGCGACCGGACCGTCGTCAGCAGCAGGTGCCCCGGCGGGGCTTCGGCCGCGGTCGGCGGGTTGACGGTGAAGCGGGCCTTGCCGGTCGCCGTGGGGAAGACGCGGGAGTCGCGCGGGGCACGCGGGAGCATGAAGCCGCCCGGCTGCCGGACGCGCTGCTCGAAGGCGTGGAATCCGGGGACGACGTGCTCGATGTGGCGGCGGATCACGGCATAGTCGTCGCGCATGGCACGCCAGCCGAGGTCGTCGCCGAAGAGCGCCCGGCCGAGATCGGCGACGATCGCTGTCTCGCTGCGCAGGTGCGGGGAGCCGGGCAGGAGCCGGCCGTGCGAGGCGTGCACCATCGCCATGGTGTCCTCGACGGTGACGAACTGCTCGCCGGAGGCCTGCCTGTCGCGCTCCGTACGGCCGAGACAGGGCAGGAGCAGCGCCTCCGCTCCGGGGCAGACATGGGTCCGGTTGAGCTTGGTGGCGATGTGCACGGTGAGCGCGCAGCGCGCCAGGGCCGCCTCGGTGACGTCGGTGTCGGGTGCGGCCGCGGAGAAGTTCCCGCCGAGGCCCATGAAGACGTCGATCCCGCCGTCGCGCATGGCCCTGATCGAGTCGACGGTGTCCAGGCCGTGCGCGCGGGGCGGGTCGAAGCCGAACTCGTCGCGGAGCCGGTCGAGGAACGCGTCCGGCATCTTCTCCCAGATGCCCATGGTGCGGTCGCCCTGGACGTTGCTGTGTCCGCGGATCGGGGCGGGTCCGGCGCCGGGGCGTCCGACGTTGCCGCGCAGCAGAAGGAAGTTGACGATCTCGCGGATGGTGGCCACCGCGTTGCGGTGCTGGGTGAGCCCCATCGCCCAGCAGACGACCACGCTGTCGGCGGCGAGGACGTCGGCGGCGCACTCCTCGATCTGGCGGCGGGACAGACCGCTCAGCGTCTCGATCCGCGACCGGTCCAGGGCCCGCCACGCGGCTACGGCCTCCTCGAAGCCGTCGCAGTACCGGTCGATGAAGTCGTGGTCGAGGGCGGAGCCCGGCTCGCCGTCCTCGTGGTCGATCAGGGCGCGGTTCAGTCCCGCGAACAGGGCCAGATCGCCGTTGACCCGTACCGGAAGACAGCGGTCGGCGAGCCGCGTGCCCGGACCGGCCAGCCCGTGCGCGGTCTGCGGATTGCGGAAACGGCCGAAGCCCGCCTCGGGCAGCGGGTTGACGGCGACGATGCGGGCGCCGCGCCGCTTGGCCTCCTCGAGGGCCGTGAGCATGCGGGGATGACAGGTGCCGGGGTTCTGTCCCACGACGATGATCAGATCGGCGTGATCGGTGATGTCGTCGTACGCGATCAGGCCCTTGCCGACGCCGAGCGTCTCGGCCAGCGCCGCGCCGCTCGACTCGTGGCACATGTTGGAGCAGTCCGGCAGGTTGTTCGTGCCGAGCCGGCGTGCCAGCAACTGGTAGAGGAAGGCGGCCTCGTTGCTGGTGCGGCCGCTGGTGTAGAAGACGGCACGGTTCGGGTCGGCCAGGCCGCGCAGCCGGCCGGCGATGAGCGTGAGGGCGTCGTCCCAGCTGACGGGTGTGTAGTGGGCGGCGCCTGGGGCGAGGTGCATCGGCTGGGCGAGCCGCCCCTGTGACTCCAGCCAGTGACCGTCGCGCTTGCGCAGGTCGGTGAGGGAGTGCTCGGCGAAGAAGGCGGCGTCGACGCGCTTGCGGGTGGCCTCCCAGGCGACGGCCTTCACGCCGTTCTCGCAGAACTCCGCGCTCTTCCGGTGCTCCGGATCGGGATCGCCCCAGGCGCAGCTCGGACAGTCGAAACCGTCGACGTGGTTGACCGACAGCAGCGTCTGCAGGCTTCTCCTCGGGCCCATCTCCGCCAGGGCGTAGTGCGCGGATTCGGTGATGCTGTGGATTCCCACGCTGGACTTCCCCGGTCCGGACGAGGTCGGGTGTGCCGGATGGGTCGGATGGTTCGCTTGTTCGGCCATGACCGCTGCCTTTTGCCTACACGCGTTTGCCTGCATGCGTGTGCCTACACGCGCCGGTGATGACCGAGGGCGAAGTCGACCGCGACTGCGTACGCGAGGTAACCGAAGCACCGAGGCGGAGAGCGCCACGCCCCTATCCTATGTGATGCAGGCCACACGCCTTGGTGGAGGGGGTCGAGGCGGGGGCCACCGGACGCGAGCGGCCGCACGCCGCCACAGGCTCGCCGGCTGGGAGGAGAGCCAGTCGGCGTGCCGGTCGCGGAGCCGGTCTCGTTCGGCGGGCGTGGCAAGGACGACGCCCGCGCCACCGTCGTGGGGAGGGTGGATCCGTCGCGGTTCCGTGTCGGTGACGAACACCTCGAAGAGCGCCTCGTCGGCTACGGCGCACAGCAGGTCGTCGATGCGGCCGCGCCGCCGGGGACGCCGGTCCGCCTGCGGGCGCGCGCAGGCGGGGGAACTCGGGACCGGGACCACCCGGCTGCGCCAGGGCCGCCGGGTCGCTGCGCAGGTCCGGGGAAGGCCGTGCTGTCGCAGCGAGGTAGGCCCAGGTCGCGTTGAAGCCGAGCGGGCAGTAGTGCCCGACGGCACACCTCAGGGCGGTGTGCCGTCGGGGCAGTGGCAGCTGTTCGTCGCGCACGCGGCCTGCGTGAGTTCTGAATCCCACCTGGTGACCTCAGCCTTCGGCCTTGGCCACGCCGCCGGTGCGGGACACCCCGGGGCGGCCCGGTCCGAAGTGACCTGCCGGGCTCTTGTCCAGGTGCTGCTGGTGTCCTGACTCGGCCCTCATGAAGGAAGCTGTCCCTTCACGGCAGGGAGCGCGTGGTCCGTGATGGCGGTGATGACGCCACGGGCCGCACGGCTCGGATCGCTCGTGGGGGAGATCGTCCACCAGGTGTCCCGGGCCGCGGGAGGGAGCGTTCCCATGCCTCGTCGGCGCGGTCGCCTCACCCCTCGTCGGCGTCGCCGGCGAGCGCACCGCCGTACCCCGGTCACGTCGACCGTGAACTCGACATGTCCCGCCGTGTCGTGCGCGGATTTCCGGAAGCCGAGGAGAGGCCAGGAAGCCGGGTCGGGCAGTTCGAGGATCTGCCCCGATCCCTTGCAGCCGAGCCCCCGCAGACCAGGGGCGATCTGCGCGCGCACCATGGAAGCGCACACCTCCTGTGCCGTGTGCACCGAGCCGTCGGCCATGGGACGGGGCCGCCCCGATCGGGCAAGAGGCACCGGTTCCTGCGAGGGTGCACCTATGTGATCCATGGCGAACTCCCCTGGTGTGAAAGGCACTTCGGGTACGAGGCGAGCAGCGATCTACTGCCAGATCGGCCAGGACCGGGGCGGCGCCGGACTCGGAGTCGCGCGCCAGGAAGAGAGTTTGGCACGTGGACAGGCTGACACGATCACCGCGCGAGCTGGAAGACGTTATTGATCTCGCCGACCGCCAGGGTGTCGAGCTCGCCGTGGTGAGCGGAGAGATCGATCTTGCGACGCCGACCGGCCGCATGGTGGCTCGGATGCTGGGGGCCGCCGCCCGTCATGAGGCGGAGCACAAGCCCGAGCGCCGCCAGTCTGTCCGTCGGTCTGCCAACCGAGGCTGTGGTGCTCCACGGCCGTAACCATGAGATCCCGCTCAGGGTGGTCGTAGCGGAACATCACGAAGTCGATCAGAATCACGCGGCTCTGATCGTCCACCATGAGGTTCTGCACGTCGGCATCCCCGTGCGCCGGCCCCTTGGGCGTTCCGAAACGCAACTCGGCTTACTCGTCCTGCAGTTCGCGCCGGCTTCCGCAAGAAGACCTTGTCATCGTCCGGGATCACCGCCCGATCGAGCCGGCCCCTCTTGCGTTCGAGCAGCGTCAATCGCCATGCCCGTACCAGTTCCAACGGTCGCATCCTGGCGCCGTCGGACTGGGCCTCTTGCCCTGTGATTCCCCGCTGCTCCCCGCTCTGTCCGGTGCGCTTGTGGTGCGGAGCCCGGTCACGCCCGTCGCACCTCGGCGGTGGTACGCCATCCGGGAAGTGGTCAAGGCCGCTTCAGCGTGCCGATGTTGCCGTCGAAGACGGCCGTCACCGCAGCTTGCCGAGGGTCCGTGTGCACCGCAGGGGGTCAGGTCCGAGTTGTGCCGTCTCACCGGAGGTCGAGTCGTGCGCGCACGTCATGCTCTGCGCGCAGAGCCCCGGCGGATCTGCCGGACCACCGAAGGTCATCGCCCGTCCGGTCCGGCGCGCTCAGGTAATGCTTTCCGTGTGCCCGTCGGGGAACTTGCACTTGGGGCCGATGTAGGCGCCGCCCGGTATGACCGTTCCACCCTGTTCCGTGCACTGTTCGTTCGAGATGGTCGGATGCGTCGCTGCCCGAGCGGTGGCAGCGTCGACGGCACTCGCGCCGGCGAGGGTTGCTGTGGCGAGGGCGAGCCCAAGCAGTCGTCGCATACGCATGGCTTTCTCCTCTCGCGTGCCCCTGGTTCGGTGCTTCGGGATGACCGGGCTTATGCCAGGGGCGGCCTATTACTCAGAATGGGTGACGGTGAGCAGACGCGCGAGTCGTGGCAGGCGGGCGCCGCAACCCCTCCGACGCTGGACGGGGTGAAGAGAAAAGACGTCGATCCCCGTGGCCTTCCCGACCGAACTCCTGTCGGATGTGAAGGCGCACTTCGGACGGCTTCGCCGGGCCCGGCCGCGATGGACACGTCCTTCTCGGTCCCCAGGGGGTCGGCTCGGGGCTGTGATCCGGGGTGGTGGGGGAGTGGCCTCCGAGCCCTCCGAGAAGGACCCTGCGGGCTCGTAGTGGCACGCCTATGGCACGACCCCCGAAACGGCGAAGGGCCGGCCTGGGAGCAAAGCCCTCCCGAGCCGGCCCTTCCCTCTGTGCCCCGGCAGGATTCGAACCTGCGACACCGCTTGAGGAGTTCGATCCGTGGCCCGCCGCCCAGCACTCAGCGCTGGCTGCCAGGCAGGAGACCGACACAGGCCGCGCCGCCCTCGCGGCCCTGTCGGGCTCCGCTCTCCCCGGCGACACCTTGGCCTCCCATCGGCGCTCGCCGTGAAGTGCCACCGCAGTGGCGGCCCAGCACCTCGCGGGGAAGCGAACGCCGGCCGCCGCCCCGGCCGAGCCGCGCCCGGCGGTGTGCAGGGGGACAGGCCGGGCGGACGCCGGCCCGTCCGATCCACCTGGTCGGCCGGACGGGCCGGCTACCGCGCTTCGCGCAATCGCAGTTACTCAGCGCGGCCTTCCCCCCGGAGCCCAGGACGGGCGGGGGAGAGGATGCGACGCTGGAGTGACGGGACCGCGAGTGGAGGTCCGAGTGCGTCTCATCCGGTCCGGGGCCCTCTTCTTCGGCCTGGCGACCATGTCCCGGTACGGCTCAATGGATGCGACGCAGAACCGTGCGGTCAGTCTGTGAGCCCGCCGGCCGGGGCACCACTCACCGAGCGTCGCCAGGCGGCCTTACCGCGCGGATCCGGCCCGCCGGGACCAGGACCACGCGACCAACCCGGAAGGCAGGTGCGTCCCATGCGCACGTTGACCCGTATCGCCGGTGCCCTCACCGGCCTGACCCTCACCCTCGGTGGTGCGGTCCTCGCCGCGCCCGCGGTTCGGGCGGACATCCCCGCCTGCACGCGGATGGCCGAACTGGCCGGTGCCACCGCGTCCGACTCCGTCACAGCGGCCTGCAGGCGTGGCGTGGTCGGAGACCTGCAGAGTTGTGTGACCGGGCTGACCGGGGCCGGATTGGCGGGCGGCGCCGCGACCGGTGCCTGCCGGGCGGCGGCCCACGAACCGCGTTAGAGGACCGCGCGCGGCAGCCGCCCGCCGACACCGGGCGGAGGCAGGTACGGCCCGTCTCCTCCTCAACCCCCGGCCTGCCCGGACACAATGCGGCCCTGGTGGGCAGTCCCGACGCCAAGGACATCGACGTCGCCCCGCTCCTGCCGACGCGCACGCGGGGTACCGATGCGGCCGGTCGAGGTCGGTGACGCCATGCCTCTCCGAGGCCGGGCGGTCACCGCCCGGGCGCGGCCCCCAGCCTCGCCTCACGGGCCTCATGCGGAGCGCCCATGCTGAGCAAAAGGGCGCCGTCGTCTTGAGACTTGTCCATCCCGAAGGCCGAACGAAGGGGCCTGTGAGGAGGGGGGAGTCATGCGCATGCGAAGAATCTCGGGCCTCGCCCTGGCCGCGGCAACCCTTGCCGGCGTGAGCGCTGTCAGCGCCGCTTCGAGACGGTCCGCGCCGTCCTGAACACCGCGCTCGCCGCCGTCCTGAACGGCCTCGGCCATGTCGTCATACAGTGACCGACGAGGTCGTTCGCATCTCCTGGCTGTACTGATTCGGATTTCCCAGCTGCATTGATCACGAGCGCTGTTGACACCCGGCAGGTCTTGAACAGGCGCAGAAGAACATGCAGTCCGCCGGCCTCGAGCCTGGATGTGCAGGTCATCCCGCTCCAACCCGTCCGAGCCAAGGCCGACCCCGTCGGCATCGCCAACCGGCACGCGGCGCGCGGCCCTCTCCGGGGACCTACGAGACGGCGCCGTAGCAGCACGACCAAGGAGCCGACCGGCACGGTGCACCCGCCGGTCGGCTCCGCCGTGCTCCGCGACGACCCCGTGGACGACTCCATCGTTCGGCCCATCAAGGGCACCGGCCGCAACGCCGAAAAGGACCAGGCGGAGTCGGCTCACCCTCATGTTCCGGTACGCCTCCGCGCCCCAGTCCGCCCCGATGACTGCGGTCCCGTGCCCAGGCCGACAGGCCCGGAGGAAATCCCGCATGCGCGTCTTCCTGCCCCTGACCGCCGTCACCACCGCCGCGCTCCTGCTCGTCACGGCCACCGGCGCGACTCCCGCCGCGGCAGACCGGAACCCCGACGGCACACCACTAGTCCAGGTGTCCCACGGCGACCCGTACGCGAAGTGCACCATCGGAGCGAGGTCCCCCGACAGCATCGACTACCCGGCCACCGAGGTCGAGCCGTACCTGTCAGTCGACCCGCGCGACCCCAAGCGCGTGGTCACCGTGTTCCAGCAGGACCGCTGGAACGACGGCGGCGCCCGTGGCCTGGCGGCCGGCTGGACCACCGACGGCCACACCTTCCACCAAAGCACGCTGCCGTTCAGCCTGTGCGCCCCCGGCGGCGCGGACTACGAACGGGCCTCCGACCCCTGGGTGAGCACCGGACCGGACGGCACGGTCTACGCCGGCGGGGAGGGCGTCGACTTCACGAAGAGCACGCGCAGCGCCCTCCTGGCAGTCACCTCCCGCGACGGCGGCCGCACTTGGCAGAACCTCACCACCACGCACGTCGACGAGCAGCCGTTCTTCAACGACAAGCCCTCACTCACCGCCGACCCGGTGCGCAAGGGCACCGCTTACCAGGTCTGGAACCGCCTCGACAACGACCCACCCGGCCCCAGCTCCCTCGACGGTCCCGGCTACATCTCCCTCACCCGCGACGGAGGCCGCACCTGGAGCAAGGCCCGGCCGTTCGTCGACACCAGCACCGTGCCCAACACCCAGACCATTGGCCATCTGATCGTCGCCGACCGGCGCACCGGCACCCTGTATGACTTCTTCGACCGGATCACCCACTCCGACGACCTGAGCACCGTCGTCGAAGCCCGCTACGAGGTGGTCACCTCGACCGACGCCGGAGAGACCTGGAGCGCCCCGGTCACCGTGGCCCGGGACACCTCCGTACCGGAGGTCGACCCGAACGACCCCACCAAACTGCTGCGCGCCTCGGCCACCCTGCCGAGCCCGGCCGTCGACCCCAGGACAGGCACGCTGTACATGGCCTACGAGGGCTCGGACTTCTCCGGTGGAAAGTTCGACTCCGTCCAGCTTGTGCGGTCCACCGACGGCGGACGCACCTGGGGGACCCCGGAGCTGATCAGCCCCAAGGGCGTTCCGGCCTTCTCACCGTCGATCGCGGTCGCCGAGCGGGACACGGTCGCGCTCACTTACTACGACCTGCGCTTCCTCAAGCCCGGCAACACCACCACCCTGCCCACCGCCTACCAACTGGCCACGCTGCACCACGGAAACCCGAAGCTCCGGACCGAACGACGGATCTCGCGGGTCTTCGACTGGCTGCAGGCGCCCTTCGCCGGCGGCTACTTCCTCGGCGACTACCAAGGCCTGGTGGCAGACGGCAAGGGAGTACGGGCGGTGCTCACCGAGACCCACTCCGGCGCACCACAGAACCGTACGGACGTGTACACCAGCGGTCTCCGCACCTGCTGACCGACGCGGACGCCGTCGGCCGGCCGACCGCCGACGGCTGCGGACAGGCCTCGGACCCACTCCGTGACCACGTCGGGCGGGGAGGTTCGGCCGCGTCCCGCCCGGCGGGGCGGGCCTGCTGCTCTGGGGTCGTGTGGTTTCCCGGCCTGTCGGGCACGGAAGGGGCACGCTTGGGGCACGCCTGAGACCTGGCACAGCTGCACTGGCCTACCGTCCGCCAGGCACTCGTACGTCGTCCGGACACACGGCTCGCCAGCTCGCCCTCAGCGATTCCGAGCCGCGCCGCGATCTCCGCGGGAGAAGGTGCGGCGTGCGGCCGCGCAAACCTGGGCAGCTCGCTGCGCTCGCGCGCGACGGCGTTCGGGGGCTCCTGCCCGCCGCGTGCTTCCGGGCCGACTCGGACCTGGCGTGCCCGACGGGTCGGCACAGCCCCTGCGACCCTCCCGGCTGCGCTCGCGCGGGAGCGCCCCGCGGCGCGTGGCTGCGGGGCGCCTTGTGGGGTTTAGTCGATCTTCTGCCCGTCGTGCGTACCGCCCTTGCAGAGGTTGTCCTTCAGATCGGCCGTTCCGCCACCCTGCTTGCACTGAGAAGGGGTGACGTACGATGGGGCACCCTGTGCGGTGGCGCTGGCGGTGGCGGCGCCTGTGAGGCCGAGTCCGGCGAGGGCTGCCGTGGCGATGAAGGCTGCGAGGATTCGTCGCATGCGCATGTAGTTCCCCTTTCACGGATTGCCTCGGTTGGGGCACTAGTCAGCTTGATCTTCACCCATGTGGGTGGCACGTCATGTTGCGCCATTCGGGTGACGTTGCTGTCGGGTGCGGGGTCGGTGACGCGACCCGTCGGGCAGGCCCTGGAACGAAGAGACCACCCCGGCCGGTTGGGTGGTCTCTTCGTTGTTGCGGAGGGGGTGGCGTTCGCCATCGGCCCCACGCCAAGAGCCGTGTTGACCTGCGGAAACGCGCCCTTGGTAGCGGAGGGTGGCCGGACGCTGCGGACGCTATTTTCCCTTGACCTCAAGTTTTGCTGGGGACGGCTTTTCAGGCGGGGCGGGATCGCGGGCTTGGCTTGACCCCCGTCCCGCCGAGCCCGTGCTGCCATGTGGCCCTGGGGCCGGAGCCGGCTGTCGGGTGGAGCGGCCCGTCATCCGCGTAGGTGGGCAAGAAGTTCGTCCTCAACGGGATAGGAGCGTTCCTGGGGCAGCAGCCGGGCGGCGGAGTCCGGATCGCCGTTGTTGACCAGGGCCTGGATCTCGTGGGCGAGTGGGGTCACGTCGCGGATGGCGACTGTCCAGTCGTCCGGGTAGCGTCGTGCGGCCTCACCGCAGAGGCCGAGTTGCAGGGACCGGTACGGCAGGGGTTGCAGGTGCAGATTCCGCGCGGGGTCCCAGCGCACGCGAGTGGGCGTGCGCTTCAACTGACGCTGCCAGGCGGCGCGGTCGGGGTGTACCCCGGGGACGTAGCTCGACAGGCACGCGTGTCGCAGCGCCCACTCGAAGCCGTCACGGCTGATCTCGACCGCGAGAACGGTCTCCTGCCCGTCCTTGGCGCCCCAGCCGCATCGGTACATCATCCCCAGGAACGACGGCTTGATCCACGTCAAGCCGTGCTCACAGACCTTTCAAGACGGGCGGAGCGTTTTCCCATCATCGGTGCTACGTCTTCCAGCTCAGCACATCACTTGCGGAAGGGGCCCCTACTCACGCCTGACGCGGCAGGGCATGATCGCCGAAGGGAGAGGTGTGGCTCAAGGCGGCTTGCCGGCTGTGATTCGGAATGAGTGGCCCGACCTCCGGCCGGGCCTGTGCAATGTACCGCCTTGCACCGGCCCGGCCAGTGCCCGTCCCGCGCACGGCAACCAGCCGCCTGACGCCAGAGAAGAGTCATGTCGCGGCTGGGGCGGTCGGCTGCGCGCTACTTCCGGTGAGGGCGGGTGTCTATCGGAGGGCGGGAGCCGTGCGCGGCGGCGACGCCCAGTACGAAGCCGCACGAGCCCGACACCATGGTGATCATCAATGGTCCTGTGAAGCGGGCTAATCAGCCCACGGCGCGGCGCATCACGAGTGCCGTCAGGTGCGCCATGGCCGGGTGATGATCTCTCGGAATGTGTGGTGCGACGGGTTCAGGCCGCAGTGCTCCAATACGCGGCTCTGCCCGTCCGCGAAGTCCTCACTGCCGTCCGAGGACTGACCGCACACCGCACACTCCATCGCGTACGTGGTCGGCTCTGCGTCCGGCTCGCGGCCGGGCGTGAGCGTCCACGTCTCGTGACGGATCACCGAGCACACGCTCACAGCCCTCGCTCCGTCCGCACGTTGGCCGCTTCCACGCCCGCGCTCAGCCGCTCAAAGAGGTCTGAGGAGACCGCAGGCCCAGAACCTCAATCGCCCGCAGGAGCTACCCCGATCGGGCAAGAAACGCCGGTTCCGCCCAAACCGCAGTAGCCGTTAACGTCGCGCGAAAGGTACTGCTGGTGGTAAGCCTCCGCCGGATAGAAGGGCCGCTCGGTGGCCGGGAGGATCTCCGTGGTGATCTTGCCGTGGCCGGAGGCCGACAGGACCTTCTGGTAGGCGAGTCGGGAGGCCTCGGCGGTGGTGGCCTGCTCGGGAGTGTGGGTGTGGATCGCCGAACGGTACTGCGTTCCCACGTCGTTGCCCTGGCGGAAGCCCTGGGTCGGGTCGTGGGACTCCCAGAAGGTCTTCAGCAGACGGTCGTAGGAGATCACCTTCGGGTCGAAGACCACGCGCACCACTTCCGTGTGGCCGGTCAGGCCCGAGCAGACCTCCTCGTACGTGGGGTACTCGGTGTACCCGCCCTGATAGCCCACCAGAGTCGTGTACACGCCCGCCGGGAGCTGCCAGAACCTGCGCTCGGCACCCCAGAAACAGCCCAGGCCGAAGTCGGCGACCTCCAGGCCCTCGGGGTAGGGGCCGACGAGAGGGGTGCCGAGGACGGTGTGCCGGTCGGGGATCTCGTAGGGGAGCGAGGGGCGGCCCGTGAGTGCCTGCTCGGGGGTGGGCAGCTGCGGGGTGCGGCCGAAGAGCATGGGGTCTCCCTGTCGGTCTGGGGCGGGAGCCGGCCTCAGCGGGTCGGCACGCACACAGAACGCCCCGGAGCGCGGGCGAATTCCGGTCACCCCTTGGCCGTCACCGGTGTGTCATTTCTCCTCCGGCCGCCCCGTCCGGGCTCCGTATGCGTCAGCCGGGCAGGCTCGCCGGGCTGCCGCCGTTCGCCTCGTAACCGGCCACCGCCAGGGCGCGGTAGACGGCGAACTCGGCGGCCGGGTCGGCGGACAGGGTCCAGGGCAGCGCGCCGACGTGCCCGTCGGCGTGTATCAGCTGCTGCATGGCCTCCGCCCAGCGCTCGGCCCGGACCAGGAAGAAGATCAGCAGATGGCGGACGTGCGCGAGCATCGGGTCGTCGGGGCGGGCCGAGTGCACCGCGTGCAGGGCGCCGTGCATCGCCCTGGTGACGACCTCGCTCTGGTAGAAGCCCGCCACCAGGTTCACCTCCGGGAGGTGCTCGAAGACCGCGAAGAGCGGCAGCGCGGCGAGCAGCGAGCCCTGCGGGGCGCGGGCGGCGGCGGCCTCGGCGAAGGAGTACGCCTGCTCGCGCGAGCCGTGCCACTTCTCGCACCAGTAGTGCAGCGCGGCCAGATGCGCGCCCATGTGATGCGGCGCGCGGTCGAGGATCTTCAGCCAGAGCTGCTCGAACTCGGCCTGTGGATAGGCCAGTCCGCGGGCGATGGACAGCTCGACGATGTACGGCACCGGGTCGCCGGGCGCCAGCAGCGCCGCCTGCCCGCAGGCCTCCCGGGCCTCCTCCATGATGATCCGGAAGTCGTCCGTGCCCGGCGTCGACGTACGCCAGGCCTGCTGCACCAGGAACTCGGCGTGCACGGCCGCGCCGCCCGCGTCCTTGGGCTGCTCGGCCCGCCACACCCGCAGCCACTGGCCGCCCGGCGTCTCGTGCACTCCGCCGGGCCGCTGCTGCAGCTCCAGCGCGGCGGCACCCGCGAAGGCCTGCACCCGCTGCCAGCGCGGCTCGCCCGCCGCCTCGGTGCCGGCCAGCAGCTGGGTGGCCGCACGATAGTCCTGGGTGCGCTGCACCAGCTCCAGCACGTCCAGCAGGTCCTGGTCCGGGCCGGGCATGCGTATGTCCAGCTCCTCCTGGCGCAAGAAGCCGTAGTCCGCCGGGTCGGCGGCGTCCGGGTGTCCCGGGGGAACCTGCTCGATCACCCCGCGCCTGCGCCGCAGAAACGGGAGCAGGACGAAGCTCAGCATGAGCAGCGCCATCAGCAGCCAGAGAATCGCCATGCCTCAAGCGAACCAGACGCCGCCGCCCCATGGCCAACCCCGCCGCGAGACTGTGGATAACTCCGGTCCGGGTCATGACAGAGAAGGGCGGGCGGTTCGTGAACCGGCACCGGCGAGGCGGCCGTGCCCGACGCAGGGAAAACCCTTTGTCCGTCCTCGACACCGTGCTCCCCGAGCCGGGCGGGCGACGGCATCCGGCCAAGCGCACTACGCTCGGTCCACATGAGCGACAGGCACATCAGTCAGCACTTCGAGACCCTCGCGATCCACGCGGGCAACACCGCGGATCCCCTCACCGGCGCGGTCGTCCCGCCCATCTACCAGGTCTCGACCTACAAGCAGGACGGCGTCGGCGGGCTGCGCGGCGGTTACGAGTACAGCCGCAGCGCCAACCCCACCCGTACCGCCCTGGAGGAGAACCTCGCCGCGCTGGAGGGCGGCCGTCGCGGCCTCGCGTTCGCGTCCGGTCTCGCGGCCGAGGACACCCTGCTGCGCACACTGCTCACCCCCGGCGACCACGTGGTCATCCCCAACGACGCCTACGGCGGCACCTTCCGCCTGTTCGCCAAGGTCGCCACCCGCTGGGGCGTGGAGTGGTCCGTCGCCGACACCAGCGACCCGGCCGCCGTGCGGGCCGCGCTCACCCCGAAGACCAAGGCCGTCTGGGTGGAGACCCCCTCCAACCCGCTGCTCGGCATCACCGACATCGCCGCCGTCGCCCAGGTCGCCCACGACGCGGGCGCGAAGCTCGTCGTCGACAACACCTTCGCCACGCCCTACCTCCAGCAGCCGCTGTCGCTCGGCGCGGACGTCGTCGTGCACTCCCTGACCAAGTACATGGGCGGGCACTCGGACGTGGTCGGCGGCGCGCTGATCGTCTCCGACCAGGCGCTCGGCGAGGAGCTGGCCTACCACCAGAACGCGATGGGCGCCGTCGCCGGCCCCTTCGACTCCTGGCTGGTGCTGCGCGGCACCAAGACCCTCGCGGTGCGCATGGACCGGCACAGCGAGAACGCCACGAAGATCGCCGACATGCTGACCCGGCACGCGCGCGTGACGCACGTGCTCTACCCGGGCCTGCCCGAGCACCCCGGCCACGAGATCGCCGCCAAGCAGATGCGGGCGTTCGGCGGCATGGTGTCCTTCCGTGTCGAGGGCGGCGAGGAGGCCGCCGTCGAGGTGTGCAACCGCGCCAAGGTGTTCACGCTCGGCGAGTCGCTCGGCGGCGTGGAGTCCCTGATCGAGCACCCCGGCCGGATGACGCACGCCTCCGCGGCGGGCTCCGCGCTGGAGGTCCCGGCCGACCTGGTGCGCCTGTCGGTCGGCATCGAGAACGTCGACGACCTGCTCCAGGACCTCCAGCAGGCCCTGGGCTAGCAGCCACATCAGCCCGTGCGGCCGGCGCCCGCGGAGGCGCCGGCCGGTGGCGCGGGCCGGTGCGCGGATCCCCTCCGACGGGCGGTCGGCGGGTCCGCACCGCAGGCCCACGGGCCTCAAGCGGCAAGCCGCGACCGCCGAGACCGGAGCCCCGAGCCCGCAGACGCACGCGCCGGTGGGCTCACCAGCCCGTGACCGGCGGGGTCGTCTGGGAGGGCGGCAGCATCCACGGGTGCGCGTGGGCCGCCCACACGCTGAACGCGACGGCCGCGGCGCAGGCCAGCAGCCACAGCATCCGGCGGACCAGCCGCGCGCGCCGCAGCATGCGCTCACCGCGGCGCACCGCCTCCGCGTACAGGTCCGGCGGCAGCGGCGCCGGGGCCTGCTCCATGATCTGCCGCACGGCGGCCTCCCGTTCCGGCCGGTTCACGGCATCCTCCACGTGCGCCCACGACCGCGACGCACCACGGCGCCGCGGGCCGCACCGCATGCCTCGGGACGGCCGCCCCGCCTCATGACGGCGCCACCTTCGGGCCCACCGCGCGCGGGGCGGCCGGGCGGGCAGGATGCAGCAGGGTGGCCGTCGCGCGGTCGCAGATGGTGTGCACGCGCTCGGCCGGCAGCCCCAGCAGGGCCGCGGTCTGCTGCTCGGCGACGCCCTCGTAGAGCCGCAGCACCAGGACCAGCCGTTCCTGCGGGGCCAGGGCGGCGAGCGGGCTGCGCGGATCCGGCCGGGCGCGGCCGAAGGCGCCGTACCGGTGCCAGGTCGCGCGCGCGAAGCGGCCGGCGAGGTGCTGGCGGGCGCAGTCGTACGGATCCTCGCCGCGCAGCCGGTCCCAGCGCGCGTACGTGTGCGCCAGCGCCTGTGTCAGCAGGCGCCGCGCGCGCGGGTTGGCGTCCGGCGCCTCCGCGGTGAGCAGCGTGGCGGCGTGCAGCAGACGGCCGGCCGCGCCCGCGACGAACGCCTCGAACTCCCGGGCCCGGCGGGCATCTCGGGCCGCTCGCCGATCACGCACCGCGCCTCCCCCCTAGAGGGGCCCTGTCCGGTACGGGACAGGTGAACCGCGTACGACGCAGGACCCGGTCTCATATGAGGCCAGCGGTGGCCCGGGGTCAAGGGGCCGGGACCGACCGCCGCCCGCCGGGGTCCTGCGCGTGCCGCCTGCCGGGATCAGGAGGCCGGCGGCTGTTCCGTCTGCGGGGTGCCCGGCAGCGTCATCCGCGCGGAGAGCGCGTGGTTGAAGCGCGTCAGGAGCGAGCAGAACTGCTCGCGCTCCTCCGGTGCCCAGTCGTCGGTCAGCTCGGCCATCAGCTGACGCCTGGAGGAGCGCACCTCCTCCAGCCGCGCCGCCCCGCGCGGGGACAGCTGAAGCACCACGGCCCGCCCGTCCTCGGGATGCGAGGTGCGCTTGACGAGCCCGGTGTCGACCAGCGGAGCCACCTGCCGGGTGACCGTGGAGGAGTCGATGCCCATGCTCGCGGCGAGCGCCTTGACACCCATCGGGCCTTCGTTGTCGAGGCGGTTGAGCAGCAGATACGCCGCGCGGTCCATGGAGTTGCGCACCTGCCCGACACCGCCGAGCCGCGTCTGTTCGGCACGGCGGGCGAACACCGCTACCTCGTGCTGGAGGATGTCGAGAAGACCGGGGTCACCGACAGTCGTCATGTCCATCGACATTTCAGGTGTTGTGGGCATGGCCGGAGGCTCGCTTCATGAAGGGCTGCTGGGTTGGGGGACAGGGTACGCGGCCCGGGCGCGGACCGTACCGGCGCTGCGCGAACCGGTCTCGGAGCTTGGTCACACCAGCCGGGTACGACCGTGAACTGCGATGCTGGAGTCATGAGCTACGGCACGGCTGACTCCTTGCGTTCCGTCACCCTCGACGATGTGCGCGGCGCCCAGAAGATGCTCTCGGGCGTGGCACGGATGACCGCGATGGAGGGCAGCCGGCACCTGTCCCAGCTGGTCGGGGCGCCGGTGCAGCTCAAGTGCGAGAACCTCCAGCGGACCGGCTCGTTCAAGCTGCGCGGCGCCTACGTGCGCATCGCCGGGCTGCTGCCGGAGGAGCGGGCGGCCGGTGTCGTGGCCGCGAGCGCCGGGAACCACGCGCAGGGCGTGGCGCTGGCCTCCGCACTACTGGGCGTGCACGCCACGGTGTTCATGCCCGAGGGTGCGCCGCTGCCGAAGATCAGCGCGACGCGGGAGTACGGCGCCGAGGTGCGCCTGCACGGCCAGGTCGTCGACGAGACACTGGCCGCCGCCGAGGAGTACGCGGCCGCGACGGGCGCGGTGTTCATCCACCCCTTCGACCACCCGGACGTCATCGCCGGTCAGGGCACGGTCGGTCTGGAGATCCTGGAGCAGTGCCCGGAGGTGCGCACGATCGTGGTGGGCATCGGTGGCGGCGGGCTCGCGGCCGGCATCGCGGTCGCGGTGAAGGCGATCCGGCCGGACGTCAGGATCGTCGGAGTGCAGGCGGAAGGCGCGGCGGCCTATCCGCCCTCGCTGGCCGCCGGGCGCCCGGTGTCGGTGCGGAACCCGGTGACGATGGCCGACGGCATCAAGGTGGGCCGGCCGGGCGCGGTGCCGTTCAGGATCATCAAGGACCTGGTCGACGAGGTGCGCACGGTCGGCGAGGACCAGCTGTCGGCGGCGCTGCTGCTGTGCCTGGAGCGGGCCAAGCTGGTCGTGGAGCCGGCCGGGGCGAGCCCGGTGGCGGCGCTGCTGGCCGCGCCGGACGCCTTCGAGGGCCCGGTCGTCGCGGTGCTCTCCGGCGGCAACGTCGACCCGGTGCTGATGCAGCGCGTGCTGCGGCACGGCATGGCCGCGCAGGGCCGTTACCTGGCCGTACGGCTGCGGCTGACGGACCGTCCGGGTGCCCTCGCCACACTCCTCGGGGTGCTGTCGGCGGTCGACGCCAACGTCCTCGACGTGAGCCACGTACGAACCGATCCCCGGCTCGGGTTCACGGAGGCGGAGGTGGAGCTGCAGCTCGAGACGAAGGGCCCGGCGCACTGCGCCGAGGTCGGCCAGGCCCTGCGGGACTCGGGCTACACGGTCATCGACTGAGTCCGGCACCGGCCCGGCAGGGGCCGCGGCCCTGCCCCTTCTGGAAACCCGTCACCCGTTCGAGCAAATCCCATTGAGAGACGCGATACATCGCGTTATGGTGTGTCGTGTGGCCGCCGGACCACCTGCCCGCACCGGACATCGCAGGCGCGTCCGAGCGCGCAAACCTAGCCCTTGCCGGAGAACTCCGGACGTCCCATCCCCGACGACGTGGAGAAAAGACATGCCAGGCGCCATCTATGCGGAAGGCCTCGTGAAGACCTTCGGCGACGTAAGGGCTCTGGACGGCGTCGACCTGGACGTGCCCGAGGGCACGGTCCTGGGCCTGCTCGGGCCGAACGGCGCGGGCAAGACGACGACCGTCCGCTGCCTGACGACCCTGCTGCGCCCCGACAGCGGCAAGGCGGTCGTCGCGGGTGTCGACGTACTCAGGCATCCCGACACCGTCCGCCGCTCCATCGGCCTGTCCGGCCAGTTCGCGGCGGTCGACGAGTACCTGACCGGCCGGGAGAACCTGCAGATGGTCGGCCAGCTCTACCAGATGCGGGCGAAGGCGGCCAAGGCGCGCGCGGCGGAGCTGCTGGAGCAGTTCCACCTCGCCGACGCCGCCGACCGCCCCGCCAAGACCTACTCCGGAGGCATGCGCCGCCGGCTCGATCTCGCCGCGGCCCTCGTGGTCTCGCCGCCGGTGATGTTCATGGACGAGCCGACGACCGGCCTCGACCCGCGCAACCGCCAGCAGCTGTGGGAGGTCATCAAACAGCTCGTCTCCGGCGGTACGACCCTGCTGCTGACCACGCAGTATCTGGAGGAGGCCGACCACCTCGCCCACGACATCGCGGTGGTCGACCAGGGCCGGGTCATCGCCAAGGGCACCTCCGACCAGCTCAAGGCCCGCACCGGCGGCGAGCGCGTCGAGGTCGTGGTCCACGAGCGGGACCTCATCGCGACCGCGGCGGAGGTGCTGCGGGCCTTCGGCAAGGGCGAGATCACCGTCGAGGAGCACACCCGCAAGCTCACCGTCCCGGTCACCGGCGGCGCGAAGCTCCTCGCCGAGATCATCCGGGAGCTGGACACCCGCGGGATAGAGATAGACGACATCGGGCTGCGCCGCCCCACCCTCGACGACGTCTTCCTGTCCCTGACGGGTCACGTCGCCGAGGCCGAAACGCAGGCCGACCAGGACGCGAATTACGCGGAGAGCAGCAAGGAGGCCGTGAAATGAGTGCCGTCACCGAGGCCGTGCGGGTGGCACCGCCGGGCAATGCCGTCAGCCGCTCCGTCCGTGACTCGATGGTCGTCGCGAAGCGCAACCTGATCCGCATGTCCAGGATCCCCGAGATGATCATCTACGGGCTGATCCAGCCGATCATGTTCGTGGTGCTGTTCACCTACGTCTTCGGCGGTTCCATGCAGATCGGCGGCAGCACCAGCGCCGTCGACTACAAGAACTTCCTGATGGCGGGCATCTTCGCGCAGACCGTCACCTTCGCGACCGCCAGCTCCGGCGCCGGTATCGCCGACGACATGCACAAGGGGCTCATCGACCGCTTCCGCTCCCTGCCGATGGCACGGGGTGCGGTGCTGACCGGGCGTACGCTCGCCGATCTGGTGCAGACGGCCGTGACCCTGGTCGTGCTCGCCGTGGTCGCCGCGCTGGTCGGCTGGCGCGTGGGGTCCGAGGGCTCCACGAACGTCGGCAAGGTGCTCGCCGCCTTCGGTCTGCTGCTTCTGCTCGGCTACGCGTTCACCTGGATCGGCGCGCTGATCGGCATGTCCGTCCGCACGCCCGAGGCGGCCACGTCCAGCGGACTGATCTGGCTCTTCCCGGTCACGTTCATCTCCAACGCCTTCGTGGATCCCGCTCATATGACCCCGTGGCTGCGGCACGTGGCCGAGTGGAACCCCTTCAGCGCCACCGCGCAGGCCTGCCGGGTGCTCTTCGCCAACCCGGGTCGGTCCACCTCGCACGCCTGGCCCATGGAGCACCCGGTCTGGGCCTCGCTGATCTACTCGATATTGATCATCGTCGTCTTCCGCGCCCTCGCGGTCCGCAAGTACCGGTCGGCCACCGCCTGACGGCTCCTGGGCACGCACCCGGCACGCACGCTCCGGGCATGACGAAGCCCCCGGTGTCCGCGGGATCCGGCGGACACCGGGGGCTCGATGTCGGACAGGGGTGGGGGGTCAGCCCGAGTACGGCTCGGCCTTCAGGATCCGGACCGAGGCCTTCTTGCCATTCGGCAGCTCGTACTCCGCGTCCTCGCCGACCTTGTGGCCGATGACGCCGGAGCCGAGCGGGGACTGCGGCGAATACGTCTCGATGTCCGTGCTCGCGTACTCGCGGGAAGCGAGCAGGAACTCCATCGTGTCGTCCTCGTCACCGTCGAAGGCGATCGTGACGACCATGCCCGGCGCGACGGCACCGTCCGCGGAGGCCGGAGCTTCGCCCACCTGGGCGTTCTCCAGAAGCTGGGTCAGCTGGCGCACACGCAGCTCCTGCTTGCCCTGCTCCTCCTTGGCCGCGTGGTACCCGCCGTTCTCGCGCAGGTCGCCCTCCTCGCGCGCGGCCGCGATCTTGGCGGCGATCTCCGTGCGCGCAGGACCAGTAAGGTACTCAAGCTCGACCCTGAGCTTGTTGTACGCCTCCTGGGTCAGCCAGGTGACGTTCTCGCTGGTCTGGGTCACAGGGTGCTCCTCGTCGGTACTGGGAATACAAAGCATCGCCCTACCCAGAAGAATGTTCCCTCATGGATGGGCGAAACCACGAGCCTAACAATTCACGGGCGAAAGGGGGAGGACATAAGCCATCAGAATCACATCAACGCAGGTCAGCGTGTACCCGTTCCGGGTGGTGGAGGTGACGGATCAGCCCGTGTGGCAGCCGAGCAGCTCGGCCGTGGTGCCCTTGGCCGTCGTACGGAGCGTGACGACCTGGTCGATCCGCGTGGCCTTGCCGTCGAAGCGGAAGTCGGCCCGGCCCACCTCGGAGCCGTCCGCCGCCTGGGAGCGCAGGGTGCAGTAGCCGTCGGTGCCGGAGTCCTTGTGGACCTCCAGATGCACCTCGACCGCGTTGTCCGTGGCCTCGAAGGTGATCACCTGGGCACTGATCTTCGTCTCGACGACGTAGTGGTAGGCGAAGTAGCCGACCAGGACGAGCAGGAACGCGCCGAGCACCATGGCGGCGATCCGGAGCTTGCGGTCGGCACGCTCGTCCGAGGAACGGCCGTAGCGGCCCTCGGGTAGCCGCGCGCTCGCCGTACTCATGATCGTCCTCTCCGCGGAATTATTCGCCCCCCGATTCGGTCACTATAGAAGCCGCCGAACGCACCCCAAGCCGCGGGGCGCCGACTTAACCAAGGATTGAGTCTTGACTGACCAGCTGCGACTGATGGCCGTACACGCGCACCCCGACGACGAGTCCAGCAAGGGCGCGGCCACCATGGCGAAGTACGTGTCCGAGGGGGTGGACGTGCTGGTGGTGACCTGCACCGGCGGAGAGCGCGGGTCCATCCTCAATCCCAAGCTCCAGGGAGACACGTACATCGAGGAGCACATCCACGAGGTACGCAAGAAGGAGATGGACGAGGCCCGCGAGATCCTCGGCGTGGGGCAGGAGTGGCTCGGCTTCGTCGACTCCGGTCTGCCCGAGGGCGACCCGCTGCCCCCGCTGCCCGACGGCTGCTTCGCCCTGGAGGACGTCGACAAGGCGGCCGGCGAGCTGGTCCGGAAGATCCGCGCCTTCCGCCCGCAGGTGATCACCACCTACGACGAGAACGGCGGCTACCCGCACCCCGACCACATCATGACCCACAAGATCTCCATGGTGGCGTTCGAGGGCGCGGCGGATGCCGAGAAGTACCCCGAGAGCGAGTTCGGGCCCGCCTGGCAGCCGCAGAAGCTCTACTACAACCAGGGCTTCAACCGCCCGCGCACCGAGGCGCTGCACCACGCGATGCTCGACCGCGGCCTGGAGTCGCCGTACGGGGACTGGCTCAAGCGCTGGAACGAGTTCGAGCGCACCGAGCGCACGCTGACCACGCACGTTCCGTGTGCGGACTTCTTCGCGATCCGGGACAAGGCGCTGATCGCGCACGCCACCCAGATCGACCCGGAGGGCGGCTGGTTCAAGGTCCCGATGGAGCTCCAGAAGGAGGTCTGGCCCACGGAGGAGTACGAGCTGGCGAAGTCTCTCGTCGACACCTCCCTCCCCGAGGACGACCTCTTCGCGGGCATCCGCGACAATGCCTGACATGAGCGCAAGCGTGAGCCTGGCAGTGACGCACCTCGTTCCCCTCGCCAAGGAGATCGACGAGAACAAGGTCACCCCCGGTGTCCTCGGCTTCATCGTCTTCGCGGTGATGGCCCTGGCCGTGTGGGGACTGATGAAGTCGATGAGCAAGCACATGGGGAAGGTCGACTTCAAGGAGGCCCCCCAGACCGGGGCGGAGCAGCCCGACAAGGCCGACTCCGCCGCACAGCGGGGCTGATCCGGGGCGTCAGCGCGCCGCCGGCACCGCCACTCCCATCAGCTCCCGGGCGTGGCGGTCCGGAGTCATGCGCAGCCGCCAGGCCTGCCAGCCGGCCTCGAGGCTGATGCCCCGCTCCAGCAGCAGGGCGTAGGCCGCGAGGCCGTCCGTCAGCTTCTCGTCCCGCAGCGGATGCGTGGCGCGGGCCAGCTGGGCCAGCTCCTCCTGGGCGACCGCCGTGCCCACCTCCACCCCGCCCGGCGCCGCGTACGGCAGCAGGGTGCAGCGCAGAAAGCGGGCCCAGTCCTCGCCGCGCCGGTCGCCGTAGGAGGCGAACAGGTCCCGTGCCTCGTCGCACAGGGCCTGTGCCTGCTGGGTCCGCGCGTTGCCCGCGTCGACCACGGCCAGCTCCAGGCAGGTCCACGCCTCGCCGTGGGCGACGCCGATGCGCTGGAAGTCGGCGCGGGCGTCCACCAGGAGCTGCCGGGCGAAGCCGGAGTTGCGCAGTGAGCCGGTCTGCGCGGCCCGCTGGTCGCGGGTGACCCGGGCCGAGTGGTGCCGGGCGCAGGCCAGGCCGTAGACGTCGCGCATCCGGGAGAACATCGTGCGGGACCGTTCGAGGTCACGGACCGCCTGGTCCAGCTCGCCCCGTTCCTCCAGCGCCTGACCCAGGTAGTACAGCGTCCACGCCTCGCCGCGCGCGTCCTCGTTCTCCCGGTGCCGGGCCGCGGCCTGCCTGAGGCCTTCGGCGGCCGGTGCGGGGTCGCCGGCCACCAGGCGGGCCCGGGCCAGCTGGGTCAGCGCCCACGCCTCCCCGCGCGCGTCGTGCGTGCGGCCGTACCGCTCCAGGGCGGCCCGCAGTTCCGTCTCCGCGCGCGGTACGTCCCCCATCCGCAGCGCCAGCTGGCCGAGCTGGAAGTGCGCCCAGGCCTCGCCGTGCACCGAGCCGCCCTCGTGGTGCAGGACCAGGGAGCGGGTGAGCAGCTCCAGCGCCTCCGACAGCCGGGCGCGGTCGCGCTGGACGGCGGCCAGGGCGTGCATCGTCCAGGCCCGGTCCGTCGCCAGCTCCGGCGCCGCCTGCAGGTCCAGCGCCTCCTGGAGCCTGGCGGCGGCCTCGGTGAGGTTGCCCTGGTGGTGCAGGGTGATGCCGAGCGAGCACAGGGCGCGGGCCGCACCGGCGTCGTGGTGGGCGTCGCGGTACAGGTCCACCACCGAGGCGAGGGTGGTGCGCGCCTTGTCCAGCTCGCCCAGCTGCCGGGCCGCGATACCGGTGCGCCACTGCACCGAGCGCACCAGCAGGCCCTCGTCCACGGCCTGCGCCAGCTCGCTGATCTCGCCGAGCCGGTACAGGTCGCCGCGCAGCAGGCAGTAGTCGCACAGCGCACCCAGCAGGTTCAGCACCGCCGACCGGTTCACGCCCTCCGCCTGGCGCAGGGCCGCCGTGATGAAGCTGGACTCGTCGTCGAGCCAGCGCAGCGCCTCGTCGAGCGAGGTGAAGCCGTGCGAGCCGAACTGGTGCGAGCGCGTCGACATGTTCCCGTCGACCAGGCGCAGTACCGAGTCGGCCAGCTCGGCGTAGTTCACGATCAGCCGTTCCTGTGCCGCTGTGCGCTCGGCCGGATCCTCCTCGTCCAGCAGCCGGGCCTGGGCGAACGCGCGCACCAGGTCGTGCAGCCGGTAGCGGCTGCCGCGCACGTGGTCGAGCAGACCGGCCCGGGCGAGGGCGACGAGATGGCGGGTGGCCTCGGCCTCGTCCGTGGCGAGCAGCGCGGCCGCCGCCGCGGCTCCCAGCGAGGCCCGGCCCGCGAGCGCGAGCCTTCTCAGCAGCCGGCGCGAGGGCTCCGGCTGGTCGGTGTAGCGCAGCCACAGGGCACGCTCCACCGGTTCCACCGGGCCGTACGCGCCCAGGTCCGCGGCCAGCTGCCGGGGCGAGCGCGGACCGAGCGCGGAGCCCGCGACCCGCAGCGCCAGCGGCAGTCCGCCGGTGAGGTCCCGGATCCGGTCGGCGGACTCGGCGTCGTACGGTCCCGACGCGTCCTCGGCGGCGGCGCTCAGCAGGTCCTCGGCGCCCGCCGCGTCCAGTTCCTCGACCGGCAGGTGGTGCACCCAGGCCGGGAGGTCCGCGGGCAGGTCGAGGGCCGTACGGGCGGTGACCAGGACCAGGCTGTCGGAGTGCTCGGGGACCAGGGCCCGCACCTGCTCCGGGTCCGAGGCGTCGTCCAGCACGATCGTCACGGGCAGACCGGTCAGCTGCTGGTGGTACAGCTCGCCGAGCCGCTTGACCTGCTGGTCGGGGGAGGAGCGCTCCCGGAACAGCAACTGCTCGCGGGGCGCGCCGAGCCGGTTGAGCAGATGCAGCAGGGCGTCTCGGGTGGACAGCGGCGCCTCCTCCCGGCTGCCGCCGCGCAGGTCCACGACCACCGCGCCACGGAAGTGGTCCCGCAGATCGTGCGCCGCGCGCACCGCGAGCGTGGTCCGGCCGGAGCCGGGCTCGCCGTGCAGGACGACCACCGTGGGACGGGTCTCCGTGGCCGCCCGGGCCGACTGCGCCCACTGCCTGATCCGCGCCAGCTCGGCCCTGCGCCCCGCGAACCGGCCGTCCGGCTCGGGCAGTTGGCCGAAGGACTGCTCCAGTACCGAGCGCCTGCGGGCCGCCGCGCTCTTGTCGGCGCCGCGCAGCGTGGGGCTCGTGGACTTCTTCGGGCCCGTGGAGGCGCTGAGCATCCGCTGCTGGTCGAGGAACGGGCGGATGCCGCGCACCTCCAGCGCGGTCAGCCACTGCAACCGCAACTGCTCCGGACCGCCGGGCTGGCCTGCCGCGCCGGCGCGGTGATGGGCGGCCGGCAGATGGGTGCCGGCCACCTTCACCACCGTGGCGGCGGCACCGGCCACGCCGGCGGCCACACCCGCGCCGACAGCCGTACCGGTGCCGGTGCCGAGGGACAGATCGGCCACCGCGGCGGCGACGGCGGCAACCACGGCCACCAGCAGGGCGGTTCCGGCACCGGCGCGGGCGTAGCGCTGCCCGAAGGTCAGCCGGCCCGCCTCGGCCTCATCCAGCGCCCGGGTGTACACCTCGTACTCCTCACCGGCCGCGCCCGCCATCGCGTCCAGCGCGCCGCGGGCCCGCGACAGCAGGACCTGTCCGTCGACCCGCCCGCCCGACCGCCGTGCCTCCTCCTCCACGGCCCGCACCAGCAGCCGCTCGGCCTCCGCCCGATGGTTCTCCCGCATGTCCTGTCCCCTCCGGCGGCAACGTCCTTGCCCATGAGTGTCCTTCGCGCCGCACGTGATGGCGAGGGGGCGACGATCAGTGGAGGGGTGAGGATTTCGTGCCAACGCCCGGCCGGGCGAGGGATGGCGAGGGATTTCGGCAAGCCGGGCGCGACGATCGGCGCCGGACCGGGCACCCAGCCGCCCGGTGTCAGAGCTCGACGGTCCAGACACCCGCGGGGTGTTCGTCCGGCGGCAGCCACAGCTGGGGCTGGGATTCCCGGTGTTCGTCCCCGGCCCCTTCCTCCCCGTGGAAGCGGCCCTGCGCGTCGGGCCACGTCACCTGGAGGACCGGGAAGGGCGGCCGCCGGTAGAACCGGATGGCACGGCCGAAGAAGGTTCGGTACCAGCGCAGGTCGACGTTCCTGAGGGCGACGCGCCGCCCCTCGGCGATGCCCTCGTGCTCCTGCCCGTCCGCCGGTACGGCGCCGGCCGCGGCCCGGTCCCCGAGCGCGTTGAGCATGCGGTGCATGGTGTGCACGTCCAGCCCGAACAGGGCGAGTTCGGGGACGCCGTGCGTGTGGGACAGGCCGATCGTGTAGGCGAACCCGGGACCGATCTCGTCCTCGGGGACCATGACGACGTGCCAGCCGTGCCGCCGGACGTTCTCGATGATCCCGAGGTCGGCCCGGTCCGCCGCGTCACGGTCGCCGTAGTCGTGGCAGAGCACACAGCGGCAGGCGAAAGGGGCGCGGGACATGGGGCGAGGCTACACGCAGGTCATCGCGGTCCCGAGGCCGTGTCGAGAGCACGGCGACCGCCGTCGCCCCCGGCTCTCGCCGGTCTGCTGCGCCCCCTCCCCGCCGCCAGGCACACACAAGCCCCGGCCAGCGCTCCCTCCGCCACCGCGCACAGGAGTGCCTGGAGCAAGGCGCTGCCCGGGTGGGCGGTGGTGATGTCGAACCAGGCGTCCAGGACGGCCGTCGAGGCTGTCGCGGAGGCGGTGAGGCGGGCTCGGGGGTCGCCGCGCAGGCCCAGGAAGGCGGTGGTGGCGCAGCCTGTGGCCAGGAGGACGTCGAGGCCGATCCAGGGCAGCGGCCAGTTGTCCACCCGGGTGCTGCCCGGCAGGGTCACGGCCAGCACCGCCATCCACGGCACCAGCAGGACCGCCACCGCCCCCAGGGCCATCAGCGCCCACTTCCTGCTCATCGCCGCCCCCTTCCCGCAGCCTCCGCGAGCTGCCTCCGACTGATCCGACTGATCCGACCGCCTCCACCGTAGAACGCAGAGAAAATTCTGCAAAGAAAATTCGGCAGACATCAGGGACGCCTCAGGGTTCTCAGGGTTACGGTGGCGGCATGACCGACGGCATGCCCGAGATGACCAGCCTGGAGCGCACCGCCCTCTACAAGTCCCTCGGCAACCCGCTGCGCCGCCGGATCCTCGAATACCTCGGCCGACACGGCGAGGCGAACTCCACCGTCCTCGCCCGTGAACTCGGCGAAAGCTCCGGCACCACCAGCTACCACCTGCGCAAACTCGCCGAGCAACGGCTCGTCGAGGAGATCCCGGAGAAGTCCGGCGGGCGTGAGCGGTGGTGGCGCTCGCTGCCGTTCAGCCACACCACGCCCGACCCCGCCACGATGCCCCCGCAGGAGTACGCGGCAGTCGCCGAGCTGGCCCACCTCAAGATCGAGGTCGACACCGCCCTGTACCGGCGTGCCCACCAGGAGTACCGCGGCCCCGAGGGCTGGGCCCAGATCCAGCGTCACGGCACCTGGCTCACCCGGGAGGAACTCCTCGATTTCATGCGGGAGTACCACGCGCTGCTGAAGCGGTACGGGCACGCGCGCGAGGCGGCGCCCGACGGGGCGCGCCCGGTCAGCATGCGTTTCTACGCCGTCTCCGAGCCCGTGGGAGAGTGGAACGGTGAACCGACTGGCGCATGAGACCTCCCCGTATCTCCTCCAGCACGCCGACAACCCCGTCGACTGGTGGCCCTGGTCGGCCGAGGCCTTCGACGAGGCTCGGAAGACGAACAGGCCCGTTCTGCTGAGCGTGGGGTACAGCAGCTGTCACTGGTGTCATGTGATGGCTCACGAGTCCTTCGAGGACCAGGGCACCGCGGACTACCTCAACGAGCACTTCGTCAGCGTCAAGGTCGACCGCGAGGAGCGGCCGGACGTCGATGCCGTGTACATGGAGGCCGTGCAGGCGGCCACCGGGCAGGGTGGCTGGCCCATGACCGTCTTCCTCACCCCGGACGCCGAGCCCTTCTACTTCGGGACCTACTTCCCGCCCGCGCCCCGGCACGGCATGCCCGCCTTCCGGCAGGTGCTGGAGGGTGTCCGGCAGGCCTGGGACACCCGGCGCGACGAGGTCGGCGAGGTCGCCGGAAAGATCGTGCGCGATCTGGCCCAGCGGGAGATCAGCCACCAGGGCGACCGGGCCCCGGGCGAGCCGGAGCTGGCGCAGGCACTGCTCGGGCTCACCCGCGAGTACGACCCGCAGCGCGGCGGATTCGGCGGGGCGCCGAAGTTCCCGCCGTCCATGGTCCTGGAGTTCCTGCTGCGCCACCACGCGCGGACCGGCTCCGACGGTGCGCTCCAGATGGCCCAGGACACCTGTGAGCGCATGGCCCGCGGCGGCCTCTACGACCAGCTCGGCGGTGGGTTCGCCCGCTACTCCGTCGACCGTGACTGGGTCGTGCCCCACTTTGAGAAGATGCTTTACGACAATGCCCTTCTGTGCCGGGTCTACGCTCATCTCTGGCGGGCCACCGGTTCCGACCTCGCCCGGCGCGTCGCCCTGGAGACCGCCGACTTCCTCGTGCGTGAACTGCGCACCGACGAGGGCGGGTTCGCCTCCGCGCTCGACGCCGACAGCGACGACGGAACCGGGCGCCACGTCGAGGGGGCGTACTACGTCTGGACGCCCGAGCGGCTGCGCGCCGTCCTCGGGGACGCGGACGGCGACCTCGCCGCCCAGTACTTCGGCGTGACCGGCGAGGGTACCTTCGAGCACGGCCAGTCCGTGCTCCAACTCCCGCAGACGGAAGGCGTCCTCGACGCCGAGAAGGTCGTCTCGGTCCGGCAGAGGCTGCTCGCCGAGCGCGCCGAACGCCCCGCCCCCGGCCGGGACGACAAGGTCGTCGCCGCCTGGAACGGGCTCGCTGTCGCCGCGCTCGCCGAGACCGGCGCCTACTTCGGCCGCCCCGACCTGATCGAGGCCGCCCTCGGCGCCGCCGACCTCCTCGTGCGCGTGCATCTCGACGAGCACGCCCGGCTCGCCCGGACCAGCAAGGACGGCCGCGTCGGCCCCAACGCCGGAGTGCTGGAGGACTACGGCGACGTCGCCGAGGGCTTCCTCGCGCTCGCCTCCGTCACGGGCGAGGGCGTCTGGCTGGACTTCGCCGGACTGCTCCTCGACCATGTGCTCGCCCGGTTCGCCGACCCCGGGACCGGCGCCCTGTACGACGCGGCCGCCGACGCCGAGCAGCTCATCCGCCGGCCGCAGGACCCCACCGACAACGCCGCCCCCTCCGGCTGGACCGCGGCGGCCGGCGCGCTGCTCGGCTATGCCGCGCACACCGGATCCGAGCCTCACCGGACCGCCGCCGAGCGGGCGTTGGGCGTCGTCACCACGCTCGGGCCGCGCGTGCCGCGGTTCATCGGCTGGGGTCTCGCCGTGGCCGAGGCCCTCCTCGACGGGCCGAAGGAGGTCGCCGTCGTCGGACCCGGCACGGCGGCCGACGCGCACACGACCGCCTTGCACCGCACGGCACTTCTGGGCACGGCCCCGGGTGCTGTCGTCGCCGTGGGCGCTGCGGGGAGTGATGAGTTCCCGCTCCTCGCCGACCGGCCGCTCGTCGCCGGTCAACCTGCGGCTTACGTCTGCCGTAACTTCACCTGCGACGCGCCGACGACCGATCCGGAGCGGTTGCGAACCGCACTGAACGGGCGCTGAGCGGCGCAAACGCACGGAAGGCGGAAAGTGGCAACTGTCCGAAACTGAGCAGGTGTTCGGATAGTTACCGCTTAAAGCACCCCCGTTCCGAAACAAGCTATTTATCGGAAGAGCTCCCGCGCTTCACAGTTCCCCCCTACGCTCTCCACAGCGCGTGCGACAGGCATCACTCACCGTCGCGCGCCCAGGGGGTTTCAGGGGGATCTGGGGGGATCTTTTGCTGACGTCTGTCTTCATCGCTGCCGTTTCGCTTGCCCTTTTCTGGATGGCGGCCTTCACCTTGTGGTGGCAGATGCACGCGTGGCGTACGCCCGAGGTGCTCGCCTCCACCCGGTTCGGCAGACCGGACGGGGACGAACACGTGTCGTTCTCGCTGCTGTTGCCGGCCCGCCACGAGCAGGCGGTGCTCGACCACACCATCCAGCGGCTGCTGGAGTCCACGCACACCGACTTCGAGATCATCGTCATCGTCGGGCACGACGACCCCGAGACCACGGCCGTCGCCGAGCAGGCCGCCGCACGGGACACGCGCGTACGCGTCGTCGTCGACACCCACGAGAAGAAGAACAAGCCGAAGGCCATGAACACGGCGCTGCCGCACTGCCGCGGCGACGTCGTCGGGGTCTTCGACGCCGAGGACCAGGTCCATCCGGAGCTGCTCGCCCACGTCGACCACGCCTTCCGCACCACCGGCGCCGACGTCGTCCAGGGCGGCGTCCAGCTCATCAACTTCCACTCCAGCTGGTACAGCCTGCGCAACTGCCTGGAGTACTTCTTCTGGTTCCGCTCCCGGCTGCACCTGCACGCGCAGAAGGGGTTCATCCCGCTCGGCGGCAACACCGTCTTCGTCCGCACCGGTGTCCTCAGGGACGCGGACGGCTGGGATCCCGACTGCCTCGCCGAGGACTGCGATCTGGGCGTCCGGCTCTCCAGCGTCGGCAAGAAGGTCGTCGTCGCCTACGACTCCGACATGGTCACCCGTGAGGAGACACCGGGAAGCCTCATGTCGCTGCTCAAGCAGCGCACTCGCTGGAACCAGGGCTTCCTGCAGGTGTACCGCAAGAGGGACTGGCGCCAACTTCCGGGATTCGGGCAGCGGTTGCTCGCCCGGTACACCCTGATGACCCCGTTCCTGCAGGCCTTCTCCGGTGTCGTCATCCCGCTCAACGCGGCCGTCGCGCTCTTCCTCGACGTGCCCGTCGGCGTCGCCTTCCTCACCTTCCTGCCCCTGGTCACCGCCGCCGTCACCTTCGTCTTCGAGGTGGTCGGCCTGCACGACTTCGGCAGGCAGTACGGCCTGAAGGTCCGCCTCGTCCACTACGTGAAACTCATCGTGGGCGGCCCCTTCTACCAGGTCCTCCTCGCCGGTGCCGCGATCCGTGCCGTGTGGCGCGAGCAACGCGGGCGCAACGACTGGGAGTTGACCTCGCACGTCGGCGCGCACCTCACCGCGGCCGAGCCCCTCCGAGAGGACGTTCCCGCGTGACCTCCACTCTTCCCGCGGTGACCGCAGCGACGGTCCCCGCGCAGCGCCAGGCTGCGCCCACGACCCGTTCGACCGGTCGAACGCGGCCTCCGGTACGACTCCGCTCCTCCCGCCCCGACCTGCTGCTCTGCGGCGCCCTGCTCACGGCGATCCTCGTCGTCCAGGGCTGGAACATCGCCGACTACCCGACCCTCAGCGACGACGAGGGCACCTACCTCGCCCAGGCCTGGGCCGTCCAGCAGGGCCGGGGCCTGGCCCACTACACCTACTGGTACGACCATCCGCCGCTCGGCTGGATCCAGATAGCCCTGCTCGGCTGGATCCCCTCGGCGCTCAGTCCCGGCTCGATGACCGTCGCCACCATGCGCATCGCCATGCTCGCGATCAGCGGCGTCAGCGCGGTCCTCGTCTACGTCCTCGGCCGCCGGCTCTCCCTGCCCCGCTGGGCCGCCGGACTCGGCATGGCCCTGTTCGGGCTCTCCCCGCTCGCGGTCGTGCTCAGCCGGGAGATCTTCCTCGACAACATCGCCGTGATGTGGCTGCTGCTGGCGTTCTGCCTCGCCGCCTCGCCCAGCCGCCACCTGTGGCACCACTTCGGCGCGGGCCTCGCCGCCGCCGCGGGCGTGCTCACCAAGGAGACGATGCTCGTCGTCCTGCCCGCCCTGCTCGTCACCATGTGGCGGCACAGCCACCGCGACACCCGTAAGTTCGCCCTCACCGGAGCCGTCACCGCCTGCGCCCTGATCGGCCTCTCGTATCCGCTCTTCGCGCTGCTGAAGGGCGAGTTGTTCCCCGGCGCCGGGCACGTGTCCCTGTGGGACGGCATCACGTACCAGATGTCCCGGCCCGGTTCGGGCTTCATCCTGGACGCGGGATCCGGCTCGTACGGCGTGCTGCACTCCTGGCTGTACTACGACCGGGTGCTGCCCCTGGGCGGCCTCGTCGGCGCCCTGCTGCTGATCGTCACCTGGCGCTGGTCGGTCACCGCCCGCGCGCTCGCCGGACCGTCCCTGACCGTGGCGATCCTCGCCGCCGTCGCCCTGCGGCCCAACGGCTATCTGCCCGCCATGTACGTCATCGGCGCGCTGCCCTTCCTCGCCCTGGTCCTGGCCGGCTCCGCCGCCTGCGTCGCGCACGCCGTGCTGCGCAGATGGCGGGCCGAGAGCGAGAGGCGCTACGTCACCGGCGGCCGGTACGCGCTCGCCGCCGTCCTCGCCCTCGCCGCCGGCGCCTACGTCGTGCCGCACTGGTACGACGGCGACCGCACCGCCGTCACCGCCGACGCCAACAAGCCCTACCGGCAGGCGTCCCACTGGCTCAGCACGAAGGTGGCCGACCCGAAGGACACCCGGGTCCTCGTCGACGACGCCCTGTGGCTGGACCTCGTGCACGCCGGGTACCGGCCCGGGCTCGGCGCCATCTGGTTCTACAAGGCCGACCTCGACCCGGCCGTCACCAGGACCATGCCGCACGGCTGGCGCGACATCGACTACGTCGTCGCCTCGCCGACCGTCCGCCGCGACGCCAAGGACCTGCCCAACGTCCGGGCCGCCGTCCAGCACTCCGCACCGGTCGCCACCTTCGGCACCGGGGACGACCGCATCGAGATCCGGCGGATCCAGGCCACGGGAGGCCCCCGATGAGCGGACACGAGTTCCCCGCCCCCGTCGCCGGCCTCGACGCCGCAGAGGTCCCGGAGCCCGGGGCCGTCACCATCGTCGTACCGACCTTCAACGAGTCCGCGAACATCCGGCGGCTGCTGCACCGGATCACCGAGTCGGTGCCCGCGCGGATGCCCTGCGAGGTCCTCTTCGTGGACGACTCCACCGACGACACCCCCGAGGTCATCCGCGAGGCCGCCCAGGACTGCCCGTACCCGGTGGCCGTACTGCACCGGGACGAACCCGTCGGCGGGCTCGGCGGGGCGGTGGTCGAGGGGCTGCGGGCGGCGGCCTCGGAGTGGATCGTCGTCATGGACGGCGACTGCCAGCATCCGCCGTCCCTGGTACCGGAGCTGATCGCCACCGGCGGGCGCGCGAACGCCGCGCTGGTCGTCGCCTCCCGGTACATCGAGGGCGGCAGCCGGGCCGGGCTCGCCGGCGGCTACCGCGTGGCCGTCTCACGCACCGCGACCTGGCTCACCAAGGCCCTCTTCCCGCGCACCCTGCACGGCATCAGCGACCCGATGAGCGGCTTCTTCGCCATCCGGCGGAGCGCGGTCACGGCCGAGGTGCTCAGGCCGCTCGGCTACAAGATCCTCCTGGAGCTGGCCGTCCGCAGCCGCCCCCGGCAGATCGCCGAGGTGCCGTTCGTCTTCCAGGACCGGTTCGCGGGGGAGTCCAAGTCGACCGCGCGGGAGGGCCTGCGCTTTCTGCGCCATCTGGCCGGGCTGCGCACCGCCTCGCCGGTCGCCCGCATGATCGGCTTCGGGCTGATCGGTGCGAGCGGCTTCGTGCCCAACCTGGTCGGACTGTGGGCGCTCACCGCGCTGGGCATGCACTACCTGCCCGCCGAGATCCTCGCCAACCAGTTCGGCGTCGCCTGGAACTTCCTGCTCATCGAGCAGTTGCTGTTCCGCGACCGGCGCGCCCATCGCCGCTGGTGGGACCGGATCGGCCGGTTCGCGCTGCTCGCCAACGCCGACCTGGTGCTGCGCATCCCGCTGATCGCCCTCCTCGTCGACCGGTTCGGCATGGGTGCCCTGCCCGCCACCGCGCTCGCGCTGGTCATGACGTTCGTCGTGCGCTTCGCCGGGACCGAAGCGCTGGTCTACCTCCCCCGCCGTCGGGGGAGCCGAGCAAGGAGAGCCGTGTGAGCACATACCGCAGACGGACCGCCGCGCTGGCCGGGGTGGGCGCCCTGACCGCCGGTCTGCTCCTGACCGCGCCCCAGCCGGCCGAGGCAGCCAACCTGATCAAGAACCCCGGCTTCGAGACCGCCGGCCCGGACGACATGCCGTACTGCTGGGAGAAGTCCGGCTGGGGTGACAACGACTTCGGCTTCGAGACGACCTCGGACGCGCACTCCGGGGCCAGGGCCATGAAGGTCACGCTGACCCGGCGCACCGACGGCGACCGCAAGGCGATGATCACGGAGTCCACCGACTGCGCGCCGGTCGTGACCGTCGGCAAGCAGTACGACCTCGGACTCTGGTACAAGACCACGACCCCGGACGCCAACATCACTCTCTTCCGGCACGACGCGAGCGCCGGCTGGCAGTACTGGACCGACGTCAAGACGCTGGACATGGCGTCGGCATGGACCCGGGCCACCGTCCGCACCCCCGAGGTCCCGGCCGGCACCGACCGCATCACCTGGGGCGTCTCGGTGTACGGCACGGGGTCGGCGACCACCGACGACTACACCATGGACCAGGTGCCCGACACGGTCCCGCCCGCACAGTGCACGGGCACGAACGACCAGTGCGCGAACGGCAGTTGGTCGGTCCTGCCGACCCAGAACCCGGTCCGCTCCATGCACTCCGTCGTCCTGAACAACGGCAAGGTGCTGTTGATCGCCGGCTCCGGCAACAGCGAGGACGCCTTCAACGCGGGCACCTTCACGAGCGCGGTGTACGACCCGGCGAACGGCACCTACAAGGTCATCCCCACCCCGAAGGACATGTTCTGCGCGGGCCATGTCCAGCTCCAGGACGGGCGCGTGCTGGTCCTGAGCGGCAACCAGGCCTATCCGGACCCGAACGGCACCCACGGGTACGAGGGGTTCAAGGACTCGTACACCTTCGACCCCAAGACCGAGACGTACACGAAGACCAACGATCTCAACGACGGCCACTGGTACCCGTCGGCGACCGAGCTGGGCGACGGTGACGTCATCACCTTCGGCGGGCTGCGCGAGGACTCCACCGGCTCGGTGACGGCGGAGCGGTTCTCGTCCGCGCAGAACCGGTGGCTGCCGACGTCCCAGGTCAACCAGACCTGGTCGTACTGGGGCCTGTACCCGGCGATGATCCTGATGCAGGACGGCCGCCTCTTCTACACGGGCAGCCATGTCTTCGGCAACAACATCCCCGGCACGGGCTCGGCGGTCTACGACTACGACGCCAACACGATCACCCAGATCCCGGGGCTGCAGAACAAGGACCAGCGCGACCAGTCCGCGTCCGTGCTGCTGCCCCCGGCACAGGACCAGAAGGTCCTCACCGTCGGCGGCGGCAACATCGACTCCAACCCCGACGCGAACCGCCTCACCGACGTGATCGACCTCAAGCAGGCGAACCCGTCGTACGTCGCCGGTCCGCCGCTGCCGCAGGGCACGGTCGACCTGGGCAACGGGCCCCAGCCGGAGACCGGCGACCAGGGCAAGATGTACGTCTCCGCCGTGCTGCTGCCCGACGGCAAGGTGCTGGAGACGGGCGGCGCCCTGCACAACCGGGCCAACCCGGTGTACGAGTCCTCGCTCTACGACCCCGGCACCAACACCTTCGACCCGGTGACCGCCGACCCGGAGTCCCGCGGCTACCACTCCTCGGCGTTCCTGCTGCCCGACGGCCGGGTGATGGCCACCGGCGACAACCCGGGCAACGGCGGCTGGAACCACAACGTGTCGGTCTACACCCCGCCCTATCTCTTCAAGGGGCCCCGGCCGACGATCACCTCGGTGATCAGCCAGGAGTGGAAGTACGGCGACACCCAGCGGATCACGGTCGACCGGCCCGTCGCGAAGGCCGAGCTGATCCGCCCGGCCGCGGTGACGCATTCGTCCGACCCGAACCAGCGGTTCGTGGATCTGCCCCTGAGCGTGGACGGCGACAACGTCGACCTGAACGTGACGAACAACCCCGACCTGGCGCCGCCCGGCTGGTACATGCTCTTCGCGGTCGACGCCAACGGTGTCCCGTCGGTGGCCCAGTGGGTCCACCTGACCGGCCCGGCGGCCATGACCGCGGCGTCCCCGCACGTCCACTCCTTCGCCGACTCCCTGTCCGGCAAGGTCTCGGGCCCCGCCAAGAAGCGCTCCGCCCAGCCGGTCTCCCCGACCGTCTCCGGCTGCGACCGGCACTACGGCTCGGTCAACGTGTGCGTGCCGACGGTGTTCCCGCCCGAGGTGAAGAGGACGACGGCCGCGCGGTGTGCCTGGCTGCAGCAGAACAACTACGGCCGGCTGAAGGTCAACGGCGGGGACGATCCGCTGGGGCTGGACCCGGACCGGGACGGGGTGGCGTGCGGGAAGGGGGACGTCAGGCGTAGCTGAGGGTCAGGGCGCACACCGGGAGGCGCGCTCGCTGGCGAGGGTGGCGACGAAGCTGAAGATGATCATCGGCAGGAGCAGTCCCAGGCCCCACCCGGCCGCCACGCCGACGGCCCCGCGACGCCGATCGGGTCCCGTACTCAACGCCCCTGGGTACGCATGCTCAGCGCCCGCTCCACAACCGCCTCCAGCTGCTCGTGATGCGCGCCCTTCCAGTACGCCCGGCCGCAGGACGTGCACTGGGCGAAGACGTCGTAGGAGCGCTGGGTGCCGGACTTGAGCTGGTCGGACAGCTGGTCCTTCGTGGCTTCCTGCAGCAGGCCGTTGCAGGCGGTGCAGCGGCTCCAGGGGCGGAGGTCGGGGGCGAAGCGGTCGAGGACGTCGTGGAGTTGGTCGTCGGGGCTGGTGCTGTAGACGAAGGCGCCGGCCCAGAGCTCGCGGCGGCGCAGCAGGCCCCGGTCGCGGCTGAGCATCACTCGCTTCTCGGCCGCCGAGCGGGTCGCCAGGGCCGGGTCGCCGATGTCCGTCGACTCGTACGCCGTGTCGACGCCGAGCAGGCGCAGCCGGCGGGCCAGGGTGCCGAGGTGGACGTCGAGGAGGAAGCGGAGCGGGGCGCCGGGCACCTGCTGGGGGCGCTCCACCGCGCGGACCTCCACCCGCTCACCGGCCGCCGGGATGTGTGCCACCGGCACCGCGCGGCCGTCCACCACCAGTGTGCCGACCTCGGTCAGCGGGACGCCGAGCGACTCGATGACATGACCGAGGGTCGAGACGCCGTCCGTGGCCAGGGGCGTCGTACCGCCGCGCCGGGACCGTGGCACGAACACATGGAGCGCGGGGACGACTTCGACGTGGATCTCGACTCCGTTCACCTCGTCAGCATCGCATGCCCGGACCCCCGCGCCTCAGCGGTTTTCGCGGGGGAGGCCGTGCTGCACGACGTCGAGGGCCCGGTCCACGAGATCGCGCGGCTCGCCCTCGAAGTCGTTCTCCGCCCAGTACATGCTGGCTTCCATCAGGCCGCCGATCAGGGACATCGCGTAGACGCGGACCTCGAGGCCGTCGGGGTCCAGCCCAGAGCGTTCGGCGAGGGCCCGGCGGACCAGGCGGCCGGTCTGCGACATGCTCTCGAACATCCGGGAACGGACCGCGGGGACCTGCACCCCGAGGTGCGCGCGCATGCGCAGCACCTCCGGGTCCTCGCCCATGCTCGCGTCGAGCGCCTTGTGCATCACGTGGCGCATCGAGTCCGTCCACGACTCGTCGGCGGGCCGGGTGCGCAGTTCCTCGACCATCAGCGGGTTGTACTCGTCCGTGAGGACGATGTCCTCCTTGGTCGGGAAGTACCGGAAGACGGTCGACGGCGACACCTCGGCGCGCTCGGCGATCTGCTCGATCGTCGTGGCGTCGTACCCCTGCTCCCTGATCAGCGCGTACGTCGCGGCCCGGATCGCCTCCCGGGTCTTGATCTTCTTGCGTTCGCGCAGGCCCGGCCGGGGTCGGTCGGCGGATGGGAGGGGGGAACGTGCGGCCGTCATGCGGTTCATTGTCGGCCATCCTCCGTCGCCGCGACGGCAGCCGTGAAAGGGGAGGCAGCTGTCAGAAAACGGCCACAGCCCGGGTGAGCTGTGGCCGTGGTGGGCGGGTGGGGGTCAGGCGTGCTGGTACGCCACCAGCGAGATGCCGACGTAGTGGACGACGAACGCGGCCAGGGTGAAGGAGTGGAAGACCTCGTGGAAGCCGAACCAGCGCGGTGAGGGGTTGGGTCGCTTGATGCCGTAGATCACGCCACCGGCGCTGTAGAGCAGGCCGCCGACGACGACCAGGACCAGGACGGCGATGCCGCCGGTGCGCAGGAAGTCGGGCAGGAAGAAGACGGCCGCCCAGCCCATCGCTATGTAGCAGGGCGTGTAGAGCCAGCGTGGGGCGCCGACCCAGAAGACGCGGAAGACGATGCCGGCCGCGGCGGCGGCCCAGATCCCCCACATCAGCCACTGCCCCTTCGCGCCGGGCAGCAGCAGCATGGTCAGCGGGGTGTAGGTGCCCGCGATGATCAGGAAGATGTTGGCGTGGTCGAGGCGGCGCAGGACGCCGTCCATCCGGGGGCTCCAGTTGCCCCGGTGGTACAGCGCGCTGACGCCGAAGAGCAGGCAGGCGGTCAGGACGTAGACGCCGCAGGCGATGCGGCCCCGGGTCGAGTCGGCGAGAGCGGTGAGCACGAGGCCCGCGATGAGCACGGCCGGGAACATGCCGAGGTGCAGCCAGCCGCGCAGCTTCGGCTTGACCTGTTGCGGCAGGGAAAGCGCGGCGGGACCGCGGCCGTCGGCCGCCGTGTCCGTGGGCGCGTCGGGGACGGACGCAGTCATGCGCGAATGGTACCTACGACACCGTAAGTCGTCCGTCAGCGCCTGGTGGTGACCAGGGCGAACGCAAAAGAACCTTCAGCTGAATCCAACATGGACGCAAAGAATCACGGAAATCGTGGCATTCCTCACTCCGCTCACCTGTGACACCCCCTGGACAGATGGGCATCAGCGTCGGATGATCAAATGAGTGCGGTCGGCACCGGATGAGCGGCTACGAAGCGTCCGGGTCGCAGCCCCCACGGGGCGACAAGACAAAAATCCCTCACTTAGGAGCAATCGTGGCGCGCGACATCGCGGCTCCCAGCCTTCCCACCAACCACCAGGAACTGATCTCGTGGGTCAACGAGATCGCCGAACTGACGCAGCCGGACAGCGTGGTCTGGTGTGACGGCTCCGAGGCCGAGTACGAGCGCCTCGCCGAAGAGCTGGTCGCCAGGGGAACGTTCAAGAAGCTCGACCCGATCAAGCGCCCGCACTCCTACTACGCCGCCTCCGACCCGACCGACGTCGCACGCGTCGAGGACCGGACCTTCATCTGCTCCGAGAAGGAGGAGGACGCGGGCCCGACCAACCACTGGAAGGCCCCCGCCGAGATGCGGGAGATCTTCGCGGGCGAGAAGGGCCTGTTCCGCGGCTCCATGCGCGGCCGCACCATGTACGTCGTCCCGTTCTGCATGGGCCCGCTGGGCTCCCCGCTCTCGGCGCTCGGCGTGGAGATCACCGACTCCGCCTACGTCGCCGTCTCCATGCGCACGATGACGCGCATGGGCCAGGCGGTCCTGGACGAGCTGGGCGACGAGGGCTTCTTCGTGAAGGCCGTGCACACGCTCGGCGCCCCGCTGGAGGAGGGCCAGCAGGACGTTCCGTGGCCGTGCAACTCCACCAAGTACATCTCGCACTTCCCCGAGGACCGCGAGATCTGGTCCTACGGCTCCGGCTACGGCGGCAACGCCCTGCTCGGCAAGAAGTGCTACGCGCTGCGTATCGCCTCCGTCATGGCCCGTGACGAGGGCTGGCTGGCCGAGCACATGCTGATCCTCAAGCTCACCCCGCCGCAGGGCGAGTCGAAGTACGTCGCCGCCGCCTTCCCGAGCGCCTGCGGCAAGACCAACCTCGCCATGCTGGAGCCCACGATCTCCGGCTGGACCGTCGAGACCATCGGCGACGACATCGCCTGGATGCGCTTCGGCGAGGACGGCCGCCTCTACGCGATCAACCCCGAGGCCGGCTTCTTCGGCGTCGCGCCCGGCACCGGTGAGCACACCAACGCCAACGCGATGAAGACGCTGTGGGGCAACGCGGTCTTCACCAACGTCGCGCTCACCGACGACGGCGACGTGTGGTGGGAGGGCATGACCGAGGAGTCGCCCGCCCACCTGACCGACTGGAAGGGCAACGACTGGACGCCGGCGTCCCAGACCCCGGCCGCCCACCCCAACGCCCGCTTCACCGTCCCCGCCTCGCAGTGCCCGATCATCGCGCCCGAGTGGGAGGACCCCAAGGGCGTGCCGATCTCGGCGATCCTCTTCGGCGGCCGCCGCGCCTCCGCGGTGCCGCTGGTGACCGAGTCCTTCGACTGGAACCACGGCGTCTTCCTCGGCGCCAACGTGGCCTCCGAGAAGACCGCCGCGGCCGAGGGCAAGGTCGGCGAGCTGCGCCGCGACCCGTTCGCGATGCTGCCGTTCTGCGGCTACAACATGGGTGACTACATGGGCCACTGGGTCGACGTCGCCAAGGGCAGGGACCAGGCCAAGCTGCCGAAGATCTACTACGTCAACTGGTTCCGCAAGAACGACGCGGGCAAGTTCGTCTGGCCCGGCTTCGGCGAGAACTCCCGCGTCCTGAAGTGGGTCGTGGAGCGCCTCGACGGCAAGGCCGAGGGCGTCGAGACCCCGATCGGCGTGCTGCCGGCCAAGGGCGCGCTGGACACCGACGGGCTCGAACTGTCGGACTCCGACCTGGACTTCCTGCTCACGGTCGACAAGGAGGTCTGGCGCGAGGAGGCCGCCCTGGTCCCCGAGCACCTCAACACCTTCGGCGACCACACCCCGAAGGAGCTGTGGGACGAGTACCGCGCGCTGGTGGAGCGCCTCGGCTAGTCCCGCCCAAGACTCCACGGCCGGTCGCCGTGCCCTGACCAGCGATCGTCACGACCGGCCGTGGGACGACCCCGGGTGCCCCGCACAACGGCGTGCGGGGCACCCGTCGTCTCACTGGTTGCGCTCGTCCAGGTAGCGCGAGTGCGACTCCTGCCGCAGCGCCTCCGCGTCCCGCAGGGCCGAGGCCAGTCGTTCGGCCTCCTCGTGGAGCCGGCCGAGCTGGTGCTCCAGATGGCGCTCGGGCGGCTGCGTGCCCGGGGCGAGCCGGGTCCACCAGCGGGTGCGGACGTAGGCGTCGACGGCCTCCGGGACGTCCTGCCGCACCGCACGGGGCACCGTGTGCACGCCTCCGGGTCCTGCGCCAGGGCCTCGGCGACCCAGCCCGGCTCCAGCAGTGCCGCCAGCAGCTCGGTGAGGGCGGTGAGCCGGCCGACGGCCTCGGACGGCAGGTCGACGCCCGCGAGGTACGTGCGCAGCGTCCCGAAGTCGGCCCGGACGGACTCCAGTTGCTCCCAAGGGCTCGGGAAGTCCGGCAGCGCGGGCCGCTCGGGCGGGGCGATCAGCGCGCCCGCGCCGTACAGCCCCGCGACCACGACCGGCCAGTACGGTCCCGCGACCCCGGTGAAGGTCAGCACCAGGCCGGCGATCCCGCAGGCGGCGCCGGTGAGGTTCTTGCGGGACTCCAGATAGCCGAGGACCTTACTGGTAGCCACGGATCTCCTCGAAGGCGCCGTCCAGCGAGCCGCCGCGGGCGTCGAAGAGGCGGCCGCCGGTCAGGTCGGCGATGTGCTGGAGCTCGGTGCGGGAGGAGTCGCCGAACAGGATCGGGAAGACGGGGGTGTCCCACCGGGTGCCGGTCAGGGAGCGGTAGAAGCCGTCGAAGTCGCCCGCCTTGACGCCGCCGTTGTTCTCGCCGTCGGTCATCAGCACGATCGAGGTGAACGTGTCCTGGCCGGCGCCGAGCTGGTCGTACGCCTTCTCCAGCGAGGTGTAGATCGCGGTGCCGCCGTCGGCGCTGAGCGCGTCGGTGTCCTCGCGGATGGCGGTCAGCCCGGCCTTCGGGTCCCTGGGGTCGACGACGTGGGTGCGCACGCTCTTCACCTGCGAGCCGAACGGCATCAGCGTCACCTCCTCGCGGTCGCGGAAGTCGCCGGTCAGACCGGTCAGCGCCTGCTTGAGCGCCGCCAGCCGCCCGCCCGCCATCGAGCCGGAGGTGTCGAGGACGTAGACCGTGCGGGAGGGGCGGCGCAGCTCGTTCTCGTACGCGTTCAGCAGGCCGTCGGCGACCGAGCGGGTGCCGGGGAACGGCAGTTCGTGGCGCCGGCCGGTGTCGAGACCGGACGCGGGCGGTACGGAGGCGACGACCGGGCGGCGGTGGGTGGTGTCGGTGATGAGCTTCTGCACGGCGTCGGTGCGCAGGTCCTCGGTCGTCCTGCGGACCTCCTCGCGGGTGCGGGAGTCCGTGGCGGTGAGCGAGGGGAGCGGATAGTCGGCGGTGACGACGCCGTCGGCGGGGCGGATCACGGTCAGCCCCGGGATGCCCTTGAGGACCGACTCGTAGTTGAGCAGGGCGTCGACGGTGCCGCGCCGCTTGTACGCCGTCGCCAGCCAGCCCGAGGAGCCCGAGGTCAGCTTCTGGCCCTTGAAGAACTCCTTCAGCCTGGGAGTGGCCTTGGCGCCGTCGGCGTCGGTGAGCGCGGACTGGGCGCCGGACAGGGCCGAGGCCACCGAGATCAGCGTGGAGAAACCGGAGTTGGAGCGGGCCGGGTCGGTCATCCCGTACGTCAGCCTGCCGTCCTGCACGGCCTGTTCGATCTGCCCCCAGGTGACCTGCCCGGGCCGCCAGCCGAGGGCCTTGACGGTGGCGGGCTTGATGCCGACGGCGACCGGGCTGGACATCACCGGGGTCTCGGAGAGGACCTTCTCCGCCGCCACGGCTCACACCAACGCAGTGATCACGCGGTGCTGAGCGCCAGCGCAGAACCGTGCGCGTCCATCCGCTCCGCCGCCAGGATCGCCGCCGAGGTGTCCGCGCGGGACGCGGCGACGACGAGGGCCCGGCCCGCGAGGGCGTGGGCGCGCCGGTGCAGCTCCGTGGGGTCAGCGGCCGAGGCCGCTACGGCCCGGGCCGGTGTCCGGCCGCCGCGCAGCCGGCTCACCTCGCCGGCGAGGCGGTCCGCGGCCGTCTCCAGCTCCGCGGACGGGGCCAGCCCGCGCAGTTCGTCGGTGACCGCGAGCAGCGCGGCGAGGTGGCCCGCGAGCTGGATGTCCAGCTCCTCCTCGCGTGAGCGGTGAGGGAAGTCGGAGGAGACGTCGGCCCGTGTGCGGTGGACCGACTTGGTGCGGATCGGTTCGTACATGGGGGATGGCCTCCTGTGCTCTGACAGGAAACCATCCTAGCTTGGATTTCGTCTAAAGTTGAGTCTGATCTTCTACGGCTGGCCGTAGCCGTCGAGGAAGTTCCCGATCCGGGTGATCGCGTCGCGCAGGTCGCCGACGCTCGGCAGCGTCACCACCCGGAAGTGATCGGGCTCGGGCCAGTTGAAGCCCGTCCCCTGGACGACCATGATCTTCTCCTTGCGCAGCAGGTCCAGGACCATCTGCCGGTCGTCCTTGATCTTGAAGACCTGGGGGTCGAGCCGCGGGAAGAGGTACAGCGCGCCCCTGGGCCGTACGCAGCTCACGCCCGGGATCTGCGTCAGCAGCTCGTAGGCGGTGTCCACCTGCTCCTTCAGCCGGCCGCCCGGCAGCACCAGGTCGTTGATCGACTGGCGTCCGCTGAGCGCGGCTACCACGCCGTGCTGCCCCGGCATGTTGGCGCACAGGCGCATGTTCGCCAGGATCGTCAGACCCTCGATGTAGGAGTCGGCGTGGGCGCGCGGGCCCGAGATGGACATCCAGCCCACCCGGTACCCGGCCACCCGGTACGCCTTCGACATGCCGTTGAAGGTGAGGGTGAGCAGATCGGGGGCGACCTTCGCGGTCGGGGTGTGCGTGGCGCCGTCGTAGAGGATCTTGTCGTAGATCTCGTCGGAGCAGATCAGCAGGTTGTGCCGCCGGGCGATGTCCGTCAGCCCCTTGAGCACCGGCTCGTCGTAGACCGCGCCCGTGGGGTTGTTCGGGTTGATGATCACGATCGCCTTGGTGCGGTCGGTGACCTTGCGCTCGATGTCGGCGAGATCGGGCGTCCAGTCCGCCTGCTCGTCGCAGCGGTAGTGGACGGCGGTGCCACCGGCGAGGGAGACGGCGGCGGTCCACAGCGGGTAGTCCGGCGCCGGTACGAGGACCTCGTCGCCGTCGTCGAGCAGGCCCTGCATGGCCATCACGATCAGCTCGGAGACGCCGTTGCCGATGAAGACGTGCTCGACGTCCGTCTCGATGCCGAGGGTCTGGTTGTGCATGACGACCGCGCGCCGGGCGGCCAGCAGGCCCTTGGCGTCGCCGTAGCCGTGGGCCGTCGAGACGTTCCGGAGGATGTCCTCCAGGATCTCCGGCGGGCAGTCGAAGCCGAAGGCGGCAGGGTTGCCGGTGTTCAGCTTGAGGATGCGATGCCCCGCCGCCTCGAGCCGCATCGCCTCCTCGAGCACCGGGCCCCGGATCTCGTAACAGACGTTGGCGAGCTTGGTCGACTGGATCACCTGCATGTCCGTGAGCTTACGGCCCGGTATCGCCTCGCGGGTCGTGTTTTCCGCCACGTGAGACGCGGAGGTTTGTCCGAATACGCCCCTCTGCCGCCACGTGGAGGCCCGGCACACAGGGAAACCCCTACGACCGGCCCCGCCTTCTTGTTCGCACCCCCCTCCCGCATTGAGAATGCGCATGACAAGCATGAAGGGCGGCCGGAAGATCTCCGGTCGCCCAAGTCGTAAGAGGGGACCCCCACATGAACAAGCCTCTCCTTGCCGTGCTCTCCTCCGTGGCCCTGGCCGGGCTGGGTGCGACCCCGGCGATGGCCGCGCCGCACACCGCGCCGCACACCGCGAAGAAGGCCGCGGTGACGGTCGACTTCGCCGGCACCGTCTCGCTCAGCAACTGCTCCGGCTCGGTCATCCGCTTCCCCGGCTCCGCGGACACCGACCCGGCGCTCGTGCTGACCAACGGCCACTGCCTGGAGACCGGCTTCCCGGCGGCCGGCGAGGTCATCACCGGCCAGTCCTCCAGCCGTACCTTCGGCCTGCTGAACTCCGCCGGCAGCAAGGTCGCGACCCTCCGTGCCAACCAGGTCGTCTACTCGACCATGACGGACACGGACATCACGATCTACCGCACCACCACGACGTACGCGGCGATCAAGAGCTCCTACGGCATCAGCCCGCTCACCGTGCAGGACACCCACCCGGCCGCCGGCTCCGCCATCAAGGTCGTCTCCGGCTACTGGAAGAAGATCTACAGCTGCGACGTCGACGGCTTCGTCTACCGGCTCAAGGAGGGCGACTGGACCTGGAAGGACTCCGTCCGCTACACCTCCGCCTGCGACACCATCGGGGGCACGTCGGGCTCGCCCGTGATCGACACGAGCACCGGCAAGGTCGTCGCCGTCAACAACACCGGCAACGAGGACGGCGAGCGCTGCACCGAGAACAACCCCTGCGAGGTCGACCAGAACGGCAACGTCACCGTCCGCCAGGGCATCAACTACGCCGAGGAGACGTACATCATCCCGGCCTGCTTCACCACCGGCAACAAGCTGAACCTGAGCGCGTCCGGCTGCACCCTGCCCAAGCCGTAGGGGCGGCCGGGGCCGGTCACCGGGGCGTACGGCGGACGGATCGGCCCGCCAGCACGTCCGTCCGCCTCCCGTCCTCGATGACGAACCGGCCGTCGACCAGGACGTACGCGATCCCCGTGGGAAGCCTGCGGGGATCGGCGAAGGTGGCGCCCGGCGCCACCGTCCGCGGGTCGAACAGCACCAGGTCGGCCCGGTACCCCTCGCGCACCAGCCCGCGGTCCGGCAGTCGCAGCCGCGCCGCGGGCCGGGACGTGAGCCGGGCGACGCACTCCTCCAGCGTCAGCACCCCCAACTCCCTTACGTAGTGGCCGAGATAGCGCGGGAAGGTGCCGTACGCGCGCGGGTGCGGCTTCGTACCCTGGAGGATGCCGTCCGAGCCGCCGGTGTGGGCGCGGTGCCGCATGATCGCGCGGACGTTCTCCTCGTGCCCGACGTGCTGGAGGATCGTCGTACCGAGCCGGTCCGACAGCAGGAGACGGCGGACGGTCTCCCACGCCGGCTCCCCGCGCAGGTCCGCCGCCTCCCGGACCGTACGGCCCACGAGATCACCGAGCGCGGGGTCGGCGACGCCGGAGATCTCGATCGTCTCCCACTCCACCGGCACCCCGTGGCAGCCGTCCGAGCCGGTCACCTCCAGGCCGTGCCGGATCCGCTCGGCCGTCGCCGGGTCGCCGAGCCGGGCCAGGATCTCCTCCGGACCGCCCGCGCTCGCCCAGCTCGGCAGCAGCGCGGCCAGGGTGGTGCAGCCGGGCGTGTAGGGATAGGTGTCCAGCGTGATGTCCGCGCCGGAGTCCAGCGCCTCGTCGAGCAGGGCGAGCAGCTCGGGCGCCCGGCCCTTGTTCACGCCGAAGTTCATCGTGGCGTGCGCGAGGTGCAGCGGGCAGCCGGCCTCCCGGGTGAGGTCCACCATCTCGGCGTACGCCTCCAGCGCGCCGGCGCCGTAGGAGCGGTGGTGCGGGCAGTAGTAGCCGCCGTACGACGCCACCACCCGGCACAGCTCGGTCAGCTCGGCGTCCGGGGCGTACATGCCGGGCGTGTAGGTGAGCCCGGAGGACATCCCGACCGCGCCCTGCTCCATCCCCTCCGCGACCAGCCGCCGCATCCGGTCCAGCTCTTCGGGACGCGCCGCGCGGTCCTCCCAGCCGACGGCGAGCGCGCGGACGGTGCCCTGCGGGACGAGATAGGCCGCGTTGACGGCGATGCCCCGGTCCAGCCGGTCCAGGTACTCGCCGACCGAGCGCCAGTCGAGGTCGAGGTCGTCGCCGTACCCGTTCCACCCGGTGATCGCCTGCCGCACCTCCTGCAGCGTGCGGTCGTCCACCGGCGCGTACGACAGCCCGTCCTGGCCGAGGACCTCCAGCGTGACCCCCTGCGCGGCCTTGGCACTGTGGTCGGGGTCGCGCAGCAGGGCGAGGTCGGAGTGGGCGTGCATGTCGATGAAGCCGGGGGAGAGGACCAGGCCCTCCGCGTCCACTTCGCGCACGGCACGCGGCCGTTGGCAGCCCGCGGCGACCGCCTCCTTGACGATCGAGACGATCCGCCCGCCGTCGAGCACCACGTCGGCGCGGTACGACGGCTCGCCGCTGCCGTCGACGACGTCGGCGTCCCGGATGACCAGGTCCTCCATGCCGGCCTCCCCGTAGCCCTAGAAGTACGTACGGATGTAGTCGACGACCGTCCCGTCCGCCTCGGCCACCGGGATCAGCTGCCACTTGTCGAAGGACGTGCACGGGTGGGACAGCCCGAGCCCGACCCAGTCGCCCACCTCGACGTCGGCGCCGGGCTCCGTGCGCAGCCAGGCGTGCTGGTCGGACAGCCCGGTCACGGTGATCCCGTCCGCCGCCCGCTCGACACCGCCGCGGCGTACCACCTGGGCGGCGGGCAGGTCCAGGTCGTAGGCCGCGTCGCGCTTGCCCGCGTTGGCGAAGGCCTGTTCGGGGGTGGGCCGGGAGACGATCTGCGCCCACAGCCGGAAGGCGGGTTCCAGGGCGCCCTCCTCGGGGACCCGGGTGAAGGGGGTGAGCCTTCGGTAGTGGCCGTCGTCGTGCGAGACGTACGCGCCCGAGCGCAGCAGTTTCAGCACGGGCAGGGAGAGGGCGGGGATCTCCTCGAACGCCTCGGCCACCGCGTCGAACCAGGCGCTGCCGCCCGCGCTCACCACGATCTCCTCCGCGCTGCCGAACAGCCCGCCCTTGTCGAGGTCGGCGGCGAGCGCCACCAGCCGTCGCAGATACGACCGCACGCGCTCCGGGTCGGCCTGCGGCACCTCGCCCTCGTACCCCGCCACGCCCACCAGCCGCAACGTCCGCGTCCCGGCCACCGCGTCGGCGACGGCCCGGGCCCCGGCCTGCGTGCGCACCCCGGTCCGCGCGCCCTCGCCCGCGCCCAGCTCGACGACGACGTCCACGGGCCGGGCGGAGCCGCTGTCGCGCAGTGCCGAGTCCATCAGCTCGACCCCGCGCACGGAGTCGACGTAACAGACGAACCGGAAAGCGGGGTCGGCGGTGAGTTCCGCGGCGATCCACCGCAGGGCGGCGGCGTCCACCAGCTCGTTGGCGAGGAAGATCCGCGGGACGCCGAACGCCCGGGCGACCCGCACCTGGTGGGGCACCGCCAGCGTGATGCCCCAGGCGCCGTGCCGGAGCTGGCGGTGGAAGAGCTGCGGGGCCATCGAGGTCTTGCCGTGCGGGGCGAAGGCGAGCCCGTGGCGCACGGTGTACGTCTCCATGAGCGCCAGGTTGTGCTCCAGGCGCTCGGCGGACAGGGCGAGGACGGGCGAGGTGAAGCCGTCGGCCTCGCGGAAGAGGTTGCGACGCTGGGCGGCCAGCTCGCCGACCGTGAGGCCGTCGGCGTCGGGCGGGAGGCCCTTGAAGCGGTGGTCGACCCGTTCCTCGGCGAGGTGGGCGAGTGCTTCACTACCGGCTTCGCGAGCCATGGAGCCTCCCTGATCTGCAAGCGTTGCATGTCTTGCAACGTCCATTGCGTATGTCGCTCACTGCTGTCTAACATCTCGGCCAACGCGGGGTCAACGGACTCCCACCATCGAGGAGCTACGACGATCGTGACCGTCACCGGATCCCGCAACGCCCCCGACGCTGTGGATGTCGTGGCGCTCGGCGAGTCCATGGTCACCTTCCTGCCCAGCCGACCGGGCCGCCTCGCGGAGGTGCCCTCCTTCGACCGCGCGATCGGCGGCGCCGAGTCCAACGTGGCCTGCGTACTGGCGGCCGCCGGGCACACCGCGCGGTGGGTGAGCCGGGTGGGGGCGGACGGATTCGGCCAGCACCTGGTCGAGCGGATCGCCGGGTACGGCGTCGACGTCTCGTCCATACCCAGGGACCCGGCCCGCCCCACCGGCATCTACTTCCGCACCGCCGGCGACCGGGGCACGGGCGCGCACGAGGTGGCGTACTACCGGGCGGGTTCGGCGGCGTCGGCGATGAGCGTGACCAATGTGGATCTGACGGCGGTGCGGGCAGGGCGGGTGCTGCACCTGTCGGGGATCACGGCGGCACTGTCCGACGACTGCCGCGCGCTGCTGCACACGCTGACGGCACCCCACCCGGGCCGCCCTCTCCTCTCCTTCGACGTGAACCACCGCCCGGGGCTGTGGCGGACGGCGCAGGGCCCGCTGGTCCTGCTGGACCTGGCCCGGCGAGCGGACGTCGTCTTCGTCGGCGAGGACGAGGCGGAGGAGGCCTGGGGCGTCACGGGCGGCCCGGAGGCGATCCGCGAGGCGCTGCCGGAGCCGGCGGTGCTGGTGGTGAAGCAGGGTGCGCGGGGGGCGACGGCGTTCGCGCGCGAGTCGTCCGCCTTCGAACCCGCTCTGCACGTGGACGTCGTGGCCACCACCGGCGCGGGCGACGCCTTCGCCGCGGGTTTCCTCTCCGGCACCCTGCGCGGACTCCCCCCGGCGGCCCGCCTGCGCCACGGCCACCTCTTCGCCGCCGCCGCCCTCGCCACCCCCGGCGACCTGGCCCCGCCCCCCGCCCGGGACCACGCCGACCGGCTGACCGCCCTGAACGACACCGCATGGGGGAGACTTCGACTCGGCCCCGGCTGGACGCAAGCCGAGCGGGCCACGGAGGAGGCGAACACCCCATGAGTCAGACCGTCGACCGCGCCCTGAGCATCCTGCCGCTGCTGGCCGAGGGCCCCGCGGACCTCGGCCAGGTCGCCGACCGCCTGGGCGTCCACAAATCAACAGCGCTCCGCCTCCTGCGCACGCTGCACGAACACGGCCTGGTCTACCGCCAGTCCGACCAGCGCTACCGCCTCGGCGCGCGGCTCTTCGCCCTCGCCCAGGAGGCGATGGAGAACCTCGACATCCGGGAGATCGCCCACTCCCATCTCGTAGGGCTCAACGAGACCTGCGGTCACACCGTGCACCTCGCCGTCTACGAGGAGCACGAGGTGCTCTACATCGACAAGGTGGAGAGCCGCTACCCGGTCCGCATGTACTCGCGGATCGGCAAGCCCGTCGCCATCACGGTCGCGGCCGTGGCGAAGCTCCTCCTCGCCGATCTGCCCGAACCCGAGCGCCGCGCCCTCGCGGACAAGCTCGACTACCCCCTGTACACGGCCCGTTCGACCCCCAACGCCCCGGCTTTCCTCAGGGAGCTGGAGCAGGTGCGCGAACAGGGCTGGGCCACCGACCTCGGTGGTCACGAGGAGTCCATCAACTGCGTCGCCGCGCCCATCCGCGGGGCCGACGGCCGGGTGGTCGCCGCGATGTCGGTGTCCGCGCCGAACGTCGTCGTCACCGCCGAGGAACTCCTCACCCTGCTCCCGCTGGTGCGCCGTACGGCGGACGCGATCAGCGGCGAGTACTCCGGAAGGACGCCGGTGACGGACCCCACGAGGGACCCGTCATGACCGGCCACAACCGATCATGACCGACAAGGACCCCGCATGACCGAGAAGATCGCCCTCACCCCGAAGACCCACACCACCCCGCCCGCGAAGTTCTCGCACGGCGTGAAGAAGGGCAACATCCTCCAGGTCGCCGGCCAGGTCGGCTTCCTGCCCGCCGAGGAGGGCAAGCCCCCGACGCCGGCCGGTCCCACCCTGCGCGAGCAGACCCTCCAGACCCTCGCCAACGTCAAGGCGATCCTCGAAGAGGGCGGCGCGAGCTGGGACGACGTGATGATGATCCGCGTCTATCTGACGGACACGGCCCACTTCGCCGAGATGAACGAGATCTACAACACCTACTTCGAGGAGCAGGGCCTCACCCAGCCGCCCGCCGCCCGGACGACGGTCTACGTCGGTCTCCCGGCCGGCCTCCTCATCGAGATCGACGCGCTCGCCGTGCTGAGCTGACGTCGCCTCACTTCCCGCACACCGACACGGCACGGCGGCCCCTCACCCCCGGGGCGCCGTGCCGCGATCCCCCCTGCCCGAAAGCACCATGCATTTAAGTAGAGGCCCCCCGTATGCCCTTCTCCCTGGCCGCGACCGCCCCCACCGCCCCACCACCCCACACCGGAGGTCTGCTCCTCCTCCTCGACGGCACTCCCGGCCTCCTCACGGTCGCCGGAATCGGCATAGCCCTGCTCCTGTTCCTGATCATCAAGGTCAGGCTCCAGCCCTTCGTGGCCCTGCTCGCCGTCTCGATATCCGTGGGCCTGCTGGCCGGCCTCTCGGTCACCGAACTCTTCGGCACGGTCCAGAGCTCCACCGCCGTCTCCACCATCGAGTCCGGCATGGGCGGCATCCTCGGCCACGTCGCGATCATCATCGGCCTCGGCACGATGCTGGGCGCGATCCTGGAGGTGAGCGGCGGAGCGGAGGTACTGGCGTCGCGCCTGCTGACCCTCTTCGGCGAGAAACGCGCCCCCCTGGCCATGGGCCTGACGGGCCTGATCTTCGGCATCCCGGTCTTCTTCGACGTGGGCATCTTCGTCCTGGCCCCGCTGGTCTACGCGGCGGCGAAGCGAGGCGGCAAGTCGATCCTGCTCTACTGCCTCCCGCTCCTCGCGGGCCTGTCGATGACCCACGCCTTCCTGCCCCCGCACCCCGGCCCGGTCGCGGCCGCCGGTCTCCTCCACGTCCAGCTCGGCTGGGTCATCCTCATGGGCATCGTCTGCGGCATCCCCGCCGTGCTCGCCGCCTGGGCCTACGCCGCCTGGATAGGCAAGCGGATCTTCGTCCCCGTACCGCAGGACATGGTCGAGGCGGCGGAAGAGGCGAAGCGGGCGGTGATCGCGGAGCAGCGCGCGCAGGGCGTGGAGCCGCAGGAGACGCCGGTACCGCTGGCCACGGTGCTGGCGATCATCGGCACGCCCCTGATCCTGATCCTCGCCGCGACCTTCTCCTCGATCGCCCTGGACCCGTCCCCCACCCGCTCGGTCCTGGCGTTCTTCGGCAGCCCCTTCGTGGCCCTGACGATCGCCCTGCTCCTCGCCTACTACCTGCTCGGCATCCGCCGGGGCTGGTCCCGCAAGTCCCTGGAGGCCGTGTCGACTTCCTCCCTGAAGCCGGTCGGCAACATCCTGCTGGTGGTCGGCGCGGGAGGCATCTTCGGCGCGGTACTGAAGGCGAGCGGCGTGGCCCAGGCCCTGTCCGACACCTTCCACGGCGTGGGTCTGCCGGTGATCGTGCTGTCGTACCTGATCTCCCTGGTCCTGCGGGTGGCGCAGGGCTCGGCGACCGTGGCGATCGTCACGACGGCAGGCATAGTGGCCCCTCTCCTGACGGAGGGCGACCACTCCCAGCCCTTCGTGGCCCTGGTCATCATGGCCATCTCGGCGGGCTCGATCTTCGCCTCGCACGTCAACGACGGCGGCTTCTGGATGGTGGCGAAGTACTTCGGCATCAGCGAACGCGACACGCTGCGGACCTGGACGGTCCTGGAGTCGGTGCTGTCGGTGGCCGGGTTCGCGGTGGCGGCTGCGGTGAGCGTGTTCGTGTGAAGGTGACGGATGTTGGCCGTGAGATGAGCGGTCTGACTGGTTCCGGCACAGGGAAGTCGTCCATACTGCCGCCGTGGAGCAGCGCACAGGAGCGAGCAGCAAGCCGTCGAAGTCCGAGCCGTTGAAGTCCGAGCCCGTGACGGGCGCCGGCTTCGACCCGGCCTTCATCCCCGGCCTCACGGCCCCGGCGAAGGAGCAGGCGGCTACGGCCGCCGAGCCGCAAGCGGCGGAACCGGAGCCGGAGCCGGAGGACGCGCAGGCGTCGGCACAGCCGGAGGAGACCGAAGAGGACGAGGGCGCGGCCGACGGCCCGGTCTTCGAGGCGTCCGACCGCCGCGCGAGGATAGTGGCCGACCGCAAGGGGGTCCGCCTCCGCCTGGACGAGGAGTCCTGCGAGTTCGGCTGGGACGAGATCGCAGCGGTCGAAACGGAGTCCCCCCGCTTCGGCAAGCGCTACACGATCACGGTCCACACCCCGGACCGCCGCTGGTACCCGATCGAGATCGAGGCGACGGCGAAGTCCCTCTTCAAGGAGTGGGACGAGCAGTTGGACGCGGTGCTGGACGCGTACTTCGAGGAGGAGTCGGCCTAGCGGGACGTCCGCACGGGGGGAGCCTCCTTCAGCGCCTCGACGAAGGAGGCGAAGGCGCCGGCGGGGAAGGTGAGGGTCGCCCGGGCCGGGGCCTTTGAGTCTCGGACGGCTGTGTGGGTGTCCAGCTTCGCGATCTCCACGCAAGTGTTGCCGTCGCCTCCGCCGGAGTACGACGACTTCTGCCAGCGGACGGCCTGGGTCATGCGGGCGCCTCACAGTTCCTTGGTCATGTGGTGCACGAAGTCCCGTGACTCCACGGGTGGCAGTGCTGCTTTCCCCACCTTATTGAGGAGCACCCGGAAGCGCGCCAGCTGGGATTCGGCATCGATGAAGGCGGTGCCGTGAGGGGCGTCACGCAGCACTGTGTCCAGCCGGGGAAGGGGACCGCCCACGTACATCATCTCGATGCCCGCGCCGGCGAACCCTTCTCTTGCGAACGGGATGACGCGTACCGTGACGCGGCCGTTCTCGATCGCCCGCAGAACCTCGAGCAGTTGAGCCCGAGCGGTGGCGCGGTCCGACACGAGGATGCGCAGCGCGGCCTCGTGAATGATCGTCTCGTAGGGGACCGGGACACCACGTTCCAGTACGGACCTGCGCCGTGTCCGGTGCTCCACCCGGGGATTCAGTTCACTCTCCGGCAGCTCCGGGACCATGTAGCCGAAGACGGCGCGGGCGTAGTCCGGAGTCTGGAGCAGCCCCGGAACGTGGCTGGTGACGACCTCGCGCAGGAACGTGCCGTGGTGCTCGGTCTCGGCGACATCCAGGAACACCGGTGGGAGTACGCCGCGGTACTCCTCCCACCATCCCCGCGTGCGGTCGTTGGCCATCGCCACCAGGGCCTCGATCAACGCCTCGTCGGCGCAGGCATAGTGGGCGGCGAGACGCCGGACCCGCTCCTCGCTCACGCCTGCTAAGCCTGCTTCGACCTGACTCATCTGGGCCGAGGTCGAACTGAGCAACGCCGCCACCTCTCGGGCCTTCAAGCCGGCCGACTCCCGCAGCCTGCGCAGCTCGGTACCCAGGCGCACCTGCCGTGCCGTGGATTGGCTTCTCGGAGCCATGTGCCCTCCAGATCCTCAACCACCGTGTCGCAGTGCCCCGTTAGGGGGCAGATTACGCGACCGGCTTGCGCAAGGAAAAATTTTTGCTCTACCGTCAGTGATGTACCGCACACGCAGCGGAAGTGCACCGCACCGCTTCGCCCTGCCACGACGGCTGCGGCAATGCCACCGCGCGCGAAATCCCCTTCGCTTCAACGGAGTTGATCAGGCATGCCCGAAACCTGGGACTACACGCTCTACGTTCCCAACGACCTCAGAGCGGTCACGGTCTGTCGCCGTACCCTGCGTCTGATTCTGACCCTGCACGGGTTGATCGGCCTGGTGGACACGGCGGAGTTGCTGGCGGCGGAGCTGGTCTCGAACGCCGTACGGCACACCAAGGGGCCCGCCGCGCTCAGGGTCCGTCGCACCCCGCAGGGGGTGGTGTGGATCGGGGCGTGGGACAGCGACCCGGCGCCGCCGGATCCGCCGCGTCCGCTGGAACACAGTGCGGAGCTGGAGTACGGCTCGGGGATCGAGGGAAGTACGTGTGGTGCGAACTGGGGGTGGCCTAGGCAACCAGCGGCGCCCGGACCCCCCCCAAGGGCCCGGGCGCCGCACTTCACAGACCTCTCACGCTAGGGCAGCGCGTGCACATGCGCCCCCACCGAGTTCGACCAGGCGTTCCCCGACGCCGCGTCCCAGTTCGTCGACCAGGTCATCGCGCCCCGCAGGTCCGGGTACGTCTTCGACGGCTTGAAGGAGCCGCAGTTCGTGCCCGCCGTCAGGCAGTCCAGGGCGTTGTTGACCACCGAAGGGGAGACGTAGCCGCTGCCCGCCGCGCTCGTCGAGGCCGGGAGGCCCAGGCCCACCTGGGACGGGGCCAGGCCGCCCTGGAGCTGGATGCAGGCCAGGGCCGTGAGGAAGTCGACCGAGCCCTGGCTGTAGACCTTGCCGTCACAGCCCAGCATGGAACCGCTGTTGTAGTACTGCATGTTGACGACGGTGAGGATGTCCTTCACGTTCAGGGCCGTCTGGAAGTAGGAGTTCGACGTCGACTGCATGTCGATCGTCTGCGGGGCCATCGTGATGACCAGGGACGATCCCGCCTTGGCGGAGAGGGCGCGCAGGGCCTGGGTCATGTACGTCGCGTTCAGGCCGTTCTCCAGGTCGATGTCGACGCCGTCGAAGCCGTACGTCTGCATCAGGGAGTAGACGGAGTTCGCGAAGTTCGTGGCCGATGCCGAGTCGCTGATCGACACCGTGCCGTTCTGGCCGCCGATCGAGATGACGACCTTCTTGCCGGCCGCCTGCTTCGCCTTGATGTCCGCCTTGAACTGGTCGACCGTGTAGCCGCCGAGGCCGGACGAGTCCAGGTTGAAGGTCACCGCTCCGGGCGTCGACGCCGCGTCCGCGAAGGCCACCGCGATGATGTCGTACGACGACGGGACGTCCGACAGCTTCTGGACCGTGGCGCCGTTGTTGAAGTTCTGCCAGTAGCCGGTCACCGCGTGCTTCGGGAGCGAGCCTCCGCCGCCACCGGTGCCGGAGGAGGTCGTCGTGCCCGTCACCGACCCCGACTTCGCGGACTCGCCCGCCGCGTTCGTCGCCGTCACCTGGAAGGAGTAGGAGGTGGACGCCGACAGCCCCGTCACCGTGGCCGACGTGCCCGTCACCGCCGTCACCTTCGTGCCGTCCCGGTAGACGTTGTAGCCCGTCGCGCCCGACACCGGGGACCAGGACAGCGACACGGACGAGGAGGTCGCGGAGGAGGCCGTGAGGCCCGTCGGTGTCGCCGGGACCGTCGGGGCCGGGTCGCCGCCTCCGCCGCCGTCGGGGCCGTAGACCGAGACGTCGTCCGCGTAGTACGCCGCCTGGCCGTACCAGCCGTGCGTGTAGATCGTGACCGATGTCGTCGACGACCCGGTCGTGAAGGTCGTCGACAGCTGTTTCCAGGACGAGGAGTCCGGGGTCCAGGTCGAGACGTCCGTCGTGCCCGTGCCCGTCACGCCCAGGTAGGCGTAGCCGCCCTGGACCCACGCGCTCAGGGTGTACGTCGAGTTGGGCTGGACCGCGACCGCCTCGGTGCACTGGGCGTCGTCCTGGCCGGACGGGGTCGCCTTCAGTGCGGCCGTTCCGCCGTGCACCGGGGAGGAGACGGTCGTGCCGCTGCCCGCCGTACACGTCCAGTTGGTCAGGCCCGACTCGAAGCCCGCGTTCGTGACGTTGTTGACGTCCGCCGCGGATGCCGGGGAGGCGGCTGCGAGCCCCGCCACCGAGAGGGCCAGGGCTGTGGCGGCGGACCACAGGGTGAGGCGCCGTCCTCTGGGTCTGGGTATGCCTGGTGCGCGGTTCACTGGGGCCTCCGGGAAGGGGAGTTCGGCGGGGGAGCCTGAGGGGAAGGGGAAGGGGAAGGGGGAGGGGGAGGGGCGGTGGCCACCGCTGTGCGTACAAGTTGGTCCAGACCAATTCGGGTGTCAAGAGGTCCAGACCAAAATCGTTTTCGGTCACCCGCTCAACCTGTCCGGATTTGGCGGTACTTGTACCGAGAGACTTCCACTCGAGCTTCACAAACGCTGTTCTCCGGTCAGACGGCCGTGGATACAGTGCTCAGGTAGTCACGCAGTGAAGTCGTCCCGGCCTACGGGAGTTACCCCGGACGGCCGGCGGGTGTGAAGAGCGGGGAGCTGCGCGTGCCAACTGCCATTGCCGTGACCAGCGCCGACATGGCGCTGCCGGCGCAGGACGAACGGACCATGCCGGCCGTCGTGCTGAGCGGCCTCCACCAGCGGCCGCTGGAGCACGCGCTCACCGAACTCCACACCCTGATCGAGCAGTACGGATATCTGGTCGTGGTCTGCTCGGGCGCCACCCCCGAGCCCGTCGTACGGCGGCTGTACACCCTGCGGTCGCTGCTGGAGAGCGATCGCATCGCCCTCTTCCGGCCCGATCTGCCCCCGCTCGGCATCGCCGTCCTCGCCCGGCAGCTGCGCCAGCTCGCCTCCTGCGATCTGAGCCCGGGGGTCCTCGCCTCCGCCGGGCGGCTGCTCACCCACTATCTGCACGCCGGAGCCGTACTGGGCTCCGTCGCCAGGCTCGACCGGGTGCCCGTCGGCCTCAAGACGCACGCCAAGTCCTGGATGCCCGGCAGCCAGTTCGCCGTGCTCGCCCACCCCGAGCCGCAGCTCGTCAAGGTCGCGCCCGGCGCCACCCTCAAGGGGCCCGAGTTCAACACCTGGATGCTCGTCGCCAAGGGACAGTTGCAGAGCGAGTGGGTCGCCGGGCTCGGCGGACGGTGGAGCGTGCACGGACTGCGCGAGGTCCCGCTGCCCGCGGAGTCCCCGGCGTGGTGGGGCACCGGCCGCATGGTCGAGTTCTGCGGCTACCTCGCCGATCTGTCGGTCCTCTACCAACTGGTCACCTCCGTACGGCAGACCAGCTGTCACTGGTGCGGCCTGGACGTCATCGGCGACCGCTGCGTCTTCTGCTCCGCCACCCCGCCCGTCCGCGAACCCGCACCACCCCGCGCCCTGGAACAGCGCACGCCCGCCTGACCAGACCGGTACGTCCACATCCCGCTCGACCGATTCCCCCAATGAGGTTGCACGGTTCATGAACTCCCGTCAGCGCCGCGGCGTGATACTGCTGATCCTGTCGGTCCTGTGCGCTCTCGGCGCGTTCGCCGGCGTGCTCTCCGTCGTCCACGACGCGAATTCCAAGGTCGGGCCCGAGGTCAGCGCCTACCGGGTCAAGTCCGACGTGCAGCCGTACACCGCCCTGGACACCGGCCAGTTCGAGAAGATCAAGATGCCCGAGCGGTGGCTGTCCGGCAACGCCGTCACCGATCTGCGCCAGATCCAGGGCAAGATCGCCGTCACCACGCTGCGCGCGGGCTCCCTGCTCCAGACCGACATGATCGTGGACCAGCCCGCCCTCCAGCCCGGCCAGCAGGAGGTCGCCATCATGATCGACGCGGCGACGGGGGTCGCGGGGAAGATCACTCCCGGCTCGCGGGTCAACGTCTACGCCACCTTCGCCGGGAAGAACAACGGCGATCCCGACCAGTCGAAGATCATCGTCACCAACGCCCGGGTCCTCGACGTCGGCCGGATCACCGCCCTCGACCCCGACAGCAGCAAGAACCAGCAGCAGCCCAGCGAGGCCGTCCCCATCACCTTCGCGCTGTCCACCCTCGACGCCCAGCGCATCACCTACGCCGAGTCCTTCGCCCAGCGCGTCCGGCTCGCGCTGGTGGCCCCCGGCAGCGAGACCAGCGTCCCGGACAAGGACCGCACCTACGAACTCGCTACGGACAAGTGAGAGGCGGCCCGCATGCCTACCAGGATCCTCCCGGCCGGTGCGGACCCAGACGCCGTCCGCTCCCTCGTCACGCTGCTCAGCCAGCTCCCCGACGCCGAACCACAGCCGCCCGTCGGTGACTCCACCCAGCTCGTCGACGGCCTCGCCCGCCTCGCCGCCGAGTCGGTCGACGAACTGCCCGAGGTCGTGGTCGTCCACGAGCGGATCGGGCCGGTACCGGCCCTGGAGCTGATCCGCGAGGTCGCCCTGCGCTTCCCCGCCGTCGGCGTCATCCTCGTCACCACCGACGCGAGCCCCGGCCTGTTCGCCGCCGCCATGGACTCCGGCGCCCGCGGCCTGGTCGCGCTCCCGCTGTCGTACGAGGAACTCGCCAGCCGCGTCCAGGCCGTCGCCCAGTGGTCCACCGGCGTACGGCGCCATCTGGGCCACGGCGCCACCGAACTCCTCGGCGGGGTCGGCGGAACGCTCGTCACGGTCAGCGGTGCCAAGGGCGGCACGGGCGCCACCCTGACCGCGATCCAGCTGGCCCTCGCCGCCCAGGCCTCCGGGCGGGCGACGGCGCTGGTCGACCTGGATCTGCAGACCGGGGACATCGCCTCCTATCTGGACATCCAGTTCCGCCGCTCCGTGGCCGACCTCGCCGCCATCACCGACATCTCCCCGCGCGTCCTCGCCGACGCCGTCTTCCGCCACGACACCGGCCTCGCCCTGCTCCTCGCCCCTGCGGAGGGCGAACGCGGCGAGGAGGTGACCGACCGCGCCGCCCGCCAGATCGTCAGCGCCCTGCGCTCCCGCTACGAGGTGGTCGTGGTGGACTGCGGCGCCCAGCTGAGCGGCGCGGGCGCGGTGGCCGTGGAGATGGCCGACACCGCCCTGCTGGTCACCACCCCGGACGTCATCGCCGTACGCGCCGCCAAGCGGACCGTACGGATGTGGGACCGGCTGCAGATCCGCAAGGCCGAGGAGACGACGGCGGTCGTCAACCGGCACACGCGGAGTGCGGAGATCCAGCCGCCGCTGGTGCAGCGCATCACCGGAACGGCGCTCGCGCGTACGGCCGTACCCGCCAACTTCAAGGAGCTGCAGGGTGTTGTGGACGCCGGGCGGGTCCATGAACTGGACAGCAGGAGCACCGTGAAGCAGGCGCTGTGGGCGCTCGCCGGGGAGCTGGGCCTGGTGAAGGCACCCGAGGGTGCCCATCGCGGCGGCGGTCGTGGCGCGGTCGGCTTCCGGCGGCGGAAGGAGTGAGCGGGCCATGAGACGGCCGGGTGGGGACCGGGGACAGGTGAGCATCGAGTTCCTGGGGATGACGCCGCTGATCATCCTGACGCTGGTGCTGATGTGGCAGGCCGTGCTCGTGGGGTACGCCTTCACGCTCGCGGGGAATGCTGCGGACGAGGGGGTGCGGGCGGGGACGGCGGCGCCCCGGGGGGAGCGGTCCGGGGTGTGCCGGCAGGCGGCGCTGAAGCATCTGTCGGGGGCGTGGCGAGGGGGCGCGAGCGTGAGCGGGTGTGACCAGACCGGCTATGTGACCGTGGACGTGGGCATCAAGGTCCCCGTCCTCTTCCCCGGCTCCGTCGACTTCCCCCTCACCGTGCACGGCCATGCCGGTGCCGTGGAGGAGGTGAAGCACTGAGATGCCGTACCGGTGCCGAAGAGGTCGTGACCGGGGCCAAGTGGCCATCGAGTACCTCGGATTCATCCCCGTCCTGCTGATCGTCGGGCTGGCCGGCATCCAGATCGGCGCCGTCGCCTACGCGGCCGAGCAGGCCGGTACGGCGGCCCGGGCGGGGGCGCGGGCCGCGTCCCTGCGGCAGGACGCCCAGCAGGCGTGCGCGCAGGCGGTGAGCGGGGGGATCACGGTCAGCTGCTCGTCCGGAGGCGGCGGCGACTCCGTCACCGTCACGGCCACCGTGCACATCCCGAAGATCGTCTGGGACCTCGGCGACGCCACCAAGACCGCGACCATGCCCCTCGACCACTGACTCCGACCACCGACTTCGACTACTGACTTCGACCACCGACCCCGACCATGCCCCTGGGCCGCTGACCTCGGCCGCTGACCTTGACCACCGACCTTGACCACCGACCTCGACCACCGACCACTGAGCCAGGAGAAGCGATGAGTCTGCGGGCACGCATCAGCACTCCGGAGGAGCACGGCAGCCGGGGCGAGGACGGGCACCTGGTCGCCTCCTACCGGGCCAAGCTGCTGGAGGAGATCGACCTCGCGGAGATGAGTTCGCTCGCGGCGGCCGAACGCCGGGCGCGCCTGGAGCGGGTGCTCGGGCACATCATCAGCCGTGAGGGCCCGGTGCTGTCGACGGTGGAGCGCTCGCAGCTGATCCGCCGGGTGGTGGACGAGGCACTGGGCCTCGGCATCCTGGAGCCGCTCCTGGAGGACGCGTCGATCACCGAGATCATGGTGAACGGCCCCGACGCGATCTTCGTCGAGCGAGGCGGGCGCGTCGAGCAGCTGCCGCTCCGGTTCGCCTCCGCCGACCAGCTGATGCAGACCATCGAGCGGATCGTGTCGACGGTCAACCGCCGGGTGGACGAGTCGAACCCGATGGTCGACGCCCGCCTCCCCTCGGGCGAGCGCGTCAACGTCATCATCCCGCCGCTGTCCCTGACCGGCCCGATCCTCACCATCCGCCGCTTCCCGCGCTCCTTCACCCTCCAGGAGCTGATCGGCTTCGGCTCGCTCGACGAGCACATGGTGTATCTGCTGGCGGGCCTGGTCCAGGCGAAGTTCAACATCATCGTCTCCGGCGCGACCGGTACCGGCAAGACGACCCTCCTGAACGCGCTCTCCGGGCTGATCCCGCCGCGCGAGCGCATCATCACGATCGAGGACTCCGCCGAACTCCAGCTCCAGCAGACACACGTGGTCCGCCTGGAGTCCCGCCCGCCGAACGTCGAGGGCAAGGGGCAGGTCTCCATCCGCGACCTGGTCCGCAACTCGCTGCGCATGCGCCCCGACCGGATCGTGGTGGGCGAGGTCCGCGGCGGCGAGTCCCTCGACATGCTCCAGGCGATGTCCACCGGCCACGACGGATCGCTGGCGACCGTGCACGCCAACAGCGCGGAGGACGCGCTGACCAGGCTCCAGACCCTGGCGTCGATGTCGGACGTGGAGGTGCCCTTCGTCGCCCTGCACGACCAGATCAACAGTGCCGTCGACGTCATCGTCCAGCTCACCCGGTTCGCCGACGGCGCCCGCCGCATCACCGAGATCGCCCTGCTCGACAGCCACGGCGGGGAGCCGTACCGGCTGGCCACCGTGGCCCGGTTCGACGCGCAGCCGATGACGGCCGACGGACGCGTCTACGGCGGCTTCCAGTACTTCCCGCTCCCGCGCCGCACCGCCGACCGCCTCTACATGGCGAGCCAGCCCGTCCCGCAGGCCTTCGGCGTCGCCCACACGGCGGACCAGCTCGCCACCCGAGAAGCCAGGTAGGACCATGGAACTCCACACCCTCGTCCAGCTCACCACCGGCGTGACGCTGCTGGCCTGCGTCCTGGCGGTGGCCGGGCTGCGCGCCTACGCCTCGGGCCGGGCCCAGCGCGCCGCGCTCGTGGACCGGCTCACCCACACCGGCCCGCTCGCGACCGGCGGCCGCACGCGCCGCTTCCGCGACCTCGACCGGCGGCTGCGCCGTACCCGCCTCGGCCGATGGCTGGAACTGCGGCTGGCGGCGACCGGACTGGACGTCACCCCGGGCGAGTTCTTCGTCTACATGCTCGCCGCGGTCGCCGCGCTCTGGCTGATCGGCCAGGCCACCCTGGCCCCCTTCTTCGGCCCGCTCGCGGGTCTGCTGGGCATCGGGGCGGCGGTCCAGTTCCTCAACTGGCAGCGCCAGAAACGCATCGAACGCTTCATCGGCCAACTCCCCGAACTGGCCCGCATCCTGGCCAACGCCACCCAGGCCGGGCTCGCCCTGCGCACCGCGATCGGCATGGCGGCGGAGGAACTGGAGGCCCCGGCCGGCGAGGAACTGGCCAAGGTCGCCGACCAGTTGGCGATCGGCCACTCCCTGGACGACGCGCTCGGCGAACTCGCCGGCCGCCTCCCGTCACGCGAACTGGTCGTCCTGGTCACCACCCTGGTGCTGTCGAACCGGGCCGGCGGCCAGGTGGTCTCGGCCCTGCGGAACCTGACCGAGACGCTGGAGGAGCGCAAGGAGACGAGACGCGAGGTCCGCACCCAGCTCTCCCAGGTGACGATGACCTCGTACGCCGTCCCCGTCCTCGGTGTCGGCGCGCTGTTCCTCATGAACGGCGTCAAGGACGGCGCGCTGGAGCGGATGACCGGCTCACCGGTCGGCCAGGCCTGCGTGATCATCGCGTTCGCGATGTACGCCGTCGGTTTCGTCCTCATCCGGCGCCTGAGCCGGATCGACGTGTGAGGGGGCTCTGACTCCATGGCATTCCTGCTGGCCCTGCTGATGGGCCTCGCCGTATGGGGCGCCTTCGCCGGCGTGCGCATGTACCGCGCGGACGCCAAGCTCCCCGGCGACCTCGCCGTCGCCCTGGAGGTCGGCGCCACCCGCACCGGCGCGGTCGGCTCGGTCATCGACCGCATGGGCATGCGCTACGCCCCCGCCGTGCTGCGCCTGATGGGCCCGCGCCTGGTCGCCAGGTACCGCCGCAGGATCGACCTCGCGGGCAACCCCGGCGGCCTGACGATCGACCGCTACGCGGCCCGCCGCGCGGTCTACGGCGCACTCGGCGGCGTCGGCTTCCTGGTCTTCCTCCTGCGCGGCCAGTGGTTCGTGGCCCTGCTCCTGCTGCTGTTCGGCGCGTTCTGGACGGAGGTGGGCATCTGGTCGGCGATCCGGGTCCGCAAGGACGTCATCGAGCGCACCCTGCCGGACTTCCTGGACGTGCTGGCGGTGGTGGTCAGCGCCGGGCTCGGCTTCCGCCAGGCCCTGGACCGGGTGGCCTCCCACTACGAGGGCCCGTGGGCCGACGAACTGCGCATCACCCTGCGCCAGATGGACCTCGGCATGAGCCGCCGCCAGGCCTTCGCGGAGCTTCGGCGGCGCAATGACTCCGAGCAGGTGGCGATGTTCGTGACGGCGTTGCAGCAGGGGGAGGAGCTGGGCGCGCCCATCGTGGACACGCTGGTCTCCCTGGCGAAGGACATGCGCCGCACCGACGCCCAGAACGCCCGCCGCAAGGCCGCCCGCGCGGTGCCGAAGGCCACGCTGATGATCACCACGTTCATGGTCCCGGCGACGATGCTCCTGCTCGGCGCGGGCCTGATCCTGGGCTCCGGGGTGGACTTCGGCTCACTGACGGGGAAGTGAGGCGGGGGTGACGGTGGCCGGGGTGACGGGGCGGAGCGGGGGATCCTTCGGTGAGTGGCTGAAGGGGATCACCGGCTGGTTCGTACGGGTACGCCGGGCGAGGACCACGGCCGTCACGGCCGCCGCTTCGGCCGAACCCTCCGTGCGGATCCAGGTCAGCGCGTTGCAGGCGATGTGCCGGCAGGTCTTCGGCTTCCGGCTGGCCATGATCGCCCTGGCGGCCCCGGCCGCCCTGCTCAACGCGGCCCCGGGACTGGGCGTCCGCCTGGTGGGCGCGGCCGTGGTCGTCACCTTCATGGTGTCCTACGTCCTCTTCCGCGACTGGGAACGCTTCGGCCCCCTCCTCCTGCGCCACCCGAGCCTCCTCGCGGCCGACACCCTCTTCGGCTCCCTCCTCCTGGTCTCGGCCGGCCCGGACACCACCCTCGCCTACGTCAGCGTCTGCACCCCCCTGCTGGCCGGCCTCGTCTACAGCTGGCGCGGCGCGGCCTGCTTCGCCTCCCTCCAGTCCCTGATCCTGCTGCTGGTCCACGCCATCTTGAAGGCCGACCGGCACGCCCCCGTCGCCGAGACCCTCCTCCTGCCCGGCCTGTGCGTCATCGCCGGCGCCATGGGCTCGACCCTGCGCGGCCTGATGCTCCGCTTCGGCGCCGCGACCCAGGCCCTGACGACGGTCCAGGCACGCCTCGCGGCGACGGAGGCGGTCAGCGCGGAACGCGCCCGGCTGGCCCGCGAGATGCACGACTCCGTGGCCAAGACCCTCTACGGCGTGGCGCTGGCGGCGGACGGCCTGGCGGCCACGGCCGCGACGCAGGCTCCCGACCCGGCCCGGGTCAGAGACCAGGCGGAACTGGTCTCCCGCTCGGCGCGCAGGGCGGCGGCGGAGTCGAGGGAACTGCTGCGGGACCTGAGACGGACGACGGATCCGGAGGGACGGGAGGCGAACGGACGGGAGACGGGCGGACGGGAGAGGGACGGACGGGAGACGGGCGGACGGGAGACGGGCGGACGGGAGGGGGACGGACGCGAGGCGGAGGGCACGGCCTTCGGCCTCGAACTGGAGTCATGCGCGGGCGACTTCACCTCCCGTACGGGGCTGAAGGTCACCTGCGCACTCCCGCCCCCGAACACCCTCGCCCTGCCCGTCCCCCTGGCCCGCCACCTCCTCTCCATCACGGCGGAGGCGCTGGAGAACGTCCACCGGCACGCGTCCGCGACCCACGTGGAGGTACGCGTGTCGGTCCACGGTGAGCTGCTGCGCCTCTCCGTCCACGACGACGGCCGGGGCCTGCCGCCCGGCACCACGCTCGAACGGCTCCGCGCGTCCGGCCACTTCGGCCTGCTCGGCATGGTGGAGCGGGCGGCCCAGGCGGGCGCCCGCATCCGCATCGGCAGGGGTGGCCACGAACGGGGCACGGAGGTGCGCGTGGAACTCCCCGTCTCGGCCCTGGCCCCGAACCGCTCCGCCCCCGCATCCCGGGAAACCTGAGAGGAGGCACCATGCAGCACGCCCACCCCTGGCCGGAGGCCCCCGCGCCGCCGCCACCCCCGCTGCGACTGCTGGTCGCCGACGACAACCCCGTGGTCCGCGCGGGTCTGACGGCCCTGCTGACCGGGCGGGCGGACACCACGGTGGTGGCGGAGGCGGCGGACGGACGTGAGGCGTACGAGGCGGCGCTACGGCATCGCCCGGACGTCATCCTCCTCGACGTCCGCATGCCGGGAGTCGACGGAATCTCGGCATTGCCGCACCTGGTACGGCTGGCCCCGGTCATGATGCTGACCTACAGCCACGAGACGGAGACCGTACGGGAGGCGTTGCGGCTGGGGGCGGGGGGATACCTGGTGCACGGCGAGTTCACCGCGGAGCAGTTGGTGCGAGCCGTGCGCGACGTACGGGAGGGGCGGCCGCATGTGACGCCGGGGGCGACGAAGGCGTTACTGGAAGCTCTCCGCATGGATGCACCTGCACACGAGAACCCTCAACTCCCGCCAATTTTAAAGGAAAGCACGCGCCAAGAGCTTTCGCATATGCAATCATCTATGGGACAGTCGTCCCGGTCCCGGTACCGGCTGAGTACGAGGGAGGCGGAGATCATGGACTTCATCGCGTCCGGCATGACCAACCAGCAGATCGCCGCCGCCTGCTTCATCACCGAGAAGACGGTCAAGAACCACATCAACCGCATCTTCGCCAAACTCCAGAGCACCACCAGATCACAGGCGGCCGCGAAGTGGCTGGGGGTGGCCTGAAGTGGAGGCGCGGGGGAGGGACCGGGGCGGGAAATGGGCCTGGGGTTGGGTCCTGGGGCCCTTCGGCGACCGCCGCGTCCGGCCGTACGGTGCGCGGATCGGAGGCGAAGCTGGAGGGGAAGACCGTGAGCAAATGGTTCAACACCACCGTCGCGTATCTGCAGACCCGCGCTGCTCGCAGCGACCGGGGGCAGACCGCGGTGGAGTACCTCGGCATCATCGCGGTGGTCGTGGCGATCGTATTGGCGATCACGGGCACGAGTATCGGGCAGACGATCTTCGATGCGATCACGAACAAGATCTCCGAGGTCACCGGAGGCTGATCCCGCCACGCAGCGACGCAGGGCAGGCCTTCCCCATCTACATCACGGTGGTGGCGGGCCTGCTCTTTCTCGCCCTGGCCTACCTCGCGGTCGGCCAGGCCTCGGTCAACCGCGGAGGAGCGCAGACGGCCGCGGACGCGGCGGCCCTCGCGGCGGCCCAGAACACGCGTGACCAGCTCACGGGCGCGTGGGTGAAAGTCCTGCTGGATCCGACGAAGTGGCAGGACATCCTTGACGGCAGGTCGGCGATCATTGACCCGAATGCTCCGTGCTCGCGGGCCAGAGAACTCGCCGCGCAGAACGACTCCCGGCTGAGTGACTGCTTCTCACCGGAGTCGCTGAAGTACCGCGCCGATGTGGAGACGAACAAGTCCGTCGGCCGGTCCGTCGTCCCCGGGACGGAGAACGTCAGGTCGAAGGCCTCCGCCACTGCCGAGATCGAACCCCTATGCACGTTCCAGCTCCCCGATGCGGGTGCCAAAGGTGACGATCTTCCGCAACTCGCCTGCAAGGACAAGGTCTGGCATCTGAAGCCGGACGATCCATCGGGGCTCCTCCCGAAGCCCGAAGACCTCTTCGACGTCCACCTGGCCGACTGACAAGCGAACGATGAATGACGAAGGAAGCGGAGCGATGAGCATTCGGTTCACTGCGAAGGCCCGCAGGGGGATGGCCGCATGGGCTCTCGCGGTCGGTCTGGCCGTCGGTGTGGCCGGTTGCGGTGGAAGTGGCGGTGATGCCAAGAAGCCGGACAGCTCGCCGTCCGCCTCCAGGACGACCGACTCCGGTCCGACCACCCAGGAGGGGCAGTCGGACCAGCCCCTGGCCGAGGTGAGGGGGTCGGACGGCCTGACCCTTCAGATCACCTCCGCTGAACGGGATTCGGGTGGATTCGTCACCGTCAACGGCACGATCAAGAACGACGGCGCGCAGACCTTGGTGATCCCCTCCGCCCTGAGCGGAAACGAAACCGAGATCATCAAGAACGGCAAGTCCCTCGGCGGGGCCACGCTGGTCGATCCGGTGGGCAAGAAGCGGTACTACGTACTGCGGGACACCGAGGGCCGCCCGCTGACCACCACCGGATTCTCGACGCTCAAGGCCGGCGACACCCTGGCGGTGTTCATGCAGTTCCCGGCACCGCCGGCGAACACGTCCGAGGTGGATCTCCAGCTGCCGACCTTCACTTCCGCCACCATCAAGATCTCCGGATGAGGCAGCAGTGACCACCACCCGCCTCGCGCTCACCCTCACCGCAGTGACCCTCCTCCTCGCCGCCACCCCGGCCCAGGCGGACGGCACGGACCCGAGTCAGCCCCCCGACACCGCCCCCTCCGCCGCCGCCCCCGTGAAGATCGACCCCACCGACCCCAACCTCAAGCTCCCCGAAGGCGCCACCCTCGCCGCGCCCAAGGTGCTGGACATCAAGTCGGTCGTGGAGGACCAGAGCGGGGACGAGCGGCGGGAGGACACCAACGCCGACGTCACCTTCGCGCTCCAGGCCGAGGTCCTGTTCAGCAAGGACAGTGCCAAGCTCGGCGACGACGCGAAGGCCCGGATCGCCACCATCGCCGAGGAGATCAGGAAGCAGAACGCGAACCAGATCCGCGTCTTCGGCTTCACCGACAACCTCGGCTCCGCCGCCCACGGCGACATCCTGTCCAAGCAGCGCGCCAACGCCGTCCAGGCCGTCCTGGACCAGGACCTGAACGACCCGAACGTCACCTTCGAGGTCCGCGGCTACGGCGAGCAGTACCCGATCGCCGACAACTCCACGGAGGAGGGCCGCAGGAAGAACCGGCGCGTGGAGGTGTCGTTCCCCCGCACGCAGAACTGAGGACGGTTCATGTCCCGGGCGACCTGCGCCGGGGTGGTCACGCGTCATGCGCGCCGTGGGCCGGGCTCGACGGTGACCCGAACGCCCACCTCCACTCCCCCCCCCGCCATCGTCCCCGCCCCGGCCTCCAGGACGTGCCGGGCCCGCAGCCGGGGCAGGCCCATGCGGCCCGGGCGCATCGTGCGGACGGCGATCACGGTCAGCCGGCGGTTCAGGTACGCGACGTCGATCGGGATCCGCATCCCGAACGTGTGCACCCCGCTCGCCGGTGACAACAGCATCGCCCCGTCGACCGCGTCCCGGCCCAGCAGCCCCTTCGTCCGGGCCCGGTAGGAGGCCGCGATCTCCAGGGGCACGACGGCCGCGACCGTATCGGCGGAGTCCGCCCCCACGACCAGCCTGCCCCGCCCGTCCCGCCAGCGTCGTCGTCCCATGTCCCGCCCGCCCTCCCGCTCAGACCGCTCAACACGCCCGATCCGTACACACGTTGCCGTCTCCCTTCCTCCCCACCAGGAAGGCCGATATGACTGGACTCGGTGCCGTGTTCCGCCCTCGGCTTCCCTCCGAGCGGCTGCGCGCCGCCGCCCGGGCCGCGGACGACGCGGGGATCGAAGAACTGTGACGGTGGGAGGAATGCTTCCGGGAGGGCGCGATCTCGACCGCCGTCGCCGCGCTCGCCTGGACGGAGCGGGTGCGGGCCGGTGTCGGACTGCTGCCCGTCCCGCTCCGGAACGTCGCCCTGACCGCGATGGAGCGGACGAGCGGCTCCTGCTCGTCCTCGGCGGGCAGCGCGGCGGGATCCGCTCATGACGGCAGACCCCGCCCGCCGGCGGCTTCCCTTCGAGCCGGCCGGTGCGGACCTGGTCAGCCCGTGCCGGTGAGCCGCGGGTGGTCGCCGGTCGCGCCGTCGGCCAGCTCCCGCAGGATGTCCATGTGCCCGGCGTGCCGCGCGGTCTCCTCGATCATGTGCACCAGGGTCCAGCGCAGGCTGACGGTGATGTCCCGCCAGGCCGGGCGGCCCTGCGCGGCCAGCGGCAGCTCGGTGATCACGGCGTCGGCGGCGGCGCGGGCGCGGCCGTAGAAGGCGACGATCCGCTGCGTGGTCTCGTCGGGGGTGGCCCGCATGTCGTCGTACGGGTCGAACCACCGCGGCTCGGCCCGCCCGCCGAAGGTCTCCACGAACCAGCCGTACTCGACCGAGGCCAGATGCTTCACCAGGCCCAGCAGGCTGGTGCCGGTCGGTGTCATCGGCCGGCGCAGCTGCTCGTCGTCGAGGCCCTCCAGCTTCCACAGCACGGCGTCCCGGTGCCGGTCGAGGCTCGCCCGCAGCGTCTGCTTCTCCCCGGCGGTGTATGGCGTCATACGGGCGGAAAATAGCAGGCCGCTCCGACAATGCCCTGCGATCATGGAGGGCATGGCAGTGAACCGTTCCTTCGAGGATCTCGTGGCCGCGGGCGTCGCCGTGCCGACCGAGGGGTGGGACTTCTCGTGGTTCGCGGGGCGGGCCAGCGAGGAGCGGCCCTCGTGGGGGTACGCCGTGTCGGCGGCGCAGCGGCTGGGCGGGGCGGAAGCGGCGCTCGACATCCAGACCGGCGGCGGTGAGGTGCTGGACTTCGCTCTGGGCAGGGCCGAACCGGCCCGGCCGGTGCTCGCCGCCGCGACCGAGGGCTGGCCGCCGAACGTGGCCAAGGCCACCGCGCTGCTGCGGCCGCGCGGTGTAGTGGTCGTCGCGGCCCCGGACGACGCGCCGCTGCCGTTCGCCGACGAGGCTTTCGACCTGGTGCTCAGCCGGCACCCGGTGCGCCCGTACTGGGACGAGATCGCCCGGGTGCTGCTCCCCGGCGGGACGTACTTCGCCCAGCACGTCGGGCCGGCCAGCGTCTTCGAGCTCGTCGAGTACTTCCTCGGGCCGCTGCCCGCGCAGGTGCGCGCCGGTCGTGACCCCGAGGGCGAGCGGGCCGACGCCGAGGCGGCGGGGCTGGAGATCGTCGGGCTGCGGGCGGAGCGGCTGCGGATGGAGTTCCACGACATCGCCGCCGTCGTCCATTTCCTGCGCAAGGTGGTGTGGATGGTCCCGGGCTTCACGGTGGAGGCCTACGAGCCCCAACTCCGTGCGCTGCACGAGCGGATCGAGCGGGAGGGCCCGTTCGTCGCGCACAGCACCCGGCACCTCTTCGACGCCCGCAAGCCGGCCCGCTGACGAAACGGATGAACTTCGCAGAACGGGAAGCGGGCGGCAGCGCTTCATCCGAAGTCTGCTCGCGGTTTCCACATTGTTATCGGCTGCGGTTCACATCAGCCTCACCTGTCACGTAAGTTCAGACCAAGGTAATTCGCGTGAGCAAAGCCGCGCGGCCGGTACCGCGCAGTGGAGGGGGCTGCGCGGTGCTGTGGAGCCGGGCGATCGCCGTGCGGCGCCGTGGCGGGACCGTCAAGTCAACGTTCGCGGGCCGCGTAGCCCATCGGAGGGACCCTCGGGGCAACTCGCCGAAGAGTCCTCAAGATGGAGCAATCCACCCGAAACTTTCCGAATCCCTTCGCATTGGATCGATTTTCCCTGGGATTCCGCTGTGAATCAGCCATGAGTCGCTCCTGAATCCAGCCTTCCGCGGCCACCGAGGCGTCGCCGGGCGATTCCGGAGAGTAGTTGTTGCACGCTGATGCGCGCGCCATCCCTTACGAAGGGTTATGGTGGAAACCCCCCCTCGGGCCGGTCCGTCTCCCCCCCACGGACCGGCCCGTTTTTTTGTGACGAGCTCCGGAACCTCTCGGCCCAGGTCCGCCGTCCCCATCAAAAGGGGCGTGGGGAACGAACCTCCCACCCCCCAAACCCCGGGCCCCTAGCAAGCCTCGAGCAACGGTAGGCTCAACGGCTCCGGCACCCATACCCCCGCGCCAAACCCCCGGAGGGCCACGTGAACCTGCGCGACAACCTGCGCAGCCTGCTCGTCAGGCTCTACGCACGCCGGGTGGAAGGTCACCTGGACCACGCTCAGGTGCCCAAGCACATCGGCGTCATCATGGACGGCAACCGCCGCTGGGCGAAGGCGTCCGGCTCCACCACCGTCCACGGCCACCGGGCCGGCGCCGAGAAGATCGAGGAGTTCCTCGGCTGGTGCACCGAGACGGACGTCGAGGTCGTCACCCTGTGGCTGCTGTCCACGGACAACTTCGACCGGCCGCAGGAGGAGCTCGTCCCCCTGCTCGGCATCATCGAGAACGTGGTCCGCGCCCTCGCCGCCGACGGCCGCTGGCGCGTGCACCACGTCGGCAATCCCGATCTGCTGCCCACGCCGATGCGGATCGCGCTGAAGGAGGCCGAGGAGGCCACCGCCGACATCGACGGAATAGTGGTCAACGTGGCCATCGGCTACGGCGGCCGGCAGGAGATCGCCGACGCCGTGCGCTCCATGATGCTCGACGCGCACGACCGGGGCGTGTCGATGGAGGACCTCGCCGAGTCCGTCGACGTCGACATGATCGGCCGTCATCTCTACACCAGTCACCAGCCCGATCCGGACCTCGTCATCCGCACCAGCGGCGAACAGCGGCTGTCCGGTTTCATGCTCTGGCAGACCGCTCACTCGGAGTACTACTTCTGCGAGGTCTTCTGGCCGGCCTTCCGCAAGGTCGACTTCCTGCGCGCCCTGCGCGACTACGCCGCACGTCACCGCCGTTACGGCGGCTGACCTTCGTCATACGCCCCGTCGCCGCCCGGTGACGGGGCGTTGTCGTGCACCCCCGTTCGGGCGGACGTCACGAGGAGTTCACCGGCGCGCTGTTGGCCGCAATTGCATGGCGGCGCATGTTCGAGGGCATAAGCCAGACAGGTTGACGCCCGAACCACGGGCGTCGGATCTCAGCGGGCGGCACGGGGCCGTCCGCCCGGGAGGCCCTTTGCACCAGCCCGACCGTGCGGTCACCGCACGGAAGCAGCCGTGGAGGGCCGGTTCTCGGCCCGCCGCGCGCGGGGGCCGCCGACCGGCCTGGTCTGTCCCGTCCTCCCGGCCCTGCTTCCACCTCGTCGCTCCCCGACCTCATCCGAGGGGGTACGTCCTTCCGTGGTGACCAGCACAAAGCGCCACAAGCCAGACCGGCGCACCTATGTCATCGACACCAGCGTCCTGCTGGCCGACCCGAACGCCCTGACCCGCTTCGACGAGCACGAGGTCGTGCTCCCGATCGTGGTGGTCACGGAGCTGGAGGCCAAGCGGCACCATCCCGAACTCGGCTACTTCGCCCGGCAGGCCCTACGCCTGCTGGACGACTACCGGGTGAAGAACGGTCGCCTCGACGCCCCCATCCCGATCGGGGAACTGGGCGGGACGATCCGTGTCGAGCTCAACCACTCGGACCCCAGCGTGCTGCCCACCGGCTACCGCCTGGGGGACAACGACTCCCGCATCCTCGCGGTGGCCCGGAACCTGCAGGCCGAGGGGTACGACGTCACCGTCGTGTCGAAGGACCTGCCGCTCAGGATCAAGGCCTCGTCCGTGGGCCTCCTCGCCGAGGAGTACCGGGCCGAACTCGCCATCACGGAGAACTCCGGCTGGACCGGGATGTCCGAACTCGCCCTGTCCGGTGAGCAGGTGGACATCCTGTTCGAGGAAGGGCACGTGTACGTCCCGGAGGCCTCCGACTTCCCGGTGCACACGGGTCTGACCATCCAGTCCGAGCGCGGCAAGGCGCTCGGCCGGATCACCGCCGAGGGCAACGTCCGGCTGGTGCGCGGCGACCGGGAGGTGTTCGGCATCAAGGGCCGCAGCGCCGAGCAGCGCATCGCGCTCGATCTGCTGCTCGATCCGGACGTCGGGATCGTCTCGATGGGCGGCCGGGCCGGCACCGGCAAGTCGGCGCTGGCGCTGTGCGCGGGCCTGGAGGCGGTCCTGGAGCGCCGCCAGCACCAGAAGGTGATGGTCTTCAGGCCGCTGTACGCGGTCGGCGGGCAGGAGTTGGGCTATCTGCCCGGCACCGAGGCGGAGAAGATGAGCCCGTGGGCGCAGGCCGTCTTCGACACGCTCTCGGCGGTCACCAGCCGTGAGGTCATCGAGGAGGTCACCGCGCGCGGGATGCTGGAGGTGCTCCCGCTCACCCATATCCGGGGCCGCTCGCTGCACGACGCGTTCGTGATCGTGGACGAGGCGCAGTCGCTCGAACGGAACGTCCTGCTGACCGTTCTGTCCCGGATCGGCGCCAATTCGCGGGTTGTTCTGACCCATGATGTGGCGCAAAGGGACAATCTGCGGGTCGGTCGCTACGACGGTGTGGTCGCCGTCGTGGAGAAGCTGAAGGGGCACCCGCTCTTCGCCCATGTCACGCTGACGCGGTCCGAGAGGTCCCAGATCGCGGCTCTCGTGACCGAAATGCTCGAAGAGGGTCATATCTGACAGGCCCGTTGGCGCCGTCCGGTAAAGGCCAAGAGCCTAGCCGGACGGCGCCTTCGCGCGTGGAGCTTTCCCGAAACCCCCAGGGCCAAACGGGATGTGAGCTTTCACACGCAACACAGAATTGCCACACGGCGTCGGGTTACGGCAGAGTCTCATTCCTGTCAGGCCCCGCATACGACACACCTGTACCCCCAGCGGTACGGCACCACAGAAGCACCATCAACTCCATAGAGTTCGTCGTATGCCGCCCGAGCACCACGCGGCGCTCCCTTCAGGAGAGTTGCCCACCGGGCCCGTGCCTCCCGTGACCCCGCAGTTGGGAGGCCAGTGTCAGGGGCACGATTGCGTCCGCCAGGGTCACCGAAGCGGGCGATGCTGGAAGGAAACCGTGTGAGCCGGATTTCGGTCCGGGGATTCGCAGTGGCCTCGGCCACCGCGGTCACCGCCGTCGGAAGCGTCGTCGGAGTTGCCTCGGGCAGCGTCGCGCAGAACAACAACGACGCCGAGGCGACGGCAGCCGACACCACGCTCCTCGCGGACATACCCGAGGGTCAGCAGGCCCAGGTACAGTCCGCGTCCCTTACGCAGCAGGCCGACGCCCAGGCCATCGCTGCGGACACGAGCGCCAAGAAGGACGCCGAGGAGGCCGCCCGCAAGGCAGCCGCCGAGACCGCCATCGCGAAGAAGGCGGCCGCGGAGAAGGCGGCCAAGGAGGCCAAGGAGCGTATCGAGGCGAAGGCCGCGGCCAGCCGTGACAGCGCCCGTGACGACTCCTCCAGCTTCCCCGTCCAGAGTTCGTACACGGTGGCGCAGGTCCAGGCCATCGCGCGGCAGATCGTGCCGGCCGGCCAGTTCCAGTGCTTCAGCAACATCGTGGACCACGAGTCCACGTGGAACTACCAGGCGGTCAACGCCTCCTCCGGCGCCTACGGCCTCGTCCAGGCCCTGCCCGCCGGCAAGATGGCCTCCGCGGGTGCCGACTGGCAGACCAACCCGGCCACCCAGATCAAGTGGGGCCTGAACTACATGAACCAGCGTTACGGCAGTCCTTGTGACGCCTGGACGTACTGGCAGGCGAACGGCAACTACTGAGGCCCGGCCGCTGCCGCTCTCAACCTCGCGCAGCCCCTCCCCGTCCTTAGGGGAGGGGCTTTCGCACTGTACGGTCGTACCCGAATACCTCCAGGGGGAGGAGAGGTGGCGAGCACGCGGGGACGCGGGGGAAGAGGACGGATCATGTCGCGAGTGCCAGGGTGGCTCGGCAAACTCGGCGCCGGTCTCACGGAGATGGGTGAGCGCCTGGACGAGCGCCGCGCGGAGGTGGAGCAGGAGAACGACCCGGACGCCCCGCTCACCGTGCCCGAACCCGCCGCCCCGGCCCCGGAGCCGGCCGCCGACACGCCGCCCCCGGTCCGCACGCCCGCGCCGCGGTCCGGCCCCCGCCCCGACCCCGCCGAGGCCGTTCCCTGGGGTGTACGCGTCGCCGCCGAGGCCGGCTGGCGGCTGCTGGTGCTCGCCGGCACCGTCTGGATCCTGATGAAGGTCATCAGCTCGGTCCAGCTGGTGGTGTTCGCCTTCGTCATCGCCCTGCTCGTCACCGCGCTGCTCCAGCCCACCGTCGCCCGGCTCACCCGGCGCGGGGTGCCGCGCGGAATCGCCACCGCGCTCACCGCCATCAGCGGTTTCGTCGTCATAGGGCTGATGGGCTGGTTCGTGACCTGGCAGGTCATGGAGAACATCGACACGCTCTCCAACCAGATCCAGTCCGGCATCGACGACCTGCGCAACTGGCTGCTGAAGAGCCCCTTCCACGTCACCGACAAGCAGATCAACCAGATCGCCAAGAACCTGCGCGAGGCGATCGGCGCCAACGCCGACCAGATAACCTCCGCCGGTCTGGAGGGCGTTCAGGTCATCGTCGAGACCCTCACCGGCATCCTGCTGGTGTTCTTCTCGACGCTGTTCCTGCTCTACGACGGCAAGCGCATCTGGGAGTGGTTCCTCAAGCTGGTGCCCTCCGCCGCCCGTCCGGGCGTGGCCGGCGCCGGCCCGCGCGCCTGGCGCACCCTGACCGCCTACGTCCGCGGCACGGTCCTGGTCGCCCTCATAGACGCCACCTTCATCGGTATCGGCATCTACTTCCTGAACGTGCCGATGGCCGTGCCGCTGGCGGTCTTCATCTTCCTGTTCTCGTTCATCCCGCTCGTCGGCGCCGTCGCCTCCGGTGCGCTCGCGGTGATCGTGGCGCTGGTCACCCAGGGCGTCTTCACGGCCGTCATGACCCTAGTGGTCGTCCTCGCCGTCCAGCAGATCGAGGGCCACGTCCTGCAGCCGTTCATCCTCGGCCGCGCGGTGCGCGTGCACCCGCTGGCGGTCGTCCTCACCGTGGCGGCCGGCGGCATGGTGGCGGGCATCGGCGGCGCGGTGGTGGCCGTACCGCTGGTGGCGGTGACCAACACGGTGGTGGGGTACCTGCGGCAGTACTCGGAGGAGCTCCAGCAGCAGAAGGCCGCCGCTCCGCCCGCCGACGACATCGTGGAGCAGAACGCGGAAGACCCCGCCCACCAAGGGTGAGCGGGGCCTGGGCCGTGCGGCCTATTCGGCCAGCACGGCCTCCGCGTCCAGCGTGACGCCGACCGCCTGAACCACGGAGGCGATCTTGAACGCCTCCTGGATCACGTCGCGCTCCAGGCCGGCCTTGCGCAGCACCTGCTCGTGCGAGTCCAGGCACATGCCACAGCCGTTGATCGCGGAGACGGCGAACGACCACAGCTCGAAGTCGACCTTGTCCACGCCCGGGTTGCCGATGACGTTCATCCGCAGACCCGCGCGCAGGGTGCCGTACTCGTGGTCGGACAGCAGGTGACGCGTCCGGTAGAAGACGTTGTTCATCGCCATGATGGCGGCGGCCGACTTGGCGGCCGTGTACGCCTCGGGCGTGAGGTTCGCCTTCGCCTCCGGCTCCAGCTCACGCAGCACGATCGGGGAACGGGAGGCGATGGCGGTCGCCAGCACCGTGCCCCACAGCTGCTGCGCCGGCAGGTCGGAGTTGCCGATGACCGAGCCCAGGTTGAGCTTCAGGTCCTTGGCGTAGTCCGGGACGCGGGACTTCAGCGAGTCGAGCGACATGGGTCACTCACCGGCCAGCAGCGCGACCGGGTCCAGGGTGTCCTCGCCCTTGCTCCAGTTGCACGGGCACAGCTCGTCGGTCTGCAGGGCGTCCAGCACCCGCAGGACCTCCTTGGGGTTGCGGCCCACGGAACCGGCGGTGACCATCGTGAACTGGATCTCGCGGTTCGGGTCGACGATGAAGACGGCGCGCTGGGCGAAGCCGTCCTCGCCCTCGATGCCGAGGTCGCGCATCAGCTCGTGCTTGGAGTCGGCCAGCATCGGGAACGGCAGGTCGGTCAGGTCCGGGTGGTCCTTGCGCCAGGCGTGGTGGACGAACTCGGAGTCACCGGAGAAGCCGAGGATCTGGGCGTCACGGTCGGCGAACTCGTCGTTCAGCTTCCCGAACGCGGCGATCTCGGTCGGGCAGACGAAGGTGAAGTCCTTCGGCCATGCGAACACGACCAGCCACTTGCCCTCGTAGGACTTGTGGTGGATCTGCTCGAACTCCGCGCCCTTCTCCAGCGAGACGCAGGCGGTCAGTTCGAACTCGGGGAACTTGTCACCGACAGTGAGCACACGCTCTCCTTGCAGCGAAGAAACACCCCTTTTGAGGGTGTTTCCCGTATGGGTTGGACGTGATCGATCGTGGCACATGGTGCATTGATTAGGGAAATAGCTACACTCGGTCGGATTGATCGGAGGTAGTTATCAGTGACCATCAGTAACGGCAAGCGGAGGCAGCCGAGCCTTGCGCAGCTGCGTGCCTTCGCGGCCGTCGCCGAGCATCTGCACTTCCGGGACGCGGCCGCCGCGATCGGGATGAGCCAGCCCGCCCTGTCCGGCGCGGTCTCGGCGCTGGAGGAGACCCTCGGGGTGACCCTCCTCGAGCGTACGACGCGCAAGGTGCTGCTCTCGCCGGCCGGTGAGCGCCTCGCGGTGCGGGCGAAGGCGGTGCTGGCGGCGGTCGGCGCGCTGCTGGAGGAGGCCGAGGCGGTCCGGGCTCCGTTCACGGGCGCCCTGCGCCTCGGGGTGATCCCGACGGTCGCGCCGTACCTCCTGCCGACCGTGCTGCGGCTCGTGCACGAGCGCTATCCGCAGCTCGACCTCCAGGTGCACGAGGAGCAGACCGCCAGCCTGCTCGACGGCCTCCACTCCGGCCGTCTGGACCTGCTGTTGCTGGCGGTGCCGCTCGGCGTGCCCGGAGTCGTCGAACTCCCCCTGTTCGACGAGGACTTCACGCTCGTCACCCCGCTCGACCACTGGCTCGGCGGGCGCGAGGGCATCCCGCGCGAGGCGCTGAAGGAGCTGAATCTGCTGCTCCTGGACGAGGGCCACTGCCTTCGCGACCAGGCCCTGGACATCTGTCGCGAGGCCGGCCGCGAGGACGCACCGGTCACCACGACGGCCGCCGGTCTTTCGACGCTGGTCCAGCTGGTGGCTGGCGGCCTCGGGTGCACACTGCTGCCGCGTACGGCGCTGAAGCTGGAGACCGCCCGCAGCAGCCAGCTGCTCACCGGGTACTTCGCCGAGCCCGCCCCCAGCCGCCGGATCGCTCTCACCATGCGGGCGGGGGCGGCGCGCTCGGCGGAGTACGAGGAGCTGGCCGAGGCGTTGCGAGGCGCCCTGCGCCCGCTGCCGGTACGGGTGCTGGACTAGGGCGGACTAGGGCCTGTCGCCCGGGGCCCGGGAGGCGGCGGCTGCGCCGCCTACTCCGTGCGCAGGCCCTCCGGGCGCATCATGCGGATCAGCGGCGGCAGGCTCAGTGCGGTGACCGTGAGGACCACCACCGCGCCGGCGCCGGTCATCGACAGCACGTCGGTCCAGTCCACGCCCACGGTCACGCCCACCATCCTCAGCAGTACCACGCCCAGCGTCAGACCGACGGCCGAGGCGAGCAGCAGGCCCAGGGTGATCGGGATCGCCGTCTGCCACAGCACCGACAGGCTCAGCGTGCGCCGCCGGGTGCCGAAGGCGACCAGCGACGACAGCAGCTTCCTGCGCTCGCGCAACTGCTCCAGTTGCGAGACCAGCAGGCTCGCGCCGATCAGCGCCAGCACACAGATGGCGCCGGCGAACGTACCGGTACGGATCGAGCTGAACTGCTTCGACCGCTGGGTGGACGTCCACACCATCGTGTCCGCCAACGGGTCGATCCGCGCGGCCGTGTTGCGGACGTGCTCCTCCACGTCCGGCACCGACTCGTTCACCGAGAGGAAGACGGCCCCGTGCAGCAGCCGGCTCATCCGCTCGGGCACGGCGGCCGGGGTCAGCAGCACACCGCTGTCCCGGGTTCCGCCGGGGCTGGTGATCGCGCTGACCTGCTTCAGGTGGCTCGGTACGGTCCACTGGACGTCCGGGCCCCGGCCCGTGCCGTTGACGGTGTCGATGTGCAGCGTGCGGCCCGGCCGGACGAGCTTCGTCACGTCCTCGTCGTTGTCCCCGCCCTTGGCCACGAAGGCGTCCCCGTCGTGGCAGGACGTCAGTCTGGCCACCTCGCGCAGGGCCTCGCAGGTGCCCACGGTCACGAGCGCCGTGCCCGTGGGGCCGCTCTGCCAGTCCCGGTCGCCCAGTTCGGTGCTGGCGAGCACGGTCGCCTTCCGTACCCCTTCGGTCGCGGAGAACTTCGCGGCGGCCGGGAGGAAGCCGGTGCCCTGCGACAGGTTGACCTGCATCTGGGTGCGTTCGGTGTTCTGGCCGGTGTTCTTGGTGTAATCGCCCTGGATGCCCGCGAACAGCATCTGCATGGCGATCGCCCCGGCCACCGCGACCGCGATGCCGTTCACCATGCGTGCCGCCGAGCCGCTGCTCAACTGCAGTCGGCGCACGGCCAGTTGCCAGGCGATCCCACCTCGGTGCAGCCGGGCCACCACGGCCTCGACGACCCACGGCAGCAGTGTCGTCACGCCGACGAGCAGCAGCAGGACGCCGCCGATCACCATGTAGGGGTTGAAGTCGCCGTTCGAACGGCCCTGGCCGATCATCGGGACGAGCAGCCCGAGGCCGCCCACCGGCAGCAGCAGCCGCCACCACAGCCGACGACGTGTGGGCTTGGCCGTACGGACCACGCCCAGCGGCTCGATGACCACTCCGCGCAGTGCGAGCAGCGTGACGAGCACCGCCGCTGCCGGCACGGCGACCGCGACCAGGGCGGCCAGCGCGGGGGAGGGGTTGAGGTAGCTGGGGAACACGCTGATGCCCACGACGTCGACCGAGCCCGCGAGCTGCCGGCCGAGCAGGAAGAAGACGGTGCCGAAGACCAGCCCGACCACCGCTCCTGCCAGCGCCTCGCCCGCCGCGATCCGCCGGGTCATCCGCGTGTCGGAGCCCACCAGCCGCAGCGCGGCCAACCGGCGGTCGCGCCGCTCGCCGCCGAACCGTACGGCGGTGGCGATGAACACCACGACCGGCATCAGCAGCACGGCGAAGACGACCAGCACCAGCAGGATCAGGACCGGGTCCATCGAGTTCGACGAGGTCGTTCCCTCCGGGTGCCCGAACGCGCTGATCCGGGCCGTCCGATAGCCGTCGATGCGCGCGGACAGGTTCTTCGCGCCGGCGTAGTAGGCCAGTTCCCGCGCGCCGACCAGGCCGCTCTCGCCGATCGTCCCGACGACCCGGTACGGCAGCCGCTCGCGCAGCAGCTTCCCGGCATCGGAGCCGAGCAGTTCCTTCAGCGCGGGGGAGACGACCATCTCGCCCGGTGCCGGGTACTTCGTCAGGCCCGGGGCGATCGGCGCTCGCGGGCCCTCGGGCTCCACCAGCCGGCCCCGGACGTCGTCGCCGTGGTACGTGGTGTCGGAGTCCGAGATCACCAGGGTGTTCGCGGCCTTGTGCCGCTGCGAGCCGTAGGTGTAGTCGAGACGGGCCTCGTCGCGGTCGTGCCGTACAGCCAGCGCGTTCGGGATCGCGGTCGTCAGCAGCAGCAGCGCCACGCCCAGGCCGACGCCGACCGCCGTCAGCAGCACCCGGATCCAGCCCTCGCGCCCGCCGGTGAAGGCGAACCGGACCCCCATGCCCAGATCCCTGGACCACTGACGGGCGTTCACAGGGCGCGCTCCATGTCCCGGGACTTGCCGTCGCGTACGACGATCTCGCGGTCGGAGTAGGCGGCCACCCGGACCTCGTGCGTGACGAGGACGACGGCCGCGTTGGAGGAGCGGGCCGCGTCGGTCAGCAGCTCCATCACACGCTCGCCGTTGAGGGAGTCCAGCGCGCCGGTCGGCTCGTCGGCGAAGACCACCCGGGGCCCGGTGACCAGCGCCCGCGCCACCGCGACGCGCTGGCCCTGGCCGCCGGAGACCTCACCGGGCCGCTTGCCCCCGAGGTCGTCCACCTCGAGCCGCTCCATCCAGGTCAGCGCGGCCCGCTCGGCCTGCTTGCGCGAGGTGCCGTTCAGCCGCAGCGGAAGGGCCACGTTCTCCACGCAGGTCAACTCGGGCACCAGCTGGCCGAACTGGAAGACGAACCCGAACTCGGAGCGCCTGAGGGCGCTGCGCTGGGCATCGCTCATCCCGGCCAGTTCCCGGCCGTCGTAGAGGATGGACCCGGAGTCGGGCGGCACGATGCCGGCGAGGCAGTGCAGCAGGGTCGACTTGCCGGAGCCGGAGGGGCCCATGACGGCGACGACCTCGCCGGGGTGGATGGAGAACTCGGCGCCGTCGAGCGCGACCGTGGGGCCGTAGACCTTGCGCAGGTTGTCGGCGGCGAGCAGGGAGCCGGCGGGAGGGGTCATCGGGCCACCTCCGCACGGAGCTTGTCCAGACGCGCGGCGGTCAGCTCCAGCCAGCGCAGGTCGGCCTCCAGGTGGAACAGCGCGTGGTCGCAGATCAGCTGGTCCGCGAGGTCGCCCTTGCGCTTGCGGTCGGTCAGGATCCGCATGCTGCGCAGGTGCTCGGAGCGCTGGGTGTCGAGGACGCCGGCCGCGTTCCGGTGGGTCAGCAGCGCGAGGACGACCTTGGTGTACAGGGTCGACTGGAGGTACTCCTCGGGCTTCTCCGGGGTGGCGAGCCAGCGCTCGACGTCGGTGATGCCGGCGTCGGTGATGGCGTACCGCTTGCGCTCGGGGCCGCCGCCGGCCTCGATGCCGTCGACTTCCACGAGGCCGTGTTTCAGCAGCCGGGACATCGTGGAGTAGACCTGGCCGTAGTGCAGCGGCCGGTCGTGACCGAACTTCTCGTCGAAGGCCCGCTTCAGGTCGTAGCCGTGGCGCGGGCCGGACTCCAGGAGCCCTAGGAGGGTGTGACCGATGGACATGCAGAGCACTCTACACACGGTGTATACGTGGTGTGTATACGCGGCGTGTGTAGATCATGGCGGGGTGTGCACGGGGGGTGTGACAGTGCAGGTGAGACGTGGGTGAGGGCCGATTGTCACGGTTCCGCGACAGGCGGGCGGCCTCGTCGCGGCAGGGGCCCCGTGTCCTTCGGCAGCCGTCCCGTCTCGGCCAGTGCCTTGCGCAGCAGGAACTCGATCTGCGCGTTGGCCGAGCGCAGCTCGTCCCCGGCCCAGCGGGCCAGCGCCTCGTACACCGACGGGTCCAGCCGCAGCAGCACCTGCTTGCGCTGCTGCGGCCGTCGCTTCGGGGTCTGCGAAGGGTCCGTCACTGGTAGAGCGTCCCGGTGTTGAGCACGGGCTGCGGGGCCCGGTCACCACACAGCACGACCATCAGGTTCGACACCATCGCCGCCTTCCGCTCCTCGTCCAGTTCCACGATGTCGCGCTCGGCGATCCGGGCGAGCGCGGCCTCCACCATGCCGACCGCGCCGTCCACGATCTGCCGGCGGGCCGCCACGACCGCACCGGCCTGCTGCCGCTGGAGCATCGCGGACGCGATCTCGGGAGCGTACGCGAGATGCGTGAAGCGCGACTCGATGATCCGCACGCCGGCCGCCTCCACCCGCGCCTGCAGCTCGACGGCCAGCTTCTCGGTGATCTCCTCGGCGTTGCCGCGCAGCGACAGGCCGTCCTCGTCATGGGCGTCGTAGGGGTACTCGATCGCGATGTGCCGCACGGCCGTCTCGGTCTGGGTGGCGACGAACTCGGTGAAGTCGTCCACCTCGAAGGTGGCCTGCGCGGTGTCCTGCACCTTCCAGACCACGACCGCGGCCAGCTCGATCGGGTTGCCGTAGGCGTCGTTGACCTTCAGTACGGCGGTCTCGTGGTTGCGCACCCGGGTGGAGATCCGGCTCCGCGAGGTGAAGGGGTTCACCCAGCGCAGCCCGTCCTGCCGGATCGTGCCCCGGTAGCGCCCGAAGAGCTGTACGACCCGGGCCTCGCCCGGCGCCACGGTGTTCAGCCCGCGCAGCGAGATGACCGCGGCGAGGAAGACGACGATCGCGGCGATGATCAGCCCGGCCTTGGCTCCGTCGGCGGAGACGGCCGAGGCGCCGGCGATCAGCGCGGCGGTGGCGCCGAGCCCGAGCAGGCCGAGCAGCAGGGCGAGCCCGCCGCCGATGCTGTGGGCGGTGAACTCCCGCACGCGTGGCGCGGGCATCTCCGGTACGTCGGGCGTGGAGTCGTTCGCGGTCATGGGCGATCCCCGTTCTGGTCGTGCTCACTTCGGTCTATCTAAGTGATATCACTTTTACTCCCGGAGTGGCCACCGAGGCAACCTCGCGGCCTCCAGATTCGTCGGTTCCCTTGGGGCGGGTGCTGATTGTCACGTCCGTAAAAGAACGGATCGGACGCCCTTTGTCATATAGACGGGTGTTAGCTTTCGGAGCTGACCCCGAGACGGAAGCGAGCGTAGGGACCGATGGGACGAGCGGAAGAGAGACGAGCGCGACAGCGCGGTGGCCGCCGCGCGGCGCCCAAGCGCCGCCGCTCCACGCCCACGGAGGCCGTCACCGGTTCGCCGTCCGCCCCGGCCGGCGGCAAGCCGCCCAAGGGCCGAATACGCAGGCTCTTCACCTGGAAGAAGATCGTCGGCACCTTCTTCGGCCTCGTGCTGCTCGTCGTCGGCGCCTTCGTCGCGCTGTACATGACGATCGACATCCCGGCGGGGAACGCCACCGCCCAGTTGCAGAGCAACATCTACAAGTACAGCGACGGCACGATCCTCGCCCGCACCGGCGAACTCAACCGGGAGAGCGTCGACCTCGCCGAAGTCCCCAAGGACGTCCAGCGCACCTTCGTCGCGGCCGAGAACAAGAGCTTCTACCAGGACTCCGGTGTCGACCTGAAGGGCACCGCCCGCGGTCTGCTCAACACCGCCATGGGACGCGGTACGCAGGGCGGTTCGACGATCACCCAGCAGTACGTCAAGAACTACTACCTGGACCAGAACCAGACCGTCACGCGCAAGCTGAAGGAACTGGTCATCTCGCTGAAGCTGGACCGCCAGAAGTCCAAGGACTACATCCTCGCGGGCTACATCAACACCAGCTACTACGGCCGCGGCGCCTACGGCATCCAGGCCGCCGCCCAGGCGTACTACCACAAGGACGCCAAGAACCTCACGGTCCAGGAGGGCGCCTACCTCGCGGCGCTCCTCCAGGCGCCGAACCAGTACGACTGGAGCCTCGCGACCGACACGGGCAAGAAGCTGGCGCAGGCCCGCTGGAACTACGTCCTGGACAACATGGTCAAGCAGCACTGGCTGGACGCGGGCAAGCGCCAGGCCATGCACTTCCCGGTGCCGAAGGGGCCCAAGGCGGCGCCCGGTATGAAGGGGCAGACCGGCTACCTGGTGGACGCGGCCAACGCGGCGCTGTACAAGCAGCTCGTGTCCCAGGGCGACGCCGCCACCGTCGGTGACGCCGAGGCGCTGGTGAAGAAGGGCGGCTGGACCGTCACCCTCAACATCGACAAGAAGAAGCAGAGCCGGCTGGAGCAGGCCGTCAAGGAACAGCTGACCAGCAAGCTGAACGCGAAGGCGCGTTCCGTCGACGCCGACGTCCAGCCCGGTGCCGTGTCCGTCGACCCGACGACCGGCAAGGTCCTCGCCATGTACGGCGGCACGGACTACTTCAAGCACTACACCAACAACGCCACCCGCCGTGACTACCAGCCCGCCTCCACCTTCAAACCGGTGATCCTCGCCGCCGCCCTGGACGGGGGCGCCACGACGCAGGACGGCCGGGTCATCACGGCGAACACGATCTACGACGGCACGAGCGGCCGGCAGGCCGTGGACCACGGCTCCAAGGTCGGCTTCGGCCCGCCCAACGAGGACGACCACGACTACGGCAACATCACCGTCCAGACGGCGATGAACCAGTCCGTCAACTCCGTCTTCGCGCAGATGGGCGTCGACGTGGGCATGGACAAGGTGATGGCCACGGCCGGCAAGCTCGGCATGGACACCAAGGGCATGGAGGCGGTCCCCGCGCAGACGCTGGGCTCCATGGGCGCGAGCCCGCTGGAGATGGCCGGCATCTACGCGACCCTCGACAACCACGGCAAGAAGGTCACCCCGACGATCATCAAGTCGGCCGAGCACAAGGACCGCACCGTCAACCTCCCGGACCCCGTCGGCGGCCAGGTGATCAGCCGGCAGGCCGCCGACACCGTCACCTCGGTGCTCACCGGCGTGGTCGACGACGGTACGGCCAGCCAGTCGGTGGCGGACAACCCGGCGCGCGACGGCCAGCAGGTCGCCGGCAAGACGGGTACGTCCGACAACAACAAGTCGGCCTGGTTCACCGGCTACACGCCCGGCCTGGTCACCTCGGTCGGCCTGTTCGGCGAGGACCACAAGTCCCACGCCCAGGTCCCGCTGACGGGCGCCACGGGCCTCATCCCGGGCAGCGGGCGGGTCGCCGGTGGTGGCTACCCGGCGAAGATCTGGGCCGCGTACACCTTCGACGCGATGGGCGACGTCAGCAAGTTCGACCTGGACACCACGCAGGGCGCGGCGGTCCAGCCGTCCTACACGCCGACGGTCCCCTCGACGCCGTCCAACACGCCGTCGCAGAGCCCGAGCAGCAAGCCGCCGACGTCCACGCCCCCGTCGCACACGCCGTCGCACACGCCGACCCAGTCGCCCACGCAGTCCCCGACCCAGTCGCCCACGCAGTCGCCGACGCAGACACCGACGGACGGCATCACGGACAATCCGCTCGATCCGGGCGGCGACCGTAACTTCGGCCAGTAGCAGCGCACATGCGAAGGGCGCCCGGGGACTCCCCGGGCGCCCTTCGCACACCGCCGGGCCTCAGCCCCGGTTCAGCTCGAACCAGACCACCTTGCCGGTGCTCAGCCGGGTCGCGCCCCAGCGCCGCGCCAGCTTGTTGACCAGGTACAGGCCGCGCCCGCCCTCGTCCGTGGCCCGGGCCTGCCGAAGCCGCGGCAGCTGCGGCACGTCGTCGCCGACCTCGCAGCGCAGCACATCGGTGCGCAGCAGCCGGAGTGTCACCGGCCGGGACGCGTACCGTACGGCGTTCGTCACGACCTCGCTGACCAGCAGCTCCACCGAGTCCGTCAGGTCCTCCAGGTCCCAGCGGGCGAGCGCGCGGCGGGCCAGCCGGCGGGCCTGGCCCGGCGCGGAGTCCTCCGGCTCCAGCCGCCAGTACGCCACATCGCTCGGCGCGATCCCGTCGAAGCGGGCCGCGAGCAGCGCGATGTCGTCGTCCCGGTCACCCGGCCCGAGCATGTCCAGCACCTCGTCGCACAGGGCTTCCAGCGGCGGCGGATGGTCCGGGCCGGTCAACTGGGCGGTGGCCGCGAGCTTCTCCCGCAGCTGCTCTATACCGGTCCACACGTCCCGCAGCCGGGACTCCACCAGGCCGTCGGTGTAGAGCAGCAGCGTGGCCCCGGCGGGCGCGTCCAGCTCGACGGCCTCGAAGTCGACCCCGCCGACCCCGATGGGCGCGCCCGGCGGCACCCGCAGCACCTCGGCCCGGCCGCCCAGGTGCAGCAGCACGGGCGGCGGATGGCCGGCGTTGGCGATCGTGATGCGGTGCGTGACCGGGTCGTAGACGGCGTACAGACAGGTCGCCATGCGGTCGGTGCCGAGCCGCTGCGCCTGCTCGTCCAGGTGGTGCAGCACCTCCTGCGGAGGCAGGTCGAGACCGGCCAGGGTCTGCGCGGTCGTGCGCAGCTGGCCCATGATGGCCGCCGACGTCATGGAATGGCCCATGACGTCACCGACGACCAGCGCGACGCGGCTGCCGGGCAGCGGGATCGCGTCGTACCAGTCGCCGCCGACCCGCGCCGTCTCGGCGGCCGGCAGATAGCGCGAGGCCAGCCGCACCCCGGTCGGGCGGGGCAGGGTCTCGGGCAGCATGGTGCGCTGCAGCTCGTCGGCGATGTAGGCCTCCCGGCCGTAGAGCACCGCCTTGTCGATGCCGAGCGCGCTGTGGGTGGCCAGCTGGGCCGCGACCAGCAGGTCGTCCGCCTCGAACGCCAGGCGCTCGGGGCGGCGCAGGAACAGGGCCGCGCCGATCACCCGGCGCCGGCCGCGCAGTGGGGCGAGGATCGCGTGCTGCCCGGACGGCACGAGCGCCTCGCTGCCGTCGCCGAGCAGTTCGGGCAGCGCGGAGCGGGCGGCGGGCGCGTCGGCGAACACCGGCCGTACCCCGCGCAGCACCTCGTTCAGCGCGCCGCCGGGGCGCACCTCGCACAGCTCGGTGGTGAGCGAGGACAGATCGGCCAGCGCGCTCGGCTCCGGCTCCGGGTCGAAGGCCGGCGGCAGCAGCACACCGTCGGTGTCCCGCTCCTCCGGTATCCGGTCGGTACGACGCAGCCGCAGCACCACCGGACCCGTGGGCCGCTCGTCGCCGACCGGCAGCGGGTCGCGCAGATAGACCAGGATCGCGTCCGAGAACGTCGGCACGGTGGCCCGGCACAGCCCCATCACGATCTCGTCGAGATCGAGGCCGCGCGCGATGCGCCGGGTGGCCGCGCCCACGAACCTGAGCCGGTCCCCGTCGCGCCGCATCGGCATCGGCCGGCCCGGCGGCAGTCCGCGGCCGGTACGGCGGTCCTGGCCGCCCTGCGCCCGCTCCTGCTCGGCACCGGGCTGTGGCGGAATGCCCTCCGGCGCCGGGCGGGGACGGTGCTCCCCCACGTTCGGCTTCGCTCGCGCGGGAGGTGTCCCCATGGGCTCCGCGGCGTCGGACTGGGAGTGCTCGGGGCCGTTGACTGGGGGCTCCTTCCCCTTGCCGACCGGGGGCTGGGTCCCCTTGCCGTCCTTTCCCTTGCCGCAGGGCGCGGCCGTCCCCGGTCCCGACGGCGGGCCGTCGGCCCGGGCCTGCACCGGTAAGGCGGGGTTGCCGGGCGACTTCTGGGTACGCAGGAGCGCCCCGCGGGCCTCCGCGGGGTCGGCGCCCTGGGGGCGCTCGAAGGAGGTGGGCTGCTCCGTCACGCGTGTCGCATCCATCCGTCCGGGGCTGCGCGCCGGGCGCGCAGTTGGTCCCGCAGAAATCCCGATACCCGCAATACGTGCCCCAGGAACGGAATTCCCGCGTGCTCAGAGGTTCTTCCTGTGTCACCGGCGAGGCCCGGCGGGCCGGCGGTGGTGGTGCCCTGGTGCCCCTCGCTCACGTCCTGCCGCCCCTCGGTGACGATCGATCAAGCCCGGCGCATGCTCCGGGAGTTGCTCTCACGCGCTCTTGCGCGCCCTTGCGGAGGACGATCCTACGTTTATTGCCCGGGGGCGCATCAAGGGTCTCATGAGGACACGTGCGCGGGCGTACGGTCCCAGTCCCCGGGCAGAGAAGGTACCGCCCAGGACGGATCCGGGCGCCAGTGCTGCCAGCCGTCCGAGAACGGCGGCCCCCAGGACTCGATGACCTCGACCGCCTCCCGGCCCGCCGCCCGCACCCGCTCGGCGGTCGACGCGTCCATCAGCCCGTCCCGCTGGGCCTGCGCGAACTCGTCCTCGTCGCGCCAGTGCCAGCTGCCGTCCGGGTGCACGGAGATGTCCAGGAAGTAGTCCTCGGAGTCCACCCCGCCCGCCCAACGGACCAGCGGCTGTTCGAGGTTGACGTACCAGTTCTTGAACCGCCAGCCCGGATCCCAGAACAGCCACACCGACCAGGGCCGGCCGGGCTGGGCGAGCTTCAGCACGCCCGTGCCGAACCAGTGGTCCCGCTGCACCGTACGCGGCTTGGTGTAGCGGGACTCCAGCGGTTCGAGATGGACGGGCGTACCGTCGGCCAGGGCCGGCTTCACGCAGTCGGTGCCGGGCGCCAGCCACACGGCGAGCAGGTCCGCGTCGTCGCGTACGACGGTGACGGGCCGGGCGATGTGGACGTGCTCGCCCGCGTTCTCCCGGTAGCGCCACAGGATCGGGGTCCCGGGGGTCCAGTAACTCGCAGGTCCCGCTGCCGCGCGTCTCATCGCTCCGCCGTCCGTCATGGACAGATATTAGGTGCCGTGGGCACACGACGCTGCGGTGCACGTCACGGTGGTGTGCCGGTGGCCGGAAAGGTTCGCTCGCGGTTACGGGCGCGTCATCCGCAGGACATCCAGCGCCTCGTCGAGCTGTTCCAGGGTCAGGTCGCCGCGCTCGACGTACCCGCTCTCCAGCACCACGTCCCGGATCGTCCTCCGTTCGGCGAGGGACTTCTTGGCGACCTTCGCGGCCTCCTCGTAGCCGATGTACTTGTTGAGCGGGGTGACCACGGAGGGCGACGACTCGGCGTACTCGCGGGCCCGTTCGCGGTCGGCGGTGACGCCGTCGATGGTCCGGTCGGCCAGCAGCCGGGAGACGTTGGCGAGCAGCCGGACCGACTCCAGGACGTTCTTGGCGATGACCGGGAGCATGACGTTCAGCTCGAAGTTGCCGGCGGCTCCGGCGGTGGTGATGGTGGCGTCGTTGCCGATGACCTGGGCGGCGACCATCAACACGGCCTCGGGCACGACCGGGTTGACCTTGCCGGGCATGATGGACGACCCGGGCTGGAGGTCGGGCAGCCGGATCTCGGCGAGTCCGGTCCTGGGTCCCGACGCCATCCAGCGCAGATCGTTGGCGATCTTCGTCAGCCCTACGGCGATGGTCCGCAACTGCCCGCTGATCTCCACGACCCCGTCCCGGGCCCCCTGCGCCTCGAAGTGGTCGCGGGCCTCGGTGAGCGGCAGCCCGGTGGCCCGGGCGACCTCCTCGATCACGGCGGCGGAGAACCCGGGCGGGGTGTTGATCCCGGTCCCGACCGCCGTACCGCCGAGCGGCAGCTCGGCCAGCCGCGGCAGGGAGGCCCTCAGCCGCTCGATCCCGTACCGCACCTGGGCCGCGTACCCGCCGAACTCCTGGCCGAGGGTCACGGGCGTGGCATCCATCAGATGCGTCCGCCCGGACTTCACGACATCGGCGAACTCCTCGGACTTGCGGGTCAGGGACGCGGCGAGGTGCTCCAGCGCGGGGATCAGGTCGTGGGTGACGGCGCCGGTGGCGGCGATGTGGAGGGACGACGGGAAGACGTCGTTGGACGACTGGGAGGCGTTGACGTGGTCGTTGGGGTGCACATCCCGCCCGAGCCGCTCGCCGGCCAGCGTCGCGATGACCTCGTTGGCATTCATGTTGGACGAGGTCCCGGACCCGGTCTGGAACACGTCCACCGGGAAGTGCTCGTCCCACTGTCCCGCGGCGACCTCCCCGGCCGCCTCCTCGATGGCCTGCGCGACGTCCTTGTCCAACACCCCGAGCCGGGCGTTCACCTTCGCGGCCGCCGCCTTGATCCGTGCCAGCGCCTCGATGTGCGCCCGCTCGATCCGCTGCCCGGACACCGGAAAGTTCTCCACGGCCCGCTGCGTCTGCGCCCGCCACTTGGCCTGCGCCGGGACCCGGACCTCGCCCATGGAGTCGTGCTCGATGCGGTATTCGCTCATGTCCGGTACAGCGGTCCAGGGGGTGGGGTTGTTCCGGGGTTGGGCCGGGTGGGTGGGCGCGTCGTCGGCACACTGTGCCGATGAATTACCTGACGATCGCCCGGGACCTGGTGCGGAACCGTTTCCCCGGGGCCAGGGCCGCGTTCCTCGCCGGAAGCATCCTGACCGACCGCCGTACGCCCACCTCCGACCTCGACATCGTGGTGCTGCTCACCGGGCCACCCGCCCCCTTCCGGGAGAGCCTCGTCCACGAGGGCCGGCCGGTGGAGCTGTTCGTGCAGACCGAGGCCGACTGGCGGGGGTTCGCGGCCCGGGAGAGCGCCGAGCGCAAGTCGCCGTTGCTGGCCATGTGCGCGGACGGGGTGCTGCTGGCCGACGCGGACGGCCTGGGGGCGGCGTTGCAGGCCGAGCCACGGGAGCGGCTGGCCGCCGGGCCGCCCGCGGTGCCTGCCGCCGAGCTGGAGGACCGGCGCTACGAGCTGACCGACGCCCTGGACGACTTCCGCGGCTGCGCCGACCCGCTGGAGCGCACCTATCTGGTGGCCGACCTGCTACGGCGCGCCTCCGAGCTGGCGCTGCTGGCGGGCGGGCACTGGCTGGGCGGCGGCAAGTGGCTCTCCCGACGCCTGGCCGAGGCCGAGCCCGGTCTGCACAGCCGCCTGACCGGGGGCGCGACCGAGGCGATCACGGGGACGCCCGAGGGGGCAGACGTGTTCATGAACGCGGTGGGGGAGGCGCTGGCGCTGGCTGGGGGGCCGTTGTGGGCCGGGTACCAGCGGGGGTGGGGGGATGGCGTACGGGGCCCCGGCCGGCGGACCCGGCCCCTGCCCCCTGACGCGGGGTTCCCGCCGGCCGGCAGGCCCGTGCCGACGGGGCGGCCCCGAAGGCGGTCATGGGGGACGCGGAACCCGGGCGGATCGGAAGCGTTCCGGAAGCGGCAGACGGCTGTCGGCGGAAGCGGGAGCGGACCTTTGCTGGGGGAGTGAACAGATCAAGGCACCGTGGCCGGCGGGGAGGCCGGCCCGCGCTCGTCCACGCCGCGCAGGAACGCCTCGACCGCCGAGAGGTCGGTGCGTTCCAGATCGTCGGCGCGGATGACGATGCGCAGCTCCGGGGAGACCGCGGGATCCTGCCGGAGGCTCTGGGTGAAGGTCTCCACGATCAGCAGCACGAGCTGGGTGCGGTCCAGTTCGACGATGCGGGACAGACCCGCGCCGATCAGCGGTATCGCCACCGGCTTGAACAGCCCGTGCAGGGCCACCGACGGCCACAGCCGCTCCAGGCTCAGACGCAGGTCCGCCGGGCCGGACCGGGCGCGCAGATCGTTGCCCAGACGGGAGTAGGCCACGGCGAAGACCCGGCGTCGGCCGACGGGCACCGCCACCACCGTACCGATGGGAAAGCGGGTACGCCGACCGCGCCGTTTCCCCCGGGCGCTCTCCGTGGACAGCGGGGTGAACTCCCCCAGACCGCGCCGCAGCACGGCGTCCAGGAGCCGGTGCCGGCCCTCGAAGAGACGCTCGACCAGCTGGCCCTGCACGCTCTCCCGGCTGATCACGACATCGTCGGCGAAGGTGTCGAACGTGTCGGAGAACCCCACGACCAGATTGGCGTCCGCCTGGTCGAACAGGTCGCCGCGCACCACGACGACGTCCACCCGCAGCCCCCGCAGGGTGTGCCGCAGCAGTTCGGCGCCGTGCCGCTCGCGCAGCCGGGCGTTCAGGCGGGTGAGGACGGCGGCGGCCTCGGGGTCGTCGGGCCGCTCCAGGACCGTCTGTTCGGCCACCGGCAGAGCGAGGTCGTAGCGGCCCAGCGCGATGTGACCGCCCACCAGTTCCCGCAGCGCGGTCTCCCGGAGCTGGGCCAGCCGCCGGACCGGCGCGCTCGCGAACTCCTCGTCGTGCACCTCGGCCAGCGGCCGGCCGCGCCACAGCCGCAGCGCGTCCGCGAGCAGCCGGACGGCCGAGGCAGGTGCCGCGTGCAGCGCGTCGCCGACCAGGCGGACGAACTCCGTGCTGTCCAACTCGCCTGCCGCGAGATCCAGTTGATAGGTGCTCTGCGCGCCGCGTGCGGACGGCAGCTGCCCGGTACGGATGATCCGGGCGCCGTGACCCGGCCCGGCGAGGTCGAACGCACGCCGCAGCTCCAGGATCCGCTTCTGCACCTCGTTGCGGTTGCGCACCTCCTGGCGCGGCAGTTCGACGGTCTGCTGCCACACGTCCCGGTACAGCCGGCGCGCGGTCACGGCCTCGCCCTGGGCCGCGACCAGACGGACCAGCAGCCGGGCCGTCAGCGGCGTGAGGCGTACCGGAGTGCCGTTCACGTCCAGCCGTACGGGGCCCAGGACGCTCACGCGAACGCACGAGGTGCCGGTCTGCACGCGCTTCGCCCCCTCCGCCGCGTGACTGTGCGTCAGCGTACCAAGGGGGCCCGGAGGGCAGCATGCGATTGACCGGTTCGCCCCCGTCGCCGCGCACCTGGCGATTCCGGGTTCCGTGGTCACGGCGCGGGCAGCGGATGTTCGCGGGCAGCGTGCTGGCGGCCTTCGGCGCCGTCTCGGCCGTCGTGCAGTTCGTCGGGCAGCTGTTCCCGGGTGCCGTGTCCCGGCCCGGACCGGTCCTGGCCGGCTCCGTCGCCCTGTGCCTGGCCTGGGGAATCGCCCGGGCACGGCCCCAGTCCGCGGTGCGGCAGGAGTTCGGGCGCCCCGGTATGACGGTGGTGGTCGAGGAGGGCGACCTCTTCGACCGGCCGGGCCACCTGGTGGTGGGGTTCACCGACACCTTCGACACCCTCGTGGACGGCGGTGTCGTCATCAACGACGAAAGCGTGCAGGGACAGTTGCTGGCCCGTCGCTACGCGGGCGACGCCCGGCGACTGGACGCGGAGCTGGCCGCCGCGCTGGACGGGGCGGCCCCGGTGAGACGGGAGCGGGCGCGGGACAAGCCGCGAGGCAAGCGCGACCGGTATCCGGTCGGGACCGTCGCCGTCCTCGGCGAGCGGCCACGGCTGGTCTTCGCCGTCGCCTACAGCCGGATGGGCAACGACTGCGTGGCCTCCTCCAGCGTCCACGACCTGTGGTTCGGCCTGGACCGGCTGTGGGACGCGGTCCACCGCCATGCCCAACTGGAGCGCGTCACCATGCCGTTGACGGGCGCCGGGCTGGCCCGGCTGCACGATCTCGACGAGGACAGCCTGCTGCGGCTGATCCTGCTGTCGTTCGTCGCGCACTCGTGGGAGCGGCTGGTCTGCCGCGAACTGCGGGTGGTGGTCCGCCGGGGGGAGCTGGGGGGGATCGGCCTGCCGGAGCCTGGCGGGTTGCTGGCTGGTCTGGCGGGGGGTGCCCGCCGTCACGTGTGACGCCGGGCACCCGCCAGGGGAGCGGTACGGGCCCCTCCCCCTGTCATCGGGCCCGTACCGCGGCTTCAGCGGGTCGGCGGCACGCCTCGCCCCGTGCGGGCGTACGCCGACAGATGGCGGTACGGCCAGGTCTGGCGCCAGTCGGAGCCGGTGTCGTTGACCTTGCAGCCGGCCAGCTTCAGCCGTTCGACGATCTTGCCCAGGGCGGTCGCCGAGCCGTCGAACCGGATGACGTTCATGCCCCCGATGTCGGAGATGGTGCGCAGCGCGCCGATCTCCACCAGCAGCGTGCGCTCCGGGCAGGCCATCAGCAGCATGCCCAGTTCGATCAGCACGTTCGGCCGGGGCTGACCGGTCGGCTCGGTCTCGTAGGGCGGCTCGTTCGTGCCCCGCAGCTCCGGATGCAGCTGGACGACGTCGTCCGGGGTGAGCAGGACCAGCGCCGCCTGGGCCTGCGCGGGGGCCTGCGCGATGACCTCGCCGAGAAACGGCGCCGTCTTCCCGGTCGCTCTGACCAGGTCCTCCCACTCCAGCGGACGCAGATCGAGCAGGCGCAGCAGGTCGAACACCTTCATCCGCGCCTCCTCGTCCCGTCCGTGGACGACGAAGACGTTGCGGCCGCGGTCCGGGGCGGGACCGGTGCCGCCCTGGAACCGGCCCGGGTGAGCGGTGGCCGGGGCGGTGGCGGCCGGGGGTGTGGCGGCGGGGTCAGCGGTGGCCGGGGCGCCGCCGTGGAAGTTCTGCGTCCCCGAGTTGACCGTGCCCGTGTTGCTGTTCACGAAGTTGTTGTTGTGCCCGTAGTCGCCGCCGGTCATGAGGGTCCCCCTCCCTGCCCGCCGTCGGAGCCGCGCTGGATGTTCTGCGTCCCCGAGTTGACGGTGCCGCTGTTCTCGTTCACGAAGCTGTTGTTGCGCCCGTAGTCGTTGAGGATGTTCGTCTGCCGGGCCTCGTGCTCCGCCACGTCCACGTTGTGCTCGTGCAGGAAGTCACGGACGACCTGGAGCAGCTGGCGCTCCACGATCTGCGTGTACTTGATCGTGTCCGTCTCCTGGAAGAAGACGTGGAAGCCGGCGCTGGTCGCCATCTCCCGGATGCTGGTGAGCGCCCCGCGGTTCAGCACGGTGTCCGCGTAGCGGCCGAGGCGGAACTCACTGGTGTCGGGCGCCTGGAGCACCCGGATCCGGGTCGTGTTCCCCCACCGGGGCAGGACGTCGGCCAGCCGGGTGACGAAGGCGCGCAGAGCGGCCTCGGGCGTACCGCGCAGGGTGTGCCACGCGACCCTGAGCAGCAGCCGGCCGTCCAGGGCGGCGGGCAGCCGGTCCACCAGGTGGAAGCTCGCCCGGATCGGCGCCAGCACGTACGAGTAGAACTCGGTGTGAAGGGTGTTCCCCTTGAGGTCGAAGCCGACGAAGGCCGTGGTGACCAGCTCCTGGTTCCACGAGCCCACCCGGACGCACAGGTACGTGCGCTGCGCGTCGTAGCCGTCCGCCCAGTGGCCGTCGCGGTCGTCCCGCTCCGGCTCCCGCACACCGAGACGCGTCGTGACGGCCGTGGTGAACGTGCTCCGCTCGACGGCGAGCCCGTCGATCCGCTCCGAACGGCGTGCCTGGTCGCGCAGTTGCGCGGTCATGCGCTCGGCGACGCAGGCGGTGATCTCCTCGGCGGTGAAGGCGACGACCTCCTTCCGTTTCGGCTCCCGGCCGCTCGCGGTGGCGGCCGGGGGTATGCCGGGTACGCGCTGGTGCTCGAACGTGGTGGCCGGGGCTCCGATCAGCAGCTCGGCGGTGGACCAGCGCCGCACCGGCTCGCCCGCGCCGACGAACGGTTTGTAGCCGCCGTAGCGGACCAGACTGCCGTCCGACGTCTGCTCCCGGTCGATCTTGGCCACCAACTCGGCCGTCAGCAGGGGGTGTTCGGGATAGGAGCCGTCGAACCCGCTCGTCCGGCCCGCCGCGTCGGTACGGCCGCGCAGCCGGGCTGTCAGGGTCTGCAGGGTGACGACCCGGCGCAGATACGCGGTGACCCACACCAGCCACAGGGCCGTCAGCCACCCGGCGACCGCGTTCAGGACGCCGACGCCCATGAGGACGAACGTGACGACCAGGCCCGCACCGAGAACGGCCAGCCGGGCGCGGTGCAGCCGGCGTGCCGCCAGGGCGTGCGCGAGCACGGGAACCGCGTCGTACCCGTACGACGGTGCCACCACCCGGAACCGGTGGGTCAGCAGCTCGCGGATGACGGTGGCGCGGTACACCGGGTCGAGATAGGTGCCGGCGCACAGCAGCCGGGTGGCGTCGCTCGTGCCGTCCGAGGGCGGGCGGTCCGGGGACGGACCGGTCGGCTCCGGCGGTGGAGCGGGGAGGGAAAGGATGTCACTCGCCATGTTCTTTGCTCCGCTCTGCTCAGCCGGTAGGGGTCACCGAGGCGTCGGTGATGACCCCGTCCACCACCGTGTACCGGCCGCTGTACGACTTCTGTGTGCCGTCCGTCTGCGTGGCGACCAGGCTCACCGAGACGGTCGTGCCGTCGACGGAGCCGACGGTGACGTCGTCCCGCTCGGTCGTGCCGAAGCCCGAGACGAACGCGGAGTGGGACGAGTCGAGGTTCTTGCCGCCGAGGTTCCAGGCGGTACGGAAATCACGGTCGTTGATGGCCGTGAAGTAGTCGTCGACGGTCGTGGCGGGATCGTCCGCACCTGCTGGGCCCGTCGCGCTCCCGGTGTCGGCCGGGCTCGGGGAGAGGTCGGTGCCGGAGGTGGGTGCCGTGGTGGCGTCCGGCGTCACCGGATCCGTGGCGGAGGCCTCGGACGAGGGCTGGTAGGAGGGCTGGGCGGAGGGCTGGTACGAGTAGCCGCCCTGACCGTCCACGGCGGTGCCCCCGGATCCGGCGCCGTCCGAGGCGAGTCGGGGCACGAAGCCGGCCAGCAGGATCAGCAGAAGCGGGACACCGGCGATGATCAGCGCGTACGTCCGCTCCTGGCCGGCAGCGGGTAACAGGCTCGGCGGCCTGTGGGTGTGGTCCATGGTTCCTCGCAGCTCCCGGCAGACCGCCGGGTCTCGCGCGTCTCTTCGGTACGAACGCAGCCACCTTGCCCGACAACCACCGGGCTGGAGCCGGTTTCACCGCTTCCGATGCGCTTCCGATCCGGGCCCCAACGCACGGGAGCCCCCGGCCGCCGGCCGGGGGCTCCTCGGGTGGTCCACGACGGGTCAGGCGAGGCCGGGACCCCGCACCGGGATCGAGGTGAACGTCGGCTGGGGGGCCGGGTCCTGGAAGAAGTCGTTGCCCTTGTCGTCCACGACGATGAACGCCGGGAAGTCCTCGACCTCGATCTTCCAGACGGCCTCCATGCCCAGCTCCTCGTACTCCAGGACCTCGACCTTCTTGATGCAGTCCTGGGCGAGACGGGCGGCGGGGCCGCCGATGGAGCCGAGGTAGAAACCGCCGTGGGCGTCGCACGCGTCGGTGACCTGCTTGCTGCGGTTGCCCTTCGCGAGCATCACCTTGGAGCCGCCCGCCGCCTGGAACTGCTCCACGTAGGAGTCCATGCGGCCGGCCGTCGTCGGACCGAAGGAACCGGAGGCGTAGCCCTCGGGGGTCTTCGCCGGACCCGCGTAGTACACCGGGTGGTCCTTCAGGTACTGCGGCATCTCCTCGCCCGCGTCCAGCCGCTCCTTGATCTTGGCGTGCGCGATGTCACGGGCCACGACCAGCGGGCCGGTGAGGGACAGCCGGGTCTTGACCGGGTACTTGGTCAGCTCGGCGAGGATCGTGTCCATCGGCTGGTTCAGGTCGATCTTCACCACGTCCGAGGACTCGTCCAGGTGCTCGTCGGTCGTCTCCGGCAGGAAGCGCGCCGGGTCGGTCTCCAGCTGCTCCAGGAAGACACCCTCGGCGGTGATCTTCGCGACGGCCTGGCGGTCGGCCGAGCAGGAGACGGCGATCGCGACCGGGCAGGACGCGCCGTGCCGCGGCAGCCGGACCACGCGGACGTCGTGGCAGAAGTACTTGCCGCCGAACTGCGCGCCGATACCGATCTTCTGCGTCAGCTCGAAGACCTTCTGCTCCAGCTCCTTGTCCCGGAACCCGTGGCCCAGCTCCGAACCCTCGGCCGGGATCTCGTCCAGGTAGTGCGCGGAGGCGTACTTCGCGGTCTTCAGCGCGTACTCGGCGCTCGTACCGCCGACGACGATCGCCAGGTGGTACGGCGGGCAGGCGGCCGTACCCAGCGAACGGATCTTCTCCTCCAGGAACTTCATCATGGAGGCCTCGTTCAGGACCGCCTTCGTCTCCTGGTAGAGGAAGGACTTGTTGGCGCTTCCGCCGCCCTTCGCCATGAACAGGAACTTGTAGGCGCCGCCGTCCGTCGCGTACAGCTCGATCTGTGCCGGCAGGTTGGAGCCGGTGTTCTTCTCCTCCCACATGGTGAGCGGAGCCATCTGCGAGTAGCGCAGGTTGAGGTTCAGGTACGCGTCGTAGATGCCGCGCGAGAGGGCCGCCTCGTCGCCGCCCTCGGTCAGCACGTTCTGGCCGCGCTTGCCCATGACGATCGCCGTGCCGGTGTCCTGGCACATCGGCAGCACGCCCGCCGCCGCGATGTTCGCGTTCTTCAGCAGGTCCAGCGCGACGAACTTGTCGTTGTTCGACGCCTCGGGGTCGTCGATGATGCGTCGCAGCTGGGCCAGGTGCGCGGGCCGCAGGTAGTGCTGGATGTCGTGGATGGCCTCCTCGGCCAGCTTGCGCAGCGCCTCCGGCTCCACCGTGAGGAACGTCCGCCCGTCCGGTCCCTCGACGGTGGACACGCCCTCGGAGGTCACCAGCCGGTACGGGGTGGTGTCCTCTCCCTGGGGGAGCAGATCGGTGTACGCGAACTCAGGCATCTCAGCCCATTCCTCACTGTGACGGACGGCCGCCCGCCGACGCTGGCGGGCTCCACCAGCGTAGAACCTGCCACCGACACGGAACCTGTGAGGTAAGGCTCAGTACGTGTGAGGTGGGGCTCAGCACGTGTGAGGTGGGGCTCAGCGGCGACACGCCCGGAGTTGTCCACACCCCTAGTCGCGATCTATCGCGTTTCGGTACCCTGCTCCCGTGGACCTTCAGAAGCCCGCCCGAACCCAGGACGCCGCACCGAGCGTCACCGAACTGCGCGCCTCGGACGCCGACCGCGACCGGGTCGCCGACATCCTGCGCGAGGCCCTCGCCGAGGGCCGGCTGACCGCCGACGAGCACGCCGAGCGCGTCGAGGGAGTGCTGCACGCCAAGACGGTGGGTGACCTGGAGGTCTTCATCCGGGACCTGCCCGCCGCCCACCAGCAGGCCGCGCGCGCCTACGAGCCCGTTCCGCCCCGCCCCGCCCCGGGCGCGATACCGCAGGAGGCGGACGCCAACGTGGTCGCCGTCTTCAGCAGCGCCGTGCGCCGTGGCCGCTGGCGCGCCGGGCGCCGACTGCATGCGTACTCGGTCTTCGGCAGCGTCGAGATCGACCTCAGCGAGGCGATCTTCGAGTACCAGCAGGTCGTGATCAAGGCCGTCTCGGTCTTCGGCGACGTCCAGATCCGCGTCCCGGAGAACGTGTCGCTGCGCGGCACCGGCGGCGGCGTCCTCGGCAACTTCGAGGTGGACACGCTGGACTCGGTCGACGACGACGCCCCCGTGGTCTACGTCGACGGCTGGGCCGTCCTCGGCAACGTGGAGGCGCGGCCCAAGCGCGGCAAGCGCATAGGCGACATCCTGGACCGGGTCCAGGGCAGGGTCGACCGGAAGCTGGAGCGGGTTCAGGACAAGGTCGACAGGAAGCTGCGCAAACACCTGGACCGTTGACAGTCGCGAATCGGCCCTCCCGCGCGGCGAGCCCGGGGGCGTGAACGAGCCGCCGCACGCCCGCTGTTGGGAACGCAGTGCATAGGCACGCGCACAGCGGGTAGGCCTTGCTGCATCGTCTCTCGCTCGCGAAGCCGTCGTCAGGAGTAGACCGTGCTGCAACCGCCGCATTCGTCCCTGCAGGTCGCTGCCGTTCCGGCCCAGCGGGTGCCAGTGCGAGACAGGGACCAAGACGCACCCTGGCACACCGAGGCGGTGTGCCGGCGTGACGAGGCCGGCCTGTTCTTCGCGCCGTCGAAGGAGCCGACCGCCGCACGGCTGTCCCGGGAGGAAGCGGCCAAGCGTGTCTGTGCCCGCTGCCCGGTGATGGTCGAGTGTCGCGAACACGCCCTGCTCCAGCCCGAGCCGTACGGCGTCTGGGGCGGCCTCACGGCAGCGGAACGCCGCGTGGTCCTGGCCCGGCGCCGGCGCAGGGAGATGGAACTGAAGAAGGCGACAAGGACGGCGACGCCGGACCGCATGGCGGGCTGAGCGCCCCGAAGGGGCGCGGGGCCGCGTTCGATGTGCGGCTCCGCCGCGTGGGCGCGACCGTCCGCGGGCGACCCGCACTCGCCCGCGGACGCGCAGCCCCCTGCCCTCAGGTGCTGCCGGCCGACGGAACTACTTGGCCTTGTCGAAGTCGATCGCGCTGTAGGCCCGCAGCTTGCTCAGCCGGTGCTCGGAGTAGATCCTCCGCACCGTTCCCGACTTCGACCGCATCACGATCGACTCGGTCAGCGCGGTCTCCGACCGGTACTGGACCCCCCGCAGCAGTTCCCCGTCGGTGATGCCGGTCGCCACGAAGAACACGTTCTCCCCGGACACCAGGTCGTCGGTCGTCAGCACCCGGTCCAGATCGTGCCCGGCGTCGATCGCCCGCTGACGCTCCGCGTCGTCCTTCGGCCACAGCTTGCCCTGGATGGTGCCGCCGAGGCACTTCACGGCACAGGCCGAGATGATGCCCTCGGGGGTACCGCCGATGCCGAGCAGCAGGTCGACGCCGGTGCCCTCGCGCAGCGCGTACACCGAGCCGGCGACATCGCCGTCGGAGATCAGCTTGATGCGCGCGCCGGCCTCCCGGACCTCCTTGATCAGGCCCTCGTGCCGCGGCCGGTCGAGGATGACGACGGTGACGTCCTCGGGCGCGGACCGCTTGGCCTTGGCGATGCGCCGGATGTTCACGCCGACCGGCGCGTCGATGTCGACGAAGTCCGCGGCCTCGGGGCCGGTGACCAGCTTGTCCATGTAGAACACGGCGGACGGGTCGAACATGGCGCCGCGCTCGGCGGCGGCCAGGACGGCGATCGCGTTCGGCATGCCCTTGGCCGTCAGCGTGGTGCCGTCGATGGGGTCGACGGCGATGTCGACCTCGGGACCGGTGCCGTCGCCCACGCGCTCTCCGTTGAAGAGCATCGGGGCCTCGTCCTTCTCGCCCTCGCCGATGACGACGACGCCGTTCATCGACACGGTGGAGACGAGGGTCCGCATGGCGCGCACCGCGGCACCGTCGGCGCCGATCTTGTCACCACGCCCCACCCAGCGGCCCGCGGCCATGGCGGCGGCTTCGGTCACCCGGACGAGCTCCAGGGCGAGGTTGCGGTCGGGAGCCTCGGAGGGAACATCGAGCTCGGACGGAAGATGATGATTTTCGGTCATCGGAGCGCACCTTTCTGATACGACGACGGCCGGATGAGGGTGTTGGCCACGACTCTATCGTTAGGCAGACAAAATGAGCAGGGGCCCCCACGGATGAGCGGTTGGGGCACCTGCGACGATAGGGGGCGTGGCAGGTTCCAACGGCAAGCAGAAGACGGCCCGGGACATGATCCTCTCCCTGGCTCTGGTCGGCATGGCGGCGCTGGTCGTCTACTTCGTGACGATCCCGCACGACGATCACGCTCCCGACCTCAAGCGGGTGGACTACCGGGTCGAGCTGATCGGCGCCCGCCGGGTGGCGAGCTACCCGGTCGCGGCTCCCGAGGGTCTGCCGAGCACCTGGAAGGCGACCTCCGTCACGTACGACGGCGAGAAGGACCAGCGCTGGCACATCGGCTTCCAGACCCCGGACGGCCAGTACGTACAGGTCGAGCAGTCCACGCAGAAGCCCGCCGACTTCATCGACGACGCCAGCCAGGGCGCCTCGGCGACGCAGAAGACCGAGACGATCGACGGCCGCACCTGGACCCGCTACACCGGCGGCCGCTACGACGCCCTCGTCCTGGAGGGCACGCACGGCTCCACGACGGTGGTCGCGGGCACGGGGTCCTTCGACGAGCTGACGAAGATGGCGACGGCGCTGCGCACGAAGTGAGCCCGGCCCGACACCCGGACGACATGCGGAAGAGGCCCCCGGCGGTGCTGGGGGCCTCTTCCGTGTCGCGCCGTCCGGCTCAGACGGTCGTGATGACGTCCTCGTAGGCCAGGCGCGGCGAGCGCGGGTACCAGGCGTCCGCGCCCGGCTTGCCGATGTTGACGACCATCAGCGGGGTGTGGTCGTCGTCCAGGAACTCCTTGCGGACGCCCTCGAAGTCGAAACCGGTCATCGGGCCGGCGGCGAGGCCCGCGGCGCGGACGCCGACGATGAAGTACGCGGCCTGCAGGGCGGCGTTCAGCGCGGCGGAGCCCTCACGGGCCGGGCGCTCGGCGAAGAAGACGTCCTTGGCCTGCGGGAAGGCGGGGAACAGGCCCGGCAGCTCCTCGTGGAACTCGTTGTCCGCGGAGAGGATCGCGACCAGCGGGGCGGCAGCCGTCTTGGGCTGGTTGCCCTCGGCCATGTGCTGCACCAGGCGCTCGCGGGCCTCGGGGGAGCGGACCAGGGTGATGCGCAGCGGGGTCTGGTTGAAGGCGGTCGGGCCGTACTTGACCAGGTCGTAGATCGCCTGGACCTGCTCGTCGGTCACCGGCTCGTCGGTGAAGGTGTTCGCGGTACGGGCCTCGCGGAACAGCAGGTCCTGGGCGGCGGGGTCAAGAACGAGAGACATGCGTGGACTTCCTGGACGTGCGCGTCCGGTCCGGGGGTGGCTGGACCGGCTGACGTCAGCGACCATACGCCAGGTGAGGTTTAACCTTCAACAAAAGCCGATGCGTGGTGATTCGCTTCACAGGCGCGGGTCCCCGCTACCCCCTGCCGCCCTCGGCCTCTTCCTCCTCCTCGGCGAGCGCCGCGTCCAGCCGGGCCCGCGCCCCCTCCAGCCAGCGCCGGCACACCTTGGCCAGCTCCTCACCGCGCTCCCACAGCGCCAGGGACTCCTCCAGCGTCGTACCACCCGCCTCCAGGCGCCGTACGACCTCGATCAACTCGTCCCGCGCCTGCTCGTAGGAGAGAGCCTCTTCCGTCTTGCTCGTCATTCGCCCACCTTCACCGTGAATTCGCCGTCGGCGACACGGGCCCGCAGCGCCTCGCCCGCCGTCACCTCGTCCGGGTCGCGCACCACGTGCCCGTCCGCTTTCTGCAGCACCGCGTAACCGCGTCTGAGTGTCGCCGCGGGGGAGAGGGCCACCACGCGCGCGTGCGTGTGCGTCAGCTCCGAGTCCGCGCGGTCCAGGAGATGGCCGAGCGTGCGCCGGCCGCGGTCCGTGAGCGCGGCCACGTGGTCGGCCCGCTCGTCGAGCATCCGGTGCGGATCCTCCATCGCCGGCCGGGCCAGCGCGTGCGCCAGCCCGCGCTCCTCGCGCTCCACGAACGCGTGCACACACCGCCGGGCCCGGTCACGCAGCATCCGCACCCGCTCGAACTCCTCGCCCACGTCCGGCACGACCTTCTTGGCCGCGTCGGTCGGCGTGGACGCGCGCAGGTCGGCGACGTAGTCCAGCAGCGGGGTGTCGGGCTCGTGCCCGATGGCGGAGACGACGGGCGTACGGCACGCCGCCACGGCCCGCACCAGCTGCTCGTCGGAGAACGGCAGCAGGTCCTCGACGCTGCCGCCGCCCCGGGCGACGACGATGACGTCCACGTCCTCCATCGCGTCCAGCTCCTTCACCGCCTGCACGACCTGCGGGACGGCGTGCACACCCTGCACGGGGACGTTGCGCACCTCGAAGCGGACGGCGGGCCAGCGGTGCCGGGCGTTCTCCAGCACGTCCCGCTCCGCGGCGGAGGCCCGGCCGCAGACGAGCCCGATCAACTGCGGCAGGAACGGCAGCGGCCTCTTCCGCTCCGGCGCGAACAGGCCCTCGGCCGTCAGCGCCTTCTTCAGCTGCTCCAGCCGGGCCAGCAGCTCCCCGACTCCGACCGGCTTTATCTCGGCGGCCCGCAGCGACAGCTGCCCCCGCGGGGCGTACCACTCGGGCTTCGCCAGAACGACGACACGGGCGCCCTCGCCGACCACATCGGCGACGGCGTCGAACACCTGCCGATAACAGGTGACGCTCACGGAGATGTCGTACGACGGATCCCGCAACGTCAAAAACACGACCCCGGCGCCGGGCCGCCGCGACAGCTGCGTGATCTGCCCCTCGACCCACACCGCCCCGAGCCGGTCGATCCACCCCCCGATCAGCCGGGAGACCTCACCGACGGGGAGCGGCGCTTCGGGAGAGGTGTTCACAGCCATGCGGTCGAGACTAACGGCCGGTACTGACAACTCGCGGCTGGTCCGCGGGCCGTCCTTCGGCCGCGGCCGCGTCGTGGTCGCGCGCGCCCGCGCGGGGACCCGCCCATCGATACGGCCGTGCGCCCCGTCGGGGCGCCCCGCTACCCGGGAACAGCCACCCGCCCCCGCTGTCCCACGAGCACCAGCACCCCGATGACCAGCCACACCGCGCCCACCACCTGAGCCACCCCGCTCGCCTCCACGATCACCGCCACTGTGATCGCCGCCCCGGCCACCGGCACCAGCACATGCCGCCACCAGCTCACCCGCTCCCGTCCCCGCCGCCGCACCGCGAAAAAGCCCACCACGCTCGCGTGCAGCAGCGTGAACGCCGTCAGCGCGCCGATGTCGACCACGGAGACCAGCTTGTCCAGCCCGTCGTCGCGGCGCGCCGCCCACCCCGCGGCGAGCAGCGTGATCACCGCGGCGCACAGCAGAGCGACCCGCGGCACCCCGGCGTCCGTGCGGGACAGGGCCCGGGGCAGCCGGCGGTCCCTGCCCATCGCGAACAGCAGACGTCCCGCCGCCGCCTGCCCCGCCAACGCGGCGAACGCCGCCCCGACGGCCTTGCTCGCGGCCACCAGGTCGTGCAGCCAGCCGCCGACGGAGACGTCCACGGCGTCGTAGAAGGCCGCGCCCTGCTTGCCGGGATCGGCGGCCAGCCGCGCGGACGTCGTCGGCTCCAGCAGCGCCACCAGGTACGTCTGCGCCACGAACAGCACACCGGCCAGCGCCAGGCAGAACAGCAGCGCCCGCGCCACCTTCGCCGAGCCCCCGGTGACCTCCTCGGCGAAGGTCGCGATCGCGTCGAAGCCCAGGTACGACAACACGGCCACCGACACGGCGCCGAGCACCGCCGACCACGCGAACGCGCCCTGCGTGCCGTCACCCGACAGCGGCGACAGCACGCCCCGCGCCGCCCCGTCCCGTGCGAGGACGACGACCGCCGCCACCACGAAGACCAGCAGGACGACGACCTCCAGGGCCAGCACGAGGAAGCCCACGCGCGCGGCGGCCCGTACGCCCCACAGGTTCAGCAGGGTCGTGACGACGACCGCGAGCGCCGTCCACACCCAGCGGGACACCTCCGGGACCAGCGCGTTCATCGCGATGCCGGAGAAGAGGTAGGCGACGGCCGGGATGAGGACGTAGTCCAGCATCGCCATCCAGCCCGCGATGAACCCGGCCCCCCTGCCGAGCCCCGCGCGCGCGTAGGCGAACACCGACCCCGCCTGAGGTACGACCCGCACCATCTGCGCGTAGCTGAACGCGGTGAACGCCATGGCGACCGTCGCCACCACGTACACCAGTGCCACCGCGCCGTGCGACCTGGCGTCCAGCGTGCCGAACACCCCCACCGGTGCCATCGGGGCGATGAAGAGGAGTCCGTAGACCACGAGGTCCCGGAAGCCGAGGCTGCGTCGCAGCCGGTGCCGCTCGTCGGTCGGGGAAGCCGACGTCTCCGTGTCGGACATGGCAACCAGTCTTCCCCGCGGGGTCGTCGGCACGCGATCTCTGCACGGCCGAACGCGGCCGAACAAGGGCCTTACGATGGGACCCATGACCTCTTCGACTGGCCGCCGTGTCCTGCTCGCCGCCCCCCGTGGCTACTGCGCGGGCGTGGACCGCGCCGTGATCGCCGTCGAGAAGGCCCTCGAACAGTACGGGGCCCCGATCTACGTCCGGCACGAGATCGTCCACAACAAGTACGTCGTGCAGACCCTGGAGAAGAAGGGTGCCGTCTTCGTCGAGCGGACGGAGGAGGTGCCGCCCGGCAACATCGTGATGTTCTCGGCCCACGGTGTCGCCCCGGTCGTGCACGAGGAGGCCGAGCGCGGGCGCCTCGCCACGATCGACGCCACCTGCCCCCTGGTCACCAAGGTCCACAAGGAAGCCGTCCGCTACGCCAACGAGGACTACGACATCCTCCTGATCGGCCACGAGGGCCACGAGGAGGTCATCGGCACCTCCGGCGAGGCCCCCGACCACATCCAGCTGGTCGACGGCCCCGAGGATGTCGCCAAGGTCGAGGTCCGCGACCCCTCCAGGGTCGTCTGGCTCTCCCAGACCACCCTCTCCGTGGACGAGACCATGGAGACCGTCGACGCCCTGAAGACCAAGTTCCCGGGGCTCGTCTCCCCGCCGAGCGACGACATCTGCTACGCCACGCAGAACCGTCAGCTCGCGGTGAAGCAGATGGGCGCCGAGGCCGAGCTGGTCATCGTCGTCGGCTCGCGCAACTCCTCCAACTCCAAGCGGCTGGTCGAGGTCGCCAAGCTGGCCGGCGCCCGCGAGGCCTACCTGGTGGACTTCGCCGACGAGATCGACGAGGCCTGGCTGGAGGGCGTCACCACGGTCGGGGTCACCTCCGGCGCCTCCGTCCCGGAGGTCCTGGTCGAGCAGGTGCTGGAGCGGCTCGCCGAGCGCGGCTACGGCGACGTGGAGCTGGTCAAGGCGGCCGAGGAATCCATCACGTTCTCGCTGCCCAAGGAACTCCGCCGTGACCTGCGCGAAGAGGCGGCCACGCTGGTCGCCGAGCGCGGCGGGAGCGGTGCTACCGAGGCGTGACTGTCAGTGGTCCGTCGTAACGTAGTGCCATGGAGATCTTCGGTGTGGACATCGGCGGATCCGGGATCAAGGGCGCCCCTGTGGACCTGGACAGGGGCGACCTGACCCAGGAGCGCTGCAAGGTGCTCACCCCGCACCCGGCGACGCCCGACGGCGTGGCCGACGGGGTCAAGCAGGTCGTGGACCACTTCGGCTGGACCGGCCCGGTGGGCCTGACCTTCCCCGGAGTGGTCACGGGCGGCGCCATGGTCCGTACGGCGGCGAACGTCGACAAGAGCTGGATCGACACGGACGCGCGCGTGTTGTTCGGCGGCAGACTGGGCGGGCTGCCGGTGACGGTGATCAACGACGCGGACGCGGCGGGTGTCGCCGAGATGCGCTTCGGCGCCGGTCAGGACCGCAAGGGCACGGTCATCATGCTCACCTTCGGCACCGGCATCGGCAGCGCCGTCTTCGTCGACGGCGTCCTCGTGCCGAACACGGAGCTGGGCCATCTGGAGCTGAACGGCCACGACGCCGAGAAGCGTGCCTCCAGCAAGGCCAAGGAGGACCACGAGCTGACCTGGGAGCGCTGGGCGCATCGGGTCCAGAAGTACCTGGCCCATGTGGAGATGCTCTTCTCGCCCGAGCTGTTCATCATCGGTGGCGGGGTCAGCCGCAAGGCGGACAAGTTCCTGCATCTCATCGAGGGCATCAGAGCCGATATCGTCCCCGCGCAGCTGCAGAACGACGCGGGGATCGTGGGCGCGGCGATGAGAGCGGACCGGTAGCCGTACCCGGTCCGGCGCTGGGGCCGGCCCCTCAGATCCGGCGCCGGCGCCGCCGTACCCAGCGCACCCGGCGTACGAGCACGATCACCCCCGCGACGAGCGTCCCGCCGTACAGCCAGCCGGCCTGCGTGGCGAGCCCCGTGAACAGCCCCATCAGACGGCCGAGCAGCCCCCCTTTGCCGTCGGCGACGGGGAGGAGCCCGACGGCGAACGCGATCGGTACGACGACGGGAGCGGTCAGCAGATCCCCGCCGCGCACCCACAGCGCGGTCAGGACACACACCGGCACGAACAGCACGCCGTACACCGTCATGGAGGCGCCGAACAGTAAGTGGTCCAGGCAGCCGAGGAGGAACATCACGACGAGGCAGAACAGCCCACTGCCGAGCCCGGTGAGCCGGGGGCTCGGCAGCCACGGCCCAGGCGATGCCGGCCGGGCGGCACCAGGCTGCCGTACGCCGCGGTCCGCTCCCGGCCCGGGCCTGTGCCGGGCCTGCGGGGGCAGCTGTGCCGGGGGCTGCTTGCCGCGTCGCGGGCCGCCGTTCGGGGGTCGTGTTCTGCGTTGCTCCACTGGACCAACTTAGGTCTGTTTATGTGCCGAATCACTCCTCAGACACGCCGGTGAGAAGTGCTCGGCCGGGGGTGCGACGCTCCCGCGAGCGGCGGTGCGGGGACGCCGTAAACTGGGGGATCGGTCAGTGCCAGTCTCTGGCCCCTGGCAATGGCAATCCTGGCCCACTCATCTACGGGAAGTCGCAACGTGTCGCTCACGATCGGAATCGTCGGCCTGCCCAATGTCGGCAAGTCGACCCTGTTCAACGCCCTGACCAAGAACGACGTGCTGGCGGCCAACTACCCGTTCGCCACGATCGAGCCGAACGTCGGCGTGGTCGGCGTCCCCGACGCCCGCCTGGCCAAGCTGGCCTCGATCTTCTCCTCCGAGCGCATCCTTCCGGCCACGGTCGACTTCGTCGACATCGCCGGCATCGTGCGCGGTGCCTCGGAGGGCGAGGGCCTCGGCAACAAGTTCCTCGCGAACATCCGTGAGTCCGACGCGATCTGCCAGGTGATCCGTGCCTTCAAGGACGAGAACGTCGTCCACGTCGACGGCAAGGTCTCGCCGAAGGACGACATCGAGACGATCAACACCGAGCTGATCCTCGCCGACCTCCAGACCATCGAGAAGGTCCTCCCGCGCCTCCAGAAGGAGTCGCGCATCAAGAAGGACGTGGCCCCCAAGGTCAAGGCGGTCGAGGAGGCCAAGGAGATCCTGGAGAAGGGCGACACGCTGTTCTCCCAGGGCATCGTCCAGGGCAGCGAGCGCGCGGAGCTCCTCCACGACCTGCACCTTCTGACGACCAAGCCCTTCCTCTACGTCTTCAACGTCGACGAGGACGAGCTGACGGACGACGCGTTCAAGGACGAGCAGCGCGCCCTGGTCGCCCCCGCCGAGGCGATCTTCCTCAACGCCAAGCTGGAGGCGGACCTCGCCGAGCTGGACGAGGAGGACGCGCTGGAGCTGCTGGAGTCGGTCGGCGCCGAGGAGCCCGGCCTCGCCACCCTCGCCCGCGTCGGCTTCGTCACCCTCGGCCTGCAGACCTATCTGACCGCCGGCCCCAAGGAGTCCCGCGCCTGGACGATCAAGAAGGGCGCCACGGCCCCCGAGGCGGCCGGCGTGATCCACACCGACTTCCAGAAGGGCTTCATCAAGGCCGAGGTCATCTCCTTCGAGGACCTGGTCGAAACGGGTTCGGTGGCCGAGGCCCGCGCTAAGGGGAAGGCGCGGATGGAGGGCAAGGACTATGTGATGCAGGACGGGGACGTGGTGGAGTTCCGGTTCAACGTGTAGCGACTGACGTATCACCACGTCGCTGATCTGGGAAACATGCAGGTCAGGGAGGGTCCGGCTCTTGGGAGTCGGACCCTTTGCTTTTCCCCCGTGCTGGGATCGTGCTGGGACGTTACGGGGACGCCGGTGCTGGGTCGCGCACTGTCCAGTGCCTGGCAGCAGGGAGTGTATGGACCAGCACCCCTTCCTTGGCGATGTTTGACGGGGGACGCGATCAGCCCGTCACCCGGGAGGGCCGGAACAGGTTGTAGGCCAACTCCAGGACGCACTCGGTGAGAGCATCCAAGCCGCCCGGTCCGGTTTCTGACCCTGCCGCAGGCGTCGGGGTTGCGCGCCATAGCTTTTGCAGCGATGGCGCGCCTCGCCCGGTGCCCGGCGGACGTATCGCAACGACCATGTGGGCAACCGCGATTGCCTTCCCTGGCCTCTGCTACGGTGCCTTTTGATTGACGACCACAGGGGGGCGGATGGGTGCGGTCAATCGGTCGAAGGCTGAGCGGCAGCGTCAAGCGCAGATCCTGCGCTTTTGGCGCGCCGTTGAGTACTTCAGCCCGCCGAAGGTCGACCCGGTAAATCCGCGTAAGAACCTCTTCGCTGTGGGGTCGCATCGCCCACTGCCCTGGGAGCTCGACTCCGCGATCAGCCGGACTCAGTCCCGGCCGAGCCTTGTGTGGCAGCACACGGTTTACGCCGGGATCTTCGCGGTCGACAAGGTGCGTGACGTCTTGCTACAGGCTTTCCGTGCTCCGGAGTCCGAACGGGACTTCGATGGCCGGATCGGCGGGGACAGCGCCGTGCTGTGCTGCACCGTGAACCAAGACGGGCTGCTGATCAAGGACAGTGTCACCCTGTCCTCGTGCGCCTGGGCAGTCGGGCAGACCCTGGACCCCGGGCCGCACAGCGACCAGTGGCTGACCGGCTTCGACGAGCAGAGCACGGTTCTGCTGCAGCAGCTGCTGGACCTTGGCGACGGGAAGATCGAAGTCGATCACCGGCCCGTGGTCGGGCCTGAGTCGCCACAGTCGGGGCTTGGTCCGGTCGCGGGGCTGATGTCCCGCCTCGTCGTCAGCGCGGCGAAGGGTGGGCTGGGAGCGGCGGCCGGTGCGGTGGGTGCCGGGCTGGGGCCTGTGGCGGGGGCGGTGGCCGCGAAGGTGATCGAGCAGGTCGGCGGTGACTTGATCGATTCCGCTGCTGCCCGGCTCACCGACCACACCCCGGGCGACAGCGCAGTACCCGGCCAAGGTCTGGGCAGCGGTGAAGTGGAGGAAGCGGAGCAGCACGAGGCGGAGCCGGAGGGACCTCCGCCCGAGGTGGGCACAAAGGTCCTGGATGTGTTCGACCTGGCGGCCATCACTCGGTGGGCGGTCGAGCAGCTCGGCGTCGCCGAGGCCCTCACACCCAACGCGATCCGTATCAAGAGCTATCAGGTTGCGGCCCGGCATGCGGATGAGGCGGGCGGTGATGTCTTCCTCAACAGCTTCTACGCCGACGATCTGGAACGGGTCGCCGGTGTCCTTGAGGCCGGCCAGGCCGGCACCGCCCTGCTGGATTACCTGCGGGCTGAGGCGGATCTGGATGCCATGAACCGCTTTGACGTGCGACGCCTGCCCGAGATCGTGCTGGAGAGCGTGCAGCCGTCGAGCATGCCCTTGGGCCGATGGCTGGCGGATGCCGACAAGCCGCTGGTGCTCAGCCAGCAGTTTGCAGTCAACCGCATCCTGGCAAGTCTCGGGCAGGATGATGGCCGCGGCCTTTACGCGGTCAACGGACCACCCGGAACCGGCAAGACGACCATGCTGCGTGACCTGATCGCGGCCCTGGTGGTCCAGCGGGCCGAACGGTTGGCGGCCCTGGAGCGGCCGGAGGACGCCTTCGCCCGAAAACCGCGCACTTGGCGCACGGAGGAGACCGCCGGCAAGACCTACCCGCGCACCATCCATCCCCTGATCCCCGAACTCACCGGCTTCGAGATCGTGATCGCTTCGTCCAACAACGGAGCGGTGGAGAACGTCACTCTGGAAGTTCCCGGAGCACGCGCAATCGGCGGCGCATGGCAAGGACGCGCCGACTACCTTGCTGGCCCAGCCAGCCTGGCGCTGGAGGAAGATGCCTGGGGTGCGATCGCCGCGCGCCTGGGGCGGCGCAGCAACCGCTCAGACTTCGTCCAGCGCTTCTGGTGGGGCGAGCAGCCCAAGGGCAACAGCCGGCCAAGACCGGAAGCGAGCGAGGACCGCCCACTCCTGGGCCTCCACAAGATTCTGCAGCTGCAGGGCAACCACCCTTCTGCCTCCTCACAGAGCGCCCAGGGCACGAGCCCTGATGCCGACACGGCGCCGCCGTTGGGACGAGAGACCTGGGCGCAGGCGGTCCAGCGCTTCACCCAAGCCCGCAACCACGTGCGCGCGCTGGCCGCAGAGCGGCAGGAGATCGCGGATCTGCTCACTCGGCTCGCCGGCCCCGATGCCCTCCTGGATGAGCTGGTGGCCCGGGAGTCCGGAGCCCGTGACGCGCTGCTGCTCCTGCAACAGGAGCAGCAGCGTATCGAAGTCGAACTTGTCGGCCACCGGGAGGAGCATGCCCGGTGCCAGGAAGCGATGTCCGCCGAGCGAACGCGGCTCGACCTGGCCGAAGCCGCGGTCCGCCACGGCGAGGAGGGCGTCAGGACAGCGGAGTCGGCACTCCACGCCTACGACGCGGCCAAACCCGGCCTGATCAGAAGACTGGTCACCCGCGAGCCCATGCGCCGCTTTGAGGCCGGGCGTCTCGCCCTCCAGGCGGATCTGGACGCTGCGGACGTGCGTCTCGCCGAGTTGCAATCCGTACGGGCCGCTCGGCACGCCGCTTTGCGCACCGCCCAGGGACATCTGGACCAGGCACTGTCTGCCATTGTGCGCGCCCAGGCATGGCTGACCGCCTGCGAGCAGGCCCGCGCGCGACAGGTCACGACTACCGCTGAGGCCGGACAGCAGGTGACCCGACGACGCCGCGAGCGGGAAGCCGAGCAACGCCGGCTGGCCACGGCCAAGGAGCGGTGGGGCGACCGGGTGCCGGGAGCCGAATGGCAGGCGGCCCTCGATGACCGTGAGGCGATGGAGGCGCGCGAGCAGTCAGCGCCCTGGATGGACGCCGCATTCGCCGAGGCACGCTCGGAACTCTTCCTCGCGGCCCTGGATCTGCACCGCGCGCTGCTGGCTACCGCGCCCGAGCGCATGCGCAGAAATCTGCAGGCCGTGATGGAGGTGGTCAAAGGCCACGCGCCGGCAGATCTGGACGCTGAAACAGTGCTGGCCGCCTGGCAGTTGCTGTTCCTGGTTGTCCCTGTGGTCTCGACGACTTTCGCTTCGATGGGCCGTATGTTCGCGCAGCTGGGCAGCGAGGCCCTGGGCTGGCTGTTCGTCGACGAGGCCGGCCAAGCCGCCCCGCAGGAGGTGGTCGGCGCCCTGTGGCGAGCCCGCCGCGCCGTCGTCGTCGGTGACCCGCTGCAGCTCGAACCTGTGGTCACTCTCCCGTGGACCGGCCAGCAGCGCCTGGCCGGACACTTCGCGGTGGACCGGCAGTGGGCCCCGGCCGCCGCTTCCGTCCAGGCCCTCGCCGACCGCCTCAACCCGTACGGCACCTGGCTGAAGGACCAGGACGGCGAGGACATCTGGCTCGGCTCGCCCCTGCGGGTACACCGCCGCTGCGATCGCCTGATGTTCGACATCAGCAACAAGATCGCCTACGACGGGATGATGGTCTACGGAGTGCATCGGGATCAGGACGACTTCCCGCTGGCGCAGCGCAGTGTGTGGTGGGACGTCCGCGCCCTGCCGGGCGAGGAGAAGTGGAACCCCGAGGAAGGAAGGGCCCTGGAAGTCACCCTTGACCGGATCCGCACCCGTATTGACGAGGCGATCCGGCAGGAGCGCCTGCACACCGGCGAGGCATTCCCCGGCGAGGCCCTGGGAGGCGACCATGACGCAGCGCGAAAGCGCCGTCTGAACGATTCTGTCTTTGTCATCAGCCCGTTCCGCGACGTCGTCCATGGCCTCGGCAAGGTTGTGGGCAGGACTCTCACTTCCAAGCGCTACGGCACGGTGCACACCACGCAAGGCAAGGAAGCGGACGTCGTGATCCTGGTCCTGGGCACCGGTGCCGGCCAGGTGGGGTCTCGGAACTGGGCCGCTCAAAAGCCCAACCTCCTCAACGTCGCGGTCACCCGCGCCCGTCGGCGCCTCATCGTCATCGGCGACTTCGATGCCTGGTCGCGACACCGCTACTTCAAGGACCTGGCACAGCACGAGCTGATCCACAGATGGACCCCGGAGCGCTGACTGACGCCTTCTGCTCCCCGCAGCGCGGCCAGCATCGTCCCCAAGTCGGTGGACCCATCCCGCTTGAGGCTGGCGGCCAGGGGCGCGTCCACTAACGGGCCCAGCAGGCACCATCTTTGGGGACCGATTCCGGACTTTCAGACCCTAGACGTACCCGTCGCGATGCTAGAGGCGGGGCGGCATCCTGGTGGCCGTGCCGGCAGTGTCCCGGCTGGGCCGCGTGGGATGCCATCGAGGGTGCGCTCATCGGATTCCTGCTCGGGAGACCACCATGGGGTCAGCGGACCTCGACGTCATGGTGATCGCTGGCGATGACCCTTCCGTCCATCACGAGCCATACCTCCACGTAGTGCCGACCGCGATACTTCGTGACCGACGACGTGCGCTGCCCCGTGCACGTCAAGGACCTGGCCGCCTTGTGGGAACTCACGCGATCGGATGGGTCCGGCCTCTTCCACCTTGCCGGCCCCGCCGCTCTCAGCCGCTACGACCTCGGTTGCGCGCATCGCCCGGCGCGACGGCCTGGACGCATCCCGTCTGCCGTCTGGTCGCCGAGCGGACACGCGCCTCCCCGGGCCACTCGACGTGCGGCTCGACGGCCGCGCTACTCGGCTTCGATGCGGCCTTTGCCCCTGCGTGGCACGACCGGCCCGGTGCCGCACGCGGAGGGACGTCGGATCCACGACTCGTGACCGTGAGCGACACCGGTAAAGGTGCCGCACTAACGTCAATGTTGCTAACATTCAAGTTAGTATTATGGGGAGGTGGGTAGGCATGGTGGACTTCGTAGGCCGCCGGCAGGAACTGGCGACGTTGGAGCGAGAGCTGCAGAAGGTCGCGGCAGGGGTTGGTGGGGAGCGGCCCGGTCGGTGCGTGATGTTGCGTGGGCGGCGCCGGGTGGGCAAATCGCGACTGGTCGAGCGGTTTGCGGAGCGCTCCGGGGCCCCGTTCTTGTTCTACGCGGCGACCGGTGCGTCCCCCAGAGATGATCTGGCGCGGCTGGCTCGGGACGCCCAGGCGTCGACGCTGCCGTTGGCGGGGCTGGTGGCCGCCGCGCGGCCGGAGAGCTGGGATGCCGCCTTCGATGTCCTGGCTGCGGCGCTGCCCGCCGACCGGGCGAGCGTGCTGGTCATCGACGAATTGCCGTACCTGATGGATACCGATGGCGCCTTTGAGGGGATGCTGCAGCGGGCCTGGGACCGGGTGCTGGAGACCAAGCCGGTGCTGCTGGTCCTCATCGGCTCTGATCTGTCGATGATGGAGGCACTGAATAGCTACGGGCGACCCTTCCATCAGCGCGGCCGGGAGATGGTGCTGGGGCCCCTCAACCCCGCCGAGGTGGGACAGATGCTTGGGCTGGATCCGGCGGAAGCTTTCGACGCTGCGCTGGTCACTGGCGGGCTGCCGCTGATCTGCGCTGAGTGGCCGCGCGGCGCAGGGTTGTGGGACTTCCTCGGTGAGGCATTGAGTGATCCGGTCTCAGCCCTGCTTGTGTCGGCCGAGCGCTCGCTGGCTGCCGAATTCCCCCCGCAGGCGCAGGCGCGTACGGTGCTGGCGGCCATCGGTAGTGGCGAGCGGACCTTCACCAACATCGCCCGTGCAGCCGGCGGGATTGGGGCTACGCCGCTGCAGCGAGCTCTGGAGCTGCTTACGGACAAACGGATCGTCGCTGGGGAACTGCCTGTATCGCTGCGTTCGTCGAAGGATCGCCGCTACCGGGTGACAGATCCCTACCTGCGATTTTGGCTGCACTTGCTCGGCCCGTCCATGCAAGAGATCGAGCGAGGGCGGGGCGATTTGACCTTGGCGCGCATCCGGGAGAACTGGACCAGCTGGCGCGGCCGGGCGATCGAGCCGCTCATCCGCGAGGCGCTTGCCCGGATACTGCCCGACGGCCAACTGCCCGCAGCCTCCGCGGTGGGCGGCTACTGGACGCGCACCAACGATGTCGAAATCGATATCGTCGGGGCGGACCGCGCCCCCATTGCCAAGGAGCTGCTTTTCGTGGGCTCCATCAAGTGGCTAGAGCAGTCGCCCTTCGACCGGCACGACCTGGCCGCCCTCCATCGACACCGGGTCGCCCTCACCCATGAACCTGTTCCCATCGTGGCGGTCTCGCGCAGCGGAGTCGACTGTCCGGGGCTCGACGCCGCCTACGGCCCCGGCCATTTGCTGACAGCCTGGCCGCTGTGCTGAAAGGGCGTCGCGGAGAAGTCCATCGACCTCGATCTCTTGCCAACGCTGTTGTGCAGTGTTGGCGGTCCCGAGCCTTCTCGTACTTTGTCGCGAATCCCGTGCTGGGATGGTGCTGGGATGACTTCGCATTTCCGCAGGTCAAACGGGTTGTGGTGGAGTTCCGGTTCAACGTGTGACCAACACCCGCGCAAGCGGCCGAAAGGGGGGCCGGGCCTGGCGGGGCTCGGCCCCCTTTCGGTACGTGCCCTGCCGAGGGGCGGGATTGTCGAGGTCGAGGCTGGTCTCGGACGGCACCGGGCACTTCAGGGCGCCGCTCTCGCGCTCGGTGTGCCGGTGTGCTGGATGCCGGCCTCCGCCTTCGCGAGCAAGCCCTCGTAGCGAGGCGGGCGCACCCGGCCGGGGTGCGCGGTCACGCTGCGACCGTGGCGACTTGGCGATGCCCCGACCGCGAGGTCACATCCCCGTCACCCGCGCCACGGTGAACGGCGGTGTCGGTGTCCCCGGGCCCATCGGGCCGCCCTTGTCGAACTGGGAGCGGACGACGAGGAGGCCGTGGTGGTCGTGGGCCAGGGTGGTGGGGATCTGGAGGGCCGGGTCGGTCAGGGTGCGGGCCAGGTGGGCGGTGGTGCCGTCGGGGGAGAGGTGCCAGCGGGTCAGGGTGTTGGTCGCGTTGTGGGCGGCCCACAGGGTGCGGTGGGACAGGACCAGGCCGTCCCCGTGCGTCAAGTCGCCTCCGTGCAGGGCTACTTGGCGGACCGAGCCGTCGCGTACGTCGACCCGGTACAGCCCGCCGCCGGTCATGTCGACCACGAACAGCAGGTGTCCGGTGGGGTCGGCGGCGATGCCGTTCAGGGTGAAGGCGTCCGGCGCGTGCGGGGGGACCGATCCGCTCAGGTCGAAGTGCGCGGTCAGCGGTGCGCGGCCGCCGTGGGCGCGGGTCAGGTCGGCCGGGGTGACGCGGTAGACGACGGGGCGGACGCTGTCGGTGGCGTACACCGTGCCGTCCGCCGTGATCACGAGGTCGTTCAGGAAGCGCGCCTCGCCCTGAGGCACCTCGAAACGGGCCAGCAGGGAACGGTCGCGCAGGTCGTAGACGTCGATGCCGGCGGTGTGGTCGATGACCCACAGGCGGCCCGCCCGGTCGGCCTTCAGGCCGTTGGCCGTCGTACGGCCGTCCGTGCCCGCCGGCAGGAAGACTCGGGCGGCGCGGCTGCCGGCCGTGGCCCGGTAGACCGCGCCGGTAGTGAAGGAGCCGACGTACGCGTCGCCCGTGCGCGGATCGAGTGCGATGCCCTCGGGGTAGGCCCGGTCGTCGGGGAGGGTGAAGGCGGTGCTGATACGGCGACCGGTGGCCGCGGCCGCCCTCGGTGCGGCCACGGCCAGGGCCGTGGCGGCCGCGCCGGTCAGGAAGGTGCGGCGGTGGATCGAACGGGACACGGCGGTGCCTCTCGGTTCGGCTACTCACTGTATGACGGATGCCTAATCTAGATTAGGACTCTAATCATCGCCAGTGCATTAATCTTCGGCTGTGCATTGATCGTCGCCAGCGTGTGAATCCTCGCCGGGGGAGGGGGCACTAATCTGGGGCGGTGACCTCCATGCCCGCTTCCGAGCGCCTCGGCTCCCACCTCAAGCGGGCCGAGCAGGCCCTCAACGCGACCAAGACGGCGGTCCTGAAACCGGCGGGCCTGACCGTCGCCCAGTACGCCGCGCTGCTCCACCTCGACGAGCACCCCGGCATCTCCGCGGCCGCCCTCGCCCGGCTGTGCGGGGTCACCCCGCCGACCATGAACACGGTCCTGAAGAACCTCCAGGATCGTGGCCTGATCATGCGCAGCCCGCACGAGTGGCACCGCAACGTCCTCGAGACCCGCCTCACGGACGAGGGCCGGGCCGTCATGACCGAGGCCGACACCGCCGCCGTACGCGTCGAGCGGGCCCTCGGCGCCGAGTTCACCGACGCCGAGCGGGACACCCTGACCGGGCTGATCGCCCGTTGCGTCAGAGTCCTGGAGGAACAGCGCCCGGGAAGCTCGTGACCGTCTCCGGCGCCGGATCCGTCACCCAGCCCGCCACCAGCACCAGCCGGGACTCGCGGTCGACGGCGAGGAAGGCGAAGGGGCGGTCGAAGACGGCCCGGACGACCGTCGACTCGTAGCGGTACTGCGGCGGCGCGCTGCCGTACCGCGCAGCCACGGCGGTCACCGCCGCGGCCCGGAAGCCCAGCGGACCGAACTGGGCCAGCGCCGACTGGCGGGCCTGGCCGATCGCGAGCGGGTAGGCGCTGATGCCGGGGAAGTGGCCGTGGCCCGCGTCCGATGCCGTCGTCAGCCCGAACAGCGGGGCCAGGGCCAGCAGATCGTGATCGGCGCGCACCTCGTACGCCACCGTCCGCACGTCCAGCGTCAACGGCGCCGGCTCGACGGCCGGCTGCTGCTCCACGTACAGGCCCGGCCCCACATGCCCGTGCGGCAGCGAGCCGCCCCCGGTGAGCGGCAGCGACCGCTCCACGATCCCCACCCCGGCCGCGAGCACCTGGCCCGGCGTCATGTGGTCCTCGCCGAGCACCAGATGCACGTCGATGCCGTTGTCGCCGGGCACCGTCAGCGCCGTCACGAAACCGTCCGGCGTGCCCGTCACGCCCACCCGGTCGGGCCGTGGGCCGCGCCTGCGCAGTCCGCGCAGGCTACGGCCCTGCCAGGGGCCGGTGTCCGGCCGGAGCGACTGCTCGTCGAAGGGCTGCCGCCAGGTCGTGCGCAGCGCGAGGGCGCTGGCCAGCACCATCCGCGCGTCCCGGGTCAGCGTCACCGGCATCCGCTCGACCAGCCCGCCGGTCCGCTCGACGGCCCAGGCGTCCAGCCGCTCCTGCGCGGTGACGAGGTCGTCCCCGAACACCCCGTACGTTCCGGCCGGCAGCCCGGCCCGCCACTCCTCGCGCAGGGCCAGCCCCTGGTGCGTCCACAGACCGAGCGCCGCGTCCAGGCCGGACACCGACGCGAGCGCCGCCAGCAACTCCCGTGCGGCAGCCGCGGCTTGACCGGCGGGCACGCCCAGCGCCTCGCTCAGCTCCGCCCGCGCCGGTCCCGCCGCTCCGTCGGCCAGGAAGGCCAGCAGGGGCCAGACCCCGGGCGCGGACAGGGCCGTGCCCTCGGGCAGGGACTGTGCCCAGCGGGCCGTCAGGCCGTTCACCCGCCGCACCGTCTCGGCGTTCACCTTGCTCACTGCTTGTCGCTCTCCCCCGCGTCGTTCGCGTACTCGTTGTCCGGGTATTCGTTGTCCGGGTACGCGCCGTTGGGGTCTGCGTCGCCCGAGTGGTCGGGAAACGCAGCGGATCCGTCACCCACCCCGCCGCCAGCACCAGCCGGCTCCGCGCGCGCCCGGCCCGCCGCACCCTCGGCCAGGAAGGCCAGCAGGGGCCAGACACCCGCCGCCGAGAAGACCGTGCCGTCCTGCGCGCTCGCCGCCGCCCACCGCCGGGTGAGCCGGTTCACCGCCCGGACGGCCTCCGCGCCCGCCCGACTCCCCGTCAGGGTCGTCCCCGTCATTCCGCCCCCGTTGCGTCACTTCCCCGGCCCAGGAGCACCGTACCGGTGCCGGCGCCCGGCTCCCGCGCCCCGGCCGAGGTGACGAACGCGCCCGGACGGGGTGGCAGCGTGCCCGGCCGAGGTGTGAGCGCGCCTATACGGGGGAGAAAGTGCCTGGGTAAAGCCCTCCCCCGCCTCATGTCATCACATCGAGTGATTCTCTGGCCTTTGCTTGCAAGGCACAACCCACGGTTGCCAGGCTGTTGCTGTCTGTACAACCTGATGGGAGCGGCCAGTGACTTTCGGTGAGCAGCCGGCGTACCTGCGCGTCGCGGGTGATCTCCGCAAGAAGATCGTCGACGGTTCACTGCCGCCCCACACCCGCCTCCCCTCGCAGGCCCGCATCCGCGAGGAGTACGGCGTCTCGGACACGGTCGCGCTGGAGGCCCGCAAGGTACTGATGGCCGAGGGGCTGGTCGAGGGCCGCTCCGGCTCGGGGACGTATGTGCGCGAGCGGCCGGTGCCGCGCCGGGTGTCCCGCTCCGGATACCGCCCGACCGGCGGCGCCACGCCCTTCCGGCAGGAGCAGGCCGACGCCTCGGCGCGCGGCACGTGGGAGTCCAGCAGCGAGCAGGCCCAGGCCGGGGCCGCCATCGCCGAGCGGCTCGCGATCCAGGCCGGCGACCGGGTCATGCGCACCAAGTACCTGTTCCGGGAGGCCGGTGAGCCGATGATGCTCTCCACCTCCTGGGAGCCCCTCGTCGTCACCGGCCGCACGCCCGTGATGCTGCCCGAGGAGGGACCGCTCGGCGGCATGGGCGTGGCCGAGCGCATGCGGGCCATCGACGTCATCGTGGACAACGTCACCGAGGAGGTCGGCGCCCGCCCCGGCCTCGCGGAGGAACTGCACCTGCTCGGCGGTGTTCCCGGCCATGTCGTCCTCGTCATCCAGCGCACCTACTACGCCTCCGGCCGCCCGGTGGAGACCGCCGACGTGGTGATCCCGGCGGACCGGTACCGGGTGGCGTACCACTTGCCGGTGAGGTGACGGCGTACGGTCACGTGTGCGGCTGCCGCTCAAGTGGCGGTGTACGGCGCCCTCGTGAATGGCTGCCCGTCACATGACAGCGGCCCGGCAACGGCCCGGCAGTGGCACTCCGGGCCCGCGTGTGCGCCCCTTCGCGTGAGGTAGCGCACACCCTCGGCGCTCCGTGTGAGCGGGTTCCCGGCCGTGCGCCCGCCGTCGGCCCTTGGCGTGCCGCCGCGATCCGGCCGTTTTCCCAGGTGGTCAGGGGTCACTCAGGTATCCCCCCGACGTGCGACGGCGGCGCTCACGACGGCGCGTTTGCATCCGTGCGCCCCCGGCGTTCTGGCTGGTTGCGTACCTCTTTGTGAAAAGGCGTATTCGCTGCGTAAAGGTTGGGCGTACGCTCGGGCATATGCGGATTGCGGTTTCCTTAGGCGGGGCGCGGCGGGGGCCCGAGACGGGAAGCAGGTGGGGCGGTGCGAGAAGGAGTGTCGGGGGCGGCGGGGGCCATGAGTGAGGGGACGGTCTCTCTGCCCTGGATCGTGATACGGCAGGACGACAGCGGCAATCGCTACCGCGTCGGCCGGTACGCGACGCGGGCCGAGGCCGAGAAGATCGCCGACAGCCTCGACGACCGGGGGCACAGGCAGGTCTACTGGGTCGAGCGCATCGGCCAGAACGGGGACGGCACGCGCAACTGACCCTCGGCGGCCTCCCGTAGGCTCCGTCTCATGACGCGCAGCGCACCCATGACACCCAGGACGGACCGGATCGTGGTGGTGGGAGCCGCCCTGCTCGACGGCGGCCGGCTGCTCGCCGCACGCCGCAGCGCGCCCGCCGATCTGGCCGGACGCTGGGAACTGCCCGGCGGCAAGGTCGAGCCGGGCGAGGGCCCCGAGGACGCCCTGGTGCGCGAGCTGCGCGAGGAACTCGGCATCGACGCCGAGCCGGTCGAGCGTGTGCCGGGGGAGTGGCCGCTGCGGGCGCCGTACGTCCTGCGGGTGTGGACCGCCCGTCTGTGCCCCGGCTCGCCCGAACCCCGGCCCCTCCAGGACCATGACGAACTGCGCTGGCTGGCCCCCGCCGAGATCTGGGACGTCGCCTGGCTGGACCAGGACGTTCCCGCCGTCCGCGCGGTCGCCCCGCACCTCACCGCAGGGATCCACTGAGCCGCGCACACGCCGACCGTCGTGAACCGCTGGGCCGCGCACACGCCGATCGCGCGGGACTCATTGAGCCGCGCATGCGTCGGTGGCCGGGATCCATTGAGCCGCGCATGCACCGAGTGCCGGTATCCACCGACCGCGCGTACGCCGACCGTAGGTATCCATTGAGCCGCGCGTACGCCCTCGCCTGCATCCCTCGGGCCCCGCGTACGCCGTTCGTGCCACTGTGCGCCCCGTCGCACGGTACTGCCGACTCGATATCGGGTATGTGCCCATTAACCCCATGAAATCGGACATGGGTAGGCGGCTCACTGGCCTGGGAAGTGATCGGCGTGATCGACACCGATGGTGACTGCGCCGAGTGGACTTTTCCCGCGGAACCGGGTGCCGTGCGCACCGCGCGCGCCGCGGTCCGCGGTCAGTTGCACGGCTGGGACCTCGACTGTGTCTCCGATCTCGCCGCGCTGCTCGTCAGCGAACTGGTCACCAACTCGCTGCGGCACGCCACCGGCCCCATCGGCGTACGGCTGGTCCGTCCCGCCAAACTCGACGGAACGCTGCTGGTGGAGGTCTCGGACCCGCTCCCGGACCCGCCGCGCGAGCGCGTCGCCCGCCCCGAGGACGAGAACGGGCGCGGCCTGCAACTGGTCGCCGGCTCCACGCGCCGCTGGGGCACCCGGCCCGGCGCGAGCGGAAAGACCGTCTGGTTCGAACTGGCGGTGCCGGGGTGACGAACCGGCGGGGCCAGGGTGACACGGAAGCACGGGAGGGGGCGCAGGGGTGTACATCGGACGACGGACCGCCCAACGTGCGCCCCGGTCACGCGGCCTGTCCCGGAGCGCGTGATTCGAGGGCGTGTTCCCTGGTTAGAAGAGTGGAAGTGTTGTCACGGAGTGGTCCGAAAAACACCTGGACCATGCTGTGATCGTGAACACCGTGTCGTGCGGCGCCGTAGTGCTGGATACTGCGGGCAGCCGCCCCCGGTGACCGGTGCCGGGCGCGGTGAGCTGGAGGGGACGGTTCGCGTGAGCGAGATACCAGCGAAGGCCACGGAGTCCGAGGACCCGTCGGACGGCGCGAGGAACCAGGCCGCGGAGGCTGCCGCGGTGCCCGGCGACGCCATGTGGCAGAGCAGTCCGCCCGGTTCGATCTACGACTACATCCGGGTCGCGTCCTTCTCCATCAGTCCCGGCGGCCTGGTCGACCAGTGGAGCCTGCGCGCCGAGCAGCTCTTCGGCATCTCCGCCGAACGTGCCGTCGGCATGGATCCCATAGAGGCTTTCATCGATCCCGACCTGCGCGAGCGCGGTCAGCGCAAGATGGCCGAGATCCTCGACGGGCGCGAGTGGACCGGGGTCGTGCCCTTCCGGATGCCGGACGGGCCCGACGGTACGCGCGGTGAGGAGGGGCTGGCCGAGGTCTACGTCATGCCCACCCGGACCGCCGAGGGCGACAAGGCCGCCGTGTGCATCGTCGTAGACGTCCGCACGCTCCGCACCATCGAGACCGACCTCGCCGCGTCCCAGGCGATTTTCGGTCAGTCCCCGTTCGGATTCCTGCTGATCGACACCGATCTGAGGGTCCGTCGGGCCAACGAGCGCTTCGCCTCCATCTTCGGCGGCAGCCCGGACGACCACCGGGGCAGGGGCGTGCACGACTATCTGCCGCGCGGTGAGGCCGAGCGGGTTTCGGCCACGCTGCGGCGGGTGCTGGAGAGCGGCCAGACCATCACCGACATGCATGTCACGGGACACGTCCCGGACTCGGCCGAGCGCCGGCACTGGTCGGTCAACCTCTACCGTGTGCACGGCGGCAGCGGCCGGCCCATCGGGATCGCCTGGCTCGGCACCGACATCACCGCCCGCCGGGCCGCCGCCCGTGAGGCCGCCGCCGCCCGGCGCAATCTCGCCCTGCTCAACGAGGCCGGGGCCCGCATAGGGAATTCCCTGGACCTGGAGACCACCGCCCGCGAACTCCTCGACGTCGTCGTCCCCGGCTTCTGCGACCTCGCCACCGTCGACCTCTACCAGGGACTGCTCACCGGCGACGAGACGCCGCCCGGCCGCGCGGACGGCAGTGCCGCACTGCGCCGCGTCGCCTTCGCCAGCGCGGTCTCCGACGTCCCCTTCGGCGGCAGCGGCGAACCCGTCGCCGTCGGCGCCGTCCACCACTTCCCCTTCGCCTCGCCCAGCGCCGACGCGCTGCGCACCGCCCGGCCGCAGCACGTGCCCGCGCAGGACGGCGGCCTCGTGCAGTCCACGCTGGCCGTGCCGATGGTCGCCCACGACACCGTCGTCGGGCTCGCCCGGTTCGCCCGCACCAAGGGCAGCGAGCCCTTCGGCGACCGCGACCGGGACCTGGCGGTGGAGCTGGCGGCGCGTGCGGCCGTCTGTATCGACAACGCACGGCTGTACCGCCGGGAGCACGAGCGGGCGCTGATCCTGCAGCGGTCCCTGCTCCCGCCCGGCGACCCCGAGGCCTCCGGGCTGGACATCGCCTGCCGTTATCTGCCGGGCAACGCGGCCACCGAGGTGGGCGGCGACTGGTTCGACGTGATCGAACTGCCGGGTCACCGTACGGCGCTGGTCGTGGGCGATGTGATGGGGCGGGGTCTGCGGGCGGCCGTGGCGATGGGTGAACTCCGCACGGCGGTACGGACGTTGGCGCTGCTGGATCTCGAACCGGCCGAGGTGCTCTCGGCGCTGGACGAGATCGCGCGGGGCCTCGGCACTCCGGGGGGCGTCCAGCAGGCGACGCGTACGGCGCGGCAGTCGCGTGACGCCGATCTGTCCGAGGTGTACCTCGCGACGTGCGTGTACGCGGTGTACGACTCGGTCACCAGACGCTGTACGTTCGCCAACGCCGGGCATCTGCCTCCGGTCCTGGTCGAGCCCGGTGAACCGGCGCTGATGCTGGATGTGCCGCCCGGAATGCCGCTCGGAGTGGGCGGCGAGCCCTTCGAGGAGGTCGAGGTCGAGCTGCCGGAGGGGGCGTTGCTGGCTCTCTACACGGACGGCCTGGTCGAGTCCCGCGACCATCCGCTGGACGAGGGGCTCCAGGCGTTCGTCGGCGCGCTCACCGATCCGGCACGGCAGCTGGAGGACGTCTGCGACCACGTCCTCAACACCCTCGACACCCACCACGGCGAGGACGACATCGCGCTGCTGATGGCGCGGGTGCAGGGGCTGCCGGCCGAGTCCGTCGGTGACTGGACGCTGCCGCGCGAGCCGCGCAGTGTGGGGCGGGCGCGGGAGTACGCGCGGACGCAGCTGGTGGACTGGGACCTGGAGGCGCTGGTCGACACGGCGGAACTGCTCGTCAGCGAGCTGGTCACCAACGCGCTGCGGTACGGCGAGGGGGAGATCCGGCTACGGCTGCTGCTGGACCGCACGCTGGTCTGCGAGGTCTGGGACTCCGGGCTGGTGCAACCTCGGCGACGACGTGCCCGGGACACGGACGAGGGGGGCCGGGGGCTGCAGCTGGTGGGGTTGCTCAGCGCGGCGTGGGGCTCCCGCCGGACGCCCCGCGGCAAGACGGTGTGGTTCGAGCTGCCGTTGCCCGGTGGCGAGACGGGGCTGACGGACCCGGCGGAGGCACTGCTGAGCCTCTTCTGAGACGTCTTGCCCGCCCCCACTCGACCCGCTCGCCCGGGAAGGCACCGCCTTGGCCTGGGTCAGGGCGGCAGCGGTGCGCTGTGGCGGCCCCTCGTCTCCGGCCCCCCGTAGCTTGCCGGAGGGCCTCCGTGCTGGTTCTCCGCCAGGAGGACTCCGCCCAGGACCGCGCCGGCCAGGCCCGGGGAGGACTCGGCGGTGCCCGGGTACGGGTTGCCGTGGGTCCGGACGTCCCGCTCTGCCCGGTCGCGGGCCGCACGGGCCGCCGTGTCGGACCGGTCGGTGTCTCCCGCGGCCAGTTCGCGTACCGCCTCCGCCAGGCCGGCCCGCGGTTCCGGGCCCACCGCGCCCCGGTGCACGGCGATGAACTCCTCCGCCCCGGCGACGGAACCGCGCGCCACCAGCAGCGCCGCCGCGGACACGGCACCCGAGCTGCCGTCCTCCAGCCGCCGCACCGCCCGCGTGATCCGGTGCAGCGCGTCCAGCGGGTCGTACGGGCCTGCCGTCAGCTCGTCCCGCACGCCGGCCAGCACGGTGTCCGCGTGGGCCAGCCGGGCGTGCAGCTCACCGCTGGTCAGAGACTTGCGCGCACCCCCTTGCCGGGTCGCCGCCAGCTCCGCCTCCGCGCCGGTCAGCGTGGCCGGTACCAGCCGTGCCGCCTCCGGCAGCTGTGTCGCGAGCCGCTCCACCCCGGAGATCAGGACCCCGGCCTGGGCCACGGCACCCTCGGCGGCGCGCAGGTGCCGGGCGGCCCGTTCGCCGTCGTCCGCGTCGGCGGCCTGGCGGGCCTCGTTGAGCCGGGCGGTGGCGAACACCAACCGGTCCTTGGCCTGTTCGACGTACCCGGTGACCGAATCGAGGGCCGAGGGCGTGTAGTGCTCGTGCAGCGCCGCCAGCGTGTCCTGCGCGGCCACCGTCCGCCCCGTCAGCTCGCGGAACCGCCCCTCGGCCACCTCCAGCGCCCCGCTCAGCCCCGGCCCCTCCAGTCCGCGCAGCACGTCCAGTTCCGCCGCCTCCGAGTCCAGCCGGCGCCCCGCCTCCGCGCACCGGCCGATCACCCCCACCAACGCCTGCTGCCGGGCCGCGGTGTCCCTCGGTATCCCCTGCTCGTAGCGCCGCCAGATCGCGCACGCGGCCGCCAGCTCGGTCTCCGCGGCGCGCAGGGCGTGTACGAAGACCTCGGTGTCCGGTATCCCGAACCGCTCCTGGACGAAGAAGAGTTCCTCCCGGCTCGTACGGACACAGTCGTCGGCCATCACCAGCGCGGCGCGGGCCTGGCGTTCGGAGTCGGCCGGCGTGGGGGCGGGCGGGACGGCGGAGACGACTCCCGGGGTCGTACGGGTGCGGGCGCGGCGGGTGCGACGCAGATAGCCGTAGCCGGCCAGCACCACGGCCGCGACCACGGCGACGAGGGGCAGTACCAGGTCGACGGCGGACGTACCGCCCTGCGGCGGCGCGGCGGCGCTCGCGACCGGCCCGGCCGGCGCCACGGGAACCGGATCTCGGGCGACGACCGTCATCACCGGCAACACCAGCCACCCGACCCCGACCAGGGCACCCAGCACGGCATGCGTCACCCGCACCCGTATGTGCGCCTTGGCGCGCCGGGGCCGGCCCCGGATCAGGGAGGACGTCACATTTCGGAGCGTATGGGCAGGTAGGCCCCCACGCGAGCGGGACGGATACGGGCGGGGGACGAGGGAAGAGGGGGCAGGAATTGGACAACGAAAGCGACCGGCAAGCGGGGCGCGAGCCGGGGCCCGGCACATCCGAGGGCCGTGAGCCGGGGACGGACGGCCCCTTCGCCCCACAGCCCGCCGGCGGTGAGGACGCCCCGCGGGAGCCATCCGCAGCACCCGGCGACGAGAGCCGCACCAGTGACGCGGAGGGGAAGAAGCGCAGGATCCGCCGCCGCGTCCTGCGCTGCGTCCTCGCCGCCCTCACCCTCCTTCTGCTCCCCCTCCTCACCGCCGAGGCAGCCCTCCGTGTCAACTACACAGGCACTCCCAAGCCCGGCACCACCACCCGCCACCAGGACGCCCTCTGGCTCGGCCACACCTGGGTCGACGGCCGCAAGACCGACCAGGACGTCCGGAAACTCGCCCAGCGTCTGAGGACCACCGGCATCCGCGACCTGTTCGTCCACTCCGGCCCGCTGGAGGACGACGGCACCCTGCCCGACTCGGCGTATCCGAAGGCCCGTTGGCTGATCTCGGCCGTGCACCGGGAGCTGCCCGGCGTCCGCGTCCAGGCCTGGCTGGGGGACGAGCTGGCCACGGAGAGCCCGGACGGGATGCACCTGGAACGCGCCGCCACGCGCGAGGCGATCGTCGCGAGCACCCGCCGGGTCCTCGCCGCCGGCTACGACGGCGTGCACTTCGACCTGGAGCCGCTGCACTCCGGCGACCGCCACTACCTCTCCCTGCTGGACCGTCTGCACGCCCTCACCCACGCCCGGCACGCGCTGTTGTCCGTCGCCGCCCACCAGATCGACCCGCTGCCCGGGTTCCACGCCTTCTGGGGCGCGACCACCAACCACCCCAAATGGTGGTCGCAGGCCTACTTCGGGCAGGTGGCCCGCCGGGTGGACCAGATCGCCGTCATGTCGTACGACACCATGCAGCCGCTGCAGAGCCTGTACGGCGGCTACGTGGCCCAGCAGACGAGCCTCGCCCTGGAGGTCACCCCCGACACCACCGGCCTCCTCATGGGCCTGCCCTTCTACCACGAGAACCGGTTCGGCCACTGGGCCCACGCGGAGACCGTCCCGGCCGCCGTACGCGGTGTGCGCCTCGGCCTGTCCCGCACCGACGCCGACCGGGCCCGCTTCGGTGTCGCCCTGTACGTCGACTTCGCGGCGACGGACGCCGACTGGCGCGCCTACGAGGACGACTGGGTCCGGTGACCGGCACACGACGGCACCTGGCGGGAGACTGATCGTCATGTACACGTATGCGGGGGCCGCCGCCCGCGGGTACGGTCCTGTGCCCCGGCTCGGCCGGGCCGGCTTCATGGCCGGGCCGGGCCCGCAGACGCCGGCCCGGCGCCCAGGCCGTACTGCTACGGCGTCCGCCTCCTGATCTTCGAGCCGAGCCACACCAACGGGTCGTACTTGCGGTCGACCGCCCGCTCCTTCAGGGGGATCAGGGCGTTGTCCGTGATGTGGATGCCCTCGGGGCAGACCTCCGTGCAGCACTTGGTGATGTTGCAGTAGCCGAGGCCGTGTTCGTCCTGGGCCGTACGTCCCCGGTCCAGGCCGGTCTCGGCGGCCGCGTCCAGCGGATGCATGTCGAGTTCGGCGACCCGCATCAGGAAGCGCGGGCCGGCGAACGCCGGCTTGTTCTCCTCGTGGTCGCGGACGACATGGCAGGTGTCCTGGCACAGGAAGCACTCGATGCACTTGCGGAACTCCTGCGAGCGGTCCACGTCCTCCTGCATCATCCGGTACTCGCCGGGGCCCAGTCCGGCCGGCGGCACGAACGCCGGGACCTCCCGGGCCTTCTGGTAGTTGAAGCCGACGTCCGTGACCAGATCGCGGATCACCGGGAACGCGCGCAGGGGGGTGACGGTGATGGTCTCGGCGCGGTCGAAGACCGACATGCGGGTCATGCACATCAGCCGGGGGCGGCCGTTGATCTCCGCCGAGCACGAACCGCACTTGCCCGCCTTGCAGTTCCAGCGCACGGCCAGGTCGGGGGCCTGGGTGGCCTGGAGGCGGTGGATGATGTCCAGGACCACCTCGCCGTCGTTCACCTCGACGGCGAAGTCCGTGAGGCCCCCGCCCTCGACGTCACCCCGCCACACCTTGAAGCGGGCCTCGTAGCTGCTCACTCGTACAGCTCCTCTTCGGCGAGGTACTTGACCAGCTCCTCCTTCTCGAAGAGGGCGAGCAGGTCCGGGCGGATGGGGTCGGTGTTCTCCCGGGTGAGGCGGATCTGGCCCCGGGCGGGGTCGGTCGCGGCGAGGCCTCTGCTGGGATCGGCCAGCGCGCACAGCAGGTTCGCGTTGCGCCAGGAGCGCTCCATCGTCGGATGGTCCTCGCGGGTGTGCCCGCCGCGCGACTCGGTGCGCTCCAGGGCCGCGCGGGCCACGCACTCGCTGACCAGCAGCATGTTCCTGAGGTCCAGGGCGAGATGCCAGCCCGGGTTGAACTGGCGGTGGCCCTCCACGCCGGCCCGGCGGGCGCGTACCCGCAGCTCGGCGAGTTTCTCCAGGGCCTGCTCCATCTCGCCCTCGCGGCGGATGATGCCGACCAGGTCGTTCATGGTCTGCTGGAGTTCCTGGTGCAGGGTGTACGGGTTCTCCGGCGGGCCCGCCTCGCCCGCCCGGTCCGCCTCCGCGGAGAACGGGCGCAGGGCCTCCGCGGACGCCGTGTTGACCTGGGCGTCGTCCACCGCCGGACGCTGCTGCGTCTGGGCGTGTTCCGCCGCGTGCCAGCCCGCCCGGCGCCCGAACACCAGCAGGTCGGACAGGGAGTTGCCGCCGAGCCGGTTGGAGCCGTGCATGCCGCCGGCCACCTCACCGGCCGCGAACAGCCCCGGCACCCCGCGTACCGCCGCCGTGTCGGAGTCGACCGCGATGCCGCCCATCACGTAGTGACAGGTCGGGCCGACCTCCATCGCCTCCGCCGTGATGTCGACGTCGGCCAGCTCCTTGAACTGGTGGTACATGGACGGCAGCCGGCGCCGGATCACCTCCGCCGGCATACGGGTCGAGACGTCCAGGAAGACCCCGCCGTGCGGCGAGCCCCGGCCCGCCTTCACCTCGGAGTTGATCGCGCGGGCCACCTCGTCACGCGGGAGCAGCTCCGGTGGACGCCGGTTGTTGTCCGGGTCCTCGTACCACCGGTCGCCCTCCTCCTCCGACTCGGCGTACTTCTCCTTGAACACGTCCGGGATGTAGTCGAACATGAACCGCTTGCCGTCGGAGTTGCGCAGCACCCCGCCGTCGCCGCGCACGGACTCGGTGACGAGGATGCCCTTCACCGACGGCGGCCAGACCATGCCCGTCGGGTGGAACTGCACGAACTCCATGTTGAGTAGCGGCGCGCCGGCGAGCAGGGCCAACGCGTGGCCGTCACCCGTGTACTCCCACGAGTTCGAGGTGACCTTGAAGGACTTGCCGATGCCGCCGGTCGCGACGACCACGGCGGGGGCCTGCAGGACGAAGAAACGGCCCGACTCGCGCTCGTAGGCGAAGACCCCCGAGACCCGGTCCCCCGCGGCGGAGCCGCCGTCGGGCACGGTCTTCAGGATCCTGGTGACCGTGCACTCCTGGAAGACCTTCAGCCGTGACTCGTGGTCCCCGGTCTCCTTGAAGTCCTCCTGCTGGAGGGCGACGATCTTCTGCTGGAGCGTGCGGATCAGTTCGAGGCCCGTACGGTCGCCGACGTGCGCGAGGCGCGGGTACTCGTGGCCGCCGAAGTTGCGCTGCGAGATCCGGCCGTCCTTCGTCCGGTCGAACAGTGCGCCCCAGGTCTCCAGCTCCCACACCCGGTCCGGGGCCTCCTGCGCGTGCAGCTCGGCCATCCGCCACTGGTTCAGGAACTTCCCGCCGCGCATCGTGTCGCGGAAGTGGACCTGCCAGGTGTCGTGCTCGTTGGCGTTGGCCATCGCCGCCGCGATACCGCCCTCGGCCATCACCGTGTGCGCCTTGCCGAACAACGACTTGCAGATCACCGCCGTACGGGCGCCCCGCTCGCGCGCCTCGATCGCGGCCCGCAGCCCGGCGCCGCCGGCCCCGACCACGACGACGTCCCACTCCTGCCGGTCCACCACGGACATCAGACGGCTCACCTGTTCCTAGAAGAAGCGCGGGTCGGCGAAGACCCCGGACGCGACCAGATAGACGTAGAAGTCGGCCAGCCACACGCTGAACAGCGACGCCCACGCCAGCTGCATGTGCCGGGCGTTGAGCCGGCCGACGAACTGCCATGCCCGGTAGCGCACGGGATGCTTGGAGAAGTGCTTGAGCTTGCCGCCGACGATGTGCCGGCACGAGTGGCAGGAGACCGTGTACGCCCAGATCAGCACGATGTTGACCAGGAAGACGAGGGTGCCGAGGCCCATGTGGCCCCAGCGGTAGTGCGTGTCCCGGAAGGACAGCACGGTGTCGTAGGTCAGCACGGCCGCGACCAGCAGGGCGGCGTAGAAGAAGTACCGGTGGACGTTCTGCAGGATCAGCGGGAAGCGGGTCTCACCGGTGTACTTCCGGTGCGGCTCGGCGACGGCGCAGGCGGGCGGGGACGCCCAGAAGCTGCGGTAGTACGCCTTGCGGTAGTAGTAGCAGGTCAGCCGGAAGCCGAGCGGGAAGATCAGGATGATGACGGCGGGGGAGATGCCCCACCAGCTCCCGAAGAGGTCGGCGTTCGGGCCGGCGTGCATGGTCTTGCAGTTCTGCGCCAGACAGGGCGAGTAGAACGGCGAGACGTACGGCGCCGCGTAGTAGTGCGCGTTCGCGAAGGCCCGCCAGGTCGAGTAGACGACGAAGGCGAACAGACCGGCCGCGGTGACGGCGGGCGCCAGCCACCAGCGGTCGGTCCGCAGATGCGGTGCGGCGATCGCGGCGCGCGTACCGGTTCGTACGCCGCCGCTGTTCTGTTGGGGTTCCGTACCAGTGGCCAAGGATGACTCCGGTCGGTTCGGGTCGGTTCAGGGGGCGCGGCGGTCGCGGGCCCCCAGCCCCTCGTCGTCCGTATCGATCCACAGGGAGCGGTCGTACGGCGTGTCGGAGATGGTGACGAGGTCGGGCCGGCGGGGTGCGGTCCGGGTGTCGGCCGCGTCCCGGAGCAGCCCGAGGCTCTCGCGCAGATGGTCGGCGTCCATACGGACCCGGCGCATCTCCAGGCCTTCGCCGCCGAGCTGGTGCTCCAGGCGCCCCAGCGACCGGCTGAGTTCGTCGAGGGAGCGCTGGACCGAGGTGATGTCGTCGTGTACGGACATGACGTGTCCTCACTTCCGCGGGTCCGGCGGGCCTTGGGCGGCTACGTTCATGCGCCTTGGAGTGTTGCGCGCCACACGTGCCGATGTGAAGGCGTGTGCAGCGATTGGCGGAGGCGTACGGGTGCATCTGAGGGTGTGTTGCGCCGCACGGGTGGGGTTACCACCCGTCGTCGCCGTGTCGCCCGGCGTGGCCGGATCCTTTCCTCTTCAGTGGGCCGCATAGATCTGATCAGCTCCATATACCGCCAAAAGTGATCATAACGCTCGCGGCTTCACGGAGGTAGCAGAGATGTCCCACGACGGAGTCGGACCGCGCGCCCTCACGCGATCGGTCGCCTTCCTGGCCGCGGGCGCGCTCGCCGTGCCGTTCCTCGCCGGCTGCGGCTCGGACGACGAGGGCAGCAAGCCCCTCGCCGTACAGGACATCGCCCCGGTCGCGCGGGATCTGGTCACCGACGGCGGCACGCTGAAGTGGGCCGTCGACGCCGTCCCCGAGACCCTGAACAGCTTCCAGGCCGACGCCGACGCCGGCACCAACCGGATCGCCCAGGCCGTGCTGCCGTCGATGTTCCGCCTCGACGCGAACGGCCGTCCGGCGATGAACCCGGCCTATCTGGAGTCGGCCAAGGTCATCGAGACCGAGCCGCGCCAGGTCGTGCTCTACAAGCTGAACCAGCAGGCCGTGTGGAGCGACGGCCGGGAGATCGGCGCCGCCGACTTCGTCGCCCAGTGGCGCGCCCTGTCCGGCAAGGACAGCGCCTACTGGACCGCCCGCAACGCCGGCTACGACCGCATCGCCAAGATCGAGCGCGGTGCCAGCGACCTCCAGGTCCGGGTCACCTTCTCCCGCCCCTACGCCGACTGGAAGTCGCTGTTCTCGCCGCTGTACCCGAAGGACGTCATGGGCACCCCGGACGCCTTCAACGACGGCGCCCGGCGCAAGCTCAAGTCCACCGCCGGGCCCTTCACGGTGGACAAGGTCGACACCGCCAAGAAGGACGTCGTCCTCACCCGCAACCCGCGCTGGTGGGGCAAGCCGGCCAAACTGGCCCAGATCGTGCTGCACGCCGTGCCCCGCGACCAGCGGGCCTCCGCGCTCGCCGACGGCAGCGTGGACCTCGCCGACATCGACCCCTTCGAGGCCCAGCGGGTCGGGCTCGCCGCCCAGGGCGTCGCGAGCCCGCTGCAGGGCTCCGGCAAGACCTCGGTGAAGAAGCTGCGCTCCTGGGCGCTCGCGCACGGCTTCGACCCGGACGAGGCCAAGGCCGGCAAGAAGAAGCTGCGCAAGGCCATCGGCAAGTACCTGGACGAGCAGCAGGCGCTGCGCGAATTCGATGTCCGCAGGTCGCTGGAGCCCGCCTACACCCAGCTCGCCCTCAACGGCTCCGAGGGCCCCCTGGCGGACGAGCGGGTCCGCCGGGCCGTCGCCCGCACCCTGGACCGCAAGGAACTGGCCAAGCTGGTGCTCACCCCGCTGGGCCTGCCCGCCCTCCCGGTCGGCAGCCACCTGGCCCTGTCCGGGCAGAGCGACTACGCCGACAGCAGCGGGGCCCTGGGCGACCAGGACACCAAGGAGGCGTCGGCGCTGCTGGCCGACGCCGGCTGGGTGGCCGGGGGCCCGATCAAGAAGGAGAAGAAGGCCGACAAGGCGGCCGGTCCCGAACGCGACAAGAGCGACGGGGACCCCTCCGACGGCGGCAAGGAGGGGAAGTACATCGTCGGCGAGGAAGACAAGAGCGACGACAAGAGCGACGACAAGAGCGGGGACGGCAAGAGCGGGGACGACGAGAGCAGCGAGCGCGGCGACGGGAGCGACCGGCGTCTGGCGCAGGAGGGCAGGCACGGGGGAGCGGCCGGGGCGTACGCCCCCAAGGGCACGGCCGCCCCGGCCGCCGCCCCGGCCGGACCGCTCGCCAAGGACGGCAAAGCCCTCGCGCTGCGCTTCGTGCTCCCCTCCGGCGCCGGCTCCGAGACCCTGAACTCGGTCGCCGAGCGGATCGCCGCCATGCTGCAGCGGGTCGGCATCCGGACGACGATCACCAAGGTCTCGGACGAGAGCTACTTCAAGGACCACATCGCCTCCGGCGACTACGACCTCGCGCTGTACTCGTGGCCGTCGTCCGCCTTCCCGGCGACGGACGCCCGGCCGATCTACGCGAAGCCGGTGCCGTCGGCGGACGGGTCGGTGAACGTCGAGCAGAACTACACCAGGGTCGGCACGGACCAGGTCGACCAACTGTTCGACGAGGCCGCGGCGACGCTGGACGAGGACGAGGCGCGGTCGCTGATCCGCAAGGCCGACTCCCGGATCTGGGCCGCTGCGGGATCGATTCCGCTGTACCAGCGGCCCCAGCTGGTGGGGGTGCGGAAGAATCTCGTCAACGCCGGGGCGTTCGGCTTCCAGACACCGGTCTACGAGGACATGGGCTTCCTGAAGAAGGGGGCGAAGATCTCCCCCAGCCCCACGAACTGACCCGCTCCGGCCTCCGCGGCGATCATCACACGGCCCTGCGGAGGCCGACTCCCTCGGGGCCACGTACCATGGGGTGAGGCCGTGGCGTGTCAAGCCCGGCAGGCCCGCGTCACACGGACGTACGCAGCAGGGCCTTTCTCACCACTCTGGGAGTACGCCGCACTATGGCCACGCGCCACGACATCCGCAACGTCGCCATCGTCGCCCACGTCGACCACGGCAAGACGACCATCGTCGACGGCATGCTGAAGCAGGCCGGTGCCTTCGCAGCGCACCAGCTCGAAGGCGTCGACGACCGCATGATGGACTCGAACGACCTGGAGCGTGAGAAGGGCATCACGATCCTCGCCAAGAACACGGCGGTGAAGTATCACCCCAAGGACGGCGGGGATGTCATCACCATCAACATCATCGACACCCCCGGCCACGCCGACTTCGGTGGCGAGGTCGAGCGCGGTCTGTCGATGGTCGACGGTGTCGTGCTGCTCGTCGACGCCTCCGAGGGCCCCCTGCCGCAGACCCGCTTCGTGCTGCGCAAGGCGCTCCAGGCCCGGCTGCCCGTCATCCTGTGCATCAACAAGACGGACCGCCCGGACGCCCGGATCGACGAGGTCGTCAACGAGACCTACGACCTCTTCCTCGACCTGGACGCGGACGAGGAGCAGATCGAGTTCCCGATCGTCTACGCCTGCGGCCGCGACGGCATCGCCTCGCTGACCAAGCCGGACAACGGCACGGTCCCGGCCGACAGCGACAGCCTGGAGCCGTTCTTCTCCACGATCCTGCAGCACATCCCGGCCCCGACGTACGAGGAGGACGCGCCGCTCCAGGCCCACGTCACCAACCTCGACGCGGACAACTTCCTCGGCCGTATCGCGCTGCTCCGCGTCGAGCAGGGCGAGCTGCGCAAGGGCCAGACGGTCGCCTGGATCAAGCGCGACGGGTCCGTCAACAACGTCCGCATCTCCGAGCTGATGATGACCGAGGCGCTCACCCGCAAGCCCGCCGAGGTGGCCGGCCCGGGTGACATCTGCGCGGTCGCCGGTATCCCGGACATCATGATCGGCGAGACCCTGGCCGACACCGAGAACCCGATCCCGCTGCCGCTGATCACGGTCGACGAGCCCGCGATCTCCATGGTCATCGGTACGAACACCTCGCCGCTGGTCGGCCGGGGCGGCACCGGCAAGGGCGCGGACGCCAAGGCGGCCGTCAAGGACCGCAAGGTCACCGCCCGCCAGGTCAAGGACCGCCTCGACCGTGAGCTGATCGGTAACGTCTCCCTGCGGGTCCTCGACACCGAGCGCCCGGACGCCTGGGAGGTCCAGGGCCGTGGTGAGCTCGCGCTCGCCATCCTGGTCGAGCAGATGCGCCGCGAGGGCTTCGAGCTGACCATCGGCAAGCCGCAGGTCGTCACCAAGGAGGTCGACGGCAAGGTCCACGAGCCCGTCGAGCGGATGACGATCGACGTGCCCGAGGAGCACATGGGCGCGGTCACGCAGCTCATGGGCGTCCGCAAGGGCCGTATGGACAACATGTCGAACCACGGCTCCGGCTGGGTCCGCATGGAGTTCGTCGTGCCGTCGCGTGGTCTGATCGGCTTCCGTACCGAGTTCCTGACCCAGACCCGTGGCACGGGTATCGGTCACTCGATCCACGAGGGCCACGAGCCCTGGTTCGGCACGCTCCAGACCCGTAACAACGGCTCGCTGGTCGCCGACCGCTCCGGCGCCGTCACCGCGTTCGCGATGACGAACCTCCAGGAGCGCGGCGTGCTCTTCGTGGAGCCGGGCACCGAGGTGTACGAGGGCATGATCGTCGGCGAGAACTCGCGCTCCGACGACATGGACGTGAACATCACCAAGGAGAAGAAGCTCACGAACATGCGGTCGTCCTCGGCCGACTCGTTCGAGGCGATCGTTCCGCCGCGCAAGCTCTCGCTGGAGCAGTCGCTGGAGTTCTGCCGTGACGACGAGTGCGTCGAGGTGACCCCGGAGGCCGTTCGCATCCGCAAGGTGAACCTGGACGCCCGCGAGCGCGCCCGCGCCGCGAGCCGCGCCAAGAACGGCTGATCCACCGGCAGTTGAGCCCGGGCACCCCCCACGATGGGGGTGCCCGGGCTTTTTGCAACCTGTTTTCTGGGCGGCGTTGTCCGAAATGCGGAGATCCTGGACCGATAGCCATGTAACACGTCCGTTTCGCGCCCTTCTCACCCCGAACAGTTTGTCCAGTTTTTGGAAGTTGTTCGGGTCAGCTGTGACCGAATTGAGATTTTAAGACAGTGGTCGGCACCTGACTCATGGCAGATAGTTAGCCGCGTAGCGCTCGGGTCAATGGGTCTCGCGCTGTGGGGACAGCGCCGACTCGCGAGCACCAGGGGGTGTCTGACCCTCCGTCAGGGGTGTCGGAGGGAAGACAGAAACCCTCTCCTGTTGGTGAACACGTGAAGTCACACTCATACCTGTGAAACGGACGAATCGTGACAAGTCCTATCGACATTGAGGGCGGCGGGGCTTCTGTCGTCGTCGACGGCGAACCAGGGCCGGAGACGAAGAGCGAAGCCGTCAAACTCGAGGGCCGGTCCCCCGGCCAGCTGATGTGGCTGCGCTTCAGGCGTGACCGCACAGGCGTGATCTCGGCCTACGTCGTGGGCTTCTTCTTCCTGATCGGCGTGCTCGCCCCGCTGATCGCCAAGGTGTACGGCAAGAACCCGTACACGGTGTACGCGGACGAGCGGCCGGAACTCTTCGACAGCGCCGGCGTACCGGTGAAGCCCAACGGCGGGATCAGCAGCGAGTTCTGGTTCGGACTCGAACCCGGCAACGGCTACGACGTCTTCACCAAGCTCATCTACGGCATCCGCACCTCGCTGACGATCTCGGTCGCCGTCACCCTCGCCGTCGTCGTCACCGGCATCCTGCTGGGCGTCGCGGCCGGCTATCTCGGCGGCAAGGCCGACTACTTCATCGGCCGCCTCATCGACTTCCTGCTCGCCTTCCCGGCCCAGCTGTTCTTCATCGCGAGCATGCCGGTCGTCGTCTCCCTGTTCGTCAGCCCCCGGGACGAGACCCCCACCTACGTCCGGGTGGTCGCCCTGATCCTGGTCCAGTGGTTCCTGGGCTGGATGGGCCTGGGCCGCATCCTGCGCGGCACCGCACTCGCCCTGCGAGAACGGGAGTTCATCGAGGCGGCCAAGGTGAGCGGCGCCTCACCGTGGCGGATCATCCGCAAGGAGATCCTGCCGAACATCGTGACCCCGCTGCTGGTGCAGGCGACGTATCTGCTGCCCAACTTCGTGACCGCCGAGGCGGGTCTGTCGTACCTCGGCGTGGGCATCGTCGAACCGACGCCGGACTGGGGGCAGATGTTCTCCAAGGCGTCCACCGAACTGGTGATGCAGAACGACATCACCTACATGTTCTTCCCCGGCGTCTCGATGATCATCTTCGTCGTCGCGTTCAACCTGCTCGGGGACTCGGTCAGAGACGCCTTCGATCCCAAGACCGCGCGCTGACCCGGCACTTGCACTTGCACGTCCATTCAGTTCTTTCGCACTGGTGACACACCAACGCAGTGGTGACACACAGATGGGTGGGAATCTTCGTGATGAGTAGGGGCGGACGCCACGTATACGGCGCACTCTCCGTGCTCGCGGCCGGAGCTCTTGTGCTCACCGGCTGCAGCAAGGGCGGGAGCGACAGCGGCACGAACGACAAGAAGGACCAGCAGGACGCCAAACGCCAGCAGGTGTCGATCAAGTTCGGCGACGCGGCCGACTCCACCGGGCCCGCGGCCGCTGTGCCCGGCGCCAAGTCCGGCGGCGCCCTGGAAGTGCTCCAGCGCGACTCGTACGCGCACCTCGACCCGGCCCAGATCTACGTCTCCGACGAGGGCTCCCTCGCGACCCTGCTCTTCCGCGGCCTGACGGGTTACAAGGCGACGAGCAACGACGGCAGCAAGCACGAGGTGGTCGGCGACCTCGCCACCGACTCCGGCACCACCACGGACGGCGGCAAGACCTGGAAGTACACGCTCAAGGACGGCATCAAGTTCCAGGACGGCTCCCCGATCACCTCCGCGGACGTCCGGCACTCCGTCGAGCGGCTCTTCGCGCCGTTCATCAACCAGGGCCCCGCCTACCTCCAGCAGTGGCTCGCCGACGCCCCCGGTGCCAAGTACCGCAAGCTCCTGCCGGACGGGCCGTACAAGGGCAAGCACCTGCCCAACTCCATACTGGAGACCCCGGACGCCAAGACCGTCATCTTCCACTTCAAGACCCCGCACCCCGACCTGCCCTACGCGCTGGCGATGGCGGGCTACGCGGTGGTCTCGCAGAAGGGCGACACCAAGGAGAAGTACGACAGAGCCCCGGTGACGACCGGCCCGTACAAGATCCAGTCGTTCAAGTCCGGCAAGTCGATGGTGCTGGTCAGAAACACCAACTGGGACCCGAAGACCGACCCCATCCGGCACCAGTACCTGAACCAGCTGAACTTCACCTTCAACCAGCAGTTCGAGACCTCCACCAAGGCGCTGCTCGCCGACAGCGGCCCCGACCGCAGCGGCGTCAGCTTCAACAACCAGGTCGACGCGGGCAACCTCTCCCAGGTGCTGCGCGACCCGAAGATGAAGTCCCGCACGGTCTCCGGCTACCAGCCCTACGTCGGCCAGATGAACATCAACCTGAGCCACCCGGCCATGCAGGACAAGACGGTCCGCGAGGCCATCGCCTACGCCCTGCCGATCACCCCGTTCGTGCGCGCCTTCGGCGGCACCGACGCCATGGAGGTCGCGGGCGGCGTGATCTCCCCGACCGTCTCCGGCTACGACGCCGCGTTCGACCCGTGGGGCAAGAAGAAGAACCCCGCCGGTGACCCGGCGAAGGCCAGGGCGCTGCTGAAGAAGGCCGGCAAGCTCGGCACGAAGCTCACCTTCGGCTACCAGAACACCCCCGAGGGGCAGCAGTACTCCACCGCCATGGCGGCGGGCCTGGCGAAGGCCGGCTTCAACGTGCAGCGCCAGGAGGTCCCGGCCGAGACCTACTACGACCAGGTCTCCAAGCTGAACAACACCTACGACATCTTCCACACCGCGTGGGGTGCCGACTGGCCGTCCGCCTCGACCGTCATCCCGCCGCTGTACGACGGCCGCGGCATCGCCGACGGCGCGCAGAACTACGCGCAGCTCAACGACCCCAAGGTGAACAGCGAGATCGACCGGATCAGCAAGATCGCCGACCCGGTCAAGTCCGCCGCCGAGTGGGAGAAGCTCGACCAGTACATCGTCAAGGACGAGATCGCCGTCGTCCCGACCGCGTACTACAAGCAGACCCAGATCGCCGGCTCCAAGGTCGGCGGCCTCGTCTACGACGACGTGATCGGCGGCGTCGACCCGCGCCGTCTCTTCATCAAGTAACCGTCCCCGTCCGGTACCCGGCGCGCTCCCGCGGAAGGGGCGCGCCGGGCATCGCCCAGGTCGCCGACGTCTGAGAGCTGCCCTGTCATGCTGCGCTTCCTCGTGCGCCGGATCATCGGTGCGGTCGTCATTCTGTTCCTGCTGAGCATCGTCACGTTCGTGCTGTTCTTCGGGGTGCCCCGGGACCCGGCGCTGCTGATCTGCGGCAAGACCTGCAACCCGGACAGCATCGCGAACATCCACCACGTGCTCGGCCTGGACAAGTCCATCCCCGAGCAGTACGGGATCTTCCTGCACAACCTCTTCATGGGCAGCAACCAGTTCGCCCAGGGTCCCTGCCCCGCCCCCTGCTTCGGCTACTCGTACCACACCAACGAAGCGGTCTGGGGCACGCTGATGGACCGTCTGCCCACCACCGTCTCGCTCACCCTGGGCGCGGCCGTGTGCTTCCTGGTCGTCGGCCTCGGCACCGGGCTGCTCGCCGCCTGGCGACGCGGCACGCTGATCGACAAGACGGCCACCGCGGGCGCCATGGTCATCAGCTCGCTGCAGATCTACTTCCTCGGCCCGCTCGCCCTGGCCGTCCTCGTCTACCAGACCCACTGGTTCGACAAACCCGCCTACAACGAGTTCACCCACGACCCCGTCAGCTGGTTCACCGGCCTGATCATCCCCTGGGTGGTCCTCTCCACGATCTTCGCCGCGCAGTACACCCGTATGGCGCGCTCCTCGATGATCGAACAGCTCCAGGAGGAACACGTCCGTACCGCCCGCGCCAAGGGCATGTCGGGGCGGTACGTCTTCTTCCGCTACGCCTGGCGCGGCTCGCTGATCCCGATCGTCACCATCTTCGGCATCGACCTCGGCTCGCTGTTCGGCGGCGCCATCATCACCGAGTACACCTTCGGCCTGCCGGGCCTCGGCAACCTCGCCGTCCAGTCCGTCTTCTTCAGCGACCTGCCGCTGCTGCTCGGCGTGATGCTCTTCTCCGCCAGCATGATCCTGCTGTTCAACATCATCGTCGACGCCACGTACGCCTTCATCGACCCGCGCGTGCGGCTGTCCTGAGGCCGAAGGAGAAACAGCCGTCATGAGTGCCCCTCTTCTCTCCGTGCGGGACCTGCACGTCAGCTTCAAGACCGAGGACGGCGTCGTACGGGCCGTGGACGGCCTCTCCTTCGACCTGGAGCGCGGCAGGACGCTCGGCATCGTGGGGGAGTCCGGCTCGGGCAAGTCGGTGACCAATCTGACCATCCTCGGCCTGCACAACCCCATGTTCACCACGGTCGAGGGTGAAATCCTGCTGGAGGGGCGGGAGTTGACCACCGCCCGCGAGTCCGAGCTGGAGAAGCTGCGCGGCAACAAGGTCGCCATGATCTTCCAGGACCCGCTCACCGCGCTCTCCCCCTACTACACCGTCGGCCGGCAGATCGCCGAGCCGTACATGAAGCACAACGGCGCCTCGAAGAAAGCGGCCTGGGAGCGGGCCGTGGAGATGCTCGGCAAGGTCGGCATCCCGAACCCCCGGGAGCGGGCGAAGGACTACCCGCACCAGTTCTCCGGCGGTATGCGCCAGCGCGCGATGATCGCGATGGCCCTGGTCTGCGACCCCGACCTGCTGATCGCCGACGAGCCGACGACGGCCTTGGACGTGACGGTCCAGGCCCAGATTCTTGACCTTCTCAAGGATCTGCAACAGGAGTTCGGATCGGGCATCATCTTCATCACCCACGACTTGGGGGTGATCGCCGACATGGCCGACGACATCATGGTGATGTACGCGGGCGGCGCGGTGGAACGGGGCACGACGGACGAGGTGCTGCGCTCGCCCCAGCACCCGTACACCTGGGGCCTGCTGAACTCGATGCCACGCCTCGACTCCGACCTGGACGCCCGGCTGTCCCCGATCCCGGGCACCCCGCCCTCGCTGCTCACCCCGCCGTCCGGCTGCCGCTTCCATCCCCGGTGTGGTTTCCGGGACAGGGTGGAGGGAACGGGCCGGTGTGTGGACGAGCGCCCGTCACTGGCCCCCGACCGGGCCTCGGCCTGCCATCTCACCGCGGACCAGAAGCGCACCATCTTCATCGAGGAGATCAAGCCCGGACTGGGCTAGGAGGACTTCGGCATGACAGAGGACATCGTTCTGCCGGCCCCGCGCGAGCGGAGCGCAGGCCCGGACGGGGAGCCGCTGCTGCGGGTCTCGGGCCTGACCAAGCACTTCCCGGTCAAGGGCGGTTTCCCGATCCGCCGGACGATCGGCGCGGTGCAGGCCGTGGACGGCATCGACCTGAGCGTGCACGCTGGCGAGAGCTTCGGCCTGGTGGGGGAGTCGGGCTGCGGAAAGTCCACGACGGGCCGCCTGATCACCCGGCTCCTGGAACCGACGGCCGGCTCGGTCTCGTACCGCGGCCAGGACATCAGCCACGCCACCCGCAAGGAGCTGGCGCCGATCCGCTCCGAGATCCAGATGATCTTCCAGGACCCGTACTCGTCGCTGAACCCGCGACAGACGGTGGGCAAGATCATCTCGGGTCCGATGGAGATCAACGACATCCAGCCGGAGGGCGGCAGGGAGAAGCGGGTCCGCGAACTCCTGGAGATCGTCGGCCTGAACCCGGAGCACTACAACCGCTTCCCGCACGAGTTCTCCGGCGGCCAGCGTCAACGCATCGGCGTGGCAAGGGCGTTGGCCCTGGAACCCAAGCTGATCGTCGCCGATGAGCCGGTCTCGGCCCTGGACGTCTCGATCCAGGCACAGGTGGTGAACCTGCTCCAGCAGGTCCAGCGGGAACTGGGCATCGCGTTCGTCTTCATCGCCCACGACCTCGCGGTCGTACGGCACTTCTCGCAGCGCGTCGCGGTGATGTACCTCGGGAAGATCATCGAGGTGGGCGACCGCGAGTCCATCTACACCCGCCCGCGCCACCCGTACACCCACGCCCTGCTGTCCGCCGTGCCCGAGGTGAACCTCGCCGAGGAGGACAGCGCAGGGCGTGAGCGCATCCGCCTGGCCGGCGACGTCCCGTCCCCCATCTCGCCACCGTCCGGCTGCCGCTTCCGCACCCGCTGCTGGAAGGCGCAGGACAAGTGCGCGACCGAGGAACCGCCCCTGGTCCAGCTCTCCGGCAACCACGACGGCCACCTGACGGCCTGCCACTTCCCGGAGGACCCGACCACCGAGGCCCGGGACGAGGACATCGTCCTGGACCCGGCACTGGCGGCACTGGAGGAGGACACGGCGGACTAGGGCCCGCCTCGCGCGTCGGGCCGGAGCCGGCCGCCCCTGGAAGCGTCCACCTGGCGGGCGGCCGCCAGGCTCATCGGGGTCTCAGGGGTGGTCGAGCGGCGCTGGTAGATGCCGCCGGTCCCGGCCGGAGGGCAGGGGAAGGGGGCATCGATCTGGTGCCGGTGCGGCTCGGCCGGCCGGTCCAGTCGATCGCCGCCCCGGGGCTTCGACCGTCGTTGCGGTCATCGGGGTGCCGTCCTTGTTCCGGCCGTGTGCGCGCGCGTATGCGTCGCGCCGTTCATGGCGTCCCGCGCGTGCGGCTCGTCCCCCCGTCGCCGTCCCGTGATCCTCAGTCGGCGGTGCCAGCAGCGGTCCGCCTGCCCGGACGCATCGGGCCGCCACGGTCTCCTTCATGTCCGCACCTGCGCCGTCGCCTTGCGGTGCGGGCAGGCCCCGGTGCATGAGCGCGCGTACTCAGGTCCTCGCCCGCCGGGCCACGGTGATGATCTCCGCGGACTCGGCGGTGACCGCTCCCCGCCCCCAGTCCCCGAATTGCTCCACGACGGTCAGCCCGGCGTCGGCGAGGAGGCTGTGCAGCGACTCGTTGTCGAGAAACCGCAGAACGCTGTGACTGACCCGGGGGGCGGGCCATCCGTCGCCGTCGTAGGTCTGGGTGAACCGCACCCGCCCACCGCTGAGCCCGTCACCCTGTACCTCGTGCCACACCCGCACGGTGGTGCCGTCGGCGGCGGTGGCCTCGCGCACCCGCTCGGGAGTCCACTTCTCCCAGGCCCGGGCGGCCGGGTTCCGGGTCTCGAACACAAAGCGTCCACCGTCGCCGAGAGCCGCCCGGACCGCGTGCAGACAGCGCCGGATCTCCTCGTCCCCGACCAGCGCCTGGAACGCGTGTCCGGTCATGAGGACGAGGTCGAACTCCCCTTGCCAAGCCCGCACTTGGGTGTCCCCAAGGACCCACTCGACACCGTCCGGCCGTGCCTGCCGCGCCTGTACGAGCATGGCGGCGGCCGGATCGAGCCCCGTCAGCCGGCCCTGACACCCCTCGTCCCGGGCCCGCCGCAACAACTGCCCGGTGCCGCACCCGATGTCCAGCACCGAGCGGGCCTCCCGCACCAGACCGAGGTAGAAGTCGTCCCCCGGTCCCCAGGGGTTGAGGCTGTCGTACAGCGTGGCGAGCGTGAGATCGGTGAACGAATGATCTACCACCGCGGCAGTGTGACACACGATCCTGAACGGTGTGTCAGGTTCCGGGGGACTTCTTGAGGGACTTTCAACTTGTCGGTGGAGTCGGGTACTTCAGGTGGTTCATGGGAGTCGAAGGCAACGTACACAGGGTGAAGGAGGTCACGGGGCTTCCGGTCGGCCGGTGCAGTCGTCGGGAGGGTAGGGCGACCACATTGGGTCAGGCCGGAGACGCCGAGGTGAAGATCACGGCCACCGCGAACGGGGTGACACTGGAAATCGCCTCCCAACCGCGAACAGGTCGAATCCGCCGCCTCCCGCATGCTCCCTGCCCACCACACCGCCTTCAATCAGCACCGCGACTGGTACGCCCTCGTCGGCACCGGCCTCCACTACGGCGTGGACCTGATCGAAAACGCCACCGGCGTCGCGCCGTCCGACCCCGCAACCGCCCGCATCGCGCTGGACGAGCTTGGGTTCCCCGTCCGGTGCTGGGCCTGGGGCGCCTTCCTCCAGACGGGCACTCGCACCCGCTGAAGTCCGCCACCGGGCATCGGAGCGAGAGGGGGCACGTGAGCCTGGCGTGCAGGTCCCCCCGGAGGCACCATCCGAGAGCACAGGGCGGCAGGCGTGGAGAAGCCCCGCCCAGCGTCATGGGGGAGGACGCATGGACGGGGCAGCCGACACCGCTGAGCAGTGTTGCTCGCCGTCGCTCAGCGAGCCGGGGTCACTCGTTCCGCGTGACGCGGGCGTGGTCGGTCACGACACGGCGGAAGAGGTCATGACCCGTGCGGCCGGCATGACACAGGCACCAGTCCTGAGCCGTGTCCTGTTCCTCCTGGGGGCCGGATGACCCGTCGCACCCGGACGCCACGCAGAAGGTCTCGAAGGTAACTCCGCCGTCCGGCACATGCCGGATCGTGTGGGGCACGAAGCGCAGTACGGCGCGGCTCATGCGGACACCTCACCGGACTGTACGGCGCTGTCGTCGTGGACGTCGGGTGCCGGCATGGGTGCCCCCCGACTCTCGGCGATCCGGTGCACGTCGCGCAGCGCCTCACTCATCCGCGCGAGCACGAACCGGAGCTGATCCGGTGTGGTCTTGCGGTCGGCGAGCATGTCGGCCGCGTGGTCCAGGAGTTCGCTCGCCATGCCGAGCTGCAGGCTCTCGACGTTGTCGGCGACGCGGGAGAGATAGCCGCTTCCGTCGCCGTGGAGGAAGCACGGTTTGCCGTCCGGGGTGGACCACGGCAACAGGCGTGCCGTCCGCGTCGTACTCATCGGGCCGTTACCTCCACGCCGCGGATCACACGAGGCCCGGTGTCGACGCCGTGCACGGCCGGCCACAGGACGCGCCGCCGAGCCCGCTGTCGCCGTTCCTCCTGACGTCGCTCGTCCGCGACCGGGCACGGGCGCGCCAAACCGGTGTCCTCACTCCGTAGCGCGGGGACGAGGGGAAGGCGCACGATCACGGTGTCCTGCCGGGCCGGGGACGGTTCAGGGGGCCGGCGGCGCCCCGAAGCCGGTAGCAGGAGCCGCAAAAGCGACTCGACGAAGCGGGCGATACCTTGGCTCATGTCGACCTGCTTTCTCAGGTTGGCCATGCCCCCGGGCCGGTCGCACGGTCGCGGGGGTCTGCATGTCACTCACCCACCACACTTCTGCCTCTGGTGGTGCGTTGCTACTTCGTTCGGCGACCGTTAGACACGGAGTGGGCCTACCGCGCAATGCGTGCCTAACGTCCCAGGGGGTAACCGTGAACGAGGCGCTACGCCGTGCCATGCTCCAAGCTCGGATGACAGACCGTCAGTTGGCTGAGAAGTGCGACGTCGACATCAAGACGATCGGCCGGTGGATCACCGAGACTGGACGGGTTCCCCGCGCCCGTCACCGGTGGGCCGTCTGCGAAGCACTCGGAGAGGACGAAGCGGTGTTATGGCCAGCAGCCGCGAAGAAGGCGATCAAGGTTGGCCCGGATCGTGAGGTCGTGGCCGTCTATCCGTACCGCTCCGGTTGTCCAGCCTCTTTGTGGCGGTCGCTGATCACCAAAGCCGAACGAGAGCTGACCTTCGCGGGATACACCAACTACTTCCTATGGCTTGAACAGGCCCGGTTGGGTACCGTGCTGCGGCGGAAGGCCTGCCAGGGATGCCGAGTTCGGTTTCTCCTCGGTGACCCTGACAGCGATCTCACGCGGTCACGTGAGCGGGATGAAGACGTTGCGCTCACTCTGTCCACCCGTATCCGCGTGACTCTCGCTGAACTGGAGAAGATCAGAAGCCAGCCGGGCATCGATGCGAGGTACAGCGACGGACACACTCACCTGTCCGTGTTCCGCTTCGACGACAACATGATCGTTACGCCCTTGCTCACCCACCGAGTCGGGCACGATGCACCCACGCTGCATCTGCGCCGCCACCAGGACGACGGCATTTTTGATCGCTTCGCGTCCCACGTCGAGGAACTGTGGAACCGGAGCACTCCGGTATGGGAAAGGGGAAGCAATGGGTAGGCGCGATTACGAGGACGACCCCAACGCCCCGGCAGCGAACAGCCTGGTTCCCGCCGCCTCCACGGTCGTTGTCGACGACTACGGACGCATCCTGCTCCAGCGCCGCCGCGACAACGGCATGTGGGCTCTGCCCGGAGGCGCCATGCACATCGGAGAGTCGCTGCCCGACTGCGCCGTCCGGGAGACCCGCGAAGAGACCGGCTTCGACGTCGAGATCGTCGGGATCGTGGGGACGTACAGCAATCCGCGTCACGTCTTCGCCTATGACGACGGTGAGGTACGGCAGGAGTTCTCCGTCTGCTTCCTGGCGCGACCCACGGCCGGGCACCTGGCCGTGTCCGAGGAATCCACGGATGTCCGCTGGTTCCAGCCCGCAGAAGTCGACACGCTTCCGATGGTCCCCAGCATCCGCAGGCGCGTGAACGACTGGCGCGACGGCAACATGCCCGCAGCCCGGTAGCCGAAAGAGGCGGCAACACGACACACCCGTCCTGACCTGCACCGAATGAAGATCCCAGAGCACACTTTCGCAAGTAGCCTGCGAGCTGGTCTCCAACGCCGTACGGCACACCAAGGGGCCCGCCGCGCTCAGGGTCCGTCGTACCCCGCAGGGGGTGGTGTGGATCGGGGCGTGGGACAGCGACCCGGCGCCGCCGGATCCGCCGCGTCCGCTGGAACACAGTGCGGAGCTGGAGTACGGC
>NZ_LGDV01000190.1 GCF_001280015.1 Streptomyces sp. MMG1121
CCCCCGCCCCCGGCACCCTCCTCCAGGACCGGCTGGCCGGCTGGGTCTCGGACCTCACGACCCTCCACGAACTCACCGAGCGCCTGTCCCGCACGGACACGCTCGACCCCGCCCTGCACGAGCTGCTGCGCGCCGGAGCCGCCCTCGTCGGCGCCCGCCGCGGCCTCGTCGTCCTGGAGCCCGCCGACGGACTCGGCCCGTGCACCACCCTCGGCCTCGGCCTCGGCCACGCCGACCTCGGCCACATCGAGACCGTCCCGCACCACGCGCTGCCCTACGACACCGGCGCGGGCACCGAGATCGCGCACCCCGACCTGCTCGCCGAGGACGGCCTCGACCCCCGGCACCGCGAGGTGGCCGCCCGCCTCGGCTACGCCGCCAGCTACGCCCTCCCCCTCGCCACCGACGCCGCCGGCCGCCTCGGCGCCGCCGTCTGGCTCTACGACGAGCCGGCCGAGCCCGACGAACGCCGGCGCCATCTCGCCGGCCTCTACGTCCGGCACGCCACCGAGCACCTCGCCCGGCTGCTGGAAGTGGAACGCACACGCGCGCGCGTGGCGACCATCACCGAGGAACTGCTGCCCTCCCGGCTGCCCCGCGTGGCCGGCGTCCAGCTCGCCGCCCGGCACCGCACCGGCCCGCGCGGCGGCGGCGACTGGTACGACGCGCTGCCGCTGCCCGACGCCGCCCTCGGCCTGTCCGTCGGCTCGGTCACCGGCTCCGGCCCGAGCGCCGTGGCCGCCATGGGCCGGCTGCGCGCCTCCCTGCGCGCGTACGCCGTGATGGAGGGCGAGGACCCGGTCGCCGTCCTGTCCGACCTGGAGCTGCTGCTGCGGCTGACCGAGCCCGCCCGCTCGGCCACCGCCCTGTTCGCCTACTGCGAGCCCGCCCTGCGCAAGGTCACCCTGGCCGGCGCCGGGCACAGCCCGCCGCTGCTGATCGGCGCGCGGCGCACCGAGTTCGCCGAGACCTCCGTCTCCGCGCCGCTCGGCATGCTCGCCTGCTGGGAGGCGCCCAGCGTGGAGATCCAGGCCGAGGCCGGAGAGACCGTCCTGCTCTACACCGACGGGCTGCTGCACCGTACCGGCGATCCCATGGACCGCGCCTTCACCCGCCTCCACGCGGCCGCCGCCGGCATCCCGCGCGCCCTGCGCCACGACCCCGGCGCCGTCGCCGACCACGTCCTGCGCACCGTCCTGCCCGACGGCCTGGACACGGCCGACAGCGAGGAGGACGTGGCCCTGCTGGCAGTCCGCTTCGACTGAGCCCACGGACATGCATGGCCGGGCATAACAGGTCATCCGGCCCGGTACCACTCCGGTGCGACCGTACGATGATGGAGGCCCCCCGCTCGGACACGATCGCGAGCGTCACGGGCCACCGGGGGAGATCACACGCCGTACCGAGGAGGATCACGTGGCCGACGAGCTCAACCCGGCTGTGCCCGATGACGCTGCTACCGCAGCGGGCCCGGAGACTGAGTCCGAGAAGCCCATCAAGCAGCGGAAGAACGGCCTGTACCCGGGCGTCTCCGACGAGCTGGCCGAGAACATGAAGTCCGGCTGGGCCGACACCGAGCTGCGTGACCTGGAGCCGATCACGCAGGCCGCCGAGACCGCGCGTCGCCGTACCGCGCTCTCCGCCCGCTTCCCGGGCGAGCGCCTGGTCGTCCCGGCGGGCAACCTGAAGACCCGCTCGAACGACACCGAGTACCCCTTCCGCTCCTCCGTGGAGTACGCCTACCTCACCGGCGACCAGACCGAGGACGGCGTCCTGGTCCTGGAGCCGAAGGACGACGGCCACGTCGCCACGATCTATCTGCTGCCCCGCTCCGACCGCGAGAACGGCGAGTTCTGGCTCTCCGGCCAGGGCGAGCTGTGGGTCGGCCGCCGCCACTCCCTCACCGAGTCCGCGACGCTGTACGGCATCCCGGCCTCCGACGTGCGCGAACTGGCGGACAAGCTCCGCGAGGCCACCGGCCCGGTGCGCGTCGTGCGCGGCTACGACGCCGGCATCGAGGCCGCGCTGACCGACAAGGTCACCGCCGAGCGCGACGAGGAGCTGCGCGTCTTCCTCTCCGAGGCCCGGCTGGTCAAGGACGAGTTCGAGATCGGCGAGCTGCAGAAGGCCGTCGACTCGACGGTGCGCGGCTTCGAGGACGTGGTGAAGGTCCTGGACAAGGCGGAGGCCACGTCCGAGCGCTACATCGAGGGCACGTTCTTCCTCCGCGCGCGCGTGGAGGGCAACGACGTCGGCTACGGCTCCATATGCGCGGCCGGCCCGCACGCCTGCACCCTGCACTGGGTCCGCAACGACGGCCCGGTCCGCCCCGGCGACCTGCTCCTGCTCGACGCCGGCGTGGAGACGCACACGCTCTACACCGCGGACGTCACGCGCACGCTGCCGGTCAACGGCACGTACAGCGAGCTCCAGAAGAAGGTCTACGACGCCGTGTACGAGGCCCAGGAGGCCGGTATCGCGGCCGTCCGGCCGGGCGCCAAGTACCGCGACTTCCACGACGCCGCCCAGCGTGTGCTCGCCACGAAGCTCGTCGAGTGGGGCCTGGTCGAGGGCCCGGTCGAGCGGGTCCTGGAGCTGAGCCTGCAGCGCCGCTGGACGCTGCACGGCACCGGCCACATGCTCGGCATGGACGTCCACGACTGCGCCGTCGCGCGGACCGAGACGTACGTCGACGGCACGCTGGAGCCGGGCATGGTCCTCACCGTCGAGCCGGGCCTGTACTTCCAGGCCGACGACCTGACGGTGCCGCAGGAGTACCGGGGCATCGGCGTCCGCATCGAGGACGACATCCTCGTGACGGCGGACGGCAACCGGAACCTGTCCGCGGGTCTGCCGCGCCGCTCCGACGAGGTCGAGGCGTGGATGGCGGCCCTGAAGGGCTGACCTGAGCTTCAATGGCCGGGTGCCGGGGAGGTGCCCGGCCATTGGCACGCCTAGGGGGAGGGTGTTCGTGGACGACTTCTGGTCCGGTGCGGGTGTGGACCTGCATCTCGAGACCGACACGGGGGACGGCCGCCGGATCGGGCTGGAGCGGGCACTCAGGGACGCCATCCGGGACGGACGGCTCACGCCCGGGACCCGGCTGCCGGCCACCCGGCGCCTCGCCGCCGACCTCGGGGTCTCCCGGGGCACGGCGAAGTCGGCGTACGACCAGCTGGTGGCGGAGGGTTACCTGACGGCACGTCAGGGATCGGGAACCCGGGTCGCCGCGCTGCGCCCGCAGGCCGCCGAGGCTCCGCCGGCGCCCGCACACGCGCGTGCACCGCGTTTCGACCTGCGCCCCGGCAGCCCGGACGTCGGCGCGTTCCCTGCGGGAGCCTGGCTGCGCGCGCTGCGCCGCGCCATCGCGACGGCACCCTCCCTGGCGTACGACTACGGCGACCCGCGCGGCCGGATCGAGCTGCGCACGGCCCTGTCGGGCTACCTGGGCCGGGCACGCGGGGTCATCGCACCCCCGGAGCGGATCGTCGTCACCTCCGGGTACGTACAGGGCCTCGCGCTCCTCACGCGCGTGCTGGACGGCGCCACCGTCGCCATGGAGGACCCCGGGCTGCCGTTCCACCGGGAGGTGGTGCGGCGCAACGGCGGGACCGTGCGCCCTGCGCCGGTCGACGCGCGCGGGGTGCGCCCCGAGGAACTGGGCGAGGCGGCCGCGGTGGTGGTCACCCCGGCGCACCAGTACCCGACCGGGGTGACCCTGCACCCCGAGCGGCGGCGGGCGCTCGTCGACTGGGCACGCGCGCGCGGGGCGCTGATCATCGAGGACGACTACGACGGCGAGTTCCGCTACGACCGCCAGCCGGTGGGCGCGCTGCAGGGCATGGCGCCCGGCCAGGTCGTCTATCTGGGCACCGCGTCCAAGACGCTCGGCCCGGGGCTGCGCCTGGGCTGGATGGTGCTGCCCCCGCACCTGGTCGACGCGGTCGCCGACGCCAAACTGCACAGCGACCACCACACCGAGACCATCGGCCAGCTGGCGCTCGCCGAGCTGATCGACAGCCACGCCTACGACCGTCACGTACGCGCGTGCCGGCTGCGTTACCGGCGCCGACGCGACCAGCTCCTGGACCGGCTCGGCACGGACCGCGGGGTGCGCGGCATCGCGGCCGGACTGCACGCGCTGATCGAAGTCCCCGACGAGGCCGGGGCCCTGGCCCGCGCGGAGGCCGAGGGCCTCGCCATCGGCACCCTCGGCGACCACTGGCACACCCCCGCCGCCACCGACCGCCCCCAGGGCCTGGTCGTCGGTTACGGCACACCACGCGAACGGACCTACCCCGAGGCGCTGGAGGCACTGGCGAAGGTGCTGGACGGCTGAGCGGGTCCTCGCGCGGGGCGTCCGGTGCGGGTCCTTGCGCGGGGGCGTCCGGTGCGGGCCTTTGCGCGAGGGACCGTCCCGTCAGGCGGTCAGCAGTGACGGATCCTTCTTCCACTTGAGGATCTTGTCGAAGCTGACCACCGTCCCGCCCCGGCCGGGCTTGGCGCCGATGTGGACGTGATCGGCCAGTTCCCGGATCAGACACAGGCCGCGGCCGTGCTCGGCGTCCGCGCGGGCGGTGCGGATGTCCTGGGTGCGGACGAACCCCGGCCCCGAATCGGCCACTTCGATGCGGCACTTCTCGCCGTCGAGGTACGCCGTCACCCGGTACGCCTGCGAGGAGCCGTCGCGAGCGGTGTCCCCGCCGTGCTCGACGGCGTTCGCGCAGGCCTCGGTCAGGGCGACCGACAGGTCGTAGGAGATGTCGGGGTCGACGCCCGCCGTCTCCATGGTGCCGATCAACAGCCGCCGGGCGAGCGGCACGCTCGCGGCCTCGCGACGCAGATGGAGTGACCACCAGATGCTCATGCTCCAGCCTCCTGGCCGCGGCTCGACATACCGTTACGTATTGCCGCCCAAAGGGGGCCGTAAGCGCACCGTTGACGTGATGCCGCCCATACAGCCGATGCGCCACGGGAGGAATCGGTGTATGAGGGACGGCTCAGGCGCCCTGCCGTAGGGCGCCGATAAGGGCAGTGCGATGATGAGGCCGCCATGACTGCCCCCCACGCGCGCACGGCGCACCCCGGAGCCGGGCTCCGGATCCTGCGGGCCGCGGTGTTCGCCGCGGTCTGTGTCGTGCTGGCCGCGTGCGGGCACTCCCTGGGCGCCTGTGCGAGCGTGCCGTTGTGGACGCTGGGCGTGGGCTTCCTCGGCTGTCTGCTGGTCGTGGTGCCGCTGGCCGGGCGGGCCCGCTCGCTGCCCGGTATCGCCGTACTCCTCGCACTCGGCCAGACCGCGCTGCACACGCTGTTCGGGCTGGGTCAGCACGGGGCCGCGATGGCCTCCGGTGGCATGGCGACGGGGTCGATGAACGCCACCGGCACGACGGGCTCCGCGCTGAGCGACACCGCGCTCGTCGAACAGGCCGCGCGGCTGCTGTGCGGGGCGGGCGCCACCGGCCTCACCCCCGGACACGCCTCCCACCTGCTGCTCGACGCCCATCTCATCAACCGTGCGGGCCGGCCCGTCGCCGCCCCGGGCACCCTGCCCGGCGCGCACGGCGCCACGGGCTCCGTCGGCTCCGCCGCGGCGCTGCTGCCCTCGCTGCCGATGCTGCTCGGCCACGTCCTCGCGGCCGTCGCCGCCGGCTGGCTGCTGCGCCGCGGCGATCTGGCCCTGCTGCGGCTGATCGAACTGTCGGCGCACGGAGTCGCGGAGGGCGCGCTCGTCCGGTCCCTGCGCGCGGCGCTCGCGCTGGCGCACGCCCTGTGCGCCGGGCTGCTGCCCGCCGCCCGCCCCGGCCCGCGCACCCGGCGCGATGCCCGGGACGACGCGCCCGCCCCGCACACCACCGCACTCCAGCACACGGTGATCCGGCGCGGCCCGCCCGCCGCCGCCTTCCTCCTCGCCGCCTGACGCGCTGGGCGCACCACTCCACCGGAGAGTCCGCCGCCGTCGCGCGGCACGCGCGCGTGCGCATCCGGGAACGCTCCGAGCAGCACCGGTGCGCACACGCGTACCTCTCCATGCCACCGGAACTCTCAGAGTGGAGTGCTCCTGCCATGCAGGCTTCTCGTTTCGCCCCTCGCCGCACCGCCTCGCGTCTCGCCGCCGCCACCGCGATCGCCGGCACGGCCGTCCTGGCGCTGTCCGCCCCCGCCTTCGCGCACGTCTCCGTGCAGCCGGAGGGTCCCGCGGCCAAGGGCGGCTACGCGGTCGTCGACTTCAAGGTCCCCAACGAGCGCGACAAGGCCTCGACGACCAAGATCGAGGTCAACTTCCCCACCGACCACCCGCTCGCCTCGGTCATGCCCCAGCCCCTGCCCGGCTGGAACGTGCAGGTCACCAAGTCCAAGCTGGACAAGCCGCTGACCATGCACGGCGAGAAGATCGACGAGGCCGTCACCAAGGTCACCTGGACCGCCGCCGACGGCAAGGGCATCCAGCCCGGCTTCTTCGAGAAGTTCCCGCTGTCCATCGGCGCCCTGCCCGAGAACACCGACCAGCTGGTGTTCAAGGCGATCCAGACGTACTCCAACAAGGAGGTCGTCCGCTGGATCGAGGTGCCGCAGGCGGGCCAGGGCGAGCCGGAGAACCCGGCCCCCGTGCTGGAGCTGTCCGCCGCGGCCGACGGCCACGGCGGCTCGGCGAACGCCAAGGACACCTCCGACAAGACCGAGACCGCGGCCTCCGCCTCGGACTCCGGCTCGCACGACACCGACACCACCGCGCGCGTGCTCGGCGTGGCCGGCATCGTCGTCGGCGCCGCGGGCGTCGGCTACGGCGTCTTCGCGGGCCGCCGACGGACCGCCTAGCCCCCTCTTTCCGGACCGCGCATCGGGGTCGTACGGCCCCGATGCGCACCGGAGTTCTCACATCTGGGACATTTTTCTATGCGCAAGAAGACGTTCGCCGCGGCCGCGCTGCTCGCCGCCGCCACCCTGACCCTCTCCGCCTGCGGCAGCGGGAACGACAGCAAGTCGCCGGTCGCCGTGGTCTCGCAGGAGTCCGACTCGGGCAAGGCCGCCACCGTCCTCGACCAGCCCTTCGACAAGCCGGACCTGGTCCTCACCGACACGCACGGCAAGAAGTACGACCTCCGCAGGGAGACCCAGGGCCATCCGACCCTGGTCTACTTCGGCTACACGCACTGCCCCGACATCTGCCCGACGACGATGAGCAACATCGCCGTCGCCAAGAAGGCGCTGCCCAAGGCCGAGCAGGACGACCTCCGGGTCGTGTTCGTCACCACCGACCCCGGCCGCGACACTCCCGCCGAACTGGGCAAGTGGCTCAAGGGCATCGATCCGCAGTTCATCGGCCTGACCGGGAACTTCGCCACCATCCAGGCCGGCGCCCGCTCGCTCGGCATCTCCGTGGAGCCGACGTCGAAGGACAAGAACGGCAAGCTCGTCTCCGTCCACGGCACCCAGGTCATCGCGTTCTCGCCGAAGACGAACGGCGGTTACGTCCTCTACGGCGAGAACGCCACGGTCGACGACTACACCAAGGACCTGCCCAAGCTCGTCAAGGGGGAGAACCCGTGAACCTGCCCCTGACGCGGCGCCGGGCCGTCCTGACCACCGCCGCGCTCGCCGGCACCCTCGCCCTCGCGGGCTGCTCCGGCTCCGATTCCGGTTCCGGCTCCGCGAAGGCCGAGCTGTCGGTCAGCGGGACGTACATGCCGCAGCCGGTCTCCGCCGACATGGCCGCCGGCTTTCTGACGATCACCAACAAGGGCGGTGCCAAGGACGAGCTGACGTCGGTGAGCAGCCATGCCGCCGGCCAGGTCACCATGCACAGCACCATGGGCGGCGCCATGCAGGAGCAGAACTCCTTCGCCATACCCGCCCACGGTCAACTCGTGTTCAAAAGCGGCGGCAACCATCTGATGTTCGAGAAGCTGAAGCGACAGCCGAAGCAGGGCCAGACGGTCACCGTGAAGCTCACGTTCGCGAAATCCGGGCCCCTCACCGTCGAGATGCCGGTGAAGTCCGCGACGTACAACCCGTCGACCGGCCACTGAGGGAGGGACCACCTTGACGCGGACCATCACCCCCCGACTGCGCACCCTGGTGCTGCTGCTTCTCGCCGTCACCGGCGTGCTGTTCGCGGGGGCCGCACCCGCCTCCGCGCACGCCGCGCTGACCGGCAGCGACCCCGCACAGGGGGTGGTGGTCAAGCAGGCTCCCACGGAGGTGTCGCTCACCTTTTCCGAGAAGGTCGCGACGAACACCAACTCGCTGCGTGTCCTCGACCCCGGGGGCAAGCCGGTGCAGACGGGCCAGCCCTCCAACGTCAGCGGCACGACCTACGCCGTGCAGCTCAAGAGCGGCCTCGGCAAGGGCACCTACACGGTCAGCTGGCAGGTCATCTCGGCCGACAGCCACCCCGTCTCCGGCGCCTACACCTTCTCCATCGGGGCGCCCTCGAAGACCGTCGTCTCCAGCGACGCACCCGTCGTGGGCGGCGGAGTCGTGGGCGCGCTGTACCAGGTCGGGCGGTACGCCTCGTACGCCGGCTTCATCGTGCTCGCGGGCGGCGCGGCCTTCGTGCTCGCCTGCTGGCGGCGCGGCGCCGGCGTACGGGCCCTGCAGCGGCTGGTCGTCGGCGGCTGGCTCACACTCACCGCGGCCACCCTGTGGCTGCTGCTCCTGCGCGGCTCGTACACCACCTCCGGGAAGGCCGACGACATCTTCGACCTCGGGCTGCTCGGCCAGGTGCTCCAGACCAAGACCGGTGCGGCCCTGGTCTCCCGGCTGCTGCTGCTCGCCGCCGCCGCGCTGTTCATCGCCGTCCTCTTCGGCGCCTACGCGAAGCGCGAGGAGGGTGCGGAAAAGCGCGACCTGAGCTTCGGACTCGCCATCGGCGGTGTGGTCGTCGCGGCCGGGCTCGCGACCAGCTGGGCCATGGCCGAGCACGCCTCGGTCGGGATCCAGCCGGGCATCGCCATGCCCGTCGACGTCGTCCACCTGCTCGCCGTCGCCGCCTGGCTGGGCGGGCTCACCGCGCTGCTGGTCGCCCTGTACCGGGCGCCCGCCGAGACACCGGTCGAAGCCGCCGCCGTGCGCCGCTTCTCCCGGCTGGCCTTCGGCTCCGTCACCACGCTCGCCGCGACCGGCACCTATCAGTCCTGGCGTCAGCTCGGCTCCTGGTCGGCGTTCACCGACACCCGGTACGGCCAGCTGCTGCTGGTCAAGATCGGACTGGTCGGGGTGATGGTCGCCGTCGCGTCGGTGTCGCGGCGGTGGACGCGGCGGCTCGCGGACACGACGGTGGCCGCAGGGAGCGCGAAGCCCGAGAAGGAGCGGGTGGCGTCCGGTGCGGCCCAGCAGTCCACCGGCAAGAGCGAGAGCGGCGGCGGCTCCCAGCGGGCCGCGCAGCTCGCCCGGCAGCGGGCCGCCGTGGACGCCGCGCGGCAGAAGCGGCTGCGCGACGGGGACCTCCATCGCTTCGGGCTGCGCCGCTCGGTGCTCGCCGAGGCGGGCGTCGCCGTCGTCCTGCTCGTCGTGACCACGTGGCTGACCCAGACCGAACCGGGCCGCACCGAGCTGGAGGCCAAGGCCGCCACCTCGTCCACCGGCTCGGCCACCGCGCCCTCGAACGGCGCGCTGACCCTGGACATGCCCTTCGACACCGGCGGCACCAACGGCAAGGGCGTCGTCAGCGTCGACCTCGACCCCGCGGGCGTGGGCGCCAACGAGATGCACATCTACGTCCAGAAGCCCAACGGCCAGGCCTTCGACATCCCCGAGGTGAAGGTCGCCTTCACCCTCGAGGCGAAGAAGATCGGCCCGCTTCCCGTGACTCCCGACCACATCACGACCGGCCACTGGTCGGCGAGCGGAGTGCAGATCCCCATGGCCGGCGACTGGAAGATCGCCGTCACCGTGCGGACCTCCGACATCGACCAGGTGACCGTGTCCAAGAACGCGCAGATCGGCTGAACGACACCATGCCCGACCCGTCCATCCCGCAGGCCCGTACAGCCACCGAGGTTCCCGGGGAGCCCGGTCCCCCGAGCGGCCACGGCATCTCCCGGCGCGCGCTGCTCGGTACCGCCGGCGCCACCGGACTCGTCCTCGGCGCGACCGGCGGGGCCGTGGGCTATGCCGCCGCGCCCGCCCGGGCCACGCCGCTGACGTCGGTGGGCTCCGACCGGGCGATGTTTCACGGGAAACATCAGCCCGGCATCACCGAGGGACTCCAGGCGCGCGGCCATCTCGTCGCCTTCGACCTCGCGGCCGGCGCCGGCCGCAAGGAGGCGGCGGCTCTGCTGCGCCGCTGGTCGACGACGGCCGAGCGGCTGATGGCGGGCGAGGCCGCGCCGCACGACGACACCGATGTGGCCCGCGACGCCGGCCCCTCCGCACTGACGATCACCTTCGGCTTCGGGCACGGCTTCTTCGGCCGGACCGGGCTGGAGAAGCAGCGGCCGGGCGCACTGGACCCGCTGCCGGACTTCTCCTCCGACCACCTGGACAAGGCGCGCAGCGACGGTGATCTGTGGGTGCAGATCGGCGCGAACGACGCCCTGGTCGCCTTCCACGCCCTGCGCGCGATCCAGCAGGACGCGGGCGGCGCGGCCCGGCTGCGCTGGCAGATGAACGGCTTCAACCGCACCCCGGGCGCCACCGCGCACCCCATGACGGCCCGCAACCTCATGGGCCAGCTCGACGGCACCCGCAATCCGAAGCCGGCCGACTCCGACTTCGACCAGCGGATCTTCGTGCCCGCCTCGGGCGAGCCGGCCTGGATGGCGAACGGCTCCTACGCCGTCGTACGCCGTATCCGCATGCTCCTGGACGACTGGGAGAAGCTGTCGGTGACGGCTCAGGAGTCGGTCATCGGGCGCCGCAAGTCCAACGGGGCGCCACTGTCCGGCGGCGCCGAGACGACTCCGATGGACCTGGAGAAGGCCGACGCCAAGGGCGAGTACGTCGTCCCGCTCAACGCACACGCCCGTATCACCCGGCCCGACCAGAACGGCGGCGCGGCCATACTGCGGCGCCCGTTCTCCTACCACGACGGCTTCGACACGGACGGCGCGCCCGACGCTGGTCTCCTCTTCGTCTGCTGGCAGGCCGACCCGCTGCGCGGCTTCGTACCCGTGCAGCGCAAGCTCGACCGGGGCGACGCGCTGTCGCAGTTCATCCGGCACGAGTCGAGCGGGCTGTTCGCGGTGCCGGGCGGGGCCGCGCAGGGCGAGTACGTGGGGCAGCGGCTGCTGGAAGGGTGATCCCTCTCCATTCGCTGGTTTTCCGGGTTCAAACCACCCGGTCGAGTGGTTGTCGTGAGACACCCGAGCCGGGGCCGCGCGCGGCCATTAGGGTGAGGACATGCCAGCGAGCTATGCGTATCTCGGCCCCGAGGGCACCTTCACCGAAGTCGCCCTGCGGACGCTCCCGGAAACGGCCACCCGGGAACTCGTCCCGTATGTGTCGGTGCAGTCCGCGCTGGACGCGGTGCGGGCCGGCGAGGCCGAGGCCGCGTTCGTGCCGATCGAGAACTCCGTCGAGGGCGGCATCACCACCACCCTGGACGAGCTGGTCGCGGGCACACCGCTGACCATCTACCGCGAGGTGCTGCTGTCGATCACCTTCGCGCTGCTGGTCCGGCCCGGCACGAAGCTCACGGACATCAAGACGGTCTCCGCCCATCCGGCGGCCCAGCCGCAGGTGCGCAACTGGCTGCGCACCCACCTCCCGGACGCGGTCTGGGAGTCGGCCGCCTCGAACGCGGATGCCGCCCGCCTGGTCCAGGAGGGCCGCTACGACGCCGCCTTCGCGGGCGAGTTCGCCGCCGCCCGGTACGGCCTCGAGGCCCTGGAGACCGGGATCCACGACGCGGAGAACGCGCAGACCCGGTTCGTGCTGGTCGGCCGCCCGGCCCGGCCCGCCGCGCCGACCGGCGCCGACAAGACCTCGGTGGTGCTGTGGCAGCGCGACGACCACCCCGGCGCCCTGCGCGACCTGCTCGGCGAGTTCGCCTCGCGCGGCATCAACCTCATGCTGCTGCAGTCCCGCCCGACCGGCGCCGGAATCGGCAACTACTGCTTCTGCATCGACGCCGAGGGCCACATCTCCGACCGGCGGATGGCGGAGACGCTGATGGGGCTGAAGCGGATCTGTCTCCAGGTGCGTTTCCTCGGGTCCTATCCGCGCGCGGACATCACGCCGGCCGAGGCCCGTACGACGCCGCCGGGGACGTCGGACGAGGAGTTCATGGCGGCGGCGGACTGGGTCGCGCGCTGCCAGGACGGCCGGTTCTGATCCGGTGGCAATCCAGCCATAGACTGCTTCGAGCTTGTCCTACCTGCATATCTTCGTTATCCACAGAAGTTATCCACAGGTCCGCTTCTCGACCTGGGGACAAGTCGACAGGGGTGTGCGACTCAGTCGACAAATCGCCCCTGGAGCCGGTAGCGCGTCCATCACCCGGCAGGTCACCCTTCGTCCACTCGTTTCCTTTGGTTCATCTTTTGGGGCGACCCCTTTCCACCCGAAAGCGGGTGTCGCCCCTGTTTGAACCGGGAATTCTTCAGTCCGGCGACAACTTCCGGAGTGATCAATTCCGAAGTCCACAGACCTTCCACACAGCCTGTGGATAACTTTTCCGAGGGTGTGGATTTCTGTGGACAGCGGGGCCGCGAAGTCCCGTCCTCCACAAGGGAATCCGGTCAACCAGGCGCCCGGAGCGTGCCCCGTCCCAGGGAGTGAGACACTTTTCCTTGACGCGTTCCGGCATCGTTCTGACACGTTCCGCAATTTACGCATAACGGATCGTAAGCGGTCGAACAGGAACGAATCAGAACTCCTCGGAATAGTGATTCGTGAGCGGCGAGCCCGCACCGGTAGCCTTGGCCTCGTGATTGACCTTCGCCTGCTTCGTGAGGACCCCGACCGTGTGCGCGCATCCCAGCGCGCCCGTGGAGAGGACGTCGCGCTCGTCGACTCTCTCCTGTCTGCCGACGAGCGGCGCAGGTCCTCCGGCGTCCGCTTCGACGAACTGCGCGCCGAGCAGAAGCAGCTCGGCAAGCTGATCCCCAAGGCCACCGGCGACGAGAAGGCCGAGCTGCTGGGGCGTGCCGAGCAGCTGAAGGCCGACGTCAAGGCCGCCGACGTCGAGCGGGACGCGGCCGACACCGAGACGCAGGAGCTGCTGCTCCAGCTCGGCAACCTCGTCCACCCCGACGTACCCGTCGGCGGCGAGGAGGACTTCGTCACGCTGGAGACGCACGGCACGATCCGTGACTTCGGTGCCGAGGGCTTCGAGCCCAAGGACCACCTGGAGCTCGGCACGATCCTCGGCGCCATCGACGTCGAACGCGGCGCCAAGGTCTCCGGCTCCCGCTTCTACTTCCTCACCGGCGTCGGCGCCCTGCTGGAGCTGGCCCTGGTGAACGCGGCGATCGCCCAGGCGACCGCGGCCGGCTTCACGCCCATGCTCACCCCGGCCCTGGTGCGCCCGCAGTCCATGGCGGGCACCGGCTTCCTCGGCCAGGCCGCCCAGGACGTCTACCACCTCGACAAGGACGACCTGTACCTGGTCGGCACCTCCGAGGTCCCGCTGGCGGCCTACCACATGGACGAGATCATCGACGCCGACCGGCTGCCCCTGCGGTACGCGGGCTTCTCGCCCTGCTTCCGCCGCGAGGCCGGCTCGCACGGCAAGGACACCCGGGGCATCTTCCGGGTGCACCAGTTCGACAAGGTCGAGATGTTCACGTACGTCACGCCCGAGGACTCCCAGGCCGAGCACCAGCGCCTGCTGGAGTGGGAGAAGCAGTGGCTGACCTCGCTGGAGCTGCCGTTCCGCGTGATCGACGTCGCCACCGCCGACCTCGGCTCCTCGGCCGCCCGCAAGTTCGACTGCGAGGCGTGGATCCCGACCCAGGGCAAGTACCGCGAGCTGACCTCGACCTCGGACTGCACCGAGTTCCAGTCCCGCCGGCTGTCGATCCGGATGCGTGACGGCAAGCAGGTCAGGCCGCTCGCCACCCTGAACGGCACGCTGTGCGCCGTGCCGCGCACGATCGTGGCGATCCTGGAGAACCACCAGCAGGCCGACGGCTCCGTGCGCGTCCCCGAGGTGCTGCGCCCGTACCTGGGTGGCCGGGAGGTCCTGGAGCCGGTCGCCAAGTGACCGGCTTCCCGTACCGACTGATCGCCACCGACCTCGACGGAACGCTCCTGCGCTCCGACGAGTCGGTCTCGCAGCGCACCCGTGACGCGCTCGCCGCGGCCACCGCGGCGGGCGCGGCGCACATCGTGGTCACCGGCCGCGCGGTCCCCTGGACCCGGCACATCCTGGACGACCTCGGCTACCAGGGCCTCGCCGTCTGCGGCCAGGGCGCCCAGGTCTACGACGCCGGGCAGCACCGCCTGCTCACGTCCGTGACGCTGGACCGGCAGCTGGCGCGCGTGGCCCTGGCCAAGATCGAGGCCGAGGTGGGCCCGCTGTATCTGGCGGCCAGCCGGGACGGGCTGGACGGCGAGGTACTGGTGGGGCCGGGGTACGCGGTCACGGGCACGCTGCCCGCGACCCCGTTCACGGACGCGTCCGACCTGTGGACCGCTCCGCTGAACAAGATCTACATACAGCATCCGACGATGAGCGACGACGAGCTGGCGGAGGCGGCCCGGCGGGCGGCCGGCGGTTTCGTCACCGTGGCGATGGCCGGCGAGGGCATCGTGGAACTGCTGCCGCTCGGCCTGTCCAAGGCCACGGGCCTGTCCCTCGCGGCCCGTCGGCTGGGCCTGAAGGCGGCCGACACGATCGCCTTCGGCGACATGCCCAACGACATCCCGATGTTCGCCTGGTCGGCTCGGGGCATAGCCATGGCCAACGCCCACGAAGAACTCCGCGAGGTGGCCGACGAGGTGACGGCCACCAACGAGGAGGACGGGATCGCGGTGGTGCTGGAGCGGTTGCTGGGCTGAACGTTCGGCTTCTTCTGCGGAGGATGCACGGATCGAACGTGCGCGGGGTTGCCCCCGACCATGGCTTAGCAAGCCAGTGCCTTACCACTCGGCCAATCCTCCGGGTGGGCGGCCCACGCAAGCGCAGCGCTCACGTGCTCGAAGCGGCCGCCCCGGGCGGTTCCCGTGGCTCCACGGTGGGGTAACTACACCGGAGCCGGCCTCGGGCCGCCCTGTCGGGAGCCGGGCGTACTGCCGTGCATGGACATCGCCCACCTCCACTCCCGGATCGCGGCGCCGGGACATTCCCGGCGGACGGGGCACAACCACTCTGCCTCGCGGCCGATTTGGGCGCCACCGAATAAAAGGGGCGCTGTCACCGGCGGCGCCACCTGCGCCTGCGCGCCTTGCTGAAGAACCAGCCCGCCGGCGGCTCGTCGGAGCGCCACGGCTGCGGCTCGGGCTCCTCGGAACGCCAGCGGGCGGCGAGCATACGCGCCCGCGCGGACGGTTCGGAGGTCTCGGCGCCGCGTACGAAGGCCTCGTCCAGGACCAGTTCGTCCAGCCCGTCCCAGACGTCACCCTCGGACCGCCCGCGCCCGTCGTTCGCCGGTATCTCCGCTGCCATCGACGACCTCCCAGCCGTACATCCGCTTTGTCCAGTGTGCCCGGGCCGGTGTGAGGCCCCCGTCAAGCCGCCCCGGAGGCCTACTCCTCGCCCGCGAGCTTCAGCGCGCGCAGCTTCTGGCCGGCGTACCAGGTGGCCAGCACGGTGACCGCCACCAGCAGCACGGTGGCCGTCGGCAGGTCCACGGAGGAGGTGACGAGGTCCCCGCCGGCCACCTTGTGGGCGACGGCCAGCGACCACTGCTGGATGCTGAGCGTGCGCGCGCCGGGCACCAGGGAGCCGAACAGCGCCTCCCAGACCAGCGCGTACACGAGCCCGAAGACCACGGCGTGCCGGGAGACCGTGCCGAGCAGCAGGAACAGCGCCGAGTAGGCGATCGAGGAGACCAGCGCGGCGATGGTGTAGGCGACCGCGATCTGCTGGCCGTTGCCGTTGAGGATCAGGCCCGCGATCAGGGTGGGCACCGCCGAGAAGACCATGGTCACGGCAATGGCGACGATCAGTTTGGTGAAGATGATCGTGGGTCGCTTCAGCGGCTTGGACAGCAGGTAGACGACGGAGCCGTCGTCGATCTCGGGACCGATCGCGCCCGTGCCCGCGATGACGCCGATGATCGGCACCATCGTGGCGATCCCGAAGCCGCCGAGGACGTCGGACGCGGTCTGGTCGTCGGCTCCGGTCAGGGCCCGCACGGCGACCGAGAGCACGATCAGCAGCAGCGGCAGCGCGCCGAGGATGAGGGCCCGGCGACGGCCGAGCAGGGCCCGGTAGGTGAGCCGGGCGACGGTGGGGTCGTACATCTTGGGCCTCCTACGCCGCGACCAGATACGAGAACACGGACTCGAGGGACTCGTCGGACGGCGAGACCGTGAGCAGCCGGATGCCGTGGTCCCGGGCGACCTTCGGCAGCAGGGTGGTGAAGCGGCCGAAGTCGACGGCCTGGATGCGCAGCGCGCCCTCGGCGTGGTCGACCTCGATGCCGGCCGTGGAGGGGTCGGCGATCAGCGCGGCCGCGAGGGCGCGGTCGTCGCTGGAGCGGACCAGATAGCGGTGCGGACGGTCGGTCATCAGGCGGCGGATCCTGCGGAAGTCGCCGCTGGCCGCGTGCCTCCCGGCGACGACGACCTCGATGTGCCGGGCGAGCTGCTCGACCTCTTCGAGGATGTGCGAGGAGAACAGCACCGTGCGGCCCTCGTCGCCCATCTTGCGCAGCAGGTCCATCAGTTGCATGCGCTGACGCGGGTCCATGCCGTTGAACGGCTCGTCCAGCAGGAGCAGCGACGGCTCGTGGACCAGGGCGCTCGCCATCTTCACGCGCTGGCGCATGCCCTTGGAGTACGTGGAGATCCTGCGGTCCTGCGCGTACTCCATCTCGACCGTGGCGAGGGCGCGTTGGGCCGCCTTGGCGCCGAGGCCGTGCAGTTCGGCGTTGGCGACGACGAACTCGCGGCCGGTGAGGAAGTCGTACATCGCCTCGCGCTCGGGGACGATGCCGATGTGCTGGTAGATGGCCTCGTTGCGCCACACCGGCTGTCCGTCGAGGGTGACCGTGCCGGTGGAGGGGGCCAGGAAGCCGCCCATCATGTTGATCAGGGTGGACTTTCCGGCGCCGTTGGGGCCGAGCAGGCCGGTGACGCCGGGGCCGATGGTCATGGTGATGTCGTTGACGGCGACCACGTTGCCGAACCAGCGGGAGACGTGGTCGATGCTGAGCGTGGTCACAGTCCCACCTTCTTGTAGCGGCGCATCAGCAGGCCGTAGCTGCCGGCGATGAGGGCGAGGAGGACCAGGACGTAGACCACGCCCTGTCCGGCCGACGGGTCGACCGCACCGGGGCTGCGGGAGGTCGCGCCCAGGAAGGCCGACTGGACGCCGTCGATGAGCGTGATGGGCGAGAACAGGCCGATCCACGGGATGGCGGAGGTGTGGTTCTGCACGTCGGCGATGGCCTGGAGCGTGCTGACCGCGCCGTAGGAGATGGTCAGCACGGCGATCACGGCGGCGATGCCGAAGCCCCGGCGCGGGGTGACGGCGGCGATGACCAGGCCGATGCCGGCGAAGAGCAGGGATAGCAGGGCCACGGAGACCAGTCCCTCGGCGAATTCCTTCGTCTGGTGGGCGAAGCCCAGCTTGGCCAGCAGCGCGCCGACGTACATCACGAGCAGGGGAGCGGCGGTCAGGACGAAGATCGCCGAGGCGAGCGCCGCGAACTTGGCGCGGACGTAGTCGGCGGTCTCGATGGGCCGCGAGAAGTACAGCGGTACGGTCTTGAAGCGCAGGTCGCGGGAGACGGCCTGGGGTGCCTGGGAGGCGACGTACAGGCTGATCACGGCCTGCAGCATGATCGCGTAGCGGGTGTAGGCCACGGGCAGTTCGTGCGCCTTGGTGAAGACCGCGACGGCCACCATGATGGCGGCGGGCACGCACATCACCGCGAACAGCAGCATCGGCAGCACCTTGGACTTCGCCGAGCGGCCGAGGCCGTAGGAGCCGCGCAGGGACTGCGCGTACAGCGAGCGGCGGGCGTAGGCGCGGCCGAGGCGGGGGCCGTCGTAGCCGCGGTAGCCGATGTCGTGGATGCGGGTCTGGTCGCCGGCCGGGGCCGCCGGGGGATGCTCAACCGCCATGTCCGACGGCCTCCTTCCGCTGCTCGTCGCTGCTGTGTTCGCCGTCACCGTCGGTGAACACCTCGGAGATGTGGTGCCGGCGCTGCTCCATGCGCACCAGGCCGAGGCCGAGGTCGGCGACGACGTCCCGGACGAGGTCGTACGTCTCCTCGCCCGCGGCGGTCAGCAGCAGGATGTGGCCCGCGCCGGGGAGTCCGGAACCCTCGCCCCGCGTGTCGACCCCGCGCGCGTGGAGCGCTTCGCGGACCGCGCGGGTGCCGTCGGGGTGGCTGTCGCTGTCGGTGACCTCGATCGCGAGGGTGGTCGTGGTCTGCGTGAAGTCGGTGGTGGAGCTGGAGCGCAGGAGCTTGCCGCCGTCGATGACGACGACGTGGTCGCAGGTGCGCTCCAGCTCACCCAGCAGATGGGAGGTGACCAGGACCGAGATGCCGAAGTCGGTGTGGATACGGCGGATCAGGCCGAGCATCTCGTCCCGGCCGACCGGGTCGAGGCCGTTGGTCGGCTCGTCCAGGAACACCACCTGCGGGTCGTGCACCAGCGCCTGGGCGAGCTTCACCCGCTGCTTCATGCCCGTCGAGTAGCCACCGATGGGGCGGTAGCGCTCCTCGTACAGGCCCACGTGGCGCAGGGTGTCCGCGGTGCGCTCGCGCGCGGCGGTGGGCGGCAGGCCGGACATGCGCGCCATGTGGACGACGAACTCGGTGGCCGAGACGTCCGGCGGCAGGCAGTCGTGCTCCGGCATGTACCCGACGCGCTCACGGATGGCGCCGCCCTTGGTGGCGACGTCCAGGCCGAGCACCTCGGCGCGGCCCTCCGTGGCGGGGGACAGACCCAGCAGGATCTTGATCAGGGTGGACTTGCCGGCGCCGTTGGCTCCGACGAGTCCGGTCACACCGGGTCCGATGTCCACGGACAGCCGGTCGAGGGCGGTCACCCGGGGGAACCGCTTGCTCAGGCTTTCGGTCGCGATCACAGTCACGCCTTCGACGGTAGTGATCCGGACCACCCCGGTCGTCAGACCACAGAGCCGTCTTCGGGTCAGTCCCAGGTATTACGGGACCCTAAGGGATCCCCTGCCCGGGGGTTACCGCGCGTTGTCCACAGCCTGCCGCCCCCCTATTGACGCCGCCTCTAACAACTGTCACATTCACCAGTGTCAAGTTACGGACGCGTACCGCAGCCGACGGGACGAGTCGGCGGCACGACGGGACGGGGCGGCATGACGACGGCAGTGAGCAGCGAACTCTCCGTGCAGCTACGGGGGTTCAGGCGGGTGCAGCGCCTCGCCTACGAGTGCGCGGAGGCGGTCGCGGCCCGTCTGGAGCCGGGCGTGACCGAGCGCGAGGCGGCGCGGATGCAGCGCGAGTGGCTGCGCGAGCGCGGCGTGCGGGACTGGTTCCACCTGCCCTTCGCCTGGTTCGGCGACCGCACGGCGTTCGTGAACTTCCGCATCCCCTTGCAGTTCTTCCCGACCGACCGCGCCCTGGCACCCGGGATGCCGTTCATCCTGGACATGGCGCCGGTCTACGAGGGATACACCGCGGACATCGGCTACTCGGGCTCGCTGGGTGTGAACCCGGTGCAGGACCGGCTGATGGCCGACCTGGAGGCGCACCGCGAGCTGATCCTGCGCGAGGTGCGCGAGCGGCGCCCGCTGCGCGAGATCTACGAGGACGTGGACCGGCTCATGGTCCGCCAGGGCTACGCCAACCGGCATCGCGCGTACCCGTTCGGCGTGATCGCCCACAAGGTGGACCGGGTCAGGCAGCGCCGCCTCTCCCCCCATCTGTTCGGGTTCGGCACGCAGTCCCTCAAGGGCCTGGCCGCCGACGCGCTGCACGGTCACCGCGAGGGCTGGTCGCCCCTGTGGTCGCCGTACCGCTTCTCGGACCACCCGCCGCAGCCGGGCCTGTGGGCGGTCGAACCCCACCTCGGCTTCCGGGGCACGGGCGCGAAGTTCGAGGAGATCCTCGTGGTCACCGACTCGAGGGATCCCGAACAGAGCGCTTTCTGGCTGGACGACGATCTGCCGCACGTGCGGCGCTGGGCGGAGGAGAAGTGACGCTGAAGGGTGCCCGGGAGCGCCGGGTGACGACCGGCGGGGTCGAGCTGTGCGTGGCCGAGCTGGGCGATCCGGAACAGCCGACGGTGGTACTGGTGCACGGCTACCCGGACAGCAAGGAGGTCTGGTCGGAGGTGGCCGGCCGGCTCGCCGACCGCTTCCACGTGGTCCTGTACGACGTCCGGGGCCACGGCGGCTCCACGGCGCCGAAACCGCTGCGCGGCGGCTTCACCCTGCCCAAGCTCACCGACGACTTCCTGGCCGTGGTGGACGCGGTCAGCCCGGACCGGCCGGTGCACCTGGTCGGGCACGACTGGGGCTCGGTGCAGTCGTGGGAGTTCGTCACGGTGGGCCGCACGGAGGGCCGTATCGCCTCCTTCACCTCGATCTCCGGCCCGTCCCTGGACCACTTCGGGCACTGGATCAACGCGCGCGTGAAACGTCCGACGCCCCGCCGGGTGGGCCAGCTCCTCGGCCAGGGCGCCAAGTCCTGGTACGTGTACATGCTGCACACGCCCGTGCTGCCCGAACTGGCCTGGCGCGGGCCGCTCGGCAAGCGCTGGCCGCGGATGCTGGAGCGGCTCGAGAAGGTCCCGGCGGGCGACTACCCGACGGCCTCCCTCTCCTCCGACGCGGCACACGGCGCCTGGCTGTACCGGGACAACGTCCGCGCCCGGCTGAGCAGGCCGCGCCCGGACGCGTACGCACACGCGCCCGTGCAGCTCATCACGCCCCAGGGGGACGCGTTCCTCTCCGAGCGGCTCTACGACGACCTGGAGCGGTGGGTGCCGCAGCTGACCCGCCGCACGCTCCCGGCCAGGCACTGGGTCCCGCGCACCCGGCCCGACCAACTCGCTTCCTGGATCGGGGAATTCATCATGTCCGTGGACGGCGGCCGCCCGGGACCCAAGGCCACCGGCTGCCATGCCGACCGGTTCGGCGGGCAGTTGGTGCTGGTCACCGGCGCGGGCAGCGGGATCGGCCGGGCCACGGCGTTCGCCTTCGCGGAGGCCGGCGCGCGCGTGGTCGCCGTCGACCGCGACACCGAGGCCGCCGCCCGCACCGCCGAGCTGTCCCGGCTGATCGGCGCGCCCGAGGCCTGGGCGGAGACCGCCGACGTCTCCGACGAGCAGGCGATGGAGAAGCTCGCCGAGAAGGTGCACCGTGCGTACGGCGTGCTGGACGTGCTGGTCAACAACGCGGGCATCGGCCTGTCCGGTTCCTTCTTCGCCACCACGACCGACGACTGGCGCAAGGTCCTGGACGTGAACCTGTGGGGCGTGATCCACGGCTGCCGGCTCTTCGGCGCGCGGATGAGCGAGCGCGGCCAGGGCGGCCACATCGTCAACATCGCCTCAGCGGCCGCGTACCAGCCCTCCCGGGCTTTGCCGGCCTACAGCACCTCCAAGGCGGCGGTGCTGATGCTCTCCGAGTGCCTGCGCGCCGAACTCGCCGGGCAGGGCATCGGGGTGAGCGCGATCTGCCCCGGCTTCGTCAACACGAACATCACCTCCACGACCCGCTTCACCGGCGTCGACGAGGCGGAGGAGCGCCGTCGCCAGAAGAAGTCGACCCGGCTGTACGGCAGGCGCAACTACCCGCCGGAGAAGGTGGCCGCGGCGATCCTGGACGCAGTGACCGGCGACAAGGCGGTCGTGCCGGTGACCCCTGAGGCCCGCGGCGCCCACCTCATGTCCCGTTTCGTGCCGGGGGCGTTGCGGCGGATCGCGCGGGTGGAGCCGAGGCTGTGACGTGACCGCCCCGCCGCCCGCGCGGACGTACCGCATCGAGGATCTGGCCCACCACACCGCCACGACCGTCCGGACCATCCGCGCCTACCAGGACCGCGGTCTGCTCCCCCGGCCCGAGCGCCGGGGCCGCGCCAACCTCTACTCCGAGGCGCACGTCGCCCGGCTCCACCAGATCGCCCATCTCCTCGACCGGGGCTACACCCTCGCCTCGATCAAGGAGTTGCTGGAGGCCTGGGACACCGGCCGGGGCCTGGGCGGGGTGCTCGGCCTGGTCACCGAGGTGGAGGGGCCCTGGACCGACGAGCGCCCCGACCGCGTCGGCCGCGCCGAACTGGACGCCCGTTTCGGCGGCACGCCCGACGACGGCGCCGTGGCCGAGGCGGTCGAACTCGGCGTGCTGGAGCGGATCGAGGGCGACCCGGACACCTTCCTGGTCCCGAGCCCCCAAGAGCTGTCCGTGGCCGTCGAGTTGCACGCCGCCGGAGTACCGCTGTCCGCGATCTCAGAGCACCTGAGGGAGTTGAGGGGTCAGGTCGAGCACATCGCCGCCCGTTTCCTGGAGTTCACCACCGAGTACGTCTTCGCGCGCTACCTGGACGATCCAGGCCACCGCACGGACGCGCACGCGGCGGAGGCGGCCTCACTCGTCCGCCGGCTGCGCCCCTTGGCCCAACAGACGCTGGAGGCAGAACTGGCCCGCGCGATGCGCACGTTGGCGACCCGGCACCTGCGCACGCACCTCGGTGCGGAGAGCCCCGGAGAGCCCGCCGAGGAGCTTTCCGCCACCCGTTCCGTGACTCTCCCCGCCGAGACGATCTCCGCTGTGGAAAACCTCGTTGGGCCGGACCATGTCGCCGAGTTCATCGCACTGACGGCCGAACGGGAGGTGCGGGCACGGGGATTGGATCATCTGGTCTCAGATTCCTTGGGGCGTACGGAACTTCGCAAATCACCCTAATCTGCACGCCACTTATCCACAGTCTCGTCAATTCCCCTGTGGATAACCGCACTTGGTTGTGGATCAAACCTGGGGAGAAAAAAACCTGCGTGATCCGCGTCTCTCCCGCACGCTGGACCCATGAACGAACAACGCACCGTGAAGGTGTCGAAATACCTCTCCAAACACCTGCGCCACCAGCCGGAGCGCATCGGGCTCGACCCGGACCCGGCCGGCTGGGTGGAGATCGACGCGCTGATCGCCGCGGCCGCCGCCCACGGCTTCCCGTTCACGCGCGGGGAGCTGGATCACGTGGTGGCCGCCAACGACAAACAGCGCTTCGCGATCGAGGGCGGCAGAATCCGCGCCAGCCAGGGCCACAGCATCGACGTCGACCTCGGCCTGCCCCCGGCGACCCCTCCGCCGTACCTCTACCACGGGACCGTCGCCCGCACCCTGGACGCGATCCGCGCGGACGGGCTCAGGCCCATGAGCCGGCACGACGTCCATCTGTCCGCCGACCGGGAGACCGCCACCCGGGTCGGCGCCCGCCGCGGCCGCCCCGTGGTCCTCGCCGTGGACACGGGCGCCATGCACCGTGACGGCCATGTGTTCCACGTCAGCGCCAACGGGGTCTGGCTGACAAAGGCCGTACCACCGCGCTACCTGCGGTTCCCCGGGCCCGGCTGAGCCCGCGCGCGGACGTGTGGTCATGATCGGTGGTATGGACCACTCGCCCGAGCACCTGCCGACCACCCAGGCCGCCGTCACCGCTCTGCGCACCCTCGCCGCCCGCTTCGCGCGCGAGATCGAGGTGACCGACGACATCGGCGCCGACCAGACCTCCCGCCGCAGCGCCGCGGGCGTCGGCGCGACCACGGACCCGGACGGCTCCCTGCCGCACGAGGCGTACGTCGAGTTCGGCGGCGTCCCCCGGGTGAGCGTGCGGCTGTACCCGGACGACGACGCGCTGATCACCGTCGAGGGCATCGAGTGCCCCGACATCGCGCGCGACGACGTGCCGGCCTTCCTCCGCTCCGTCTTCGAGGGCCTCGCCCATGTCAGGGCGCGCCGCTTCCCGCCCGGCTACCGCCTGGTCGTCCCGCTGCCCGGCGACCGCGCGCACACGGAGTACGTCCCGATGATCCTGCTCAGCCCGTGGCTGAGCCGCAACGTTCGGTGACCTGTTCGTCCGTTGTCAGTGGGGCCGCTTACCCTCGAACGCATGAGTCTGCGTCTGAGCACCGTGATCCTGCCCCACCGCCGCTGGAGCGAAGGCGGCCGCACGGCCTGGACGCGGGCCGAACAGCTCGGCTTCCACACCGCGTACACCTACGACCACCTCTCCTGGCGCAGCTTCCGTGACGGCCCGTGGTTCGGCGCGGTCCCGACGCTGACCGCCGCCGCCGGCGTGACCGAGCGCCTCCGCCTCGGCACGCTGGTGACCTCGCCGAACTTCCGGCACCCGGTGACCCTCGCCAAGGAGCTGATCTCCCTCGACGACGTCTCCGGCGGCCGGGTCACCCTCGGCATCGGTGCCGGCGGCACCGGCTTCGACGCGAGCGCCCTCGGCCAGGAGCCGTGGAGCCCGCGCGAGCGCGCCGACCGGTTCGCCGAGTTCGTGCCGCTGCTCGACCGGCTCCTCACCGAGGACTCCGTGTCGCACGAGGGCCGCTTCTACTCGGCGCACGAGGCGCGCAACATCCCCGGCTGCGTGCAGCGGCCCCGGCTGCCGTTCGCGGTGGCGGCCACGGGCCCGCGCGGCCTCAGGCTCGCCGCGCGCTACGGGCAGGCGTGGGTGACCACGGGTGACCCGAAGCTCTACGAGACCGGCACCCCGGAGCAGTCCGTCGAGGCCCTGCGCGGGCAGATCGGCAAGCTGTCCGAGGCCTGCGCGGCCGCCGAGCGGGACGTGGCCGGGCTGGACAAGGTCCTGCTCACCGGTTTCACCCCGGACCGCGCCCGGCCGCTCGAGTCCCTGGACGCGTTCGTGGACTTCGCCGGCCGGCACCGGGACCTGGGCTTCACCGAGATCGTCATCCACTGGCCCATCCCGGACTCGGACTTCGCCGCGGACGAGAAGGTGTTCGAGCAGATCGCCATGGAGAGTCTCGCCCAACTGGGCTGACGTCAAAGGGCGTCCGGTCCCCCGCCGGGTGTCCGCCCTGGACGCCGCCGCCCGGGTATTGCCCATGGCTTCCGCGCGAGCGTCGTCCTGGCTTGCACGCGCGTCATACACGGCTTGCGCGTGGGAGTCGTTCCTCGCTCCCGCGCGCGTCGTCCACCGCGTCCGCGCGGGCGTCATCTGTGTCTCATCTGTGCATAGGGGCGCACGGCCGTGCGGGCATATGCGCGAGAATGGCCGGGTGACCTCAGCGACCAGACAGCCCGGGACCCCTGCCGCCGCCACGCCCCCGCGGCTGATCGCCACCGACCTCGACGGCACACTGCTGCGCGACGACAAGTCGGTCTCCCCGCGGACGGTCGCCGCGCTCGCCGCCGCCGAGGAAGCGGGCATCGAGGTCTTCTTCGTCACCGGCCGCCCGGCCCGCTGGATGGACGTCGTCAGCGACCACGTGCACGGCCACGGCCTGGCGATCTGCGGAAACGGCGCCGCCGTGGTCGACCTGCACGGCGGCTCCGGCACCCACCGGTTCGTGAAGGTGCGCGAGCTGGCCCGGGCGGGCGCTCTGGACGCCGTACGACTGCTGCGCGCAGCGGCGCCCGGCACGGTGTTCGCGGTCGAGCAGACGTACGGCTTCCACCAGGAGCCCGACTATCCCCAGCTGCACAGGGAGATACCGGACCACCTCCTGCCCGCCGAACGGCTCCTCGCCCCCGACGGTCCGGACGCCGACCAGCCCGTGCTCAAGATCCTGGCCTACCACCCCGATCTCGACCCGGACGCCTTTCTCACCCTCGCCCGGCTCGCGATCGGCGACCGCGCCAACGTCACCCGATCCAGCCCCAGCGCCCTGCTGGAACTGAGCGGCCCCGAGGTCTCCAAGGCCAGCACACTCGCCCTGTGCTGTGCCGAGCGCGGCATCTCGCACGAGGAGGTCGTCGCCTTCGGCGACATGCCCAACGACCTCGAGATGCTGACCTGGGCCGGCCGGTCGTACGCGATGGGCAACGCCCACCCGGACGTCCTCGCCGCCGCGTCGGCCCGCACGGTCGCCAACAACGACGACGGCGTGGCGGTCGTGATCGAGCAGTTGCTCGCGGAACGGGTCTAGAGCCGGTCCAGAGCTGGTCCAGAGTGCCGGCCGCGAAGCGCTCCCGCGCACGCGGTGTTCTCAGTGCGGCGCCTCCCACACCACCGTCGTCCCGCTGCCCCCGGGGCCGATGCCGGGGCCGAGCCGACTGTCCCCGCCGAGGGACTCGGCCCGGCGCTTCAAGTTCCGCAGACCGCTGCGCCGGCCGCCCTCGCGGATGCCGACTCCGTCGTCCGCGACGGTCAGCCGGACACCCGGGCGCGCGTCGGCAAGGGTGACCGTCGCATCGACCACCACGTCGATACGGGAGGCCCCGGCATGCCGGAAGGCGTTGGACAGCGCCTCCCGCAGCGCCGCGATCAGATTCTTGCCGGTGAGGTCGCCGACGAGCGTGTCGAGGGGGCCGAGAAAACGGTGCGAGGGCGTGAACCCCAGCGGTACGGCGGCCATGTTGATCTCGCGCAGCACCCGCGTCCGCAGCCCTGACGGCGCCTGAGCCGGGCCCTGCTGCAACGCGAAGATCGCGGTACGGATCTCCTGGATGGTGACGTCGAGTTCGTCCACCGCCTTACCGACCCCCTCCCGCACCTCCGGCACCACGGCCCGCCGCTGGGCGCTCTCCAGCATCAGCCCCGTGGCGAACAGCCGCTGGATGACCAGGTCGTGCAGGTCCCGGGCGATGCGGTCGCGGTCCTCGAACACCGCGAGCCGCTCCCGGTCGCGCTGTGCCTCGGCCATCATCAGCGCCAGCGCCGCCTGTGAGGCGAACTGCACGGCCAGCGTGCGCTCGGTCCGGGTGAACGGCCGGCCGCCGCGCGCACGGGGCGTGACCAGCGTGCCCAGCACCCGGCCGTCGCTCTGCAGCGGCACCATCATCGCCGGGCCGTAGCCGCTCGCGTACTGCGTCAGCATCCGGGAGTCGGAGGCGGCGTCCGTCACGAACACCGCCTGTCCGTCGAGGAGTTCGGCCACGATCCGGCTCTCCGGCGGGATGATCGCACCGAGCATGCCCGTCGGCTCGCCCGAGGCCACGGCGACGATCTCCAGGCCGCCCTCCTCGGCGGGCAGCAGCACGATCCCGGCCGCCGCTCCGGACAGTCGGCGCGCCTGCTCGGCGACGACCTGAAGGGCCTCGTCGGCGTCCCCGCCCGACAGCAGGGCCGTGGTGACGGCCACGGATCCGTCGATCCAGCGCTCCCGCTGCATGGCGGCCTCGTACAGCCGGGCGTTGCCGACCGCGATGCCGGCCTCGGCGGCCAGCACCTGGACCATGGCGAGGTCGTCGTCGTGGAAGGGCCGGCCGTCGCGCTTCTCGGTCAGATAGAGGTTGCCGAAGATTTCGCCCTGCACCCGGATCGGGACGCCGAGGAAGCTGCGCATCGGCGGATGGTGCACGGGGAAGCCGCAGGAGCGCGGGTCCTCGCTCAGGTCGGCGAGCAGGACCGGCTCCGGGTTCCTGATGAGCGCACCCAGCAGCCCCTTGTGCCCGTCCGGGAGCCGGCCGATCCGGCGGGCCGTCTCCTCCTCCACCCCCTGGTAGACGAAGTCGGAGAGCCCGTCGCCCTCCTCCGCGACGACCCCGATCGCCGCATACCGGGCCCCGGTCAGATCGGCGGCGGTCTCACAGATCCGGTCCAGCGTGGAATGCAGCTCCAGCCCACTGCCCACGGACCGCATCGCCTCCAGCAACTGCGGCACACGCAGAGCGGGCTCGACGCACGGTCCGCGATCGGCGGACCGTGCGGGGTCGGGCGGAGGCGGGACGCACATGCCTTGAGGGTAATTAGTCCCTTTTATCCGGGAAACTCGACGACTCCACCCAGGAACTCGGCAGCCCGATACCCAGGAGCCCGATATGGCTCCGGGACCGCTGCCACCCGAGACCCCTCACCGCGCCTCCACCAGCGACTCCGCCTCCTCCTCGCGCCGTGCCATCGCCCGCAGGGGCCCGTCCACCGCGACGAGTTCCGCGTACGCGCCCCGCTGCACCACCCGGCCCGCGTCGAGCACGATCACCTCGTCCACCGCGTCCAGCCCGGCCAGCCGGTGGGTGATCAGCAGGGTCGTACGGCCCTCCGTGGCGGCCAGCAGATCAGCGGTCAGCGCGTCGGCCGTCGGCAGATCCAGATGCTCGGCGGGCTCGTCGAGGACCAGGACGGGGAAGTCGGCCAGCAGGGCGCGGGCCAGGGCGAGCCGCTGGCGCTGACCGCCCGACAGCCGCGCCCCGTGCTCGCCGACGAGCGTGTCCAGGCCGGCGGGCAGCCCGTCCACCCAGTCCAGCAGCCGGGCCCGGGCCAGTGCCCGGCGCAGGTCGGTCTCGGTGGCGTCCTTCCTGGCCAGCAGCAGGTTCTCGCGCACCGAGCTGTCGAAGAGATGCGCATCCTGCGCACACAGCCCGACGAGCCGCCGTACGTCATCGCCGGCCAGCGCGTACGCGTCCACACCGGCGAGCGTGTAGGCGCCCTCTTCCGGGTCGAGGAAGCGCAGCAGCACCTGGGCGAGAGTGGTCTTGCCGGAGCCGGAGGCCCCGACCACGGCGATCCGGCGGCCCTGTTCCAACGTGAGGTCGAATCCGGCCAGTGCCTCCCGCTGCTGCCCCTCGTACCGCGCGGCCAGCTGCCTGACCACGAGCGGGAACGGTGAAACGGGCGCCCGACGCGGCCGCTCCGGCTCGTGTACGGGCTCGGGGGCGTCCAGGACCTCGTAGACCCGCTCCGCACTGCGCCGCACCCGCTGCCGGTGGCGCACGGCGACCGGCAGCCCCAGTACGGCCTCGAAGGCGGCCAGCGGGGTGAGGACGACCACGGCCATCGCCACGCCGCCGAGCCGTCCCGCGGCCACCGCCTGGGCACCGCACAGCGCGGTGGCCGCGACAGTCAGGCCGGAGATCAGCGCGGTGAGCCCGTCGCCGAGCGCGGTGGCCACGGCGGCGCGCGAGGCGATCCGGGTGAGGGTGCCGTCGGCGCGCCGGGCCGCGTCCGTGCGGGCGGGCAGGGCACCGGCGACGGTCAGCTCGGCAGTGCCGGTGAGCAGATCGGCGACGCGGGTGGCGAGCACGCCCCGGGCGGGTGCGAGGCGCCGCTCGGCCCGCCGGGCCACGGCCGCGGTGACCAGCGGGACGCCGACGCCGGCCGTCACGAGGCCCGCCGCGAGGGCGGCTCCGGCCTCGGGCAGCAACCAGGCGGTGAAGCCGACGGAGGCGGCGCAGACGAGGACGGCGACCGACGCCGGCAGCAGCCAGCGCAGCCAGTAGTCCTGGAACGCGTCCACGTCCGCGACCAGCCGGGTGAGCAGGTCACCCCGCCGGGCGGTGCGCAGCCCAGCCGGTGCGAGTCGCTCCAGACGCCGGTAGACGGCGACCCGGGTGTCGGCGAGCATCCGCAGCACGGCGTCGTGCGACACCAGCCGCTCGGCGTACCGGAAGACGGCCCGTCCGATCCCGAAGGCCCGCGTCGCGGTCACGGCCACCATCAGATACAGCACGGGCGGCTGCTGCGAGGCCCGCGAGATGAGCCACCCGGACGTCGCCATCAGCCCAACCGCGCTGGCGAGCGCCAGAGCACCGAGCACCAGAGCAAGCACAAGCCGCCCCCGCCGAGGCCCGGCAAGCCCACGAACTCGGGCCAGCAGACGCCGGGGCCGCACAGGAGTCGGTTCCGCCGGGTCCCTTTCCGGCCCGTCGAGTCGGGATGGGGGGCCCTCCGCACGACCGGAGCCGAGCGTGGGGGAGGGTGGGCACGGACGAGGATCCACGGGAGCCAGTTCCCTGGCAGGATCACTGCCGGCCAGCCGCACGACGCGGTCTGCCACGTCCAGCAGCGCCGGCCGATGCACGACAAGCAGCACGGTCCTGCCGACAGCAAGCCGTCGCACCGCAGCGACGACCTCCGCCTCGGTCACGCCGTCCAGCGCAGCCGTCGGCTCGTCCAGCAACAGCACAGGCCGATCGGCAAGAAACGCCCGCGCCAACGCGAGCCGCTGCCGCTGCCCGGCCGACAGTCCGGCCCCGTCCTCCCCGAGCACCGTGCCGGCGCCCTCGGGCAGCGCGTCCACGAACTCCAGCGCGCCCGCGTCCCGCAGCGCCCGGCGTACGGCGCTGTCGTCGGCGTCGGGCCGCGCCAGCCGTACGTTCTCCGCGATGGTCCCGGCGTAGAGATGCGGGTGCTGCGGCACCCAGGCGATCCGCGACCGCCACTCCTCCAGGTCGAGGCCGGCGAGATCCACGCCCCCGATCCGCACCTGGCCCTCGGCGGGCCGTACGAAGCCCAGCAGTACGTTCAGCAGCGTCGACTTGCCCACACCGCTCGGCCCCACCAACGCGACCGTCTCACCGGGTTCGACGGTGAGAGACACGTCGGTCACGGCGTCTGCGGAGCGGCCGGGGTAGCGGACGGTGATTCCGTCGAAGTCCACCCCGCCTTCGGGCACCGCGCCGGTGCCGGACGCCGGGAGCGGCGTCTCCAGCACGGTGAAGATCTCCTGCGCGGCGGCGAGTCCTTCGGCAGCCGCGTGGTACTGCGCGCCGACCTGGCGCAGCGGAAGGTAGGCCTCGGGCGCCAGCACCAGGATCACCAGGCCGATGTACAGGTCCATGTCGCCGTGTACGAGCCGCATGCCGATCGTCACCGCGACGAGGGCCACCGACAGCGTGGCGAGCAGTTCCAGCGCGAAGGAGGAGAGGAAGGCGATGCGCAGGGTCCGCATGGTCGCCTGCCGGTACTCATCGGTGATCCGGCGGATGGACTCGGCCTGCGCCTTGGCCCGGCCGAACACCTTCAGCGTGGGAAGGCCCGCGACCACGTCCAGGAAGTGTCCGGACAGCCGGGACAGCAGCCGCCACTGACGGTCCGTCCGGGACTGGGTGGCCCAGCCGATCAGCACCATGAAAAGCGGGATGAGCGGCAGGGTGCCGACGATGATCGCCGCCGAGACCCAGTCTTCGGTGACGATCCGCGCCAGCACCGCCACCGGAACGACCACGGCGAGCCCCAACTGCGGCAGATAGCGCGAGAAGTAGTCGTCCAGGGCGTCCACGCCGCGCGTGGCCAGGGTGACCAGCGAGCCGGTCCGCTGACCGCTCAGCCACCCCGGACCGAGCGACGCCGCCCGGTCCAGGAGCCGCCCGCGCAGTTCGGACTTGACCGCCGCGCTCGCCCGGTGTGCGGCGAGTTCGGTGAGCCAGGAGACCAGCGCCCGGCCGACGGCGACAGCCACCAACAGCAGGAGGGGAGTGCTGAGTTCGCCGGCTGAGCGACCGTGCTGGAAGGCACCGACGACGACTTCGGCGATGAGCATCGCCTGGGCGATGACCAGTCCCGCGCCGACGGCTCCCAAGGCGACGACCGCCACGAGGAAGAACCGGGTGGCGCGGGCGTAGCGCAGCAGACGCGGATCGATTGGTTTCACGTGAAACGTGCCCTTCGGCCCAGAGGGCGTGTTTCACGTGAAACACGCCCTCGGCGGACTCAGTGCGCGATATCGGCGGCGATGTGCTGCGTGCCGATCCGCTTGCGGAACACCCAGTAGGTCCAGCCCTGGTAGAGCATGACCAACGGAGTGGCGATCGCCGCACACCAGGTCATGATCTTCAGGGTGTACGGGCTGGACGAGGCGTTGGTGACCGTCAGGCTCCAGTCCCCGTTGAGGGTGGACGGCATGACGTTCGGGAAGAGCGACAGGAAGAGCATCGCCACGGCGGCCACGATGGTGACGCCGGACAGGGCGAACGACCATCCCTCGCGCCCCATCTGGTTGGCCACCAGAGCGGCCACCAGGGCAACGACCGCCACGATCAGCGCCACCAGACTCCTGCCGTTACCGGTGTCGGCCTGCGTCCACAGCAGGAAGGCGAGCGCCACGACAGCCGCGACAAGGCCGACCCGCAGGGCCAGCTTCCGTGCCCGCACCCGGATGTCCCCCACGGTCTTGAGCGCGGTGAACACCGCTCCGTGGAAGGTGAACAGCGTGAGCGTCACCAGGCCGCCGAGCAGGGCGTAGGGGTTGAACAGGTCCCCGAGAGTGCCGACGTACTCGAAGTGCTGGTCGATCTTCACGCCCCGCACGATGTTCCCGAAGACCACGCCCCACAGGAACGCCGGGATCAGCGAGGTCCAGAAGATCGCGTGCTCCCAGTTGCGCTGCCAGTTCTCCTCGGGCCGCTTCGCCCGGTACTCGAATCCGACGCCCCGGACGATCAGGCAGACCAGGATGACCAGCAGGGGCAGATAGAAGCCGGAGAAGAGAGTGGCGTACCAGTCCGGGAAGGCGGCGAAGGTCGCGCCGCCGGCGGTGAGCAGCCACACCTCGTTGCCGTCCCAGACGGGCCCGATGGTGTTGATCAGCACCCGCCGCTCCGGCCGGTCACGGGCCAGCAGCTTGGTGAGGATGCCGACCCCGAAGTCGAAGCCCTCCAGGAAGAAGTAGCCGGTCCACAGAACGGCGATCAGAACGAACCAGACGTCGTGAAGATGCATGACTGTTCCCCCGGCCTAGTAAGAGAAGGCCATCGGCTTGTCGGCGTCACGGGTGTCGCCGCCGATCTTCGTGGGCGGGTTGAGGTCGGCCTCGGTCAGCTCGGGCGGACCGGCCTTGACGTACTTCGTGAGCAGCTTGACCTCGATCACGGCGAGGATCGCGTACAGCGACGTGAAGACGATCATCGAGGTGAGGACCTCGCCCTGGGAGACCCCGGGGGAGACCGCGTCGCGGGTCTGCAGGACGCCGTAGACGGCCCACGGCTGGCGGCCCGTCTCGGTGAAGATCCAGCCCCAGGAGTTGGCGATGAGCGGGAAGGCCAGAGTCCAGGTCGCGATGCGCCAGTACCACGGGGAGAGCTTCGTGCTGAGCGCCTTGTTCTTGAACAGCACCAGATGCGGCACCTCGTCCTCGCCGACCCGCAGATGCTGTGGCAGCAGGAACTTCTTGCGGGTCAGCCACAGCCCGGCCAGACCGATGGCGAAGGACGCCATGCCGAAGCCGATCATCCAGCGGAAGCCCCAGAAGGCGACCGGGATGTTGGGCCGGTAGTCGCCCGGGCCGAACTTCTGCTGCTCGGCCTTGTTGACGTCGTTGATGCCGGGGACGTACGAGGTGAAGTTGTCGTCGGCGAGGAAGGACAGCAGGCCCGGGATCTCTATCGCCACGGTGTTGTGCCCCTTCTCCACATCGCCGTAGGCGAAGATCGAGAAGGGGGCCGGCTTCTGGCCGTCCCACAGCGCCTCGGCGGACGCCATCTTCATGGGCTGCTGCTTGAACATGACCTTGCCGAGGGTGTCGCCGCTGACCGCGGTGAGCAGACCGGCTATGGCCACGGTGACCAGGCCCACCCGCAGCGAGGTCTTCATCTCGCGGATGTGCTTCTTGCGGGCCAGGTGGTAGGCGGCAATGCCGACCATGAAAGCGCCACCGGTCAGGAAGGCCGCCGACAGGGTGTGGAAGGCCTGGCTGAGCGCGGTGTTCTGGGTCAGCACGGCCCAGAAGTCGGTCAGCTCGGCGCGACCCCTGGCCTTGTCGATCTTGTAGCCGACCGGGTGCTGCATCCAGGAGTTGGCCGCGAGGATGAAGTAGGCCGACAGGATCGTGCCGATCGAGACCATCCATATACAGGCCAGGTGGATCTTCTTGGGCAGCTTGTCCCAGCCGAAGATCCACAGGCCGATGAAGGTGGACTCGAAGAAGAACGCGATCAGTGCCTCGAAGGCCAGCGGGGCCCCGAAGATGTCACCGACGAAGCGCGAGTAGTCGGACCAGTTCATGCCGAACTGGAACTCCTGCACGATGCCGGTGACCACACCCATGGCGATGTTGATCAGGAAGAGCTTCCCCCAGAACTTGGTCGCCCTGAGGTACTTCTCCTTCTCCGTGCGCACCCAGGCCGTCTGCAGCCCGGCCGTCAGGGCGGCCAGGGAGATCGTCAGCGGAACGAACAGGAAGTGGTAGACGGTGGTGATGCCGAACTGCCAGCGCGCCAGTGTCTCCGGCGCCAAAGCCAATTCCACGTCGTCAGCTCCTTACTTCGCCGTGGTTAGCGGCAGTTTGCCCCGTTTGTCGCGCACATCATGGGAGCAACTGGGACACGCTTGTGAACGCGTTCACATTCACAAGCCATTATGACGCACTGATTTTCAGCCCGGCGAAGGGGGGTGGTCCTAGTGCCGCGAAGTCAAGACCTTGGCAGCGACTTCAACATATTGTTGAATTGCGCGCCATGCAGATACGGATTTCCTGGCCCGCGGGGAACATCACCGCGACCCTCGACGCAGACACGCCAACAGCTCAGGCCCTCGCGAAGGCACTGCCGCTCACCTCCAGCGCCCACACCTGGGGCGAGGAGGTCTATTTCGACATAGGTGTCTCTGTTTCACGTGAAACGGACGCCCGGCAGGTCGTGGAGCCGGGCACCGTGGCCTTCTGGACGGACGGCGATGCGCTCGCCCTCCCCTACGGCCCCACGCCGATCTCGCGAGGCGACGAGTGCCGCCTCGCGAGCCCGTGCAACATCCTGGGGAGCCTCGACGGAGACGCCCGGACCCTGGCGACCGTACGAGACGGCGACCCCGTCCGCGTGGAGCTGATCGACCAGTAGGACCGACGCCGGACTACAGCTCCTTGCGGAACGCTTCCGTCACCTTCAGGAAGATGTCGTTCGCCTCGGTCTCGCCGACCGTCACCCGCACACCCTCGCCCGGGAACGGCCGGACCACGACCCCGTGCTGCTCACAGGCCTGCGCGAACGCCACCGTACGCTCCCCCAGCCGCAGCCAGACGAAGTTCGCCTGCGTCTCCGGCACCGTCCAGCCCTGAGCGCGCAGCGCGTCGACCACGCGCGTGCGCTCGCACACCAGCGAGCCGACCCGGCCCAGCAGCTCGTCCTCAGCCCGCAGCGAGGCGATCGCCGCCTCCTGTGCGAGCTGGCTCACACCGAAGGGCACCGCCGTCTTGCGCAGCGCCGCCGCGACCGGCTCGTGGGCGATCGCGAAACCGACGCGCAGGCCGGCGAGCCCGTAGGCCTTGGAGAAGGTGCGCAGGACGCAGACGTTGGGCCGGTTCCGGTACAGCTCGACGCCATCGGGCACCTCGGGGTCGCGGATGAACTCCCGGTACGCCTCGTCCAGCACCACCAGCACATCGCCGGGCACCCGGTCGAGGAACCGCTCCAGCTCGGCCCGCCGCACCACCGTGCCGGTCGGGTTGTTGGGGTTGCAGACGAAGATCAGCCGGGTCCGGTCGGTGATCGCGGCCGCCATCGCGTCCAGGTCGTGCACATCGCCGGGCGTGAGCGGCACCTGCACCGACCGGGCACCGCTGATCTGCGTGACGATCGGGTACGCCTCGAAGGACCGCCAGGCGTAGATCACCTCGTCGCCAGGTCCGCTGGTGGCCTGGACGAGCTGCTGGGCGACACCCACCGAGCCGGTGCCGGTGGCCAGGTGGGAGAGCGGGACGCCGAAGCGCTCGGACAACTCCTCCATCAGCCCGGCACAGGCCATGTCCGGGTAGCGGTTGAAGGCGCCGGCGGCAGCCATCACGCGCTCCATCACACCGGGCAGCGGCGGGTACGGGTTCTCGTTGGAGGACAACTTGTAGGCGACCGGCCCGCCGCCCGCGGCAGGCTTGCCCGGCTTGTAGGTGGGGATACCCTCCAGCTCGGCGCGCAGCTTCGGGCTCGTCTCGCTCACCGCAGTCCTCCTCGCGACCACCGGCGGACCGTCGACGCCGCCGGCTTCCAATACTCCTCACCTTATGAGGATTCGCCTCCGGTGCGTACAGGTGCGGGCACCACAGACGAGGAGATCCCCGCCTCTCCCGCAGGCATCAAGGGCAACTCCGCACGAAGCCCCAAGGGCATCGGGGGCATCCCCGTACGAAAGCGTACGTTTCCGGGGGCGCGCCGTACATATATCTATGCGCCGGTAGCTCACGCCGTGGCGCGCGTCCCCCATGCAGGTGAGTTGAGACCTCTTCGAGACATCGGACAGTTGGCAGGTCCATACGTGCCGTCACGTCACGTCCTACCGCAGGATCGTTCAACTAGCTTTCTTTCCAAGGTAGTTGATAATGATTGACCTTGCAGAAACGTGCCTGTCAACGCGTGCATATGCGTCCGCACTACCCCACCGCATGAGCCCTACTATCGGCTCGCCATGACAGCAGCAGGGAAGCACCAGGTGAGCCGCGCGGAAACCTCACGTCGAGGCAGTCGGCCGGGCCGGGCGGGCATCAGAGACGTTGCCGCCGCCGCCGGGGTCTCCATCACGACCGTGTCCGACGCCCTCAACGGCAAGGGCCGGCTCCCGGATGCCACCCGACGCCACGTCCGCGAGGTCGCCGACCGGCTGGGGTACCGCCCCTCGGCCGCCGCACGCACCCTCCGTACCGGCAAGTCGGGTCTGATCGGCCTGACCGTGACGACGTACGGGGATGAACCTTTCACCTTCACGGAGTTCGCGTACTTCGCGGAGATGGCCAGGGCCGCGACATCGGCCGCGCTCGCCCGCGGCTACGCGCTCGTCATCCTGCCCGCGACCTCCCGCCACGACGTGTGGTCCAACGTCGCCCTGGACGGCACGGTCGTCATCGACCCCTCCGATCAGGACCCGGTGGTCAGCGAGCTGGTCCGACAGGGACTGCCGGTCGTCTCCGACGGCCGCCCGGCCGGCGCACTGCCGGTCACCGCCTGGGTCGACAACGACCACGAGGCCGCCGTACTCGGCATCCTCGACCATCTCGCCGACGCCGGCGCCCGCCGCATCGGCCTGCTCGCGGGCACCACGACGGACACGTACACCCACCTGTCGACCACCGCCTATCTGCGCTGGTGCGAGCGGGTCGGCCAGGACCCGGTCTACGAGGCCTACCCGGCGCACGACCCGTGCGCGGGCGCCGTCGCCGCCGACCGGCTGCTCGCCCGCCCCGACCGGCCCGACGCGGTCTACGGCCTGTTCGACCCCAACGGCACCGACCTGCTCGCCGCCGCCCGCCGCTACGGGCTGCGCGTCCCCGAGGACCTGCTGCTGGTGTGCTGCAGCGAGTCCACGGTGTACGCCAGCACCGAGCCGCCCATCACCACGCTCTCCCTGAAGCCCCGCCGCATCGGCACCGCGGTGGTCCAGCTCCTCATCGACGCCATCGAGGGGGTCGAGTCGGACCAGCCGGTCGAGCAGGTGATACCGACGGAGCTGATCGTGCGCACCTCCTCCCAGCGACGCCTTCCGCGCACGACGGTGAGCCCGCCGCGCACACCGGACGAGACATAGCGTCAACAGAACGGGCAGAGAGCCGACAGAACGGGGCGCTCACCCCGTACTCTCGGGAGTCGGTGACGGGGACCCGGTGGGCCGACGGACGGTCGACCGGGCGTCCGGTCGGCTCGAAGCGGGCCGAACACCTGCCGAAACGGGGCGAAAGCCGCGGTGAACTGGAGTGTTGTTCCGATTCACCACCCCTGGGTCATCACACGGCGCGACGCGCATTCCTATGATGGGCCCACGACACCGCGGACCGCTGCGACCAGGCAGTCCGAAGCGGTGCAGCTGCGGCGCGATGGTGGAGGGGTCTGATGACTCAGGGGGCCGGTCAGGGACCCGAGGTGGAGCGGACGGCGACGCTGCGCGACTTCCGGGTACCGGCGTACGTCCACGAGACCGGTCCGTACGTCGGCACAGCCCAGCCGGGCGACACCGCGCCGCCCGCCGACGAGGCGTACCCCGAGGACTACACGCCCACACAGCGCGACCTTCCGGTCATCAAGCGGACCGACACGGTCCAGGTACCCGTCGAACCGGCTCCCGCGCCGCCGACGCCGCAGCCCGCGGCCGGCCCCGGGGCGCTGTTCGTCGTCGGGGACGTCCACGGGTACCTCGACGAACTGGTGACCGCCCTGCGGGAGCAGGGACTCATCGACGAATCGGGCCAGTGGTGCGCGGGCACCGCCCGGCTGTGGTTCCTCGGCGACTTCACCGACCGCGGGCCCGACGGCATCGGCGTCATCGACCTGGTGATGCGCCTGTCCGCCGAGGCCGCCGCGGCCGGCGGCTACTGCAAGGCCCTCATGGGCAACCACGAACTACTGCTGCTCGGCGCCAAGCGGTTCGGCGACACGCCCGTCAACTCCGGCGCGGGCACCGCCACCTTCCAGGCGGCCTGGCTGCTCAACGGCGGCCAGAAGACCGACATGGACCGCCTCCAGGACCATCACCTGCAGTGGATGGCACGTCTCGACGCCGTCGAGGAGGTCGACGGCTATCTGCTCGTGCACTCGGACACCACCGTCTATCTCGACTACGGCGACTCCATCGAGGCGGTCAACGACACCGTCCGCGAGACCCTCACCCGCAATGACGCGGACGAGTGCTGGGATCTGTTCCGCAAGTTCACCAAGCGCTTCTCCTTCCGTGACGAGGGTGGTGCAGACGCCGTCCGTTCCCTTCTCGATACGTACGGCGGCACCCGCATCGTTCACGGCCACAGTCCGATTCCCTATCTCCTCGGCGAGGTCGGCTCCGAGGAGGGCGAGGAGGGCAGCGGCCCGGTCGTGGAGGGGCCGCACGTGTACGCCGACGGGCTCGCCATCGCCATGGACGGCGGAGTGACCATGGCCGGAAAGCTACTGGTCCGGCAACTTCCTCTGGATAACTGAACGTTCCCCGGGAAGGCGTCCTCCGGACGCAGTACGCGCAGGCCGGAACGCAATTTCCGCAACCCCCTGTCACCGCGTACCGTCACGGCTCTACCATCGGCTTATCCGTAGCAGGCTCCCCTCCGTTTCTGCCCGACGGCTCGCCGGCGTGCGAGCCCCAAGCCCTACGGAGCATCGGGGGATGCACATGAACAGCGTTCCGCAGTACCTGCAGAGCGAGGACCGCCAGGAATTCGAGCGGCTCCTCGATGAGGCGCTGCGCTCCGCACCACACCGACCGGAACTGGCCGCCGTCGGACAGCGGCTCAACCCCGAACAGCTGCGCACCATGGCGCTCAACGCCACCGCCCTGATCACGGCGGCCGCCGCGGCCGAATACCAGCACTACGTCCAGGCCCGCGAGGAGCTGCGCCATCCGGCGATGGCCCCTGTGACCTCGGGCGATTCCGGTTCCGGTGCCGCGGATCCGGGTCCGGGTCCGGCTGCGGCCGACCTCGCCACCACTCTCGGCGAAGCGGCCGAGAGCTCCGGCGCGGGCGCCATCGCGGTCGTCGCCGTGCTGGCGCCCGTCCTCTCCGGAACCGCCGCGGCGATCTTCCTGCTCATCGGCTACATCCTGAAGACACTGAACCCGGAACAGGCCTTCGCCGGCACCATGCTCACGGCCGGCTGGGTGTTCGGCGCGGTGACCGCAGCCGCGGTCCTCGTCGCCGCCGTCGGGCTGCTCCTCACCGCCCTGCGCAACGGCAGTTCGGCGCAGGCCCAGGCGCTCGACGCGGCGCACCAGGAACTGGACAGGGCCAGAGCGGCCTGGCGCGACGCCCTGCTGGAGCGCGGCATCCTGCCGTTTCTGCGCGAGGCACTCGCCGAGCCCGGACCCGCCCCTGCGCGGCTCCGCACGACCCCGCCCAGCTCGACCGGCCGGATGCCGCGCCTGGGCTACGACCGCCCCGGCTTCAGCAGCCCCGACAACGGCTCGGAGTCCGACCGCCCGAGGTTCACCAGCCCGGACTACACGAGCCCGGACTTCGGCGGCCCTGAGCATCGGCCCGAGTGACCCCGCGGCGGCCCGGACACGGCTCGCGCCCCTACCGGCGCGGGCCCGACCGGGCGGCCGACGGGTCCGTACGTCGGCACCGCCATGGCGGTCAGCCGCACCCTCGCCGTCGATTTACAGAGCCCGCGGCTCCAGGCCCTGCACGCATCGGAGCACACCGTGGAGTCCGTCTGTGACAACGGGCCGGGGCCTGGGCGGCAGGTCCCCGAACACCTGTGAGCGCGGCCGTGGGCGGTGCTCACGCCCACCCACAGGTGAGCACCGCCCAGGAGAGCCGTCAGTCGGCGATCGGCAGGTACACCCTGTTGCCGCTCGCCGCGAACTCCTTCGACTTCTGGGCCATGCCCTCCTCGATCTCGCCCCGGCTGCCGCCGTGTTCACGGCGGATGTCCTGCGAGATCTTCATGCTGCAGAACTTCGGCCCGCACATGGAACAGAAGTGCGCCGTCTTGGCGGGCTCGGCCGGCAGGGTCTCATCGTGGAACTCCCGTGCCGTGTCCGGGTCCAGAGCGAGGTTGAACTGGTCCTCCCACCGGAACTCGAAGCGAGCGTCGGACAGCGCGTCGTCCCAATCCTGCGCGCCCGGGTGCCCCTTGGCGAGGTCGGCCGCGTGGGCCGCGATCTTGTAGGTGATGACGCCGGTCTTGACGTCGTCCCGGTTGGGCAAGCCCAGGTGCTCCTTGGGCGTGACGTAGCAGAGCATCGCCGTGCCCCACCAGGCGATCATCGCGGCGCCGATGCCGGAGGTGATGTGGTCGTACGCCGGCGCGACGTCCGTGGTCAGCGGGCCGAGCGTATAGAACGGAGCTTCATCGCAGATCTCCTGCTGAAGGTCGATGTTCTCCTTGATCTTGTGCATCGGGACGTGCCCGGGGCCCTCGATCATGGTCTGTACGTTGAAACGCTTGGCGATGCTGTTGAGTTCCCCGAGCGTGCGCAACTCGGCGAACTGGGCCTCGTCGTTGGCGTCCGCGATCGACCCCGGCCGCAGGCCGTCGCCCAGCGAGTACGTGACGTCGTAGGCGGCGAGGATCTCGCACAGTTCCTCGAAGTTCTCGTACAGGAACGACTCCTTGTGGTGCGCCAGGCACCACGCGGCCATGATCGAGCCGCCGCGCGAGACGATGCCGGTCTTGCGGTTGGCGGTGAGCGGCACGTACGCGAGCCGTACGCCCGCGTGGACGGTCATGTAGTCCACGCCCTGCTCGGCCTGCTCGATGACCGTGTCCTTGTAGATCTCCCAGGTCAGTTCCTCGGCCTTGCCGTCGACCTTCTCCAGAGCCTGGTAGAGCGGAACCGTGCCGATAGGGACAGGGGAGTTGCGCAGCACCCACTCGCGGGTCGTGTGGATGTTGCGGCCGGTGGACAGGTCCATGACGGTGTCGGCGCCCCAGCGGGTCGCCCAGGTCATCTTCTCCACCTCCTCCTCGATGGAGGAGGTCACCGCGGAGTTGCCGATGTTGGCGTTGACCTTCACCAGGAACCGCTTGCCGATGATCATCGGCTCGATCTCCGGGTGGTTGACGTTGGCCGGCAGCACCGCACGGCCCGCCGCGATCTCCTCTCGGACCACTTCGGGGGAAACGTTCTCCCGGATGGCCACGTACTCCATCTCCGGCGTGATCTCGCCCCGCCGCGCGTACGCGAGCTGCGTCACCGCCTCGCTGCCGCGGCCCCGGCGCGGCTGGCGCGGCCGTCCGGGGAAGACCGCGTCCAGGTTGCGCAGCCCGCCGCGCGGCGAGGTGTGCTTGATCCCGTCGTCCTCGGGACGGGCGGGACGGCCCGCGTACTCCTCGGTGTCGCCGCGGGCGATGATCCAGTTCTCCCGCAGCGGCGGCAGGCCCCTGCGGACGTCGGTGTCGACGAGTGGATCGGTGTACGGGCCCGACGTGTCGTACAGCGTGACCGACTGGCCGTTGGTGAGGTGCACCTGGCGAACCGGCACGCGCAGGTCGGGGCGCGAGCCCTCGACATACGCCTTGTGCCAGCCGATGGACTTCCCGGTCTCCTGGGTCTTCTCGCCCTGAGCGGAGACAGGCGTGCGTGCGTCCTTGTTGGTCATGAGACCTACTCCCTACGCCGGCATTACCCGGTAACAGGTTCGGCGGTCGACGCAGCGGATCCCGTCGGTCGATGTTTCCCGTGAAACAGGCTTCGTTCCACGTGAAACATCGCGTATACGGAGGTCAGCGCCCTCTCAGCCCGGTGCTCCGAGCTCCCGCGTGTGCAAAGGTGCCTCCACGCTAGCGTCATATGTGGCGTGCTGAACAGTGGGCCCCTGCCGTTCTTGCGATGATCTGGCGGTGACCAGGATGGAGCAGTACCCGTACCAGCCGCCCGAGCCGCGCCGCCCGGACGGCTCAGCGCAGGGTGCCGGCCACGGCCACACCGCGGCCATGCCGGGCACCGGGCACACCCCTGAGCGGGGTCCTGGCGGGGACGACGGCCAGCATCACGACCACGGGCACCGGCAGGGCGGGCGTGGGCAGGGCGGGCGTGGGCCGGGCCACTCGCACGGCCACAGTCACAGTCATGGGCCTGCCGCCCCCGTCTCCAAGCACCTGCGCAAGGTCATCGCCGCGATCCTGATCCCGTTCACCGCGGCGGTCGTCGTCGGTCTGGTGGTGCTCTGGCCCGGGGGAGCCCCGCCCCACAAACGCACCGGCGTCGGCTTCGACCGGCAGACCCAGCAGGCCACGGTCGCCCAGGTCGTCGAGGTGAGCTGCAAGTCGGTGAACGCCTCCGGCGAGACGCCGACCGGCGACACCTCCACCGCCGAGGGCAGCTCGGCGCAGCAACAGGCGAACGGAGCGTGCAAGAAGGCCACCGTCCGGGTCGACACCGGCAAGGACAAGGGCCGTACGTTCACCGAGATCGTGCAGCCGGACCAGCCGCGGCAGCTGCATCAGGGCGAGAAGGTCGTCGTCGCCTACGAACCCTCGGCGCCGAAGGATCTGCAGTACTCGGTGGCCGATGTGAACCGGCAGTTCCCCATGTACCTGCTGGCGGGAATCTTCGCACTCGCCGTCGTGGTGGTGGGCCGGCTGCGCGGTGTCATGGCGCTGGTCGCACTGACGGTGAGCTTCCTCGTGCTGACCCTGTTCATCCTGCCCGCCGTCCTGCAGGGGTCGAACCCGCTGCTCGTGGCGGTGGTCGGGGCGAGCGCCATCATGCTGATCGCCCTGTACATGTGCCACGGCCTGTCCGCCCGTACGTCGGTGGCGGTCCTCGGCACGCTGATCTCGCTGTCGCTGATCGGCGCGCTCGGCTCGCTGTTCATCGGCTGGGCCGCGCTGACCGGCAACACGGACGACAACACGGGCCTGATCCACGGCCTGTATCCGTCGATCGACATGAGCGGTCTGCTGCTCGCAGGCGTCATCATCGGCTCGCTCGGTGTCCTGGACGACGTGACCGTGACGCAGACCTCGGCCGTCTGGGAACTGCACGAGGCCAACCCCTCGATGGGCTGGCGCGGGCTGTACCGGGCGGGCATCCGTATCGGCCGTGACCACATCGCCTCCGTGGTCAACACCCTCGTCCTCGCCTACGCCGGCGCGGCACTGCCGCTGCTGCTGCTGTTCTCGATCGCGCAGAGCAGTGTCGGGACCGTGGCCAACAGCGAGCTGGTGGCCGAGGAGATCGTACGCACGCTGGTGGGCTCGATCGGCCTGGTCGCCTGTGTCCCGGTCACCACCGCGCTCGCCGCGCTGGTGGTCTCCGCCGACCGGCCCGGACCGGATGCCCCGGCCCACATCGGCGCCCAGCCCGTCCCGGCACGCGGCGGCCGAGGACGGCGGCGGAAGCGGTGAAGCGTCGGCCGAAGCGGTGGGAGGGCGACTGAAGGATGGGAGTGCGGCTGAAGTGATGAGGCGGAAGCGGCCGTTGCGCGATGCCCTACGTCCTGCGCAGCCTGTCCGCCACCCCGCGCAGAAGCGTTACTGCACAGCTCCAGACGGCGTGTGGAGCACTCGGCGCCTCGTGCCGTAACGCTTCAGCCGGCGCTCTGTTCCTCGGCCAGGATGCGGTCCAGGGCCTCTTCCAGATGCGTGTCGAAATCGGCGAGCGCACCCTCCTGGCCGAGCGGCACAAGCTTGTCCGTACGGTCCAGGAAGGCCACGAGCGGCGGCGCCGACGAGCGGAACAGCGCCTGGTCACCGCCGACCTTAAGCCTGATCAGAACCTCACCGAGCACCTCGGAATCGGCGGGGGCGATATGCACATCCCCTTCCCCGCACGGCCGGCCGACGCCATCGATCAGCAACTCGCGACCGAAGGCCCAGGTCACCGGTGCATCACCGGGCAGGTGAAAGGTGAGCCGCACGGCATAAGGATCAGTGGTCTCATAGCGCAACTCCACCGGAATGCGGAAGGAGAGCTCCTCCGAGACAAGAAAGCTCATCATGACTTCTGCCTGTACGGACTCGCGCATCGTCTACCCCGTCATAGGACATCGACTGGCTGGGATTGATCCCTCTAAGCGTGGTCAAATCTTGCTGAAAGTACTCAGCACATTACAAGGAGTAAGTTTTCAGATACTGATAGAGAGCATGAGGTATCCCAGGTGGCGCCCGATCTCGGCCTGTAGCCGACGGGCCGCGGGCAGCAGCCGGTCGGCCTGGTGGGCGGGCATTGACATGGCCATCGTGGCCACGGTGGTGCCGATCGTGATCGGGACCGCCGCACACACCGTCCCGAGCGCGTACTCCTGGCGCTCCACCACCGGCTCCATGCGCTGCAGCCGGGCCAGCCGACGCAGCAGAGCATCGTTGTCACGCACCGTGTACGGCGTGACGGGCTGCACGGGGTAGCGGGCGAGATGGTCACGGCGGGCGCTCTCGTCCAGCTGGGACAGCAGGCACTGCCCGATGGCGTGCGCGTGGCCGGTCGCCCTGAAGTCCGCCCACTCCTCGACCGCGGGGGTCTCAGGGCTGTCGGAGACGCACACGACCTCGATCTCGCCGTCCCGGTACATCGCGTAGTACACCGGCACACCGATGGAATCGCGCCAGTGCGCCAGCAGGTCCACCACCGCGCTGCGACGTTTCTGCTGTGCTCCGCTGCTGCCGAGCCGCTCGGCCGCGTCACCGAGGAAGAACAGCCCTTTCTCACGGCGCAGATAGCCCTCGTGGACCAGGGTGCGCAGCAGATGGTAGGTCGTGGGCAGGGCAAGGCCGGTCTCGCGGGCCAGCTGCTTGGCGGGGGCGCCGTAGACATGCGCGGCGACGGTCTCCAGCAGGCGCATGGCGCGCTGAACGGATCCGATGAGCGTCGCGGCGCCCGCCGGCCCCGGGGCGTTCACGGGGTCCGGCTGGGCGAGCAGGGCCGGGGACAGAGGCCGGCCGGAAGCGTCCGTGGAACGCGGCTGGCCTGAAACCTCGTCAGGGTGCGGGTGTCTGGAGACGTCCGCGGAGTAGGGGGTGGCGGGGGCCTCCGCAGCGTGGGGGTGGGCCGAGACGTCCGCCGACTGCGGTTGGCCGGGGACGGCTACGGCGGACGGGTGCCGCGTGGGAGGCGCGCAGGAGCGCGGTGGGGTGGCGGGTGCGTGGGGATCTGCCGGTGCGGCGTCAACCGTGGCCAAGGGTTACTCCCGGAGCGCGATGGGCAGCCCGTGCCGGGAAGAGCACGGAGGGGTCTGCGCCGCCCACGGGGCCGGACCCCGCGGGGAGTTCCGGACTCTAACCCTCTGCCGCCGCGCGCAGACGGCCTCACGGGGAAACTTCCCTCCCCCGAGGGAACCTCTGATCCCCTGGCCGGGACCGGTGATCGCGTGACTCGGTCACCAGTCCCCGCATTCCGTCACCAGTCGCTGCGCGACGAAGAGTTCGACAGGAACTTGCGCACGATATAGATCAGTCCGCCGACCAGCGCGACGAAGATCAGAGCCTTGAACAGCAGGCCGATCACGAATCCGACGACGGTCGCTATCAGGCTGCCGAACACGACCAGGGCGATGACCGGCACCGCGACCCACTTCACCCACCAGGGCAGTTCCGCGAAGATCTCTCGCATCGCCTTTGTCCTTTGCGTTGTCGTATTGCAGTCGTACGTCTGGGTAGTCGTACGACTGCGTTTTCGTACGTCGTTGATGTTCCGCATTCGATGCTAGAGCCGCGAGGCGGTCTCGCGGGGGCCTCTCGTCCCTTGTCCTCCCCTGACCCGTCCCCTAGGGAACCCCGGGGTCGGGTCTCACGCCTCGGGCGGAGAGAAGACGACGAGAACCCTCAGGTCCTCGCTGATGTGGTGGAACCTGTGGGCAACCCCGGCCGGCACGTACACGACACTGCCCCGCGCCACCTCGGTCGTCTCCGGGCCGACCGTGATCGACGCTCGGCCGCTCACCACGAAGTACACCTCGTCCTGGTTGTGCGGCTTCTGCGGGTCGTGCTCGCCCGCGTTGAGCGCGTACAGACCGACCGACATGTTCCGCTCCCGCAGGAACTGAAGGTAGGCCCCCTCGTTGGCGGCGCGCTCCGCCTCCAGTTCGTCCAGTCGGAATGCCTTCATCGCCGCTGTCGCCCTCGCCTCACTGCTCGGTTCCGTTCCGGTCTGCCACGATCAGACACATGAAGAATTTCGTAGTCAAGACGATCGCCAACGCAGGCGCCCTCGCGGTCGCCGTATGGCTGCTGGACAAGATCACCCTGACCGGTGACAACACAGCCAAGAAGGCCGGCACCCTGATCGTGGTCGCACTGATCTTCGGCTTGGTGAACTGGCTGGTCAAGCCGATCGTGAAGGTGCTCACCTTCCCGTTGTTCATTCTGACCCTGGGCCTGATCACGCTGGTCGTGAACGCGCTGATGCTGCTGCTGACCTCCTGGGTGTGCGACAAGCTCTCCCTGAGCTTCCACGTGGAGGGCTTCTGGACGGCCGTCCTGGGCGGTCTGATCATCTCCGTCGTCTCCTGGGCGCTGCACGTCGTCCTGCCCGACGAGGACTGAGCGCGCCATGACCTACCGCGTCTGTTTCGTGTGCACCGGCAACATCTGCCGCTCGCCGATGGCCGAATCCGTCTTCCGCGCGCGCGTGGCGGAGGCCGGGCTAGAGGACCGGGTGAAGGCCGACAGCGCCGGTACGGGCGGCTGGCACGAGGACGACCCCGCCGACCCGCGCACCGCCTCGGTGCTCGAGGAGCACGGCTACGACAGCGAGCACGTCGCGCGCCAGTTCCAGCCGTCCTGGTTCGGCCGCCTCGACCTCGTGATAGCCCTCGACACCGGCCACCTCAAGGCCCTGCGCCGCCTCGCCCCCACCGAGGAGGACGCCCGCAAGGTCCACCTGCTGCGCTCCTACGACCCCGCCGCCGGCGACGACCTCGACGTACCGGATCCGTACTACGGACGACGCGGCGGCTTCGAGGAGTGCCTTGAGATGGTGGAAGCGGCGAGCGCCGGTCTGCTCGCCGCGGTGCAGGAGCAGCTGGAAGGACGGGCCGCGTGAGCGACGCCACCAGGGGCGCGGGCCCGGCCGGCGACGGCACGCGCGCGGTGCGCGCCGGACTGCCCGAGCCGGTCAAGCATGAACCTACCCTGCCCGGACCGGTGTTCGCGGCGCACTTCCACCTGCCCGGCGAGGCGACGGGCCCGTACCGGTACGGCCGTGACGAGAACCCGACCTGGACGCTGCTGGAACGGGCCATCGGCGAACTGGAGGCGCCCGGACGGGACGACGTCGAGACGCTGGTCTTCGCCTCCGGCATGGCGGCGATCTCCTCCGTGCTGTTCTCCCAGCTCCGCGCCGGCGACGCGGTCGTGCTGCCCTCCGACGGCTACCAGGTGCTGCCGCTGGTCCGCGCCCAGTTGGAGGCGTACGGCATCGAGGTGCGCACGGCGCCCACCGGCGGTGACGGGCAGCTGGAGGTCCTCGACGGCGCCCGGCTGCTGTGGATCGAGTCCCCGTCGAACCCGGGGCTGGACGTGTGCGACATCCGACGGCTGGTGGCGGCGGCCCACGCGCAGGGCACCCTGGTGGCCGTCGACAACACTCTCGCCACCCCGCTCGGGCAGCGCCCGCTGGAGCTGGGCGCCGACTTCTCCGTGGCCAGCGGCACCAAGCAGCTCACCGGGCACGGAGACGTGCTCCTCGGTTACGTCGCCGGGCGGGACGCCGAGGCGATGGCCGCCGTAGGCCGCTGGCGCAAGATCGTCGGAGCTATCTCGGGGCCCATGGAGGCTTGGCTCGCGCACCGGTCCATCGCGACGCTCCAGTTGCGCGTCGACCGGCAGAACGCCACCGCCCTCGCGGTCGCCGAGGCCCTGCGGCAGCGGCCCGAGGTGTCCGCTCTGCGCCACCCCGGGCTGCCCGACGACCCCTCGCACGAGGTCGCCACGCAGCAGATGCGCCGCTACGGCTGCGTCGTCTCCTTCATGCTGCCCACGCGCGCGCGTGCCGAGCGTTTCCTCAAGGCCCTGCGGCTGGTGGAGGACGCGACGAGCTTCGGCGGGGTGCGTTCGACGGCCGAGCGTCGTCGCCGATGGGGCGGGGACGACGTGCCGGAGGGCTTCATCCGGATGTCCGTAGGCGCCGAGGACCCGGAGGACCTGATCGCGGACGTGCTGCGCGCTCTGGACGAGTCCGCCGACTGAGCCACCGCGCGTCCGCGCCCTGACAGCGCGCGGCATCCGGATGCGGCGACGGTCCGAGCCTCCCCCCTCGTGGCTCGGACCGTCTACGGTTCCGCGCGCGAAGAACCGCGCGAACAAGGCTAGTTGACTCTGTGTCAGTGTCCAATCACGTTAGCGACAGCGCCCTATCGACTTATTTATAGTTGGTGCCTGCCTGGGTGCCGGAGGAAGGCAGGGACAGGGGAGGGGAAACCGTGGATCTGGCCTTGCTGCGCACCTTCGTCACCGTGCACCGGGCCGGCTCCTTCACCCGCGCCGCCGCCTTGCTCGGCCTCTCCCAGCCCGCCGTCACCTCGCAGATCCGCACCCTGGAACGCCAGCTGGGAAAGCCGCTCTTCCTGCGGCAGGCGCGCGGGGTGACCCCGACGACCATCGGCGACGAACTCGCGCACAAGGCCGCGCCCCACCTCGATGCCCTGGTGGAGATAGCCGAGAGCGGTCTGGACGACGACTCCTCGCTGAGAACCTTGCACCTCGCCGGCCCACCCGAGTTCACGGCCGAACGCGCCCTGCCCGCTCTCACGGAGCTGACCGGCGACGACGGCCAGGGATTCGCCCTGCGCGCCTCCTTCGGCACGGCCGAGGAAGCACTGGAGGGCCTGGCTGCCGGACACCATGATCTGGCCATCAGTACGGCCCGGCCGCGCGGTGCTCTGCTCACCGCGACTCCGCTCTGCGACGAGGAACACGTGCTGGTCGCCGCCCCCCGTTGGGTGGAACGGATCGGTGCGGAGGAACTGCGCCTGAAGGGGGCTCCGGCGCTGGAGAACCTGCCCGTCGTCGAGGTGCACGAGTCACTGCCCCTGGTCTCGCACTACTGGGCCTCCGTCTTCGACTCCCGACCGGCCGCCTCGGGCGCGGTCATCGTCCCGGATCTGCGGGCCGTGCTGGCCTGTACGATCGCCGGTGCCGGACTGGCGGTGCTGCCCCGCTATCTGTGTGCCCCGGCCCTCGGCCACGGGACGATCGTGTCGCTGCACGAACCGGCGGTGCCTCCGCTGCGCACGTACTTCCTGGTGGTGCGCACCGGCACCCTCGCCATGCCCCATGTGGCGCGGGCTCACGAGTGGCTCCAACGGGCGGCCACTGCCTGGGACTGACCTGCCTGTCAGCGGATCTGTGGGCCCCTTTGCCAGGGGTGTGCACGGCCCTTTGCCAGGGGTCACACACACCGCGGTCGTACGGTGGCGTGTCGCGATGTTTCACGTGGAACCAGGTGGGCCACATTTCTCCCATGACCGTCCGACCCGTGGTCAAGCGCACCGCCCGTGCCGTTCTCCTGGACGGTGACGACCTGATCCTGATCAAGCGCACCAAGCCCGGTGTCGATCCCTACTGGGTCACTCCCGGTGGCGGGGTCGAACCCGGGGATCCGACCGTCGTGGACGCCCTGCACCGCGAGGTGTACGAGGAACTCGGCGCCAAGATCACCGATGTCGTGCCGTGTTTCGTGGACACCGTGGAGCACATCGGTGAGGACGGCGGCGCGACCGGCGTGAAGGTGCAGCACTTCTTCGTCTGTCGCCTGGAGTCCATGGACCCGTCGCTGCGGCACGGTCCCGAAGTGGACGAGCCCGCCGGTGAGTACGAGATCGTCCGCGTCCCGTTCACCCGCGTCGGCATCGCCTCCGTCCACCTCGTGCCGCTCTCGCTGCGTCACTACCTGGACGGCAACATCGAGGGCGTACGGGCCATGCACGCACCCGACCTCGGATAGCGCGCTCAGCTCCCGACGACGATCAGCTCCTCCACCGAGTCATGCCGTATACGGCTCGACGGGACACCGACGCCCCGCAGCGCGTCGACACCGCTGCGGATCATTCCGGGCGGCCCGGAGAGGTAGGCGTCGTACTCGTTCCAGGGGCCGTACTCCCTTATGGCGTCGGGAAGCTGGAGATGGGCCAGCTGGTCGATGATCGCCCGGACCGAGAGCCATGGGTGGGCTTGCTGGAGCCTGAGCATGGTGTCGATGTCGTACAGGTCGTGGTCGGTGCGGGCGCCGTAGAACACCTCGACCGGTCGGCGCACTCCGCGCTCGGCGACGTCCTCGACCAGGGCCTTGATGGGCGCTATGCCGGTGCCGCCGCCCAGGCAGAGCAGTCCGCTGTCGCTGGTGTGGTCGACCGTCATCGAGCCGGCCGGGGGGCCGAGACGTATGACGTCCCCGGGGCGGGCACGGTGGACCAGCGCGTTGGAGACCCAGCCGGCCGGAACGGCCTTCACATGGAACGCCAGCAGACCGTCCGAGCGGGGCGCCGAGGCGAAGGAGTAGTGCCGCCACACCCGCGGCCACCACGGTGTCTCCACGCTCGTGTACTGGCCCGCCAGGAAGGGATAGGGCTGGTCCGGGCGGACGGTGAGGACCGCGACGTCAGGGGTCCTGAGGTCGTGCGTGACCACCTCGGCCTGCCACCAGGCCGGGGACCGCAGTTCGTCCGCCGCGGCCGCGTCGATCATGACCTGGGAGATCGTCGTGTACGCCCGCACCCAGGCGGCCTCGGTCTCCGGGCTCCAGCTGGCGGCGGCATATCTGCTCAACGCGCCGATCAGACATTCCCCCACGGCCGGATAGTGCTCCGCACGCGTCCCGTACTTGCGGTGGCCCCGGCCAAGATGTTGCAGATAGTCGACGAGAACCGCGGTGTTGTCCAGATGCTCGGCCGCCGTGAGCAGCGCCTTCAGCAGACGGTCCCGTTGGGCGTCCATCGCGGCCGGGAACAGTGGGCGCAGATCGGGGTGGCGGACGAAGAGCAGCGCGTAGAAGTAGGAGGTGACCTTGTCGGCGACCGGGCCTATCTCGGCCATCGTGCGGCGGATGAGGATGGCGTCCGGGGACCCCTCCTCGACGACCGGCGCCGACCGCTGTTCCGGTACGCGCTGTGCGTCCACCGGCTGCGAGACGGGTACGTCCGCTGGTCGCTCAGGGGCGTCCACGGTGAGGGTGCCAGGGGCCAGCTGGGCGGCAGCCTGCGTCTGCTGAGGGCCAGGAGTGTCCGCCGGGGACCGTGTGGTGCCCGGCGGACCGGGTCGGCCCACCGGCCGCAGCACCGGAGGCCGGTGCCCCTCGGGCGTCTCCTGGTCACCGTCTGGCGGCGGAGCCGATGACGCCTTGCGCGGCGTGAACCAGCCGCCCCCGCCGGACGTGCCGTTCTCCCCCGACGTGGTGGTCGGAGCGTCCATGGTGTGCCCTCGCCTCGAACGTCTTGCGGTCGGTCTGCGCACCTCCCCTGGGAAGATGCATGCTTTCCCCCGGCGGACAGTCAGCCGTAGCACTCTCCCCGCAGCGTCCCATCCCGATGGCTGCCACGGTCGCGTATCCGGAAACGCGAGTGTCCGATCTCCGCGTCCCGTGAGGCTCCGGACCCTGCTCTCGGCCCACACGGGATACGCGCACTCGATCCCGGACGTGAACCGGACTCGACCCTACCGGCCGTCGCCGTGCGCACAAGTCCCCCCTTCTTCCCTCACGAATCGGGCAAGAAGGCCAACCGTGAGGTCCGTCAACTACCGGGCGCCGGTGACCAATTCATAGGCATCCCACAGATCCCGCCCCGAGTAGGCGTGGGTTGCGAGTCCGGCCAGGTGAGCGTCCGCGTTGACCGCCACGGAGACCGGCACTGCAGCAAACAGATCCTTGTCCGACGACGAGTCGCCGTACGCCACGCAGTCCGTCCGTGCCACGCCGAACTCCACGCAGAGCCGGTCCGCGATGGTGACCTTGGCCGCCGCACTGAGTACCCCGGACGGATCGACCGGCTCGGTGAACGGCACGGCGGGAAAACGTGATCCATGGGCCGCATGAGCGCCCCAGTCGAGAAGGCGTTCCACGAAGAAGGACGGCGAGAGGGACACCACCGCGCAGTACTCGCCCACGTTTCTGATCTCCGCCCAGACCTCGCGGATCCGGGCCAGCCAGGGCGCCGCCTCGAACGCGGCCCTGACATGCGCCTCGGTCAGATCGCCCCACAGGTCGTACACCTGCGCCGCATACTCCGGCGGACCGATCCGCCCCTCGGCGATCGCCCGGTCCAGCGCCACGGTCTCCGCCTCCAGTCCCAGCTGGCGCGAGATCTCCACCGGGGCGGTGGTGCCGTGCAGCAGCGTGCCGTCGAGATCGAACAGATGAAGTCTCGCCATGGCCCGAGGCTAACCGGCTGCCGATGTTTCACGTGAAACACCCCCGGGCCGACCGCGGGCGGTGCTTTTGTCCACACCATGGCCAAAAGCACGTACGTCTCCATCGAAACGGGTGGACGCCGAGGGTGCTGGTCGGACAGCCTGACCTGCGTGCCGACTCCTTCCCTCGCCGCTCTGCCCATCCGCCGTCTGACGCTTCGCGATCTCACCGCCTGCGCCGACTTGTCCGAGGACCGGGGGTGGCCACGCGAGGAACACAAGTGGAGCTTCCTCCTCACGGCCGGAAAGGGCTTCGGCATCGACGACCCGCAGGGTGGTCTCGTGGCCGCGTGCGTCGTCACGGAGTACGGCGCGTGGGGGAGTCCGGATCTCGGTGCCATCGGCATGGTTCTGGTGGCCGAACGCCATGCGCGCCAGGGCGTCGGGCGCCGCTTGATGCGCCATGTCGTGTCGGCCATGGGGGCCACACCGCTGACCCTGCACGCCACGGAGAACGGCCGCCCCCTGTACGAGGAACTGGGCTTCAAGGTGACGGGCCGGGCGGAGATGCTGACCGGCCGCTTCACGCCCGGTGGGCCGGAATCAGGCGTACTCACCCGCGGCGCCACCGCGGAGGACCTCCCCGCGATTCTGCGTCTCGACGAGGAGGTGTTCGGCACGGATCGCACCCCTCTCATCACCCGACTGCCCGCCTTCGCGGACCAGCTCCGGGTAGCCGAGGAGAACGGCCGGATCACCGGCTACACGGCCGCGTGGCCCAACATGGACACCCATGTCGTCGGTCCGTTGATCGCCAGGGACACGGAGACTGCCAAGGCTCTCATCGCCTCACTGGCGGCTCGTACCGACCGTCCGCTGCGCACCGACATCGACGTACGCCACGAGGAACTGCTGGCCTGGGCGAAGGAGCGAGGGCTGGCCTCGGTGGCGTTCAACGCCGTGATGACGTACGGCGTCCCGGACCTCCCGGGGGACTGGACCCGGCGGTTCGCCCCGCTGACGGTGGCGGCGGGCTGAGGCCTCGTACGCCGACTGCCGGCCCCGCCGCTGATGTGGCGGGGCCGGCGGCTGTCCGTCCGAGGCGGGCAGGCATGTGATCAGGCGAGCGCCCGCACAGCCGCCGTGGCGAAACCGTGGTCCTGCTCCGGGGCACCGCCGCCGACGCCGATGGCGCCGATCAGCCGGCCGTCCCGCTGGACGGGCACACCGCCCGCGATGAACAGCAGAGGCCGGTCGAGGGCTGTGGGCAGGGTGTGGAAGAGGCCGCCCGGCTGGACGGCGTCGACCAGGTCGGCGGTGGGCGTGTTCAGCTGAAGCGCGGTGTAGGCCTTGCGGGTGCTGGTCTCGCCGGAGATCAGCACGGCCCGGTCGTCCCGGCGGAAGGCGAGCAGGTGGCCGCCGGCGTCCAGGACGGTGACGCTGACCGTGACTCCGGCATCGTCGGCCGCGCGGCGGGCCGTGGCGACGAGCAGTTCGGCGTCCTCGATGGACAGCGGGGCGACGACGGTGGTGCTCATGAAGCGTTCTCCTTGGGTGTGGCTGAGACCTTGGGTGGTGCCGAGGTCGTCCGTGTGACTGAGGGCTTGAGAGGTGCTGGTTCTGAGTCGCCGCCGAGGCCGTGGTCCCAGGCGCTCAGTGGTGGACAGGCGTCTGCTGCCCGGCGGGCGTCCCGGAGGCGACCACGGTGCTCTGCGCACCGCCGCGGCGCTCCAGGGCCGACGAGAGGACGGCGAGGACCAGGGCACTCGCGGCGAGGGCGGCGCCGACCCAGTTGGGGGCCTTGTAGCCGTAGCCGGCCGCGATCACGATGCCGCCGAGCCATGCGGACAGCGCGTTGCCCAGGTTGAAGGCGCCGATGTTCACCGCCGACGCGAGCGTGGGGGCGCCGTGCGCCTGGTCGAGGACGCGCTTCTGCAGCGGTGGGACGGTCGCGAAGCCGAGGGCACCGATCAGGGCGATGGTCACGGCCGCCGCGATCTTGTTGTGGGCGGTGAGCGTGAAGAGGGCCAGGACGACGGCCAGGGCACCCAGCGAGACGTACAGAATCGGCATCAGGGCGCGATCGGCGAACTTCCCGCCGACGAGGTTGCCGCCGACCATGCCGAGGCCGAACAGGACCAGCAGCCAGGTGACCGAGCCGTCGGCGAAGCCCGCGATGTGGGTCATCATCGGCGCGATGTAGGTGATGGCCGCGAAGACACCGCCGAAGCCGAGAACGGTCATCGCCATGGCGAGCAGGACCTGGGCGTTCTTGAAGGCGGCCAGCTCGTGCCGCAGGTGCACGCCCTCGGCCTTCGGCAGTTCGGGCACCAGCTTGGCGATGCCGGCGAGGCCGACGACCCCGAGGCCCGCGACGACGGCGAAGGTGACGCGCCAGCCGACGTGCTGGCCGATGAGCGTGCCCAGCGGGACGCCGACGACATTGGCGACGGTCAGACCGGTGAACATCATGGCGATGGCGCCGGCCTTCTTGTGGGGCGCCACCAGCCCGGCCGCGACGACCGAGCCGATGCCGAAGAAGGCACCGTGGGCGAGCGAGGCGATCACGCGCCCGATCAGCATGACGGCGAAGACCGGGGCCACCGCGGAGAGCAGGTTGCCGGCGATGAAGAAGCCCATGAGGAGCATCAGCATCCGCTTGCGCGGGACCTTGGTGCCGAGCACGGTCATCAGCGGAGCGCCGACGACCACGCCGAGCGCGTAGCCGGTCACGAGCAGGCCCGCCGTGGGGATGGAGACCCCGAAGTCACCCGCGACCTCGGGCAGCAGCCCCATGATCACGAACTCGGTCGTTCCGATTCCGAAGGCCCCGATCGCGAGGGCCAGAAGCGCGAGAGGCATGAGAGGGATGACCTTCCAGACGATTGCAGGAGCACTTTGCGTGCGTTCACAATAATTGCAGACGCTGGCTAAATGCAACCGCGCACTATTGCGAGACTGCTCTATCCTGGTGACAGCCGCTCCGGGACGGAGGAACACGCCAATGACAGCGACGGACCCCGCGCTCACCGCCCTCGCCCAGGGCTGGTGCGCCCTCTCTGCGTTGCACGGAAGGATCGAGGCGCACATCGAGCGCGCCCTTCAGGCACAGCACGACCTGAGCGTGCGCGAGTACTCCCTGCTGGACGTGCTCAGCCGACAGCACGACGGCGAGGGCGGCCATCTACAGATGAAGCAGGTCGCCGACGCGGTCGTCCTCAGCCAGAGCGCCACCACCCGCCTGGTGACCCGACTGGAGGACCGCGGTCTGCTGGAGCGCTATCTGTGCCCCACCGACCGGCGCGGCATCTACACCAACGTCACCGAGGCGGGCCTGCGCCTGCTGGAGGAGGCGCAGCCCACCAACGACACCGCTCTGCGCGAGGCCCTCGACCAGGCCTCCAAGAACCCCGAGCTGGCCCCGCTGGTGCGGGTTGTGGAGTCCCTGAGCGTGCCCGCATAGGGTGCGGACATGGGAGATCTTGAGATACGGCACGCGACCGCCGACGACCTTCCGGCGATCGTCGCGATGCTCGCCGACGATCCACTGGGCGCCCAACGCGAGTCACCTGACGACCTGACCCCGTACCGGGCTGCGCTGGCCCGCCTGACGGCCGATCCGAACCAGCACCTGGTCGTCACCGTGCGCGAAGGCCGTGTCATCGGAACCCTGCAGCTCACGGTCATCCCGGGGCTCTCCCACAAAGGGGCGACCCGCGCGCTCGTCGAGGCCGTGCGCATCCACGCCGACGAGCGGGGCAGCGGGCTGGGCAGCCTGCTGATCCAGTGGGCGATCGACACCTCCCGGCAGCTCGGGTGCGCGATGGTGCAGCTGACGTCCGACAAGACGCGCATCGATGCCCACCGCTTCTACGAGCGGCTGGGCTTCAGCGCGTCGCACGAGGGCTTCAAGCTGAAGCTCTGACGGGGCCGCTGGACCGGACCAGAGCCGGGGGTGTGTTTCACGTGAAACACACCCCCGGTCGTCTGTGGCCTAGCCGATACCCCGCCACCCGTCGGGGTCCACTCCGCCGGGCACTGGGGCCTCCATGTCGTACGGCTGCCGTGTGAACACGAACGACCCGAGGTCGAGGTGGCTCACAGCCCCGTCCGGGCGTCGTACGGGCCGCAGCAGTTCTCCGGCGAAGTAGCCCTCCAGGCCCGTCCAGGTGCCGTCCCCGTTGGGGCGGAAGCGGGACCGTCGGCCGCCGTCGGTCAGCGGGCCCAGTGCGAGCAGACCGTCGGCGGTCACCCGCAGGCCGAAGGTGTTGGTCCCCCAGTACCACTGTCCCGCCAGTTCCAGGACCGTCGGGTCGACCTCGCGCAGCGGCCGCCAGGGCTCGGGGATCCGTGGCTCCGCTTCGGCGACGATCCGGACGAGGTCTGCACCCACCGCCCCCACCAGTGGCCCACTTGTGCAGTTCGCGAGCACCACGGCGGCCACGTCGTCCTCCACGCTGATGACGAGGTTCGCCAGGAAGCCCGGGAGTGAGCCGGAATGACCGACCAGGAGCCGACCGCCGCAACGCTGGAGCTGCATCCCGAAGCCGTACGTGATCCCGTCCAGCACGTCCGCCACTTCGGCGGGCGCGGCCGGGGTCCGCATCTCACGTACCGACTCCGCGCTCAGGACGCGGACGTCCCCCGTGCCCAGGAACGCGGCGAACCGCGCGAGGTCCCCCGTGGTCGACCACAGCTGCCCGGCCGGCGCCATCCGGCCCAGATCCTCCAACGGCTCGGGCAGCAGCGCGTCCGCCCACGGATGCACGGCCCATCCGCCCGCGTGCGGGGCCTGCGGCTGCCCGCTCGTACGGTGCAGACCGAGCGGTTCGAGGATTTCGCCGCGCAGCACCTCCTCCCAGGGAGCGCCGCGCAGCTCCTCCACCAGCGCGCCGAGCAGGGTGTAGCCGGGGTTGGAGTAGTGGTACCGGCGGCCCACGGGGTGCAACAGGGGGTGCTCGCCGAGCACATCGCTCAGCTCGGGGCGCAGGACTCCGGGGGTCCGCTCCCACCAGGGCGCCGGCGACTCGGCGGCCAACCCTGCGGTGTGCGCCAGCAGTTCGGCGATCGTCGCCTCCCCCACGCCCGTGTCCGGCAAATGCTTCTCCAGCGGATCACCCAGGTCGAGCAGTCCCTCGTCGCGCAGTCGCATCACCAGGACGGCGGTAAAGGTCTTGGTGATGGACCCGATCCGGTACTGCACGTTCTCGTCCGGCCCATGCCCGTCCACCGAGGTCCGCGCGCCGTGCCACACGGCCCGCCCGCCCCGTACGACGGCGGCGACCAGAGACGGTGCCCGCCCCTGAGCCTGCGCGACGGCGATCCGGTGCAGCAGGGCTCGTCGGGTGGCGGGGAGCAGGTCTTCCTGAGGTGTCGTCATGAGCCCAGTCCACCCGGTCGAACGGCGGGCGTCGAATCCGGTTCCCCGGCGCCGAGATGACGGAACGGACCTGCCGACGGCGGCAGCCACCTCCGTGCAGGGTCCCGCCGCTCGTGACATGTCGATCTTGCGTGACCCGGGCGTTCTTGGCTGACTCACGGCCTTGTCACCCATGATCAGTCTCAAATCATGGCATTTCCTCGCGAGGGCGAGGCCGAGATCGGGCGGCTTGTCCGAGTCGGCCGAGTACACCACGCTGAGCCCCGAGCACGAGGGCTACCGGCGAGCCCAGATCGCGCACCGATGAGTTTCCCGCGCCGCGCTGGTCCATACGCCGGACACCCACGGACGGAAGGCTGGGCCATGCGGAAACTGATCTACGGCATGAACCTGTCCCTGGACGGCTACATCGCCGCGGCCGGCGACGACATCGGCTGGAGCGGACCGCCGAGCGACGAGCTGTTCCAGTGGTGGCTCGACCACGAGCAGGCGAGTGGCCTGTCACTGTATGGGCGCAAGCTATGGGAGACGATGAGCTCCTACTGGCCGACCGGTGACCAGCAGCCCAACGCCACCCCGGCGGAGATCGAGTTCGCGCGGAACTGGCGGGACACGCCGAAGGTGGTGTTCTCCTCGACGATCGACAAGGTGGACTGGAACACCCGCCTGGTCACCGGCGACGCGGTCGCCGAGATCACCCGGCTCAAGGCCGAGGACGGCGGCCCGATGGACATCGGCGGCGCAACGCTCGCCGGGGCGGCCATGCGCGCCGGGCTGATCGACGAGTACGTGATCGCCGCCCATCCGGTCCTGGTGGGCGACGGCACGCCGTTCTTCACCGCGCTGGACAGCTGGGTGAACCTGAACCTGGTGGAGACGCGGACGTTTCCCGGCGGTGTGGTCCTGACCAGGTACGAGACCAGGCGCTGAGCAGCTTCCCGCTGTCTCACGGTTTGGATGGGTGTTTCCCCTACCGTCGCGGCGATCTCCCCCACCGCACACCCCCAAGCCCACGAGCGATGCCCCGTGAGCCCACGGTGTCAGCGGGCTTCGACCAGGGCACCAGCATCAGGGCCCCATCACCCGTACGAGTGGGCGGCTTGACCTGCCAGTCTCAGATTCGTGTCAGATATGCCATCGCTTGGCCATCGCTCGTGAGATTTGGCCACGAAATCTAAGACCCCACGCCTCTGCCGGATCAGGTCTGGGCCATGTCCACGAAACGGGAGTAGTGGCCCTGGAAGGCGACCGTGATCGTGGCTGTTGGGCCGTTTCGGTGCTTGGCCACGATGAGGTCGGCCTCGCCTGCGCGCGGGGACTCCTTCTCGTACGCGTCCTCGCGGTGCAGCAGGATGACCATGTCGGCGTCCTGCTCGATGGAGCCGGACTCACGCAGGTCGGAGACCATCGGCTTCTTGTCGGTGCGCTGCTCGGGGCCACGGTTGAGCTGGGAGAGCGCGATGACCGGGATCTCCAGCTCCTTCGCGAGCAGCTTGAGGTTACGGGACATGTCCGACACCTCCTGCTGACGGCTCTCAGCACGCTTGGAACCGCCCGACTGCATCAGCTGGAGGTAGTCGATGACGACCAGTCTGATGTCGTTGCGCTGTTTGAGACGGCGGCACTTGGCGCGGATCTCCATCATCGACAGGTTCGGGGAATCGTCGATGAACAGCGGCGCGGCCGAGACGTCCGGCATACGGCGGGCGAGCCTGGTCCAGTCCTCGTCGGTCATCGTGCCGGACCGCATGTGGTGCAGCGCCACCCGGGCCTCGGCGGACAGCAGACGCATCGCGATCTCGTTGCGGCCCATTTCGAGCGAGAAGATGACGCTGGGCAGGTTGTGCTTGATCGAGGCGGCCCGCGCGAAGTCCAGCGCGAGCGTCGACTTACCCATGGCGGGGCGAGCCGCGATAACGATCATCTGGCCCGGGTGCAGGCCGTTCGTCAGCGAGTCGAAGTCGGTGAACCCGGTCGGCACACCCGTCATCTCGCCGCTGCGCGAGCCGATCGCCTCGATCTCGTCGAGCGCGCCCTCCATGATGTCGCCGAGCGGCAGATAGTCCTCGCTGGTGCGCTGCTCGGTGACGGCGTAGATCTCGGCCTGGGCGCGGTTGACGATCTCGTCGACGTCGTCGTCGGCCGCGTACCCCATCTGCGTGATGCGGGTGCCGGCCTCGACCAAACGGCGCAGAACCGCCCGCTCGTGGACGATCTCCGCGTAGTACTCGGCGTTCGCCGCCGTCGGCACCGTCTGGACGAGCGTGTGCAGATACGACGCCCCGCCGACCTTGTTGATCTCACCGCGCTTGGTGAGTTCGGCGGCGATGGTGATCGGGTCGGCCGGCTCGCCCTTGGCGTAGACGTCCAGGATCGCCTGGTAGATCGTCTCGTGTGCGGGCTTGTAGAAATCGTGGCCCTTGAGGATCTCGACGACGTCGGCGATGGCGTCCTTGGACAGGAGCATGCCGCCCAGCACGGACTGCTCGGCGTCCAGGTCCTGCGGCGGCACCCGCTCGAAGGACGATCCGCCGCCGTCCCAGTCGCCGTTCTCCCGGCCCCGGTCGTGCTGTTCGCCACGGCCCCGGCCGCCGTCACCACGCCGGCGGGAGGCGGGCAGACGATCACTGGGTCCGCTGTCGGCCCACGGATCGTCCAAGGGCTCGGAAATACTCACCGAGCCACCTCCTCCCGTCCGCACGGCGGACCTCGCCGTGTCCTCTTTTGTACGGCACGACACTGACAGATGAGAGGCCCAACTCCGGTTCTGGTGCGTCGGTTTTATGACGGTTCCAGGGCCGAGGAAGAGACGCTTCCCAGGCCGGGGGAAGGAGCGGGCGCCGGTCCACGGTAGGCCTGTCGGCACCGTCAGCCAATCTGGTTATCCACAGGCCATGTGGACGACAGGCCCGATGCTGTGGAGAACTCGCCGAAACCTGTGCACGACCCGGTGGACAGCCCTGTGAACAAGCCCTCGATCTCGCCCACCCAAGATCGCTGACCTGCACGTTTACCGTCCACCGGCTGTGCAGAAGAAAAACTTTCCCAGTCGGACCAAGATCGCTTCGAACACATCACGAAAGGACACGCTCCACCAGGAGAGGTAAGGGTCACAACTCAGTTGCATCTCTTACCTGTGGACGATTAGATTAGCGCTCATGACACAGGCTCCCGCGATACCCCGGGCCACCCATCGACGGCACGACCGAGAGATCGTCGCGCTGGCCGTCCCGGCCTTCGGCGCACTCGTCGCCGAGCCTCTCTTCGTCATGGCGGACAGCGCGATCGTCGGGCATCTCGGCACCGCCCAGCTCGCCGGTCTCGGCGTCGCCTCTGCCCTCCTCACCACCGCCGTGAGCGTCTTCGTCTTCCTCGCCTACGCCACCACGGCCGCCGTGTCCCGGCGCGTCGGCGCGGGTGATCTGCAGGCGGCCATCCGGCAGGGCATGGACGGTATCTGGCTGGCGCTGCTGCTCGGTATCGGCGTCATCGCCGTAGTCCTTCCCCTGGGCCCCGGCATCGTGGACCTCTTCGGCGCCTCCGCGACCGCAGCCCCCTACGCCACGACGTATCTGCGCATCTCCTCACTGGGCATCCCGGCCATGCTCATCGTCCTCGCCGCGACAGGAGTGCTCCGCGGACTCCAGGACACCAGGACCCCGCTCTACGTCGCCGTCGGGGGCTTCGTCACCAACGGCGCCCTCAACGCGGGGCTCGTTTACGGCGCCGGACTCGGCATCGCCGGTTCGGCCTGGGGAACCGTCATCGCCCAGTGCTGCATGGCGGCCGTCTATCTGACCGTGGTCGTCCGCGGGGCCCGTCGGCACGGCGCTTCCCTCCGCCCGGACGCCTCCGGCATCCGGGCCTCGGCCCAGGCAGGTGTTCCTCTCCTGGTCCGCACACTGTCGCTCCGGGCGATCCTCATGATCGCCACAGCGGTCGCGGCGCGACTGGGCGACGCCGACATCGCCGCCCATCAGATCATCCTGTCCCTGTGGAGCCTGCTGGCCTTCGCTCTCGACGCGATAGCAATCGCGGGACAGGCCATCATCGGCCGCTATCTGGGCGCGGACGACGCCCAGGGCGCGCGTGAGGCCTGCCGCCGCATGGTGCAGTGGGGCGTCGCGACCGGCATCGTGCTCGGTGCGCTCGTGGTGGCCGCCCGTCCACTCTTCCTCCCGCTGTTCACCAGCGACTCCGTGGTCAAGGACGCCGCGCTGCCCGCCCTGCTGATGGTGGCACTGTCGCAGCCCATCTGCGGGATCGTCTTCGTCCTGGACGGAGTCCTGATGGGCGCGGGCGACGGGCCGTACCTGGCCGGGGCCATGGTCGTCACCCTCGCCGTGTTCGCTCCGGTGGCCGTACTGGTCCCGGCACTCGGCGGCGGTCTCACCGCGTTGTGGGCAGCGATGACACTGATGATGACGATCCGCATGCTGACCCTGTGGCTGCGCGCCCGCTCGGGCCGCTGGATCGTGACGGGCGCGACCCGCTGACTGTTTCACGTGAAACATGCACCCGTGGCCACCCTTGTCCAGCCATGAGAAAGGGGCCGCACCGGTGACGGTGCGGCCCCTTTCAGAGCTGCTCACATGTCAAGCTGCTCAAGCCGAGCGGAGCGATCAGCCCGCGACGACCTCGATGTTGACCTTGGCGGCAACCTCGGGGTGCAGACGCACGGACGTCTCGTGGGCGCCCAGGGTCTTGATCGGGGCAGACAGCTCGATGCGACGCTTGTCGACCTCGGGGCCACCGGAAGCCTTGATCGCGGACGCGATGTCGGCCGGGGTGACAGAACCGAAGAGACGGCCGGCGTCGCCGGAGCGGACGGCCAGACGGACCTTGACGCCCTCGAGCTGGCCCTTCACCTGGTTGGCCTGCTCGATGGTCTGGATCTCGTGGATCTTGCGGGCGCGGCGGATCTGCTCGACGTCCTTCTCGCCACCCTTGGTCCAGCGGATAGCGAACTTCCGCGGGATCAGGTAGTTGCGAGCGTAACCGTCCTTGACGTCGACGACGTCGCCCGCGGCACCGAGGCCGGAGACCTCGTGGGTGAGGATGATCTTCATGAGTCGGTCACCCTTCCCTTATCGCGCGGTGGACGTGTAGGGCAGCAGCGCCATCTCACGGCTGTTCTTGACGGCCGTGGCGACGTCACGCTGGTGCTGCGTGCAGTTGCCGGTCACGCGGCGGGCACGGATCTTGCCGCGGTCGGAAATGAACTTCCGCAGCATGTTCGTGTCCTTGTAGTCCACGTACGTGACCTTGTCCTTGCAGAAAGCGCAGACCTTCTTCTTCGGCTTGCGCACAGGCGGCTTCGCCATGATGTTTCTCCTGTGTGATCAAGAAGTGTGGGTAACGATCCACCCTCGACCGGGCCGGCCCCGAAGGACCGGATCCAAGGCCTAGAAGGGGGGCTCGTCCGAGTAGCCGCCACCGCTGCCGCCGCTGCCGCCGTTGCCGCCGGAGCTACCGCCGCCCCAGCCGCCACCACCCTGGTTGCCACCGGCGGGAGCCCCGCCGGTCGCCCACGGGTCGTCGGCCGGAGCGCCGCCGCCCTGCTGACCGCCGCCGGGGCCACCGCCCCAGCCGCCGCCACCCTGGCCGCCACCGCCGCCGTAACCGCCCTGGCCACCGCGAGCGCCACCGGCGGTCTTGGTGACCTTGGCCGTGGCGTTGCGCAGGCTGGGGCCGACTTCCTCGACGTCCAGCTCGTAGACCGTGCGCTTGACGCCGTCACGGTCCTCGTAGGACCGCTGCTTCAGCCGGCCCTGCACGAGCACGCGCATGCCTCGCTGGAGCGACTCGGCGACGTTCTCCGCCGCCTGACGCCAGACCGAGCAGGTCAGAAAGAGGCTTTCGCCGTCCTTCCACTCGTTCGTCTGGCGGTCGAAGGTGCGGGGAGTGGACGCGACGCGGAACTTCGCGACCGCCGCACCGGACGGGGTGAAGCGCAGCTCGGGGTCGTCGACAAGATTGCCGATGACCGTGATGACGGTCTCGCCTGCCATGGGGGAACCTCTCGGCGGGTTTGCTGCTGGCTGCTTGGTGCTGCTACTCGAATCCCGAGATCAGCTGAGCGGAAGGCTCAGTGCATCTCGGGGCGGAGGACCTTGGTCCGGAGGACCGACTCGTTCAGGTTCATCTGGCGGTCGAGCTCCTTCACGACCGCAGGCTCGGCCTGCAGGTCGATGACCGAGTAGATGCCCTCGGGCTTCTTCTTGATCTCGTACGCGAGACGGCGACGACCCCAGGTGTCGATCTTCTCCACCTTGCCGTTGCCCTCACGGACGACGGAGAGGAAGTTCTCGATCAGGGGGGCGACAGCGCGCTCCTCCAGATCGGGGTCGAGGATGACCATCACCTCGTAGTGACGCATGTGGAACCCACCTCCTTTGGACTCAGCGGCCACGGTCGTTCCGTGGCAGGAGGGTTGTGATGCGTACGCAACGGTATCGGCCACCCCTGACAATCGGGGGGCTCCGCCGGGGATCCCCTCGATGACCTGGTCAGGCCTGGGCAGACACCGGTGCAGACGGTACAGACTACCTGCACACCCGCTTCCGGTTGAAATCCGGCGGTGAAGGCCGTCAATCTGTACACGTCCGGTGTTTGCGGCGCTACGATGCGCCGCCTTCCGCAGGAGGTGCCCATGGCACAGGCATTGCATCCCAACACCGCTGGCTCCCTCTTCGCCACAGACGGCAAGCCCCATCCGCTCCAGGACAGCTTGATGGCGGCCACGCTCGTCCTCGGCGTGCTGTCCTTCATCACGTCCTTCTTCCACAGCCTCCATCTGCTGACCTCGTGGACAGGCCTGGTGGGGCTGGGCATCGGCATCTACGGACAGTGGGTGTCCGTGACCACGCGGCAGCGCTTCGGCCTGATCCTGGGGCTCGGCGCCGCAGGGGTCGGTTTCCTGATCGGCATGGCACACGGCGGACTGTTCGGCGGACTCATCGGCAGCTGAGGGCCGGACGGCGCCCGCCAGACGCCTTTTCGGACCCCACGGACCGCCCGGGTCGCCCGCACAGCCGGGGTTAAGGCCCGTACGCCCAGTCGGGGCGCTCGCACGGCGCAGTAGGCTTCGGCGCGAGAGCCGGAGCCCCTGTACCCATGGGGACACACCAGCCCGAGGAGCGCCCCGAATGAGCCTGACCCTGAGGACCATCAGCCGCGAGCAGCATCTGGCCTACATCCAGAGCCTGCCGGCGGCGAGCCACATGCAGGTCCCGGCCTGGGCCGACGTCAAGGCGGAGTGGCGCTCGGAGAGCCTCGGCTGGTTCGACGAGCGCACCGGCGAAATGGTCGGCGCGGGCCTGGTCCTCTACCGTCAGCTGCCCAAGATCAAGCGCTACCTCGCCTATCTGCCCGAGGGCCCGGTCATCAACTGGTTCGCGCCGAATCTGGACGACTGGATCCAGCCGATGCTCGCGCACCTGAAGCAGCAGGGCGCTTTCTCGGTGAAGATGGGCCCGCCGGTGATCATCCGCCGCTGGAACGCGGAGACCATCAAGAAGGGCATCCAGGACCAGGACGTCAAGCGGCTGCGCGACATGGAGGCCGACTTCATCGAGCCGCGCGCCTTCGAGGTGGCCGACAAGCTGCGCCGCATGGGCTGGCAGCAGGGCGAGGACGGCGGCGCCGGCTTCGGCGACGTCCAGCCCCGCTACGTCTTCCAGGTGCCGCTGGCGAACCGTTCCCTGGAAGAGGTCCACAAGAACTTCAACCAGCTGTGGCGCCGCAACATCAAGAAGGCCGAGAAGGCCGGCGTCGAGGTCGTCCAGGGCGGTTACCAGGACCTGGCCGAGTGGCAGCGGCTGTACGAGATCACGGCCGTGCGCGACCACTTCCGGCCCCGCCCGCTGTCGTACTTCCAGCGCATGTGGACGGCCCTCAACACCGAGGACCCGAACCGGATGCGGCTGTACTTCGCCCGGCACAACGGGGTGAACCTCTCCGCCGCCACCATGCTGATCGTCGGTGGGCACGTCTGGTACTCCTACGGCGCCTCCGACAACATCGGCCGTGAGGTCCGGCCCTCGAACGCGATGCAGTGGCGGATGCTGCGTGACGCGTACGCGCTCGGCGGCACCGTCTACGACCTGCGCGGCATCTCCGACTCGCTGGACGAGACGGACCACCTGTTCGGCCTGATCCAGTTCAAGGTCGGCACGGGCGGGCAGGCCGCCGAGTACCTCGGCGAGTGGGACTTCCCGCTGAACAAGCTGCTCCACAAGGCGCTCGACATCTACATGTCGCGCCGTTGAGCCGCGGGCGTTTGATTCCATAGGCTTCACAGCTTTCACACCTCTGACAAACCGCAGCTACGAGAAAGGTTCCGGGTCCGGCCATGGCGCTCACGCTCTACGTCGACACCGCGCGCTGGCGTGCGCACCACAAGCACGTGCAGGAGCAGTTCCCGGGCCTCGTCCCGGTCTGCAAGGGCAACGGCTACGGCTTCGGACACGAACGCCTCTCGGAGGAGGCCACGCGCCTGGGCGCGGACCTGCTCGCCGTCGGCACGACCTACGAGGCCGCGCGCATAAAGGATTTCTTCGGCGGTGACCTGCTGGTGCTGACGCCGTACCGGCGCGGCGAGGAGCCCGTGCCGCTGCCCGACCGGGTGGTGCGCTCGGTGTCGTCGATCGACGGCGTCTACGGCCTCGTCGGCGCCCGCGTCGTCATCGAGGTGATGTCCTCGATGAAGCGGCACGGCATCAGCGAGCAGGACCTGCCGCAGCTGCACCAGGCCATCGAGAACGTCCGGCTGGAGGGCTTCGCCATCCATCTGCCGCTGGACCGCACCGACGGCTCGGACGCCGTCGAGGAGGTCATCGGCTGGATGGACCGGCTGCGCGCGGCCCGGCTGCCGCTGCACACGATGTTCGTCAGCCATCTCAAGGCCGACGAACTGATCCGGCTCCAGCAGCAGTTCCCGCAGACCCGGTTCCGTGCCCGCATCGGCACGCGGCTGTGGCTGGGGGACCACGAGGCCACCGAGTACCGCGGTGCGGTCCTGGACGTGACACGCGTGGCCAAGGGCGACCGGTTCGGCTACCGCCAGCAGAAGGCGGCCTCGGACGGCTTCCTGGTGGTCGCGGCGGGCGGAACGTCGCACGGGGTGGGCCTGGAGGCCCCGAAGGCCCTGCACGGCGTCATGCCGCGCGCCAAGGGCGTCGCACGGGCCGGCCTCGCCACGGTCAACCGGAACCTTTCTCCGTTCGTCTGGGGCGGCAAGCAGCGCTGGTTCGCGGAGCCGCCGCACATGCAGGTGTCGATCCTGTTCGTGCCCTCGGACGCCCCGGAGCCGAAGGTCGGCGACGAGCTGGTGGCCCATCTGCGGCACACCACGACCCAGTTCGACCGCATCGTGGACCGCTGAGCCCGGTTCAGGGCGCTGAATCCCTGTCAGCACAGCGAGAAGGCCGTACACGCGTCATTCGTGTACGGCCTTCTTCATGGCTTCTGCCGGGTGCTCTGCGACCTCCGGAGAGTGTGTTCGCTCAGAGCGAACGGTTCTCGGGGGAGGGCGGCTGTGGCCGGCCCCAGTCCACCTGGGGCCCCTCGAAATGGGCGGCGTGCCGCGGCTCATAGGCCGCCGCGCCGAGCACGAAGACGTCCGCCGCGCCGTCGAGCACACCACCCGAGGGGTCGTCATCACCGGACCGGCGTACGACGTCCCGTTCCGGCATGAGGATGTCGCGCACGACGACGGCGCACAGGTACAGCGTGCCCGCCAGGTGCAGCACGATCGCCCAGTGGTAGCCCTGCGTCGGCAGCCCCTTGTGGGCGTCTCCACTGGTCGTGTACGCGAGATACGTCCAGATGCCCAGGAAGTAGGCCACCTCGCACGCCTGCCAGATGAGGAAGTCGCGCCACTTGGGCCGGGCGAGTACCGCCAGCGGCACCAGCCACAGGACGTACTGCGGGGAGTAGACCTTGTTGGTGAGGATGAAGGCGGCCACCACCAGGAAGGCCAGCTGTGCGAAGCGCGGCCGGCGCGGGGCGGTGAACGTCAGCACGGCGACGCCGAGGCAGCACAGCATCATCAGCACCGTGGCGGCGGTGTTCACGAAGCCGGTGGAGGGCGGGTTGCTGGAGTTCTGCGACCAGATCAGCCAGAAGGAGCCGAAGTCGACGCCCCGGTCGTGGCTGAACGTGTAGAACTTCGACCAGCCCTGGAAGGCGAACAGCATCACCGGCAGGTTCACCACGACCCAGGCGATCACCGTGCTGAGCGTGGCCTGGATGAACTCCCGCCACTTCCCGGCCCGCCAGCACAGCACGAGGAGCGGGCCGAGCAGGAACACCGGATAGAGCTTTGCGGCCGTGGCAAGGCCCAGGAGGACGCCGAAGGCGACGGGACGACTCCGGGACCACATCAGCATCGCGGCGGCCGTGAGCGCCACGGCCAGCAGGTCCCAGTTGACGGTGGCGGTCAGCGCGAGGGCGGGCGCCAGGGCGACGAGGAGGCCGTCCCAGGGACGCCGGCGGTGGGTGCGGGCCACGCAGACGGCGAGGACGGCCGCGCACACCAGCAGCATCCCGGCGTTGACGAACCAGTACCACTGCTCCTGGTGCTGGATGCTGCCGCTGTGCGGGGTCAGCCAGGAGGCCACCTCCATGAACACACCGGTCAGCACCGGATATTCGAGGTAGCCCATGCCGCCGGACATGTCGTCCGGGAGCCTGTCGAAGTACGGCACGAGATGGTCGGCGAACCCACGCCCCTGGTAGAGGTGAGGGATGTCCGAGTAGCAGGCGTGCGTGTACTGGCTGCTCGCGCCGAAGAACCAGCCGCTGTTGTAGCAGGGCGCCTTCTGGACCAGGCCGAGGGCGAACATCCCGATCGTCACCAGCGCGACCACCCGCACGGGCGTCCACCAGGACATGCCGAGCAGGGCCCGCCGCCCGATGGGGCCACCGATCAGCTCACTGCCGGCCGCGGCGACCTCGTCCTCCCTGGTCGGCTGCACCGGTTCTGCCATCGCGGACCGCACGGGCTCGGGCTCGGGCTCGTGCACGCTCGAGGGCGTCATCTCTGCACTGGGCATGGGGCACATCCTGCCGTACGTGTCTAAGAAAAAGCCGAGGGCCGCCGCACCTCGAGAGGTGCGGCGGCCCATGTTTCACGTGAAACACCCACGGTGAGCGAAATGGCCGCTAACCGTTCTGGCCCGCGAAGATTCCTCCGTTGCCGTTGCCATTGCCTCGTGTGTTGCCGCCGTTACCGGTCGTCTCCGTCGCGGTGGGCGACGGACTGGTGCCTCCGGTGGTGCCCCCTGTGTCCGTACCACCGTTGCTGGCGCCGTTGCAGGGGTTGCCCCAGCTCCACTGGCAGGTGTCGCTCGCCGACGGGGATGGGGAGGTGGCCGTGTTGCTGGGCGTCGGGGTCGGCGACGGGCTCTGCGACTGGCTCTGCGAGACCGACGGTGTCGGCGTCGGGCTCGGGTCGGCGTTGATCACCTTGCCGATGGACGGCGGGGTCGGGAACGTCATCACCGGCGCGCCCTGCAGGGCCTGGGCCATGTAGTCGTGCCAGATCTCGGCCGGGAACGAGGCGCCATGGATCTTTTCCTGGCCGCCCGTTCCGTACATCTCCAGGAAGGTCCGCGCCTTGTTGTTCGCGTTGTCGTCCAGGCGGAACATGCTGATCGCGGTGGACAGCTGCGGGGTGTAGCCGACGAACCAGGCGGACTTGTTGCCGTCCGTGGTACCGGTCTTGCCGGCCACCTCACGGCCCGGAAGCTGAGCGTTGGTACCGGTGCCCTTGTCGACCACCGTCTTCAGTACGTCGGTCACGTTGTCGGCCACCGCCGAGGTGAAGGCTTCCTGGGTCTGGGTCTGGTGCTTGAAGACCTGCCCGTCCTTGTCCTCGACCGTATCCACCGAGTACGGAGAGTTCTGCTTGCCGCTGGCAGCGAAGGTGGCATAAGCACCGGCCATGCGGATCGCACTGGGGTCGGACGTACCGATCGAGAACGACGGGTAGTCCGAACTGGCGAGGCTGCCCTTCAGGAGGCCCGCGTCCAGCGCCGTCTCCTTGACCTTGTCCAGGCCGACATCCATGCCCAGCTGGACATAGGCGGAGTTGACCGAGAGCCGCATCGCCTCACGAAGGTCGATCTTGTAGTTGGGCGGGTTGCCGACCGACTCGTTGCCGTCGTTGGTCTGCAGCCATTCCTTCCCGTCCTTGTCCGTCCAGACCGACCCGTTGTACGTCTTGATCTTGAGCTTGTTCTGACCGCTGTACAGACTCTTGGGGGAGGCCTGCGTGCGTTCGTCCTGCGCCTGTTCGGGCCCCAGGCCGGGGTTACGAACGCCCCACTTCATCGCCGCGGCCAGCACGAACGGCTTGAAGGTCGATCCCACCTGAGCACCGGTCGAGTCGGCGTTGTCGGTGAAGTGCTTCGTCGCGTCCTCACCGCCGTAGATGGCCCTGATGGCACCCGAGGACGGGTCCACCGAAGCACCGCCGAATTGGACATGGGTGTCCGTCTTCGGCCGCAGCGTGGGTTTGATGTTCGCCTTCTGGACGTTGGTGACCGCGCTCTCCAGCTCGTGGACCTTCTTCTTGTCGAAGGTCGTGTAGATCCGGTAGCCGCCCTGCGCCAGCTTGTCCGCGGTGATCCCGGTCTGGGCAGTGTTGTTGACCAGGTAGGACTTGGCGAGGTCGACCAGGTAGCCGATCTGGCCGCTGAGCCGGCTGTTCGACCTCGGGTTCTGCCACTTCGGGAGGGTCCTGTACTGGGCCCGTTGCGCAGCACCGAGATGACCGTACTGGACCATCTTGTCAAGGGTGTCCTGCATCTGCGCCAAGGCACGTTTCTGGTTCGCCTGGGGAGTGGCCATTGCGTCGAGGGAGATCGCGCCCGCCGGGTCGTAATACGTGGCGCCCTTCAGCATCGCCGCCAGGAAGGCGCACTCGCCCGGGTTCAGGTCCTTGGCGTCCTTGTTGAAGTAGGCGCGGGAAGCCGCCTCAAGACCATAGGCGCCCCGGCCGAAGTACGCCGAGTTCAGGTAGCCGGCCATGATCTGGTCCTTGGGGACCTCGGCACCCACCTTGATCGAGACGAAGATCTCCTTGAACTTACGGGAGATGGTCTGCGACTGGTCGTTCAGCATGGCGTTCTTGACGTACTGCTGGGTGATCGTCGAACCACCCTGTGTCTCGCCGCCCCGCGCCATGTTGAAGACGGCGCGCGCGATGCCCTTCGGGTCGACGCCGCTGTCGGTCTCGAAGGTCTTGTTCTCCTGCGAGATGACGGCGTACTGCATCTCCTTGGGAATGTCGGCGTAGTTGATGATCTGGCGGTTGACCTCACCGCCGGTGGCGACCATCACGGACTTGTCGGACCAGTAGTAGACGTTGTTCTGCGCTTGCGCGATCTTCGCCACGTCCGGCACGCTCACCATCGCGTACCCGATGCCCGCCACCGCCACCAGGCTTCCGATGAAGCCGATGAACAGGCCGGTCACGAGCTTCCAGGACGGAACCCAGCGCCGCCAGCCGAACTTCTCGCCGCGGGGGTAGTCGATGAACCGCTTCTTGCCGGGTGCGCTCGTCGCACGGCCTCTGCCGCGCCCGGGGCCGTTGGGACCGCCCGGGCCGCCGCGCCGACCACCCGGACCTGTGTTGTCGGCGCCTCTGCGGCGATTGCCTCGCTGTGCCGCACGGCGGGCCTCGGCACGGCTGCCGTAGGGACGCTCCTCACCTCCGGGACCGTTGTCCGACCCATAGGAACTGGACCCATAGGAGTCAGCAGGAGACCCGGTGGCGCCTCGCGGTGCCGCCCGGCGGCCGGAGGACGAACCGGACTGACCGCGTCGGGCCGCGGCACGTCCGCCTCCCTGCGGCTGCGGCGGTTTGCGACGGTGCTCGCTCATCGAACGATTACTCCTCGGGCAGGCGCACCCGTGCGCGCCTGGAACGGCGGCTGATTTCCGGTCCCCCCGGAGTACGGATGTGGTCGGTCCTGCATTCACCCGTACTGCACCGGGGACGATGACGCTCCCCGAACGTCACTCGGTTCCCCGTGATGTGCATGCCGCACAGACTACGCACCACCAAAACCCGCCGAGCCCTGAAGTTCACCCCAAAACAGGCAACTTGCATCGTATGAATCGGTGATGTGATCCCGTTCACCGTCGTCCCTCTTGTCGCCTGCGCAAGGCCGTTCTATCGTCGGGATGTATCGAGTCGATACATCAGCACGAGATAATGACGCTGAGAGGCACTACGAGACCCGCGGGAGTGATCTGCGGGACCGAGAGGAGGCGACGATGAGCCGACGTTCCGGCATCCTCGAGTTCGCCGTGCTCGGCCTGCTGCGCGAGTCCCCAATGCACGGCTACGAGCTGCGCAAACGCCTCAACACGTCCCTGGGGGTGTTCCGTGCGTTCAGCTACGGGACCCTGTACCCCTGCCTCAAGACGCTGGTCGTCAACGGCTGGTTGATCGAGGAACCGGGCAACACCCATGAGGACGCCCTCGCCGCTCCGCTCGCCGGCCGCCGCGCCAAGATCGTCTACCGGCTGACGGCTGACGGCAAGGAGCACTTCGAGGAGCTGCTCTCGCAGACCGGCCCCGACGCGTACGAGGACGAGCACTTCGCCGCACGGTTCGCCTTCTTCGGGCAGACCTCGCGCGATGTGCGCATGCGCGTACTGGAGGGCCGGCGCAGCCGTCTGGAGGAGCGCCTGGAGAAGATGCGCGCCTCCCTGGCGCGCACGCGGGAGCGCCTCGACGACTACACACTTGAGCTCCAGCGCCACGGGATGGAGTCCGTGGAGCGCGAAGTGCGCTGGCTGAACGAGCTCATCGAGAGCGAGCGGGCCGGCCGGGACCTGAGAGGTTCCGCGTCCGGGGGGTCCGCTCAGCAGGACACCACCACTGGATCGACGGGCGGCCTGCCCCGTGCCGGGGACACCCCCCGGACGGATACGCCCGGCGACACCGCCACGTGAGTCCCACTCAGGGCCTCACTCGTACACACAGGGAGCAACCGGAATGGGTTCGGTTCGCGTAGCCGTCGTCGGCGTGGGCAACTGCGCTGCGTCGCTGGTGCAGGGAGTCGAGTACTACAAGGACGCCGACGCGGCGTCCAAGGTCCCCGGCCTGATGCACGTGCAGTTCGGTGACTACCACGTGCGCGACATCGAGTTCGTCGCCGCGTTCGACGTCGACGCCAAGAAGGTCGGCCTCGACCTCGCGGACGCGATCGGCGCCTCCGAGAACAACACCATCAAGATCTGCGACGTGCCCAACACCGGTGTCACCGTCCAGCGCGGCCACACCCTCGACGGCCTCGGCAAGTACTACCGCGAGACCATCGAGGAGTCCGACGCCGAGCCGGTCGACATCGTCCAGATCCTGAAGGACAAGCAGGTCGACGTCCTGGTCTGCTACCTGCCCGTGGGCTCCGAGGACGCGGCGAAGTTCTACGCCCAGTGCGCCATCGACGCCAAGGTCGCCTTCGTCAACGCCCTCCCGGTCTTCATCGCCGGCACCAAGGAGTGGGCGGACAAGTTCACCGAGGCCGGTGTGCCGATCGTCGGTGACGACATCAAGTCCCAGGTCGGCGCCACCATCACGCACCGCGTCATGGCGAAGCTGTTCGAGGACCGCGGTGTCATCCTGGACCGCACGATGCAGCTGAACGTCGGCGGCAACATGGACTTCAAGAACATGCTCGAGCGCGAGCGCCTGGAGTCCAAGAAGATCTCCAAGACGCAGGCCGTCACCTCCCAGATCCCCGACCGGGACCTCGGCGAGAAGAACGTCCACATCGGCCCGTCCGACTACGTGGCCTGGCTGGACGACCGCAAGTGGGCCTACGTCCGCCTCGAGGGCCGCGCCTTCGGTGACGTCCCGCTGAACCTGGAGTACAAGCTCGAGGTCTGGGACTCCCCGAACTCCGCGGGTGTCATCATCGACGCCCTGCGCGCCGCGAAGATCGCCAAGGACCGCGGCATCGGCGGCCCGATCCTGTCGGCGTCCTCGTACTTCATGAAGTCCCCGCCGGTCCAGTACTTCGACGACCAGGCCCGCGAGAACGTCGAGAAGTTCATCCGCGGCGAGGTCGAGCGCTAAAGCGACGCTCGCACGCAAACGCTCCTGCCAGGGCTGTGAAGGTCCCCGGGTTTCCTGGCCCGGGGACCTTCCGCATATGTGAGGCTGGACCGCATGCCCGTCGTGCGTGACCTGCGCATCCTGCTGCGTCTTCGGTACTTCCGACGCCTGCTCTACGTCCGTCTCCTGTCCCAGGGCGCCGACGGCGTCTTCCAGGTCGCGCTCGCCGCGTACGTCGTGTTCTCCCCGGAGAAACAGACCTCGGCCACGGCGATCGCCTCGGCGATGGCCGTCCTGCTGCTTCCCTACTCCCTAGTCGGCCCCTTCGCGGGCGTCCTGCTGGACCGCTGGCGGCGCCGGCAGGTCTTCGTCTACGGCAATCTGCTGCGCGCCGTGCTGGCAGCGGTCACCGCCGTGCTGATGGTCAGCCATGTCCCGGCCTGGCTCTTCTACGTCTCCGCGCTGTGCGTCACGGCCGTCAACCGCTTCGTTCTCGCCGGGCTGTCCGCGTCCCTGCCCCGCGTGGTGGACACCGAGCGACTGGTGCTGGCCAATTCCCTGTCCCCCACCGCCGGAACGCTCGCCGCGACCGCCGGCGGAGGCCTGGCCTTTGCCGTACGGCTCGTGGTGTCGGACTCCGACGCGGCGGTCGTGCTGCTGGGCGCGTTCCTGTACCTCTGCGCGGGCCTGGCCTCTCTGAGCCTGCCACGGGCGCTTCTCGGCCCTGACCGGCACCCCACACGGCCACGGCTGCGCAACGCTCTGGCCGACGCGGCGCGGGATCTGGTGGCGGCCATCCAGCACCTCGCCGCACCCCGGCGCAGAGAAGCGGCCTGGGCGCTGGCCGCGATGACGCTGATGCGCTTCTGCTACGGCGCACTCCTGGTGCTGCTGCTCATGCTCTGCCGGTACACCCTCTCCAGCACCCCCGAGGAGGGACTCCGGCTGCTCGGACTGGCGCTGGCGGTCTCGGGGGCGGGATTCTTCGCGGCGGCCGTGGTGACACCCGGGGCAGCGGGGCGGCTCGGCCCCGGTCGCTGGATCGTGGCATGTTCCGCTGCGGCCGCGGTGCTGGAACCCGCTCTCGGCCTCCCGTTCGCCATCGGGCCGCTCCTGGTCGCCGCCTTCGTGCTGGGCCTGATCACACAGGGCGCCAAGATCGCCACGGACACGATCGTGCAGTCCTCGGTGGACGACGGCTTCCGCGGGCGCGTCTTCTCCGTGTACGACGTGCTCTTCAACGTGGCATTCGTCGGCGCTGCCGGAGTGGCAGCCCTGATGCTTCCGCCGGACGGCCGCTCGGCGACGCTGGTCGTCACAGTCGCTGTTATCTACGCAGCGGTTGCCGGCGCTATGGGCCGCTTTGAAAACCGGTGTTTCACGTGAAACACCGCCCCTCACCGTTCTTCAGAGGCCGTACGGGGTCATGTTTCACGTGAAACATGACCCCGCTCTGCCACCTCAGCCCTGCTCGGCCCACCATTCCTTGAGCGCCGCCACCGCCGCGTCGTGCTCCATCGGTCCGTTGTCCAGACGCAGCTCCAGCAGGTGCTTGTACGCCTTGCCGACGGCCGGTCCGGGGCCGAAGCCCAAGATCTCCATGATCTGGTTGCCGTCCAGGTCCGGGCGGATCGAGTCCAGCTCCTCCTGCTTCTGGAGCTGAGCGATGCGCTCCTCCAGACCGTCGTAGGCCCGGGACAGCGTGACTGCCTTCCGCTTGTTGCGGGTGGTGCAGTCCGAGCGGGTCAGCTTGTGCAGGCGATCCAGCAGCGGGCCCGCGTCGCGGACGTAACGGCGGACCGCCGAGTCCGTCCACTCCCCGGTGCCGTAGCCATGGAAGCGCAGGTGGAGTTCGACCAGCCGTGAGACGTCCTTCACCAGCTCATTGGAGTACTTCAGGGCAGTCATGCGCTTCTTGGTCATCTTGGCGCCGACGACCTCGTGGTGGTGGAACGAGACCCGGCCGTCCTTCTCGAAGCGGCGGGTGCGCGGCTTGCCGATGTCATGCAACAGCGCGGCCAGCCGAAGCGTGAGGTCGGGGCCGTCCTGTTCCAGCGCGATCGCCTGCTCCAGAACGATCAGCGTGTGCTCGTAGACGTCCTTGTGCCGGTGGTGCTCGTCCCGCTCCAGGCGCAGCGCCGGCAGCTCGGGCAGCACGTGATCGGCGAGCCCGGTCTCGACGAGCAGGGCCAGGCCCTCGCGGGGGTGAGCGGAGAGGATCAGCTTGTTCAGCTCGTCCCGGACCCGCTCGGCCGAGACGATCTCGATGCGTCCGGCCATCTCCGTCATCGCGGTGACGACCTCGGGGGCGACCGTGAAGTCCAGCTGTGCCGCGAACCGGGCAGCCCGCATCATCCGCAGAGGATCGTCCGAAAACGACTCCTCGGGGGTGCCCGGCGTACGCAGCGCCCGCGCCGCGAGGTCCCCCAGGCCGCCGTGCGGGTCGATGAACTCCTTCTCGGGCAGTGCCACGGCCATCGCGTTGACCGTGAAGTCCCGGCGGACCAGATCCTCCTCGATGGAGTCGCCGTACGACACCTCGGGCTTGCGCGAGGTGCGGTCGTAGGCCTCCGACCGGTAGGTGGTGACCTCGATCTGGTAGCCGTCCTTCTGCGCGCCGACGGTGCCGAAGGCGATTCCCACCTCCCAGACGGCGTCCGCCCATGGCCGGACGATCTTCAGAACGTCCTCGGGGCGAGCCTCGGTGGTGAAGTCCAGGTCGTTGCCGAGCCGGCCGAGCAGCGCGTCGCGCACCGATCCGCCGACCAGGGCGAGGGAGAACCCGGCCTCCTGGAAACGGCGAGCGAGATCGTCGGCGACGGGGGCCACCCGCAGCAGCTCGGCGACCGCACGCTGCTGCGCTTGGCTCAGGGCAGAGGGAGTGTCTTCGTTGGGGTTCGGCACAACAGAAAAGGGTACGTGCCTCGGCGACCAGGGGTGTCCTTGATTTCATCCAGGGGCGGCCCGGTGAAGATCGCGGGACGGCCCGGTGAAAGAGACCGAGGACACCTGTCGGCATACCCGTGCAAGCGCTGCTCTTACGGCGTACGGAAGCTCTCCCCTCGATACTGGATATAGAGGACAGGTCTCCGGAGTTCCTCGATCTTGTCGAGGAGACCGCGGCACTTCCCCTCGGCGCGCATCGTTACCATGCGTGGACGCACATTCCGACGACCACTGACGACGAGGGACGGGCGAGCGCGTGGCCGAGGCGGCTGACTTCCAGGCATCCAGTGCCTCCCCTGCCCGCCGCTGGCTGCGGCGCACCGGGGCGCTGCTCGCCGGGGCGCCGCTGCTGGCCGGTCTGCTCCAGCTGCCCGCTGCCGCGCCCGCACAGGCCGCCTCCTCGGACACGGTGTCCGTCGCCCTGGACTCCCTCGCCCCCAACGCCCCCACGGACGGCGACACGCTGACCGTGTCGGGCACGGTGACCAACAACGGCAAGCAGGCCGTCACCCAGGCCCATGTGGGCCTGGAGGTGGGGCCCTCGCTGACCACCCGGTCGGCGATCGACAACGTCACCCGGCGCTCCGACGATGTACAGAGCGGCATCGGCACCGAGGTCGGCGGGAAGTACGTGCAGAAGTTCACCTCGCTGGCCCCGGGCGTCGCCGAGCACTTCAGCATCTCCGTCCCCGTGGACAAGCTCGACCTCGGCGCGGACGGCGTGTACGAATTCGGGGTCTCCCTGTCCGGCCAGACCTCCGCCCAGCCCTGGGACCAGGTGCTCGGCATCCAGCGGACGTTCCTGCCGTGGCAGCCGTCCGACGCCGACACCAAGACAAAGACGACGTTCCTGTGGCCGCTGCTCTCCACGGTCCACATGACGGCCAAGACGGGCGCCGGTGAGCTCCAGACGCCGGTGTTCCTCAACGACGACCTGGCCAAGGAGCTGGCGCCCGGCGGCCGGCTGACACAGATGGTGGACCTGGGCAAGGACCTCGACGTCACCTGGGTGATCGACCCGGACCTGCTGGCCTCGGTCGACGCGATGGCGACCGGCAACTACCGGCTCCCGGGTGACAACGACACCACCACGCCCGGCCCCAAGGATCATCAGGCGGTCGCCAAGCAGTGGCTGGCCGACCTGCAGGACGCCGTGGCCGGCAAGGAGGTCGTCGCGCTGCCGTTCGCGGACCCGGACCTGGCGTCCCTCGCGCACAACGGCACCAGCGTCACCGGCTCGCTCAGCCATCTCAAGGACGCCACCGACGTCGCCGCCACCACCGTCAAGACCGTGCTCCATGTCACACCGAGCACCGACTTCGCCTGGCCGGTGGAGGGCGCCGTGGATCCGGCGATCATGAAGGTCGCGACCTCCGCGGGAGCCGACCGTGTGATCGCCCGCAGCGACAGCCTCCAAGAGACCACCGGGCTGCCGTACACGCCCTCCGCAGCCCGTCCGGTCGGCGGCGGCACCACGGCGGTGGTCGCCGATGCCCGGCTCTCCACGGCCTTCGAGGGCGACCTGACCAAGGCGAACTCGACGACGCTGGCGGTGCAAGCGTTCCTGGCGCAGAGCCTTGAGGTCAACGAGCAGACGGACAAGCAGCGCAGCATCGTCGTCGCCCCGCAGCGCATGCCCACGGCGAGCCAGGCCCAGGCGATGGCGGCGGCGCTGAAGGCGCTCGAAGGCGCGAACTGGTCACAGTCCCAGAACCTCTCCGCGGCGGCCAAGGACAAGCCCGACCCCGACGCCACCACGCAGATCCCGTCGACGCAGTTCTACCCCTCCTCGCTGCGCAAGCAGGAACTGCCGGCGTCGGCCTTCGGGCAGATCGCGCGCACCGAGGACAAGCTCGACAACTTCCAGGTGATCCTCACCGACCGCTCCCGGGTCGTCACGCCGTTCGGACGGGCCATAAACCGTGAGATGTCCACGTCGTGGCGTGGCAGGAGCGGGGACGCGGACAGCTACCGCGACGGCGTGGAGAGCTGGCTCGACGATCTGGCCGCCCAGGTCAAGCTGATCCAAAAGTCGGAGACCAAGCTCTCCGGCCGCAGCGCCACCATCCCGGTGACCGTCCAGAACAACCTCGTCCAGCCCGTCGGCCATCTGGTCCTGCGCCTGACCTCGTCCAATCCGACGCGTCTGAAGATCGGCGGCAAGGCGTACTCCGAGCAGCCGGTCGAGGTCTCCGGCGGGCACAGCCAGTCCGTGAAGTTCGCCACCTCGGCCAATGCCAACGGCCGGGTCACGGTCGTCGCCCAGCTGTACACCGAGGACGGCCAGCAGTACGGCGACGCCGTCAGCTTCGACGTGAAGGTCACTGAGGTCACGCCCACCGTGATGCTGGTCATCGGCGGCGGTGTGCTTCTCCTCGTCCTCGCCGGATTCCGGATGTACACCCAGCGCAAGCGCGCGGCCGCCCGCCAGGCCGAGGATGACGGCCCGGACGGGGCGGGACAGGACACCGACGCCCCCGGGAACCCCGACGCGCCCTCGGATCGTCTCCCGCAGGAACCGGAGGAATCCGATTCCCCCGCCGGGGCAGACGACCCGCAGCAGCCGAGTGACCCTGCACCGGACACCGCACCGGAAAGCACCGACCCGTCCGGGACGGGTGAGAGAGTGGACCGTTGAGCGATGTCGTGGCCGTGGGCCGGGGACGATGAGGTGGGGTAAGCATGAACGCGCCGTACGACGGTGATCGCGGCCAGGGCGCGGCCGGCTCGGGCTACCCCGAGACGCCGCCGGAGCCCGGTCAGGTACCGCCGCAGCACGCGGCGGACATGTATCTCCAGGACGCCTACGATCAGGACCCCTACCGGGCACACGACCTGACCGCCCAGGACCCGGTGGCCGAGGCGCTCTACGACCGTGCCGCACACCCGCCGCCCCCCGCAGGCAACTACGACCCGCAGCAGCTGTATGCCCCGCCCGCCCAGTCGCCGTACGCGCCCGATCCGCGCGTGTGGGCGCAGACCCCGGCGCCGGAGCCGGAGGGCGCCGCGCAGTACATGCCGTACGGTGACGATCCACGCACGACCCAGTTCGTGGGCGTGGACGACCTGGTCACGCACTCCGGCGAGGAGTACCAGGAGCCGGACGCCTTCGCGCACCTCTTCAAGGACCAGCAGCAGGGCGGCGGGCACGCGCCCGCGGATCCCCCGTCCTTTCCCGGGCCGGCCGCCGCGCCGGGCACCGGGTACGGTCCGGCCGGCCAGTACCCGCAGGCACCCGGTCAGTACCCGCAGGCGTATGGCCAGGGCTCGCAGCAGGCCGCCCCGTACACCGGGGCCGGCTATCCGGCCGGGCCGGGGAGCCCGGGGCCGTCCCCGGTGCCCGGGTCGGCCGTGGCGTCGGGTCCCACCGGGCCGTACGGCGCCGCGGAGCCCGAGGCCGCCCCCGCTGCTGCCCCCGCCGCTCCGGCCGCGCCCGCGAAGAAGGGCGGCAAGGCCTCCGGGCTGCTGAAGTCCAGCGCGGTGATGGCGGCGGGCACGATGGTCTCCCGTCTCACCGGCTTCGTCCGCTCCGCGCTGATCGTCTCGGCGCTCGGACTCGGCTTCCTCGGCGACTCCTTCCAGGTCGCCTACCAGCTGCCGACGATGATCTACATTCTCACCGTCGGCGGCGGCCTCAACTCCGTCTTCGTGCCGCAGCTGGTGCGGGCCATGAAGGAGGACGACGACGGCGGCGAGGCCTTCGCCAACCGGCTGCTGACCCTGGTGATGGTGGCGCTGGCCGTGCTGACCGGTCTCGCGATGTTCGCGGCACCACTGCTGGTGCGCATGCTGTCCAACCCGGTCGCCACCAATCCGGCGGCCAACGATGTGGCGGTCACCTTCACCCGGTACTTCCTGCCCTCGATCTTCTTCATGGGCGTCCATGTGGTGATGGGTCAGATCCTCAACGCGCGCGGGAAGTTCGGCGCGATGATGTGGACCCCGGTGCTGAACAACATCGTCATCATCGTGACGCTCGGCACGTTCATCTGGGTCTACGGCACCGCCGCCGACTCTCACATGACGGTCACGAACATCCCGGCGGAGGGGCAGCGCCTGCTCGGGGTCGGTGTGCTGCTCGGTCTGGTCGTCCAGGCGCTGGCGATGATCCCGTATCTGCGCGAGACGGGCTTCAGGATCCGGCTGCGGTTCGACTGGAGGGGCCACGGCCTCGGCAAGGCCGCCATGCTCGCCAAGTGGACCGTCCTGTTCGTCCTGGCCAACCAGGCCGGCGCCATGATCGTCACCCAGCTGTCCACGGCGGCCGGCAAGGACTCCGCCGTCGCCGGCACCGGCTTCGCCGCCTATGCCAACGCCCAGCTGATCTGGGGACTGCCGCAGGCCATCATCACGGTGTCCCTGATGGCCGCCCTGCTGCCGCGCATCTCGCGCTCGGCCGCCGAGGGTGACGTGGGCGCGGTCCGCGACGACATCTCCCAGGGCCTGCGGACCACCGCTGTCGCCATCGTCCCGATCGCCTTCGGCTTCCTCGCGCTCGGCATCCCGATGTGCACGCTGATCTTCGGCTCCTCGGGCACCGGCGAGGCCACCAACATGGGCTACATGCTGATGGCCTTCGGCCTCGGCCTGATCCCGTACTCGGTGCAGTACGTCGTCCTGCGCGCCTTCTACGCCTACGAGGACACCCGCACCCCCTTCTACAACACCGTCATCGTCGCCGTCGTCAACGCGGGCGCCTCGGCTCTGTGCTACTTCGTGCTGCCCGCCCGCTGGGCGGTCGCCGGCATGGCCGCCGCATACGGCCTCGCCTACGCCATCGGTGTGGGCGTCGCCTGGCGGCGGCTGCGCAAGCGGCTGGGCGGCGACCTGGACGGTGTCCGGGTGCTGCGGACGTACGCGCGGCTGTGCATCGCCTCGGTCCCCGCGGCCCTGCTCAGCGGCGCGGCCTGCTACGGCATCGGGCACACCCTCGGCCAGGGCGTCGTCGGCTCCTTCGCCGCGCTGCTCGCCGGTGGTGCCCTTCTGCTCGGCGTCTTCTTCGTCGCCGCCCGCCGGATGCGGATCGACGAACTCAACTCGCTCGTGGGAATGGTGCGCGGACGACTGGGACGCTGAGGCGGGGGTAGGCGCACAACCTTCGTCCGCTGCCGTGTGTCGTGCATAGCAGCGGACTGTGGGCACAATTGGTTTCGGCGTCGGACAGCATGCAACAGATGGGGAGGCAGGGACGACGGTGGCGGAACGGAGCACGGCTGCCGTCGACGTGGCAGACAACAGCGGTGAGCAGCCGCTGACCGCCAAGGCGGAGCAGTCCACGGCCGACGGGGTGGCCAAGAACCCGGAGCGGGACACGGACAGCGACGAGGCACAGGGGAGCAGCGGAATCGACGGTGCCGGAGAGAAGACGTCGCCTCCAGAACTGCACAGCGGTCACAAGCTCGCCAGACGCTACCGCCTGGAGGAGTGCGTCACCCGTCTGGACGGATTCAGCAGTTGGCGTGCGGTCGACGAGAAACTCCGTCGTGCCGTCGGCGTCCACACCCTGCCCGCGGACCATACGCGGGCCCGTTCCGTCCTGGCCGCTGCCCGTTCCTCCGCGCTGCTCGGCGACCCGCGCTTCGTGCAGGTTCTGGACGCCGTCGAGGAGAACGACCTCGTCTACGTCGTGCACGAGTGGCTTCCCGACGCCACCGAGCTGACCGCGCTGCTCGCTGCCGGACCGCTGGAGCCGCACGACGCCTACCAGATGGTCAGTCAGGTCGCCGCCGCCATGGCCGCCGCGCATCGCGAGGGGCTCGCCCATCTGCGGCTGAACCCGAACGCCGTGCTGCGCGCCTCGACCGGCCAGTGGCGCATCCGCGGCCTCGCCGTGAACGCAGCGCTGCGCGGCATCAGCACCGACACCCCGCAGCGCGCGGACACCGAGGCGATCGGCGCCCTGCTGTACGCGGCGCTGACCCAGCGCTGGCCGTACGAGAGCGACGCGTACGGCCTCTCCGGTCTGCCCAAGGGCGTCGGCCTCATCGCGCCCGACCAGGTGCGCGCAGGTATCCACCGGGGCCTGTCCGAACTGGCCATGCGCGCGCTCGCCAACGACGGGGCCACCGCGTCCCGGCACGAGGCCGCGTGCACCACGCCGGAGGAGCTGGTGAAGGCGATCGGCGAGATGCCTCGCATCCGCCCGCCGGAGCCGGCGTTCACGGCCCCGCCGGAGTACCAGCGCACGACCTACCAGCAGGGCACGTACGGCCGCCCGGCGCCGCACCCCGGCGCCCCCCAGCCGATCGTGTCCCCGCCGCCCCCGCTGCAGAGCCGCACCGGCAAGGCCCTGAAGTGGGCCGTGTCGGCCCTTCTCATCGCGGCCCTCGGTCTGGGCAGCTGGCAGTTGGCGGACGCCCTGATGGACCAGGGGGGCAAGTCCGACGACACCAACAAGAGCCAGCAGACGGACGACGGGGACAAGGGTGCCTCGAAGTCCAAGCCGGTGCCGATAAAGATTCAGAACGCCCAGGAGTACATCGCCAAGGGCGACCCCCAGCGTCCCGGTGACGTCCCCAAGACCTATGACGGCAACACCTCCACGTACTGGCGGACCAGGAGCTTCAACGAAGGCCCGCCCATCGCCCCGTTCAAGCCGGGCGTGGGTATCGTCTACGACCTCGGCTCGGCCAAGAAGCTCAGCACGGCCACCATCGACATGCGCTACATGGGCGACCACACGACGGTCGAGCTGTACGCGGCCGACTCACTGACGCCGGCCTCGATGGACTCGATGGAGCAGATCGGCAAGGTCACCACCACGGACAAGACCGCTGACGTGAAGGTCACCAAGTCGGTGAAGACGCGCTACGTCCTCGTCTGGCTGACGGCCGTGCCGTACTCGGGGTATGACTCCACTCTGTACTCGGACGCCGGCTACAAGCAGGCGATCGGCGAAGTGCAGTTCACGGGCTGACGTCTCACCCGGACCGGAGGGGGCAGATGACGGAGGGCGCCGGATACGACGGGGTGGGCGACAAGGACCTGCTCGCCCGCCACGTGAAAGGCGACCCCGAGGCCTTCGGCGAGATCGTGCGGCGGCATCGGGATCGGCTCTGGGCAGTCGCGCTGCGGACGCTGGGGGACCGTGAGGAGGCCGCCGACGCGGTCCAGGACGCCTTGGTGTCGGCCTACCGGGCTGCCCATACCTTTCGGGGGCAGTCGGCTGTCACGACGTGGCTGCACCGGATCACGGTGAACGCCTGCCTGGACCGTGCCCGCAAGGCCGCCTCCCGGAAGACCGCTCCGGTCGACGACACCGAGCGGCTGGAGCAGCTGCTGGAGCCGCACGAGTCGGCCTCGGCTCCGGCCGAGCGCAACGATGTGCACCGCCAGCTGCTCGAAGCGCTCGGCACCCTCCCGCACGATCAGCGCGCGGCTCTGGTCCTGGTGGACATGCAGGGATATCCCGTGGCCGAGGCGGCCCGGATCCTCGACGTGCCGACGGGCACGGTGAAGAGCCGGTGCGCCCGGGGCAGAGCGAGGCTCCTGCCACTGCTCACTCATCTACGACCCGAGGGCGGGGGCGGAAAAGAACCCGGGCCGGGACGGAACCGGCTGCAGGGGACATCCGTCCCACCGGCAACGGGGACTCCGAGCGAGAGCCCCACGAACACGGGACCGAGCGATTCAGCCGTAGTGAAGGGCGGAGGTGGGCGAGCGTGACTTCCACGACCGACACGGCCGGGCACCCGGACGTCGAGGAGATCTCCGACCTCACCGAAGGCCTTCTTCCTCTGCATCGCAGCAAGGACATACGGCGCCACCTGGAGGGGTGCGAGCCGTGTGCGGACGTCCATGCCTCGCTGGAGGAGATCCGCGGTCTACTGGGGTCCATGCCGGAAGCGGAGCCCATGCCGGCCGACGTGGCCGCCCGTCTCGATGCCGCCCTCGCCACCGAGGCACTCCGCAGCGCCTCCCCCGGGGAGAACACCGAGGGGCATGTTTCACGTGAAACATCGACCCCGGCCGATCGCCCTGCCGGACGCCCGCAAGCGACGACCGGTCCCGGACGGAAGAAGAGCGGGCGCGGTCGGCGCCGCCGGACCATCGTGCTGGGAACGGTACTCACCGCCGCCGTCCTGGGAGCCGGAACACTGGTACTCCAGGCGCTCACCGGCGGTGGCACCACCACGACGGCTCATAACACGCCGAGCCCGTCCGTCAGTGCCTTCTCCGACGCCAGTGTCCAGAACCAGGTGCACGATCTGCTCGCCTCGAAGAAGACTCCGCAGCGGGGCCACGACAGTCAGCGTCCACGCTCCGGGGTCACCGACGACCAGGACACCCCCAAGGGCACCGAGAGCGCGAACACGTTGCTCCAGACGGCCATCCCCGTCCCCGACTGTGTCCGGCGGGCGATCCCGCGGAGCGATCAGGCCCTGGCGGCGAAGACCGGCATCTACGGCGGGAAGAGCGCCTACCTGGTCGTCCTGCCGGACCCCGACGACGGCTCACGCGTCACGGCCTACGTCGTCGACGCCGCCTGCATCAGTCAGCAGCCCGGCACCGCCGGCACCGTGCTCCTGAAGCAGGCTTTCGCCCGGTCTTGAGTCTGCTGGAACGGTCCGTCAGCCACCCCCACCCGGTATGCGTGTGCCCGGACACACTGGGAATGCGCGCCCCGTAGGATCCGTTGGGTGGGGTGAGAGTTCTGAAAGGTACTCCCACCGGTCGACTGACGCAGACCAGAGACGAGGAATATAGCCGTGAGCGATGTCCGTAACGTGATCATCATCGGCTCCGGGCCCGCAGGCTACACGGCGGCGCTCTACACCGCGCGTGCATCGCTGAAGCCCCTGGTGTTCGAGGGGGCCGTCACCGCTGGTGGCGCGCTGATGAACACCACCGAGGTGGAGAACTTCCCGGGCTTCCGCGACGGCATCATGGGCCCCGAGCTCATGGACAACATGCGGGCGCAGGCCGAGCGCTTCGGCGCCGAGCTCATCCCCGACGACATCGTCTCCGTCGACCTGACCGGTGAGATCAAGACCGTCACCGACACGGCGGGCACGGTGCACCAGGCGAAGGCCGTCATCGTCACCACCGGCTCCCAGCACCGCAAGCTCGGCTTGCCGAACGAGGACGCCCTTTCCGGCCGCGGTGTCTCCTGGTGCGCCACCTGCGACGGGTTCTTCTTCAAGGACCAGGACATCGCCGTGATCGGTGGCGGCGACACCGCGATGGAGGAGGCCACCTTCCTCTCGCGCTTCGCCAAGTCCGTGACGATCGTCCACCGCCGGGACAGCCTGCGCGCCTCCAAGGCGATGCAGGAACGCGCCTTCAACGACCCGAAGATCAAGTTCGTCTGGGACAGCGAGATCGCCGAGGTCCAGGGCGAGCAGAAGCTCTCCGGTCTGAAGCTGCGCAACGTCAAGACCGGCGAGCTGTCCGAGCTGCCCGTGACGGGTCTGTTCATCGCGATCGGCCACGACCCGCGCACCGAGCTGTTCAAGGGTCAGCTGGACCTGGACGAGGAGGGCTACCTGAAGGTCGCCTCGCCGTCCACCCGTACCAACCTCACCGGTGTCTTCGCCGCCGGTGACGTGGTCGACCACACCTACCGCCAGGCCATCACCGCGGCAGGTACCGGCTGCTCCGCCGCCCTGGACGCCGAGCGCTTCCTGTCCGCGCTCGCGGACGAGGACAAGGCCGAAGCCGAGAAGACCACTGCCTGACCATCCCCCCTCCGCCCCACCACACGATCAAGCAAAGGAGCCTGCCGTGGCCCTGAAGGCAGTAACCGACGCGTCCTTCGACGAGGACGTCCTCAAGAGCGACAAGCCCGTCCTGGTGGACTTCTGGGCCGCGTGGTGCGGTCCGTGCCGCCAGATCGCCCCGTCCCTGGAGGCGATCGCCGCCGAGCACGGCGACAAGATCGAGGTCGTCAAGCTCAACATCGACGAGAACCCGGCCACGGCTGCCAAGTACGGCGTCATGTCCATCCCGACCCTGAACGTCTACCAGGGTGGCGAGGTCGCCAAGACCATCGTCGGCGCCAAGCCCAAGGCCGCGATCGTCCGCGACCTTGATGAGTTCATCGCCGAGTGACGTTTCACGTGAAACACGAGTGGGCCAGCCCGGAAGGGCTGGCCCACTCGCTTTTGTCCCTGAGCTGAAGGTCGGCCGACGCTACAGCGGCCTCAGCGCCGGCTCCTTCTGGACGGCTCCCAGCAGCCGGTCGAGCGCCATCTCCACGTCTTCCTTCCAGGAGAGCGTCGACCGCAGCTCCAGCCGCAGCCGGGGGTGCGTCGGATGCTGCCGGACCGTCTTGAAGCCCACAGCGAGCAGATGGTCCGCCGGCAGCAGACAGGCAGGTTCCTTCCAGCGGGCGTCACCGAAGGCCTCTATTGCCTTGAAGCCCCGCCGCAGCAGATCCTTGGCGACCGCCTGCACCAGCACCCGGCCCAGCCCCTGCCCCTGATAGCCGGGCAGGACGAAGGCCGTCATCAGCTGGACAGCGTCCGGCGAGACCGGGCTCGTGGGAAAGGCTGTCGACCCCGGGACATAAGCGGGAGGGGCGTAGAGCACGAAACCCACCGGCGCGTCATCGACGTACACCACCCGGCCGCACGACCCCCAGTCCAAAAGGACGGCGGAAATCCAGCCTTCCTTCTCCGGTGCGGAGGTGCCCGCCCTTACCGCCGCTTCTCCGCTGACGGGGTCCAGCTCCCAGAAGACGCACGAGCGACAGCGTGGGGGAAGGTCCTGAAGGTTGTCCAGCGTGAGCGGCACGAGCCGACGCCCCATGAAGGCTGTTCCTCGCTTCCTTCGCCCGCCGCATCGCGCGCGGCTGTCAGAACGCTGCGTTCCCTGAGCAAGCCGCAGACGAATCCGCCGACCGCTCCAAGGCTCAGTCCTGCGCTCACCAGTCCGGTGCGGCTCATCGATCGCATGGCCCCCGTCTCCCCACTCAGAGATGCAGTTGCTGTCCGGTGGATGCGCCATACCATTTCGCATCGTATCCACGATGCGATTCACTCGATACCGCCTCAAAGCAAAGAGCGGGCCGTGTTCCGGTACACACCGGACACGGCCCACTTCCCGCACGACCGAGAGTCGGACGGGATCAGTCGTCCTGGTCCTCCACAACGTCCTCCTGCAGATCATGTTGGAGGACCGGGCCCTCGTCCGGCGCGAGGGTGCTCAGGATCCGCCGGAGATCGTCCACCGAGGCGAACTCGACGGTGATCTTGCCCTTCTTCTGTCCGAGGTCGACCTTCACCCGGGTCTCGAACCGGTCCGACAGACGGGTCGCCAGCTCGTTCAGCGCCGGGGAGAGCCGGGAGCCGGCGCGCGGGCCCTTGGGTCGCTGCGGCTTCTGGGGCCGCGAACCCATGAGGGTCACAATCTCCTCGACAGCTCGCACCGACAGCCCCTCGGCCACGATGCGGTGAGCCAGCCGGTCCTGCTCCTCAGGGTCCGTCACCGACAGCAGCGCCCGGGCGTGACCGGCGGAGAGCACCCCGGCGGCGACCCGCTTCTGGACCGTCGGCGAGAGCTTCAGCAGACGCAGTGTGTTGGAGACCTGAGGGCGGGAACGCCCGATCCGGTCGGCCAGCTGGTCATGCGTGCAGTCGAAGTCCTTCAGCAGCTGGTCGTAGGCGGCCGCCTCTTCCAGTGGGTTCAGCTGCGCGCGGTGCAGGTTCTCCAGCAGAGCGTCCAGAAGGAGCTTCTCGTCCTCCGTGGCCCGCACGATGGCCGGGATGGCCTCCAGGCCAGCCTCACGGCAGGCCCGCCAACGGCGCTCACCCATGATCAGTTCATAGCGAGCGGGCCCCAACTGCCTTACGACGACGGGCTGCAGAAGGCCGACTTCCCGGATGGAGGTGACCAGCTCCTGGAGCGCGTCCTCGTCGAAGATCTCGCGCGGCTGGCGCGGGTTCCGCGTGATGTCATCGAGGGGGATCTCAGCGAAGTGGGCGCCCATGGGAGGTGCGGGCACCTCCGCCACCGGACTGGCCGGGGGCTCTTCGACGTCCTGGGGCACCGGCGGGGGTGCCACCCTTGTGGCGGCCACCCCGCGGTCGGTCGTCAGCAGTGGAACCACCCCGGGTGAGGGGGACGCTCCGCCTCCCAGCACGGCCGGTGCCGGGTTCTTCTCGGTCGGGGCAGCGGGGATCAGTGCGCCGAGCCCTCGGCCCAGCCCCCTCCGTCGCTCGCTCACTGGATCCCCTCCACCATGCTCGGGTCGCTCTGGGCGCCGATATGAGCCTGGCTCGCGTCGTAGCTGATGCCGGTGCCCTTCAGCGCGATTTCTCGGGCCGCCTCAAGATAGGAGAGGGCGCCGCTCGATCCAGGATCGTAGGTCAGCACCGTCTGCCCGTAACTCGGCGCCTCGGAGATACGGACCGAGCGGGGAATGCTCGTCCGCAGCACCTCGTCGCCGAAGTGGGTGCGCACCTCTTCCGCGACCTGGGAGGCAAGACGCGTCCGGCCGTCGTACATGGTGAGCAGGATGGTCGACACATGCAGCGTGGGGTTGAGGTGCCCCCGCACCAGGTCGACATTGCGCAGCAGCTGGCCCAGGCCCTCGAGTGCGTAGTACTCGCACTGGATCGGGATGAGCACTTCCTGGCCCGCCACCAGCGCGTTGACCGTCAGCAGGCCGAGCGAGGGCGGGCAGTCGATGAGGATGTAGTCCAGCGGCTGCTCGTATGCCTGGATCGCCCGCTCAAGCCGGCTCTCCCGGGCCACCAGGGACACCAACTCGATCTCCGCACCGGCGAGATCGATGGTCGCGGGAGCGCAGAAGAGACCCTCGACGTCCGGGACGGGTTGGACGACCTCGGCGAGCGGCTTGCTCTCCACCAACACATCATAGATGGAGGGAACTTCGGCGTGGTGGTCGATCCCGAGGGCCGTGGAGGCGTTGCCCTGGGGATCGAGGTCGATCACCAGGACCCGCCCGCCGTGCAGCGCCAGCGAAGCGGCAAGGTTGACGGTGGTCGTCGTCTTGCCCACGCCGCCCTTCTGGTTGGCGACCACGATGACTCGGGTCTGCTCCGGTCGCGGCAGACCTTCGCCGGCGCGGCCCAGAGCCTCTACCGCCAGTTGGGCCGCACGACCGATCGGAGTGTCGTCCATCGGAGGCGGTGTTTCACGTGAAACATCCGCCCCCATCGACTCGGTTCGGGGACCGGGGACCGGATCGGTCATCGGTCCCGCGATGTTGGCGTCGGACCGCAAGGATTCACTCTCCTCGACTTCAGGCTCGCAATGAACAGAGCCTCCCATGTCTTCAGGGTCGTGAACCAGTGAGGCCTGGTGTTCTGTGGAGAAATCCACCTCTGTGGACAACTCCGGTGCCTCTCTGAGTGAACCGAGAGGCTTTCGGTCGCGAGGTTCGGCCGCAGCGCGACCACGACTGATAATGCCCTGCAGCAGTGAGCGACGTTTCACGTGAAACACGATGCACAGCCGCTACGACCAGACCTCCGCGACACTCCGTCCTGCATAGGTTTGGCAGCTTGTGTGGAGTACGTCTTCTCGTCAGGACGGATCAACGGCGCCGGCGTGCCCGACCCGTCCGTGCCGCCTTCGCCCGCTTCGCCGCGAACCGCACACCGCCGGGGCTCTCCCCGACCTCGACCCGCACCACGGTCGACAGCGGATCCACCACGCCCTCGCCCACATGCAGGATGGACGTCTCCACCGCGCCGAGCTTGCTGAGGGCCGTGGCCGCGGCCTTCAGCTCCTCCTCCGCGGTGTCGCCCTTGAGCGCCAGCATCTCGCCGTAGGGACGCAGCAGCGGAATGCCCCAGGTGGCCAGCCGGTCCAGCGGGGCCACGGCCCGAGCGGTCACCACATGGACAGGCGACAGCTTGCCCAGGACCTCCTCGGCGCGGCCACGCACAACGGTGACGTGATCCAGGCCGAGCAGTTCGACGACCTCGGTGAGGAAGTTGGTGCGCCGTAGCAGGGGCTCCAACAGGGTGATGTTCAGGTCGTCGCGGACCAGGGCCAGCGGGATGCCGGGCAGCCCCGCACCGGAGCCGACGTCGCAGACCGTCACGCCCTCGGGAACGGCCTCCGAGAGCACCGCGCAGTTGAGAATGTGCCGCTCCCACAGGCGCGGCACTTCGCGCGGACCGATCAGGCCACGCTGCACGCCCGCCTCGGCGAGCAGCTCCGCGTAGCGGACCGCATCGGCGAAGCGATCACCAAACACTTCCCGCGCCTGTTCGGGCGCGGGGGGAAGCTCCGCTGCCTCCGTCACGGGGACCGTCCTTCCGTACAGCGCCGGCGCTTCGCGCACCGACCACCAGAACTACCAGGCTGACAAAGTTCGGCCCCGTCTGCTCAACAGACGGGGCCGGTAAAACGTGGGGACCGATCAGGCAGGCAGCACGACGACGAACCGCTGCGGCTCCTCGCCCTCGGACTCGCTGCGCAGTCCTGCGGCCTTGACCGCGTCGTGCACCACCTTGCGCTCGAACGGGGTCATCGGCTCGAGCTTGACCGGCTCGCCGGTGTTCTTGACCTCGGCGGCGGCCTTGGCACCGATCTCGGACAGCTCGGCCCGCTTCTGGGCCCGGTATCCGGCGATGTCCAGCATCAGCCGGCTGCGGTCGCCGGTCTCCCGGTGCACGGCCAGGCGCGTCAGCTCCTGCAGTGCCTCCAGCACCTCGCCGTCGCGGCCGACCAGCTTCTGCAGATCGCGGCCGCCGGAGTCGCTGATGATCGACACGGAGGCGCGGTCGGCCTCGACGTCCATGTCGATGTCACCGTCGAGGTCGGCGATGTCCAGCAGACCCTCGAGGTAGTCCGCCGCGATCTCACCCTCCTGCTCCAGGCGGGTCAGGGTGTCTACACCCTCGGCAGCGGCAGAGGTGGTGCCTTCCGTCACGGGATGGGCTCCTTCTTACTTCTTGGAGGGGGACTTGGGCCGCTGCGGGCCACCCTTGCGCTGGCCGGACTGGGCCTTGCTGCGGGTGCCGGAGCTGGGGTTCCGGGGCTGCTGGGCAGTGGAGGGCTTGGCGTCCTGCGGCTCGTCGGACTTCTCCAGCGAGGTGGACTCGTCGTCCGGCTTGGACCCGCCGGACTGACGCTGGGCCTTGGACTGGCGCTTGGGCTGCTGGCGCTTGGCGGCGGTCGCGGTACCGGTACCGGTACCGGTCGTGGTGATCGCGCCGTCCTCGGTCTGCGCCGCGGCCTGGCTCGCGCTCGTCTCCACGGTGCCGTCGGCCAGGGCGGCGAGACCGGCCTTGTTCAGCGAGTTGATGAACTTGCGCTCGAACTCGTTGCGGTCGCGGCCCTTGGCGACGATGGCCTTGACGATGGTCTTCTCGCTCCGCCGGCGGACCTTGCCGTGGTGCGTGACGTGCTTGGTCAGACGCTCGAGGTAGGCGGCCTGAGCCTTGGAACCCGGGGTCGGGTTGTTGCGGATGACGTACATCTGCTGACCCATGGTCCACACGTTCGTCGTCAGCCAGTAGACGAGGACACCGACCGGGAAGTTGATGCCGAAGACGGCGAACATGACCGGGAAGACGTACATCAGCATCTTCTGCTGCTGCATGAACGGCGTCTTCACCGTGGTGTCGACGTTCTTCGTCATCAGCTGGCGCTGCGTGTAGAACTGCGACGCCGACATCAGGACGATCATGACCGCGGTGACGACCCGCACATCGGTGACCGTGGCGCCCAGGGCGTGGACGGTGGCGGAGCCGTCCTTGAACTTCGCGGCGAGCGGGGCCCCGAAGATGTGCGCCTTACGAGCGCTGGCCAGCAGCGATTCGTTGATGACGCCGATCGTGGTGCCCGACGCGATGCCGTTGAGCACGTGGTAGAGGGCGAAGAAGAACGGGGACTGCGCCAGGATGGGAAGGCACGAGGAGAGCGGGTTGGTGCCCGACTCCTTGTACAGCTTCATCATCTCTTCGGACTGACGCTGCTTGTCGTTCTTGTAGCGCTCCTGGATCTTCTTCATCTCGGGCTGCAGCGTCTGCATGGCCCGGGTCGCCTTGATCTGCTTCACGAAGAGCGGGATCAGGCAGATACGGATGAGGATCACGAGGGACACGATGGACAGGCCCCAGGCCCACCCGGTGTCAGGGCCGAAGATCGCGCCGTACACCGTGTGGAACTGGACAATGACCCATGAAACGGGTGTCGTGATGAAGCTGAAGAGGCTGGCAATCGTGTCCACTAATCATGCTCCTTGGGCATGGGACGAGGTCTCTGCGGCCGGGCTCGGAGAAAGCTCGGAAGCGAGCTTCGCTTCGGTGGCCGGTTCGGCGGCGGAGGGCCCGCCCTTGCGTGCGCGCCAAGCGTTGCGCAGCATTTCGTGCCACCGTGGACGCTTGCGCGGCGGAACATGGTCCACACCGCCCAGCGACCACGGATTGCACCGGAGGATGCGCCAGGCGGTGAGTGCCGTTCCCTTGATCGCACCATGCCGGTCGATGGCCGTGTAGCCGTAGTGGGAGCACGACGGGTAGTACTTGCACACCGGCCCCAGCAATGGACTGATCGTCCACTGGTACAGCTTGATCAGAGCCAGCAGCGGGTACTTCATCGCGCGCCCCCTCCCAGCAGCCGCTGAAGGGCGGCATCCAGGTCTCGGGCCAGCTGTGCATGGTCTGCGTCGCCCGATCCGGGCAGCGCTCGTACGACTACCAGGCTACCGGGGGGAAAAAGGGCGACTCGGTCACGCATCAGATGACGCAGTCTGCGCTTCACTTTGTTGCGCACGACCGCTCCCCCCACAGCCTTGCTCACGACGAAACCCGCACGCGTCGGGGGAGCGCTCTCCCCTGGCGCGTGCGGGTCCGTGGCACCGCTACGAAGGTGGACGACGAGCGTCGGGCGTCCTGCCCGACGACCCCGTCGTACCGCGGTCGCGAAGTCTTCGCGCCGCCTCAGCCGATGCTCGGTAGGCAGCACGACGTCATGACCTGATCAGATCAGGCGGACAGGCTGGCGCGACCCTTGCTGCGGCGGTTCGCGAGAATCGCGCGACCGGCACGGGTACGCATCCGCAGGCGGAAGCCGTGGGTCTTCGCGCGACGACGGTTGTTCGGCTGGAAGGTGCGCTTGCTCACTCGGGGGCTCCAGAAAATCGGTAGTGGCGGGGTGCCGTCTTGGCTGTCACCGTGCGCCCACGAGTAGCTCGCGTCACGCCCGAGTGCACCGCTTCCCGATCACCCGAAGTGACCTGTGCCCATCGGAGGCAGGCGGCAGCAGCCATCGACAACTCGACCTGGTTACGGTACGCGCGGCTACGCCATCCGGTCAAACCGAGGGTCACAGAGAGACACTATCCACAGGCTGGGGACAACAACTTGAACCGTACCCGCCGCGCTGACTACCGTGGCTGAACTCCCATTCGTTCTTTTGTCCCCCGCCCCGGCGGGTTTGCCCCTCCGGACACCCGAAGTACACCCCGACCCGTCCCGCGTCACACGTTCGTGGGACCTGTGAGAGAGCGTGCCCTGTGGCTGACGTACCTGCCGATCTTGCCGCAGTGTGGCCGCGAGTACTGGAGCAGCTCCTCGGCGAGGGCCGCGGACAGGGTGTCGAGGTGAAGGACGAGCACTGGATCCGGCGCTGCCAGCCGCTCGCGCTGGTGGCGGACACCGCTCTGCTCGCCGTACCGAACGAATTCGCGAAGAACGTACTGGAGGGCCGTCTCGCACCGATCGTCAGCGAGACGCTGAGCCGCGAGTGCGGCCGGCCCATCCGCATCGCGATCACCGTGGACGACTCCGCGGGCGAGCCGCCGGTCCCCGCGCCCGCACAGCAACAGCAACAGACCAAGTCGCGCTACGAGGAGCCGGAGCTGCCGTCCGGGTCCTACGAGGGCTACGGCCGCCATCGCGCCACCGACCAGCCGCAGGCCCCCGAGCCGCAGCACCGCGGGGACCAGCACCGCGGGGACCAGCACCGCGCCGACCAGCACCGCGGGGACCAGCACCCCGTGGTCCGCCCCGCCTACCCCTCCGAGTTCCAGCGCCGCGAGCCGGGCACCTGGCCGCGGCCCGCGCAGGACGAGTACGGCTGGCAGCAGCCGCGGCTCGGCTTCCCGGATCGCGACCCGTACGCCTCGCCGTCGTCCCAGGACACCTACGGCTCCGGCCCGGACTCCTACGGGGCATCGTCCCAGGAATACCGCCATCAGGGCATGGACCGGCCGTCCTACGAGCAGCAGCGCGGCGAGTACGACAGCCCGCGCGGGGACTACGAACCCTCCCGCCCGGACTACGACTCCGGCCGCCCCGAATACGACTCCGGGCGTTCCGAGTACGACTCGTCCCGGACCGAGTACGACCAGCGCGACCCCGTCCGCCGGGAGCCGCCCGAGCAGCCGGCGGGCGGCGGCCCGGCACATCGCGGGGGCCACGGCCGCCCGGACGGGCCCGCGACCGGTGCCCCCGGCCCGCTGGCCGCACAGCCGGCGCCGGCGAGCGGTCCCGGTGAGCCGACGGCGCGGCTGAACCCGAAGTACCTCTTCGACACGTTCGTCATCGGCGCCTCCAACCGGTTCGCGCACGCGGCCGCGGTGGCCGTCGCCGAGGCGCCGGCGAAGGCGTACAACCCCCTGTTCATCTACGGGGAGTCGGGGCTCGGGAAGACGCATCTGCTGCACGCGATCGGGCACTACGCGCGCAGCCTCTATCCGGGCACGCGCGTGCGGTACGTCAGCTCGGAGGAGTTCACCAACGAGTTCATCAACTCCATCCGCGACGGCAAGGGCGACAGCTTCCGCAAGCGCTACCGCGAGATGGACATCCTGCTCGTCGACGACATCCAGTTCCTCGCGGACAAGGAGTCGACGCAGGAGGAGTTCTTCCACACCTTCAACACCCTCCACAACGCGAACAAGCAGATCGTGCTGTCCTCCGACCGGCCGCCCAAGCAGCTGGTCACGCTGGAGGACCGGCTGCGGAACCGTTTCGAGTGGGGGCTGATCACCGACGTCCAGCCGCCTGAGCTGGAGACGCGTATCGCGATCCTGCGCAAGAAGGCCGTGCAGGAGCAGCTCAACGCCCCGCCGGAGGTGCTGGAGTTCATCGCCTCGCGGATCTCGCGGAACATCCGGGAGCTGGAGGGCGCGCTGATCCGGGTGACCGCGTTCGCCTCGCTCAACCGGCAGCCGGTGGACCTGGGCCTGACCGAGATCGTGCTGAAGGACCTGATCCCCGGTGGCGAGGACTCCGCCCCGGAGATCACGGCGACGGCGATCATGGGAGCGACCGCGGACTACTTCGGGCTGACGGTCGACGACCTGTGCGGCACCTCGCGCGGGCGCGCCCTGGTCACCGCCCGGCAGATCGCCATGTACCTGTGCCGTGAGCTGACCGACCTGTCGCTGCCGAAGATCGGCGCGCAGTTCGGCGGCCGCGACCACACGACCGTGATGCACGCCGACCGCAAGATCCGCGCGCTGATGGCCGAGCGGCGGTCGATCTACAACCAGGTCACCGAGCTGACCAACCGCATCAAGAACGGGTGACGTACGGCTGACGCCTGCCGTACGCCGACGTGAGGGCGCCTTCGGGATACGCATCCCGGGGGCGCCCTCGTGCGTTCGGGCGGGTGCGGCGCGGGGCACGAGCGGCGCTGTGGAGGAGCGCTCGCGGCCTGTGGAGTGTTGCCCGTCCGCCACCGAGTGTTCGATTACGCGCCGGGTTACGGCCACTCTCCACAGATTCGCCGACTTTCTTCCGTCCACATCCTGGGGACTGCGGAGTTGTCCCAAACGGCGTCCACAGGGAGCCTGTTCATATGGGATCCGCCCAGCTCAGCCCCCTGTGGAATCGTGGACAAACGATCTCCACAGGCTGTGGACGAAGCGAAGATCCACAGGCTGTGCACGAAGTTGTCCACTGGCAACCCACAGGCTGGAGCCGGTTGTCCCCAGTGATCCCCAGCTTCTCCACATGGCTGTCCACTGTTCGGCAACGCGACGCACCCCGTCACCACGTCGAGTGAAAGCCGTCACACAAAGGTGCCGGGTTGGGGTGTGGGAAACGTGGGTAAACCTGGGGACACAGCTGGGGAGAACTGCCCTCTGGCTGTGGGCGAGGTGTGCAGAACTTTCTGTTCTCCACAGACCTGCCTGGTTGTCCACCGGCTCCACCCACAGGCCCGGTGGACAAAATTTCCGCTCTGAGCTGGGAAAACGTGGTTATCCACGGTATCCACAGGCCCTACTACTACTCCCGACTAGAGAGAGTCCGGGAATCGCTTTGAAGTGGGTCCTGTGCACAACTCGCGGTCTCGAGCCCGGCTGCCCCTCGGAGCGACTTGACCCCGACGGGCACCTACTGTCAGTGCCGTGCGTCAGACTGGTCCCCGGTGTCCTTCCCTCCGCAGTGGGCGGTGACACCGAGTCGGAGGACTCAGTAGCAACAGCAGGAGGCGGCTTACGGTGAAGATCCGGGTGGAACGCGACGTACTCGCGGAGGCAGTGGCGTGGGCGGCACGCAGCCTCCCGGCCCGTCCGCCGGCGCCTGTCCTCGCCGGCCTCCTCCTCAAGGCCGAGGACGGCCAGCTGAGCCTGTCGAGCTTCGACTACGAGGTCTCCGCGCGTGTGTCCGTCGAGGCCGAGGTCGAGGAGGAGGGCACGGTCCTCGTCTCCGGCCGGCTGCTCGCCGACATCTCCCGTGCCCTCCCCAACCGGCCGGTGGAGATTTCCACAGACGGTGTACGGGCGACCGTGGTCTGTGGGTCCTCCCGGTTCACCCTGCACACACTGCCTGTGGAGGAGTACCCGGCGCTGCCGCAGATGCCGAACGCGACGGGCACCGTCCCCGGCGAGGTCTTCGCGGCCGCCGTGTCCCAGGTGGCCATCGCCGCAGGCCGGGACGACACGCTGCCCGTCCTCACCGGTGTGCGCATCGAGATCGAGGGCGACACGGTCACCCTGGCCTCCACCGACCGCTACCGCTTCGCGGTCCGTGAGTTCCTGTGGAAGCCGGAGAACCCGGAGGCGTCCGCGGTCGCCCTGGTCCCGGCCAAGACGCTCCTGGACACCGCCAAGTCGCTCGGCGCCGGTGACAGCGTCACGCTGGCGCTGTCCGGTTCGGGCGCGGGCGAGGGCCTGATCGGTTTCGAGGGCGCCGGGCGTCGTACGACCACGCGCCTGCTCGAGGGCGACCTGCCGAAGTACCGCACGCTGTTCCCGACCGAGTTCAACACCGTCGCCGTGATCGAGACGGCGCCCTTCGTGGAGGCCGTCAAGCGTGTGGCGCTGGTGGCCGAGCGCAACACCCCGGTGCGGCTGAGCTTCGAGAAGGGCGTGCTGATCCTGGAGGCCGGCTCCAGCGACGACGCACAGGCTGTGGAAAGGGTCGACGCGCAGCTGGACGGCGACGACATCTCGATCGCCTTCAACCCGACCTTCCTGCTGGACGGTCTGAGCGCGATCGACTCCCCGGTGGCCCAGCTGTCGTTCACGACGTCCACGAAGCCGGCGCTGCTCAGCGGGAAGCCGGCGCTGGACGCCGAGGCCGACGACGCGTACAAGTACCTGATCATGCCGGTGCGGCTGAGCGGCTGACGTTGTCCACAGCTGTGCACAGTGCCGGGCGCCCCTGTGGGTGCCCGGCACTGTGGCTCGGCGGGCGGTGGGCCGTGGCTACCCGAGTTTCCGCAGGTGAGCGCGTATGCCCACAGCTGTGCACGAGGGGTCGGGGCTAGGCTCGGAACGGGTACGCAGGTGCCCCTCACGCCACACAGCAACCGAAGGAACACAACTGATGGAGCTCGGTCTCGTCGGCCTCGGCAAGATGGGCGGCAACATGCGCGAGCGGATCCGCCGCGCGGGCCACACCGTCCTCGGATACGACCGCAACGCGGACCTCGCGGATGTCCACAGCCTGGAAGAGCTTGTGGGCAAGCTCAGCGGCCCGCGCGTGGTCTGGGTGATGGTCCCGGCCGGCGAGCCCACCCAGTCGACCATCGACCAGCTCGCCGAGCTGCTGGAGCCGGGCGACGTGGTCGTGGACGGCGGCAACTCCCGCTGGACGGACGACGAGAAGCACGCCGAGGAGCTGGCGGCCAAGGGCATAGGCTTCGTCGACTGCGGTGTCTCCGGCGGCGTCTGGGGCCTGGAGAACGGCTATGCCCTGATGTACGGCGGTGACGCCGAGAACGTCGCCAAGGTGCAGCCGGTCTTCGACGCACTCAAGCCCGAGGGCGACTTCGGTTCGGTGCACGCCGGCAAGGTCGGCGCGGGCCACTTCGCGAAGATGGTCCACAACGGCATCGAGTACGCGATGATGCAGGCCTACGCCGAGGGCTGGGAGCTGCTGGAGAAGGTCGACTCCGTCACGGACGTCCGTGAGGTCTTCCGCTCCTGGCAGGAGGGCACGGTCATCCGTTCCTGGCTGCTGGACCTCGCGGTGAACGCCCTCGACGAGGACGAGCACCTTCAGGGCCTGCGCGGTTATGCACAGGACTCCGGTGAGGGACGCTGGACTGTGGAGGCCGCGATCGACAACGCGGTGCCGCTGCCCGCGATCACCGCGTCGCTGTTCGCCCGGTTCGCCTCCCGCCAGGAGGACTCGCCGCAGATGAAGATGATCGCCGCGCTGCGCAACCAGTTCGGCGGCCACGCCGTAACGAAGAAGTAGGCCTCCGGCAGGCCGGAGAGAAACAGGGAGTCGGCGAAACGACCATGCACGTCACGCATCTTTCGCTGGCCGATTTCCGCTCGTACGCCCGGGCCGAGGTTCCGCTCGACCCGGGCGTCACCGCCTTCGTCGGCCCCAACGGGCAGGGCAAGACCAATCTGGTCGAGGCGGTCGGCTATCTGGCCACCCTGGGCAGTCACCGGGTGGCCTCCGACGCGCCCCTGGTCCGCATGGGCGCCGACCGGGCGGTCATCCGGGCGCAGGTGCGCCAGGGCGAGCGGCAGCAGCTGATCGAACTGGAGCTGAACCCCGGCAGGGCCAACCGCGCCCGGATCAACCGGTCCTCGCAGGTCAGGCCGAGGGATGTGCTGGGGATCGTACGGACTGTGCTGTTCGCGCCCGAGGATCTCGCCCTGGTGAAGGGGGATCCCGGGGAGCGGCGGCGGTTTCTCGACGAGCTGATCACCGCGCGGTCGCCGCGCATGGCCGGTGTGCGTGCCGACTACGAGCGGGTGCTCAAGCAGCGCAACACGTTGCTCAAGACGGCTGCCCTTGCCCGGCGGCACGGCGGACGGACGGGGGCGGACCTGTCCACGCTCGACGTGTGGGACCAGCACCTCGCGCGCGCGGGTGCCGAGCTGCTCGCCCAGCGGCTGGACCTGATCGCCGCGCTGCAGCCGCTGGCGGACAAGGCGTACGAGCAGCTGGCCCCCGGAGGCGGGCCGCTGGCACTGGAGTACCGGCCGTCCGCGCCCGGCGAGGCGCACACGCGCGAGGATCTCTGCACCCAGCTGATGGCGGCGCTCGCCGAGGCGCGCAAGCAGGAGATCGAGCGCGGGGTGACCCTGGTGGGACCGCACCGGGACGATCTCGTCCTCAAGCTCGGTCAGCTGCCCGCCAAGGGGTACGCCTCGCACGGCGAGTCCTGGTCCTACGCCCTCGCCCTGCGCCTGGCCTCCTACGACCTGCTGCGTGCCGAGGGCAACGAGCCGGTGCTGGTCCTGGACGACGTCTTCGCCGAGCTGGACGCGCGCCGCCGTGAGCGGCTGGCCGAGCTGGTCGCCCCCGGCGAGCAGGTGCTGGTCACCGCCGCCGTGGACGACGACGTACCGGATGTGCTGGCCGGTGCGCGGTACGCGGTGTCCGGCGGGGAGGTGGAGCGCGTATGAGCACGGGCGAGCCCACCCCCGACAAGAACAAGCAGGAACCGTCCGGTGTCGACCTCGCGCGCGTGGCGTTGCGCGCGGCGAAGGAGCAGGCACGCGCGCGTGGCGAGGCGGCGCGGCAGAAGAAGCAGGCACGGCGCGGCGGCGGGCTGCGCTCCGGGGCGCGTGCCGACGGCCGTGACCCGATGGCGCTGGGTGCCGCGATCAACCGGCTGCTGACCGAGCGCGGCTGGGAGACCCCGGCGGCGGTGGGCGGTGTGATGGGCCGCTGGCCGCAGATCGTCGGCGAGGACCTGGCCAAGCACTGTGTGCCGCAGCGCTACGACGAGGACGAGCGTGTGCTGACCGTGCAGTGCGATTCGACGGCGTGGGCGACCCAGCTGCGCCACCTCGCGCCCACGCTGGTCGCCCGTCTCAACGATGACCTGGGGCATGGCACCGTGCGGATGCTCAAAGTGCTCAATCCGGGCGGTCCGCCCCGCCGCTACGGGCCGCTGCGGGCTCCGGGGAGCAGCGGACCCGGCGATACGTACGGGTGACGTACCTCACGTGACGGGCGGGGGTGCGGGATGTCGTCGTACCCCCGTACACGCGTGTGTGACGCCGTTCGGACGGCATCTGACCCGTGAGTAGCCAAGGGTTGACGGCGCGAAGCGCTGAGTGCCGCTGTGAGCCCCTTGGAGCCCCCATCCGCATATCGGGACCCGGCCGAGACCGGTTGAGGGCGGCACATGGGGACTCAGGTACCGGCAAACCCCCATCGATGTCAGCGCTACCGGTAGACTGGAAGCCAATCCCGCCCCAACGTGGGGACCGCCCGGGAAAAGCTGAGCAACGCTGATCAAGGCTTACCAACGCAACATGCCGCAGCCGCTCCGGCAACCTGCCGACGAGCCCGGCTCGTGCTGTGCCAGAAAGGGCGCTTCGTGGCCGATTCCGGCAACCCCAACGAGAACATCCCGTCCACCGACGCCGGCGTGAACGCCGAGGCCACGGCCTCGGCGTCGTACGACGCCAGCGCCATCACCGTGCTCGAAGGGCTGGACGCGGTCCGCAAGCGACCCGGTATGTACATCGGCTCTACCGGCGAGCGCGGCCTGCACCACCTGGTGTACGAGGTCGTCGACAACTCGGTCGACGAGGCGCTGGCCGGCTACGCGGACACCATCGACGTCACGATCCTCGCCGACGGCGGGGTCCGCGTCGTCGACAACGGCCGTGGCATCCCGGTCGGCATCGTGGCGTCCGAGGGCAAGCCCGCCGTCGAGGTCGTGCTGACCGTGCTGCACGCGGGCGGCAAGTTCGGGGGCGGCGGTTACGCGGTCTCCGGAGGCCTGCACGGCGTCGGTGTCTCCGTCGTGAACGCGCTGTCGAGCAAGGTCTCCGTCGAGATCAAGACCGACGGCCACCGCTGGACGCAGGACTACAAGCTCGGCGTCCCGACGGCTCCGCTCGCCCAGCACGAGGCGACGGACGAGACCGGCACCTCGGTCACCTTCTGGGCCGACCCGGACATCTTCGAGACCACCGAGTACTCCTTCGAGACGCTGTCGCGGCGCTTCCAGGAGATGGCCTTCCTCAACAAGGGCCTGACGCTCCGGCTCACCGACGAGCGCGAGTCGGCGAAGGCCGTCGCCGGCGCCGACGAGGCGGGCGCGGACGAGAAGGCCGAGGTCAAGTCGGTCACGTACCACTACGAGGGCGGCATCGTCGACTTCGTGAAGTACCTCAACTCCCGCAAGGGAGAGGTGGTGCACCCCACGATCATCGACCTGGAGGCCGAGGACAAGGACAAGAGCCTGTCCCTCGAGGTCGCGATGCAGTGGAACAGCGGCTACAGCGAGGGTGTGTACTCGTTCGCGAACATCATCCACACCCACGAGGGCGGCACGCACGAAGAGGGCTTCCGCGCGGCCCTCACCAGCCTCATCAACAAGTACGCACGCGACAAGAAGCTGCTGAGGGAGAAGGACGACAACCTCACCGGTGACGACATCCGCGAGGGTCTGACCGCGATCATCTCGGTCAAGCTCAGCGAGCCCCAGTTCGAGGGTCAGACGAAGACCAAGCTGGGCAACACGGAGGCCAAGACCTTCGTGCAGAAGGCGGTCTACGAGCACCTCAACGACTGGCTGGACCGCTACCCGGTCGAGGCCGCCGACATCGTCCGCAAGGGCATCCAGGCGGCCACCGCGCGCGTGGCGGCCCGCAAGGCGCGCGACCTGACCCGCCGCAAGGGTCTGCTGGAGAGCGCGTCCCTGCCGGGCAAGCTGTCCGACTGCCAGTCGAACGACCCCACCAAGTGCGAGATCTTCATCGTCGAGGGTGACTCCGCCGGCGGCTCGGCCAAGTCCGGCCGCAACCCGCAGTACCAGGCGATCCTCCCGATCCGCGGCAAGATCCTCAACGTGGAGAAGGCCAGGATCGACAAGATCCTGCAGAACCAGGAGATCCAGGCGCTGATCTCGGCCTTCGGCACAGGTGTGCACGAGGACTTCGACATCGAGAAGCTCCGCTATCACAAGATCATCCTGATGGCGGACGCCGACGTCGACGGCCAGCACATCAACACCCTGCTGCTGACCTTCCTGTTCCGCTTCATGCGGCCGCTGGTCGAGGCCGGGCACGTGTTCCTCTCCCGCCCCCCGCTGTACAAGATCAAGTGGGGCCGGGACGAGGTGGAGTACGCGTACTCCGACCGCGAGCGCGACGCGCTGCTGGAGATGGGCCGCCAGCGCGGCAAGCGGGTCAAGGAGGACTCGATCCAGCGCTTCAAGGGTCTCGGCGAGATGAACGCCGAGGAGCTGCGCGTGACCACGATGGACCAGGAGCACCGGGTCCTCGGCCAGGTCACCCTGGACGACGCCGCCCAGGCCGACGACCTGTTCTCGGTCCTGATGGGCGAGGACGTCGAGGCCCGGCGCCAGTTCATCCAGCGCAACGCCAAGGACGTCCGGTTCCTCGACATCTGAGTCGGTCTCAGCTGACCGCACCAGAAAGGATCTTCACCAGCAATGGCCGACGAGAACACTCCGCAAAACCCTGACACCGAGGGCGGCGAGATCGTCATGCGCGTCGAGCCCGTCGGGCTCGAGACGGAGATGCAGCGCTCGTATCTCGACTACGCGATGTCCGTCATCGTCTCGCGTGCGCTGCCCGACGTCCGGGACGGTCTCAAGCCCGTCCACCGGCGCGTGCTGTACGCGATGTACGACGGCGGCTACCGCCCCGAGCGCGGCTTCTACAAGTGCGCGCGCGTGGTCGGCGACGTCATGGGCAACTACCACCCGCACGGCGACTCCTCCATTTACGACGCGTTGGTGCGCCTCGCCCAGCCGTGGTCGATGCGGATGCCGCTGGTGGACTCCAACGGCAACTTCGGCTCTCCGGGCAACGACCCGGCGGCCGCCATGCGCTACACCGAGTGCAAGATGGCGCCGCTGTCGATGGAGATGGTCCGCGACATCGACGAGGAGACCGTCGACTTCACGGACAACTACGACGGCCGCTCCCAGGAGCCGACCGTCCTGCCCTCCCGTTTCCCGAACCTGCTGATCAACGGCTCGGCCGGTATCGCGGTCGGTATGGCGACCAACATCCCGCCGCACAACCTGCGCGAGGTCGCGGCCGGTGCCCAGTGGTACCTGGAGAACCCGGAGGCCTCGCACGAGGAGCTGCTGGACGCGCTCATCGAGCGCATCAAGGGCCCGGACTTCCCGACCGGCGCGCTGGTGGTGGGCCGCAAGGGCATCGAGGAGGCGTACCGCACCGGGCGCGGCTCGATCACGATGCGCGCGGTGGTCGAGGTCGAGGAGATCCAGGGCCGCCAGTGCCTGGTCGTGACCGAGCTGCCGTACCAGGTCAACCCGGACAACCTGGCGCAGAAGATCGCCGACCTGGTGAAGGACGGCAAGATCGGCGGCATCGCTGACGTCCGTGACGAGACGTCGTCGCGCACGGGCCAGCGTCTCGTCATCGTCCTCAAGCGGGACGCGGTCGCCAAGGTCGTGCTGAACAACCTGTACAAGCACACGGACCTGCAGACGAACTTCGGTGCCAACATGCTGGCGCTGGTCGACGGTGTGCCGCGCACGCTGTCCCTGGACGCGTTCATCCGGCACTGGGTGACGCACCAGATCGAGGTCGTCGTCCGCCGGACCCGCTTCCGGCTGCGCAAGGCCGAGGAGCGCGCGCACATCCTGCGCGGTCTGCTGAAGGCCCTGGACGCCATCGACGAGGTCATCGCGCTGATCCGGCGCAGCGACACCGTCGAGATCGCCCGCAGCGGCCTGATGGGCCTGCTGGAGATCGACGAGATCCAGGCCAACGCGATCCTCGAGATGCAGCTGCGGCGCCTGGCGGCCCTGGAGCGGCAGAAGATCGTCCAGGAGCACGACGAACTCCAGGCGAAGATCACCGAGTACAACGCGATCCTCGCCTCCCCGCTCCGCCAGCGCGGGATCGTCAGCGAGGAGCTGGCCGCGATCGTCGAGAAGTACGGCGACGACCGCAAGACCATGCTGGTGCCCTACGACGGCGACATGTCCATCGAGGACCTGATCGCCGAGGAGGACATCGTCGTCACGGTCTCGCGCGGCGGCTACGTCAAGCGGACGAAGACGGACGACTACCGGGCGCAGAAGCGCGGCGGCAAGGGCGTGCGCGGTACGAAGCTGAAGGAAGACGACATCGTCGACCACTTCTTCGTCTCCACCACGCACCACTGGCTGCTGTTCTTCACCAACAAGGGCCGGGTGTACCGGGCGAAGGCGTACGAGCTGCCCGAGGCCGGCCGGGACGCGCGCGGCCAGCACGTGGCGAACCTGCTCGCCTTCCAGCCGGACGAGGCGATCGCCGAGATCCTCGCCATCCGCGACTACGAGGCGGCGCCGTACCTGGTGCTGGCCACGAAGTCCGGTCTGGTCAAGAAGACGCCTCTGAAGGATTACGATTCGCCTCGCTCCGGCGGTGTCATCGCGATCAACCTGCGTGAGCGCGAGGGCGGTTCGGACGACGAGCTGATCGGTGCCGAGCTGGTCTCGGCCGACGACGATCTCCTTCTGATCAGCAAGAAGGCCCAGTCCATCCGGTTCACCGCCTCGGACGACTCCCTGCGCCCCATGGGCCGCGCCACCTCCGGTGTGAAGGGCATGAGTTTCCGCGAGGGCGATGAACTTCTGTCGATGAATGTTGTTCGGCCCGGTACGTTCGTGTTCACTGCCACCGACGGTGGGTACGCGAAGCGGACCGGCGTCGACGAGTACCGCGTCCAGGGTCGCGGTGGCCTCGGCATCAAGGCCGCCAAGATCGTGGAGGACCGCGGGTCGCTCGTGGGCGCGCTGATCGTCGAGGAGAGCGACGAGATCCTCGCGATCAGCCTCTCCGGCGGTGTGATTCGTACGCGAGTCAGCGAGGTCAGGGAGACGGGCCGTGACACCATGGGCGTCCAACTGATCAACCTGGGCAAGCGCGATGCCGTGGTCGGTATCGCACGTAACGCCGAGGCCGGGCGCGAGGCGGAGGAGGTCGACGGCGAGGACGTCGTCGACGAGACCGCCGAGGGCGTCGAGGCCGCCGGCACGGACGAGGGTGAGGCGCCCTCGGCCGAGTAGCACGAGGAGTGAGTCATCGTGAGCGGAGCCACGGGCGCCGGATCGGCCGGTACCTCCAGGGGTACGGAAAGGGACGGCGGCGGCCGTGGCTCCGCCGCGCGTGCGGGGCGTGTCAGCGACCCGCACACGACCAACCTGAAGCCGGTGAAGGTGTCCGAGAAGGGCTCCTCCGGCGCGTCTGCACCCCAGGGGGGAACTGTGACGGACACCCGAGGCCCGGTCCAGGCCGGCGAGGCGCAGGCGTCGTCGCCGCTGCCCGGTGAGCGGCGCCCCGAGCAGCCCGCCGGGCCGTACCACCCGCCGCAGGCCTACCCCGCGCAGGAGGCCGCCGGTGCCGTGCGCCGGCCGCGCACCGGTGTGCGGACGGCGCCCCGCACCCGCAAGGCGCGGCTGCGGGTGGCCAAGGCCGACCCGTGGTCGGTGATGAAGGTCAGCTTCCTGCTCTCCATCGCGCTCGGCATCTGCACGATCGTCGCCTCGGCGGTGCTGTGGATGGTCATGGACGCGATGGGCGTCTTCTCGACGGTGGGCGGCACGATCTCGGAGGCGACCGGTTCGAACGAGGCGAACGGCTTCGATCTCCAGTCGTTCCTGTCCCTCCCCCACGTCCTGATGTTCACGACGATCATCGCGGTCATCGACGTGGTCCTCGCCACGGCCCTGGCGACGCTCGGCGCGTTCATCTACAACCTCTCCGCGGGCTTCGTGGGCGGCATCGAGCTGACCCTGGCCGAGGACGAGTGACCGCCCGCGGGTCCCTGACCTGATGGTCCCCGGACAACCGATTTTGGGACTGACGTGGTCGTGCGCTAATCTTCAGGAGTCAGCGCGCGGGACACATACCGCAGAGCGCGGCGGGGCTATAGCTCAGTTGGTTAGAGCGCATCCCTGATAAGGATGAGGCCACAGGTTCAAATCCTGTTAGCCCCACCAGCGAAAAGACCCCCAACCGATCATGGTTGGGGGTCTTTGACGTCCACGGCTCACATCAACGGCCGTGAGTAGCGATGATCAGTCGATGAGTGGGTCTTCCAGGACTTCGGCGAGCATCCCGACAGCGGGTAGCAGACATCTCGATCGTCACACGGATATGCCCCGAACGCGCGCGATGCCAGAAGCCCCTGCCGGCTGGCGACGAGGGGGCCCGTTCCGCCCCGTGCCCGGTCACTGACATCAACCGCCCACAGCTTCTTCGTTCACCGGGCTCACGCGAAGGTCTCGTCCTGGAATCCCCCCGCCCCTACTGTGCGCGGCATGGGATTCGCGGAGCGGGGCCGCATGTTCTGGCGGGGGGTGGTGGGACCGGTGGCGCTGTTGCTCTGTGCGTATCTGGCCTACGAGTCCGGGCCCGTGGTCGCCGCGCGCGACGGGGACGGCCGTTCGGGGGTCTGGACCGCCGATGCCGTCGTCTGCACGCACCACGGCTGTGCACAGGCCGGTGACTTCTTGTCCGCCGACCGTACGGATCACCGCGCCGGGGTGCGGCTCGCGGGGATCGGGTTCGTGCCCGCCGGTGGCGCGCGTGCGGCCGTGGACAGCGGTGGTGACGAGGTCTATCCGCCGGGATGGTCCGGCTGGTGGCACTACCCGGTGGGGGCGGCCCTCGTCGGCGTCGTGGTGGCCTTGTGGCTGTGGACGTTCCCGGTGCGGGTGCTGCTGCGGCGACGGGCGCGGTGAGGGCCGGGCGGGAACGAGAAAGGCCCGACCGCTGGCGACGGGGGATGCACCAGCGATCGGGTTATGGCCAAGGGTAACAAGGTTGAGCGGCTCGCGGGGCCAAGTCGGCCGGGAAATGGGCAGGTTGGCCGATCAGCGACCGCACGGAGGGTCGTAGGAGAGGCGCGGGAGGTACTCGTGCCACTTCTGTGGGGTCAGGACACCGCGGGTGACCGAGCAGATGTGGCTGATCGCCGCGTCGTCGTCCAGGCTCCACAGGCGGACCGTGTCGGTGCCGCTGGAGAGCCCGAGGACGTCGCTGCCGACGCTGAAGGAGAGGAAGGTGCCCGACTTGGCGTTGGGGCTCATCGACTGGCCGATGGCGGTCGCCGAGGCGGGGTCGGTGACGTTCCACAGCCGGACCGTGTTGTCGTTGCCGCCGCTGACCAGAACGTGCCCGTCCGGGTTGAACGTCAGCAGCTTGACCGCCTCGGTGTGGCCGGTGAGCGGTGCGCCCAGCGAGGTCGCCGAGGCGGGGTCGGTGACGTTCCACAGCCGGACCGTGTCGTCGTCGCTGCCACTGGCCAGAACGTGCCCGTCCGGGCTGAAGGCGAGCGCGTTGACCGGACCGGAGTGCTCCGTGAGCCGGCCGAGCGCGGCCGGCCGGGCCGGGTCGGTGACGTTCCACAGGCGGATCGTGTTGTCCGCGCTGCCGGAGGCGAGGGTGTGCCCGTCGGGGCTGAAGACGAGCGCGTTGACGTAGCCCCGGTGGCCGGTGAGGGGCCTGCCGAGCGCGACGGGGCGCGCGGGGTCGGTGACGTTCCAGAGCTGGATGGTGCTGTCGTCGTAGGCGGTGGCCAGGGTGTGGCCGTCCGGGGTGAAGGCGAGCGTGTCAGGCCCCGCGAAGCGCGTCCGCAAGCGGATGGGCGGTCCGGCGGCGACCGGGTGGGACGGATCGCTGACGTTCCACAGATACACGGCCTGGTCGTTGGTGAGGACGGCGAGGGTGCGGCCGTCGGGGGAGAACTGCAGGGCACGGTGGCCGCCGTCCGCTTGCATGAACGGTTTGCTCAGCAGCACCGGGCGGCTGGGCCGCGTCACGTTCCACAGCCGGAGCCTGCCGTCCCGTGCCGCCGTGGCCAGCACCCGTCCGTCCGGCCGGAACGCGCCGGTGCGGCCGACGATGTCCGAGGTCGGCAGCGACCACAGGCGCACCTCGCTGTCGCCGCTGCCGGTGGCGAGGGTCCGCCCGTCGGGGCTGAACCCCAGGGCGTACATCTCCCCGCTGCTGCCCGCGAGCGGTTCCCCGATCTGCGAGGGGGCCGCCGGATCGGCCACGTTCCACAGGCTGGCCGTGCTGTCCGCGCTCGCGGCGGCCAGCCGGCCGCCGTCCGGGCTGAACGCCACCGACCAGATCGGGCCGGTGTGCGCGGCCAGCGGCGGGCCGAGGGCGGAGGGGTGAGCGGGGTCGGTGACGTTCCACAGCCGGATCGTGTCGTCCGCGCTGCCGGTGGCGAGGGTGTGCCCGTCGGGGCTGAACGCCACCGAGTGCACGAGGTCGGTGTGGCCCTTCAGCGCGGTGTCGTACTGCTTCGCGTGGCGCGGGTCGGCCACGTCCCACAGCAGGATCTCGTTGTCGTCACCGCCTGCCGCGAGGGTGCGGCCGTCGGGGCTGAAGGCCACGCTGCGCACGGCGGCGGTGTGCCCGCGCAGGACGTCGATCTGCTTCGGACGCCGCGGGTCGGCCACGTCCCACAGCCGTACGGTGTGGTCCTCGCTCGCCGAGGCCAGGGTGCGGCCGTCCGGGCTGAAGGCGACCAGGTAGATCGTGCCCCGGTGCTCGGTCAGGGGCGCGCCCAGCGACACCGGGTGGGCGGGGTCGGTGACGTTCCACAGCCGGATCGTGCCGTCGTCGCCCGCGCTGGCCAGGGTGCGCCCGTCCGGGCTGAAGACCGCGCTGCTCACCCAGCTGGTGTGGCCGGTCAGCGGCTTGCCGAGCGGCTTGGGGCGGCCCGGGTCGGCCACGTTCCACAGCCGGACCGTCCGGTCGTAGCTGGCCGTGGCCAGGGTCCTGCCGTCGGGGCTGAAGGAGGTGAGGTAGACGGCGCCGGTGTGGCCGGACAGGGGGGTGGCCAGCGGCGCGTTCACGATCGAGATCAGCCTGCTGTACGTCCCCTCGTCGTCCGGGCGCAGCCGGTGGGCGACCAGGTCCAGCTGGGCGGAGAGGGAGGGATCGGTGTGCTGCACCCGGTCGGCCTCGGCGAGCACCTGCTCGAACACGGCGTCGTCCCGCTGCTGCCGGGCGATCACCGCCGAGCCGCCGGCGAGCAGGGCCAGCACGACCAGCGCGGCCACCGCGGCCCGGCTCAGCCACACCGAGCGCCGGCGCAGCCGGACCGCTGCGGCGAGGAACTCCACCGCGCTGCGGGTCAGGAAGGTGTCGCCGGCCGATCTGGCCCAGCCGCGGGCCTGCTCCAGCCGGGAGCCCCGGTAGAGCAGCGAGCTGTCCCGGCCCGAGTCCTCCCAGGCCCGGCCGTCCTCTTCCAGCCGCTGGCGCAGCAGATGGTCGTTGCGGTCGTCGTCGATCCAGTGCCGCAGCCGCGGCCAGGCGTGCAGCAGCGCCTCGTGGGTGATCTCCACGGTGTCCGCGTCCAGCGTCACCAGCCGGGCGCGCACCAGGGCCTCCAGCGACTCTTCTGTCTTGCCGGGGTCCGCCGACTCCTCCGCGAGCTGGCGCCGGGTGCCCCGCCGGCGCGTGGCCTGGGTGTCCTCGCCGAGCCGGACCAGGCGCAGCAGGAGCAGCCGGGCCGCCGTACGGGCCGCGGGGTCGAGCCCCGACCAGGCGCGCTCGGCGGTCGCCGCGACGGCGCCCTGGATCCCGCCGGCCGCGCGGTAGCCGGCCAGTGTCAGCCTTCCGGCCTTCCTGCGCTGCCAGGTGGCGAGCAGGGCGTGGGACAGCAGGGGGAGCACGCCCGCGTCGTGCGCTCCGCGCGGGCCGTCGGCGCTCACCTCGCGCACGATCAGCTCGGCGAGCCCCGGTTCCAGTTCGAGTCCCACCGCCTTGGCCGGGCCGGTCACCGCCTCGCGCAGCTCGCTGCTGGTCAGCGGGCCGAGGACCATGTGCCGGTGCTGGAGGGCGTCGGCGAGTTCCGGGTAGCCGAGGCACTGCTCGTAGAAGTCGGCGCGGATACCGAGCACGACGACGACCGGGGCGGGTCCGTCCGCACCGGCGGGCGGGGTGCAGACGGCGTGCAGGAGCTGGATGAAGGTACGGCGGTCCGCCTCGTCGGGGCAGAGGGTGAAGGCTTCTTCGAACTGGTCGACGATGACGACCGGACGGGCGCCGGTGCCCGTCGGCCGGTTTTCGGCGGGCCTGGTCCCGGCGGACGTCTCGCGGCGCGCCGGCTGGTCCTCGGCGAGGGTCTCGCCGCCCGAAGCCCAGGCCGAGACCGCCTCGCGGGCCGCACGGGCGAACCGGGGGGCGTCGGAGCCGGGGAGCGCCGGGTTGCGCGTCGCCTCCCGCTCGGCCGCGCGCGCGTCGGCGGCGACCGGGCCCAGCTCGGGGATGCGGCGGACCAGCTCGCCCAACGGATCGGTGCCCGGCACCAGCTGGAGTACGGGACCCGCCGCACCGGACCGGCCCTCCTCCAGGGCGCCACCGCGGACCGCGGGGACCAGACCGGCGTTGAGCAGGGACGACTTGCCCGCTCCTGAGGCGCCCACCAGCATCACCAGACCGCCGGTGCGCTCCGCGGTCCTCAGCTGGAGCACGAGCGCGCTCGTGCTGCGCTCCCGGCCGAAGAACCAGCGGGCGTCCTCCTGCCGGTAGGGGGCCAGCCCCCGGTACGGGCACACGCCTCCGGCGACGGGTGGGGTCTGCTCCGGTGGCCGCTGGTCGTCCTCGACGGGCGGTGCGGGCCGGTCGCCGACCGGGTCGGCGAGCGCCCGCTCCCACAGCCGCTGCCAGTGCGCGAGCTCGTACAGGCCGGCGGAGACCGGAGCGGGCCGCAGCCGGCGCGCCTCCGGGATGAGGATGTGCAGAACCGCCGCGAGGGCGGTGAACTGCGCCGGTACGTTCCTGGCCCGACGCCAGTCGCTGATCCGCTGTGCGGACACCCGTACGGGCCGCCCGCGCTCGTCGACCCGCTGCAGCCGTACGACCGCCTCGGCGACGCTCTTGAGGGGAGGGTTTCCGGCCTCCTTGTACAGCAGCGCGAGTCGCTCGGCGAAAGCTGTGCGTGCCCCTGAGTCGGAACTCAAGGTCCCACCCCTTTACTTGCCCCCGCATCTGGACGTCCGGACCGGAAAACTCACCCTATACGCCTGACCTGCGAATAAGCACTGGACCGGATTCCGGAACCTCCTCGCCGACGGCGACAGATGGCAGGATCCGGACCTGGTAGCGGGCCTGTTACGCACTGTCCCGACAGGCCACCGGCCTGGTGGCCGGAGGGGCGGCGCAGGTCGCCGAAGGATCTCGGCCAACTTCCACGGAAGGCGGGCGAGCGGGTTCCGCAGGAGGCAGGGAGCGGCCACGGACCCGTCGCGTGATCCCGCGACCAGTCCAGGAACCGGCTTCCCTCGATCGATCCGTGCCGAGCCGACGTGGCACGGGTCGACAGCCCCGCACCGTTCGGCACCGGTCCCCACGAGGGGAGGGACCGGTGCCGAACGGGCGGCGGCCGTACACCGGCCTCACACCGGACTCATACGTTCACTGGCACGTTCGCGGGTGCTCGGACCAGCCCGCCGTGTTCCCGTGTGCTCAGACCCAGCCCGCCGCCCGAGCCATGGCCACGGCGTGCCGCTCGGCCTCCTCGGCACCGGCGTTCAGGGACGCGTCCTGCCCCCGCGCGCTTCCGCCGGCCGCGGCCGCGGCGGCCCGGGACGCCGCCAGTGCCGCGTGCAGCGCCGAGGCGGAGGCCGGGCCGTCGTCCCGTGCCGCGGCCACCTGGGCGGCCAGCGCCGCGGTGGCGGCGGCGTTGCGGGCGCAGCGGGCGTCCGCCGCGGGGTCCGGGGCGGACGCGGCCAGGGCGGCGAGCGAGTCGGCCGACAGCCGTAGCGCGTTCGCGGCCCGGCCGACCGGGTCCTTCGGTACCACCTCGGCCGCGTCCTGGCCGACACCGGCGTACCGGCACGCGGCGACCGCGCGGTCGTAGGCGCTGTGCGCGCGGGTGCTGTGGACCTGGCGCAGCGCCTCGGCCGCCGTTTCTCCCTGTTTTTCCTGCTTTTGCTGTTCTTCCCGTACGTTCCTTTGTTCCTGTGTGCTCATCATCGGCCTCCCTGGGTGCGGGCAGGGTGCCATGCCGGCCGTGAAGAGACCAGGAGCGAAGGGGGACTCTGGATATCTGACGAACCGTCAGATACGGTTTGGTCCTGCCGGCTGTTCCCGAAGGGGTGAGTGTCATGGAGAAGCGTCGTCCCCCGTGCCCGCCCGGCGCTCCGCGCTGGGTCGCGATGTTCCACCAGCCCGCACAGGACTCCTGGACGGTGGGAGCCCAGTCCCCGGACCGGGCTCCCGTGCTCTACGCCGTCGCGGACATGACCCATACCGTGCGGGCGCGCGGCGAGGAGGTGACGGTCGCGCTGTGGGGGCCCGAGGACGGCGCCTGGCACCTCTTCGACGCCCCGGCCGCCCCGGCACCCGCACCCCCGGCCGACGGGCCCGCGCCGGCCGTCGCCGAACCGGCCAAGCTCGCTGAACGCATGACGGACCGCCGCCACCAGGTGCTGATGGCCGGTCTGGGCAAGGCGGGCCTGTACGACCTGAGCGCCGAGGACGGCGAGGCGGTCCGGACCATGGCCGACCTGCTCGACGAGCCCACGGTCCGCCGGGTGGCCCACTGGCTCTCGGTCGCGGCCGGGGCGCGGTAGCCCCGCGAAGGACGGGCGGTACGGGCGGTACGGGCGGTACAGCGGGTCGGTGCCGGGGCCGGTTCAGCGTGTGGTCCGGCGGGCAGGGACGTCCTGGAAGTCATCGTCATCACTGACGACTGGAGGACGTATGAAGGTCTCCGTCGACCGCGCCCGGTGCTACGGCTCCGCGGAGTGCGCGCACCGGGCGCCCGCCGTGTTCGCGTTCGAGGACGGGTACGGCGTCGTACGGCCCGGGCGCGCGGAGTCCGGCGGCGACCCGGAGGTCCGGGAAGCGGCCGAGAAGTGCCCGTCGCAGGCGATCCTGCTCGCGGGCGGGACGGAGTAGCCCTTACGGGGCGTCCGGGGTCTGCGCTGTCGCCGGCGCGGCGGGCGGATAGGACCAGGCGAAGTCCGTCAGCGCGTGGGCCCTGGCCTCCGCCACCGCCATCCTGGCCGCGCGTTCCACGGGGTCGACGTGGGACGCCTGCCCCGTCACCTGACCCTCCCACTTGCGGTAGAGGAGGCCGACCTCGGCCGAGAACCAGCCACGGCTGACCGCGCTCAGCGCCAGCAGCAGGCCCGTGTCCTCGGAGGCCGGCAAGGCCATCCAGCCGCCCAGGGCGGTCAGCAGGTCCCGGCGGACGCAGAGGGTCGCCGGGTGGACCGGCGCGAGGAAGTCGTGGCGCTTCCAGTGGTCGAGCACCATCCCGCGTTCGAGCGGGCCGTCGTCCGGGTCGCCGGGAAAGCCGGCCGTGGAGCCGTCGGGCAGCAGGTCGAGGACCCGGGAGGTCGTCCAGCCGATGGTGCGGTCGGCCTCCAGCACGGCCAGATCGCGGGCCAGCGTGCCCGGGGTGAGCCGGTCGTCGGCGTCCAGGACCTTGACGTACTCGCCCTCGGCGCGCGCCAGCGCGATCGTCCGCGCGATCCCGGGCCCGCCCGGCCTGCCCTGACAAAAGCTCACGCGCGTGTCGTCCGGGAGGTACGGGCGGACCTCGTCCGTCGTACCGTCCTGCTGGACCACCCACTGCCACTCCCAGCCCCCGGGAAGCCGCTGCGCGTTCAGGGACGCGTAGGCCTGCGGCAGGAACGGCGCGGACGGGCCGTGAACAGCGGTGACAACGGTGATGTGCCGGGGCACGGCAGCGCTCACCACCTTTCCGGGGATGTTGTGGATCATTCTCCCAGGTCAGCGACGGGCTGAGAACAGCGCGAGACCCCCGGCCGAGCCCGGCCGGGGGTCGTTCCGTGTCGACTGATGCGTACGCAAGTCGCCTGTCGTCGAGACGTCTGCGGTGCTGGTGCTCCCGGTGTGGCCGGGGAGGCTGCTCAGCAGTCGAGCGACGCTTCCGAGGGATGGTCGGGGGCCGTGCCTTCCGCTTCCGTCGCATCGAGGGGCTGCTGTCGGCAGTTCGGGGACTTTCCGTGGGCCTCGGCCCGGATCCGCTGCTTCATCGTGGGGGGCAGGGCCCTGCCATGGGACCAGGCCCAGTGGCGTGCCGCCGGGATCGTCGGGACCGTCGGTTGCGCGGTGCCGGTGCGGGGGCTCTCGGTCCGGGGTGCGGCCGCCGCGGTCGTGGCGGTCGCGGCGGTGGTGAGTCCGAGCGCCGTGCACAGCGCGAGGAAGGCGGTGACGATGGCGGTCCACAGCTGCATGACCTTGTTCTGGGTCATGGCCCCTCACTTTCGGGTTGGGCGATTTGCGTACTTTCCTCATGATGTGTATGTGGATCGCGAAGTGGTGGACCGACGCCCGTGGCGCGTCGATGTTCCGATGAACACCACCCGGATGGCCGCAAGCGGGTCGGAAAAGCCTCAAAGTCAGGTGAGAGTGAGCGAAGAGGGAGCAAATTAACCGTCCGTGGGGGTGTGATCACCCTCCGATCGGATCGGCCCCGGACCTGCCCTATTGCGCTGCCGGAGGCGGGAGTTGGCCCCCGGCGCAGGTCACCGATCGATATCGGCCGGTGTGTATAGTCGGGCGGCAGAGGTCCCCTACGTCAAGGAAAGACGAGGTCGCGCGGTGAAGAAGCTGCTCCTGGTCGCACTGGCCGCCATCGGCGGGCTCCTCGTGTACCGCCAGATCCAGGCGGATCGCGCCGAGCAGGATCTGTGGACGGAGGCGACTGACTCCGTGCCCACGGGTTCGTGAGTGTCGATACCGGAATCTGAACAGACCCCGACCGCCTGCGCGGTCGGGGTTTTGCGTTTGCGGGCTCTCGCCGGGTGAGGTAGCCGTGGCACGTGTCCCGCAGGGTGGCGCCGGGCGTTTCGGACGGCCGTTGGCGTTCCCCGGATGCCACAGGGGTGCGCGGGGCAGGATGGCCACGGTCCGGTACGGCTGCTGAGCGACGCGACGACAGGGGAGGCCGGCACGTGCGAGGGCGGGGGCTGCGGCTGGGGCTGGTGCCGGCGCGGCGGACGGTGTGGTGGCGGAGGGACGGTCACCGGGCGGGCTGCGGCGCCGGGCGGACGGCGAACCGTCGCAGGAGCGCGGCGGCGGTGGCCGTCATGGCCCTGCTGCCGGGACTCTGCGCCCTGGTCTCGCCGCCCGCGGGGACAGCGGTCGCTGCCGCCGCCGACGCCGGGCCGGACTCGTACGCGTTCGCGCCCGGCGCCCGTACGGTCGCGGGTGCGCGGGTCGCCACGGACGCCGGGCGGCTGGAGCCGGGCAGCGTGTACCGCGGCTCCCTGCCGAGCAGCGGCAGGCTCTACTACCGGATCCGGCTCACGGCCGCGGACACGGCGTACATCCCCGTCACCGCCGTACCCCCGGCGGACGCGACCGTCTCCAGCACCGACGGCATCAGCGTGTCGGTGCAGGACGCGCGCGGCGCGTCCTGCTCCTACGCCGCCGCCCGCTTCGGCGCCGCACAAAGCCCGCGCCCGGTCACCGCGCTCGGGCAGCGCGAGAGCGGCCGGACGGTGTGCCAGGGCAGCGGGACGTACTACGTGATCGTCCAGCGCCTCGGCACCGGCAGTGCCGGTACGGCCGGCCCGGCGCGGCGCTGGGACCTGGAGATCGCGCCCGCCACGGAACCCCGCCCGGCACGTGCCGGGGCCACCACCGCGCCGCGGACCTGGGACTCCGCCACGCCCGAGCCGCTCGGCGGTGAAGCGCGGGAACGGTCCGGCGGCGCGGGCTTCGCCTCCGCCCGTCCGCTGGACCAAGGGGTCTGGCGCACCGAGCTGACGCCCGGCGAGACCCGGTTCTACAAGGTGCCGGTCGACTGGGGCCGACAGCTGCACGCCTCCGCCGAACTGGACGGTTCCCCGGGCCACGGCTATCTCGGCGGCGCCCTGGACCTCTCCCTCTACAACCCCGTCCGCGGCTACGTCGAGGACGTCGCCCTCGGCTACACCGGCGCCCGCAGGCCCGCCGTACTCGCCCCGGTCCCGCCGGTGGAGTACGACAACCGCTACGCCGTCCCCGCCGCGGTGACCTCCGTCCGCTTCGCCGGTGACTACTACCTGGTCCTGCATCTCAGCGCGCAGCTGACGGGCACGTTCGGGCGGGGGCCGTTCGCCGTGACCCTGCGGGTCCGGGTGGCCGGGCAGGCGCACGCGGGGCCGCAGTACGCCGGCCGGCCCGTGCCGGGGGACGTCTTCACGGTCACGGGGCAGGACCGGCAGGCCGCGCTCCCCGGTGGGACCGGGGGCGGGGGCGGCCCGGCGATGAAGATGGTCGCGGCCGCCGGGCTCGGTCTGGGCACGCTGCTGCTGGTGGGGCTCGGCGGGTGGGCGCTGGCGGCCCGCCGGCCTCAGACCCGGGCCAGCGCCCAGAAACCCACCGCGTAGCAGGCCAGCGCCAGCAGCAGGATCGGTATCACGGCCTTGGCCGGCGGGCCGGGCCGCCGCCGGTCCCGGTGCGTACGACGCGCTCGCCGACCGTGCGCGGGGGCGGGCGCAACCGGCTGGGGCGGGGGAGACGACGGGAGCTGCCGCGGGTCCCGGGCGGTGTACGAGGCGGTGACGGACGGCGGCTCGGGAGCCCAGGGAGCGACGGGGTACGGGGGATTCGAGGGCTGTGGTGGAGGCGGATCCGCCGGACTGTGAGGGGTGACGTACGGCTCGGGGGTGGGGGTCGCCTGGGGAGTCTCCTGAGGCGGTGGGAGCCGGAAGCTTCCGGTGTCCGACAGGGAGCCGGTGCCGGTGCCGCTCATGTCCGTACCGGTACCCGTATCCGTACCCGAGCCCGGGCGTGTACCCGTGGTCGTATCCCTATCCCTATCCCTATCCGTGTCCGTCTCGGCGCCCTGGGCCAGGTCCAGGGCCACTCCGGAGGCCGGTTTGAGGGGGCCGTCGGGGTCGAACCCGGGGGGAAGCCGGCCGAGTTGGTCGAAGATCTCGATCAGCTCGTCGTCGAGGCCGGGCTCCGGGAGGAGTTCCACGGCGGAGGCGAGTGCCTTGCGCGCCCCCGTGGCGGTGCGGAAGCGGGCGGCCGGGTCGGGCTGGAGCAGGGTGGCGACGACCTGCCAGAGCGGTTCGGGGATGCCCTGGGGCGGGCCGGGCGTGCCGTGTTCGGCGAAGTACTGCACGAGCGCCTTGGCGTCGGGTTTGGCGCCCTCGAGGAGATACAGGGCGACCAGGCCCACGGCGAACAGGTCGCCCGGGAAGTCGGGTTCGGCGCCGAGCATCTGCTCGGGGGCGAGGTAACCGGGCGTGCCCACCACGAGGTTGGTCTCGGTCAGACGGGGTTCACCGAGCCGCATGGCGATGCCGAAGTCGGACAGCCGCAGCCGGGGGCGGCCGGTGCCGGTGGCTTCGAGGAGGAGGTTGGCGGGTTTGATGTCCCGGTGGATGACGCCCTCCGCGTGGACGGCGGCGAGACCGGACAGAAGCTGGTCGAGCAGGGTGCACACGAACGCCGGCGGCAGGGGGCCGTAGTCGCCGACGAGGTGGACCAGGGAGCCGCCGGCGACCAGGTCCATGGTGAACAGCACCTTGTCGTCGTCGGCGGCCCAGCTGGCCGGGGCGAGGACATGGGGGTGGTCGATGCGCAGGGCCTGCTCGCGCACGAAGCGCAGCAGGGAGTGGGCGTCGCGCTGCTGGAGCACCTTGGCGGCCACATAACGCCGTCGGCGGTGGTCCCAGGCACGCCATACGGCGCCCACGCCACCGCGTCCGATCGGGTCGGCCAGCTCGTACCGGCCGGCGAAGACCTCACCCATGGCAGCCCGCCGCTCCTCCCCCTGGCTCCGCGATGCCCCCTGACTGCTAAACCCCCACTACCCCCCAGCCCCCGCTGTCACTCTGCCCCCGGCTCCCGCGGTCCACGTGGGCCAGTTCTGGTGGGTCGGAACGGGTGGGTCAGTTCTGGTGGGACTGGTAATGGGCGACGGCGTCGGAAGTGCGGCCGGCGCCGTAGACACGAAGGAACTCCGCCAGTTCGGGATGGGTCGGGGCGAGGCTGTCCGCGGCGTCGATGATGTCCCCCGCGGCGGCCACCGAGCGCAGCAGCGACTGGATCTCGCGGACCACGCGCTTGACCGTCGGCGCTCCAGAACCGCTGGTGGTCTGGGTGGTGTTGCTGAGCACGGAGCCCCCCTGCGACTTCTTGATCTCTTCCATGCGCTCGGTCGCCTCGGCGGCGCTGACGCTGCCGTCCGCGACCTGGGCCGCCAGCTCCTGCAGCAGCTGCACCCGCTGGACCACGGCAGGATTGCCGATCTTGGCGCGCTGGCCGCTCATCAGCTGCGAGAGCATCGGAGCGGACAGGCCGAGGACCGCCGCGAGACGGGCCTGGTTGAGGCCGAGATCTTCGATGAGCTTACGGAAGAGCGCCCCCAACGGCTCTCCGTACCAGTTCCGCTGCAGCTCCCGCGCTCTGGCGGTGGCTTCCTGCTGTGCGGCGTCCATTGCGTCTCCCCATCGCTTCCCCAGAAAACCGCGGTTCGCTGTAGCGAACCACGCCGAGCATCTTACGGAGAGTGGTCATCCGCGGGGACCCCCAATCTTTTTGCGGGATACGGGGGGTGACCCGGTACTCTGGTCTGCGGCACCTGCCGGAACAGGATTCCTCCGGCCGGTCGCTCCTTTCCGGGGCCTTAGCTCAGTTGGTAGAGCGCCGTCTTTGCATGGCGGATGTCAGGGGTTCGACTCCCCTAGGCTCCACTCCTGGAAACCCCTCTGACCTGCGGAAACGCTGTCAGGGGGGTGTTTTTTTGTCCCCTGGTGGTCCGCGCTTGGCGAGTTTCCTCGGGGGCGGGTGCTGGACGGTGACCTGGCCGACTGTCGATGACGAGACGGTCGTAGCCCTGGTGGCGCCGCTGATGGGGGCCGGGCCGCACGGTCTCGAGTACGCCGTCGCCGCGGCCGGGGCGGCGCTTCGGCAGCAGCGGCCTGTGGTCATGCTGACCTGGCATGTCGGCGACATGACCAAGCTCTGTGGCGAGCGGGTACGGCTCGTCGCCGTGTGACTGGTCAGAGGGGCGAATCGGCCGGGCGGCTTCCCGAAGTCGCCGATGAGCAGGCGGATCAGGTGGTGCTCGGTCGCCCCGCGTGGGCCGCCAGGGCCGCTGTGCCGTGACCAGGCGCATCTGTGCCTGGTCTCATGGCCGTTGGAGGTAGGCGACGGGGTCCTCTTCGATGAAGGCCAGGGCCACGGGCCAGGTGCCACCGGTGGACAGAGCGGCGTCCGGCTGTGGAACACGGCCACGGGCCGTACCGCTGCCGAACGCACCGGCAACGGCGCGTTCGGCGTGGCCGGAGTCCTCTGGCACTGCTCAACGAGACTGACCTGAAGGGCGGTTGGGTGCGTGCGCGTATCCGGGCCGCGAGGCCGCGTGCGGGCCGAGAGCCGAGGACATGCCGCTGGCTATGCTCCCCGCATGTCCTCGACTCACACAGACCTGCCTGCCCGGAAGCCTCGGGAAGCGGCCGCGCCGGTGGACCGTCCGACCGCCTTGGCCAAGGCCCGGGTTCTCTTCACCGACTCGGCCGGCCGGGTACTGCTCGTGCGTCTGTGCTCCGTGGCGGCCCGGCCCCACTGGGGCCTGCCGGGCGGGACCGTGGAGGCAGGTTCCGAGACACCGCGTGACGCGGCCGTCCGTGAGATACGGGAGGAGCTCGCGTTGCCCTGCTCACCCGGGCGGCTGCTGAGCGTCGACTGGGTACGCCGTCCCGACGATCTTCCCCGTATGGTCCACGTCTTCGACGGCGGACAGCTGGACGAGCGCGACCTGGCCCGGATCCGTCTCGACGAGACCGAGTTGGGCGAATGGCGCATGTGCGCGCCCGAGGAGGCCCGGCAGCTCATGTCCCCGCAGAGCTGGGGGCAGCTCAAGGAGTCACTGACCGCTCGGGCGGCGGGACGCGGTCCTGCGGAACTGGTGGACGGGACACCGGTGGCCCACTGACGCCGGAAGTCTCCTGGTCCGTGCGGTTGCTGTCGGCGGTCTCCTGGTCCGGGCGGCTGGTGCAGGCAGCCTCGCGGCCCGGGCCCCGAGCGCGGCCCGGCCCGGACGGCCGACCGCGGGCCGACGGGGGTGCAGTGGTTACCCGTCCATAAACCTTGTGGTCAGAAGCTTGACACCTGCGTTTATGATCGGCGCGGCGTATGGCTGCGGCGGGGGTCCTGCGGAAGGGGCACGGTAGATGCACGCGGTGGACGGGGGCATGGACACCGGGGGTTCGGGGACGCTTTCGGCGTTCCTGGGGCTGTCCGACCGTCTGCTGGACGTGTACCGGGCCCTGGTCGGCTACCCCCGCTGGGGTGTCTCCGAGGTCGCCGATCACCTCGGGACCACCGAGACCGACGTGCGGGCCTGCCTCGACGAGCTGGCCGAGTTGTCGATGTTGTACGCCCCCGGGCACGCGTCACAGCCGGTCATACTCAACCCGGAGATCGGCCTGACCGCTCTGCTGAACCGGCGGGAGAGCGAGATCCACGCGCAGCAGGCAAAGCTCGCCGCGGCCCGTACGGAGGCCGCCGAGCTGCTGGCCGTCTACTCCGCCCATCAGCAGCAGCACGGGGGCAACACCGGTCTGGAGCAGCTCAACGAGATCTCCTCGGTCCGGGCCAAGCTGGTCGAACTGGCCGGACAGGCACGGGCGGAGCTGCTGTCCTTCACGCCGGGCGGGGCGCAGAGCCAGGAGGCGCTGGACGCGAGCCGGCCACTGGACGAGAAGAGCCTTGCCTCGGGCATCCGGATCCGCACGCTGTACCTCGACAGCGTGCGGAACGACCGGGCCACCACCGAGTACGCCCGCTGGCTGGCGGGGCTCGGCGGCGAGATCAGGACCATCCCGTCACTGCCGATCCGGATGCTGGTGGTGGACCGGTCCGTGGCGCTGCTGCCCATGGACCCGAAGGACAGCAGGGCCGGGGCGGTCATCGTGCGCGCGCCCGGGGTGCTGGCCGCTCTGGTGCACCTCTTCGAAACGGTCTGGCAGCAGGCACAGTCGCTGGACGGGGTACGGCCCTGCGCGCCCGACGAACCGACGCCCCAGGAGCTGGAACTGCTGAAGCTGCTGGAGCTGGGCAGCACGGACGAGGTGGCCGCCCGCAAGCTCGGGGTCTCGCTGCGCACCGTACGCCGCATGATGGCGGACCTCATGGGACGGCTGGGTGCGCGCAGCCGCTTCGAGGCGGGGGTGCTGGCGACCCGGGCGGGCTGGGTCTGACCACGACTCTGGCCGTCCCCTGCCATGGCAGTTACCGGCCTCGCGGCGGACCGTCCCGGAGGCCTCGGCGTGCCACCATGTGCTGTCATGTACGCAGTCCATCTTCGGCTTGCCGTCCCCGGGCCCGCGCGGAGCCCTCTGGACATCCATGACGTCACCCGTGAACTCACGGCGTCCTCGGATTTCTTTGTCCAGCATGTCTACGCGCCTAGATCGCATGAATTCGGACTTAGTGGAGTGCTCTTCGTCATGGGTCCGTCCGTGCGGGCCGCCGGCGAGCGAATCGTGGCGGCTGTCCGGAATGTGCTGATAGATCGCAGGATAGGTATTGAACTCGTCATTTCCGCAGATCCCCGGTTCGCCGGGCTGTGTGACGCGACGATCCGCATGACGGCGCCCTCGGAAATCCGGCATCCGGCTCCGGACGCAATGGCACCTTGATGCAGGGGCAACTTCAGGCCACCCGAGATCTCTGGAGCACCGCCCGGTCCGTGTGTCACCTTTGCTGCGCCGCCGTTCGGTGAATTCTCGGAGAACAAAGCGGATCGCTTGCCTCCGGAAAGCCGACTCGTGGCGAATCCACAGCCCATCGGTAACCCCGTAGAGGATTTTGATGCTTACGCGCTGTCTGACCGCCCTGTCCTGTGCCGCGGCCCTGCTCGGCGCCACCTTGCTGGCCGGTTCGGCGCTCGAGTCCGCTGCGGCCGAAATGCACGCCGATCAGGCGTCCGTCAAGGTCACCGTCCTGAGCAGCTGGGGCTGGGACTGACCGGGGCGACAGCCACCGCAAGCCGTCCAGCCCCCGCGCCTGAGGAACATCCATGCATCGAGCCGTCGGCGATCCGGACCGCCCTTCGCCGAAGTGTCCGGCCGGCCACCACCGGTCCGCGGCGGATCCCTGGGATGCGCCGGCCCCGGGACTGTGCCGCACGTGCCGGGAGGAACTCGCGGCGGCACTCGTGGAACTGCCGCGGTACCACCGCGAACTGCTGGACCTGGTCGTACCGGTGACACCACAGCGGTACGAGCGCGTCAGCGGAAGCCGGAGCACGGGATTCCTTCTCAAGGAGGAGACCGTGGCGCTCCGCGGCAGCATCACCGGGGTCCTGGCCGGCTGGGCCGGCGCCGTCACCGACGCCGTCCGTGGGCCGGCGCCCGACCGTGCGCCGGGGCCGCTGGCGGCCTTCCTCCTCCGGCATCTCGATCTGCTCGCCGTCCATCCGGCCGCGGCCGAGGCGGCCGAGGAGATCGGCGCCCTGGCGGCCCGGGCGCGCCGGGCGCTCGCCCCGCCGCAGGTGCCTCGCCTCACGCTCGGGCCCTGTGCGAGCCCCGGCTGCGACAGCACGGTGGAGGCCACGACGCTCACCACGGCCGCTACGGAGACGGGCAACGGCCGCGGCGCCGTGCGCTGTGCGTCCGGCCACGCCTGGCAGGCCTCCGAGTGGCTGGCCCTGCGCCGGGCGCTGACGGGGACCGCGGACCGGCCGGCCCAGCGGCCCCGCACCCTGCCCACCAAGCTCGCCGCCCATGCGGCCGGGGTCTCCGAAGCGACGGTCCGCAAATGGGCCAGCCGCGGAAAACTGACCCGATACGGAAGCCTTTCCCGAGCCGAGTACGACGTGGACGAACTCACTGCGCTGGCTTCTCGATAATTCCATAAAGAAGGCTTCCGAAGCTTCGCCAAAGGTCCTCTCGCCGTAATTGTGCGCGCGAAAGGGCCCTTCTGGCGTTTCCTTTTTCATGGGATTCAATCATTTTCACGAGATGTTTGACAGTGCCGCGCGAAAGTGTCACGCTCTTGCCGGCGGAAGAAGTGTGTGGTTTTTCAGCCACGGCCTGTCCCCTTCTCCGGCACGGCATCCACGTGCCTTCGCGGACAAGGGCCTCTTCTTTTTCCTTCCGCTGACACCCGTCCACTCGCCATTGAGGCAGGGTTCATGGTCATTGACGCGGACGACGCCATCGCGAACTCCCTGGCAGCGATCGGCAGGGCCCGTACGGCATGGGAGAACCGACCTCGCGCCGTCTCTCCCGAAGCCGCATACGAGGAGTTCCTGACGTACCTGAGAAGAAACGTTCCTTTCTATCGTGGGCTCGCCCCCGGGGCCGAGCCGCCCCTCGTCGGCCGGGCCGAACACCAGACGGACGGTGACCGGTTCCGGCCACACGGCGCCCCACCCCCGGCCCACTGGCTCTCCTCCAGTGGCACCACGGGAGCGCCGTTGCGGGCCACGCTGGACGAGGCGGCCTGGTACGCCGTCAACTACCACTTCTTCGCGCAGATCCGCGAACTGGCCGGCCTGCCCGCGGCCGCGTTCCGCCGCGCCGAGCCGGCGGTCCTGTTCGTCAGCAACAAGCCGGGCCGTCCCAGCTTCGTACGTCCCCTGCCGTCCCTGAACGACGGTCTCTACCTGCGGCTGCAACTCCCCGCCGCGGCACAGGCCACCCGCGCCCTCTTCGAGAAGTTCCGCGCCCCGGTCCTCTACGGCAAGCCGACCTATCTGCTCGACCTGCGCACGGCCCTGCTCGACCAGGGCCTGGAAAGGGCTCCCTGGTCGCCGCGCGTGCTGCTCGTCAGCGGCGAACCGCTCCATCCCGACGACCGCGAACGGCTCACCGACTACTTCGGGGCGCCCGTGGTCGACGCGCTGGCCTCGACCGAGGGCGGGCTGATCGCCGCGACGCCGCCGGACGAGGCGGAGTACCGCGTGCTGGCCGAAAACGTGCGCCTCGAAGTCCTCGACGCGAGCGGCCGGACCGCACCGTCCGGGCAGGGCGAACTGGTGCTCACCAACCTCGTCAACCGCAGCACCGCCTTCGCCCGCTACCGCACCGGCGACCACGCCGGACTGCGCACCGCGCCGGACGGCACCCAGCGGCTGACCCGGCTGCGCGGCCGGGAGCCGGAGACGGTGGACTTCCGTTCCCGGACCCTGTCGGCGGACGAGGTGACGCGGGCCATCGGCTTCCTGCCGCACCTCGCCGACTTCCGCTTCACCGCGGGCGAGCGGGAGCGCACGCTCCTGCTCTGGTCCGCCGAGATCACCTGCACCGATCCGGTGGCCCTGGCCCGCTCCCTGCGTCACGCCGTGACCGACCTCCTGCCCGACGAGGACGTCGAGCTGCGGCGCTGCGACCGCATCACCCCGCCCGGCGGGAAGAAGCGCCGATTCGCGCTCTGACCCGGCCCGGCCGACCTCACGACCTCACCCCTACCTAGGCGGAGATCCCTCATGACCCTCGATCTGACCTGGACCGGCAACCACTTCCTGGATCCGCGGGAGCAGTCCGAGCGGATGAGGTCGGCCACCGCATCGCTCGACGTCACCACCCGGGGCGACGTCTGGAGCCGTGAGGTCGCCGCCGCCGTGGCCGGACACTTCGACGTACCCGCGCCGTTCGTCCGCGTCGGCGCGGGCGCCACCCAGCTCATCGACACCCTGTTGCGCAGCGCCCGGCCGGGCCTCGTGGTGGACGTCACCCCGAACTTCCACCTCACCGCCACCGTCTCCCGGCAGCAGGGCTGGGACTACCGCAGCGTCCCGGTGCGCGAGTCGGAGGAACTGCTGCCCGCCCTTGCCCCGTATCTGGACCGGCCCGAGGCGATCACCGTGCTGTGCTCGCCGCGAAACCCCCTGGGCTACCAGTTCGACCTGGAGACCATCACCACGCTGCTGAGCCGCGCCCGTGGACTGGTGGTCCTCGACGAGGTGTACGCCGACTTCGCCCCGGACACCGCGCTGCGTCTGGTCTCGCGCTTCCCCCACCTCGTGGTGATGCGCACCTTCTCCAAGGCCTGGGGCATGGCCGACCTGCGCATCGGCTTCGCCGTCTCCCAGATGTTCGCCCGGGACGACTTCCCGTTCTGGCTCATGCCCAACAGTGTCTCCGGCGTGGCCCAGCAGACGGCCCTGCACCTGCTCGGCCGGCCGGAGGCCGTACGGGAGAGCATCGAACGGACCCAGGTGTGCCGGCACCGGCTCGTCGCCGGCCTGGAGCGGATCGAGGGGCTGCGGGTCTGGCCCTCGGACGCCAACTACGTCTGCCTGGAGACCCCGTACGCCGAGGCCGTCGTGGCCGAGCTGCGGGAGGCCGGCTACACCACCCGCCTCCTGCACGACCTCAGGGACTACCCGGCCGACTGGCCGGCCGGCGTGCGGATCAGCGTGGCGCCCGAGTCCGAGACCGACGCCCTCGTGCGGTGCGTCGCCCGGGCCCACGCGGCCGCGGACCGGACGGCACGGACGGCTCCGTGAGCGGGGCCGAGGTCAACGGGCCGCCCGCGCTCAGCGCCGACGGCCGGTTCGCGGCCTGGCTGAACAGCGGCGTCACCGCCCCCCGGCTGGTGCTGTACGACGTGACGGAACGCCGTGAGCTGCACCGCGCCCACGTCGGCGCGGCGCGCTGCCGGGCCTTCACCTGGACGCACCTGCCCGGCGTCGGCCTGGCCGAGGCGGATGCCGACGGAACCGAGAACTGGTCGCTGTTCCTGGTCCGCTTCGACTCCGGGACCTGGCAGCCGCTCGGGGACGGTTCGACCGCGCGGATGCGGATCGCGGGACTGTCCGAACAGCGGCCCGACACCGTGGTGGTCTCGGTCGACGGCCGGGCCCCCGGCCACCGCGACTACCTGCGGATCTCACTGCGCACCGGCGCGACGAGCCCGGTGCTGCGCGCCAGCGGCCACGCCGCCGTGTACTTCGACCGCGCCCTGCGCCCCCGGCTCGCCGAGACCGTGCTCGCGGACGGCTCGCGTGCGCTGCGGCACCTCACCGCGGCGGGCGAGGACGCCGGCAGCTGTCTGCACATTCCGCACGAAGAGGCGCTCACCTCGCGTGTCGTGCGCTTCGGCGGCGATCCCGAGCGGCTGTACATGGTCCTCGCGGACGGGCCCGACGGCGTACGACTGGCCGAACTCGACTGCCGTCCGGGACGGCCCGCGCGGCTGCTGCGCACCCTGCACCGTGTCACGCACGGCGACTGCACCGGGGTCCTCTTCGACGAGGACGCGCAGGCTCCGGACCTGGTCCAGGTGGAGCGGGCCCGGTCGGAGTGCGTACCGCTGGGCGGGCGGTGGGCGTCCACGGTCGAGCGGCTGCGCGAGGACCTCGGCACCGAACCGACGGTCCTGGAGCGCCGCGCCGGACGCTGGCTGGTCGCCGCGCACCGTCCCGAGCGCGATGTGCACTACGCGGTCCACGACACCGTGAGCGGACAGACCCGGCCGCTCAGCCGCGCCCGGCCGGCCCAGGCGCCGCTCCCGGTGGAGTGCGCGCCGGCCATGGCCGCGCTGCGCGGCGGCGGGCGTGCCGTCACCTATGTGACCCGCCCGGCGGGTGCCCGGGGACCCGGTCCGGCGGTGCTGCTGGTGCACGGCGGGCCGTGGCGCCGTAGCCGCTGGCGGTACGCCGAGCGCAGGGCCTGGCTCGCCGCTCGCGGCTACACGGTGATCGAGCCCAACTTCCGTGGTTCCACCGGCTTCGGAGCGGCCTGGGTCAACGCCGCCGACCGGCAGTGGGGCGCCGCCATGCAGGACGACCTGGAGGACGCCCTGGACTGGGCGGTGGCCGAGGGGCTCGCCGACCCGGCCCGGACCGCCCTGCTGGGCGGTAGCTACGGCGGCTACGCCGTGCTCCAGCTGGCCGCGACCACCCGGCGCCCGCTGGCCGGCGTGATCGCCACCTCGCCGCTGACGGACCTGGTGCGCTTCCTCGAGGAGCCGCCCGACTTCTGGCGGTCGGCGGCCCCGATGCTGCACCGCCGGATCGGCGACCCCGCGGACCCCGGGCAGCGGGCGGCTCTCGAAGCGGCCTCCCCGGTGAACCGGCCGGAGGGCTTCGCGTGCCCGGTGCTGCTGGTCCACGGCGCCACCGACAGCCGCGTACCGGCCGACATGGCGACCCGTATGTTCCTGGCCCTGGCGCGGGCCGACCGCGACGCCGTGCTCGCGCTCTTCCCCGATGAGGGCCACGAGGTGGTGACCGCCGGCAACCGGGCCGCACTGCACGCACTGCTGGACCGGTACCTCACCCGCTGGCTGGGGCCCGCGGACGGTCCGGGCGAGCCGCCGGACCCGGCCGCCGACACCACGCTGAAGCTCTTCGAATCCCCCCGGGCGGCCCGCCGGAGCGCGGCCGGCCGGAACCCGAAACTTGGAGTGCACCATGGCCATTCACCTGACGCGCAGTAACGCCCTGCTGCTGCTGACGCCGAAGACGGGCAGCACCTGGATCCGCCGGAAGATCAGGGAACTCGGTCTCGCCTTCGAGGACGTGGGCGACCCGGCGATGCGCGAGCACGACCTGCTCGCCGACTTCGACCGGTCCCGGTACAGCTGCGTCGGGGCGTTCGTGCGCGACCCGCTGGAGTGGTACCGCTCGTACTGGTCCTACCGCATGGAGAAGGGCTGGCGTCCGCAGTACCCGCTGGACGAGCACTGCCAGAGCGAGGACTTCGAGACCTTCGTCCGCCGTGCCGTGACCGTCCTGCCGGGCGCCCTGGGCAACATCTACACCTCGTACGTGGGAGCCCCGGGCGAGGAGGTCGACTTCATCGGCAGACAGGAGAACCTCGCCGAGGACTTCGCCCGCTTCCTGGAACTGGCCGGCGAGACGTTCGACCGCGCGGTGCTCACCGAGGGCAGCCGCGTGAACGCGACGACGATCCGGCCCGACTACCCGGAGGAACTGAAGGAGCTGATCACCCTCTCCGAGTGGGAGACCATGGGCCGCTTCGGCTATCTCGCCGGACGTCCCGACCCCATCGGGCTGGCCGAGATCCAGGCCCGGTACCCCGAGGCCGCGGGCGATCTGCGACTGCTGGCGCTGTGGACCGAGAAGATCCACTGGGCGCCCGACGACAAGAAGCGGGAGGCCGGCCGTCCCGTCCCCGCCGAGACCCGGTGGGCACGCGTCAACAGCAACTACGCGCTGTTCGCCGAGCACAAGAAGCAGGACCCGGAGTACGCCGGTGAGCGCTACCGCGCCGCGCTGCGTCTGGATCCGGCGCATCCGCGGACCCTGTGCAACCACGCCCTGTACGTGGCCCAGCACGAGGGCGACACCGCCGAGGCCCGCCGGCTGATGCTGCGCGCCCTGACGGTGCGCCCCCAACACCCGTACACCCTGGGCAAGTTGGCCTGGCTGACCGCCGAACGGCTCGACGACCCCGAGCTGGCCGAGGTCCTGTACCGGCAGAGCCTCGCGGCCAACGGCGGCCAGGACGAGCTGCGTGCCGAGTTCGCCGGCTTCCTGGCCGGGCGGGACCGCACGCAGGAGGCGCTGGCCCTGCTGGGGCCCGCGGCCGAGAGTGCCACGGCCGACCGTATGACGCTGCTCACCCATGCCTCTTTGCTGGCTCGCGCGGGCCGGCTGGCCGAAGCCCGCGACTTCCAGCGGCGTGCGACGGACGCGGCGGCCTGACCCAGAGTCCGGCGGGCCCCGTCCCCTTCCCCACGGGGGGCGGTACCGCCCCCACCATCCACACGCCTGAGGAGGCAACGGACCATGCCCACGGTGCACCCGCTCGCGCAGGTCATCCAGGACGAACACGTCGGCGCGGCCGGCCGGACGGTCGTGGAGATCGCGGCCGACGCCCGCGCGGCGATGGAGAAGAACCGGATCTGCCTGATCCGCGACTTCCCCCTCGACCCCGACCGCTACCTCTCCTTCCTCGGCCACTTCGGTGAGCCGCTGATGAACTACTCCTCGCTCAGCGAGCTGGCGAAGACCGACCCGCACCCGCAGATCAACCGGGTGAAGTACAAGAAGAAGGCCGCCGGCGCCCAGTCGGTGCACTACGTCGCCGGCGGTCTGCGCCCGCACTCCGCGCGCTCCTGGCGCTCCCCGCGCCCCTCCCACTTCGCGATGCTGATGGTCGAGCCCGGCTGGCGCGAGGTGCCGGCCGGCGAACGCGGCGAGTCCGTCGTGGTCGGCTGGAACGACCTGTTCACCCGGCTCGCCGAGCGCGACGGCGAGGTCTTCCAGAGGCACTTCGCCCGGCTGACGGGCACGCCGCTGAGCTTCCAGGCGAACAACGTCCGCGAGGAAGTAAGCAGCCTGCCGCTGCTGTACCCGCTGGCGGACGCCCGCGGCCCGTACGACGTGGGCGTCCGGCTCAAGCAGGATCTGGGCGACAAGGTGGAGGGCATCCGCGAGCAGATCCCGGAGTTCGAGGAGTACCGGGAGTCCCTGCACTACCTGCTCCAGGCGAGCGCCGACGAGCAGTTCCACGCCTGCTTCCCCCTGGAGAGCGGCGACCTGCTGCTGCTCGACAACCACCGGTTCGCGCACGGCCGGCTCAAGATCGTCGGCGAGTACGTCGTCGACGGCGAGTCCCGCACCAACAACCGTGAGCTGTGGAGCGTCACGGTCAGCTGAGGACTCGTCCCTCATCATCCGTCGTGGAAAAGGAGACCGACCCATGAGCAGTTCCGAGAACGACCCCGGCGCACCGGCCGCCCCGCAGGACGAGAGCGCCGACCTGGTCGCCGCCTGTGCCGAACTGCAGGGCGAACTCGAGGCGTTGATGGGGCAGTCCGGCCCCGACGCGGCCGCCCGGTCGCTGGACACCGCCGTCGCCTCCCTCAAGGAGGTGGAGCAGCGCAACGTCTCGTCGGTCCAGCTGGTCGCCCTGGCCGAAGGCTGACCCGACCGGGCCACCCCTGTCCCTCCCCCCGGGGACCCCGCCCGCCCCGCCGCCCTCCCGGCGGGGCGGGCACCGCGACCGGTACGCGCCGCACCCACCGGGAGGCCCGCCTACACTGTCGGCGCTTCGCACCCAGCTGATCACCAAGGAAGTCGGTCACGTCATGTCACTCACCGGGAAGCACGTTCTCTCCAGCGACCTCTTCGACCGGGAGGAACTGGAGCGGCTCTTCGCGCTGGCGGACCTGCTGACCCCGGTGGCCCGGGGACGCCAGGTCGCCCGGGTGCTGGAAGGCGCCGTGATGGCGAGTCTGTTCTTCGAGGCCAGCACCCGCACCCGGCTCAGCTGCGAGTCCGCGTTCCTGCGCCTGGGCGGCGGGGTGATCAGCAGTACCGGCGCCGAGATCATGTCCATAGCCAAGGGCGAGTCGCTGGCCGACACCAGCCGTGTGGTCAGCGGTTACTGCGACCTCGTCGTCATGCGCCACCCCGAGGAGGCCGCCGTCCACGAGTTCGCGGCGGCCACCCACGTACCCGTGATCAACGGCGGCAACGGGGCGGGCGAGCACCCGACCCAGGCCCTGCTGGACATGTTCACCCTGCACCAGGAGTTCGCCCGCTTCGGCCGCGGTCTGGACGGACGCCGGCTCGCCCTGGTCGGCGACCTGCGGCACGGCCGTACCGTGCATTCGCTCATGAAGCTGGTCACGCTGTACGAGGACCTGACCATCGTGTGTGTCGCCCCCGAGCCGCTCGGCATGCCCGTCGGCCTGCTGGAGCTGGCCGAGAGCCGCGGCCACCGGATCGAGCTGAGCGACCGGCCGGAGACCGGGCTGAAGGACGCCGACCTGGTGTACGCCACCCGTCTGCAGACCGAGCGCTTCGCCGACCGGCCGCTGCCCTACAGCGACGAGTTCCGCGTCGACCGGGCCCTGGTGAGCCGGGTCTGCCGGGAGGACGCGGTGATCATGCATCCGCTGCCCCGGGACAGCCGGCCCGGCTCCAACGACCTCGCGACCGACCTGAACCAGGACCCCCGGCTGGCGATCTTCCGGCAGACCGACGCCGGTATCCCCATGCGCATGGCGCTCTTCGCCTCGGTCCTCGGAGCCGCCGAGGCGGTGCCCGGCGCGCTGCGGCCCGCCGGCTGGTACCGGCCGGACTACACCGGCCCGGACGACGCGCCGTTCTACCGGAACGCTGCCCTCTGAGCCGGCGCGGATCCCCCGGGCGCTCCCCCCGCCCACCACCGCAGCGAACACTCCGACGACGCCGAAGCGGGCCGGTCACCACCGGCCCGCTTCGGCGTTCCCGGCCGCAGACGAGAGGAATGCCATGCAGGGCGCCACGTCCGAGGAGATCCGGGGAGGGGATTTCGCCGTGTACCGAAACCCCCTGGTCCTGGTCACCATGTCCGGCACCTTCGTGCTGAAGCTGGTCTCCTTCCTCTGCATACCGTTCATGACGATCTATCTGAGCAGGAACGTCGACGCACCGCCGTACGTCATCGGCATCATCGTCGGGCTCAACCAGATCGGCTCCCTCGGCGCCGGGTTCTTCAGCGGTGTCCTCGCCGACCGGGTGGGCAGGCGACGGGTGCTGCTGGTCGGCCAGTTCGGCACCGCCCTGGTGTTCCTGCTGTTCTTCCTGACCGCCACCTTCCTGCACGGATCCGCGGCCTTCCCCGTGCTGTTCGGCGTGCTCAACACCTGCTTCGGGGTCATGTCGGCCTTCTTCTGGCCCGTCACCCAGGTGCTGATGGCCGACAGCCTGCCCAAGGAGCGCCGGCCGACGGTGTTCCGCCACCGCTATGTGCTGACCAACTGCGCCGTGGCCGTCGGACCGCCCGCCGGAGCCTTCCTCGGGATCGCCTCCGACCGCGCCGCCTTCGTCATCTCGGGGTGCTGCTACCTGGCCTTCGCGGTCGGCTTCTGGCGGCTCACGCGGAACACCGCCTTCGCCCGGACGGCCGAGCGGTCCGACCAGTCCGAGCGCCGGAGCTTCACCGAGGCGCTCAGGGTGCTGGGCACCGACCGGGTGTTCCGCGGCCTGACGGTCTCGATGATCCTCTTCGCCCTCGCCTACTGCCAGATCGAGACGAATCTCTCCGCGATCGTCAGCGGCCGGTTCGCCGACGGCGTGCGGTTCTTCTCGGTGCTGCTCACCGTGAACGCGATCGCGGTCATCGTGCTGCAGCCGCCCGCCACGGCCATCGCCAAGAGGATCGGCTCCCGCCGGACCATCCTGCTGGGCAACGCGCTGTTCGCGCTGGTGTGCCTGGTGTTCTTCTGCGTCGCGCTCGGCCGGGCCGGCCTGGTCACCCTCGTGGTCCTGGTGAGCCTGGCCGAGGTGCTGGTGGTGCCCACCGCCAGCGTGGTGGTCGACGAGCTGGCGCCCGCCGACATGCGGGCCACCTACTTCGGCGCGTCCACGCTGCGCAACCTCGGCCTCGGAGCCGGACCGGCCACCGGAGGACTCCTGCTGTCGGCGTTCGGCAGTGCGCAGCTCTTCCTCTTCATGGGCTTGTGCGGCGTGGCCGCCTGGGCCGTCGTCCACCTCACCCTCAAGGAGAAACCCGTTGCGGATCCTGGTCCTGCACCAGAACCTGTTTGACCGGCTCGGGTACGAGCGGGCCATCGACCACTCGGCGCACGACGTCACCTATGCGGGCGCACCCGAATACCTCGACAACATCCCCTCTCGCATCCGGTGCGAGAAGGTCTCCTGGGACCCCGCGCGGCCCGTCGCCGACCAGCTGCGTCCGCTGCTGGCAGCCCAGGAGCCGTACGACCGGATCCTCGCCCGGCACGAACAGCTGATCACCCCGGCCGCCGAACTGCGCGCCGAGTTCGGCATCCCCGGCATGCTGCCGGAGGTCGCCCGGAACTTCCGCGACAAGGTGGCGATGAAGCGCTCCGTGGGCGCCGCCGGCTTCCGGGTGCCGCGCTATCTGCCGGCGGATCTGCTCGGCACCGAACCGGCTCCCCGCGCGCCCTGGCAGGGTCCGACCATCGTCAAGCCCCGCGACGAGGGCGGCAGCCAGGGCGTGCGGCTCTTCGCGTCCGTCGCCGAGGCGTGGCAGTTCGCGCGCACCCAACAGGAGCTGGAGGGCGAGGAGTTCGCTTCGCGTTTCGAACTGGAGGAATACGTCGAGGGGCCGATCTGGCACGTCGACGGCTATCTCTTCCAGGGCGAGGCCGTCGTCGTCGAGACCTCCCGGTACATCGGCACACCGCTGCGGTTCGAGAACGGCGAGCCGGTGGGTTCCGTCCAGCTCGACCACCCGGAGCTGGCCGACTGGGCGGTCCGCTGTGTCCGTGCCCTGGGCGGCGAGACGCTCACCTTCCACCTCGAAGCGATCATGACCGCGGACGGACCCGTCTTCATGGAAGTGGCCGCGCGCTGCGGCGGCGGTTACATCGTGCAGGCCACCGAACGCCGCACCGGCGTCCATCTCCACACCCTCGACATGGCCTCGGACGTGGAGGGTGCCCTGGCCACCCGGCTGACCGGCCCGGCACGCCCGGACCTGCACCACGGCTTCTTCCTCTTCCCGGGCCATGTGCACCAGGGCGCCGCCCTCACCGTACGGGTCGCCGACGGGCTGCTCCAGGACCCGTCGGTCATCGGCCACCACCTGGCCGCCCCGGGCACGGCCAGCCGGCGCAAGCACTCCTACCGGCCCGAACACCTCCCCCTGTCCGGGATGGTGGCGGGCCGCGACCCCGCCGGGCTGGAGCGCTGGATCGAGCGGCTGTTCGCCACCACGACCGTCGTCGCCGAGGGGGATACCTCCCGCGCCTACGACGGGACGGGGTGCGCCCCCGACGATCACGAGCTGGCCCATCGGCTGGCCGAGGAGGCGGGCGCGCTGCTGCTCGCGCTCCGCTCCGAGTCCGCCTCGGACGACCCCGGCCCGCTGCGGAAACTCGGCGACTCCCGCTCGCACGCGTTCCTGGCGGCGGAACTGGCCCGGCACCGCCCCTCGGACGCCGTCCTGTCCGAGGAGGGTGTGGCGGACCCCGCGCGGCTCACCGCCGACCGGGTCTGGATCGTGGATCCGCTCGACGGGACCCGCGAGTTCGCCGAGCCCGGACGCGACGACTGGGCCGTGCACGTCGCCCTGTGGTCCCGTGGCCGGCTGGTGGCCGGCGCCGTGGCCCTCCCGGCCCAGGGCATCACCCTGTCCACCGCGCGATCCCACCCCGGCCCGGCCGACGACGCGGCGGCTCTGCCCGTCCTCGGCAGCCGGACCCGTCCGCCCGCGTTCCTGCCCAGGGTCGCCGAGCGGATCGGCGCCGAACTGGCCGGCATGGGGTCGGCCGGTGCCAAGACGGCGGCCGTGCTGCTCGGGCGGGCACGGGCCTATGTGCACGCGGGCGGCCAGTACGAGTGGGACTCGGCGGCACCGGCCGCCGTCGCCCTCGCCGCCGGCCTGCACGTCTCCCGCCTGGACGGCTCGGCCCCGCGTTACAACCAGGCCGACCCCTACCTGCCCGACCTGCTGGTCTGTCGGACCGGTGACGCCCCGCGGCTGCTGGCCGCGATCCGCCGGGAGACGGATGCCGGGACCGCGACGGAGGACAGCCCGTGAACCCCGCCCCGCACCACGCTCCCGTGCACGGGTCCCGTACGGCCCCGAAGGGCGCCACCGTGTGGCTCACCGGTCTGCCCAGCGCCGGCAAGACCACCCTGGCCACAGCCCTGGCCGAGCGGTTGCGCGGCGAGGGCCACCGGACGGACGTGCTCGACGGCGACGAGATCCGCGCGTTCCTCTCCAAGGGCCTGGGGTTCAGCCGGGAGGACCGCTACACCAACGTGACCCGGATCGGTTTCGTCGCCCAGAAGATCGCCGCGCACGGCGTTCTCGTCCTGGTTCCCGTGATCGCCCCCTACGCCGAAGCCCGGGCGGCGGTGCGCACCCGGCACCTGGCCGCCGCGACCCCGTTCCTCGAAGTGCACGTCGCCACCCCGCTCGACGTCTGCTCCGAGCGGGACGTGAAGGGCCTGTACGCCCGGCAGGCCGCGGGCGAGATCCACCACCTGACCGGCGTCGACGACCCCTACGAGGTGCCGAAGACGCCTGATCTGCGGCTGCGTACCGACGGCCGGACCATCGCCGAGTCCGTCGCCGAGCTGCACCGACTGCTCACCCAGAAGGGACTGGCATGACGACCGTGACGCATGCCCCCGTGCTCCGACCCACCCACCTGGACACGCTGGAGGCGGAATCGGTCCACATCCTCCGCGAAGTGGCCGGCGAGTTCGAACGCCCGGTGATCCTCTTCTCCGGCGGCAAGGACTCCATCGTGATGCTGCACCTCGCGCTGAAGGCCTTCTGGCCGGCGCCGGTGCCGTTCTCGCTGCTGCACGTGGACACCGGCCACAACTTCCCCGAGGTCCTCGCCCACCGCGACCGCGTCGTCGCCGAGCACCGGCTGACCCTGCACGTGGCCCGCGTCCAGGACTTCCTCGACGACGGCCGGCTCACCGAGCGGCCCGACGGCACCCGCAACCCGCTGCAGACCGTGCCCCTGCTCGACGCCATCGAGCGCCACCGCTTCGACGCGGTGTGCGGAGGCGGCCGGCGCGACGAGGAGAAGGCGCGCGCCAAGGAACGGGTGTTCTCGCTGCGCGACGAGTTCGGGGCCTGGGACCCGCGCCGGCAGCGCCCGGAGCTGTGGGACCTCTACAACGGCCGGCACGCCCCCGGCGAGCACGTCCGGGTGTTCCCGCTGTCCAACTGGACCGAGCTGGACGTGTGGCAGTACATCGAGCGGGAGGAGACCGAGCTGCCCGGCATCTACTTCGCCCACGAGCGGCAGGTCTTCGCCCGCGCCGGCATGTGGCTCACACCCGGCACCTGGGGCGGGCCGAAGGACGGCGAGCGCGTCGAGACCCGGTTGGTCCGCTACCGCACCGTCGGCGACATGTCCTGCACCGGAGCGGTCGACTCCGGGGCGGCGACCGTCACCGAGGTGATCGCCGAGATCGCCGCCAGCCGGCTCACCGAGCGCGGCGCCACCCGGGCGGACGACAAGCTCTCCGAGGCCGCCATGGAAGACCGCAAGCGCGAGGGGTACTTCTGATGAGCATCACCACCGAGCGTCCCACCGGGCAGCACACGGCGCTGCTGCGCTTCGCCACCGCCGGATCCGTCGACGACGGCAAGTCCACCCTGGTCGGGAGGCTGCTGCACGACTCCAAGTCGGTCCTCGCCGACCAGCTGGAGGCGGTCGAGGCGGCCTCGCGGCGGCGCGGGCAGACCGGCCCCGACCTGGCCCTGCTGACCGACGGCCTGCGCGCCGAACGCGAACAGGGCATCACCATCGACGTGGCCTACCGCTACTTCGCCACGCCCCGCCGCCGCTTCATCCTCGCCGATACCCCGGGCCACGTGCAGTACACCCGCAACATGGTCACCGGTGCCTCCACCGCCGACCTGGCCGTCGTGCTGGTGGACGCCCGCAACGGCGTGCTGGAGCAGACCCGCAGGCACGCCGCCGTGGCCGCCCTGCTGCGCGTGCCGCACGTGGTGCTCGCCGTGAACAAGATGGACCTCGTCGGCTACGACGAGGCCGTGTTCGCCCGGATCGCCGAGGAGTTCACGGCGTACGCGACCCGGCTCGGCCTCGACGCCGTCGTCGCCGTCCCCCTCTCGGCCCTCGTCGGCGACAACGTCGTGGAACCCTCCACCCGCATGGACTGGTACGCCGGACCGACCCTCCTGGAGCACCTGGAGACGGTGCACACCGCACCGGACCCGGCCGGCGTCCCGGCCCGCCTCCCGGTCCAGTACGTGATCCGGCCGCAGCACGGCGAGTTCCGCGACTACCGCGGCTACGCCGGGCGGCTGGCCTCCGGGGAGCTGAGGACCGGCGACACCGTGACCGTGCTGCCGTCCGGCCGTACGGGCACCGTCTGCGGCATCGACGCACTGGGCACCGTCACCGACCGGGCAGCGGCCGGCCAGTCGGTCACCGTACGGCTCGCCGAGGACCTCGACATCTCGCGCGGTGACCTGCTCGTGGCGGACCCGCCGCCCCGTCTGACCCGTGACGTCGAGGCGACGGTGTGCCATCTGCACGAACGCCCCCTGCGCGAGGGCGACAAGGTGCTGGTCAAACACACCACGCGCACGGTGCGGGCGGTGGTCCGCGAGATCCGCCGGCGGATCGACATCGACACGCTCGACGGTCATCGCGCCGACGAGGGGCTGTCGGTCAACGACATCGGACACATCGTGCTGCGCACCGCGGAACCGCTGGCGCTCGATGCCTACACGGACAACCGGACCACGGGCTCCTTCCTCCTGGTCGACCCGGCCGACGGAACCACACGCACGGCCGGCATGGCCGGTGTCCTCCTCGAAAGGCGACCACAGGATGACTGACCTCGATCTGTTCCGGAGCCTGGCCGGGATCGTGACGCTGCTGCTGGCGGCGCATCTGACGGGCCGGCTCTTCGCCCGCTTCCGCCAGCCCCCGGTGATCGGTGAGATCACCGGGGGTCTGCTTTTCGGCCCGTCCCTGTTCGGGCTCCTCGCCCCGCACGCGCAGGAGTGGCTCTTCCCGAAGACGGGCCCGGCCGCCTCCGGCCTGTCCCTGGTCTACCAACTCGGCACGCTGCTCCTGATGTTCCTCGCCGGCGTCCAGATGCGCTCGGTGTTCTCCCGCCGGGACAGCCGCACGGTGGGGATCGTCGCCGTGGTCGGCATGGGCGTGCCGTTCGCCCTCGGACTGGCGCTGGTCTCGGTCGTGGACGTGTCCGGGCTGGAGGGGACGGCCGGCAACCGCACCGCGCTGATCCTGATCCTGGCCTGTGCCGTGGCCGTCACCAGCATCCCGGTGATCTCGCGCATCATGATCGACCTCGGCATCATCGGCACCGCCTTCGCCCGCGTCGTGCTGTCGGTGGCCGTCCTGGAGGACATCGCCCTCAACGTCGTCATCGCGATCGCGCTCGGCATCGTGCACGACGGCAAGCACGACGCCTTCGGAGCGGGGGAGTTGCTCGGCATCGGCTCGGGGGGCGCCGGTGTCGTCTACCACGCGCTGGTGTCGGTCGCCTTCCTCGGCCTGGCGGCCGCGGGCGGCGTGGCCTGGCGCAGGCTCGGCACCCGTGGCCGGGCCCCCGGTGCCGCCCTGCGGCCCACCCCGGTCGCCGTCCAGCTGGCCCTCGTACTCGCCGCCGCCGCGGTCTGCCTCTTCCTCGGCGTCACCCCCATGTACGGTGCCTTCGCCGTCGGGCTGGCGACGGGCTGGCGCGGCGCCGGGACGACCCGCGACCAGGACACCCAGGCGGTGCACGTCTTCGCGGCGAACTTCTTCATCCCGGTGTACTTCGCCGTGGTCGGCCTGAAGCTGGACCTGGTCCACTCCTTCGACCCCGTGCTGACCCTGCTCTTCCTTGTCTTCGCCTGCGCGGTCAAGGCGGGCAGTGTGTACGCGGGGGCGCGCTGGGCGCGGTGCACTCCGGTCAAGTCGCTCAACCTGGCCGTCGCCATGAACGCCCGGGGCGGCCCCGGCATCGTCCTGGCCACGTTGTCGTACGACGCCGGGATCATCGACGCGACGCTGTTCACCACGCTGGTGCTCCTCGCCGTCCTCACCTCGCTGATGGCGGGCGGCTGGCTGGAACGGGCGATCGCCCGCGGTCAGCTGGAGCGCACCGAACCGCTGCGGCCGGTGCCCGACGACCGGACCGCGGCCGCGGCCACCGTGGAGGCAGCGTGAGCACCGCGCCCGTCGTCTGCACCTGCCGCCCCGGCGCCACGCTGTGGCTCGCGGGACCGGTCCGACCCGCCGTCGCCGCCGAACTCGCGGACGTGCTGCGCACGCGTCACCACCGCCGGGTCGAGGTGCTGGCGCTGCCCGCCCCCGGCACCGGCGACCAGCTCTGCGAAGCCGACCGGAGCGCCGGGTCCGCGGTCCGGCGGGTCGGCATGATCGCCGAGATCCTGGCCCGCAACGGGATTCTCGCGCTGGTGATTCCCGCCGGAGCGGACACCGCGGACCCCGAGCCGGTGCGCACGGCGCGGGCCGAGGTCCGTGACCGGCACCGGCGCGCCGGCACCGCGTTCCTCGAGCCGCCGGCCCGCGACGACGCCACGCCCCCGACGGCCGGGTGGCTCCTCGCCCTGCTCGACGAGCACGGCCTGCTGCCACCCCGCTGACCGCTTCGCGGGCTCAGCCCTTCTTCCCGGGAGACCCCAACTCATGTTCGCGCACCTCGCCTTCGACTGCTCCGGCCGCTCGCCGCAGGAGATCGAAACGGCGGCCCTCGCCTCCGTCGCGGAGCACCGGCTCGCCTACCTCCGCAACTTCCCCGTGGACGTGGACCGGTACACCGCCCTGCTGTCGAGGCTCGGCGACCTCTGCCCCAATTACGCGGCCGGATCAACGAAGTCGGCGTACACGCTGCACGAGGCCGTCAACGTCGTACGCTGCCGGGCCCCGCACGCCGACGGACCCGAACGGGTCCAGGAGAAGGCCGGATCGCTGCCGATGCACTCGGGCCGCTCCTTCGCCCGGCGTCGCCCGCTGTTCCTGGCCATGCTGATGACCGACCCCGGCTGGCAGGACTTCGACCCCGGCCACAACGGCGAATCACTGATCGTGCGCTGGGGCGACGTCCTCGCCGAGCTGCGCACCCGCCACCCCGAGCACTGGGCGGAGGACCTGCGGCTGCTCACCGGACTGGCGATGAGCTTCCCCGCCTCGCACCTGGACGAGCCGCCGTCCGGACTGCCCTTCCTGTACCTGCCCGGCACCCCCCGCCGCACCCCCGTGGCCGACGACTGCGCGGCCCGCCTGCCGCAGAACCTGGACCGGCTGCGCAAGGCCGCCGAGTCCCTCGACGGCGGCGAGCGCTGGTTCGAGGCCGTCACCCGCTTCCAGCTGATCGCCAACGACCCCGCCGTACGGCACTCGTACGTCATGCGGTCCGGCGACCTCGTCGTCATCGACAACGACCGCTACGGCCACGGCCGCGAGGAGGTCGTGGCCGCGCGGGCGGACGGCGCCGGCGCGCAGTCGGTCAATCCCCGCACGATCTGGAGCGTCAACATCCAGTAGCCGCGGGCCGCCGCACCCGAGACATCCCCCTTCCCCTTTCACGGAACGAGACATGAGCACAGTCATCGCGAGCTGCACCCGTGGCGCCCAGGCACTCACCGAGCGGCCGACGGCCGTCGAGGGCACCGGGCGGGCCGGCGACCTGGTCATCGCCCGCGTCATCCGCGTGGGCGCCTATCCGCGGGTCGAGAACACACACGGCCGGGACGTCCGCATCCGACCCGGTGACGAGATCGTCGGCGTCCTCGGCGAGCGCCACTCCACCACGTCCATCTACGGCGGACTGCCCGAGGGCGGTCTGCCCGTCACCGCCGGTGCCCCCGCCGATCTCCTGGCGGTCGGCGGTGTGATCGGCACAGCGGCCTCCTCGCCGGCCTCGCTCGGCCCGGCGACCGCGCTGGAACTCGTCGGGCTCGCCGCCGACGGACAGGGCCGCGTGATCAGCCTGCGCCCCCGCACCGCGCCCTCGGCCCCCGCCACCCCGGTGGTGTTCGTGGGCGGCACCGCCGCCGAGGTCGGCAAGACCACCTTCGCCTCGGCCCTGGTCCACCAGCTGGCCGCCCGGCACGGGATGCGGGTGGGGGTCACCAAGCTCGCCGGCACGGGCCGGCTGCGCGACCTGCTGACGCTCGCCGACGCCGGGGCCCACTGCGCGGCCGACTTCGTCGACGCGGGCCTGGCCACCACCTACGGCCACCCGGCCGACACCGTGGTCGGTGCCGCCCGCCATCTCGTGGGCCGGCTCACCGAAGAGGGCGCCGAGATCGTCGTCGCCGAACTCGGCGGCGACCTGTGGGGCGCCGGCATCCCCGGCATCCTGCGCGACCCCGGTCTCGCGGCCGCTGCCCGCGCCCTGGTCCTGGTGCCCTCGGACACCATGGCCTCGCTCGGCGCGGACGCCTGGCTGACCCAGAACGGCATCACCATCCCGCCGGTCCACGGCGTGCCGCACCGCAATGTGCTGGCGGCCCGGGAACGCGTGGGCCGTGGCATGGGCGTCGAACTGGTCGACCCGCACGACGAGGACGACCTGGAGCGGCTCATCGCGGGCCTGCGCCAGCCCGTGGCGGCGGGCGCCCGGTGAGCGCCGGGCCGTCCCACCTGGTCCTGTTGCTGGGAGCCGGGGGCATCTCGCCGGACGCCGCGCTCGCCGCCGCCGGTGCCGTGACCACCGAGGTCAGCGTCGTCTGGTACCAGGGCGGCACGCCGGCCGCCACCGTGGAGCGCGTCCGGGAGCACTGGAAGCGGACCTTCGACGGCGCGTGGCTCACCACCGACGACCACCACCGCATCCCCGACCTGCTGGCGGACCTCCACCGGCGGCGGCCCGTCCATGGGGTGGCGACCTTCGGCGAGCCGCTGATCGTCGCCCAGGCCGAGGCCCAGCAGCGCCTCGGACTGCCCGGAAACCCGCCGGAGACGGTGCGCACGGCGCAGTCCAAGCTCGCCCAGCGGCGCCGGCTGCGCGAGGCCGGCGTCGAGCGGATCCGGTTCCGGGAGATCCGCGGCGAGGCGGACATCCCCGCGGCCGCCACCGAGGTGGGATTCCCCGCCGTGCTCAAGCCGGTGCACGGCGCGGCCAGCTTCCTGGTGACCAAGGTGGCGGACGAGGCCGAGCTGCGCCGCCGGCTGCGCGAGGCGCTCGCGGCGTACCGGGAGTCCCCGCTGTTCGACCCCGAACCGCTGTTCGTGCTGGAGCAGTTGCTGGTCGGCGACGCCTGGTACGAGGAACCCGGCTTCGGCGACTACGTCAGCGTCGAGTCGCTGGTCGAGGACGGCCGGATCACCCATGTGGCGATCACCGACAAGCTGCCGCTCGACGGGTTCGTGGAGACCGGCGACGTGATGCCCACCTCGCTGCCCGAGGCCCGGCGCCGGCAGGTGCTGGACCATGCCGGGCGGATCATCGAGGCGATGGGCATCCGCTGGGGCGCCACCCACCTGGAGTTGAAGCTCACCCCGGACGGACCGGCCTGCATCGAGCTCAACGCCCGGCTGGGCGGGCCGATCGGCCACCTTCTGCGGGCCGCCGGCGGCTCCGACATCGAGGCGGACATCATGCGTCTGGCGCTCGGCCGCCCCGCCGAGGGCCGCTACCCGTCCGTCCGGTACGCGCTCTACCGCTCCGTACCGCCCCCCAACGAGGCCGTGACCCTGGTCCGCCAGACCTCGCGCGAGGAACTGCTCGCGGCCTTCCCGCAGCTGGTGTTCTGCAAGACCCGCTTCGCGCCGGGCGCCGAGCTGCACCCGGACCGCCCCTACAACATCCTGACGTTCCTCGTCACCGGCGAGGACGTGCGGACCAGCCTGGACGCGGCCGAACGGGTCGTGGACAGCTACCGGGCCGAGTTCGCCCCGCTCGCCGCCGACGGCCGCCAGCCGTCCCCGGCCCCGACGTCCTGAACCGTCCGAACGCCCTGAACCATCCGAAACGGAAGGTGCCCATGCACACGTCCACCGTGGGCTCGACCACCGCCCGCGATCTGCTGCACAGCCTCGTCGACCACGGCTACCGCCTCGCCACGGGAGTGCCCTGCAGCCTGCTCAACGGCGCGTTCCGGCTGCTGGAGGAACCGGGCGACGACGCCCGCCTCGCCGCCCTGCGCTATGTGCCCGCCCCCCGTGAGGACAGCGCCGTCGGCATCGCCTCGGGCGCCGTGGTCGCCGGAGAACGGGCCGTGGTCCTGATGCAGAACTCCGGGCTCGGCTACTGCCTGAACGTCCTGACCTCGTTCAACCTCATCTACGACGTCCCGGTGCTGCTCGTCGTCAGCTGGCGCGGCCACGACGGCAACGACGCCGTCGAGCACGACGTGATCGGCGCCGAACTGCTGCGTCTGCTCGACCTGTTCGCGCTGCCGCACACCGTGCTGGACTCCGCCGATCCGGCCCGTTCCGTCTCCGAAGTCATCGACCGCATGGACCAGGAGCAGCGCTGCGGCGTGCTCATCGTCCGGGAAGGCATCTGATGTCCGCACAGCCGTTCCCTGCCGCGCCCGCGCTGAGCCTGACCGAGGTGGCCGGCGAGCTGCTCACCCGCCACCCGGACGCCGTCATCGTCTCCACGTGCGGTTTCACCAGCCGGGAGCTGTTCAACGCCGCCGACCGCCCGGAGAACTTCTACCTCGTCGGCTCCATGGGCATGGCCGCGCCCATCGCCCTCGGCGTCGCCCTAGCCCGGCCCGGCCGCACCGTCATCGCCCTGGACGGCGACGGCTCGCTGCTGATGAACCTCGGCGTCCTGCCGTTGATCGCCGCGTCCGATGCCGAGCTGCTGCACGTGGTCGTCGACAACGGCATGCACGAGAGCACCGGCGGTCAGCACACCGTCCAGCGCTCCGACTTCGTCGCCCTGGCACTGGCGTCCGGCTACCGCGACGCCGCACGCGTCGAGGACGGTGCCGCTCTGCGCGCGGTCCGCCTGACCACCGGTGAGGGGCCGGTTCTGCTGCACGCCCTGACGGCCCCGCGCACCGGCGGCCCCGGCCGCCGGGTGACCCACACCCCGCAGGAAATCGTCCAGCGCGTGCACGGTGCGCTCAACCCGCCCGTGGCAGCGGCGCCCGCAGCCTGATCGTGTCGTCAACTCCCTTCCGTTCCCCCTTTCTTCCCCTTCGTTCTTCTTCACCGACCTCCCAGGAGCACCCCATGTCCAAGACCCGCACCCTGCGCGACGGGCTCACCGGTTCCTCGATCACCCGTCTGATGGGCGCGCACAGCGCGCTCAGCGCCAAGCTCGGCGAGGAGGCCGGCTTCGAGGCGATCTGGGCCAGCGGTCTGGAGATCTCCGCCGCCCGTGCGCTGCCGGACGCCAACATCCTGTCCATGGCGGAATGTCTGGAGGCGGCCGCCGAGATCGCCGGCGCCGTGGACATACCGGTGCTGGCGGACTGCGACTCCGGCTTCGGCGGCGTCGGCAACGTGGCCCACATGGTGCGCTCGTACGAGTCGCGCGGCCTGGCCGGTGTCTGCATCGAGGACAAGCAGTTCCCCAAGCTGAACAGCTTCGTGGAAGGACACCAGGACCTCGCGCCGGTCGGTGACTTCGCCGCCAAGATCACGGCGGCCAAGGAGGCCCGGCGCGACGAGGACTTCGTCGTGGTGGCCCGTATCGAGGCCCTCATCGCCGGGGCCGGCATGGACGAGGCCCTGCGCCGCGCGGCGGTCTACGAGGCGGCGGGCGCCGACGCCCTGCTCATCCACTCCAAGCGCGCCACCCCGGACGAGGTCTACGCCTTCCGGGCCGCCTACGACGGCGCCCTGCCGGTCATCGTCGTCCCCACCACGTACCCGCAGGTGACCGCGGCCGAGCTGGCCGAGCGCGGCTTCGGCGCCGTGATCTACGCCAACCAGGGCCTGCGGGCCTCCATCACGGCCATGCGCGACGTCCTCGCCCAGATCGGCGCGGCCGGCTCCACCCTCGCGGTGGAGGAGTCCATCGCCGGCCTGAAGGACGTCTTCGCCCTGCAGAAGGTGGACGAGCTGCTGGCCCGCCAGGAGCGGCACGACGAACTGACCGCCACGTACTCCGCCCTCGGCTGATCCGAGCCGTCCGCACCGAGCCACAGAAGGGACCACAATGGAGCCTCGCCGAGCCGTGGCCGACCGAGCCGTTGCCGACGCCCGCAACCACATCGCGGGCCGGTGGTGCGACGCTCGATCGGGCCGCACCCAGGAACATCGCAATCCGGGCGACCTCACGGAGGTCGTCAGCCGCAGTGCCGACTCCGCGACCGCCGACGCACAGGCGGCGGTCGCGGCCGCGCGGGCCGCGCTCCCGGCCTGGCAGTCGCTCGGTTCGGTACGGCGCGGCGAGATCGTGATGCGGGCGGCCCGGCTGGTGGCCGAGCGCCGTCAGGAGTTCGCCGAGACGATCACGCGGGAGCACGGCAAGCTGCTGTCCGAGGCGTTCGGCGAGGTCGACCGCACGGTCGACGTCCTGGAGTACACGGCCGGTGAGGGCCGTCGGCTGGGGGGCGCCACGCTGCCCGCGGACAACCCGCGCACCCTGGCCCTGACCCGGCGTGAGCCCATCGGCGTCGTCGGCCTCGTCACCCCGTGGAACTTCCCGCTGGCGATCCCGGCGTGGAAGGTCGCCCCCGCCCTGCTCGCGGGCTGCACCAGCGTCCTCAAGCCGTCCCCGCTCACCCCGCTGACCGCATCGCTCCTGGTGGACTGCTTCGTTCAGGCCGGTGCCGGGGGCGGGGCGCTGAACCTGGTGCACGGTGGGCGCGAGGTGGGGGAGGCGTTGGTCGCGGACCCGGTGGTGGCCGGCATCTCGTTCACCGGTTCGGTGGAGGTGGGCCGGGCCATCCATACCGCGGGCGCCCCGCGTTTCCTGCGCACCCAGCTGGAGATGGGCGGGAAGAACGCTGCCCTGGTCCTCGCGGACGCCGACCTCGACGAGGCCGCGGACGCGATCACGGCCGGTGCCTTCGGGCAGGCGGGACAGCGGTGTTCCGCGACCAGCAGGGTGGTGGTGGACCGCTCCGTGCACCGCGAGCTGGTGGCCCGCCTGGCGGAACGCGCCGCCGGGCTGCGCGTCGGCACCGGCATGGACACCGCGGCCGCGCTGGGCCCGGTGATCAGCGCCGAACGCCTCGAGGCGTGTCTGAACGGCATCCTGCTGGCGACCGCGGAAGGCGCTGTCGTGGTGAGCGGAGGCCACCGCGTCACCGAAGGGGTGCCGGAGGGCTACTTCATGGCCCCGACGGTGCTGGACGGGGTACGGCCGGACAGCTACATCGCCCAGGAGGAGATCTTCGGTCCGGTCCTGTCGGTGCTCGTGTGCGACGGTCTGGACGACGGGCTGCGCATCGTCAACTCGGTGCGCTACGGAATGGCCGCCGCGGTGTTCACCCGGAACCCGTCGCTCGCCCTCGAGGCCCTCGACCGTGTCGAGGCGGGCATGCTCCACGTCAACCGTCCCGGCGTGGGCGCCTACCCGCACATGCCCCACATCGGTGCGAAGGAGTCCCAGTACGGCCCGGCCGAATGCTCCCCCCAGGTCTGGGACTTCTACACCCAGTGGCGTACGGCCTGTATCTCGTACTGACGTCTGCCGCCACGCAAGTGCCCCCTGGAACTGCGACATCGCAGTTCCAGGGGGCTTTTTTTCGTTCCCTCATCACGATTCGTGATCGGTGCCAGATCGGATTGCGTCTTGGACGGCCTCCGGCCCGGTGTTGGACTGGATCCACGCCGGTTCCCCGGCCCGCGGGCCCGGAACCGTACGGCGTCCGTTCCGCCTCGACCTCCCGGAGAACACCATGCCTCTCATCCACGTGCAGCAGACCCCCGGCAAGACCGCCGAGCAGAAGGCCGAGCTGGTCCGTGAGCTGACCGACGCGTATGTGAAGGCCACCGGCGCCAAGCCGGAGAGCGTGTGGGTGACCGTGCAGGAGATCGGTACCGACAGCTGGTCGATCGCCGGCGAGACGCTCGCGGCCCGAGCCGCCAAGCGCTGACCCCGCAGCCGCCCCGCAGCCGCCGTTTCCGGGCCGAGTCTCCCCCGTCCCGGTCCGGAAACGGCTCCCCGGCCCCCGCATCCGAACAGGAGTTGAAGAGCCGCCGTGAGCGATGTGCCCGACACCGCCGCACTGTCGTCCGACGCCGCGGATCCCCTGGATCTGCTGGTCGTGGGGTGCGGTGCGGGCGGCCTGGCGACCGCGGTCAGCTTCGCGGAGAACGCCCCGGGCAGCCGGGTGCTGGTCCTGGAGCGGTCCAGCCGCTACAACCGCGGCGGGAACACCGCCTGGACCGGCTCGTTCTTCCGGCTCGCCGCGGACGGCACGCCGGCGGACGACTTCGCGAGCCGGATGCACGAGCTGGGCGAGGGGCAGTCGGACGCCGAGCAGATCTCGGCGCTGTGCGAGAACGCGGAGCCGACCGTGCGCTGGCTCGCCGACCACCACGGCGTGCGGTTCGAGACCCGGCCGACCTACTTCGTCACCTCGCGCGGCCCCCGGCTGATGCCCGTCGGCGGCGGCGCCGCACTCGTGGCCGGGCTCGCCACATCGCTGGAGAGGCTGGGCGGTTCGATCGCCTACGGGGCACGGGCCACCTCGCTGAGCACCGATGCCTTCGGCGCCGTCGACGGAGTGCGGGTGCAGGAGGGCGGCAGGCTGCGGCACATCGCCGCCCGGCGGGTCGTCCTGGCGTGCGGCGGATTCCAGGGGAACCCGGAACTGCTGGAGCGTCATGTGGGCCCCACCGGCGGTGAGTTGCGTCCCGTCGCACCCGGCGGCAAGAACAACAGGGGCGAGGGCATCGAGATGGCGGTGGCGGTGGGGGCCGCCCGCAGCGGGCAGTACGACCGCTTCCACGGCGAGCCCGTGGACCCGCGCAGCCATCAGGCCGAGGCACTCGTCATGGCCTACCCGTACGGGATCCTCGTCAACGCGGACGGGCGGCGCTTCCTGGACGAGGGGGCGGACACCCCCGACAACACCTTCGGTGAGGTCGCCTACCGGATCTGGCGGGAGGCCCGGCAGTCCGCGTATCTGATCTGCGACGCCAAGCTGGTGCGGATCGAGGGGCACGAGCGGTCGCTGCTGACGGACAAGGACCCGATCACCGCCCCGACCATCGACGAGCTGGCCCGCAAGCTGGACCTCGCGCCCGACGAGCTGAGCTGGACCGTCGCACGGTTCAACGACGCCTGCCGGTCCACCGCCGCCTACGATCCGGCGCGGCTGGACGGCAAGCACACCGTCGGCCTCGTGCCGCCGAAGTCCAACTGGGCCGTGGAGCTGGACACCGGTCCGTACATGGCCTGGCCGGTGCACTGCGCCATCACCTTCACCTTCGGCGGCCTGCGGACCGACGCCCGGTCGCGGGTGCTGACCGAGCGGGGCCGGCCCATCGAGGGCCTGTACGCCGTCGGCGAGACCGCCGGGCTCTACTACAGCCGCTATCCGGGGGCCACGTCGGTGCTGCGGGCGCTGACGTTCGGCCGGACGGCCGGGGCGGAGATCGCCCGGGCACCGGCCCCCGCCGGGTGAACCCGCCCCCGACCCGCTTTCGACCCAGGAAGTCGCCTGCCATGAAGACCGCATCGACACGCACGCCCTACGCGCTGTTGCTCGCCGTGCTGTGCTCGCTGAACGCCGGTGGCCTGTTCGCCTCCGACATCAATCTGCCGGGCGTGCCGGCCACCGCGCACGCCTTTCACACCCCGGTCGCGTCCGTGCAGTGGACGTTCAGCGCGTTCATGATCGGCATCGCGGTCTCGCAGGCGGTCTACGGGCCGATCTCGGACGCGTACGGCCGCAAGGGCGTCATCGTCTCCGGGCTCGGCCTGTTCGTCGTGGCCTCGCTGGTGTGCGCGATGGCGCCCACGGTCGAGGTGTTCGGCGCCGGCCGACTCCTCCAGGCGCTGGGCGCCGGATCGGGCATGGTGCTCGGCCGGGCCGTGATCAGCGACCTGTACGAGGAGAAGGACGCGGCCCGGATGTTCGCCACGGTCATGCCGATCGTGGGTGTCTCCCCGTCCGTCGCCCCTCTGGTCGGCGGCTATCTGACCACGTACGTCTCCTGGCGCGCGCCGTTCGTGGTGACCGCGCTGCTCGGCCTGGTGACGCTGGTCGTGATGGTCACCTCGATCCCCGAGAGCCTGCCGGCGGAGCGGCGCAGCAAGCATCTCGGTGCCACGCTCAAGGGCTACCCGAAGCTGCTGACCCGTCCGCTGTTCTGGGCGTACACGGTCAATCTGGCGGTGGCGTACGGCGGTTACTTCGGCTACCTGGCCGCCTCCCCGCTCGTCTTCGAGAAGATGGGCCTGGCGACCGAGACCACCAGCTACTGCTACATCACCGTCTCGATCGCGTACGTCGCGGGCAACCTCACCTCGCGCACCCTGGTCCGCAAGCGGCCCGTCAACCAGCTGCTGTGGATGGGCCACGGGTTCTTCCTGGCCGGTGCGCTGATGATGCTCGGCCTGGGGCTGAGCGGGGCCGGCCGGCCCTGGGGCCTGCTGGTCCTCGTATTCATGCCGGTAATGACCTTCGGCAACGGCTTCCTGCTGCCGCTGTCGATGAGCGCGGGGGTGACGACTTTCCGCTCGACGGCCGGGTCGGCGTCCGGACTGATGGGCGCACTCCAGTTGCTGGCCGCCTCCCTGGGAATCTTCCTCTCCAGCCGGCTGCCGGCGGGCGATCTGTTCGCCCTGGGCTGGTTCGTGGTGGTCGCCGCACTGGTGGGAATCTGCGCCTTCGCTCTGTTTCTTTCGCTGGCGGCGCGACAGTCCTCCGGTGTGCAGAGGCGGGACGATGAATTCCGCGCCGACGACAAGCGGGCCGGTGATTTGCAAGGAGCTACCGCTGAGTAAACAAAACCGGTCGTGATGAATAAAAAAACATCCGGCCGTAAATAAAACCGCACGATCGTGAGAGCGGCTCCCGCCCGGTGGCGGGTGCCGCCGCCCGGTGTGCGAGGATCCTGCCGCGGCGATCCCGCGGGCAGGAATGCTTCACCGTTCAGTAACAGGGATCGTCCTGAGCAGTAGGGGGATCCTGTGGAACTACGCCAGATTCAGTACTTCGTCGCCGTCGCCGAGGAGCTCCATTTCGGCAGGGCGGCCGAGCGGCTGCACATAGGCCAGCCCGCGGTCAGCCAGCAGGTGCGCCGGCTGGAGCGGGAACTGCGCACGCAGCTCTTCGACCGTTCCAGCCGTACGGTCACCCTGACCGCGGTCGGCCGGGCGCTGCTGCCCGAGGGCCGGGAACTGCTGAAGGCGCTGGACTCCTTCGCCGACAAGGCCCAGCGGCTCGCCGAGCAGAGCGCGTCCACCTTCCGCGTCGGCATCAGCTCCGCCCTGGGGCAACGGCTGGACGACTTCCTGGACGCGCTGCCCGACCGCGGTGCCGGCACCCGCTTCGAGTTCCAGACCCTCGACGCCCACACCCGCCTGGAGGAGGTACGCGCCGGACGACTGGACGCGGCCTTTGTGCGAGGCGTCGACCACGCCCCTGGCCTGCGGCTTCTCACGCTCTGGTACGACCCGCTGGTGGTCGCGCTGGCCGCCTCGCACCCGCTGGCCGAACGCGACCGCCTGGACCTGGCCGACCTGGCCGGGCTGCCCCTGCGCATGGCCTCGCGCGGGGAGAACCCGGTGCTCTTCGACACCGTCGTCTCGGCCTGCCGCGAGGCGGGTTTCGAGCCGGCCTTCGGACCGCCCTCCACCGCGCTCCAGGACACCCTCGCCGAGATCGGCGCGGGTGCGGCCGGCTGGACCCTGATGTACCCGACGGCGGCCAATACGGTGTCCTCCCGCCGGATCGCGCTGCTTCCGCTCACCGGGGAGCCCATCACCATCCGGATGTCCCTCGCGCTGCGGGAAAACGCGGACCCGGCACGCCTGGACTTGCTGACGGCAACAAGTACGGAGGTTCGCCGGAAAGTTGCGGGGGAGAACTGAAGGAGCCGCATGGTCGTTTCTTTACTCTTCCGTTGGGCTTTGCTGGAGGACATGCGATACGTTCTGAGCAGACGAACTTCCGGTTTTTGCTCCGCCGACGTTCTTTCCGGCTGAAGAGTATGGGCAGTCGAATCGTGAAGTTCGTCGACGGGGTGATGTGTGGTATGGGATTTGGTTTGCCAAAAATCCCGCCGAAATAACAGCGTGTTAACTCTCATTTAATCCGTCGTGTCGCGACGGATTTACACGCGCCTGTCACCCCGCCAACTGCATGCGCCATACATGGAGGGGTAATGATCGTCAATCTTGATGTGACGCTGCGCGACGGGGGCTACCGCAACAACTTCGACTTCCCGCTGGAGTACGCGCTGCACCACGCCCGGGAGAGCGTGGCCGCCGGCATGGAGTGGGTCGAGATCGGCTACCGCAACGGCTCGTTCAAGCCCAAGCCCGGCATCGGCCGCACCGGCGCGGGCGAGGACGACTACATACGCGCGCTCGCCGAAGTCGTCCCCCCCGACCGCCTCTGCATGATCCTGCACCCGAAGAACATCACCGAGGACGACCTTCCGCGCATGTACGAGGCCGGCGTCCGGCTCGTACGGTTCTGCCTGCCCTCCGGCGCGCCCGAGCCGGGGCTCGCCCTGCTCTCCCGGGCCGCCGACCTGGGCTTCACCACCACCGTCAACATCACCCGCGTCAGCCAGCTGGACCGGCGCCGGCTGGTCGAACTCGCCGCGATGTCCGGCGACGCCGGCGCCGACGTGGTCTATCTGGCCGACTCCAACGGCAGCATGCTGCCGCGCGAGGTGTCCCAACTGGTCACCCTGGTGCGCTCGGTGACCGACGCGGCCATCGGTCTGCACGCACACAACAACCTCGGACTGGCGCTGGCCAACGCCATCGCGGCCGTCGACGCGGGAGCCACCTGGATCGACTCCTCCGTCCTCGGCATGGGCAAGGGCCCGGGCAACCTGGTGACCGAGCAGTGGCTGGCCTACCTCGGCCGGCGCACCGACACCGGCACCGACGCCTACGACCTCGGCCGGGTCCTCAGCCTCGCCCACCGCATGGAGTCCGAGATCGAGCAGGCCACGCCCTCGCTGCCGCTGCCCGACCTGGTCCTGGGCCACTTCGACCTGTCCGTCGAGGAGCGCGCCAAGCTCCCCGTGGACCGCATCGGCGACGCCTTCTCGGCAGCCCGCGAACTGACCACGGCGGGCGCCCGGTGACCTCGCGTCCCCCGTGTCCGGAGCCGGCGCGCACCACCGCGCCGGCCCCGGCCCTCGCCGTGCTGGGCGCCACCGACGCACCGCGCCACGCGGTCGTCCTCGCGCCCGTCATGCCCCGCTGGGACCACGGCGCGTTCTTCCACCAGGTCGCCGAGCCGCTGCTCGCCTCGGGGCACCGGATCACGATCTACGACACCCTGTCGCTGCTGCACGACGGTGACGACCTGAAGGCGCTCGTGCACCGCTGGGCACGCCATCTCGCACCCGACGGCGACGGCCCGTACGGCCCGTCCTCGGCCGCCGCCCCCGACGTGCTGGCCGGCAACGCCCTGGGCGGCGCCGTCGTCCAGGCCCTGCTCACCCACGAGTGGACCCACCGCGCCAAGGTGCTGCTGCTCTCCGGCCCCACCGTCGCCGACGACGAGCTGAACACGAAACTGGAGCGGATCGCCGCCGCCGTCGGCGCCCAGGGCCTTGCCCCGGCGCTGCGCCTCCTCGAAGACGTAGTCCGCGGCCCCGGCCATCCGTCCGGCGCTGCCACGCGGCCGCGCACCGCACCCGACGCCGACCGACCCGCCCCCTTCGAAGAGGAGCCGGCCGGCCGGCGGCTCTCCGCCGGCCTGCGGCTGCTGCACGACGCCGACGTCCTCGAACCCGTACGGGACTTCCCCGGCGCCCTCCTGCACGTGTACGGCGAACAGTCGCTGCTCGTCCAGCGCAAGCACCTGGCCACCGGCCCCCGCCCGCACCACCACCTGGTGGGCATCCCGCAGGCCGGAATGCGCCCGCACGCCGACCGGCCCGCCCTCACCCGAGACACCATCGCCCGCTTCCTGGGAGCTGAACACTCATGAACCGCAAGACCGTCGCAGTCCTGCCCGGCGACGGAATCGGGCCGGAGGTCCTGGACGCCGCACTGCCGGTGATCGAGGCCCTCGGCCTGCCCATCGACCTGGAGTTCGGCGACATCGGCTGGGGGTGCTGGCGCACCGAGGGCACTCCCGTCCCCGACCGCACCTGGGACCTGATCGGCCGCAGCGACGCCGTCCTGCTCGGTGCCACCACCAGCAAGCCGCGCCGCGAGGCACTGTCGGAACTGGCTCCCGAACTACGCGAGTCCGCCCCGCAGTACATCTCGCCCATCATCCAACTCCGCCAGCGCCTGGACCTGTTCGCCAATCTGCGCCCGGTCGAGAACTACCTCGGCGGCGGCACCCCGTACCGCTTCTGCGTGGTCCGGGAGAACACCGAGGGCCTGTACGCGGGCCTGGACTGGAACCACGTACCGGACGCGATGTGGCCGCTGGTCGCCGAGCACCCCAACGTCCGCCGCAGCGGGCGCCCGGGCGCCACGGCCAGCATCCGGCTGCAGACCTCGCACGGCCTGGACCGCATCCTGCGCTTCGCCTTCGAGACCGCCCGTGGCCACGGCTACGAGCGGGTCACCCTCGCCGACAAGCCCAACGTCCTGCGGCAGAGCAGCGCATACGTCCTCGAACGGCTGGAGGCGATCGCCGCCGACTACCCGGAGATCCCCTTCGAGGTCCTCAACGTGGACGCGGTCGCCCTGTGGATGGCGCGCCGCCCGGAGCGCTTCGGCGTGATCGTCGCCGAGAACATGTTCGGCGACATCCTCTCCGACCTCGGCGGCGGCGTGATGGGCGGACTGGGCCTGGCACCCAGCGCCAACATCGGTGAGGCCGGCAACTACTTCGAGCCGGTGCACGGCAGTGCCCCGGCGATGGCCGGACGCGGACGCGCCAACCCCGTCGCCGCGTTCCTCACCATCGGCCTGATGCTGGAGCACCTCGGCTTCCAGGACGAGGCGGGCGGCATCCAGGACGCCGTACGCCACGTCACCCGCCGGCGTGACCGGGTCACCTACGACCTGGGCGGCGACGCCACCACCGCCGAAGCCGCCCAGGCGGTCATCGACGCCTGCCGGGAGGTCCCGCACACCCCGACCGCCGCCATCGTCACCATCGGCGACGAACTGCTCCGCGGCGATCTGGCGGACTCCAACGCGGCGAAGGCCTCCCGGATGCTCGGCGAGCGCGGCATCCCGGTCCGCGTCCGCCACACCATCGGCGACGACGAGGCCACCATCGCCGACGCCATCCGCCCCTCCATCGGCCGCGACGACGTGATCGTGGTGATGGGCGGACTCGGCCCCACCTCCGACGACGTGACCCGCGGTGCCGTGGCCCGCGCACTGGGCCGCCCGCTCGAACACCGCGAGGAGGCATGGCAGGGGGTCGTGGAACGCCTCACCCGCTTCGGCGTCGCCATCCACGACGACAACCGCCGCCAGGCCCTGTTCGCCGAGGGCGCCGACCTGCTGCCGAACGCCAACGGCACCGCCTGGGGCTGCCGCACCGAGGCCCAGGGCAGCACCGTGATCATGCTCCCCGGCCCGCCCCGCGAATGCCTTCCGATGCTGGAGGCCGTGCTGCGCGACGACCTGTCGCACATCCCCGAGCCTCCCGAGGTGACCACCGTCTTCCGCCGCACGCTCGGCATCATCGAAGCGGACGCGGCGGCCCTGGTCGACGACCTCGTACGGGACAGCGGTGCCCCGGTCAAGCCCGCATACCGCTGGCACTATCCGTACGTCGACATCCGGCTCGGCTGCCCGCCCGAGACCGCCGACGACCTGGCCAAGCGCCTGGACGCGGCGCTCGCCGAGTACATCGTCACCGACCGGGACCGCACCGCCGTCCAGGAGCTGGCGCTGCTGCTCGACGAGCGCGGCCTCGTCCTGGACCTCGACGACCAGCTCACCGACGGCGTCTTCGCGACCGAACTGGCCCGCACCCGCGAGACCGGCGAAGCCCCGGGCGTACTCGGCGTCCTCCTGTCCGGCGGCTGGCAGGGCGGCGACCGTACGACCTACAGCGGAACGGTCGCCCTCACCTGCGTCGTCCGCGACGAGACCGGCGAGCACAGCTACACGTCGACCGTCCCCAACCGCGGGCCCGAAGTCACCACCTACTTCGCCCAGTTCGCGGCCTGGTCCCTCGCCCGGCACCTCACCGGCCGCTCCCACCCGCTCACGGAGGAACCCGCATGACCACCGCCGCTCCCGCGGAAGCCGAAGCGCTGCGCGCACGCCTGTCCCGACTGGACACCGCCGCGCTCTCGGACGCCATGGACAGCCTGCGCACCCCGCCCTGTGTGCTGCCCGGCATAGCGACGCGCACCCCCGGCACCATCGCCTGTGGACCCGCCTTCACCGTCCGCTACCGCGCCGTCGACGACGACACCACCTTCCACAACGCCGCCAACTACATCGACGACGTGCCGGCCGGCTCGGTCGTCGTCGTGGACAACGGCGGCAGCCGCACCTGCACCAACTGGGGCTCCCTCCTCAGCTCGGTCGCGCTGCACCGCGGCATCTCCGGCACCGTCGTACACGGCTCGGTGCGCGATGTGAAGGAGAGCCGCGCCGCCGGATACCCGCTGTTCAGTACCGATGTGACGATGGTCAGCGGCAAGAACCGGGTGGTGCTGGACCGCACCGGCGCCGAGATCGACATCGCGGGTACGCCGGTCCGCCCGGGCGACTGGGTCTTCGCCGACGACAACGGCGCGCTGCGCATCCCGGCCGACCTCGTCGAGGAGGTCGTCCGCCGCGCCGAGGCCGTGGAGCGCACGGAATCCCGTATCCGGGAAGCCGCGCTCGGCGGCGACCGGCTGGACGAGGCCCGCGCCCGCTTCGGCTACGCCCGTCCATGGGAGGACGGAGGCGACCATGACGACCGCTGAACCCACCCGGCCCGCCCCGCTGCCCCCGCAGCACGCCCGTTTCATCGACGTCCACTACCACGTGGGCCCGGACGCGTATCTGCGCCGCCACACCGCCGCCACCGCCGGTGCGCTCTACGCCGAGCACGAGGGCTGGGTCGTTCTCAAGAACCACCTCGGCTCGACCGCGGCCCAGGCATGGGAGGCCCGCCAACAGGGCCTGCCCGTCTCCGGCTCGATCGTCCTCAACGACCTGGCGGGCGGTTTCGACCCCCGGGCCGTGGAACAGGCCGTCATCCAGCACGGCGAGGACAGCGGGCTGCGCCTGATCGTCCACCTGCCCACGGTCACCGGCCGCACCCATCGCAGCCGGCTGACCCGCACCCCCTCCCATCCGCTCCTCGCCGACGGCCAGCGCCCGCTCACCGTCGCCGACGACAACGGGACGCTGCGCCCGGAGGTCCGTGAACTCCTGCGCGCCGCCCGGGACCTGCCGGTGGTCATCTCCACCGGTCACGCCGACGCCCACGAGGTGCGGCTCCTGGTCGACGAGGCCGTACGGCTGGACCTGCCCCGTCTGATGCTCAACCAGCCCGCCAACCCGATGACCGGGCTGACCTGCAAGGACCTCATGGAGGTGGCCGCCGCGGAGCAGGTCTGGACCGAGCAGACCGCGCTCACCGTCCTCCTCGAATACCAGGACCGGACCGACTTCGCCGACGTCCTGTCCCTCCTGCCCAGGGTCGTCTACAGCTCCGACCTCGGACAGCCGTCCCAGATGGACATCGAGCCATGGCTGGACTGGAGCCGCACGTCCTTCCAGCAGGCCGAGCTGACTTCTGAGCGGATCGCGGAGATCACCCACGCCGGGCCGCTGAGGATGCTGAGCCTGTAACCGCACCGTCGGCGGTGGTGGTTTCACGTGAAACAGGCCGCAGGGCCGACGAGCGTCGACTCGTCGGCCCCCGACCTGCTTCTCAGCTGGCCGGCTAGTCCCGGTCCTCCCCGTTCGCCCTCTCCTCCTCGGCCTGCTTCGCCTGGACCTCGGGGTCCAGGGAGGAGTCGTCGGCGGTGTCCACCGACGCGAGGCGGACCGGTTCGGGGACCTCCGTCGCCGCCGGGGGCTCGACCAGCCAGTCGGGGTTGGCCTGCTTGTCCCACCACTTCCAGGCCGCGAAGGCGCCACCGGCCAGCAGGGCCAGCAGCGCCAGTCCCTTGACGGCGCGGGCGGTCCGGCACCGGCGCTCGTTCCGACGGGCCAGTTTCCGGATGTCCTGGGCCGAGACCTGGCCGCGCAGCGCGACCAGGGCGGCGGCGCCGCGAGCGGCCGCCTCGTCACGCACCGGACCGGCCGCGGCCACGGCCTGCTCGATCCTCGGGCGCGAGTACTCGGCGGCCTGCCGGGCGGCCTTGCGGGTACGGACAGCGGCCTCCTGCGCGGCCAGGTCCACCTTCGGCGGCACATGCGCGCGGGCCTGTTCCAGACGCGGGGCGAGTCGGGCGTCGTACTGCACACGGGCCTGTTCGGCGGCCTGCGACATCACGGGCGCCAGCCGTACGCGTGCCTCCTGCGCGTAGAGCGCGGCACGCTCCATGGCCGTGTCGGCGTAGGGCGCCACCACGTCCGCGGCGTGCAGCACGCTGTCCTTCGCCGAGCCGGCTGCGGCGCGCACGCTGTCTTTGCGGGTCACGGGTTCCTCCTCCTCGGTGGCGTACGGTATTTCGACTTTCCACCCATTTACGGATCATGCCTGCCCGCAGCCTGCGCGGCATGCGAGGGCGGGCATATGGGTGCTGATCGCGCTCTTCTGCTCGATTCCAGGTGAATGCCGGGCAACCCGAGCCTCCCGTCGACCCTGCCACGAATCGGTGCCGAGCGCTGCCTTCCCGGCGGAACCGGCGGCCGTCAGGCGACGTACGGGTCCCGTCGTGCGAGGATCGGGGAGTCACAGGAAGACAACGGAAGGCAGATCGTGGCTGAGGAGCTTTACGCCACCCTGAAGACCAACCACGGCGACATCGAGGTCCGGCTGTTCCCGAACCACGCGCCTGTCACGGTCAAGAACTTCGTCGAGCTGGCCCAGGGCGAGCGCGAGTGGACGAACCCCACGACGGGTGAGAAGGGCAAGAACCGGCTCTACGACGGTACGGTCTTCCACCGTGTCATCAGCGGCTTCATGATCCAGGGCGGCGACCCGCTGGGCAACGGCACCGGTGGCCCCGGCTACCAGTTCGAGGACGAGTTCCACCCGGATCTGTCCTTCAACAAGCCCTACCTGCTGGCCATGGCCAACGCCGGCCCGGGCACCAACGGCTCGCAGTTCTTCATCACCGTCTCCCCGACGGCGTGGCTGACCCGCAAGCACACCATCTTCGGCGAGGTCACCGACAAGGCCAGCCAGGGGGTTGTCGACAAGATCGCGGGCGTGCCCACCGGCCGTAACGACCGTCCGGAGAAGGACGTCGTCATCGAGTCGGTCGTCGTCGAGACGCGCCAGGGCTGATCACCGCAGTCCAGCCTCCCCGGTGGGGAACCAAACGCCCCGCTCGTCCGTACCAAGGATGAGCGGGGCGGGGCGTTGCCGGGGGCGGGACCACCACGAGCAAGGGGAACCGATGGACCAGGCAGAAGGCAGTACGCAGGACGCCGCTCACAGCGTGCCCGTGTGCTACCGGCACCCGGACCGCGAGACCGGCGTGCGCTGCACCCGCTGTGAACGCCCCATCTGCCCCGAGTGCATGGTCAGCGCCTCGGTCGGCTTCCAGTGCCCCGAGTGCGTGCGCGGCGGCTCCGGTACGGGGCACGCCCCGGACGCCTCCCGTCCGCGCACGATCGCCGGCGGCACGATGACGGCCGACCCCCGGCTGTTCACCAAGGTGCTGATCGGCATCAACATCGCCGTCTTCCTGGCCCAGCAGGCCGTGGGCGACACCCTCACCGAGCACTTCGAGCTGATCGGCCGGGCCCAGTACTCCCTGTTCAGCCCCTTGGAGGGCATTGCCGAGGGCCAGTACTACCGCCTGCTGACCGCGATGTTCCTGCACGGAGGCATCACCCACATCCTGTTCAACATGCTCAGCCTGTGGTGGATCGGCGGCCCCCTCGAGGCGGCCCTGGGCCGGGCCCGCTATCTCGCCCTCTACTTTGTCTCGGGCCTGGCCGGCAGCGCGCTCACCTATCTCCTCGCCGCGCCCAACCAGCCCTCGCTGGGCGCCTCCGGAGCGATCTTCGGCCTCTTCGGCGCGACCGGCGTGCTGATGCGCCGGCTCAACTACGATCTGCGGCCGCTCGTCGCCCTGCTGGTGATCAACCTGATCATCACCTTCACGCCCGCCATGCACATCGCCTGGCAGGCCCACGTCGGCGGCCTCGTCGCCGGTGTCGCCGTCGGCTACGCGATGGTCCACGCCCCGCGCGAGAAGCGGACGCTGGTCCAGTACGGCGCGTGCGCGGTCGTCCTCGCCCTCGTGGTGGTGCTCACGCTGGTCAGGACCGCTCAGCTCACCTGATACCGAACCGTTGTCCACAGCGTGTGCCGGATCTTGTGCACCGCGTGCGGGCACAGCTGTGCCCCCTGTCGCTCGGATGTGTTTCCGCAGGTCGAGCAGGGGGCGAACAGATGTATGAGGGCCGGTGAGGCAGTCACACCGGCGTCAACACTCGATGAGTTATCCACAGATCGTCGTTCTTTTTCCCCACTGTGGAAAACGGCTGTGGATAACTCAGTGGATAGCCCTGGGGAGAGCTACTTCCACTGCGTGGAGACACCGAAGCCGGCGGCGATGAAGCCGAAGCCGACCACGATGTTCCAGTTGTCCAGCGCGTCGATGGGCAGCGAGCCGTCCGTCACGTAGAAGACGACGATCCAGGCCAGGCCGATGACGAACATGGCCAGCATGACCGGCGCGACCCAGGCGCGGCTGTTCAGCTTGATCGCCTGCGCCTGCTTCGCCGCCGGTGGCGTGAAGTCGGCCTTCTTGCGGATACGTGACTTCGGCACGAGGGTCTCTCCTGTCGATGCGCTGCGTGGCCGCGCAGGTAACTGGTCCGGGGCTCGGGGCAGCGTACAAGGGGCCAACATGACGACTCCGTGTGCTCCCCCGGGCGTCCGTTAGCGTAGTGCTTCCGTGGCGCTGAAGGAGATAAGGGTCCGTTGAGCAATTCTGCCGACTCCCCCGGGACGGGGGCAATGGGCTCCGGCCCGGGCCGCTGGAAGCGGCCACGCCCCGTGCGCATCCTCACGGCGGCCGTCTTCGCCCTCGCGGGGCTCATCTTCTTCACCAGCTTCAACACGGCCAAGGGCACCGACATCCGCCAGGACGGCTCCCTGCTGAAGCTCTCCGACCTGATCCAGCAGCGCAGCCGCAAGAACAAGGACCTGGACGAGTCCAACGCCACCCTGCGCGAGGGCGTCGAGTCCCTCGCCAAGAGCGACGGCGGCACCAGCAAGGCCCAGGACCGCAAGCTCGGCGGGCTGGAGTCGAGCGCGGGCACCCGGCCGCTCAGCGGCCACGGCGTCACCGTCACCCTCAACGACGCCCCGCCCAACGCCACCGCCAAGCTCCCCGGCTATCCCGCGCCCCAGCCCGACTACCTGGTCATCCACCAGCAGGACCTCCAGGCCGTGGTGAACGCCCTGTGGCAGGGCGGCGCGACGGGCATCAAGGTCATGGACCAGCGGCTGATCTCCACCAGCGCGGTGCGCTGCGTCGGCAACACCCTGATCCTCCAGGGCCGCGTCTACTCACCGCCGTACAAGATCACGGCCGTCGGGGACCCCGGGAAGCTCCAGCAGGCGCTCGCGGCGAGCAAGGCGATCCAGACCTACATGGTGTACGTCAACGTCTACGGCCTCGGCTGGAAAGTCACCGACGACGGGGCGGTGACTCTTCCCGGCTACTCGGGCACAGTGGATCTGCACTACGCGAAGCCGGTGGAGTAGCCAGGTCCCCTGTCAGGAGCCTTTGGTGCGCGTGATCGTCAGGACCGTCAGCGAACTGTGCATCACCGTCGGCACCCTGATCGTGCTCTTCGTCGCCTATGTGCTGTTCTGGACGGGCGTGCGGGCCGACGGTGCGATGAGCGACCAGATCGACCAGCTGCACCGGCAGTGGTCCCAGGGGAGCGTGCCGAAGAAGGACACGCCGGGCGAGGCGACGGCGTCCGTGAACGACCCGGGGCCGTACCACTACGGCAAGGCCTTCGCGATCATGTACATCCCGCGGTTCGGTTTCACGTGGAACAAGCCCGTCCTGGAGGGCACCGGCCGGGACGTGCTGGCGAAGGGGCTCGCCCACTACCAGGGCACGGCCCAGCTCGGCCAGGAGGGCAACTTCTCGGTGGCCGGTCACCGGCGGACGTACGGCGATCCGTTCCTGGACTTCCCGGAGCTGCGGGTCGGGGACGCGGTGGTGCTCACGGACGGGACGACCTGGTTCACGTATCGGATCGACAAAGGACCCTACAAAACCGTGCCGACGGACGTCGAGGTCATCGACCCTGTGCCACGTAAGTCCGGGTACACGCGTCCGGGCCGGTATCTGACGCTGACCACGTGCGATCCGGAATGGGGGCACAGTCACCGGCTGATCGTCTGGGCGCACCTGGATTCCACCCAGCCCGTGGACACAGGCGAACCGGCGGCTCTGCGCCGTTAGTCTGGTGGCGTACGGCGTGAGTCTGGTGCCGTGGGGATACGGAAGGAACGGCATGTACGGCTGGATCTGGCGGCATCTGCCGGGGAACGCGTGGGTGAAGGCGCTCGTCTCGCTCGTACTGATCCTGGCCGTGGTCTACGTCCTCTTCCAGTACGTCTTCCCGTGGGCCGAACCGCTGCTGCCCTTCAACGATGTGACGGTGAACAACCAGTGAGTGCCCGGATCCTCGTCGTCGACAACTACGACAGCTTCGTCTTCAACCTCGTCCAGTACCTGTACCAGCTGGGTGCCGAGTGCGAGGTGCTGCGCAACGACGAGGTCTCGACCTCACACGCCCAGGACGGTTTCGACGGCGTGCTCCTGTCGCCCGGCCCGGGGACGCCGGAGCAGGCGGGCGTGTGCGTGGAGATGGTCCGCCACTGCGCGGCCACCGGCGTCCCCGTCTTCGGCGTCTGTCTGGGCATGCAGTCGATGCAGGTGGCGTACGGCGGTGTGGTGGACCGGGCGCCCGAGCTGCTGCACGGCAAGACCTCGCCGGTCGAGCACGGGGGCAAGGGCGTCTTCGCGGGCCTGCCCTCCCCCTTCACGGCGACGCGCTACCACTCGCTGGCCGCCGAGCCGGCCACGGTCCCGGCCGAGCTGGAGGTGACCGCCCGCACGCACGACGGCATCATCATGGGGCTGCGCCACCGTGAACTGCCGGTCGAGGGCGTCCAGTTCCACCCCGAGTCGGTGCTGACCGAGCACGGGCACCGGATGCTGGCCAACTGGCTGGTGGAGTGCGGCGATCAGGGTGCCGTGGCGAGGTCGGCGGGGCTCGCCCCGGTGGTGGGCAGGGCCACGGCGTGACCGCGCTGCGCCCGGAGCGCGAGACCGATGCCTCGTACGGGGATCAGTCGTACGAGGCTTCCGGTGCGCTTGGGCGGTGGGACGCGACGGGTCCGGGTGCCCGGGAGTCCGACGCGGGGTACGAGGAGCCCTACCGGGTCCCCCTCGACGACGAGACGATGGCGCTGCGGGTCCCCGATCCGCAGTCCGGCCCGGAGAGCGGGCTCATGGGCGCCTCTGCGGTCGCTTCAGCCTCATCCTCACCCGAGGCCGCCGTCGGCGGTCGTGCGGCCCGCAGAAAGGCCGCCAAGCGCCGTGGCGGTGGCGGTGGGCGGCACGGTGGGAGCCGGGAGACCGGAACCCCGGCGTCCCCGACGGAGTCCTCCGCGAGTCCGGAGGGGTCCGGGCGGCCGCTGTCCCGGGTGGAGGCCCGGCGGCAGGCGCGGCTGCGCAAGCCGTCCCCGGCCGTGATCGCGAGCCGGGCGATCGGCGAGGTGTTCATCACCACCGGCGTGCTGATGCTGCTGTTCGTCACCTACCAGCTGTGGTGGACCAACGTCCGCGCCCATGCGCAGGCGGGCAGCGAGACGCACCAGCTCCAGGACGACTGGGCGAACGGCAGGCGCAACCCGGGCGTCTTCGCGCCGGGGCAGGGCTTCGCCATCCTGGACATCCCCAAGCTGGACGTGGTGGCGCCGATCGCGGAGGGCGTCAGCAACGCGAAGGTGCTCGACAAGGGCATGGTCGGGCACTACGGCGAGGCTCCGCTGAAGACGGCGATGCCCGACGCCAAGACCGGCAACTTCGGTCTCGCCGCGCACCGCAACACCCATGGTGAACCGTTCCGGTACATCAACAAGCTCCAGCCCGGCGACGCGGTCGTGGTCGAGACGCAGGACACGTACTTCGTGTACAAGGTGACGTCGACGCTTCCGGTGACCTCGCCGTCCAACACCAGCGTGCTGGATCCGATCCCGAAGGGTTCCGGTTTCACGCGGCCCGGCCGTTACATCACCCTCACCACCTGCACGCCGGAGTTCACCAGCAAGTACCGGCTGATCGTCTGGGGCAAGATGGTCCAGGAACGCCCGCGCAGCGAGGGCAAGCCGGACGCGCTCATCGAATAGGGGCAAGAGGAACAGTGGCAGCGACCGCCGACGAGACCGAAGAACACACGGACGCGTCCGAGCCGGTGCCCGCAGCGCGCCGCCGGCGTCCCGGGCGGATAGCGACGGCGGTCAGCGTCTTCGGCGAACTCCTCATCACGGCAGGGCTGTTGCTCGCCCTGTTCGTCGTCTACTCCCTCTGGTGGACAAACGTCATAGCGGACCGCAAGGCCGACAAACAGGCCGACAAGGTCCGTCAGCACTGGGCGCAGTCCAAGGACTCCGGGCCCGGCGCGCTGGACACCAAGGACGGCATCGGCTTCCTGCACGTGCCCGCGATGAAGAACGGCGAGGTGCTGGTCGAGAAGGGCACGGGCACGGACGTCCTCAACGACGGCGTGGCCGGCTACTACACCGACCCGGCCAAGGCCGCGCTGCCGATGACCGGCAAGGACGGCAACTTCACCCTCGCCGCCCACCGGGACGGCCACGGCGCCAAGTTCCACAACATCGACAAGCTGAAGAAGGGCGACCCGATCGTCTTCGAGACACGGGACGACTGGTACGTCTACAAGGTCTACTCGATCCTCCCCGAGACCTCGAAGTACAACGTCAAGGTCCTCTCCCAGGTCCCGAAGGAGTCCGGCAGGACGAAACCGGGCCACTACATCACCCTGACGACGTGCACCCCGGTGTACACCTCGGAGTACCGCTACGTGGTCTGGGGCGAGCTGGTCCGGGTGGAGAAGGTGAACAGCGAGCGGACACCGCCGGCGGAGCTGCGCTGACAGGGTTCTCCGGGCGACGACGACGGCCCCGTAGCTCTCCGGAGAGCTACGGGGCCGTCGTCGGGCGAAACGGGGCCGGTCAGCCGTTGTTGCCGCCGAAGATGCCGCCGGTGTTGCCGTTGTTGTTGCCACCGCCGACGTCGACGGTGGTCAGGACGATCTGGGTGGTGCTCGGGTCGGCCTGGGTGCCCTGGGGCGGGGTCTGGCTGATGACCCGTGCCTTGTCGTCGGTCGGGCCGCTGACCTGGATCTGCGTGAAGCCGCTCTGCTGCAGGGTCTGCTGGGCCTGCTTCAGGGTCTGGGTGACGACGTTCGGCACCTGCCCCTGCTGCTGACCGCCCTGGAACTTGCCGACGTTGATCGCGATCGGCGTGTTCTTGGTGACCTGCTGGCCCGCCTGCGGGTTGGTCGAGAGGACCTTGCCGTCCTGGGTCTGGTCGGTGGTCGGACTGTCGTTGCAGCTCGGCGCCAGGCCCAGCTGGGTCAGCTCGTTCTTCGCGTCGTCACAGGACTTGCCGACGAGGTCACCGGGGATGGTGACCTTCTCCACGGCCTTGGCGACGGTGAGGGTGATCGTGGAGCCCTTCTCCTTCTCCGTGCCGCCCTGGGGGTTCTGCGTGATGACGACGCCGGGGGTCTGGGAGGACTCCACGTCCTTCCTGTCGACCTCGAAGCCCTTGTCCTTCAGCTGGGACTCGGCCGCGTCGAACTGGGCGCCGCGGACGTCCGGCACCTGGACCTTGGGCGCACCGGTCGACACGACCAGCGTGATCGTGTCGCCCTTCTTCACCTGCGAGCCCGCCGTCGGGTCCTGGGAGCAGACCGAGCCCTTCGGCTGGTTCTCGCAGGCCTTGCGGGTGGGGGCGGCCAGTTTCAGGTCGGAGTTGACCGCCATCTTCTGGGCGTCGGCGTAGGTGTGGTCGACGAAGTTCGGGGCGTCGAAGGACTGGTCCGCGCCGTTTCCGCTGAAGGCCCACTTGCCGATCAGGATCGCGCCGACCAGCACCAGCACACCCGCGACCACCAGGAGGACCGTGGAGGTGCTGGACTTCTTCGGCTGCTGGCGCCGGCGGCCCTGGGAGTCGTCGTAGCCGTAGCCGTCGTCCGGGTTCATCGGCGGGAGCATGGTGGTCGCCCCGCCGCCCGCCTCCGGCCGCAGTGCGGTCGTCGGCTGGTCGTCGGGGTAGCCGCCGTAGCCGACCGCGCCCAGCGCGGCCGTCGCCCCGACGGGCTGGCCGTCCAGGCAGGCCTCGATGTCGGCGCGCATCTCGTCGGCCGACTGGTAGCGGTAGTTCGGGTCCTTGACCAGCGCCTTCAGGACGATCGCGTCCATCTCGGGCGTGATCTCCGGGTCGAAGACGCTCGGCGACTGCGGTTCCTCGCGGACGTGCTGGTAGGCGACCGCCACCGGGCTGTCGCCGACGAAGGGCGGGCGGACCGTCAGCAGCTCGTAGAGCAGACAGCCGGTCGAGTAGAGGTCCGAGCGCGCGTCGACCTGCTCGCCCTTCGCCTGCTCCGGCGAGAGGTACTGGGCCGTGCCGATGACCGCCGCCGTCTGCGTCATGGTCATGCCGGAGTCGCCCATGGCGCGGGCGATGCCGAAGTCCATCACCTTGACCTGGCCGTTGCGCGTCAGCATGACGTTGGCCGGCTTGATGTCACGGTGCACGATGCCGTTGCGGTGGGCGTACTCCAGGCCCTGGAGGATGCCGATGGTCATCTCCATCGCGCGCTCCGGCAGGAGCTTGCGGCCGGAGTGCAGGAGTTCGCGGAGCGTGGATCCGTCTACGTACTCCATCACGATGTACGGGATGGAGACCCCGTCGATGTAGTCCTCGCCCGTGTCGTAGACCGCGACGATCGCGGGATGGTTGAGCGAGGCGGCCGACTGGGCCTCCCGGCGGAACCGGGCCTGGAAGGACGGATCGCGCGCGAGGTCAGCTCGCAGCGTCTTCACCGCCACGGTGCGGCCGAGGCGGGTGTCATGCGCGAGGTAGACCTCCGCCATGCCACCACGACCGAGCACCTGGCCCAGTTCGTACCGGCCGCCGAGGCGACGCGGCTCTTCCATAGCTACCTACCAGCCCTCTCCGTCGGTCCCGGCCGCACACGGTCGTGCGCGTCCGGAGGCTGCCGTCCGGGCCTACCGTACCCGGCTCTCTTTGTGTGACCTGGCCAAGCCCGCAACCCGATACAGGACCGGTATCGCAACGTGCAACGATGTGAAGAAGGCGTGACGGGTGTCACTTCTTGGAGTTGATGACCGCCTGCATGACGTTCTTGGCGATCGGCGCGGCCAGGCCGCCACCGGAGATGTCGTCGCGGTTGGCGCTCTCGTCCTCGATGACCACGGCCACCGCCACCGGCGAGCTGCCGTCGGGCATCTTGGCGAAGGAGATGAACCAGGCGTACGGGTTGGCACTGTTCGCCACACCGTGCTGCGCGGTACCGGTCTTGCCGCCGACCTTGACGCCGCTGATCTTCGCGTTCGTACCGGTGCCCTTCTCGACCACCGTCTGCATCATGTCCTGCAGGATCTGCGCGTTCTGCGAGGACAGCGGCCGGCTCAGCTCCTGCGGCTCGGTCTGCGTGACCGTGTCGAGGTTGGACGACTGGAGCTTGTCCACCATGTACGGCTTCATCAGCTTGCCGTCGTTGGCGACCGCCGAGGCGATCATGGCCATCTGCAGCGGGGTCGCGGCGGTGTTGAACTGGCCGATGGAGGACAGCGCGGTCTGCGACTGGTTCATCTTGTCGGAGAACACCGACGCGTTGGAGCGGACCGGCGTGAACTGCTCGGAGTCGAAGCCGAACTTCTTCGCCTCGGCCAGCATCTTGGCGTTGCCGAGGTCGGCGCCGATCTTGCCGAAGACGCTGTTGCACGAGTACTGCAGAGCGGTCCGCAGGGTGGCGTCCTTGCAGGGGATGTTGCCCTCGTTCTTCAGCGGCGTCGTCGTACCGGGCATGATCCACGGCAGCGGCGAGTTCGTGTTCTCGTCGGCCGACTTGTACAGCCCGTTCTCCAGCGCGGCCGCCGCGGTGACCACCTTGAAGGTGGAGCCCGGGGGGTAGGTCTCGCGCAGCGCCCGGTTCAGCGTCGGGTCGGCCGGGTCGTTCTTCTTCTGGAGCTTGTTCCAGTTCGTGGTGTCCGAGCCGAGGGAGTTGCCCGCGAAGGACGAGGGGTCGTACGACGGGTAGGAGGCCAGCGCCAGGATCTTGCCGGTGGACGGCTCCAGGGCGACCACCGCGCCCTTGCCGCCCTGCTTCGACAGCCCGTCGAACGCCGCCTTCTGCGCGGCCGCGTTCAGCGTGGTGACGACGTTGCCGCCCTGCTTCGGCTTGCCCGTGATCATGTCGAGGGTGTTGCGGAAGAAGAGCCGGTCGTCGTTGCCGGTGAGGATGCCGTCGTCGATCTTCTCCAGCTGGGTGCTGCCGAACGCCTGCGAGGAGTAGCCGGTGACCGGGGACCACATGGGCCCGTCCTTGTAGGTGCGCTTGTACTTGAAGTCGCCGTTCTTGACCTCGACGGAGCCGGTTATCGGGTTGCCGTCGACGATGATGTCGCCGCGCGGGTACGCGTACCGCTCGATGGCGACCCGGCGGTTGTCCGGGGCGGTGCGCAGCTCGTCGGCCTTGACGTACTGGAGCCAGTTGTCGCGGATCAGCAGGGCCATCACGAGGAGGCCACAGAAGATCGCGATCCGGCGCAGGGGCTTGTTCATGACGGGCGGACCACCTGGGTCATCTCGGCGTCGGGGTTGGCGGCGGGGGCGGGCGCCGGGCGGCGGGCGGTGTCGCTGATCCGGATCAGGATGCCGATCAGCGCCCAGTTGGCGATCACGGAGGAACCGCCGTACGCGAGGAACGGCATGGTCATACCGGTCAGCGGGATGAGACCCATGACGCCGCCGGCCACGACGAACACCTGGAGCGCGAAGCCACCGGACAGTCCGATGGCCAGCAGCTTGCCGAACGGGTCGCGGGCGGCGAGCGCGGTGCGGATACCGCGCTCGGCGATCAGGCCGTAGATCAGCAGGATCGCCATGATGCCGGCCAGGCCCAGCTCCTCGCCGAAGGTGGCGAAGATGAAGTCGGAGTTGGCGGCGAACCGGATCAGCTCGGAGTGGCCCTGGCCCCAGCCGGTGCCGAGGGTGCCGCCGGAGCCGAACGCCCACAGGGCCTGCTGGAGCTGGTCGGAGTGGGCGATGCCGTCGTGGGTGATCTGACGGCTCAGCTCGTACTCGCGCATCGGGTTGAGCCAGGCCTGCACACGGGTCTGGATGTGCGGCTCGAAGCTCGCCACGCCGACGGCGCCGACCGCGGACATCAGCAGACCGAAGACGATCCAGCTGGTCCGCTCGGTGGCGACGTACAGCATGATCACGAACATGCCGAAGAACAGCAGCGACGTACCGAGGTCGGTCTCGAAGACCAGGATGAGGATCGAGATCGTCCAGACGACGAGGATCGGGCCGAGGTCACGGCCGCGCGGCAGGTAGAGGCCCATGAAACGGCGGCTGGCGAGGGCCAGCGCGTCCCGCTTGACCATCAGATAGCCGGCGAAGAACACCGCGAGCACGATCTTGGCGAACTCACCGGGCTGGATGGTGAAACTGCCTACGTGGATCCAGATCTTCGCGCCGAAGACGTTGGCGCCCAGGCCCGGGACCAGCGGGAGCAGCAGCAGGACCAGCGCGCACACCATGGAGATGTAGGTGTAGCGCTGCAGGGCGCGGTGGTCCTTGAGGAAGACCAGCACCGCGACGAACAGCGCGATGCCCATCGCCGTGTAGAGCAGCTGGTTGGTTGCCTTGCCGCCCGCGACATGGAGCTGTTGCAGCAGCTTGGACTGGTCCAGGCGCCAGATGCAGACCAGGCCGAGCCCGTTGAGCAGGGTGGCCAGTGGCAGCAGCAGCGGGTCGGCGTACGGCGCGAACTTCCGTACGGCGAGATGGGCGACTCCGGCCAGCAGACCGAGGCCGAGGCCGTAGCTCAGCAGCCCGGCCGGTACCTGGTCGTTGATGGCCAGGCCCACGTTGGCGTAGGCGAACACCGGGATGGCCACGGCGAAGACCAGCAGGGCCAGCTCGGTGTTGCGGCGGCTCGGCGCGCCGATCGCGCCGATCGTGGACGTGTGATGCGTCGGCGAGTTAGACGTGCTCATCGTGTGACAGGGCCTCTCGCGGCTGGACTACTGCTTGCCGCACTGATCGACGACCTTCTGCTCATCCTCGGAGAGGCTCGGGCCGGGGTTGGGACTGGCAGTCGAGGTCGGGGGCTTCGAGGTGGACTTCGAACCGGGCGCTGACGACGACGGGTGCGGCGTCGGTGTCGCCTTGGACGTGAGGGACGTACGGGTGGTTCCCGTGGTGCCTCCGGCCTCGCCCTGCCCCGTCCTGCCGCCCCGCTGCGACTCGGCGGCCGTGCGCTCCGCCTGCTTCTTGCACGCGGAGGCCTGTACCGACAGCGCCTCGATCTTCGTCTGTGCCTGCTGCAGACCGCCCGCGGCGATCGTGGCCTTCACCTGCTTCTGCTGGTAGGGCGGCAGGTACTTGAGTTCGATCTCGGGATGGTCCTTCTCCACCTTCGACAGCGACACCCAGGCCAGGTCCTGGCTGATGCCGCGGTACAGCGCCACGTGCTCGTCCTTGGAACCGACGTAGTACTGCGTCTGCGTCCAGCGGTAGCCGCCGTAGAGGCCGCCGCCGATGACGGCGAGGGCGAGGGCGCCGTAGAGGGTTCCCCTCAGCCACCTGCGCTTGGCGCGGGGCTTGGTGAAGTCGTCGTCGGCGTAGTCGCCGAAGCCGTCGGCCGGGATGAAGCCGGTGGTGTCGCCGGAGCCGGGCGGGCCGAACTCGCCGCCGCCGTGCCCGTGTCCCTGGCGGCCCAGGTGCGAGGCACGGCCGGCCGGGGTCTGCATGATGCCGTTGTCGTGCAGATGGTGCTGGTTCTCGGCGACCGCGCCGACCACGACCGGCTGGTCGGAGAGCTGCCCGGCGAGGGTGTCGCCGGTGTCCAGGTCGAGCACGTCCGCGATGATCACGGTGATGTTGTCGGGGCCGCCGCCGCGCAGCGCGAGCTGGATCAGCTCCTGCACGGTCTCCTGCGGGCCCTGGTAGCTGGCAAGGGTCTCCTCCATCGTCTGGTGGGAGACGACGCCGGACAGCCCGTCGGAGCAGATCAGATAGCGGTCGCCGGCCCGGACCTCGCGGATCGACAGGTCCGGCTCGACGTGCTCGGCGCTGCCGAGGGCGCGCATCAGCAGGGAGCGCTGCGGGTGGGTGGTGGCCTCTTCCTCGGTGATCCGGCCCTCGTCCACGAGCCGCTGCACCCAGGTGTGGTCCTGGGTGATCTGGGTGAGCACCCCGTCACGCAGCAGATAGGCGCGCGAGTCGCCGACGTGCACGAGGCCGAGCCGCTGCCCGGTCCACAGCAGTGCGGTCAGGGTCGTCCCCATGCCTTCGAGCTGGGGGTCCTCCTCGACCATGGCGCGCAGCTGGTCGTTGGCGCGCTGCACGGCCTGGCCGAGGGAGGTGAGGATGTCGGAGCCGGGCACGTCGTCGTCGAGCGTGACCAGGGTGGAGATGACCTCGGAGGAGGCGACCTCGCCAGCCGCCTGGCCGCCCATGCCGTCGGCGATCGCGAGCAGCCGAGGACCGGCGTAACCGGAGTCCTCGTTGCCCTCCCGGATCATGCCCTTGTGCGATCCGGCGGCAAAGCGCAGTGACAGACTCATGCCCACCTCGCCCGTCGGTTCCGGGTACAGCCGGTCGTGTCGAGCCACACTGCCCACCCTCCGGTCGGGAGCGCGCCGGCAGCCGGATGGCGGCCTGCCGCTGCGTGCTCGCTCCGCTCGCGCTCACTCATGACGTAGCACTACTTCCGCAGCTCGATGACGGTCTTGCCGATGCGGATCGGCGCGCCCAGCGGGATCGGTGTGGGGGTCGTCAGCCGGGACCGGTCCAGATAGGTGCCGTTGGTGGAGCCGAGGTCCTCGACGATCCACTGGCCGTCGCGGTCCGGGTAGATCCTGGCATGACGGCTGGAGGCGTAGTCGTCGTCCAGCACGATCGTGGAGTCGTGTGCCCGGCCCAGGCTGATCGTCTGGCCCTGCAGGGACACGGTGGTGCCGGTCAGTGTGCCTTCGGTCACCACCAGCTTGGAGGGGGCGTTGCGGCCGCGCCGGCCGCCGCCCTGTTGCCCACGCTGCTGGCCGCGCTGCGGCGGAGGCGTGGCGGCCTGCTGCCGGGGCGCCTGCTGCTGCTGGCGTCCGGCCTCCCTACGCGATCCGCGCTGGGTGACGCGCGTACCGAACAGGTCGCTGCGGATGACCTGCACGGCCACGATCACGAACAGCCACAGTACGGCCAGGAAACCCAGCCGCATGACCGTGAGGGTCAGCTCTGACATTGCCCCCGCTTCACCCTTCGGCTTGCCTATAGATAACGGTGGTGCTGCCCACGACGATCCGCGAGCCGTCGCGGAGCGTAGCGCGGGTGGTGTGCTGCCCGTCCACCACGATGCCGTTGGTGGAGCCGAGATCCTGGATCGTCGAGGGCGTTCCGGTCCGGATCTCACAGTGCCGGCGGGAGACGCCGGGGTCGTCGATCCGTACGTCGGCCTCGGTGCTGCGACCCAGTACCAGCGTCGGGCGGGAGATCTGGTGGCGGGAGCCGTTGATCTCGATCCAGTAGCGGGTGCGCCCGCCGCTCGCGGGGGCGGCCGGGGGCCGCTGGCCGGCGGGCTGGGGGTAGCCGTAGCCGCCGGGCCGGGTGCCGGGCGGCGGCGCGGACGGCATCGGGGGCGCGCCGGGCGGAGTGGCCGGCGGGTAGCCGGGGGCACTCGGTCCGGGGCGGCCGGCCGCCGGGCCTGCGGGGGCCTGCGGAGCCTCCGGCTGGCTGCTGGAGGAGGCGAGGGTGCGGCTGCGCACCCGGTACAGACCGGTGTCGAGGTCGTCGGCCTTCTCCAGGTTGACCTTGATCGGTCCCATGAAGGTGTAGCGCTGCTGCTTGGCGTAGTCGCGCACCATTCCGGCCAGCTCGTCGCCGAGCTGCCCGGAGTAGGGGCTGAGGCGCTCGTGGTCCGGCGCGCTCAGCTCCACGATGAAGTCGTTGGGTACGACGGTCCGGTCGCGGTTCCAGATCGTGGCGTTGTTGTCGCACTCACGCTGAAGCGCGCCGGCGATCTCCACGGGTTGGACCTCGGACTTGAAGACCTTGGCGAAGGTGCCGTTCACCAGACCTTCGAGACGCTGCTCGAACTTCTTCAGGACTCCCATGGGGCACCTCCTCCGTCCCTGCCGTTGCGTTGCCCTGCTTACTGATCGTATCTACGCGTCCGGCAATCAGCCGGTTCCCCCAGCGGCTCCCCTTCGAACTCCCGGTACACACTCTCGCTGCCATGGATCGTAGAGGGGGGCGCAGACCAGTGTCCCGCACCGGGCTGTGGACCCGGCCCGCCTTCTGGGCAGACGGCTGGGACCGGTACGAGGTTGATACGTGAACCGCGTCTGGTTGATACGTGAGGTGTCCGTGGGGCGTCTAGGGGCGGTCTAGTGGGGCGTCCTGCCGGAGGAGACGGGCGAGGTGGGGCGGCGGCAGCGACCGGGCCGTGGCCGGGCGGTGGCCAGGGAAAGGGATGTGAACCCACCCGGTACGACGTGCTAATGTTCTGGATGTCGGAAGGGGCCAGCCCGAAAGGGAAGGACCGGAAGGCACACCCAATGCGCGGGTGGCGGAATAGGCAGACGCGCTGGATTCAGGTTCCAGTGCCCGCAAGGGCGTGGGGGTTCAACTCCCCCCTCGCGCACAGAAGAGACTCGGGTCTCTGCCGGTGACGGAAGTCACGGCAGGGGCCCGTTTCTCATTTCCGCTCCGACTCGGCCGTTGCGGCTGTGAGGCTTCGCACAGCCGTGTCGGGGCGTACGCCGGGACCCGGCTCGTGAGCTATCTCACGGGCGGTGCAGGGGTGCTGAGGGTTCTGGCGGTGAACTCGGCCAGCTGTGCCCGCATTTCGGCGCGGGGCAGGCCCTTCTCGTCGGCCAGGTGGGCGACGAGGTCGGCCCGGGTGGCGGCGAGCAGGGCGTGGGCGGTGAAGTCGCTGCCGGTCAGGCCCGGGATCTGCGCCAGCAGGCTGTGGAGCAGGGTGTGCCAGCGCTCGTAGTGCTCGGTGTCGTAAGGGCTGTCCGAGCCAGTCTGCTCCAGCGCCAGTGCGAGATGGCGGTTGTCGAGCTTGAAGCACAGGACGGCGTCGAGCAGGGCCGGAACGCGGACCTGTGGCGCGGTTGCGGGCCCCAGGGGCGGTGGGCCCGCTTCGACGGCCTGCCTGACCGGCTCCAGCCGTGCCTCGTACAGCGCGCGGATCAGCCCGGTGCGATCACCGAAGGCGCGGAACAGGGTCGCCTTGCCGACGCCGGCCGCGGCCGCGATGTCGGCCATGGTGACGCTGTCGGGGCTCTGGCAGTGGGTGAAGAGCGTGTCGGCGGCAGCGAGCACGGCCGCTCGGTTGCGCGTCGCGTCCTTGCGGGGTCTGCGCTCGGTCACGGGGGCTCCTCCGTCGGTCACTGGGCTTCTCTCCCGATCGCTGGGCTTCTCTCCGGGGTGCGGGACCACTTCGCTTGCGATCCGGACCGGCGGTCCGTATCGTCCGTCTACATTGAAGCGGACCGCGGGTCCGTATCGTATGGGATGTGAGGAAGCCATGCCCAATCAGACCTCCACCACCTCACGCACCTCCACCACCTCACCCACCTCGTCTACCTCCACCACCTCGTCTGCCTCCTCGGAGAAGCTGTTCCGCCACAGCCTGCGCCTGCTCCTCGACAAGGACATCTCCGCCTGGGTCGGTCTGTGGGCCGAGGACGGCGTCATGGAGTTCCCCTTCGCGCCCCCGGGATGGCCCGGGCGACTGGAGGGCCGGGAGGCCGTCGCCGCCTACATGCGCGACTACCCCGACCACATCGACCTGCACGACTTCCCAGACCTGCGGATCCACCGGAGCACCGACCCCGGGACCATCGTGGTCGAGATGCGCGGGGTCGGGCGGCTCGTCGCGACCGGGAAGCCTTTCGACGTGACCTACATCGCCGTCGTGTCCGTCCAGGACGGCCGTTTCACCTCCTACCGGGACTACTGGAACCCCCTCGCCGTCCAGCAGCCCGGCCTGGACTTCGTGGGGAGTGATGTCCGATGACCGCCACCGGCACCACCCTGGTCATCGGGGCCACCGGCACCACCGGCCGCCGGACCGCCGCCGGGTTGATCGCCGCCGGCCGCCGGGTCAGGGCCGCGAGCCGCGGTGCCGGCCGGCTGCCGGGCGCGGAACCGGTCCGCTTCGACTGGTACGACCCCGCCGGCCACGGCGCCGTCCTCGACGGAGTCGAGCGCGTCTACCTCGTCCCGCCGGTCGGTGACCCGGATCCGGCCGCGGTCATGCTGCCCTTCCTCCACCAGGCCCGCGCCGCGGGCGTCCACCGTGCCGTGCTGCTCAGCTCCTCGGCCATTGCCGAAGGCGGACCGGGAGTGGGCGTGGTGCACCGGGCCCTGCCCGGACTGTTCGACCAGTGGGCGGTGCTGCGGCCCTCCTGGTTCATGCAGAACTTCACCGGCGCGCACCCCCACGCCCGCAGCATCCGCGAGGACGGCGTCATCCTGACCGCGACCGGGACCGGCCGGGTCGGCTTCGTCGACGCCGACGACATCGCCGCCGTCGCCGTACACGCCCTGACCGACGACCGCGCGCCCGATACGGATCTGGTCCTGACCGGCCCGGAGGCGCTCGGTCACGACGACATCGCCGCCGTCATCACGGAGGTCACCGGCCGCCCCGTGGTCCACCGTCGTCTCACACACGAACAGATGCGTGACCGGCTGGCCGCGTCCATGCCCCTGGAGTTCGCCGAGCTGCTGGCCGGCCTGGACCTCGCCATCGCACGGGGGGCCGAGGAGCGCACGACCGATACGGTGCGGCGCCTCACGGGACGGCTGCCGAGTGACTTTCGGGCGGTCGTGGAACGGGAGTTGGGGCGGAGCGGGCGCTGAGCGGGGGCGGATGATACGGGGCGACGCCGTCCACACGGCCCGGTCGTGCGGGGCTGGCTGTAGCGTCTGCACGAGTTGCTGTTCGTGCAGGGTTGTTCGGGGGAGGCGGTCGCGGTGACCGGTGCCGGTGGGGACGTTTCTGATGTGGTGGACGCGGTGATCACGGTGGATGCGCTGGACGCCGTGGGCGGAGTGGGCGGAGTGGGCGCAGTGGGCGCAGTGGCCACGGTGGACGCGGTGGGGCAGAGGGTGCGGAGGCTGCCCCGGGTGCGTGGGTTCGCCGAGTGGCCGCGGCAGGGCTCGCCCAAGGACGAGGGCAAGGCGCTGCGGACGAGCGTGCCGCGCGACGCCCACCGCATCCTCGACATCGACGCCTGCCGCCCCGACGCGGTGAGCGCGGTCGTCGAGTCCAACGTCGGCCGGATCCCGGAGCTGACCCCCATCCGCGTCGGACGGATGGCGGCCACCCCGTTCGCCTTCCTGCGCGGCTCGGCCGGACTCATGGCCTACGACCTGGCCCGCACGCCGATGACCAGGATCGGCACCCAGATATGCGGAGACGCGCACGCGGCCAACTTCGGCCTGTACGGCGACGCCCGCGGCGACCTCGTCATCGACCTCAACGACTTCGACGAGACCGTGCACGGTCCCTGGGAGTGGGACCTGAAGCGGCTCGCCGCCTCCCTGGTGCTCGCGGGGCGCGAGGCCGGCGCCGACGAGGACATGTGCCGGGCGGCGGCGCGGGACACGGTCGGCGCCTACCGGCGCACCATGCGGCTGCTGGCCAAGCTGCCGGTGCTGGACGCGTGGAACGCCATCGCGGACGAGGAACTGGTCTCCCACACCGACGCCCACGATCTGCTCGGCACCCTCCAGCGGGTCTCGCAGAAGGCCCGGGCCAACACCAGCGGCCGGTTCGCGGCGAAGTCGACCGAGGCGGTCGAGGACGGCGGGCGGCGGTTCATGGACGCCGCGCCGGTGCTGCGCCGGATCCCGGACGCCGAAGCCGCGGCCGTCGCCGCGTCCCTGGAGCCGTACGTCCACACCCTCGGCGAGGACCGGCACCCGCTGCTCGCCCGGCACGCCGTGCACGACGTGGCCTTCCGCGTGGTCGGCACCGGCAGTGTCGGCACCCGGTCCTACGTCGTACTGCTCCTCGACCACCGCGAGCAGCCGCTGGTGCTCCAGGTGAAGGAGGCCCGCCCCTCCGCGCTCGTCCCGCACCTGGCCACGGCCGGCTTCGACGCACCGCCGGCGGAGCACGAGGGACGCCGGGTGGTCCTCGGGCAGAAGCGCATGCAGGTCGTCAGCGACATCCTGCTCGGCTGGACGACCGTCGACGGGCGCCCCTTCCAGGTACGCCAGTTCCGCAACCGCAAGGGCAGCGTCGACCCCGCTGCCCTCGCCCCCGACCAGATCGACGACTACGGCCGCATGACCGGCGCCCTCCTGGCCCGTGCCCACTCGCACAGCGCCGACCCCCGGCTGATCGCCGGCTACTGCGGCAAGAACGCGGAGCTGGACGAGGCGATAGCCGCCTTCGCCGTCGGCTACGCCGACCGCACGGAGGCCGATCACGCGGCGCTGGTGAGGGCGGTCAGGGCGGGGCGGATCGCGGCCGAGACGGGGGTGTGAGGTGAAGCGCGCCGAGTGGCGGGCGGAGGCGGGAGACGAATCGTAGGAGCGGCGTCGCATCCGGAGCCTCGTCGCATCCGGTCGTCGTGGTGGGCGGTGTCGGGTGCGGTTGTCGGGGCGGGCGGAATCGGATGCGGTCGTCGTGGTGGGCGGGCTCCGGTCGTGGCCTACGCTTGGTCGGGTGACGACCCCGGAAGCCGATGAGTCCCAGGCACCGCGGCCCGAGGAGCGGCTCGAGCGGGCCGTGCGGGCCGCCGAGCAAGCGTTGATCGAGTACGAGATCGCGGTGGAGACCTTCCGCGTCGAGGTCGAGAACTTCTCCCGGCTGCACGACCAGCGACTCGGCCCGCTCTACGCCCGCATCGAGGAGCTGGACGCCCAGATCGCCGAGGCGAAGGCCGCCCGCACCGGCGACCCGGAGGACCTCCGCCGTGCCGAGGAGGCTCGTGCCCGGGTCCTGCCGATGCCCGGCGTGGAGGAACTGCTGCACGGCTGGATGGACGGCGACGGCCTGTTCCCGGAGGCCGCGGCCATGCTCACCGACCAGGCCGTACGGCCCCCGGAGCGGGTACGGCCCAGCGAGGAGGCCCGCAAGCTCTACCGCGAGCTGGCCCGCAAGGCCCACCCCGACCTCGCACAGGAGGCGGCGGAGCAGCAACGGCGTGAGGAATTCCTCATCCGCGTCAACGCCGCCTACGCCCGCGGCGACGAGGCCCTGCTCAGGGAGCTGGCCGAGGAGTGGGCGGCCGGCCCGGTGCCGCCCGAGCGGCGGCCGAGCGCAGCCGAGGAGCTGTACGCCCGCCTGGAGTGGCTCGCCCAGCGCAAGGAACTGCTCACTCTGGTCGCCCGCGAACTGGAGGACGGCGCGATCGCCGGCATGCTCCGGCTCGCCCCGGACGACCCCGACGGGCTCCTGGAGGAGATCGCCGGCCGGCTGCGCGCCGACATCGCCCAGCGGGAGACCGAACTGGCCGGTACGCAGGCCCAGGGCTGAGCCGCACCTCGCTTCCGTCGGCGCCGTCGGCCTTCGGGTAGCGTCGGGGACATGAGTTTCGGAGCTGGTGTGCCCACGGTCGGGGTCATGGACCTCAAGGACGGCGACTTCCTGCTGGACGTCCGTGAGGACGACGAGTGGCAGGCGGGCCACGCCGAGGGGGCGCTGCACCTCCCCATGAGCGAGTTCGTGGCCCGCTACGGCGAGCTGACCGAGGCCGCCCCGCAGGACGGTCGCGTCCACGTCATCTGCCGCTCCGGCGGCCGCTCGGCGCAGGTCACCATGTATCTGGTCCAGCAGGGCATCGACGCGGTGAACGTCGACGGCGGCATGCAGGTCTGGCAGGCCGCGGGCCGCCCGGTGATCACGGACGAGGGCAAGCCCGGCCAGGTCGTCTAGCCTCCCTCGCCCGGGGGGACGGGGACGCGTGGTCAGCCCAGCGGATGGGCCGCCAGCAGGTCCCCGAGCCGCTCCTCGTACGCCGCCGCCGGGCCGAGCGCCAGCTCCAGGTGCTTGGCCCAGGCGTGATAGCGGTGCAGCGGATAGTCGGTGTCGGCGCCGAACCCGCCGTGCAGATGCTGTGCCGTCTGCACCACCCGGCGCACACCCTCGGCCGCCCAGATCTTCGCCACCGCGACGTCCCCGGCGGCCGGCAGTGTCCCCGGCGCCCCCGAGGCGATCCGCCACGCCGCCTGCCAGAGGGTGGCCTCCATGGCACGCAGATCGATGTACCGGTCCGCGGCCTGCATGGCCACCGCCTGGAAGGTCGCGATCGGATACCCGAACTGCTCCCGCTTGCCCGTGTACTCGGCGGTCATCCGCAGCACCCGCTCGCCCAGCCCTAGCGCCAGCGCACAGGTGCCGGTGGCGAGCAGCGCGTGCAGCCACTCCCAGGCGCCGTCGGCCTCGATGACCTCGCCCGCGCCGACCCGTACCGACGTCAGCCGCAACTCGGCCAGCCGCTCCCCGCTGGTGGACACCTGCTCGGCGAGGACCACCCCGTCCCGCACACGCGGCACCAGCGCGAGCACGGTCGTCCCCTCACATTGCGCGGGTACGACGACGAGGTCCGCGTCGTACGCCCACGGCACCGCCGTCTGCACCCCGTCCAGCACCCACGCCGAGCTGTCCCGCCGTGCGCCGACGGCCAGTTCGGCCAAGTCGTGGCCGCTGCGGCCGTTCGCCGCGACGGTCAGCACCAGCTCGCCCCGGCCGGCCCGCGCGAGCACGCGCTCCGCCAACTCCGGCCCGCCGTAAGTCTGTACGGCCGCCGCCGCAGCGCTGTGCTCCAGCAGTGGCACCCGGGCGAGCACCTGGGCGGACTCGCGCAGCACCAGACACAGCGCGATCGCGTCCAGGCCGGAGCCGCCGTGCGCCTCGTCGAGCAGCAGACTGAGCAGGTCCGCCTCGGCGAGCCGGGCCCACAGCTCCCGGTCGAAGCCCTCGGCCACGGCCCCGCTGGTGAGCGCCGGGCTGGGCACCGCGTCCGGTGCGACGCCCGCGAACACCCCGCGCGCCGCCTCGGCCGCCGCCCGCTGCTCCTCGGTGAAGGTGAAGTCCACGGCCTGTCCCTTCGACGGTGCGGTATCTGACGGGCCGTCAAGATAGAACAGGTTCTAGGAGAAGGGAACGGGGGGCGGGAAAGCCGCGTCGGAAAGCCGTGTCGGAAAGCCGCGCGAAGAGCCATGCCGGAGAGCTGCTTGGCAGAGCTGTTCGGGAGGGCTCTTCGGGAAGCGTTGCGTCAGCGGTCGAAGTCCAGCTCCACTCTCTCCGTCAGCGGATGCGACTGGCAGGCCAGCACATACCCGGCCTCCGTCTCCTCCGTCTCCAGGGCGAAGTTGCGGTCCATGCGGACCTCGCCGGAGACCAGGAAGGCACGGCACGTGCCGCACACTCCGCCCTTGCAGGCGTAGGGCGCGTCGGAGCGGTTGCGCAGGACCGTCTCCAGCAGTGACTCGCCCTCCCGCACCGGCCAGGTGCCACCGCGTCCGTCGAGCCGGGCGGTGACCGTGCTGTGCGCGGGGGTCTGGGCCGGGGCGGCCGGGGGCGAGCCCGCGTCCACGTGGAAGATCTCCTGGTGGATGCGCGACCGGTCCACGGCCAGCTTGCGCAGCGCCTGCTCCGCGCCCTGCACCAGCCCGTACGGCCCGCACAGGAACCATCCCGCGACCCGGTCGACCGGCAACAGCGCGGGCAGCAGCCCGGTCAGCCGCTCCCGGTCGAGCCGGCCGGACGGCAGTCCCGCCTGCTGCTCCTCCCGGGAGAGCACGGTCACCAGCTGAAACCGCTCCGGATAGCGGTCCTTCAGGTCGGCGACCTCCTCCAGGAACATCGTCGAGGCGGCCGTCCGGTCACCGCGTATCAGACAGAACCTGGCCTCCGGCTCGCGGGCCAGCAGCGTGGAGATGATGGACAGCACCGGGGTGATGCCGCTGCCGCCGACGATCGCCGCGTACAGACCCGGCGCCGGGTCCAGGGTGAAGCGGCCGGCCGGGGTCATCACGTCCAGCTCGTCGCCGACGTTGATCTCCTTCAGCGCGTAGGCGGAGAAGGCGCCGCCTTCCACCAGCCGTACGCCCACCCGCAGGGTGTCCGGGCCCGCGCCGGCCGGGTCGGGGGCGGGGGAGCAGATCGAGTACGTGCGCCGGATCTCCGTGCCGTCGACTCTCCGGCGCAGCGCCAGATGCTGGCCGGCCGCGTGCCGGTACTCCTCGCGCAGTCCAGGCGGGATGGTGAGGGTGAGGGCGACGGCATCGTCGGTGATGCGGTCGACCGCGGCCACCTGGAGCGGGTGGAAGCGTGCCATCACAACTCCTTGAAGTGGTCGAACGGTTCACGGCAGGCCAGGCAGCGGCGCAGCGCCTTGCAGGCGGTGGAGGAGAACCTGCTCAGCAGCTCCGTCTCGGCCGAGCCGCAGTGCGGGCAGCGGACGGGGTCCAGGGACGTGGCCGGGTCCGGGGCCGCTGCGAGGGTGCGGGTCGGGCCGAGGGCCAGTGGAACCGGGCCCGACTCGTCACGCACGCGCGGGGGAGCTATGCCGAACTCCTGCAGTTTGCGGCGGCCTTCGGGAGTGATGTCGTCGGTCGACCAGGCGGGCGCGAGGACCGTACGGACAGTGACCTCGCTCATGCCGTGGGCGTGCAGAACCTGCTCGATGTCGAGGGCCATCGCCTCGATGGCGGGACAGCCGGTGTAGGTGGGCGTCAGGTCGACCTCGACCGTGTCGCCACCCTCGACGCGCACCGCGCGCAGCACGCCCAGCTCCCGCAGGGTGAGCACGGGCAGTTCGGGGTCGGGCACCGAGCCGGCCAGCTCCAGCAGCTGCGCCTCCAGGGCGGTGGCGGTCACCATGTCGCCCCCGGGTGGCTGCGGTGCAGATGTTGCATCTCGGCGAGCATCCGCCCGAACGGCTCGGTGTGCAGGCCCTGGCGGCCGGCGCCCGCCGACCAGGCCCCGGTGCGCGGGGTGTCGGGCACGGCCAGGGTGGCCCGGCCGAGGACATCGGTGACGGACTGGAGCCAACGGGCCTCCATACCCGCCCAGTCGGCGTCCAGGCCCTCCACCGGCTGGAACATTTCCCCGGTGAACCGCCACAACGCGTCGCACGCCCGCCGCATCCGCTCACGGCTCGCCTCCGTGCCGTCGCCGAGCCGGAGGGTCCACTGCTCGGCGTGGTCGCGGTGGTAGGCGACCTCCTTCACCGCCTTGGCGGCCAGGGGAGCGAACGGGCCGTCCCCGGTGGCCAGTTCGGCGTAGAGCAGGTGCTGGTAGGTGGAGAAGTACAGCTGGCGGGCGATGGTGTGGGCGAAGTCGCCGTTGGACTGCTCCACCAGCTGGAGGTTGCGGAAGGAGCGCTCCTCGCGCAGATAGGCCAGCTCGTCCTCGTCGCCGGCCAGCGACAGCAGCACCCGGGCCTGGCCGAGCAGGTCGAGCGCGATGTTGGCGAGGGCGACCTCCTCCTCCAGGACGGGGGCGTGGCCCGCCCACTCCCCCAGCCGGTGGGAGAGCACCAGGGCGTCGTCGCCGAGGGCGAGCGCGGCGGTCACCGGGACGGTGGCGGGGCCGGTGGCGGTCACAGGTGCTTCACCCCTTCCGGGATGTCGTAGAAGGTCGGGTGCCGGTAGGGCTTGTCGGCAGCCGGCTCGAAGAACGGGTCCTTCTCGTCCGGCGAGGACGCGGTGATCGCGGTGGCCGGGACGACCCAGATCGAGACGCCTTCGCCGCGCCGGGTGTACAGGTCGCGGGCGTTGCGCAGGGCCAGCTCGGCGTCGGGCGCGTGCAGGCTGCCGGCGTGGGTGTGGGAGAGGCCGCGCCGGGAGCGCACGAAGACCTCCCACAGGGGCCAGTCGGTGGTGCTCATGCTCGCTCCGCTCCTGTCTCGTGACCTGACGTGTGTCCGGTCTCGTGGTGGGCCTCGTGGCCGGCCTCACTGGTGCTGTCGGTGCTGTCGGTGCTGTCGGTGCTGTCGGTGCTGTCGGTGCCGCTGGTGCCGCTGGTGTGCTTGGCCGCGTGGGCCGCGGCCGCTTCCCGTACCCAGGCACCCTCGTCGTGCGCACGCCTGCGCTGGGTGATCCGCTGTTCGTTGCACGGGCCGTTGCCCTTGAGGACCTCCCAGAACTCCGTCCAGTCGATCGAGCCGAAGTCGTAGTGCCCGCGCTCCTCGTTCCACCGCAGGTCCGGGTCGGGGAGGGTGAGGTCCAGGGACTCGGCCTGGGGGACGCAGATGTCCACGAAGCGCTGGCGCAGCTCGTCGTTGGAGTGGCGCTTGATCTTCCACTCCATCGACTGTGCGGAGTGCTGCGACTCGTCGTCGGGCGGTCCGAACATCATCAGCGAGGGCCACCACCAGCGGTTCACCGCGTCCTGCGCCATCGCGTGCTGCTCCGCGGTGCCCTTGCCGAGGGCCAGCAGCAGTTCGTAGCCCTGGCGCTGATGGAAGGACTCCTCCTTGCAGATCCGCACCATGGCGCGCGCGTACGGGCCGTAGGAACAGCGGCACAGCGGGACCTGGTTGGTGATCGCGGCACCGTCCACCAGCCAGCCGATCGCGCCTACGTCGGCCCAGGTCAGGGTCGGGTAGTTGAAGATCGAGGAGTACTTCTGGCGGCCGCTGTGCAGTTTGTCGAGCAGCTCCTCGCGGCTGGTGCCGAGGGTCTCCGCCGCGCTGTACAGGTACAGACCGTGGCCGGCCTCGTCCTGGACCTTGGCCATGAGGATCGCCTTGCGGCGCAGGCTGGGGGCGCGGGTGATCCAGTTGGCCTCCGGCTGCATGCCGATGATCTCGGAGTGCGCATGCTGGGCGATCTGCCGGACCAGGGTCGCGCGGTAGGCGTCGGGCATCCAGTCGCGTGGCTCGATGCGCTCGTCGGCGGCCACGGCCGTGTCGAAGGCGTGCTGGTAGGCCGTCGTGTCGACGGTGTCCGGCGCGCCGTCCGTCCCCGTACGGGCCGTGCGCTGCGCGGCTGCTGTGGCCATTGCGGTCCCCCTGACCTCGGGCTCTGCGGTGAACATGGTCCCGACCGATCGTTCGGTCCGTGCAGCATCAATGGTGTGCCGGGCCGCCGTGGAGTGTCAACCGCTGTGGAAAACTCCGGCGGGCGGCCTGTGGACAACGCAGGCGGGGGCGGGTACGGGCGGGTTCCGGTGCCGTACGGCGTGGCGAGGACCACGAGGTCGGCGCGTACCCGGGGCTGCGCCCGGTGGCCAGGTCTGAGTACCGTTCCGTGCGGACGTCGTGCAGTGGCGCGTGCGAACCGTGGGGCGCTCGGGACGGGTGCCGCAGCACTGAGCCGGCCGAGTGAGCCTGCCCACTGAGCCGAACGACTGAACCGAGACGACGGAACCGAGACGGGGGACGGGACGGAATGGACGCGTACGACGAGGACTCGGGGGCCCGGCCCGGTCCCGACGGGTCGACCGGGGCGCGTCTCCCGGAAGAGCCTGCGGCGGGTGCCGGTGCCGGTGCCGGTGCCGGTGCCGGTGATGGTGATGGTGATGGCTTTGGCGCCGGCGGGTCGGGCCGTGGTGAGTCGGGCCGTGGTCAGTCGGGCGGCGATGAATCGGGTGGCGGCGGGTCGGCCCGGACAACTGAGCCGGACCGGGTCGCCGCGTGGGTCCGGGCAGCTGGTACGGGCCGGGCAGCCGAGCCGGACCAGGTGTCTCCACCCGCCCAGGCCGTCGGGTCCGCCCAACCGGACGATCCCGCGTCCCAGCCCCCCGTGCCCCGTACCGGTGTCGCCGCCCTCTCTTTCCGTTACCAGGTCGGCGCGGCGCTGGCCCTCGCGGTGGTCGGTGTCGCCGCCTGTGTGCATCTGCTGATGGTGTTTCTCAGCCTCGCCCCCGCGAACACGGTGACGAAGCAGCACGGCAAGGCGGTCGAGGAGTGGGTGTATCCCGAGTTCGAGCAGAACTGGAAACTGTTCGCCCCGAACCCGCTGCAGCAGAACATCGCCGTCCAGGTGCGCGCCGAGGTGCGGACGAAGGACGGCGGTGTACGCACGACCGGGTGGACCGACCTGTCGGCCGAGGACGGCGCCGCCATCGACGGCAACCTGGCGCCCAGCCACACCCAGCAGAACGAGCTGCGCCGGGCCTGGGACTTCTTCACCACCACGCATGGTGCCGACAACCGGCCCGTGGGCACGCGCGGCTCCCTCTCCGAGCAGTACCTGCGCCGGATCGTGGTGATGCGGCTGTACCGGAACGATCCGCCGGACAAGCTGGGCGTCATCCAGCAGGTGCAGGTCCGCTCCAGCACCACCAATGTGCAGCCGCCGAAGTGGAGTCCTGAACGCGTGCCCGACGAGCCCGTCTACCGCCTGCTGCCCTGGTGGACCGTGACCGCCCAAGAGGCTGCCGGGGGTGTGAGGTGAACCGTCTTTCCCTGACTCTCTCGCGCGGGATCGCCCGGGTCACCGGGGCCGCCCTCGGGCCGTACCAGAGCGCCGTGATCCGGCTCGGGTTCGCCGGGACCTGGCTGCTGTTCCTGCTGCGCGAGTTCCTGCACCGCCAGGAGCTGTACGGCCCGGCCGGGCCGTGGGGCTGGAACCTCGCCAAGGAGCTGACCGCCGACAACCACGCGTTCACGGCCCTGCTCTGGTCCGACGGGCAGCTCTGGTTCGAATGCTTCTACGCGCTGTCGATCCTTGCCAGCGCGGCGCTGCTGCTCGGCTGGCGCACCCGGACGGCGTCCGTGCTGTTCATGGTGGGCGTGCTGTCGCTGCAGAACCGCAGCGTCTTCGTCGGCGACGGCGGCGACAACGTCCTGCACCTGATGTCCTTCTACCTCGTGTTCACACGCTGCGGACAGGTGTGGTCGCTGGACGCGCGGCGGGCGGCGCGGGCCGAGGCGGCACGCGCGCGTGGGGAGCAGATTCCCGCCGATTGGGTGGGGCCGGCCCTGTGGGCGGTCCTCGCTCTGGCGCTCGTCCTCGCGACGGTCACCGGCCGGTTCGACAACGGCTGGCTGATCCCCGCGCTGCTGTGGACCGTTCTGGTGGTGCTCGCCCTGTGGTGGGCCGTCTGCCGCTGGGCGAAGACGCCGGACCCGCGCATCCTGCTGGACGTCGTCGCCAACATCGTGCACAACGGCGCTCTGGTCGTGATCATGGCGGAGGCCTGTCTGATCTACGCGACGGCCGGCTGGTACAAGATCCAGGGCTCGCGCTGGCAGGACGGCACCGCCGTCTACTACCCGCTCCACCTGGACTACTTCTCGCCCTGGCCCGGTCTCGCCGATCTGATGTCCTCCAGCGGCACGATCATGATGGCCGTGGCCTACGGGACGGTCATGGTGCAGGTCGCCTTCCCGTTCACCCTGTTCAACCGGCGGGTCAAGAACGTCCTGCTGGTGCTGATGATGCTCGAGCACGCGGTGATCGCGGTCGTCCTGGGCCTGCCGTTCTTCTCACTGGCGATGATCACCGCGGACGCGGTCTTCCTGCCGACGTCCTTCCTGCGCCGGCTGGGCGTGCTGGCGGCACGCGCGCGTGAGCGGATCGTCCGGCGCGGGGAGCGTACGGTGCCCGCGCCGCGGGCCGCGGAGGAGAGCACGCCGGGCCGGGTGGGGGCCGCGTAGGGTTCACGGCATGACCGACCCGCTGAACCGCTGGCGCGAGCACGCCGGGAGCGCCGTGCTGCTCGACGGCTTCCATGCCCTGAAGCACGCGCTGCGCTTCGGGGCCGAGGTGCCGGTGGCGGTCACCACCGACCGGGCGGCCGCGCTCGCGCTGGCCGAGGAGTTGGCCGGGGACGTGCGGGAGGCGCTGGAAGCCCTGCTCACCGAGGTGCCGGCGCAGACGTACGCCGCGCTCGTGCAGCGGCCGCACCCGACGGGTGTGGCCGCGCTGGCCGTACGGCCGTCCCGCGAGGCCAACCTGCGCACGCTCGCCCGCACCCCGCGCACGGCGCCCGTCGTCGTGCTGGACAATCCCCGCAACCTGGGCAACGCCGGTGCCGTGATCCGACTGGCGGCCGGCTTCGGTGCGACCGGGGTGGTCACCACGGGCACGCTCGACCCGTGGCACCCCACGGTGGTGCGCGGCGGCGCCGGGCTGCACTTCGCGACCGCCGTGGAACGCCTCGGCGTCGACGAGCTGCCCGCCGGCCCGCTGTTCGCGCTCGACCCGGAGGGCGAGGACGTCCGGGGCACCAAACTGCCCGACGACGCCGTGCTGGCGTTCGGCTCGGAGCGCAGCGGGCTGTCGGCCGAGCTGCGCGCGCGTGCCGACCATCTGCTGGCGCTGCCGATGCGCCCCCAGGTCTCCAGCTACAACCTGGCCACCAGCGTGGCCATGACGCTGTACCACTGGAGCGTCACCGGGGGCGCCTAGCGTCACGCGTCGCGGCGGACCTCCACCACCCGGAAGCGGTTGGCCACGAAGGCGCCGTCGGTGAGGGCCGCGTTGGCCGCCGGGTTGCCGCCCGAGCCGTGGAAGTCGGAGAACGCGGCGGTCTGGTTCACATAGACCCCGCCGGTCAGGTTGAGCGAGAGCTGGGCCGCCTCCTCCAGGCAGGCCTCCTCGACGGACCGCTCGACCTCGGGATCGGTGGTGTAGGCGCCGACCGTCATCGCGCCCTTCTCACGGACCGTGCGGCGCAGCAGCTCCACCGCGTCGGCCGCCGAGTCGACCGCGACGGCGAAGGAGACCGGGCCGAAGCACTCGCTCATGTAGGCGGCCTGGTCGTCCGGCTTGGCGCCGTCCAGCTTGACGATGACGGGGGTGCGCACGACCGCGTCCGGGAAGTCAGGGTTGGTGATCTCCCGGGAGGCGAGGGCGACCTCGCCGAGCCCGGCCGCGGCTTCCAGGCGGCCCTTGACGTCCGGGTTGACGATCGCGCCCAGCAGGGCGTTCGCGCGCGCGTCGTCGCCGAGGAGGCCGTCGACCGCGCGGGCGAGGTCGGCCGTGACCTCGTCGAAGGTCTTCGTGCCCGCGTCGGTGCGGATGCCGTCGCGGGGGATGAGCAGGTTCTGCGGGGTGGTGCACATCTGGCCGCTGTACAGGGACAGCGAGAACGCCAGGTTGGACAGCATGCCCTTGTAGTCGTCCGTGGAGTGCACGACCACCGTGTTGACGCCGGCCTTCTCGGTGTAGACCTGCGCCTGGCGGGCGTTGGCCTCCAGCCAGTCGCCGAAGGACGTCGACCCGGTGTAGTCGATGATCCGGATCTCGGGGCGGGTGGCCAGGGTCTTGGCGATGCCCTCGCCGGGGCGCTCGGCGGCCAGGGCCACCAGGTTCGGGTCGAAGCCGGCCTCGGCGAGCACGTCCCGGGCCACCTGCACGGTCAGCGCGAGCGGCAGCACCGCGCGCGGGTGGGGCTTGACCAGGACCGCGTTGCCGGTGGCGAGGGAGGCGAACAGGCCCGGGTAGCCGTTCCAGGTCGGGAAGGTGTTGCAGCCGATGACCAGGGCGATGCCGCGCGGGACCGGCGTGAACCTCTTGGTCAGGGCGAGCGGGTCGCGCTTGCCCTGAGGCTTGGCCCACTCGGCCGTCCGCGGCGTGCGGACCTGCTCCGCGTACGCGTACGCCACGGCCTCCAGGCCGCGGTCCTGGGCGTGCGGGCCGCCCGCCTGGAACGCCATCATGAAGGCCTGGCCGCTGGTGTGCATGACGGCGTGCGCGAACTCGTGGGTCCGGTCGCTGATCCGCTTGAGGATCTCCAGACAGACCACCGCGCGCGTCTCCGGGCCGGCGTCCCGCCAGTCGCGCTGCCCGGCCTTCATCGCGGGCAGCAGCACGTCCACGTCCGCGTGCGGATACGCCACGCCCAGCTCGATGCCGTACGGCGAGACCTCGCCGCCCACCCAGTCGTCCGTGCCGGGCTGGCCCAAGTCGAGGCGGGTGTTCAGCAAGGCGTCGAAGGCGGCTTTGCCCGCCGCCGCGTCCAGGCTGCCGTTCTCGCCGTAGGCCTTCGGGTGCTCGGGGTGCGGGGACCAGTACGCGCGCGTACGGATCGCTTCCAGTGCCTGGTCGAGAGTGGGCCGGTGCTTCGCGATCAGCTCCGGCGTGGGCAGTTCGGCGGACATGCGGGACCAACTCCTCGTCTGGGGAACTCTTCGTAGAGTTCGCGACCTGGCAGAAAGAGCAGCGGGATGAGACGGTCAGAGCTAGAGTAACCGAACGATCGGTCGGGACAAGGGGGACCGGCGCATCTGTGGAAAACCCCGTGCGGGAGGATCGCGCACATGACAGCACTCGACCTCAGCAGCCCCGTGGCCGTCGTCGGCACCGGCACCATGGGCCAGGGCATCGCCCAGGTCGCGCTGGTCGCCGGCCATCCCGTACGGCTCTACGACGCCGTCGCCGGGCGGGCCCGGGACGCGGCCGAAGCGATCGGCGCCCGACTCGACCGGCTGGTGGAGAAGGGCAGGCTCGGCGCCACCGACCGGGACGCGGCCCGTGCCCGCCTCAAGCCCGCGGAGAGCCTTGCCGAACTGGCGGACTGCGCGCTGGTCGTCGAGGCCGTCCTGGAGCGGCTCGACGTCAAACAGCAGCTCTTCGGCGAGCTGGAGGGCATCGTCGCCGAGGACTGCCTGCTCGCCACCAACACCTCCTCGCTGTCGGTGACGGCCATCGGCGGCGCCCTGCGCCATCCCGGCCGCTTCGTCGGCCTGCACTTCTTCAACCCGGCCCCGCTGCTGCCGCTGGTCGAGGTCGTCTCCGGGTTCGCCACCGACGTCACGTCGGCCACGCGCGCGTACGAGACCGCCCGCGCCTGGGGCAAGACCCCGGTGGCCTGCGCGGACACCCCGGGCTTCATCGTCAACCGCATCGCCCGGCCGTTCTACGCCGAGGCGTTCGCCGTCTACGAGGCCCAGGCGGCCGACCCGGCCACCATCGACGCCGTCCTGCGCGGCAGCGGCGGCTTCAGGATGGGCGCCTTCGAGCTGACCGACCTGATCGGACAGGACGTCAACGAGTCCGTCACGCACTCGGTGTGGCAGTCCTTCTTCCAGGACGTGCGGTTCACGCCCTCCCTCGCACAGCGTCGGCTGGTGGAGTCCGGCCGCCTCGGCCGCAAGACCGGGCACGGCTGGTACGACTACGCGGAGGACGCCGAGCCGGCCGGGCCGCACACCGCCGACAGGGAGCAGCCGCCCGCGTACGTCGTCGTCGAGGGCGACCTCGGCCCCGCGGCCGACCTGGTCGCGCTGATCCGCGAGGCGGGCATCCAGGTCCGCGAGGAGGACGAGGACAACGGCACCCGCCTGGTGCTGCCCGGCGGCGGTCAGCTGGTCCTCGCGGACGGGCAGACCTCCGTGGAGTTCCGGGACGTCGTCTACTTCGACCTCGCCCTTGACTACCGCACGGCGACCCGCATCGCCCTGTCCGCCGGTCACGACAGCGCGACGCAGACCCTCGCCGAGGCCATCGGTCTGTTCCAGGCGCTCGGCAAGGACGTCAGCGTCATCGGCGACGCCCCCGGCATGATCGTGGCCCGCACGGTCGCCCGGATCATCGACCTCGCCCATGACGCCGTGGCCAAGGGCGTGGCCACCGAGGAGGACGTCGACACGGCCATGCGCCTCGGGGTCAGCTACCCGCTCGGCCCGTTCGCATGGGACCGCAGGCTCGGCCGTGACTTCGCGATCGACGTCCTGGACGAGATGCACGAGCGTGACCCGTCCGGACGGTACGCGCCCTCGCTCGCGCTCTACCGCCACGCGTACGCCATCGACAAGCGGGAGGGCGCCTCATGACCACGGCCAGACGCGACACGTACACCCCGGAGACGCTCCTGTCCGTCGCCGTGCGGGTCTTCAACGAGCGCGGCTACGACGGCACCTCCATGGAGCATCTGTCCAAGGCGGCCGGCATCTCCAAGTCGTCGATCTACCACCACGTCAGCGGCAAGGAGGAACTGCTGCGCCGGGCCGTCAGCCGCGCCCTGGACGGCCTGTTCGCGATCCTGGGCGAGGAGCACGCGCGCGCGGGGCGGTCCGTGGACCGGCTGGAGCACGTGGTGCGCCGCATGGTCGAGGTGCTCATGGGCGAGCTGCCCTACGTGACGCTGCTGCTGCGCGTGCGCGGCAACACCGAGACCGAGCGGTGGGCGCTGGAGCGGCGGCGCGACTTCGACCACCAGGTCGCCGAACTGCTGAAGGCCGCGGCCGCCGACGGCGACGTCCGCGGCGACGTGGAGGTCCGCCTCGCCACCCGGCTGGTCTTCGGCATGATCAACTCGATCGTGGAGTGGTACCGGCCGGACCCGCGCGGTGCCGGTGAGCGCGAGGTGGCCGACGCGGTCGTCCGGCTCGTCTTCGCGGGGCTGCGCCGGGACCAGGCCGACGAGGCCTAGCCTTCACGCCTCCGGCACCCCCTTGGTCACGCTTCCGGCTCCAGGTCCTCCTCCTCGAACACCAGCAGCGTGCGTGTGCTGAGCACCTCGGGGATCGCCTGGAGCCGGGTGAGCACCAGCTCGCGCAGCGTCCGGTTGTCGGGCGTGTGCACCAGTAGCAGCACGTCGAAGTCGCCGCCCACGAGGGCGATGTGGGAGGCGCCGGGCAGCAGCCGGAGCTGCTCGCGGACCGTGCGCCAGGTGTTCTGGACGATCTTCAGCGTGATGTACGCCGAGGTGCCGTGCCCCGCCCGCTCGTGGTCCACGCGCGCGCTGAACCCGCGGATCACCCCGTCCTCGACGAGCCGGTTGATCCGCGCGTAGGCGTTCGCGCGCGAGACGTGGACGCGTTCGGCGACGGACCGTATCGAGGCGCGGCCGTCCGCCTGGAGGATCTTCAGGATGTCCTGATCGATGGCGTCCAGCGGGCGCGGCGGCAGCGGTGCGCCGTCCTGCGGTCCGTCGGCCAATTGTTCAGCTGCCATGTCCCCCCGCTCCCTCTCAGTGGACGTCCTGCGTTCATTCCAGGCTGTGGAGAACCGTTTGTCCACAGCCTGAAGGTGCCTGTAGCCAAAATGTGCCGACGACCGAACAATCGGTAGGTGAGGCGAGTCACAGCCGACGCGCCTCCCGTAGCCGCTCCCACGAGGAGGTGCCGTCATGACGGTTCTGGAGCAGCGGGGCGCGTACCGGCCATCGCCGCCGCCCGCCTGGCAGCCCCGTATGGACCCCGCGCCGCTGCTGCCCGACGCCGAGCCCTATCGCGTCCTCGGCACCGAGGCGGCCGCCAAGACCGACCCGGACCTGCTGCGCCGGCTCTACGCCCAGCTGGTGCGTGGCCGCCGCTACAACACGCAGGCCACCGCGCTCACCAAGCAGGGCCGCCTCGCCGTCTACCCCTCCAGCACCGGTCAGGAGGCCTGCCAGGTCGCCGCCGCCCTGGCCCTGGACGAGCGCGACTGGCTCTTCCCCAGCTACCGCGACACGCTCGCCGTCGTCGCCCGCGGCGTGGACCCCGTCGAGGCGCTCACCCTGCTGCGCGGCGACTGGCACTCCGGCTACGACCCCCACACCCACCGCGTGGCCCCCCTCTCCACCCCGCTGGCCACGCAGCTGCCGCACGCCGTCGGCCTCGCGCACGCCGCCCGCCTCAAGGGGGACGACGTGGTCGCGCTCGCCCTGGTCGGCGACGGCGGCACCAGCGAGGGCGACTTCCACGAGGCGCTGAACTTCGCCGCCGTCTGGCAGGCACCCGTCGTCTTCCTGGTGCAGAACAACGGCTTCGCCATCTCCGTCCCGCTCGCCAAGCAGACCGCCGCTCCCTCCCTGGCCCACAAGGCCGTCGGGTACGGCATGCCGGGCCGGCTGGTCGACGGCAACGACGCGGCGGCCGTGCACGAGGTCCTCAGCGACGCCGTGCGGCATGCCCGCGCGGGCGGCGGCCCCACCCTGGTGGAGGCGGTGACGTACCGCATCGACGCCCACACCAACGCCGACGACGCCACCCGCTACCGCGGCGACACCGAGGTCGCGGACTGGCGCGCGCACGACCCCCTGCAGTTGCTGGAGGACGAGCTCACCGCGCGTGGGCTGCTCGACGAGGCCGGCCGCGAAGCCGCCCGGCAGGACGCCGAGGAGATGGCAGCCGACCTGCGCACACGCATGAACCGCGAGCCCGAACTCGACCCCATGACCCTCTTCGACCACGTCTACGCCGAGACCACCGCCCAACTGCGCGAACAGCGTGCCCTGCTCAGGGCCGAGCTGGACGCCGAGCAGGAGCAGCACGGCGAGCGGGAAGGCGGCACTCGATGACCACCGTCGCCATCAAGCCGGCCACCATGGCGCAGGCCCTCACGCGCGCGATGCGTGACGCCATGGCCGCCGACCCCACCGTGCACGTCATGGGCGAGGACGTCGGCACGCTCGGCGGTGTCTTCCGGGTCACCGACGGCCTCGCCAAGGAGTTCGGCGAGGACCGCTGCACCGACACCCCGCTCGCCGAGGCGGGCATCCTCGGCGCCGCCGTCGGCATGGCCATGTACGGCCTGCGCCCGGTGGTGGAGATGCAGTTCGACGCCTTCGCCTACCCGGCGTTCGAGCAGCTCGTCAGCCATGTCTCCCGGATGCGCAACCGCACACGCGGCAGGATGCCGCTGCCGATCACCGTTCGCATTCCCTACGGTGGCGGCATCGGTGGCGTCGAGCACCACAGCGACTCCTCCGAGGCCTACTACATGGCCACCCCGGGCCTGCACGTCGTCACGCCCGCGACCGTCGACGACGCCTACGGCCTGCTGCGCCAGGCCATCGCCTCCGACGACCCGGTCGTCTTCCTGGAGCCCAAGCGGCTGTACTGGTCGAAGGACACCTGGAACCCCGAGCACCCCACGGACGTCGAGCCCATCGGACGGGCAGTGGTCCGGCGGCCCGGCCGCAGCGCCACGCTCGTCACCTACGGCCCCTCCCTGCCGGTCTGCCTGGAGGCCGCCGAGGCGGCACAGGCCGAGGGCTGGGACCTGGAAGTGGTCGACCTGCGTTCGCTGGTGCCGTTCGACGACGAGACGGTCTGCGCCTCCGTCCGGCGCACCGGACGTGCCCTCGTCGTCCACGAGTCCACCGGATTCGGCGGCCCGGGAGGCGAGATCGCGGCCCGGATCACCGAGCGCTGCTTCCACCACCTGGAGGCGCCGGTGCTGCGCGTGGCCGGCTTCGACCTCCCCTACCCGCCGCCCATGCTGGAGCGGCACCACCTGCCCGGCGTCGACCGCATCCTGGACGCCGTGGCCCGGCTGCAGTGGGAGGCCGAGGGCTGATGGCACAGGTGCTGGAGTTCAAGCTTCCCGACCTCGGCGAGGGGCTCACCGAGGCGGAGATCGTCCGCTGGCTGGTCCAGATCGGTGACGTCGTCGCCGTCGACCAGCCGGTCGTCGAGGTCGAGACGGCCAAGGCCATGGTCGAGGTGCCCTGTCCCTACGGCGGCGTGATCACCGCCCGCTTCGGCGAGGAGGGCACCGAACTGCCCGTCGGGGCCCCACTGCTGACGGTGGCCGTGGGCGAACCGGCGGCGCAGCCGGAGGGCTCCGGCAACGTCCTGGTCGGCTACGGCACCCAGGCGCCCGCGGCCCGGCGGCGCCGGGTGCGGGCCGCGACGACGGCCACGACAGCCCCGGCGGCCCACAACGGCCGTGCGAGGGCGCCCGAACCGACTGCGGCGCCCTCCGCGCGCGTGGCGGCCCCGACGCCGGTGCCCGCGCTCGCGGAGGGACCGGTCCCGGTGATCTCCCCGCTGGTGCGCAAACTCGCCCGGGACAACGGCGTCGATCTGCGGGAGCTGTCCGGCTCCGGCCCCGACGGACTGATCCTGCGAGCCGATGTCGAGGACGTCGTGCGGGCCAAGGCCGTGCGCCCCGCCACAGCCGGGGAAACGCCGGTACGGGCCCCTGCCGTGGCCCCCGTGGCCACCGCGCCGCCCGCCGAGGCCGGTGTCCGCATCCCCCTCAAGGGTATCCGCGGTGCCGTCGCCGACAAGCTCTCCCGCAGCCGCCGGGAGATCCCGGACGCCAGCTGCTGGGTCGACGCCGACGCGACCGAGCTCATGCGCGCGCGTGCCGCGATGAACGCGGCGCAAGGACCGAAGATCTCCCTGCTGGCGCTGCTCGCCCGGATCTGCACCGCCGCGCTCGCCCGGTTCCCCGAGCCGAACTCCTTCGTCGACACCGAGGCCCGCGAGATCGTCCGCCTCGGCCAGGTGCACCTCGGATTCGCCGCGCAGACCGAACGCGGACTGGTGGTGCCGGTCGTCCGGGACGCCCACGCGCGCGATGCCGAGTCGCTGACCGCCGAGTTCGCGCGGCTCACCGAGGCCGCCCGCGCAGGGACGCTGACGCCCGGGGAACTCACGGGCGGGACCTTCACGTTGAACAACTACGGGGTCTTCGGTGTCGACGGCTCCACCCCGATCATCAACCACCCCGAGGCGGCCATGCTCGGCGTCGGCCGCATCGTCCCCAAACCCTGGGTGCACGAGGGCGAGCTGGCGGTGCGTCAGCTCGTCCAGCTCTCGCTCACCTTCGACCACCGGGTGTGCGACGGCGGCACGGCGGGCGGCTTCCTGCGGTACGTGGCGGACTGCGTGGAACAGCCGGCGGTGCTTCTGCGCACGCTGTGACACCCGTGGGGCCCGACATGGGGCCCCACGGCACCCGCAGGACACCCGCACGGCGCATACAAGCAGGCCCTGGCGGGACATACTCGGGGGATGAGCGACAACACCCCCGTTGCCCCCGGGACGCCCGAGCCGTACGACGCCGTCGTGCTGGCCGGCGGCGCCGCACGGCGGCTCGGCGGTGCCGACAAGCCGGGGGTGCGCGTCGGCGGCCGGGCGCTGCTCGACCGGGTGCTCACGGCCTGCGCGGGCGCCCGTACGACGGTTGTCGTGGCCGCGCGCCGGTCCACCGCGCGGCCGGTGCGCTGGACGCGCGAGGAGCCGTCCGGCGCCGGACCGGTCGCCGCCCTGGCGGCCGGCCTGCGCCTCACCACCGCCGAGCACACCGTCGTGCTCTCCGCCGACCTCCCCTTCCTCGAACCGGCCACCCTCCAGCGCCTGTTGGCCGCCCTGCGCGACACCGGCGCCGACGGCGCACTGCTCACCGACGGCGGTGGTCGCGATCAGCCGCTCGTGGCCGCCTACCGCACCGGCGCGCTCCGCCGCGAACTGGCCGCCCTCGCGGCCGGACCCGACGGCCTCACCGGGCTGCCGCTGCGCCGGCTGACCGGCGCCCTTCGCCTCACCCGTGTCCCGGACCCGCTCGCGTCCTTCGACTGCGACACCTGGGACGACATCGCCGACGCCAGGGCACGCATCAGGGAGCATGGGCACGTGTTGGATGAATGGATCTCCGCAGTCAAGGACGAGCTGGGCATCGACCTGGACGTCGACACCGGCGTGCTGCTCGACCTGGCCCGGGACGCCGCGCACGGTGTGGCCCGGCCCGCAGCCCCGCTGACCACCTTCCTCGTCGGTTACGCCGCTGCCCAGGGCAAGGGCGGCCCCGAGGCCGTCGCCGAGGCCGCCCGCAAGGCGGCCGCGCTGGCGCTGCGCTGGGAGGAAGAGAACAACGGGGGCGGGACCGGGAAAAGCGACGCCCCGAGCGCCCCGGACGCCGGATGACCGCCCCCGGAACCCGGGCCGGCGCGCCCGCGCAGGACAGCGACGACCTCGACCTCGAGGAAGCCCTGGCCCTCGTGAGGGAAGCGAAGGACGACGGCTGGGGCCGTCCGCCCGCCCCGGAGCCGCAGGACCCGGAGCAGCCCACCGAACGGCACCGCGCCACCCCCTGGCACCAGGCCCGCGAGATCGCCGCCCGCGCCGGCCGCGCCCGCCCCCGGCGCACCACCGTCGCCGTGCCGCTCGCCGACGCCCTCGGCCTGGTCCTGGCCGCTCCCCTCGACGCCCTCACCGACCTGCCCTCCTTCGACACCTCCGCCATGGACGGCTGGGCAGTCGCCGGACCCGGCCCCTGGCAGGTGCGGGACGAGGGCCTGCTCGCCGGGCACGCCCAGCCCCAACCGCTCACCGACGGCGAGGCCGTGCGCATCGCGACCGGCGCCCGCGTCCCCGCCGACACCACCGCGGTCCTGCGCAGCGAGCACGGCCGTACCGACACGCAGGGCCGGCTGCACGCTGCCCGGGACATGGCGCACGGCCAGGACATCCGCCCGCGCGGCCAGGAGTGCCGCAGCGGCGACCAGTTGCTGCCCGTCGGCACCCTGGTCACCCCCGCCGTCCTCGGCCTCGCCGCGGCGGCCGGATACGACACCGTCACCGCCGTACCCCGTCCGCGTGCCGAAGTCCTGATCCTCGGCGACGAGTTGCTCAGCGAGGGACTGCCGCACGACGGGCTGATCCGGGACGCGCTCGGCCCCCTGCTGCCGCCCTGGCTGCGTGCGCTCGGCGCCGAGGTCGTCGCCGTGAGCCGGATCCGCGACGACGCCGAGGCCCTGCACCGGGCCGTGACCGGATCCGACGCCGACCTCGTCGTGACCACCGGCGGTACCGCGGCCGGGCCCGTCGACCATGTCCATCCCACGCTGGAGCGCATCGGCGCGGAACTCCTCGTCGACGGCGTCAAGGTGCGCCCCGGCCATCCCATGCTGCTGGCCCGCACCAAGGACGACCAGCACCTCGTCGGCCTGCCCGGCAACCCTCTCGCCGCCGTCTCCGGCCTGCTCACGCTCGCCGAGCCGCTGCTGCGCACTCTCGCTGCCCATCCGGCCCCCGAGCGGTACACGCTGCCGCTCAGCGAGGCGATCCAGGGGCACCCGTACGACACCCGGCTCATCCCGGTGGTGCTGCGCGGCGACCACGCCGTACCGCTGCACTACAACGGCCCGGCCATGCTCCGCGGTGTCGCCGCCGCCGACGCGCTGGCCGTCGTACCGCCCGGCGGGGCGCGGCAGGGTGCGGAGGCGGAGCTGCTGGACCTGCCGTGGGCGGCTGCCGGGATCGGGGTGTGTTTCACGTGAAACATCCGGGCCATGACGCCAACGCCCGCCAGGCAGCCGACCATCCGGCGACCCGTCGGGTGAAACTCCCGGCAGTTGTCCCGGGGATCTGCATGTCCACCGGGCAGACCGCTGAACGCACCCGTGGGCTCCGGCGCCGGGATCAGGGTTGGGGCACAGCCCGCTGAATGGTGATCAACCGGTCCCCGGCCCGGAGAGTCTCCGCTCGGGGATCGGTGAAGTCCAGCATCTCCTTGTCCCGCATGACGGCGACCACAAGATCGGAGCTCTGGCGTGGAGAGTGCCCCACCTCGCCCGAGGACACCGGACGCTCCACGAGATCCAGCCCGCTCCCGTACGTCATGAGGTCCTCCAGGACGTCCGCGCTGCGCTCGCTGGACATGGCCACACCGAGCAACCGGCCGGCCGAACTGGAGCTGGTGATCACGGCGTTGGCGCCGCTCTGCCTCAACAGCGGCACGTTCTCGTCTTCTCGGACGGCAACGACGATCGAAGCTCCCTTGTTGAGCTGCCGAGCAGTGAGTGTGACCAGTGTCGCGGTGTCGTCGCGCTGGGGAGCGACGATGACGTGAGCTGCCCGGTGCAGCTCGGCTCTGCGCAGCGTCTCTGTGCGGGTGGCGTCGCCGAGTACCGCGGCAAGCCCGTCACCGCTGGCAAGGTCCACCGCTTTCTTCTGCGGATCGACCACGACGATCTGGTCCTTTGACGTCCCTTGCCCAAGGAGGGTCTCGACGGCATGACGACCCTTTGTGCCGTAGCCGATCACGACCACGTGATCGCGGATGCGGGCGCGCCACCGTTCGATGCGGACCTGATGCCGGGTGCGTTCGGTGAGGACTTCCAGCGTGGTGCCGACCAGGATGATCAGGAACAGCACGCGCAGCGGCGTGATGACGAAGATGTTGGTGAGCCGGGCGCCGTGGCTGACCGGGGTGATGTCGCCGTAACCGGTGGTGGAGAGGGTGACGGTCGCGTAGTACGCCGAGTCGATCAAGTCCACGGTGCTGTCCGCGCTGTCCCGGTAGCCGGTACGGTCCAGCCATACGAGCAGTGTCGTGAGGACAAGTACCAGCAGTGCCAGAGCCAGGCGCCTGAGCACCTGTTGGAGAGGTGGCATCTTCGCGCCGACCGGCAATCGGACCGATTGACCGTCGTCGACTCTGGACCAGTACCGGAGGGACCGCAGGGGTGAAAGGCGAGTGCTGTCCGATCCTGGTTGCCTTGGGGCACTCATCGTGCGTTTCCTCTGCTGTCGGTGTCGTGACGCTGGAGACCGTTCCGACATTGTTGCCCTTGACTCCCCTGGCCGGCGTGGGGATCACTGATGAGTCGGAGGCATACCTTGCGTGATCACACTGTCGTCATCGGCTTCGGCACGAAGGGGCGGTCGGCGATCCGGACCGTGTGCGCGACCGGGCTGAAGAAGGAACAGGTGGTCGTGGTCGACCCGAGCGCCAAGGCGGTCGACGCGGCGACCGCCGAGGGCTACGCGGGGGTCATGGGCGACGCCACTCGCAGTGATGTGCTCAAGCGGGCCGAGCTGCACAAGGCCCGGCAGATCATCGTGGCCCCGCAGCGCGACGACACGGCCGTCCTGGTCACGCTGACGGCCCGGCAGCTCAACCGGGGCGCGAAGATCGTGGCCGCCGTGCGCGAGGAGGAGAATGCCCCGCTGCTCAAGCAGTCCGGCGCCGACGCCGTCATCACCAGTGCCAGCGCGGCCGGCCGACTGCTCGGCCTGTCCGTGCTCAGCCCCGCCGCCGGCACGGTCATGGAGGATCTGATCCAGCAGGGCAGCGGGCTGGACCTCGTCGAACGGACGGTGGTCCGCGGCGAGGTGGGCAAGCGACCGCGCGAGACCGACGACCTCGTGGTGAACGTCGTGCGCGGGCACCGCGTGCTCGGCTACGACGACCCGGCCGTCGGCACCCTCCAGTTGACCGACCGGCTCATCACGATCGTCCGCGCGTCCCCCGGCAACCAGGTCACCCCGGACATCCGGCCCCTGCCGCGGGCCTGAACCGGCGGCCTCGCCAGCGGAGCATGGACCGGCGACCGGCGACCGGCGACCGGCGACCGGCGTGGCCAGGGTCCGGGTATGCGGAGCGCTGCCCCGGAAGCGGGCGCGCGTGCGTGCGTGGGGAGTCTGCCCCGGGGACCGGGGCTGTGGGGGGTAGCGTCACCGGCATGTATGCGATCACGATTCCCGAACCTGGTGGTCCCGAGGCGCTGGTGTGGGCGGAGGTGCCCGACCCGGTGCCCGGCGAGGGAGAAGTGCTGGTCGAGGTGGTGGCCAGCGCCGTCAACCGTGCCGACATCCTGCAGCGGCAGGGTTTCTACACCCCGCCGCCCGGCGCCTCCCTCTACCCCGGCCTGGAGTGCTCTGGCAGGATCGCCGCGCTCGGCCCCGGAGTCACCGGCTGGGCCGTCGGCGACCCGGTGTGCGCGCTGCTCGCGGGCGGCGGTTACGCCGAGAAGGTCGTCGTACCGGCCGGGCAGCTGCTGCCCGTGCCCGAGGGTGTCGATCTCACGCGGGCGGCAGCGCTGCCCGAGGTGGTCTGCACCGTCTGGTCCAACGTGTTCATGATCGCCCACCTGCGGCCCGGCGAGACGCTGCTCGTGCACGGCGGCTCCAGCGGCATCGGCACGATGGCGATCCAGCTCGCCAAGGCCGTCGGCGCCAAGGTCGCGGTGACGGCCGGGACGAAGGAGAAGCTGGAGCGCTGCGCCGAGCTGGGCGCGGACATCCTCATCAACTACCGCGAGCAGGACTTCGTCGCCGAGATCAAGCAGGCCACCGGGGGTGCGGGGGCCGATGTGATCCTCGACAACATGGGTGCGAAGTACCTGGACCGCAATGTGCAGGCGCTCGCCGTCAGCGGACGCCTCGCGATCATCGGCATGCAGGGCGGGGTGAAGGGCGAGCTGAACATCGGCACCCTGCTCAGCAAGCGGGCCGCGGTCAGCGCGACCTCGCTGCGCGCCCGTCCGCTGACCGAGAAGGCCGCCATCGTGGCCGCCGTACACGAGCACGTGTGGCCGCTGCTCGCCGCCGGGCACGTCCGCCCGGTCGTGGACCGCGAGCTGCCCATGCCGGAGGCGGCCGAGGCGCACCGGGTGCTGGAGGCCAGCGGCCACGTCGGCAAGGTGCTGCTGGTGGCGCCGTAGCGGCACACGCCCGGCCGTTCAGTCCCTGCGCAGGCGCAGGCCCAGGAAGGCCAGGCCCAGGCCGAGGCCGATGAGGACCAGGCCGCTGCCCAGCGGGAGGATCCGCAGGACCGGCCCGCCCGCGCCTTCGCCCTGCTGGACGGCGTTCTGGGCGGTGGGCTGCGTCGCCGGACCGGCGGTGCCGAGATCGGCCTCGCCCCTGGCGGCCGGGGTCGTCGGCGCCCCGGTCGGGAGGTCCGCGGTCTCCGGCTCCTCCGGACGGCCGGTGCCGGGGGCCTGGGTGGGCACGGAGTCGTCGCCCTCCACCTCGGCGCCGGGCCCGTCCGGCCGTCCCGGCCGCAGCCGTCCCTCGCCGGCCAGGCTGCCCGCCCGGGTCGGCTCGTCGGCCGGGGGGCGGTAGGAGGCGGAGGCGGAGTCGGAGGGCATGGGGAGCAGCGAGGTGCCGTCGGCAGGGGAGCCCCGGTCGTCGTGACCGGGTTCCGCCGGCCGGCCGTTGTCCGTGCGGCTGTCGTCCGAGCGGCCGGGGCGGTCCGCGTGGTCGCGGTCGTGGCCGTGACCGTGGCCGGGGCCCGCAGCCGGCCGGTGCGGGTGTTCCGGGCCGGTGGAGGTCCCGGCGCCGGGTTCGACGGCGTACGCGGCCGGGGCGCAGGCGACGGCGACGCCGTACGCCGGCAGGGCCGCCATCGCGAGGACGAGCAGCAGTCGCACGGAGCGGAGTGTGAGTCGCAGCCATGGAGTCACGTCAGTGACCTCTCGGAGCCCGGATGCCGTGATGGATGGATGACCGACGGAAATAAGCCTCACATTCATGGGCGAACGAGGCATTTCAGGATGCTCCGTCGGGTCTAAGCGGTGGATCAGTCCCAGGAGGGGGCACCACGGTGATGAGGTGTACGGGTGCGAGAGAATGGCGGCATGGAGATGCCGAGGAACGAACGGTCACCGGAGAACCCGCAGATCCTGGTCGTGGGGCAGGACGGCATGGCGCTCAATGGCGGCACCGGGGACGGGGACTCCCGCGAGACGCCGGTGACGGACCAGGTGGAGCAGCCTGCCAAGGTCATGCGCATCGGCAGCATGATCAAGCAGCTGCTGGAGGAGGTGCGTGTCGCTCCTCTGGACGAGGCGAGCCGGGCCCGGCTCAAAGAGATCCACCGCAGCTCGGTGAAGGAGCTGGAGGACGGCCTCGCCCCTGAGCTGGTCGACGAGCTGGAGCGGCTCTCCCTGCCCTTCATGGACGACGTGACCCCCAGCGACGCGGAACTGCGGATCGCGCAGGCCCAGTTGGTGGGCTGGCTCGAAGGCCTCTTCCACGGGATCCAGACGACGCTGTTCGCCCAGCAGATGGCCGCGCGGGCCCAGCTGGAGCAGATGCGCCGCGCGCTCCCGCCCGGCATGACGGGCCACGAGGGCGACGACCCCCACACCGGCGGCCGCTCGGGCGGGCCGTACCTGTAAGGCAGTTCGGACGAGCCTGTTCCGACGAACCTGTTCCGACAAACCTGTTCACAAAGAAGGGCCCGGCGGACGACCGCCGGGCCCTTCCCGTCACACCACGCGCATCACTGCGCGGGATTGCCCGTCGAGACGGACAGATTGATCGTGCCCGGGTCCTTCTTGCTGACATCCGTGTCCTGGGAGGGGAACTGCGCCAGGACCGTGCCCTGGCCCCAGGTGTTCTCGTCCTCGGTGTCGATCTTGTACTTCCAGCCCGCGGCCTGGAAGCAGGCCTTCACCGAGTTGATGTCCTTGTAGCGGAAGTCCGGCAGGCTGATCTTGGTCGGGTCGTCCGCGGACTCCTGGGGCTCGGTGCACTTGGTCGTGTCGATGACACGCGTGGTGTCCGGGCCGCGGAAGCCCCCCTTGTGGGAGGAGGACGTCGAGGCGCTCGGGCCGCCGCTGCCGCCCGTGTCGTTGCTGTTGTCGTTGTTCAGGGTCAGCGCGACGATCAGGCCGATCACCGCGACCAGCGAAACCCCCACCGCGCCGATGATCACGGGCTTGTTGCTCTTGCCGCCGCCGGAACCGGACGGCTGCGTGGCCGTCTGGGGCGAGATCGTGTACGGCGGCGGGGTCGCCGCCTGCGGGGACTGCGGGCCGTAGCCCACCGGAGGCGGCGTCTGGTAGCCGCTCTGCTGCGGGTAGCCGTAGGCCGGGGCGGGCGTCTGCGGTGCGCCGTACGGGCCCGGCTGGTACGGCGTCTGCACCGGGCCGGGGGCCGGCTGGGCGGTCTGGCCGACCGGCGGGAACACCGCCGAGCCGACGCCCGAGCCGCTCTGGGCCGGCGCTCCGCCCGGCACGATGCTCGGCGCGGCCGCCTGGAAGGAGGCGGCGACGCGCAGGCACTCGTCCCGCATGGCCTCGGCGGTCGGGAAGCGCTCGTTGGGGTTCTTCTTCAGTGCGCGGGCGACCAGCGCGTCCACCGCGGGCGGCAGGGAACGGTTGATGGAGGAGGGAGCGACCGGCTCCTCCTGCACGTGCGCGTACGCGATCGCCAGCGGCGAGTCCGCCTCGAACGGAAGCCGCCCGGTGACCAGCTGGAACAGCATGATGCCGACCGAGTACAGATCGGAGCGGGCGTCCACGCCGCGGCCGAGGGCCTGCTCCGGCGAGAGGTACTGCGGGGTGCCGACGACCATGCCGGTCTGGGTCATCGAGGTGACCCCGGACTGCATGGCGCGGGCGATACCGAAGTCCATGACCTTGACCACGGAGCGCTTGGTCATCATCACGTTGCCCGGCTTGATGTCGCGGTGCACCAGCCCCATCTCGTGGCTGATCTCCAGCGCCGCCAGCACATCGGCGGTGATCTTGAGCGCCTTGTCGGCGGGCATCGCGCCGTACTGCCGGACGTCCTCGTCGAGGACCGAGCCCAGCGGGCGGCCCTCGATGTACTCCATGACGATGTAGGGCGTCGCCATACCGCCCAGATCGTCCTCGCCGGTGTCGAAGACCGAGACGATGTTGGTGTGCGTGAGCTTGGCCACGGCCTGGGCCTCGCGGCGGAAGCGCTCGCGGAAGGCCTGCTCCCGGCCCAGCTCGGTGTGCAGTGTCTTGATCGCGACCTGGCGGTCGAGCACGGCGTCGTACGCCAGGTGCACCGAGGCCATGCCGCCCTCGCCGAGCAGATCCCGCAGTTGGTAGCGACCGCCGGCCAGGGCCTGCCCCGTGTACCGGCCGTGTGCGCCGTCCTGGCTCATCTCTCCCCGTCCCCCATTGGCCGCCCGGCGCCTTCGCTCATCGCATGGGCCTTGATCGAAAGTGTCATTCCCGGCCAAGTCTGCCCGAGGGCACCGACACGTCAAGCGCGGTGCCCGTTCCGTGACCGTACGCGCAAGAAGCGTCGCGCAAGCGTTACAGGGGGCGTACGACCGGCACACAGAATTTGCACGACAGCGCGTGCTAGAGGTTTCATGGCCGGTCCGGCTCGTGGCCGGTCCCGGTTCCGGTTCCGAACCGGTGGTCCCCACGGAGGCTGTAGCGTGGCCGACGGAGACCGTGACAACACCGCGCGCACCGCGGGCAGAAACGACGGCGAGGACTGATGGCACAGACGCAGCGCGCCCAGGGCCCGTCCGACCCTGAGGCGACTGGCGGCGGCATGTCGGACGCGCCGGAGATGTGGGGCAACGGAGGGCTCGTCGGCGACGGCCGGTACCGGCTCACCCACCGGCTGGGCCGGGGCGGCATGGCCGAGGTCTTCGCCGCCGAGGACGTCCGGCTGGGCCGGACCGTCGCGGTCAAGCTGCTGCGCGCGGATCTCGCCGAGGACCCGGTCTCCAAGGCCCGCTTCACCCGCGAGGCACAGTCGGTCGCCGGCCTCAACCACCACGCGATCGTCGCCGTGTACGACTCCGGCGAGGACTTCGTCGGCGGCCAGTCCGTGCCGTACATCGTCATGGAGCTGGTCGAGGGCCGCACCATCCGCGACCTGCTGATGAACGCCGAGGCGCCGGGCCCCGAGCAGGCCCTGATCATCGTCTCCGGCGTGCTGGAAGCGCTTGCTTACTCGCATCAGCATGGCATCGTCCACCGTGACATCAAGCCGGCGAATGTGATCATCACCCACAGTGGCGCCGTCAAGGTGATGGACTTCGGCATCGCCCGCGCCCTGCACGGCGCGCAGTCGACGATGACGCAGACCGGCATGGTCATGGGCACGCCGCAGTACCTCTCCCCGGAGCAGGCGCTCGGCAAGGCCGTCGACCACCGCTCCGACCTGTACGCGACCGGCTGCCTGCTGTACGAACTCCTCGCGCTGCGGCCCCCGTTCACCGGCGAGACCCCGCTGTCGGTGGTCTACCAGCACGTCCAGGACATCCCGACGCCCCCGTCCCAGCACTCCGACGCCGTGCCGCCGGAGCTGGACGGCCTGGTCATGCGCTCGCTCGCCAAGGAACCGGACGACCGGTTCCAGACGGCCGAGGAGATGCGCGGGATGGTCCAGTACGGCCTGCAGATGCTCTACGAGGCGGGCGGCCACACCGGCACCTGGAACACCGGCCCGGTGGAGTCGCACGACGGCCGTGGCACCCCGGAGGGCGGTTTCGCGGGGACGACCGCGATGCAGCACCCGGGCGACTTCGGCTCGGGCACCGCGCAGATCCCGCAGCCGATCCTGCCGTCCGGATACGGCAACGGCGACGACGGCGGTTTCGAGGGGCACGGCAACAAGGGCAGCGGCCGCGGCAAGCTGTGGATCGTCGCCGTCCTCGCGGTGATCGCGATCGCCGCGGGCGTCGCGCTGGCGCTGAAGGGCGCCGGGAACAGCGGCAGCACCGGCGGCGACACCAAGCCGCCGACGACGCAGTCCACCTCCTCGAAGGACGACTCGAACTCCCCGAGCCCGTCGGACAGCGCCACCGACCAGCCCACGGACTCCAGCACGGACAACGGCTCGGACACGAGCTCGGGAGGGTCCGGCTACACCCCGTCGTACACGCCGTCGCAGTCGCAGAGCACGGATCCGACCGGCGAGCCGACGGACCCGCAGACCTCGCCGTCGCAGTCCCAGGACCCGTCGACCGGCGGTACGGACGCCGGCACCACGACGGGCGGTACGGACGCCGGCACCACGACGGGCGGTACGGACGCCGGCACCACGACGGGCGGTACGGACGCCGGCACCACGACGGGCGGTACGGACGCGGGTGTGACGGTCGGCGGCGCGGGTGCCCCCACCGGTTGAAGGACACCTACGGCGGCGCCCGTGACGGCGTCACCGTGAGCAGGCGGCCCGGCGGCCCGGGGCGCGGCACCGTCAGCCGGTGAACGCGTCGCACACCGCGTCGTACTCGCGCGTCCACCACACGGCGAGCGCCGACGCGGCCGGGAACTGGCAGTCCGCGCGCGTGTCCCCGCGCTCGTAGTGCCAGCGCAGCATCCAGAAGTCGTTCAGCCGCTCCCACCACACCCGGTGCACGGCTGCCGCCAGCTCGGAGGGCGTGGCGCCGGCCGCGCGCCGGTACGCGCGCGCGTAGGCGCGTACCTTCGGCACGTCCAGCGTGCCCGCGGGGCGTACGAAGAAGATCACGGCGGCGCGTACGGCCTCCTCCGCGCGGGGCTGCACACCGAGCCGGTCCCAGTCGACGATGGCCGCGGGGATGTCGCCCTTGTAGAGCAGGTTGAAGGGGTGGAAGTCCCCGTGCACCCAGCCCACCGAGCCGCCGTGCGGGGGGCACCGGTCGGCGTGCTGCTCCAGGAGCGCGCGGCGTTCCAGGAGCCGGTGCCGAGCCAGTTCGTCGAAGGCATCGGCGGGCCGGTGGCGCTTGACCTGGCCGAGCAGGTCGTCGATGAGGGCGAAGGTGTCGGCCGGGTCGGCGCTCTTCACGGGGTGGGGGCTTGTGGCCGGGCGCGTGCGCCCCTTGGGTGGCATCACGCGCTCCAGACAGGCGTGCACGGCGCCCAGGAGCGCCCCCAGGCGTGCGCTCTCGGCGCGGGTGAGTTGGCCGCCGTGCCGGTGCCGGCCGTCGATCCATGGATGCAGGGCGTAGGCGTGGCCGCCGACGACGGCGACCGTACGCCCCTCACGGTGTGCGAGCGGCACGGAGACGGGGACGCCGAGGTCGGCCAGGCGCTGGGTGGCGCGGTGGCGGCGCTCGATGGCGGCCGGGTCGGCGGTGTCGGGGTCGAAATGGTGCTTGAGGAAATAGTGGCCGCGCGTGGTGCACAGTCGGTAGCCGCGATTGAGCAGGCCCTGGTCGACGGGTTCACAGGTGAGGGCGGTACCGGCGGCGTACAGGCGGAGCAAGGCGCCCAGAGGGGGCGCGTGGGGCACGACGGGTGGTACACATGAGCGCGGCACGCCGCAGATGCTAGGGCACGAAAAGCCGCCGTGAGCTGGGAGTTGTCACAGGCAGTCGCCGATGATCTCTTTCGGTCACACGGCACGCTTTATCAATGAGTTCCGTTGCTTCCGCTCTTTTCCGCCTGCATGCGAGCGACATAAGCGGCGGCCTGGGAACGGCGTTGCATACCGAGTTTGGAAAGCAGACTCGAAACGTAATTCTTGATCGTCTTCTCGGCGAGATGCAACCGCTCGCCGATCTGGCGGTTGGTGAGCCCTTCGCCGATCAGGTCGAGGATCTTCCGCTCCTGCTCGGTGAGCTGCGCGAGCCGGTCGTCCGTGCGCGCGCCGCCGCCGTCGCGCAGCCGCTCCAGCACGCGCGCGGTGGCGACCGGATCCAGCAGGGACTTGCCGGCGGCCACGTCCCGTACCGCCTGGAGGAGTTCGTTGCCGCGGATCGCCTTCAGCACGTATCCGGACGCGCCCGCCATGATCGCGTCGAAGAGGGCCTCGTCGTCCGCGAACGAGGTCAGCATCAGGCACCGGACCGTGTCGTCCTTGGAGCGGATCTCCCGGCACACCTCCACCCCGCTGCCGTCCGGCAGCCGCACGTCGAGGACCGCCACGTCGGGCCTGGTGGCCGGAATGCGCACGAGGGCGTCGGCCGCCGTGCCGGCCTCGCCGACCACCTCGATGTCGGGTTCGACGGAGAGCATCTCGTGGACGCCCCGGCGGACGACCTCATGGTCATCGAGGAGAAATACCCTGATTTTTCCGATTTCGTGCACAGAATGAGTCTCACACACAAACTCTTCCCGTGACCTGGGTGTGCGGGATAACGTGCGGTTGCTCCGGCCTTTCGCAAGGCTGTGACCAGCACGCTTCCGCATCCCCTCGAATTTACTTGGAAATCCAAGCAAAGTCGCAGGTCAGATGGGGTTTCACAGAAATGTGAGGCACTGGGTAACGTGATGGTTGCAGGGCGCTCGCCGGGGCACCTGTCACGCCTGTTCCCGGCCGAGTGGCACCCACCCCGTGCCCGGTGGTCGAAACAGGTGAGCCGCACTGGCCTACCGGCAACCCCGGGGGCCGGAACGACGGAGGAGCACACGTGACCGTGGACAGCAGTGCCGCGCGCCAGCCGCGACGCAGCGCCGCAGGCAAGGCCGGCACCACCGGCAGCAAGCGCACTACCCGCACCGCCGCGAAGAAGAGTGCCGAGCCCGAGCTCGTGCAGCTCCTGACGCCCGAGGGCAAGCGGGTCAAGAACGCCGAGTACGACGCCTACGTCGCCGGCATCACTCCCGAAGAGCTGCGCGGCCTGTACCGCGACATGGTGCTCACCCGCCGCTTCGACGCCGAGGCCACCGCCCTGCAGCGCCAGGGCGAGCTGGGCCTGTGGGCCTCCCTGCTGGGCCAGGAGGCCGCCCAGATCGGCTCCGGCCGGGCCCTGCGCGACGACGACTACGTCTTCCCGACCTACCGCGAGCACGGCGTCGCCTGGTGCCGCGGGGTCGACCCGACCAACCTGCTCGGCATGTTCCGCGGCGTGAACAATGGCGGGTGGGACCCCAACGGCAACAACTTCCACCTGTACACGATCGTCATCGGCTCCCAGACGCTGCACGCCACCGGCTACGCGATGGGCATCACCAAGGACGGCGCGGACAGCGCGGTGATCGCCTACTTCGGCGACGGCGCGAGCAGCCAGGGCGACGTGGCCGAGTCGTTCACCTTCTCCGCGGTCTACAACGCTCCCGTCGTGTTCTTCTGCCAGAACAACCAGTGGGCGATCTCCGAGCCGACCGAGAAGCAGAGCCGGGTGCCGCTGTACCAGCGCGCGCAGGGCTTCGGTTTCCCGGGCGTACGGGTGGACGGCAACGACGTGCTGGCGTGCCTCGCGGTGACGAAGTGGGCCCTGGAGCGCGCCCGCAGCGGCGAGGGCCCCACCCTCGTCGAGGCGTACACGTACCGCATGGGCGCCCACACCACCTCCGACGACCCGACGAAGTACCGGGCCGACGAGGAGCGCGAGGCCTGGGAGGCGAAGGACCCGATGCTGCGCCTTCGCCGGTATCTGGAGGCCTCAAACCACGCGGACGAGGGATTCTTCGCGGAACTCGAGGCCGAGTCCGAAGCGTTGGGCAAACGAGTGCGCGAAGCGGTCCGCGCCATGCCCGACCCGGACCACTTCGCCATCTTCGAGAACGTGTACGCGGACGGGCACGCGCTCGTCGACGAGGAGCGAGCGCAGTTCGCCGCCTACCAGGCGTCGTTCGCGGACGCAGCTGAAGGGGGTCGCTGAGATGGCCGAGAAGATGGCGATGGCGAAGGCCATCAACGAATCGCTGCGCCGCGCCCTGGAGGAGGACCCCAAGGTCCTGGTCATGGGCGAGGACGTCGGCAAGCTCGGCGGTGTGTTCCGGGTGACGGACGGCCTGCAGAAGGACTTCGGCGAGAGCCGGGTCATCGACACCCCGCTGGCGGAGTCCGGCATCGTGGGCACGGCGATCGGACTCGCGCTCCGTGGCTACCGCCCGGTGGTGGAGATCCAGTTCGACGGCTTCGTCTTCCCGGCCTACGACCAGATCGTCACCCAGCTCGCGAAGATGCACGCGCGCTCGCTGGGCAAGGTCAAGATGCCGGTCGTCGTCCGTATCCCCTACGGCGGCGGCATCGGCGCGGTCGAGCACCACTCCGAGTCCCCCGAGGCGCTCTTCGCGCACGTGGCGGGCCTGAAGATCGTCAGCCCCTCCAACGCGTCGGACGCGTACTGGATGATGCAGCAGGCCATCCAGAGCGACGACCCGGTGATCTACTTCGAGCCCAAGCGCCGCTACTGGGACAAGGCCGAGGTGGACGCGGAGGCGATCCCCGCCCCGCTGCACAAGGCACGCGTGGTCCGCGAGGGCACCGACCTGACCCTGGCGGCCTACGGCCCCATGGTGAAGCTCTGCCAGGAGGTCGCGGCCGCGGCGGCCGAGGAGGGCAAGTCCCTGGAGGTCCTGGACCTGCGTTCGGTCTCCCCGCTCGACTTCGACGCCATCCAGGCCTCCGTCGAGAAGACCCGTCGTCTGGTCGTCGTCCACGAGGCGCCGGTCTTCTTCGGCTCCGGCGGGGAGATCGCCGCCCGGATCACCGAGCGCTGCTTCTACCACCTGGAGGCGCCCGTCCTGCGCGTCGGCGGCTATCACGCCCCGTACCCGCCGGCCCGCCTGGAGGAGGAGTACCTTCCGGACCTGGACCGCGTGCTCGACGCCGTCGACCGCTCGCTGGCGTACTGAGGAGAGGGTCGTGACGACGATGACGGAAGCGTCCGTACGCGAGTTCAAGATGCCGGACGTCGGCGAGGGACTCACCGAGGCCGAGATCCTCAAGTGGTACGTCCAGCCGGGCGACACGGTCACCGACGGCCAGGTGGTGTGCGAGGTCGAGACCGCCAAGGCGGCCGTCGAACTGCCCATTCCCTACGACGGCGTGGTGCGCGAACTGCACTTCCCCGAGGGCACCACGGTGGACGTGGGTACGGTCATCATCGCGGTGGACGTGGCGGGCGGCGCGCCGGTACCGGCGGCGGAAGCCGTCACGCCCGCGGCGGCTCCCGTGGAGCCCGCCGCGGCCGCGGAGGAGCCGAAGCCGGCGGCCCGCCAGCCGGTCCTGGTCGGCTACGGCGTGGCGGCCTCCTCGACCAAGCGCCGCCCCCGCAAGGGCCCCGAGGCCGGCATCCCGGTGCCGGCGCAGGCGATCCAGGCAGAGCTGAACGGCCACGCCCCGGCCGTGGAGAAGCCCCGCCCGCTGGCCAAGCCGCCGGTGCGCAAGCTGGCCAAGGACCTCGGCGTCGACCTGGGCGCGGTCACCCCGTCCGGCCCCGACGGCGTCATCACGCGCGAGGACGTGCACGCGGCGGCCGCGCCGCGGCCCGCCGAGCCGGTGGCGGCCCCGGTCGCGGTGGCCCCCGCCGTGACGCCGGCGCCCGTGGAGTCGTACGACACGGTGCGCGAGACCCGTGTACCGGTCAAGGGCGTCCGCAAGGCCACGGCGGCGGCGATGGTCGGCTCCGCCTTCACGGCGCCGCATGTCACAGAGTTCGTGACGGTCGACGTGACCCGCACGATGAAGCTGGTCGAGGAGCTGAAGCAGGACAGGGAGATGCAGGGGCTGCGGGTCAACCCGCTGCTGCTGATCGCCAAGGCCCTGCTGGTCGCCATCAAGCGCAACCCGGACATCAACGCGTCCTGGGACGAGGCCAACCAGGAGATCGTGCAGAAGCACTACGTCAACCTGGGCATCGCGGCGGCCACCCCGCGCGGCCTGATCGTGCCGAACATCAAGGACGCGCACGAGAAGACACTCCCGCGGCTGGCCGAGGCCCTGGGTGAGCTGGTGTCGACGGCCCGCGAGGGCAAGACGTCCCCGGCCGCCATGCAGGGCGGCACGGTGACGATCACCAACGTCGGCGTCTTCGGTGTCGACACCGGCACGCCGATCCTCAACCCCGGCGAGTCGGCGATCCTCGCGATCGGCGCGATCAAGCTCCAGCCATGGGTCCACAAGGGCAAGGTCAAGCCGCGTCAGGTGACGACCCTGGCCTTGAGCTTCGACCACCGAGTGGTCGACGGTGAGCTGGGCTCGAAGGTCCTGGCGGACGTGGCCGCGATCCTGGAGCAGCCGAAGAGGCTGATCACCTGGGCGTGAGGGCTCCGGTTGGGTAACCGCGTTGTCCGCAGAGGGCGGCCGCACATGCGATGTGCGGCCGCCCATACGTCTTGACGTCTTGCGTCACGGAGAGGCGTTCGCGCCAGTCGGGCAGAACGGGTTCCGTGGTGGTCGGTACGCCGACGTGCCCGCCAGACGTGCGACGGTCCAGCACGAGGGGGCCGAGCCGGTCCGCGGTGCGTTCCATCGCCCGGACCATGGCCTGTTGCACCAGCACGCTCGCACGACACTTCAGTTCCCTGAGACGGACGGGCCGTGGTCGGTACGCGGCGTGGCAAGCTGCTCGGCGCTCCGCGCCAGCCAGCCACTGGCCGAATACGGCGCCGGCGGGTCGACCTCCATGCCCAGTTCGGCAACGGCGAGTGCGTAGTCGCCCTCGTCCAGGCCCAGGGCGAGCAGCTCATGGAACTCTCCGACGAGACGGGCCACGACCTGGGGGTCGGTGAAGGTCCGGTAGTCGTCGACAGCGGCGTCGTGATCGTCGAACTCGTCCGGCATGTCCTGCGAGAACCAACCGCCGAGGAATTGGCCGAGTTCGGGGAAGCGGGCGTGCCATTCCCAATGGGTGACAGGAGTGGCCGGGGGCGGTACTTCTCCGGTCTCGATGCTGTGCTTGATGTGGTCGCCGAGGCAGTACAGCCACTGCTGGATCCCGTCCTGGGGCAGGCCCACATCGGGAATGGCGTAGAACTCGCCGAGGCGGAGCCGGAGCCGTCCCGGAGGGTTGTCGGCGTAGTCGCGCAGCTGCCGCTCGGCGATGGCGAGGGCCCAGGGACGGTTGTGCCAGGTGTGGCGGAGGTAGGCGGTAAGGGCCTGACCGGGCTGGTCAGGGGTGTCGTCAGCGCGCTGCCCCACGTAGGCACGCATCACTTGGTCGAGCTCGCCGTAGCGGCAGTCGTGTTCGAGGGGGCTCAGGGGCACGGTGGTCAGCCTCTACAGATTCTTCAGATCGCTACAGATAGACCGGAAATGTGGCCTGGACGGCGAAGCCGTGCGGACGGGACGCGTCCCGCTTGAGGATCACCCTGGCCGCATGCACGTCGACCGGATCCCGGCCGGCCAGCATCATTGCTCGCAGCAGCACGCGCCCGACCGGATCGGACCGGGAGGGCCAGGACGCCTCGATGGTCAGCCGCGCACGTGTGGACTGGGCGAGCCAGCGGTGGATGAGCTGCTCGTTGGCGGTGACGACCTGCTGGGTGGCCCATTGGGCCGTCTCTCGGTCAGGGTAGGTAGCGGTGCGCTGTGTGGTGGTCATCGACGGTCCTGGTCCGGCGTCGCGAGCGGGGCGGGGTGTTCGTGTCGCATGTGGCCGTTGACGGCGTCCAGCAGCGTGGTGAGCGTCTCCGCGGTGGCCCAGGGCATCGTGGACGAGAGGCCGGCTCGTGAGGCGGCCGAATCCAGGACGTGCACGAGGGCGAACTCGGCTTCTGAAGCCACAGGGCCGAGAAGGTCCCCACAGAAGGGATGCTCCGAGTCGATCGCAGCACTGATCGCTTCCTCCAGCGACTCGTACTCGCCTGACCCGATCCAATTGTCGTAGAACCCTCGGAGCATGCGGAATCGGATGCCGGTATCCCACCCGGCGCCCGGAGGCGGGGCGGTCTCACCCGCAGTGTCCTGTTCGATGGTTCGAAGGACCCCCGCCAGGGTGCGCAGGTACTCGGCTCCGTTCATGCCGGCCGCGGCACGAGTGAGCTTGGCCGTGAACTCTCGTGGCAACTTCCCCTCCTGCCGGTCGAGATGCTCGGCGGTGAGGTCGAGAAGGGCCGTCACCGTGGTGACGGGACAGAGCCACTGGGCCTCGTTCGACGACTGCACCAGGCGTACGAAGGCCGTCAGCTCGTCGGTCAGCGAGTATGTCCCGCCGGATTCCTGACACATGACGGCCAGATCCAGGATTCTGTCCGTCGGACCTCTGTCGAAGGCGGACCAAGTGAACGATGACAAGGTATTTCCCTCCGCGGAATTTCTCAGTTCACCGGCATGGAGGTGACAACGGTGAACGGAGGATTGAGTCCGTCGCGGTATCTTAGTACAACCCGGACTTTGTGGGTGTCGCTCGCCTGGGCTCGGTCGCCGTTCTGCGCGTAGTCGGTACCGCTGATGGTGGATCCGGTCACGTCGTTGAAGGAGAGTTCGATGGGAGGCTGGATCTTTGAATTGTTCGGGTCCCAGCCTGGATTGTTCTGCTTTCTCCTCTCGACCCTCTCGATCCATTTCTCGATTCGATCGGCGTTGTCGACGTCATCGAGGGCGGCCTGGGTGAATCGCTGAGCAGATGTCAGGTCCTTGAAGCTCGACGCCGAACTCGCGCTTGAGTCGTCCCGGAGCCGTGTCCTCAGCTGGTCATCGGTCAGGCCCACGTGCTTTTCGATGGAATGCCCGCCGTAGAGACCTTCGTCACTGGCCAGGTCGATGGGATAGAAGTGGTTCTTCTCGTCCTGGTCGACGGTGTATTTGTGCTCGTTCTTGAAGTCGTTGAGCGACCGGCTGCCGAAACCCTCGGCCCTGGCCTCCTCCGCGGCGAATGTCGGCGCACTTTTGAGTGCTTCGTCCAGTTCCCATTCCAGAGCGAGTAGCGTGGCGGCGGCTTCGTGGAATTTCTGCTGGTAGATTTCGACGGCCTTGTCGGCCGCTTCTCGATCCATGTGCTTCCGGAAGGTCCAGACCAGCGTCGCGAACATCTGGGGGCCCGCGAGTCCGAGTATCTCCAGCGGGTTCCCGCTCGTCAGCTCTCCCACCATCCCCTTGGCGGCCTGCTCGGCGAGATGGGTGGTGGTCTGCCTGCACGTCTGCGCGGCCTGGACCAAGTCGGAACAGGTCTTCTGCATGGTGTCGGCGGTGTGTTGCAGAACCTCCAGGATCGGTCGGCGCTGTGCTGGCGCGACGGTCCCCGAAGTGGTCCAACTGCGGCCGCCCTGCTGTGCGATCTGCCCTTGCGCGTCACGGGTTTGACCCCAAGGGGTGGTCCCCCAGATCGACTGGCAGAAGGACTTCATCGCGCTCTGCCACTCGTTGTTCCCGTGGGGGTCCGTCATGTACTCGATGGCGGACGTGAAATTGTCCCCCGATTTAAGAGCGGTCTTTCCGGCCTCCTGCCATGCGCCGGCCATACCTTTGAGATCGTCTTCGCGGGCGCCGGGGGTTATTTCGTGAGTCTTGCCCAGGTTCAGGCCGTATTCGATGGCGGGACGGATGGCGCCCGCGAGGAAGTCGGGAATCTCGCCGAGGGCTCCTGAGATCGCCCACGAGTCGGCGTCCCGGCCGGTCCCGGACCATTTGATGTCATTGATCTTCCCGTAGTCGGGCGCACTGTCGATGACGGCGGGCGGTGTACGGCGTGGCGGAGGACCGTACATGCCGCGCGAGGCCCAGTCCGCGGCCTGGTAGTTGTTGGCCGTCAGGGTCAGGCCGACGGCGACGCCGCCGACGCTCACCACGCTGGCCGCCCAGACCTTGACGAATTTCTCGGCGATCTGCATATAGGCCTTGGCGAAGGCGTCGGGTCCCGCCCCCGTGCCCGCCGATTGGCTGTACTGATTGAGGGCGTTGACCAACGTCGTCGCGCCCTTGTCATAGTCGAACTGCCCGTCGCGCACCACGGCCGACGTGTAGTACAGGTGCTGTGGCTTCAGCTCGAATCCGCCGCTGGAGCCGGGCGCCGCCGTTTTGAGCTGGTCCCGTTCCTGCTGGCGTTCGGCATCGCTCGGACGGGTTCCCATCAGGCTGCTCCCCAGCCACGCAGGACCGTCCTGTGGGCGGCCGAGTAGTTGGCGTGGCCGGTGGTGACGTACGCGTGGAGCCACTTCTGCGCCGCTTGGAGATCCTGGGCGGAGCGGTCCCATTCATCGAGTTTCTGGACGAAGATCTCGCGGGCCTCGCCCTTCCAGGACAGGACGACAGGTTCGACGCGGTCGTAGAGGTCGTCGAGCCTGCCGTTGAGCTTCTTGAGGATGTCCTCCAACTCGACGGCGAGTTCCTGAAGTGTGGCGAAAGACACCGATATGTGGTCGTCGGCAGGATGGGATCCGGTCGACATGTCACCCCCCGTTGCTTCCTGCGTGCGCCGGTGCCGCAGGTACGTCATGGCTGCTCGTATCAGTACGAGTCGAGACTGCTGCGTGGTTGCGACGGACCGGCGGTCGCCTCGGTCTCCGTATTCGGGGTGGAGAGCCTGTCCACTTCGCTGTCGATGTCGACATGGATGCGACGCATTCGTTCGAGCACGCCCAGATCCCGTTCGGAGAAGCCGTCTCGGCTGAGCCGTACCGCTTCCTCCAACTGCTTCATCACCTCACGGATGCGCACGGCGTCCTCGGCGGCCGCTCGGTGGAACTGCCGGTACGTCGTGGCCGCCGGCCCGCGCCAGCCGGCTTCGATGCGGTCGACGAGTTCGTCCATGCGCCGGACCTGCTTGTCGAGATGATCCTGCATGCCGTCGAGGTCTTGCGCGAGTTTCGTCAGGTCCTCGGACGAAACGCGGAGGTCGGTGCCTCCGCCGTGCTCTGGTCCTGTTCCTCGAACCATGTCCTATGCATCCCCCCGGACATAGGCAACACCTCTGCCTCACTGATGACTTCATCCTACGGAAGATGACTGACACCGGGACCAGGCCTTTCACCAGCCGTGTTCAAAAGCGCACAAAGTGAATACAGAAATGTGACGGAGCGGCAGCGCAGCACACCTGGGGCGCCGTGCGGGAAGGGAGGCGAAGCGAATCACCGAGCTCGGTACGTCCTTGGCCGGGCAAAGGGGACAAACGCAGGAGCGACTCAGCAACACCCCCGCACCGTCGCCGTCCGTGACTCCAAGGACCCCTCCGGACCGATACCGGCTTTCGGCCCCGTCGCCTGGGCCCGGTTCGCCGATCACCTTGCCGAAGAGGTATCCCAACTACCGTAAATTGAAAGCATGGTGACGGGGGCGAAGAACACTTCTCGGCATGCCCGGCATGCGAAACGCCGGACCGGTACGGAGAAGGGCGGGGTTGCGCGGTCGTCCGTGCTGATGGCCGGCGGCACCGTCGTATCGAGGGGGACCGGGCTGATCCGGCAGGTGCTGCAAGGGGCGGCGCTCGGGACGGGGCTGCTCGCCACCACGTACAACACGGCCAACACCGTGCCGACCAGCCTGTACACCCTGCTGATCGGCGGCGCGCTCAACGCCGTGCTGGTGCCGCAGCTGGTGCGGGCGCGGGCCACGCATGCCGATGGCGGGCGGGCGTACGAGCAGCGGCTCGTGACCCTTGTCGTCAGCGTGCTGGCCGTCGGGACCCTGGTCGCCGTGTGGGCGGCGCCGGAGATCGTGAGCCTGTACATCCGGGACACGCCCAAGGAGCATGACGCGTTCCGGCTCACCGTCGTCTTCGCGCGGTTCCTGCTCCCGCAGATCTTCTTCTACGGCCTGTTCGCGATCCTCGGCCAGGTTCTCAACGCCCGCGAGAAGTTCGGCGCCATGATGTGGACGCCGGTGCTCAACAACGTCGTGCTCGTCACGATGTTCGGCATCTATCTCGGGATGATGGCCATCCCGCACTCCATCGCCGACGTCACCGACGCCCAGGTCCGCTGGCTCGGCATCGGCACCACCGCAGGGATCGCCCTCCAGGCCCTCGCCCTCATCCCCTTCGCCCGCGCCGCCGGTTTCCGGTTCCGGCCCCGGTTCGACTGGCGCGGCTCCGGGCTCGGCTCCGGGATCCACGCGGCCAAGTGGACCCTGCTGTTCGTGCTGACCAACCTGGTCGCCCTCACCGTCGTCACCAACTACGCCAACGCCGCCGACCAGCAGCTGCCGAAGGCGGGCGTGGGCTACACGGCGTACAGCTACGCGCAGACCATCTGGATGCTGCCCCAGTCCATCGTCACCGTCTCGCTCGTCACCGCTCTGCTGCCCCGGATGAGCAAGGCGGCGGCCGAGGGCCGGATCGCCGACCTGCGCGCCGATCTGTCCCGGGCGCTGCGGGTCAGCGGGGTCGTGATCGTCCCGGCTGCCTTCCTGTTCACCGCGCTGGGCCCGGACATCGCCACCCTCCTGTTCGCGCACGGCACCGCCGACGCCGCCTCCGCGCAGCCGCTCGGCCATATGCTCCAGGCTTTCGGGCTCGGGCTGATCCCGTTCTCCGCCCAGTACCTGCTGCTGCGCGGCTTCTACGCCTTCGAGGACACCCGTACCCCGTTCTTCATGGCCGTGTGGATCGGTGTCGTCAACATCGTCCTCACCACCGCCTGTCATCTGCTGCTGCCCGCACGCTGGGCGGTGACCGGCATGGCCGGCGCCTACACCCTCTCCTACCTCGTCGGCCTCGTTCTCACCGCCCGGCTGCTGGCCCGCCGCACCGGCGGCCGGCTCGACGACGGCTCCCTGCGCGGCACGTACGCCAGGCTGCTGTGCGCCGGGGCCGGGGGCGCGGCGGCGGGCTGGGCGTTGGCGCGGGGCTGTGCCGATGCCGTGGGCGACGGCACGGCGGGGACGGCCCTGACGACCACGGCCGGCTCGCTCGCCCTCGCGCTGGTCTATCTGCTGCTGGCCCGGGTGTTGAAGGTCGGCGAAGTCCGCCGGCTTCGGGGATGGTAGGCGGACCCGAAGCCGGACGCGCGGCCTGAACGGGCCCGGTGAAACCTGCCCTGACGTTGCATCAGGGGAGTGTCAGGGTGGGACCCGGGATGTCACCGATGGTGGTGATGTGGTGCGGGGCGGCACGCTGGTGGCATGACGAAAACCGCTGCTGTTCGTCCGGGTTCCTCCCTCATCCGCCGCGTCGCGGGCGTCACGGGCGTCGCCGTCCTCGCCGGTACGGCGGCGATGGGCGCACCGGGCGTGGCCTACTCCGCACCGGCCGCCGCTTCCAGTCTTTCCGAGCCCCCTTCCGGGACCTCTTCTGCGGCCTCCTTCGCGGACTGCCCAGCCCTGCCCGAGGGTGTCGACCCGGCGCGGTGGAGATGCGAAGTGCACACCGCGGCGCCACGGTTGACGATGGGCAAGGTCACGGTGGCGCTCGCCCCGATCACCATGACGCACGCCGAGGGCCCGTTGCCGGACGGCAGCAACGGACAGGTGTGGGGTGCGATGCACAGCTCTCCGACCGCCATACGGGGAGGACTGACCGGCACCCCCGCAGGCGATCGCACGGCCGTCCTGGGCCTGGCGATACAGCCGGAGTACGGGGGTCGGTTCGACGCCTACACCGGGCAGTTCAGCCTCCGCTTCCGGATCCTGAGCCCGCTGCTGCCGCACGGCTGCACCATCGGGGCGAGCGAACCCGTCGACTTCCAGCTGAAGCGCTCAGGCCCCTCCAAGTGGGTCTCCCAGGATCCCCCGGTGATCGAGTTCTCGGCGTACGACGACAGCTTCACGGCCCCGGCCGCCGAACACTGCGGGCCGCTGACCGCATTCCTCGACCGACGGCTCGGCCTGCCGGCGTCGGAGGGGAACCTGATGTCGTACGACGCCTCGTACACCTTCAAGACCTACGACCAGCTCCCGGCGAGCGACGACAAGGAGAAGAAAGAGGGGAACCTTTCGCACTGATCGCGGCTCCTGACCCGGCGATGCGGGACCGACAGCGGACCGCACCGGACCGAGAGGGGTTCCGTATGGCACCGCACACCGTGGTCGTGTCCGAGCGGCCGATGCCCGAGGACATACGCAGCGCCCACCGTCGGATCGACGTTCGCGGAACCCGGCTGCATCTCGCCGAGTACGGCGGCACCGGCACCCCGGTGCTGATGCTGCACGGTTTCCCACAGCACTGGTACGCCTGGCACCAGGTCGCCGCGCAACTTCTCGACGGATACCGGCTCATCTGCCCCGACCTGCGTGGCTTCGGCTGGTCCGGGATCACCCCGCGCGGCTACGACATGGACGGCCTGGCGGCTGACGCGCTCGCGTTGCTCGACGCGCTCGGGCTGGAGCGGGTCGGGCTGGTCGGGCACGACTGGGGAGCGCATCTGGGGTTCCGGTTGTGTCTGCGGGCGCCGGAGCGGTTCACCGGGTATCTCGCGCTCAACATGTCCCACCCCTGGCCCCGGCACCGCGCGGTCCTGCCCAACCTGTGGCGGCTGTGGTTCACCGCATGTGTCGAGTACCCGCTGCTCGGTCGTGCCGTGCTGCGGCATCTGCCCGGCTTCACTCGGTACCTGCTGCGCCACCAGGCCGCCGACCCGGCCGTGTGGTCACCGGCGGAGCTGGCCGAGTACGGTGCCGCGACCTCGGCGAGCGCCGTCGCCGCGCAGTCGCTGTTCTGGCAGTACGTCGTGCACGACATCCCGGCGCTGGTGCGGGGCACCTGGCGGCGGCACCGGCTCACCGTGCCGACGCTGCTGCTCGGCGGGGAGCGGGACAACGTCGTCGTACCGTTGATGCTGGCGGGCGCGGAGCCGTACGCCGACGAGCTGACCGTGCGGGTGGTGCCGGGGGCGGGGCACTATCTGCCGCAGGAACGGCCGGAAGAAGTGGCGGAGGCGGTCCGTGAACTCTTCGGGCCGCGCACACCCCTCCCGTCCGTCGCGCTCTAGGCCTCCTCCGGATCCGGCTCCGGGACTCTTGCGGATCTAACGGAGGGCCGCCCGCTCGGCGACCCGGTCGACGAACGCCTGGCCGCGTCGTTCGCCGAGCAGGCGGCGGTAGAGCCACTGCGCAGGGCGCAGGGCGGTGGGGCGGGTGGCGCCGAGGACGGCGAAGCGGGTGCCGCCCGCCTCGGGGGCGGCCGCCATGCCGCCGATGACGAGCCGGGACTGCATGAGGCACCAGCCGGGAGCGAGCCGTACCTCGAAGGCCTCGGTCAGGCCCGAACGGCCCACGGCCAGGGCCGGTTTCCGGTCCGTGTCGCCCGGCCGCACGCGGAAGTCCCGCAGGAACGGCACCAGATGGGGCAGTTCCGTCTGGAGGTCAGCGGCCACCGCCCACACCCGGTCGTAGGGCAGCGCCAGATGCTCCTCGGCATACATACCGGCGTGCAGGCCCGCCGCCAGTACCCGCAGTCGTCGTACAGGATCGGAGGAACTCATCGTGACCATGCCTTCCGGAACGAGGAACGGGCCCGGTGCAGCCGGGACTTGACGGTGCCCTGGGGTACCCCGAGCAGGGCGGCGACGGTGGCCTCGTCCAGGCCCTCCAGTTCACGCAGGACCAGGATCGCGCGGTGCCGGACCGGCAGCCGGGCCAGTACGTCCCGGACGTCGGCCGGCAGTTCCCCGTCGCCGTCCGCGTACAGTCCGCCGAGGCGGGCCAGGTCGGAGGGGTCGGCCGGTTCCTCGGCGGAGGTGCGGCGGGCGACCCGTACCGCCTCGCGCACGGTGGCCGTGCGGACCCAGCCGTAGAAGGCCTGGGGGTCGCGCAGGGTGCGCAGCCCCTTGAACACCGCCAGCAGAGATTCCTGTACGGCGTCGGCCACGTCGTGCGGGGCGATCGGCCGGCACAGCCGGGTCACATACGGCGTCACGAGTGTCAGCAGCTCGTCCATGGCCAGGGCGTCCCCGCCCTGCGCGGCCCGGACCAGCGGAGCGGCCGTGTGCCAGGGCGCCGCGGGGCCGTCCGCCGCTTCCGGGCGGCCTTCCCCCCTGGGGGTCCATGCGGGCTCAGGCCCGCCGTCGGAGTGCGTTCAGCAGGGCCGCGCCGCGCTCGGCGTCGTCCACGCTGACCGCGAAGTCCGTACGGCGGCCCCGGGCGCGGACGACCAGGCAGTCGCCGGCGCGGAGCATGACCGTCGTACCGAGGCCGCTGAGGCGGAAACCCCAGCCGCCGACCTGGGACGGCCGGCGCCGCTCGGCACGGGCGGACTCGATGGCGGCCGGGGACCAGTGGCGGGCGGGCCAGCCGAGCGGGCCGAACGCCACTTCCAGGCCCGCTTCCGACACCTTCGCCCGGACCGAGGAGAAGGCGGCGCAGGCGAGGCCGGTGACGGCGCAGACCGCGCACACCGGCCACAGTGCGGCGGGGCTGGCCAGGCCGACGGCCAGGGCCAGCAGTGTCGCGGCGGCGATCAGGACGGCTGCCGCCGACAGCAGTTGCAGCCAGGGGTTGGTCGCCTGGGAGAACCACACCAGCCGCTCGCCCTCGGGCAGGTCCAGCTCGGGAAGCGTGGTGGTGGGCGTGGCGGAGCCGGTGGGGACGGTCATGCGCCAGGCCGCGACGCCCGCGATCGCCGCCAGGGCCAGGATCAGCAGGATGCCCCAGACGGGTTGACGGGCCTGATGCCAGTCCGCGCGGTCGAGGTTGGCCCGGACGACGGACGCCTGCGCGCCGACGAGGATCACACCTGTGGGTACCAGTGTGATCGCCCGCCAGGGGCGTATGGCGGAGCGGCGTCGGCGCACGGACACCCCGAGGGCGATGAGCAGCCAGAGCCCGGCCGGGAACAGGGCTGCCGCCCACAGCGGCATCGAGCTGTCGGGGGCGTCGCCGCCGCTCCAGTGGGTGGCCAGCCGGTCCGGGAGCCGGTCGTGCGCGGCCCAGGGCAGGCACGTGAGCAGCGCGGCGACGGCCACGACGTATCCCGCGCTCCCCCAGCGCGCGGACCGCCCGCCGCCGGACGTCGGGGCGCCCCCGTCTTCCCCGGCCCGCTCCGTTGTGTCCTTGTCCGTTGTGTCCTCGTCCATCAAGAGATCCCCCGGATCATGTCGATGAGGTCGGTGCGGCTGTAGCCGAGCCGGGATGCCTCCGCGACCAGCTCCCGCACCCTGATCTGCAGTCCGGAGTGCTGGGTGGCCCCCTGGGCGACGGTGATCCCGCGGCCCCGGCGGAACTCCAGCAGGCCCTCGTCCCGCAGTTCGCGCAGGCCGCGCAGGACGGTGTTGACGTTGATGTCCAGGGCCTCGGAAAGGTCGCGGGCGGAGGGCAGCCGGTCGCCGGCGCGGCATTCGCCCTCGGCGACGGCCCGCCGGATCGCCGCCGCGACCTGCTCGTGCAGGGGGCGGGTGTCGGTCTTGTCCAGACGCAGCAGCGTGGTGCTAATAACACTAGCACCATGCACTCCATTGCGAGGGAACCCGCCGCCCGGGTCCGGGTCCGGGAACGACGACGGGCCCGCCGCTTTCCGCGACGGGCCCGTGGCTGCCTGAGCAGGCGTCAGCCGAGCTTGGTGAAGCCGTAGGAGAGGAGCTTCTTCGCGTCCGACTCGCGCTGGGGGATGGACGAGGAGGCGAGGACGGTGCCGATGACCGTCTTGCCCTTCCGGGTCGCGGCGAAGACCAGGCAGTACTTGGCCTCCGGGCCGGAGCCGGTCTTCACGCCGATGGTGCCGCTGTAGCTGCTGAGCAGACCGTTGGTGTTGGTCCACGTGCCCATCGTGCGGGTGCCGCCCGACTTGGTGACCGTCTTGGCGGTGTACGACTTGGTCTTCACGATCGTGCGGAACGTGGAGTTCTTCATCGCGCTGCTGGCGATCTTCGTCAGGTCGCGCGGCGTCGAGTAGTTGTTGCCCTGGCCGATGCCGTCGAACGAGTCGAAGTGCGTGTTCTTCAGGCCGAGGCTCTTGGCGGCGCTGTTCATCTTGCCGATGAAGTTCTTCACGCGCGCGTCGCGGGAGGAGCCGGAGCCGTACGTGTCGGCGAGGGCGTAGGCGGCGTCGCAGCCGGACGGCAGCATCAGGCCGTACAACAGCTGGCCGACGGTGACCTTGTCGCCGACGATCAGGTGCGCCTGGGAGGCGTTGTACTTGACGACGTAGTCGCTGTACGCCTTCTGGATCGTCACCTTTTTGCTGAGGTTGAGGTTCGACTGCGCGAGCACGACCTTGGCGGTCATGACCTTGGTGGTCGAGCCGGTGGACAGCGGCGTGTCCATCTTCTTGTTGTACAGCGTCGCGCCGGTCGCGCTGTTCATCAAGTAGCCGCCCTTGGCCACGATCGAGGGCGTCGTGACGGCCTGCGCGGGCACCGCGGTGAGGGCGCCGCCCGCGAGCAGCGCGCCGGAGGTGACGGCGACGGCGGCGGTTCTGCGGATACGCGTCCTGCGGGTGCCGTGAATGCCGGTAATCAAAGTGAAGTACCCCGATTGTCTTGAATGCCCCTGGAGTGCGGCCGGATTGAGGTGGCGAGAGCAGGGGGCCGCACATGTGTGACACGTAAGTAGCACAGAAGGTTGTGCGGTTGCTGCCGGGGATTTCCGTCACGTCCGTATGGTGGACGTGGCCGCTACATGCGTACGTGTTGTATCTATCATGTGGCCATGAAAACGGCCGTCCCGCAGCCCACCCAGCCGATGAACCAGTCGATGAAGCAGCCACCTGCCGCCGACCGTGTCTACACCCATGTCAAACAGGGCGTACTGGACCGCCGTTACGAGGGCGGGACGCTGCTCACCGAGGGCGAGCTGGCCGAGGCCGTCGGGGTCTCGCGCACCCCCGTGCGCGAGGCGCTGCTGCGGCTGGAGGTCGAGGGGCTGATCCGGCTCTACCCGAAGAAGGGCGCCCTCGTGCTGCCCGTCTCCGCGCAGGAGATCGCCGACGTCGTGGAGACCCGGCTGCTGGTAGAGGAGCACGCGGCGCGCAAGGCCGTACCCGCCCCGCCGGGGCTGCTGGAGCGGCTGACCGAGCTGCTGGAGCGGCAGAAGACGCAGGCCGCCGCAGGCGATCTCGCCGCTGCCGCGGTGACCGACCGCGCCTTCCACGCCGAGATCGTGCGCAGCGGCGGCAACGAGATCCTGTCCCGGCTCTACGACCAACTGCGCGACCGCCAGCTGCGGATGGGCGTCGCCGTCATGCATTCGCACCCGGACCGGATCGCCAAGACGCTCGCCGAGCACGAGGAGATCCTGGACGCGCTGCGGGCCGGGGACGCGGGCGCGGCCGTCGGGATCGTGCACCGGCACGTGAGTTGGTTCTCGCACCTCGCGCGAGGTGAGGTGCGATGAGCGTCATGACTCCCAAGGCCACCCTCCCGGGTGACCCGCCGGGCGGCCGACGCGCCGTCACCGTGTGGTCCATAGGCGTCGCCGTCTACTTCGTCGCCGTCATCTTCCGTACGTCACTGGGCGTCGCAGGCCTGGACGCGGCCGACCGCTTCCACGTCAACGCCTCCGCGCTGTCCACGTTCTCCATACTCCAGCTGCTGGTCTACGCCGGCATGCAGATACCCGTCGGCCTGCTGGTCGACCGGCTCGGTACCAAGAAGGTGCTGAGCATCGGCGCCGTGCTGTTCACGGCCGGGCAGCTCGGCTTCGCCTTCTCCCCGTCGTACGGCACCGCCCTCGCCTCCCGCGCCCTGCTGGGCTGCGGGGACGCGATGACCTTCATCAGCGTGCTGCGGCTCGGCAGCCGCTGGTTCCCCGCCCGGCGCGGGCCACTGGTCGCACAGCTCGCGGGGCTGGTCGGCATGGCGGGCAACCTGGTCTCCACCCTGGTCATCGCCCAGCTGCTGCACGGCATCGGCTGGACCCCGGCGTTCGCGGGCAGCGCGTTCGCGGGAGTCGTGGTGCTCGTGCTGACGCTGCTGTTCCTGAAGGACCACCCCGAGGGGTACGAGCCGGAGCCGTCACCGCATCAGGGCGCGGCCTATGTCCGCCGGCAGATCGCGGCGGCCTGGCGGGAGCCGGGAACGCGGCTCGGGATGTGGGTGCACTTCACCACCCAGTTCCCGGCCATGGTGTTCCTGCTGCTGTGGGGCATGCCCTTCCTGGTCGAGGCGCAGGGGCTCAGCCGGGCCACGGCCGGTGAGCTGCTCACGCTGGTGGTGCTGTCCAACATGGCGATCGGGCTCGTCTACGGCCAGATCGTCGCCCGGCACCATGCGGCGCGGTTGCCGCTGGCGCTGGGGACGGTGGGGGTGACGGCGCTGCTGTGGGCGGGGACGCTGGCGTATCCGGGTGCGCGTGCGCCGATGTGGCTGCTGGTGGTGCTGTGCGCGGTGCTCGGGGCGTGCGGGCCGGCGTCGATGCTCGGCTTCGACTTCGCCCGGCCGGCCAATCCGCCCGAGCGGCAGGGGACGGCGTCGGGGATCACCAACATGGGTGGGTTCATCGCCTCGATGACGACGCTGTTCGCTGTCGGCGTGCTGCTGGATGCCACGGGTGACGACTACGGCGTGGCGTTCTCCGCGGTGTTCGTGCTGCAGGCGCTGGGTGTCAGCCAGATACTGCGGTTGCGGGGGCGGGCGGCTCGGCGTGAGCGTGAGCGGCTGGTCGCCAGCAGGGTGGAGACGGTGCACGTGCCCGCGGCCTAGCCGCGCCCTCCCACCGGTCCACCCCCCGTTTCCGGTCCGCCGAGAAACCGGCCGACCAGCAGCCGCGCCGTCGCTACGGCGTCACCGTGAAGTTCTGCAGGATCGCCGTCGTCAGGTCCGGGTCGCCCTCGGTCTTCACCCGGTCGGTGACCGCCTCGGGGGCCACGCGGCCGCAGGCCAGGCGGACGTAGGTTTCCCAGTCGAGGGTGAGGGTGGCGGCGGGGCCGAGGGCCGGGGCTGTTTCCAGGGTGCCTCGGCCCTGGATGTCGACGCGGATCGTGCGCAGGAACTCGACCGGGCCGTGCACGTCGAAGACGATCGCCGAGCTGCGCGGCGCGGCCGCGTCCTTCGCGACGACCTTGGGGAGTGCTTCCAGCAGGACGTCCCGGGCCACGTACGCGCCCGGCGAGTCCAGGTTTCCGGGGTGGCCGAGGGCCGCGCGCAGATCCTGCTCGTGCACCCACACGTCGAACGCCCGGTTGCGATAGGCCCGTTCCATGGTGATCTCCGTGCCGAGCGGGCCGCGCAGCGTGGTGCCGGGGTCGCGGGACTCGCCCCGCAGCTGGCGGTTGCGGCGGATGACCGTGTACTCCAGCTCGGCCGTCATCTCCGGCGCCGTGTGATGGCGGCGGACGTCGACCTGCATCTCCATGTACCGCTGGTGCTCGGTGGTGACGTGGAAGAGGTCGCGGGGCAGGGAGTGGATGGGACGCGGGTCGCCGAGTATCTCGCAGTCCATGCCGATGACGTGCGACACGATGTCCCGGACCGACCAGCCGGGGCAGGGGGTCCGCCGGTTCCACTCGCCCTCACCGAGCTGCTGCACCAGCTCGGATATCGCTTCGATGGAGTGCGTCCAGGCGTCGGCGTAGGGCTGGAGGGTGGGATGCAGACTCACGGAACGGGACCCCTCGGCGGTCGGTACACGGGCAGGTGGTGGCGGCGTTGCCAGCGGGCGGCGGCGGCACGGCGGCGGGTGTCTGAAACGCTAAGTTACGCTGCCTCCAGGCAACCCGGCAGTGCTTTCGTGTGACGATCGTAGGCCTGTGTGGACGACTCGAATGCCAGGACGGTGGTAGTGTGCGCGCCTCGCTGATCCAGATCGCCGTGAACGAGGACGAATCGGTCGACTCCCGGCGGCAACGGGCGGCCGCGCTGGTCCGGCAACAGGCCGGGGCCGACCTCGTGGTCCTGCCCGAGCTGTGGACCACCGGCGCCTTCGCCTACGAGGAGTTCGGCCGTGCGGCCGAGCCGCTCGAAGGGCCGACGTACGAGACGATGGCCAAGGCCGCGAGCGACGCGGGCGTGTGGCTGCACGCGGGGTCGATCCCGGAACGGGACCCCGAAGGACCCGTCTACAACACCTCTCTCATCTTCTCCCCCTCCGGTGAGCTGGCAGCCGCCTACCGCAAGATCCACCGCTTCGGCTTCGACAAGGGCGAGGCCGTGCTGATGGGCGCGGGGCAGGAGCTGGTGACGGTCCGGCTGCCCGAGACCACGCTGGGCGTGGCCACCTGCTACGACCTCCGCTTCCCCGAACTCTTCCGCTCACTCGTCGACGCCGGCGCCGAGACCCTCGTGCTCCCGGCGGGCTGGCCCGAGCGGCGACGCGCGCACTGGACGCTGCTGGCTCAGGCGCGGGCGGTGGAGAACCAGGCGTTCGTGCTCGCATGTGGAACGGCCGGGACCCATGCGGGAGTTCCGCAGGCGGGTCACTCGATCGTGGTGGATCCGTGGGGCGAGGTGCTCGCCGAGGCGGGCCCGGACGAGGAGATCCTCACGGTCGACTTCGACCCGGCGAAGGTGGCGGCCACCCGCGAGCAGTTCCCGGCCCTGAAGGACCGGGTGCTCGGCCTGGAGCCACCGCGGAACCGGCGCTAGCCCGGCGCCGGTCCGCCGTCGGACAGGTCCCGGCCCTGCCCTAGTCCTCCGCCCGCTCCTTCTCCGCCAGGTGGATCACGCACACCGACACCGCGATCAGCAGTGCCGGGTCCGAGTCCTCCCGTACGACGTCGACGCCGTAGGTCTCCCGCAGGTGCAGCCAGCGGCGGGAGATCACCGCGAGGAGTTCGCCCTCGTACTCGACGACGAACTCGCGGTCCAGGACCTTTCCGCTGACGTCCAGTTCCGTGCCGTCCGCCAGGGTGACCCGGTAGTGGTTGCGCAGCAGGGACAGCCGCTTGCGCCTGATCCGGGCCAGGCCCTCGCCGTCCCGCTCGATCACCATCGTGTCGCGCAGGGCGAACATCTTCTGGTGGATGTCGATCAGGACGCGTCCATGGGCGTCCTTCAGCTCGAAGGTGTCCCGCAGCCGCATCGCCTTGCCGTCGACGAGGAACACCTTCCGGCCGTGCTCGTCCTCGATCCAGTAGTCGTCACCGATGCCGAGGATCCGGTCGCGTACGAGGAATCTCATGTCCGTACCCCTTCCCTGGGCGCCGCCCCGAAACGCCGTCGGTAGGCCGACGGGCTCAGCCCCGTCTCGCGGCGCAGCCGGGCCCGCAGGTTGGCCGCCGTACCCAGGCCGCTGCGGGCCGCGACGACGTCAAGGCGCTCCTCGCCCCGCTCGATCAGCCGGCAGGCCAGCGCCACCCGCTCCCCGGTCAGCCAGGCCAGCGGGGTCGTCCCCAGCTGGGCGCGGAAGCGGCGGTGCAGCGTGGCCGGGCTGACGGCCGCGCGCGCGGCGAGGTCCGCCACCGTCAGCGGCTCGCCCAGCCGTTCCTGTGCCCAGGCCAGCAGCGGGCCGAGCGACTCGTCGGGCACGTCGGGCAACGGACGCTCCACGAACTGCCGCTGGCCGCCGTCCCGGTGGGCGGCGAAGACGAGGCGCCGGGAGACGGCGTTGGCGAGTTCGGCGCCGTGGTCGCGGCGCCAGATGTGCAGCCCGAGGTCGAGCGCGGCCGCACTGCCGGCGGCGGTGAGGAGGTCGCCCTCGTCCACGAAGAGGACGTCCGGCTCCAGCAGCACTCGGGGATGCAGGTCCCGGAAGGTGTCCGCCCACATCCAGTGGGTGGTGGCCCGCCGCCCGTCGAGCAGTCCGGCCTCGGCGAGGGCGAAGGTGCCCGTGCAGAAACTGACGACGCGCGCCCCACGCGCGTGCGTGCGCCGGATGGCGTCCAGGACGTCGGCACCGCGCGGTACGACGTTGTCGGGGCGTCCCGGCACGACGAGCGTGTCGGCCTCGTCCACCGCCTCCAGGCCGGGCACGCCGGTCAGGGTGAAGAAGCCGTGGTTCATCCGCGCCCCGGAGCCGGACGCGCACAGCGTCACCGCGTACAGCGGCTCCAGCAGGCCCAGTTCGGGCCGGGGCAGTCCGAACAGCTCGGTGGCGACGCCCACCTCGAAGGGGTTCGTGCCGGCGTCGACGATCACGGCCACACGATGCGGGCGCCGGTGAGAGGATCCTTGCGGCATATGCGATTCCTAGCACTCGTGCGACGTCCCCGGCCACCCGCACGATGAAGCCATGGAACCGATCTCTCTCGACCAGGCCCTCGCCTCCTTCACCGAGCGGTGGAGCCCCCGCATCGTCACCACCGTCAACGACTACGACGTGCGCGTGGCCAAGGTGGAGGGCGAACACCTCTGGCACGTCCATGACCACACCGACGAGTTCTTCCTGGTCCTCGACGGCGAACTGCACATCGGTCTGCGCGAGCCGTCCGGAGAGCGCACGGTCGTCCTGCCCAAGGGCTCGGTGTTCACCGTCCCGCGCGGGACCGAGCACAAGCCGTACGCGCGCGTGCCCACCGAGATCCTCGTCCTCGAACCCAGCGGCACCCTGTCGGTCGGTGACCGGCACGAGGAGGTGCCGGACCACGTGGACGCGACCACCGGTCACGCCCTGTCCTGACCGGGCGCCCGACTCGACCGGGTGACAGGGCGTTCCGCAGGTGAACTTCCGCCAACGACACGGTCTACGCGAGCGGCGGCGACAACATCGTGCAGGGCGGCAAGGGCGACGACGTCCTGTACGGCAACAGCGGCGACGACCGGCCGTACGGCAACAGCGGGAACGACAGGCTGTACGGCGGTGCCGGCCGGGACGCGCTCTCCGGCGGCCCCGGCACGGACGTGGTCCGCCAGGACTGAAGAGCCTGAACCGGTTGTCCACAGCAAGCGCTTGTCCACAGGTGCCGGAGTGGTGGTCGGAGGCGGGTGGCACTCTTGGATCCATGACCGACTCCGCACCCCGACGCGTCCGTGTCCGCGCCCCCGAACTGATTGGCAAGGGCGGCTGGCTCAACACCGGCGGGAAGGACCTGAAGCTCGCCGACTTCCGAGGTCGCACGTTGATCCTCGATTTCTGGACCTTTTGCTGCATCAACTGCCTGCACGTCCTGGACGAGCTGCGCGAGCTGGAGGAGAAGCACCGGGACACGGTGGTGGTCATCGGCGTGCACTCCCCGAAGTTCGTGCACGAAGCGGAGCACCAGGCGGTCGTGGACGCGGTGGAGCGTTACGGCGTGGAGCACCCGGTGCTGGACGACCCGGAGCTGGCCACGTGGAAGCAGTACGCGGTGCGCGCCTGGCCGACGCTCGTCGTGATCGACCCCGAGGGGTACGTCGTCGCCCAGCACGCGGGCGAGGGCCATGCGCACGCGATCGAGCGGCTGGTCGAGGAGCTGGAGGCCGAGCACGAGGCGAAGGGCACCCTGCGCCGCGGCGACGGCCCCTACGTGCCGCCGGAGCCGGAGCCGACGACCCTGCGCTTCCCGGGCAAGGCACTGTTGCTGCCGTCGGGGAACGTGCTGGTGACCGACACCACCCGGCATCAGCTGGTGGAGCTGGCGGAGGACGGCGAGAGCGTCGTACGGCGCATCGGCTCCGGCGCGCGAGGCTTCTTCGACGGCGGCCCCGGGGAGGCGTCCTTCAACGAGCCGCAGGGCCTCGCGCTGCTGGACGACGGCACGGTGGTGGTCGCGGACACCGTCAACCACGCCCTGCGCCGCCTGGACCTCGGCACGGGCGCGGTCACCACCGTGGCCGGCACGGGCAGACAGTGGTGGCAGGGTTCCCGCACCGCGGGCCCGGCCCGCGAGGTGGACCTCTCCTCCCCGTGGGACGTGGCGGTGTTCGGCGGCAAGGTATGGATCGCCATGGCCGGCGTGCACCAGCTGTGGACGTACGACCCGGCCATGCGGACCGTCGCGGTGGCGGCGGGCACCACCAACGAGGGTCTGGTCGACGGCCCCGGCGCCGAGGCCTGGTTCGCCCAGCCCTCCGGTCTCGCGGCCACCGCCGAGCGGCTGTGGCTGGCCGACTCCGAGACCTCCGCGCTGCGCTGGGTGGACCTGGACGGACACGTCCACACCGCGGTCGGCACCGGCCTGTTCGACTTCGGTCACCGGGACGGCGCCGCCGGGCAGGCCCTGCTCCAGCACCCGCTGGGCGTCACCGCCCTGCCGGACGGTTCGGTCGCGGTCGCCGACACCTACAACCATGCCCTGCGTCGCTACGACCCCGCGACCGGCGAGGTCACGACGCTGGCCACCGATCTGCGCGAGCCGAGCGACGCCGTCCTCGCCGGTGAGGACATCGTGGTCGTCGAGTCGGCCCGGCACCGGCTGACCCGGTTGCGGCTGCCGGAGGAGGCGGTGCGGGTGGAGTCGGTCGCCCACCGCACCCGGCGCGCGGCCACCGAGGTCACCCCCGGCCGCCTCCGCCTCGACGTGATCTTCCAGGCCCCCGCAGGCCAGAAGCTCGACGTTCGTTACGGCCCCTCCACCCGCCTGCTGGTCTCCGCCACCCCGCCCGAGCTGCTGCTCAAAGGTGAGGGAGCGGACACCGACCTCGCACGCGAGCTGGAGCTGAACCCCGCCGTGCCAGAAGGCGTCCTGCACGTCTCGGCCATGGCGGCCTCCTGCGACGATGACCCGGCCAACGAATACCCCGCCTGCCACGTCCACCAGCAGGACTGGGGTGTCCCGGTCCGACTCACGGAGGGCGGCGCGGACCGCCTGGCGCTGGTTCTGGCGGGGATGGACGAGCCTTCCGCGCCAGGACAGAGCTAGGAGTCAGGGCCTGGGGGCCTGCCGGATCACGCGTCCACGTCCTCCAGGTCCTTCTCTGCTCGCGATTCCTCCTCCCGCGGCTCGCCCTCCTCCGGAGTGATCCTGCGGCGCAGGTTCTCCACGTCGGTCAGGACGCCGACGAGGAGTTCGTGCAGAGCGTTCAGCTGGTCCATCGGGACGATGGGGGTGTGCCCCCCGACCTCCGGCTCCAGGGTGTGCAGATGGTCCAGGGCATCCCGGGCGGCCTGGACCCCGAGCCGGAGAGCCTTCCGGTGCGCGGCGGCGCGCTGGCTGGGCGGAGTCGTGAGGTCCTCGTCCCGGGGGCCGGGCAAGGACGCCCCGTCCACGGTCCCCGAGCCTGCGCCGACGCTGCCGAACTGGAACAGCGGTGTTCCGGAGTCCGCAGCGCCGGACGTCTCGCCGGTCTCGTCGGCGGAGGTGTCGCTCTGCTCCGGCTCCGTCTCGTCGTTCGGCGCGGGCGGAGCCGAAGGCGAGGGGGGGACCGGCCCCGCGAGCTTCGCCATGCGCTCCGGGTCCGAGGCGGCGACGACGTCCCACTCGTACAGCGGCACCGGCACGCCGTCGCCGTCGACGGCGATGCGGTCCTTCGCGTCGAGGTCGACCTTGAAGTAGATGTAGGGCGGTTCGTCGGACGCCGCCGACTCCTTGCCCGTGAGGCTCTGCTTGGGCACGGAGTTCCGCGGCAGGTCGTCGCTGCGGAAGGTGTTGGCGGCCAGCGCGAGGGTCCACAGGCCGAGTTCGTTCGCCGGCCGGGAGAGCCCTTCGATGACCTTGTTCACGTCCGATCGGAAGGGGACTCCGCCCTTGTCCTTCCTGGCCCCCAGAGACGAGCCGACGTTCCTGGTCAGGAGCTTGTCGGCGATCAGCGCGACACCGCCGGCCACCGCCAGGGTGCGGCGGGCGTCGTCGTCGCCGTTCATCGCCGGTTCGATCAGCGTGGTGAAGTCCTCGGTGGGGACCGGACTCCAGCCCTGGGTGACGTCGGCCGACAGCACACCGCCGTTGTTCCACGCGTTGCGCGCCTGCTTGGTGACCAGCTTCTTCTTCGCGCGCCACGGCAGATCGACGATAGGCCCGAGCAACTCGCCGAACCCCTTCATGCTCATCCGCTGGCCGCCCTTGATGGCCTTGGCCTGGTCTTTGAGCAGCTCAAGGAGGTCCGGTTGGGTCAGGGCGCTGATCAGGTAGACGGCACGCCACAGGGCGGTCCCCTCAGCGGCCGGTTCACCTCCGAAGACCTGCGGAAGTTCGGCCACCGGGATACGGCCGACGGCAAGGCCGTACACAGCCTGGAGGTCGGCCGTGTTCCAGCGTGGGTCGCCCTGCTGGATGATCCGCTTCAAGGCCCGGGTGATGACCTCGACGTTCTGGGCCGCCGCGTCCCACTGCTTGAATTCGACGTGCACCGACGCCAGTACGGAACGGACGGCGTCGTCGAAGATGTCCTCGGGCGCCAGCACCCGGCCCTCGTGGCCCTCGACTCCGACGGCGATCTGTGCCGGAACGACGTAGGACTGGGCGATCTGGGCGGCCCGGATCCCCGGCGTCGCGCCGCGCATCTCGGCGTCGAACTCCTGGCGCAGTGTCTGCCGCCATTGTGCCCGTCCGGCGGCCAGCCGCCGGACGAGACCGGACCCCGTCGCCGACACCGTCGAACCGCCGAGCAGTGCGGAGGTGGCCAGCTCGGCCACCTCCGCGGGATCGGCCCCATGTCCGGCCAGTACCGCCCAGGCGCTGGCCAGCCGGGTGATGCCGTCGCGTACGACGAGCACGTGAATCGGTTCCGTGCCGTCCTCGAACGCGATCTCGACGGGGTGGGTGATCAGGTTGCGGGTCACCGAGCGCGTGAGGATCGATGTCGCGTAGCTGTTGAGCGACAGCGTGGCGTGGATGGTCTGCCACACGTGATTCCGCAGGTGGGAGGGGTCCTGGTAGCGGTACTGCACGATCGCGCCCGGTCGGCCGTCGTGGGTGATTCCGTGCACCTGCGGATCGGGGACCTCCGAGACCTCCATGCCCGTACGGGGCTGGGGACCGGGGAACAGCTCGCTCAGCAGGACTCTGGTGACGACCGAACGCAGCGTCGCGCCCTCGACGTTCTCGACCATCAGCAGCCCTGAGGGCTCGTCCGGTGTGGGGCGGAGCTGAACGGCCAGCGCGTCAGGGCGAGTTGTGGCGCTTGCTATGACCTCCCACGCCGCGTCCGGCAGCCAGACGCCCGGATTGGCCCGGCCCGCCTCGGTCACCGAACGCAGGTGTGTGTCCGTGGAGTCGGGGGGCAGTTGGCGGGCCACATTGGTCACGCGGATGGCGTCGCTGCCCCAGGAAACGTCGAGGGACAGCGCGGAGGAAGCGCTGTTGGACATGAGGACAGACCTCCATGGTGGATGGCCGGGCGGGGCGAGTGACATGCACTCACCCCGTTTGGCCGGATATCAGTGAGTAATGCCCTTGCGGAGCAATCGCTTCAGATCGCAAAGGAGTTGACGCCGGGGAGGCCGGAGCCGCGGTGGCGGTCGTAGGCCTCCAGTTTCGGCGCGAGCAGAAGGAGCTCGCTCTCGGCCGCGGTGCAGGGGAGCAGTTCCGGCGAGGGAGGTTCCGGCGCGGGGGCCGCCGGGGTCAGCCGGAACCAGCGGATGCCCTGGGGGGTGGGAAGGACGGCGAGCCCGGTCTGCCGTCCGTCGAGGAGCTTGGTGCTCGTCCAGCCGAGGAGATGCGGAATGACCTGGTGGATGTGGTGCTTGCCCAGGTGGACCGCCGTCATGGTTCCAGGCAGGTCGGGAAGGGTGTCGGCGAGGCGTCGGTACAGTGACCGCCCTAGCGCCGGATCCCACCGGGGCCGCCCCGCCGTGAAGCCGAGGGGCCATTCACCCTTGACAAGTCTACTGGGGTGTGGTAATTGCCCTTTTGAATGCCTCAATCGATCATCCAGGATGCTTGCCAACGGCTGGACGGCCCGGGTGATCTCGCTGGCGAGCAGGTCCAGGATGACGGCCGACCGCTGGGGCGGCTTGCCGGAGAGGCCGACCGCAAAGATGGGTATGTCCTCGTTTCCCATGACGCCCTCCTCGTGAACTGACGGCGGACGGCCGGGAGTTCAGTCGTCCGATGCGCGCAGACTTAAGGATGGTGGACGCAACGTGGCGCGGTCCAGCGAGTTGGGGTGCATTCGATCTTCGGCGTAGACCGAATGTAGACAACTGTCTGAGGTCAACTAGTCCTCACGCCAAGTTGCGCTTGGCGGCAGGGTAGTTCTCGAACAGTTGGGGCAACGGGTTCATCTTGATCTTGTCCAGCTCCGCCAGCGCTGCGGCGACGGCCATGACTTCGCCGAGGGCGCTGTCGCGCTGCATGACCCAGACGAACTCGTTCTCGGACCTCGGCAGCGTCCGGGGGAGGGTGACGAGGCCCAGTCGGTCGAACTCGTCGCTGATCTGATCGCACAACTCCGCGCTCAGCCGGGCGCGCTCCGGTGCGGCGTGCTTCTTGATGAAGTGCATGGACAGGCGCTTGATGCCGTGGTCGACCTCGACGGCGTGCTTGATAATTGTGAAGTCCATAACTCAGTAGTTTACTGAATTAGTAAGCCGGTTGTATGCGGAATGGCTGGACCCGCCATGGCGAACAGGTGGATCCAGCCATCCGTCGGGGCTTCGCGTCCCCTTTAGCCCTCCAGGAACGCCACCAGCGCGTTCGCCAGCAGGTACGGGTCGTCGGCGCCGCACAGTTCGCGGGCGCTGTGCATCGAGAGGATCGCCACGCCGATGTCGACCGTGCGGATGCCGTGGCGGGCCGCGGTGATCGGGCCGATCGTGGTGCCGCACGGCATGGAGTTGTTGGAGACGAACGACTGGAAGGGGACGTTCGCCTTCTCGCAGGCCGCGGCGAAGATCGCACGGCCCGAACCGTCCGTGGCGTAGCGGTTGTTGACGTTGACCTTGAGGATCGGGCCGCCGTTGACCCGGGGGTGGTGGGTGGGGTCGTGGCGCTCGGCGTAGTTGGGGTGGACGGCGTGGCCGGTGTCGGAGGACAGGCACACCGTGCCGGCGAAGGCGCGGGCCCGGTCCTCCCACGAGCCGCCGCGGGCGAACACCGAGCGCTCCAGGACCGAGCCGAGCAGCGGGCCGTCGGCGCCGGTGTCCGACTGGGAGCCGTTCTCCTCGTGGTCGAACGCGGCCAGCACGGGGATGTGAGCGAGCGGGGCACCGGAGGTCACCGCCGAGGCGAGTGCGGCCGTGGCCGCGTGCACCGACAGCAGGTTGTCCATGCGCGGGCCGGCGAGCAGCTCCCGGTCCCGGCCGAGGTAGGCCGGCGGCTCCACCGGGTGCACCATCAGGTCCCAGCCCGCCACCGAGCCGGCCGCGAGCCCCGCCTCCTGCTCCAGGAAGCCGATCAGGTCGCCCTCGCGGACGTCGTCGCCCAGACCCCACACCGGCTGGAGGTGCCGCTGCTTGTCGAGCTTGAGGCCCTCCGTGGACACCGAGCGGTCCAGGTGGATCGCCAGCTGGGGGACGCGCAGCAGCGGGCGGTCCACGTTCACCAGGACCGAGGAGCCGTCGCGCAGGGTCAGCCGGCCGGCCAGCCCCAGGTCACGGTCGAGCCAGGAGTTCATCAGCGGGCCGCCGTACAGCTCGACGGCGACCTGGCGCCAGCCGTGCGCCCCGCTGTCCGGCCGCGGCTTGACCCGCAGGTTCGGGGAGTCGGTGTGCGCGCCGACGATGTGGAACGGGGTGTGCGGCTCGGCGCCCTCGGGGACGTACCAGGCCACGATCGCGCCGCCGCGCAGCACGTACTTGCCGCCGGTGGTGCCGTCCCAGGCGTCCGTCTCCGCGACCTGCCGGAAGCCGGCCTTCTCCAGCCGCTCCGCGGTGGCGGCCACCGCGTGGTACGGCGACGGGCCGGCCGCCAGGAAGGACATCAGGTCGTCGGTGTGGCCGCGGTCGAAGCGGGCTGGTGCGCTCATGGGATTCACCTTAACGACGGGAACGGGCTCGCTCCCCGGATGGGAGCGAGCCCGTGTGAACGTTCGATGGACCTGCCGACTAGAACGCGGCCTCGTCCAGCTCCATCAGGTCCAGCTCGACGGTGCCGGCGACCTTGCGGGCCAGGGTGACGCCCGGCAGGACGTTCGCCGCGAAGAACTTCGCCGCGGCGATCTTGCCGGTGTAGAACGCCTTGTCCTTCGCCGGGGCGGTGGCCAGCTTCTCGGCGGCGATCGCGGCGCCCTTGAGCAGCAGGTAGCCGACGATGACGTCACCGGAGGCCAGCAGCAGGCGGGTGGTGTTCAGGCCCACCTTGTAGATGTTCTTGGTGTCCTGCTCGGTGGCCGCGAGGTCGGTCAGCATCAGGCCGACGATCGCCTCCAGCTCCACGGCCGCCTTGGCCAGGTGCTCACGGGCGCCGGCCAGGTCCTCGCCGCCGGTGCCGAGCGCCAGGAACTTCTTGATGTCCTCGGCGAGGGCGTTCAGCGCGGAGCCCTGGTTGCGGACGATCTTCCGGAAGAAGAAGTCCTGGCCCTGGATCGCCGTGGTGCCCTCGTACAGGGTGTCGATCTTGGAGTCCCGGATGTACTGCTCGATCGGGTACTCCTGCAGGAAGCCGGAGCCGCCGAAGGTCTGCAGCGACTGGGCGAGCTGCTCGTAGGCCTTCTCGGAGCCGTAGCCCTTGACGACCGGCAGAAGCAGGTCGTTCAGCGCGTGCTCGGCGGAGCTGTCCTCGCCGTTCGCCTCCTTGACCTGGATCGCGTCCTGGACCGAGGCGGTGTACAGCACGAGGGCGCGCATGCCCTCCGCGTACGCCTTCTGCGTCATCAGCGAGCGGCGCACGTCCGGGTGGTGGGTGACGGTGACCTTGGGCGCGGCCTTGTCCATGAAGTTCGCCAGGTCGGGGCCCTGGACGCGCTCCTTGGCGTACTCCAGCGCGTTCAGGTAGCCCGTGGAGAGCGTGGAGATCGCCTTCGTGCCGACCATCATGCGGGCGAACTCGATGATGCGGAACATCTGGCGGATGCCCTCGTGCTTGTCACCGATGAGCCAGCCCTTGGCGGGGTGCTGGTCGCCGAAGGTCATCTCGCAGGTGTTGGAGGCCTTCAGGCCCATCTTGTGCTCGACGTTGGTGGCGTAGACGCCGTTGCGCTCGCCCAGCTCGCCGGTCTCGAAGTCGAACTCGTACTTCGGCACGAGGAAGAGGGACAGGCCCTTGGTGCCGGGGCCGGCGCCCTCGGGGCGCGCGAGCACGTAGTGGAGGATGTTCTCCGACATGTCGTGCTCACCGGAGGTGATGAAGCGCTTCACGCCCTCGATGTGCCAGGAGCCGTCCTCCTGCTGGACCGCCTTGGTGCGGCCGGCGCCCACGTCGGAGCCCGCGTCGGGCTCGGTGAGCACCATCGTGGAGCCCCACTGCTTCTCCACGGCGATCGAGGCGATGTGCTTCTGGACCTCGTTGCCCTCCTCGAAGAGGATGCCGGCGAACGCGGGGCCCGAGGAGTACATCCACACGGCCGGGTTGGCGCCCAGGATCAGCTCGGCGTAGGCCCAGATCAGGGAGCGCGGCGAGGTGGTGCCGCCGATCTCCTCGGGCAGGCCGAGCCGCCAGTACTCGGAGTCCATGAAGGCCTGGTAGCTCTTCTTGAAGGACGCGGGGACCGGCGCGGTGTTGGTCTCCGGGTCGAAGACCGGCGGGTTGCGGTCGGCGTCGGCGAAGGATTCGGCCAGCTCGTTCTCGGAGAGGCGGGTCAGCTCGTCCAGGACGCTCTTGGCGGTCTCGACGTCCATCTCCTCGAAGGGGCCGGTGCCGTACACCTTGTCGCGCCCCAGTACTTCGAAGAGGTTGAACTCGATGTCGCGGAGATTCGGCTTGTAGTGCCCCATGGCGACGGCTCCGTAGAGAGATCGGCGAGGCACTGACTCCTCGCGCCTAATTCACGTACCAACAAGTAGCTACGATGATGCTACCCGTCGGTAATAAGACGCAACCCCTACCGGTCCAAGTGTGAGAAGGGTCTACTCGACCCCGCTCGCCGGCAGTGCCACCGCGCCGCCCGGTTCCCCGCCACCCGCCCGGATCCCTCCCTCGGTACGCTTGCGCCATGTACGGCTACGACCAGAATGCTGGCGCTCAGCAGCAGTACGCCCCGCCGCAGCAGCCGGGCGGTGCCGGTGGGTACGGCCAGCAGCCGCCGCTCTACCCGGAGCCGTCCCCGCCCTCGCTCGCGGACGCGGTGCGTGCCTTCACCACCGGGCAGATGTCCGCCGAGGACTTCCAGCAGATCTTCGCCACGTCGAAGGTGTACTGCCCGCGCGGTGACACCCCCGGCTTCCTCGCCCTGCACAACACCCAGCAGCCGGTGATCCCGATGTTCACCTCGCTGAAGGAGCTGCGCCGCTACGCGGGCAAGGAGTCCAAGTACTTCGTGATCACCGGCGCCGAGGTGATCGATCTGCTGCCGACCGGCTACGGATTCGTCCTGGACATGGAGGGCGAGCACCGGATGGTGTTCGACGCGAAGGCGGTCGAGCAGATGGTCGACTTCGCGATGCGCCGGATGTACGGCGGCGGCTGAACCGCACGCGCGCCACGACGCGACGAGCCCGGAGGGAATGCCCTCCGGGCTCGCTGTGTTGTGGGGTGGCAGAAAGTTCAACGCTCAACTAAAGTGGGCGCACAAGGAGGTACCGACCATGCCTGCAGTGACCGTCGAGAACCCGTTGACGCTGCCCCGCGTGACCGCTCCCGCCGACGCCGTCGCGCGTCCGGTGCTGGCCGTCAGCACCGCTCCGAGCGGTTTCGAGGGGGAGGGTTTCCCGGTGCGCCGGGCGTTCGCGGGGATCAACTACCGCCATCTCGACCCGTTCATCATGATGGACCAGATGGGCGAGGTGGAGTACGCGCCGGGCGAGCCCAAGGGCACCCCCTGGCACCCGCACCGCGGCTTCGAGACCGTCACCTACATCATCGACGGCATCTTCGACCACCAGGACAGCAACGGTGGTGGCGGCACCATCACCAACGGTGACACCCAGTGGATGACCGCGGGCTCGGGCCTGCTGCACATCGAGGCTCCGCCGGAGTCCCTCGTCGTGTCCGGCGGCCTCTTCCACGGCCTCCAGCTGTGGGTGAACCTGCCCGCCAAGGACAAGATGATGGCCCCGCGCTACCAGGACATCCGCGGCGGCAACGTCCAGCTGCTCACCACCCCCGACGGCGGCGCGCTGCTGCGGGTCATCGCGGGCGAGCTGGACGGCCACCAGGGTCCCGGCGTCACGCACACGCCGATCACGATGATCCACGCGACGCTCGCCCCGGGCGCGGAGGTCACGCTGCCCTGGCGCGAGGACTTCAACGGCCTGGCCTACGTCCTCGCGGGCCGCGGCAGCGTCGGTGCGGAGCGCCGGCCGGTCCACCTCGGCCAGACCGCGGTGTTCGGCGCCGGGTCCTCGCTGACCGTCCGTGCGGACGAGCGGCAGGACGGCCACACCCCGGACCTGGAGGTCGTCCTTCTCGGCGGCCGGCCGATCCGTGAGCCCATGGCCCACTACGGCCCGTTCGTCATGAACACCCGGGAGGAGCTGCAGCAGGCCTTCGAGGACTTCCAGAAGGGGCGGCTCGGAACCATTCCCGCAGTGCACGGGATGACGTCCGAAGGCCCGCGGGGCTGACCTGCCGCCCGACTCGGTCGGCGCGGAAAACAGGACACCCGCCGCTGTGCATGATCCGCTGGACGTGTGCAGCTGTTGCCCGATGCCGTCCGCCGCCTTGCCGCCTGGTGCGTCGTGCTGCTGCTCGTCGCCGGGGTGGGCTGGGTGGCGGTGCGGCTGTGCGGGGAGTTCCGGACGGCCGTCACGCCGGTGCTGCTCGCACTGCTCGGGACCGCGCTGCTCGGGCCGCTGTACCGGCGGCTGGTGCAGGCCCGGGTGCAGCCGTCGATCGCGGCCGGCCTGACCTGCGTCGCCGTCGTGGCCGTCGTGGGCGGTGCCGTGTACATCGTCGTCGCCGCCCTCATCGACACCGGGAACCAGATCATCGCCTCGCTGCGGGAGGCCGCCAAGTCCGTCTCCGCGCACTTCGGGGCCGCCGGTACCGGGCTGGACGACCTCGCCGCCAACTCCCGCAAGCTGCTGGGCAAGTTCGGCGGGACGGCCGCGTCCAACGTGATCAGCGGGGTCAGCGTCGTCGGCGAGAGCATCGCCATGGCCGTACTCGCCCTGCTGCTCGTCTTCTTCTTCCTGCGCGACTCCCACCGGGCCGTCGAGACCCTGAGATCCATCGCGCCCGGCGGCACCGCCGACACCCTGGAGGCGATCGCCCGACGGGCCTTCGAGGCGGTGGAGGGCTTCATGCGCGGGACCACCGTCATCGCCCTCATCGACGCCCTGTGCATCACGGTCGGGCTGCTGATCCTCCAGGTGCCCGGCGCGATCGGGCTCGGCGCGCTGGTCTTCGTCGGTGCCTACATCCCCTATCTCGGCGCCTTCATCTCCGGCGCGGTGGCCGTCCTGGTCGCCCTCGCCGACCGCGGCTTCGTCATCGGGCTGTGGGCGCTCGGCGTCGTCCTGGCCGTGCAGGTGCTGGAGGGGCATGTGCTCCAGCCGGTCATCCAGAGCCGGACCGTGCAGATGCACCCGGCCGTGGTGATGCTCGCGATCACCGCGGGCGCCTCCGTCGCGGGCATCCTCGGCATGCTGCTCGCCGTACCGCTGACCGCCGCCGCCTTCGGGGTCGTACAGGAGCTGCGGGTCCGTTACGCGGCACCCTCCGCGTCGGCGGCCAAGGCGCCTCCCGACGCGTCTTCGACCTCGTAGAGCTCGAACCAGATGCTCTTGCCCTCGCCGCGCGGGTTCACGCCCCAGGCGTCGGCGAGCAGTTCGATCAGCATCAGGCCGCGCCCGGAGGAGGCCAGTTCGCCGGGGTGGCGCTTGTGCGGCAGGTCGTCGCCCGCGTCGGTGACCTCCAGCCGCAGCCGGCGCGCGCCCACCTCGCCGGTGACCTCGGCCAGCAGCAGCGCGTCGGCGTCGGTGTGGACGAGGACGTTGGTGACCATCTCCGAGACCAGCAGCACCGCCGAGTCGACCTGCTCGGGAGAGATCCAGTCGTGCAGCAGCTCGCGCAGATGCCGGCGGGCCCCGGCGATCCGGTCCGGCTCGTCCTGGGCCACCGACAGCAGCGTGCGCCGTACCGTCGGCCGTGCCGTGCCCTCCTGGCGCCGGCCCAGCAGCACCAGCGCGATGTCGTCCTCGCGGCGGTCGGCGAGGGGGCCGGTGGTGTAGTGCGAGGACGGCCCGTGCACGCCCTGCACCAGCGCGTCGGCCAGCGACTCCAGGCCGCCCCCGTCGTCTCCCCGGTGGTCCTCCAGGATCGCCCGCAGCCGCTGCCAGCCGCTCTCCAGGTCGTGTCCGCCGGTCTCGATCAGGCCGTCGGTGCACAGCATCAGGGTCTCGCCGGGTTCGAGGGCGAACCGGGTCGTCGGATAGTCCGCGTCCGGGTCGATGCCCAGCGGCAGTCCGCCCGCCGTCGGCCGCATCATCACCGTGCCGTCGGCCATCCGGATCGCCGGGTCCGGGTGCCCGGCGCGGGCGATCTCCAGCAGCCCGGTCACCGGATCGACCTCCGCGTACACACAGGTCGCGAAGCGCAGGTCGGCCGGCTGGTCGTCCTGGTCGCCGTGCGTGATCCCGTGCAGGAAGCGGGAGACGCGGGAGAGCACGGCGTCCGGGTGGTGGCCCTCGGCGGCGTAGGCGCGCAGGGCGATGCGGACCTGGCCCATGAGACCCGCCGCCCGTACGTCATGCCCCTGGACGTCCCCGACGACCAGCGCGAAGCGGCCGGAGGGGAGCGGGACCATGTCGTACCAGTCGCCGCCGACCTGGAGCCCGCCGCCGGTCGGGATGTACCGGGCGGCCACCCGCATCCCCGGGATCTCCGGGCCCAGCAACGGCAGCATGGAGCGCTGGAGGCCCTCCGTCAGCTCCCGCTCGGACTCGGCGGCACCGGCCCGGGACAGCGCCTGGGCGAGCATCCGGGCGACCGTGGTGAGGACCGCGCGCTCGTCGGGAGTGAACGCCACCAGGTGGGTGAAGGCGGCCATCCAGGCGCCCATCGTGTGCCCGGCCACCGTCAGCGGCAGGAAGGCCCAGGACTGGCGGCCGAAGGGCTGGGCGAGCGGCCAGGTGACCGGGTAGCGCTCCTTGTACTCCGCCGGCGAGGAGAGGTAGACCGCCCGCCCGGTGCGCGCGACCTCGGCCGCCGGGTAGTCGGTGGCCAGCGGCATGTTCGAGAAGGGGTTCATGTCGCCGGGTTCGTGCCCGTGCTGGCCGATGATCGTCAGCCGGTCGCCCTCGGCTCCGAAGACCACGAGCCCGTCCGGGGAGAAGCCCGGCATCGACAGGCCGCCCGCCACCCGCAGCACTTCCTCGGTCGACCGGGCCTCCGCCAGCGCCCGGCCCGCGTCCAGCAGGAACGCCTCCCGCGAGCGCCGCCAGTCCCCGGTGACCGCGCTGCGCCCGGCCGCCGTGCCCGGGGCCGGTTCGGTGACCTCCTGGAGGGTGCCGATCAGCTCGTAGGCTTGGCGATCGGGGGCGAAGGACGGCTTGGAGCGGCTGCGGACGACCCGCAGGACCCTCCCGTGCTCGTCCATGATCCGGATGCGCACCTCGGCGAGCGTGCCCTCGGCGACCGCCAGCGGGATCACCCCGGTGATCTCGTTCCAGTCCGCCGGGTGCAGCCGGGCCCTGGTCTGGGCCTCCGTGAGGGTGACCGGCTCCGGCGGCAGCCCGAGCAGCCGCGCCGCCTCCGCGTCTACGGTGACCAGTCCGGCGGCCGTGTCCCAGTGCCACAGCCCGGTCGCGAGGGCAGCGAGGACGTCCCCGAGGGACGGAAGGGGCTCGCCTGTGCGCATTGCCCCACTTTAGGAATATGTGACCGAAGGGTGCCACCGTACGAACAGAGGATCCTGTACCCCCTGGCGAACGGGAGGATCCTCCAGTTGAGGGCGCGGAAAAGGGTGGGGAGCCGACCTTGGGCTGCCCGGTACCCTTGATGGGTCCGGGCCCCGTGCCCGTTCCGTCGGGGAGAGCACTCCGGCAGACCACGAACGAAGGACGATGAACGACGATGCATCGGTACAGGTCCCACACCTGCGGCCAGCTCCGCGCCTCTGACGTCGACACCGACGTCCGGCTGAGTGGCTGGCTGCACAATCGGCGCGACCTGGGCGGCATCCTCTTCATCGATCTGCGCGACCACTACGGCATCACGCAGCTGGTCGCCCGCCCCGGCACGCCCGCGTACGAGGCCCTGGACACGATCTCCAAGGAGTCCACGGTCCGCGTCGACGGCCGCGTTGTTTCACGTGGAACCGAGAACGTGAACCCCGACCTGCCGACCGGTGAGATCGAGGTCGAGGTGGCCGAGGTCGAGCTGCTGGGCGCCGCCGCCCCGCTCCCCTTCACCATCAACGCCGAGGACGGGGTCAACGAGGAGCGGCGCCTGGAGTACCGCTTCCTGGACCTGCGCCGCGAGCGCATGCACCGCAACATCATGCTGCGTACGGCCGTCATCTCGGCCATCCGGCACAAGATGACGGCGCTGGGCTTCAACGAGATGGCGACGCCGATCCTGTCCGCCACCTCCCCCGAGGGCGCGCGTGACTTCGTCGTGCCGTCGCGCCTGAACCCGGGCAAGTTCTACGCCCTGCCGCAGGCCCCGCAGCAGTTCAAGCAGCTGCTGATGATCTCCGGCTTCGACCGCTACTTCCAGATCGCGCCCTGCTTCCGCGACGAGGACGCCCGCGCCGACCGTTCGCCGGGCGAGTTCTACCAGCTCGACGTCGAGATGAGCTTCGTCGAGCAGGAGGACGTCTTCCGGCCGATCGAGCAGCTGATGACGGAACTCTTCGAGGAGTTCGGCGGCGGCCGCCATGTGACGTCCCCCTTCCCGCGCATCCCGTTCCGCGAGGCGATGCTGAAGTACGGCTCCGACAAGCCGGACCTGCGCGCCAAGCTGGAGCTGGTGGACATCACCGATGTCTTCGAGGGCTCGGAGTTCAAGGCGTTCGCCGGCAAGCACGTGCGCGCCCTGCCGGTGCCGGACGTCTCCGCGCAGCCCCGCAAGTTCTTCGACCAGCTCGGCGACTTCGCCGTCACGCTGGGCGCCAAGGGCCTGGCCTGGGTCCGTGTCGGCGAGGACGGGGCGCTGTCCGGTCCGATCGCGAAGTTCCTCACCGAGGAGAACGTCGCCGAGCTGACCAAGCGCCTCTCGCTCGCCCCCGGCCACGCGATCTTCTTCGGCGCGGGCGAGTTCGACGAGGTCTCGAAGATCATGGGCGCGGTCCGCGTCGAGGCCGCCAAGCGCGCCGGCCAGTTCGAGGAGAACGTCTTCCGCTTCTGCTGGATCGTCGACTTCCCGATGTACGAGAAGGACGAGGACACCGGCGCGATCGACTTCTCGCACAACCCGTTCTCCATGCCGCAGGGCGGCCTGGAGGCGCTTGAGACCCAGGACCCGCTGGACATCCTGGGCTGGCAGTACGACATCGTCTGCAACGGCGTCGAGCTGTCCTCCGGCGCGATCCGGAACCACGAGCCGGAGATCATGCTCAAGGCGTTCGAGATCGCCGGATACGACCGCGAGACCGTCGAGGAGAAGTTCGCGGGCATGCTCCGCGCCTTCCGCTTCGGCGCCCCGCCGCACGGCGGCATCGCCCCCGGCGTGGACCGCATCGTCATGCTCCTCGCGGACGAGCCGAACATCCGCGAGACGATCTCCTTCCCGCTCAACGGCAACGCCCAGGACCTGATGATGGGCGCCCCGACCGAGCTGGAGGAGGCCCGGCTGCGCGAGCTGCACCTGGACATCAGGAAGCCGCAGCCGAAGTAGCCGTAGACCGTACGCGTGGCTGAGGCCCGGAACCCCGAGGGGGCTCCGGGCCTCAGCTGTCGCCGGTGTCCTCGCCGGTGTCCTCGTCGGGAGAGGCGCCGTCCTCCAGCAGCCGTTCGGCGATGTCGTCGGACCAGTGCTGGGCCCAGGCGCGCAGGGCGACGACCTCGTCCTCGGTGAGGCCGTAGCGCAGGAAGTCCCGGTCGGCGTAGAAGTCCGAACCGGTCAGCCGGGACTGGAGGGTGGGCAGGTCGAAGGGGTCGTGGGCGTGCCGGCGGCCCAGCTCCTCCAGGCCGGGCAGCGGGAACCGGGCGGCCGCGGCCCGCGCGTCGACCAGGTCGACGGCCGCGCCCCGGTCGTACAGCGCGCGGATCTTCGTACCGACCGCGTCCGCCAGGGACAGCGTGGGGCCGTACTCGGTGAGGTCCGGCGGCTGCCAGAACGCCTCCTTGTGCAGCGCGAGCGCGCACGGCTCGCCGCTCTCGGGGTCGGTGACCGTCAGCTGAGCGGTGAGCACGCCGACGGTCCCGGTCAGCACCCGGCGGCCCCGTGCCTCCAGTGCGGCGGCCACGGCGCCGGCGATCATCGGCAGGTCCTCGGCGCTCTCCGTGGCGAAGTCGAGGTTCGCGTGCGGCCGGTGCAGCAGGCCGTGCGCCTGGAGGGCGTAGCCGCCGGCGAGCACCAGCCCGTGGGGGCCGCCCGCGGTGACGACGTCGGCGAGCAGCCGGCGGTGGGGTTCGGGGAGGTGGACGTGGTGGTTCACGACATCGGACTCTGCCAGAGAACATTCCGCGAAGGACGGCAACTCTGCGCGGCGCGGCGGCCAGCCGGGCGGCGACGCCGGGGGCGAGGTGCCGGTCCCGGTGAGGGTGGTTTCTGCCCGGGACACGGGACTGGGCGTGCGGGGGCGCGCTGGGGTTTTCGGTGTCCCTCAGGAAGGGCCTAACTCACCTGTGCCAGCGTTGAGCTTCGTGCTGGAAGATGCCCTGCTGCGTCGCCGGGTGGGAGGCACAATGGTGTGGCGCCGCCAGCTCGAACATCTGCTGGAGGTGGCCCAGTTGCGCAACGTGATGTTCCAGGTGATGCCGGCGGAGACCGATGCCCACCCCGGAGTTGAAGGCAAGATCGAGGTGCTGAAGTTCGGAGACGGTACGGCAGTGGGGCGCTCCGATGGTGCCTTCAACGGCCGACCGACTTCGGATCCGAAGCAGCTTCGGGTGCTTGAGCTGAGGTTAGGCGTCATCCGGGCCCAGGCCCTCACACCGGGGGAGTCGTGCGCCTTCATCGAGCAACTGCTGGGAGAAAAATGATCCGCAACGCCCCCGCCGGAGACGCCTCCGAACTGGCGTGGTTCAAGAGCAGCTACAGCGACGGCAACGAGGGCGACTCCTGCGTTGAGATCGCTTGTACTCCCAGTACCGTCCACGTCCGCGACTCCAAGCACATCGCAGGTCCGCAGCTCGCGCTCGCGCCGGGCGCGTGGGCCGACTTCGTGGCGCACGCGTCGCGGAGCTGACTCGGGGTGCCGGTGCGGGGTGGAGGCCCGGAAGCAAGTCGCTCCCAGGCCTCCTCACGCGAGGAACCACGCCCCTACGCGCTCGGCTTCTCCTCCAGGCGCGGGAAGAGGACCGCGCCCTTGGTGACCGTGGCGCCCGGCTGCAGCCTGCCCCACTCGCCCGTGTCCTGGACCCGCTGCTCGGCGAGCGCGCCGAGGGAGGGCTCCGCGCCGAGGGAGTCCCAGAGCTTCTGGGAGGTCTCCGGCATGACCGGGTTGAGCAGGACGGCGACCGCCCGCAGCGACTCCGCCGCGGTGTAGAGGATGGTCGCGAGGCGCGCCCGGCCCTCCTCGGAGTCGTCCTTGGCCACCTTCCACGGCTCCTGCTCCGTGATGTAGCCGTTGACCTGCTTGACGAAGTCGAAGACGGCCAGGATGCCGCCCTGGAAGTCCAGCTCGTCGCCGATGCGCCGGTCGGCCTCGGCGACCGCCTTCGCGAGACCGTCGTGGACCGCCTTCTCGGCCTCGCCGTCCGCGGTCGCCGCGGGCAGCGTGCCGTCGAAGTACTTGCCGACCATGGCGGCGACGCGGGAGGCGAGGTTGCCGAAGTCGTTCGCCAGCTCGCTCGTGTAGCGGGCGGAGAAGTCCTCCCAGGAGAAGGAGCCGTCCTGGCCGAAGGCGATGGCGCGCAGGAAGTACCAGCGGTAGGCGTCGACGCCGAAGTGCGAGGTGAGGTCCTGGGGCTTGATGCCGGTCAGGTTCGACTTCGACATCTTCTCGCCGCCGACCATCAGCCAGCCGTTGGCGGCGACCTTGCCGGGCAGGGGCAGGCCCTGTGCCATCAGCATGGCCGGCCAGATCACCGCGTGGAAGCGGAGGATGTCCTTGCCGACCAGGTGGACGTCGGCCGGGAAGGTGGTCTCGAACTTCTCCTGGTTCTCGTTGTAGCCGACCGCCGTGGCGTAGTTCAGCAGCGCGTCGACCCACACGTAGATCACGTGCTTGTCGTCCCAGGGGATCGGGATGCCCCAGTCGAACGTCGAGCGGGAGATGGACAGGTCCTGCAGGCCCTGGCGGACGAAGTTCACGACCTCGTTGCGCGCGGACTCGGGCTGGATGAAGCCGGGGTTCGCCTCGTAGTGGGCGAGGAGCTTGTCGCCGTACTCGCTCAGACGGAAGAAGTAGTTCTCCTCGCTGAGGATCTCCACGGGCTTCTTGTGGATCGGGCACAGCTTCTGGCCCGCGTACTCGCCCTCGCCGTCGAGCAGCTCGCCCGGGAGCTTGTACTCCTCGCAGCCGACGCAGTACGGGCCCTCGTAGCCGCCCTTGTAGATCTCGCCCTTGTCGTACAGGTCCTGCACGAACTCCTGGACGCGGTCGGTGTGGCGCTTCTGCGTGGTGCGGATGAAGTCGTCGTTCGCGATCTCCAGGTGCTCCCAGAGAGGCTTCCAGGCCTCGGTGACGAGCTTGTCCGCCCACTGCTGGGGCGTCACCCCGTTCGCCTCGGCCGTACGCATGATCTTCTGACCGTGCTCGTCCGTGCCGGTGAGGTACCACACCTTCTCGCCGCGCTGACGGTGCCAGCGGGTGAGCACGTCGCCTGCGACGGTCGTGTAGGCGTGGCCCAGGTGAGGAGCGTCGTTGACGTAATAGATGGGCGTGGAGACGTAGAACGCCTTACCCGCCTGCTTCTCGGATCCAGTGGCCGCCATAAGTCGGAATCCTACTGGGCTCGCGGTGATCGACTCACACGCGTTTCGGGGGGTGGACGGTGTGGTCCACCCCCCCGGGGCGCCGTGGGCCTACGGCCGCCAGGCGGCCAGTACGCCCTCGTACAGCTCGGTGTCCGTCAGCTCGCGTGGGGTGGGGCCCGCGTGGAAGAAGGACGTGTTGCCGGTCTTCAGCTTGCGGAGGTAGTCGAAGGCCTTGTTGTCGTGCTCTCCGAAGGCGACGAAGGAGAAGAACACGGTGGGGTGGGACGCCGCGGCCTCGGTGAGGGCCTGGGTGGCGGGGGTCTTCGCGTCGGGGGCACCGTCGGTCTGGAAGACGACGAGGGCGGGATCGCTGTTGTTCTTGTTGCTCTTGTGCTGGTCGTAGTGGGCGAGTACGGCTTCTACGGCGGCGTGGTAGCTGGTACGGCCCATGCGGCCGAGGCCCGCGTGCACGTCGTCGATCTTCGTCTCGTGGTCCGGGGTGAGGGTCAGGTCGGTGGTGCCGTCGAGCTCCGTGGAGAAGAAGACGACGTGGACCGTGGCCTCGGGGTCGAGGTGGGCGGCGAGGGCGAGGGTCTGGTCGGCGAGGGCCTGGGCCGAGCCGTCCTTGTAGTACGGGCGCATGCTCGCGGAGCGGTCCAGCACCAGGTAGAGCTTTGCTCGGGTGGCGGTGAGGTCGGTGTTCTCGAGGGTGGCCGTGGCGGCCTTGTAGGCGGTGGCAAGAGTGGCGGGGATGGCCGGGGCGGGCTGGTCCTGGCCGTCGGCGCCTTGCGGGGAGATCGATTCTTCGGCCGGTGTGGCCGCCTCTTCTGCTGGTGCAACAGCTTCGTCGGCCTGCGCGGCAGCTTCGTCGGTTGTCGGCTCCGCTTCCGTGGTCGCCGGTGCGGCTGCCTCCGCCGAGATCGGCTCCGGCTCCGTCGCCCGTGCCGGTTCGTCTGTCTCCGGCTCCGGCTCCGCCGCTTCCGGCTCGATGACCTCCGGCTTCTGTTCTGACACCGGCTCCGTCGTCGGCTCCGGTTCGATGGCTTCCGGCTGCGGCTGGGCTGCTGCTTCGGGCTTGGTCTCCGGCTTCTCTTCCGTTTCCGGCTCGGGCTCGGGCTCGGTCTTCAGGGTGGTGGAGCCGGCCTCGGGCTCCGTTTCCGTTTCCGCTTCCGTTTCCGGGGCGGTGGTGTCGGCCGTCGGTTCTGCTTCCGAGGTCGACTCGACCGTCGCCGTCGCTACTGGCTCCGGCTCCGAGACCGGCTCGGGCTCGGTCTCCGGCTCCGGTGCGATGGTGTCGGCCGCCGCCTCGGGCTCCGGCTCCGGTTCGGTTGCTTCCGGTGCGGCCGGCTCCGTCGGCTGCTGCGGCTCGGCCGCCGCCTCGGGCTCCGTTTCCGCTTCCGTTTCCGGGGTGGTGGTGTCGGCCGTCGGCTTCGCTTCCGTGGTCGCCGGTTCGTCTGCCTCCGCCGCGATCGGCTCCGGCTCCGGCTCCGGGTCCGTCGCCCGTGCCGGTTCGTCTGCCTCTGCCTCGACCTCTGCCTCGACCTCGACCTCTGCCTCGACCTCTGCCTCGACCTCTGCCTCTGCCTCGACCTCTGCCTCGACCTCGACCTCTGCCTCCGGCTCGCTCGATTCCTCGGCCTTCTCCGTGGTCGGCTCCTCGGCCTTGGGCTCGGTGGTGCCCTCGGTCGGCGTCTCGGCCTCGGTGGTGCCCTCGGTCTTCTTCGCTGCGGGCTCCTCGGTGAGGGTCTCGGCCGGGTCCGTCTCCTCCGATGGCGACGGGTGGGGGACCTTCACCTTGTCGAAGGCCTGTGCCACCAGGTCGTGCGTTTCGGGGGTCGAGCGGCGGGGCTCGGGGATGGTGGAGGACTCGGTCGCCGGAGCCGGAGTGGTGGGCTCGGGCTGGGGCGGGCGGCGGGTCGCACCCTCTGCCTCGGCGGCTCGTCCCTTGCGTGAGCGGCCGAATGCGTTCCGCAGGAGAGTGAGAATGCCCATGTGCGCAACCCTTCGCGTGAGTTGATGCCCGTAGATCCCTGGCCAGGACGGACACGTAAGGTTAGCGAAGGGCTCAGTGTGGGGATGCGATCGACCGGGCCGCCGCGACTTCCTGGCGGAGCGGTTCCAGAACGCTACCGGCCGGACCGGTGAGATCCGTGCGAACCGGGGTCAAAGTCTCGGCGTTGCGTACCCCCTCCGACAGCTCTCCGAGCTGCAGTGTGATCTGGGCGACTTCGGCCGTCGACGGCTGCGGCGCGCCGTGCTTCACGCGGACGCGGGCCGCCGTCGTGGCGTCGACGATGCGTTCGACGGCGACGACCAGCGGCCACCAGGCGGCGGCGCGGCGGCCGGTCGGCGGTGGTTCGGTCAGGGCCCGCTGGAACTCCGTACGGATCACCGACAGGTCACGGTAGAGGCGGCGGCGCATACGGGCCCGGGCGGCGGGGTCGGTCGCTGTGCCGGTGGTGAACGCCGTCTCCACGTACGCGGCCGTGTCCCGCACCGCGTCGGCCAGGCGGTCGCCGACCCGGGTGTGCCAGCTCTCCGGCCACAGGAGGTAGCCGGCGATCAGCGCGATCGCGCAGCCCAGCAGCGAGTCCGCCAGACGGGGCAGGAGCAGGGCGGTGCCCTGGTGGTTCAGGATGTGGGAGAGGAGCAGGATCACCGGGGTGATCGCCGCCGTCTGGTAGCCGTAGCCCCGGGGGGTCAGGGCCGGGATCAGCGGGGCCAGGAGCAGCATCACCGGTACGTCCCACCAGCCCAGGGGAACCTCCGCCAGGACCACCGCCGCGATCACCAGACCCGCCACCGTGCCGAGCGCGCGCAGCAGGGCGCGGGAGAAGACCGAGCCGAAGTCGGGCTTCAGTACGAAGGTGATCGTCAGGGCCACCCAGTACGAGCGCGCGACCGGGATCAGCGAGACGAGGGCCTGGGCGATGCCGATGCAGACCGCCAGGCGCAGGCCGTAGCGCCAGGAGGTGGCGGAGACCATCACGTTGCGGGCCGCTCTTGCCGTGCGGTTGCCCAGCGTCGCGGGGCGTCCCAGGCGGTCGTCGATGCCTCGTGGGTCCATGTCCGGGCACGCGACCACCTCGGCCGTGTGCCGCAGGGCGTGGTCCACCGCGCGGGCCGTTTCCGTGGTGGCCAGGGGCAGGGAGAGCGCTGTCGGGCCCGTGTAGCCCGTCTCGACCGCATGGGCCAGCTGGGCGACCGCGTCCGGGATCTGCGGGGGGAGGGGGCGGGCTGCCAGATGGGCGGCGGGGGCCGCCTCGACCACCGGGGTGATGGCGTTCAACTGGGCCAGCAGCCGGGTGAGTTCGTGGCTGCGGCCGTGCTGGCGGGCGCGCCGGGCCAGGATCAGGTCGTAGGACTGGTTCAGGGACTGGGTGACGGTCCGGCGGGCCTCGTCGTACTCCTCGGTGCGGTCCGTGCCGGAGACGGTGAGGAGTGCGGCGACCGTTCGGTAGGTGGCCGCGACCGCCGCGCGTTCCGGGATGCCCGAGCGCAACGGCCAGGCCAGCAGGGCGAGGAGGAGGACGAGGAGGCCGCCGCCGGTCATCAGGGCCGGCGCCACCCACCAGGGGCGGGGCAGGGGGAGGCCGGCTCCCACCACGCAGTTCAGGAGGAGCAGCAGGCCGGAGACCGAGGCCACCGCGCCGATCGTCGAGATCATGCCGGACAGCAGTGCCACGCCGGTGACGGCGGCGACCGCGTACCAGCCGTGGCCGTACACCAGCGCGCCGAGTGTGACACCGACCGCGCCGAAGAGCTGCGGTACCGCGATGTTGAGGATGCGCATGCGGTAGGCGTCGGCGGTGTCGCCGATGACGCCGGAGAGGGCGCCCATGGAGGCGAGGGCGCCGTAGGCGGGGTGGCCGGCCGCCAGGCCGATCACCAGGGGCAGGGCCATGGCGACGGCGGCGCGGGCCACGGCGGGCCCGTTGACGGGGGCCCGCTGGGGTTGGAGGTTCCGGACCAGCCAGTCGGGAGGGGTGAGGCCGATGGGGAACTCTCGGGGCATGGGGCCATTATCCGGCTCGGCGTCCTACGCCCGGCGGCGTCCCCGGCGTGGGGCTGTGGCGCCCCTCAAATCCGCGACCGTGCCCGCTCCGTCGGCGGTGTGGGGGTCGGCGGTCGGCGGCGGGCGGGGCGGGTCACTCGTACGTAGCGGGTCAGCCAGGTCGTGAGTGCCGCTGTCAGGCCCAGGGCCAGCAGGAGCCAGGCCGTGGTGCGCAGGGTGGAGGTGAGGGCGTCGTAGACCGCGGCCGCGGCGGGGTGGGGGACGTCGGGCGGGAGGCCGGACAGGGTCAGGGTGCGGCCCACCGACAGGGCCAGGGCCAGCAGGGCGCCGCCCAGGGCCGTGCCCAGGGCGGTCGCGGTGATGGCGCGGCGGCGGTGGACGGCCAGGCCGATTCCCGTCGCGGCGAAGACGACCGCCGTCACCGGCAGCCAGAAGCCGGCGACCTCCAGCACATGGAACCCCTTCCGGAACGTGGCCAGTTCCTCGGCCGGGAACACGGCGACCGCGGTGTGCTGCACCGGGATGCGCGCGGCGAGCGGTACGTGGTCGTGGGTCAGCCGGCGCTTGACCGGGTCGGTGACGGAGGCGAGGTCGACGGTGACCGGCTGCCCGGCCCTCGTGCCCCGCCCGTCGCGCAGGGCACGCAGGACCGCGTCGTGGGTGACCTGGTTGACGGTGTCCCAGGCCAGCCGGAAGGCCTCGGTCTGGGTGAAGGAGCGCACCGCGTCGTGCACGAACGGGCGCACGGAGCCACCGTCCGGGCGGACGCCCATGTGCTCGTCCACCGCGCGCAGGATCCCGTCTCCGACGGTGTCCGCGACGGCGTCCCGCACGTCCGGGTCGCCGGCGAGCGGGGCCATCGCGGTGACGTACCGGCCCGTGTCCACGAGCCCGTACGCCGCCCAGGCCGCCAGCGCGCCGAACGGCACGAGGAGGCAGGCCAGGGTGATCAGCACGGCCGACAGGGCGCTCCTGATCCTCAGACGTGGGGGCACGTTTCCAGGCAACGGCCTTCGGGGCGCGGGCGCGAGCCGGGCGGGGCATCGGGGGGACCCCTCTCGAACCCGCCTCGCACCCGCCCCCGTAGCCCTTGGGCCCGTACCCCCTGGCCGGAGCGGGGATTTCGGTCTCCGGTGGAGGGTTCGTCCGAACGGGTGTTTCCTGGTGCTGGGGAGACGGAAACCGGCTCAAGGGGCCGGTGTGGGAAGAGGGGATACAGGGGAGTGCGTGGGTCCCGGCCGGGTGGCCGGGGCCCACGCACACACCGTCGGCGTCCCCCGCTCAGCGGGTACGGCGGCCGGACGCGTCCTCGCGTGTGTAGTAGCGGTAGAAGAACACGATGAACGTCGCCGCCGCCACCGCGAGCGCCATCAGTATCGACCGCAGGACCGTCGCGCCGGTCTGGCTGTAGACGAAGCCGAACGCGCAGCCGGCGAACGCCGTCCACAGCAGCGCGTGCATCTCCCGCCGCATCCGCGGGGCCAGTGTCAGCAGGGCGGTGCACACCACCGCGAACACCAGCGCGCTGGCGAACCCGAGCAGCAGGTTCCAGCCGGTGATGGCGCCGCCGGAGCGGTTGTTGGCCGCGACCCAGTAGCCGTAGACCAGGCCGAGCACGACCGGGACGGCGATGTGGGCGACGCGATGGGTGCGCGCGTCGAAGACGTCCGGGGGCACGGGCGTACGGCCGCGCGCGCCGGATCCCCGTCCCTCGACCTCCGGCATACGCCCGGGACGGGACATCCCACCGGGCGCGGGTGCCGCTTGAGCCATGGGAGGACTCCTCTCTCTGCGTCTCCTTCTCCGTCTCTTCCTCCGTCCAGAGCACACCTGGGGGCACCGCCCGGCAAGTCGGCCGGGCGGGTGACGGGGCCCGGATGCGGGCGGTTGTCCGCCGTGTTTCGCTGGGTGCATGGAGGGCTGCCCGCCGTGACGGAGATGGAGTACGGGCGGGAGCGCCAGCTGCTGCGCTTCCGGGGCCGGAGCATCGCCTGGGTGCCGCCCCTGCTGCTGCTCGCCGGGGTCGTGCTGGTGGACTACAACACCACCGAGCAGTTCCGGATCATCTCCTGGATCGTGCTGGTGCCCGGTACGGCCGCCGCGATCTGCGGGGTGTGGACGACGGGCGCCTTCGTCGTGCTGGCGGTGGTGACGTACGTCGTCGTGGACAGCGCCTGGCCCGACCAGTTCCAGGCCGGTCTCGGCGACTTCGTGCTCGTCGCGCTCGGCGGCCTGCTGGCCACGCTGGCCTGCGCCGTGCGCGTGCGCCGGGAGCGGCAGATCGTGCACATCCGGGACATCGCCGAGACCACCCGCCGTACCGTGCTGCGCCCGCTGCCGCCGCGCTGGGCCGGGCTGGACCACGCGGGCGTGTATCTGGCTGCCGAGGTCGACGCCCGGGTCGGCGGCGACTTCTACGACATCCAGCCCGGCCCGCACGGCACCCGCGTCCTCGTCGGCGACGTGCAGGGCAAGGGGCTCGGCGCGGTGGAGGCCGCCGCGGCGCTGCTCGGCACCTTCCGTGAGGCCGGCTACCACGAGAAGGACCTCGCGACCGTCGCCGAACGCCTGGAGATCCGGATGCTGCGGCACTGTATGCACACCACCGCACTCGGCCACGACGACGGCGACCGGTTCGCCACCGCCGTGCTGATCGGCTTCCCGCAGGACACCCCGGGTCTCGTCGAGACCGTCAACTTCGGGCACGAGGCGCCGCTCGCCGTCGGCCCCCACGGCGTGCGCGAACTGCCCAGCGGGGACGGGCTGCCGCTCGGCCTCGGCGACCTCGGGCAGGGGGTGCCGCCCGTGCACCGGGTGCCGCTGGCCTTCGACGAGACGCTGCTGCTGGTCACCGACGGGGTGACCGAGGCCCGTGACCGCAGCGGTGTCTTCTATCCGCTGGCGAGGGAGGTCACCCGTGCGGTCGCCGCCGAGCCGGGCCGTGCCGAGCCCCGGCGGCTGGTGCGCACGGTCCGCGACGGCGTGCTGCGGCACAGCGGGGGGCGGCTCGGCGACGACACCACGGTGTTCGCCGTACGGCGCATGGAGCCCGAGGGCCCGGTGGAGTCCTCCGAGGAGCGCGGGGGCGAAGGCACCGAACAGGGACGTTTGCGGTCCTGAGGCGCGCGTGCGCAGTCGTAGCGGTTACGGTGCTGACTGGAAGCCGGTCCGCCGGCTGCACAGGGTCGACAGGGGAGGGACGATGCCCGGAACCGTGCTGCTGCTCGCGGCCGCACCGCTCGGCCGGGGGCGCCTGGTGGACGCGGCCGGCGTGCTGCCGGTGCTGGCCGCCGTCGCCCCCGCCGTGCTGTCCGGCACCGACACCGCCAACGTGGTCGAACTCGCCGATCCGCTGGAGCCGCAGGCGGTGCTGACCCGGTTGCGCGCCGCCGCGGCCGCGCCCGGACCGCTGACCGTGTACATCACCGGCCAGCTCCAGCTGGACCGCAAGCAGCATCTGCCGCATCTGGCGCTGGCCCGCACCACCGCGCCCACCGTGCGCTACACCGCGCTGCCCTGGCACTGGATCCGCGAGGAACTGCGGCTGCGCTCCGCCGTGGACACGGCGCTCGTCGTGGACCTGCACGCGGAGGCGGACGCCTGGCAGTACGTCGCCGGGCGCGGCCTGGACTGTGGGCCCAACGCGGCGGTGTACGGGCGGATCGCCCCAGGGGCCGGCCGCCGGGGCCTGGCCGAGCCGCTGTACATGAAGGCCGTGGCCACGCTGCTGCGCAGTGGACAGCGGCCGCCGCTGCCCGTGTTGCACGAGCAGGCGATGGCCCGGATCGCGCAGTCGAGTGCGGGCCGGGACCTGGTGCTGGCCCTCCCCGGGGGCTCCGGCCCGATACCCCCGTTCGCCCCGCCGCCCACCGGTCCCGGCCGGCCCGGGGAACAGGACCCGCACGCCGCCATCAGCGCCGCCGTCCAGTCCGGGCGGCACGGTGACGCCGATGCGCTCGCCGCCCGGTATGAGCAGCTCGCCGCACGGGCCCATGGCCCCGCCTCCGACGAAGCCCTGCACTGGGTGGAGGTCCGCGCCGATCTCGCGATGTTCGCGGGGGACGCGGGTCGCAGCTGCCGGGCGTGGCTCACGGTCGCCGGACTGCGGCTGGCCGCCGGGCAGCCGGCGGACTCGGCCGCCGTGGAGGCGGCCGTGGACCGGGCCCACCATCAGTGGGGGCAGGTCGAGGACCCGGTCCTGGCTCGTGAACTGGGCTCCACCCTCGCGGAGTTGAGGCTACGGGTGCCGGGCCGCCGGAGCGGCGCGCTGGACCATGTCAAAAAGCAGCTGCGCCAGCTCCAGGCGGCTCCCTAGTCACTTGGTGAAGGTGAAGTACTTCCAGGCGCCGTTCGTTGTGGAGTTCACCGTGTCACCGGAGGTGCCGTTGATGTACGAGGAGCGGACCCTGAAGCGCCAGCCGACGTCCTTGCCGTGGTCGCCGGTGATCTGCACCCGGGAGACGCCGTCGCCGCCGAGCTTGAAGTAGGCGGGGTCGCCCGGGTACCACTTGCCCTGGTAGTACACCTGGAACTCGAACTTCTGCGCCCGGCCCGGGTAGTACGTCATCCTCGTCGTGATCAGCGGGTTCTTGTTCTTGTGGAAGTAGGCGTACGTCTGGCCCCAGACGTGCGCCGACTTGTACTGGTTGCCCACCGAGGTGGAGACGCTCACCCGGTCGTAGGCCACGCTGTGCACGGAGGCCGGCTGGTAGCGGGAGTCGCCCGCGAACTTCGCGCTGACCGTGGTGTCCCGGTACAGGTTCAGGGTGACCGACAGATTGCCGTGGGAGTCGGCCTTGCCGGACTTCACCAGCTTGCTGGGCCGGTCGGGACCGTAGGGGTCGGCCCAGATCTCCACGGTGCGGTTCTTGTACGTCGTCCCGAGGTGGGCGGTGAACTTCACGGCCTTGCCGTAGTCGTACACCTTGCCGTTGTTGTCGATCGACAGCGCGGTCCTGGCGCGCGAGACGGCCGTGGTGTCGGAGGCGGAGACCGCCGTGTGGCCGGCGTCGCCGGCGTAGGCCACGGTGTACTTCACCGTGCCGCCGGCCGGCGGAGTGTCGGTGAAGGAGAACGTGCCGTCGGCCTTGACGGCGACCGGGGCGAGGGCCTTGCCCTTCGGGGAGTCCAGGTCGGTGCGGGTGACGGTCAGTTTGGTGCCCGCGGGCAGCGGCACGGTCGAGGCGGCCCTGCCCTTGACGGTGAGCTGCTTGGCGCGGGTGGCGGTCGCCGGGGCGTCCACGGTGAGCGTGGTGGCCGCCTTGGTGGGCGCGCCGAACACGCGCAGTGAGTAGACGCCGTTGCTGTTGTACGACACCGCGAACAGGCGGGAGGCGTCGGGCGCCCAGGCGAGGGCGGAGGCGGCGAGTTCGTCGGCGCCGCTGCTGCTGCCCGTGTTCGGGAAGTCGTAGGTGCGCACGGCGGTGGTGGCGCCCGGCTTGTAGACGAAGATGTCGGGGTTGTACCAGCCGTCGACGCCCGCCGCGACCGTGCCGTCCGGGGCGACGGCCACCGCGTTCGGGTAGGTGGCGCTGGCGTACGCGCCGTCCGGGGTCATGTCGGCGGTCTTGAACACCGGGTGCTTGTACGGCGCTCCGCTCGCCGTGATGACGTCCTTGCCGTCGGGTGTGACGGCCAGGTCCCGGAGGTTGTCGCCGACGTCGGCGCTCGCCAGGCGGGTGGGTGTGCCGGAGGTGACGTCGTACGAGGTGACCGGGCTGGGGCTGCCGCCCGGCTCCCCGGTCAGCAGGGTGTTCGAGCCGGGCGCCGCGTCCAGGAGCGGGGCGACGGACCAGCCGTCCGCCTGGTCGAGGGTCACCTGGTGCTGGACGTCGGCGAGGTCGACGGAGCCGACGTGGCCGGTGCCGGAGGTGCCGTAGCCGAACCACAGCCGGCCGCCGGCGAGTGCGACGCTGACCGGCTGGTCGCCCACGGTGAACGGGGTGCCGGGCGTGTCGGTGGCGGTGTCGATGACCGCGATCTGGTCCGCGTCCCGCACGGCCGCGTACAGCGTGCCGGAGTCGGCGGACAGTTCCAGGCCGGTGACGCCGGGCAGCGAGGTCAGCTGTTTGACGACCTTGCCGTTGTAGTCGGTGACGACGATCGTGCCGCTGGCCGGGTCGCTGATGAAGACCTGCTGGTGGGCGCCGTCGACCACGAGGTCGCCGGTCTGCTTGACCGGCAGGACGGTGCTGGAGTCGGCGAAGGCCGGGGTGGCGGCGAGAGCCGCCGAGCTGAAGAGGACCGCCAGAGTGGTGGCGGCCGTGAGAGAGCGCTTGCGCACGCTGATTCGAACCCCCCGGAACGAATGAAGATTGGGACGCCACGCGGGCACGGCGAATCCGTGGCCCCCCGGTGAGCCGTGCTGCGGGCTCCCGCGAACCGTGTGGATCGTGTGCGCCTCGTGTGGCGAGTGCGGAAAGACTAGGTCATGCCACTGACAACAGCGCCAGGGCCCCCGAGACGAGGGTGCGGACGCCCGGGGCGATCGTGCACAGATCGGGCGCGAAGTGCGGGCTGTGGTTGCTCGGCACGGCCGCGAGCTTCTCCGGGAGGGTGTCGCCGGGTGCCCGGTCCCACACCTGCGGCGGGGTGGTCGTCACGAACCAGTACGAGTACGGGACGGTGCCGTCCAGCGCGAGCTGGGGGAAGTCCTCGCTGCCCATCGCCGGGCCCGGGTCGAACACCGTGCCCGCGCCGAACACCTCACCGTGCACGGCGGCCACGGTGGTATCGGTGGCCGCGTCGTTCACGGTCACCGGGAAGGTGTTGCCGACGGTGATTTCGGGCTCGCGCGGGCAGTCGGCGGCCAGGCACTCGCCGCGCGCGATGCGCTCGATCGCCGCGAGCATCCGGCGGCGGACCTCCTCCGACTGGCTGCGCAGGTTCAGCGAGATGCGCGCCTCGGACGGGATGATGTTGTGCCGGGTGCCCGCCTCGATGCGGCCCACGGTCAGTACGGCCGACTCCCCGGCGGCCAGCTCCCGGGAGACCACCGTCTGCAGCCGCGTGACGAGATAGGCGGCGGTCACCACCGGGTCCACGGTCGCCTCCGGGCGCGAGCCGTGCCCGCCCCGGCCGTGCACGACGATGTCCACGTCCGTCGCCGCCGACATGATCAGGCCCGGTGCGTGCGGGTACAGGCCGGCCGGTCCGGGGGCCGCGTGCTGCCCGAGCAGGACGTCCGGCCGCCCGAACCGCTCGTACAGCCCGTCCTCGATCATCCGCCGGGCCCCCTGCCCGGTCTCCTCGGCGGGCTGCCCCACCACCAGCAGGGTGCCGCGCCAGGCGTCCCGCCCGGCGGCCAGCGCCGCGGCGGCGCCGGTCAGCCAGGTGACGTGCAGATCGTGCCCGCAGGCGTGCATCACGCCGTCCGTCTCGGAGGCGTACGGCAGCCCGGTCTCCTCCCGTACCGGCAGCGCGTCCAGGTCGGCGCGCAGCAGCACCGTCGGCCCGTCCCCGTTGCGCAGCCGGCCCACGACACCGGTGCCGCCGACGCCCGCGGCGGTCTCGTAGCCGGCCGCCGCGAGGTGTTCGGCGAGCTGCCCGGCGGTGCGGTGCTCGCGCAGGGACAGCTCGGGGTGGCGGTGCAGGTCCCGGTAGAGATCCGTCAGCCGCGCCACCGGCAGGTCGGCGGTGAGGTCCAGGGCGGCACGCGCGGCTGCGGAGGTCACGGGCGCAAGCGTAGGCCGCCGGCGGGGCAGGGGGGAGGGGCGCGCTGCCGGTGGGGCGGTGCCGGCCGGGCGGCCGTCAGCGATGCGCCTGTGAGGCCGTCGCCGTCGCCGTCACCGGTGAGGTGTCCGCGCGGGCCGGGCCGGCGTTGGCCGCGAGGATGAGGGTCGCCGCGGCGATCACGGCGGCCGCGACGGCCCGGGCGGTCGAGGTGCCTGCGGGCACGCGAATCCGGGAAGGGATCACTTCGGGGGTGGGGCGTCCGTAGGGTGCGGATGTACGTCCGGGCACGGCGACCTCGCAACACAACGCAACAACAACGTATTAAGCGCGCTTAATCCGCCGTTTAACCTAGAGCCGTACGGGGCGAACGGCAAGTGCTGCCAAGTGAGTTGGGGGGAAGCGGCGGATGCGGGAACGGGACGACCCGGCGGTCATCGGGCGGCGCGTACAGCAACTTCGCACCGAACGGGGACTGACCCAGCGGCAGTTGGCGGAGCCCGCCTACACACCCGCCTACATCTCCACCCTGGAGGCGGGTCGGGTGCGGGCCTCCGACGAGGCGCTGCGGCACATCGCCGGCCGGCTCGGGGTGGCCTTCGAGGAGCTGGCCGTCGGCCGCCCCGCCCGCCTCGCCACCGACCTCAGGCTGCGCCTCACCGAGGCCCAGCGGGTGCTCGCCGACGGCCGGGCCGAGGAGGCGGCGCAGGCGTACGCGGCGCTGCTCACGGAGGCCGGGACCCATGGCCTGGCCTGCGAGCAGGCCACCGCGCTGCTCGGGCTCGGCGAGTGCGCCCTGGAGACCGGCGAGCTGGCGAAGGCCCGCGACTGCTTCGAACGCGCCGAGCGGCACCTGGCCGGCGAATCGCTCCCGGTGCGGGCGCCCGCGCTGCGCGGGCGCGCGGTCTCCCACTATCTGGCCGGCGAACTCCGTTACGCCGTATACCTGTTGGAGTCCGCCCTCGACGAGTTGAACCGCGGCGGACTGCACGACCCCGACGCCCTGCTGCTCCTCTACGCCAGCATCATCGGCCCGTACATGGACATGGGCGCGCACGCCCGCGCCGCCCAGGCCGCCGAGTTCGCCCTCGCGCTCGCCCCGCAGGCCGGCGAGCCCGCGCTGATCGCCCGGATGCACCGCTCGGTGGCCCGCACCCTGCTCGCCGAGGGCCGCCTCACCGAGGCCGACGCCTCCCTCGCCAAGGCGGCCGAGCTGTACCGCCGGCTGCGGCTGCGCACCGAGCTGGCCAACTGCCACTGGATGCGGGGTTACGTCTGCGCCCAGAACGGCGAACTGGAGCGCGCGGAGGCCGAGTTGCGCCAGGCATACACGATGCTGTCCGAGAGCCGGGCCGCCCTCTACCGCAGCCAGGCCACGGTCGAACTGGCCGACGTGCTGCACCGGCGCGGCAAGTCGGCGGAAGCAGCCGGTCTGCTGGAGGGCGTCCTCGGTGACTTCTCCTCCGAGCGGGGCGCGGTGCACGCCGCCGCGGCCCACCGCCTGCTCGGCATCATCGCCGAGGACGCCCGGGACACCGAGGCCGCCGAGGAGCACTACGTCCGCGCGCTCAGCCTGCTGGAACGCGCGGGCGCCGCCGGGGATCTGGCCGACCTGTGCCGTCTGCTGGGCGACCTGCTGCGCCGCACGGGCCGCACCGAGGCGGCCCTGGACGCCTACCGCACCGGCCTCGGCCACCGCACGGCCCCCGGCACCACGACTCTCGGCCCGGCCCCGGCCCAGCCACCACTGTGAGCCCCTGGGGTTCCTCTCGCGGCCCGGCCCGGGGGCCGCTGCCGAGGCCCGGTCCTCCTTTGGCGCCCGCGCCCGCCGGGCCTGCCGCGGGTCACACCTGTGCCCGGCCCTGCCTGCGCACGTCCGCCAGGCGCAGTGCGCCCACCTGGACGGCCGCCTGGGTCGCGTCGTTCGGCACGTTGCCCAGGCCGCCGTTGGTGAGGGTGAAGGCGTCCTGGCCGACCCGGACGGCCGCCACGTCCAGCGTCAGTTCGGTCTCCTGGCCCTCGGACGTCGTGGTGGCGAGACTGACCCGCAGGCCCTGGCGGGCGTCGCCGACCTCGGGGAGCGGGGCGTCGTCGACGCGTACGTCCTCCTCCAGCCCCTCTTGGGTGGTGGCCGTGAACCGGGCGCATTGCACCGGCATCGTCTTCAGCCAGGCGAGCGCCGCGTCGACGTCGGCGGGTCGGCGGGCGCCGATCTGGTAGCGCAGCTGGGCGTCGGTGTCGGCGTCGTCCAGGCCGATGGCGACGCGGCCGGGGCCGCCGAGGAGTTCGTCGGAGTAGAGGGCGTCCATCAGCCGCCCGCACTGCCCGGCCGAGCTGGTCGCCTTCAGCAGCCAGTCCCGCCAGGTGGCCGCCCCGCGCGTGGCCGTCCAGGGGGCGCCGAGGTCGGTCTGGGTGATCAGCGCGGCCTGCGCCTGCCCGTCGGTGAGCGCGGCGACGTTCGTACCCGCCTTCGGCGTCGGGGTCGGCCTGTCGATCGTCGGCAGCGGCTGGGGCGCGGTCGCCGGATGGTTCAGACCGAAGGCCGCGCAGCCGCCGACGGCTATGAGGCCGGCGGCCGTCAGGGCGAGCTGGAGGCGGGCGCGGGAGCGTATCGCGTCGATCAACGAGGTCAATGAGGTCAACGAGGTCATCGACGGCATCGAGGTGCCTCCTGGACTGCGAGCCGGTGGGGACCGGGGCGGGGTGCCCGCTGGAGTGTCTGCTCTCACGGCATCACCGCCCCGCCCGCCTCACCAGCGCTCTGGGCCGTCCGGGTGAGCGCTCCGCCGGATCCGGGCGAGCGGCGACGGCGGCCGGTGCGTGCCCCGGCGAAAATGCCTCGATCCGCGGCTTCGGCCCTGTTACGGTCGCCGCATGCAGCGCGCCCACTCGTGTCCGTCGAGCACGACGACGCCGGAGACCGTCCCGGCGCGCTGACACCTGACCAGCATCGAAGCCCCGGGGCGAACGCCCCGGGGCTTCTGGCGTGTCCCGGGGCGTTCGCCTCTCCCACCGAGGAGGACCCCGTGCACGACCAGCTTCCCGACCACCGCCGCCTCGGCCGCGAACTCGGCCTGTTCGACACCGACCCGCTCATGGGCGCCGGCCTGCCGTACTGGCTGCCCGACGGCGCCCTCGTCCGGCACACCCTGGAGGAGTACGTCCGCGAGGCCGAACGCCGGGCCGGGTACCGGCACGTGTACTCGCCCGCGCTCGGCAAACGCGAGCTGTACGAGATCTCCGGGCACTGGGACCACTACCGCGACGACATGTACCCGTCGATGCGGATCGGCGCGGAGGAGGTCGTGCTGCGCCCCAGCCTCTGCCCCCACCACGCACTGATCTACCGCTCCCGCTCCCACAGCTACCGTGAACTGCCGCTCCGCATCGCCGAGTTGGGCGGCATGCACCGCTCCGAACGCTCCGGTGTCCTCGGCGGTCTGACCCGCGTCCGCGCCATCCAGCTCAACGACGCCCATATCTTCTGCACCCTGGAACAGGCGGTGGACGAGGCCCGCGCCGCGCTGGAACTGATCGCCCGCGCCTACGCCGACCTCGGCATAGAGGCCGTACGCCACCGGCTGTCGCTGCCCGGCGAGGGCGGCAAGTACGTCGCCGACCCAGAGCTGTGGCGGCGGGCCACCGCCCTGCTGCGGCAGGTGCTGGAGGAGTCCGGCATCGCCCACGAGGAGGCCGAGGGCGAGGCCGCCTTCTACGGCCCCAAGATCGACGTGCAGATCGCGGACCCCGCCGGCCGGGAGTCCACCCTGTCCACCGTACAGATCGACTTCCACCAGCCGGCCCGCTTCGACCTGCACTACATCGGCGCCGACGGCGCGAGGCACCGCCCGGTGATGGTCCACCGCAGCATCATCGGCAGTGTCGAACGGGCCGTCGCCCACCTGGTCGAGGCACACCGCGGCGCCTTCCCGGCCTGGCTGGCGCCCGTGCAGCTGGTCGTGCTGCCCATCGCCGAGGAGCAGGCGGAGCAGGCGGCGGAACTCGTCCGGGAGGCGGTCGGACTGGGGCTGCGCGCCGAACTCGCCGGCCCCGAGCAGGGCACCCTCGGCGCCCGCATCCGGGCCGCGCGCCTCGTGCCGTACCAGGCGGTGATCGGCGCCCGAGAGGCCGCCGCGGGCCTGGCCGCCGTACGTCTGCGCGACGGCCGCCGCCCCGGCGCGCTGCCCGGCGCCGAGCTGCTGCGCCGGATCGCGGACCGGGTGGCCGCCCGCGGCACCGTGCTCTGGAACTGATGGCCGCCGGGAACTGATCTAGGGTTTTGGCGTCGGAACGTCCGTACGACGAAGGAGTCCGCTGTGACCGGTCAGCCCGTACCCGTGATCATCGACTGCGACACCGGCGTCGACGACGCCCTCGCACTGCTGTTCGCCGTACGCCATCCGGGCCTCGACCTCAGGGCGGTGACCTGTGTGGCCGGGAACACGGACGTCGACGGCGTGGTCCGCAACACCCTGACCGTGCTGGAGCAGGCGGGCGCCCCGGACATCCCGGTGGCCCGGGGCGCCGCCCGCCCGCTGATCGAACCGGCCCGCTCGGCGAAGCACGTGCACGGTGCCGACGGCATGGGCGACCTCGGCCTGCCCGACCCGGCCCGCACCCCGGCCGACGTCGACGCCGTCACGCTCCTGCACCGCGAGATCCTCGCCTCCCCGCGCCCGGTCACGCTCATCCCCACCGCGCCCCTGACGAACATCGCCCTGCTGCTGCGCACCCATCCGGAGGTGACCCGCAACATCGAGCGGATCGTCTTCATGGGCGGGGCCGTGGCCACCGGGAACGCCACGCCGGTCGCCGAGTTCAACGTCTGGCACGACCCGGAGGCGGCCGCGGTCCTGCTCACCGCCGGGGTGCCGATCACGATGTACGGCCTCGACGTCTTCACCCAGGTCGTCGTGGACGGCCCGGACGTCCACCGGCTGCGCGCGAGCAGCGACCCCGGCACCCGGCTGGCCGGCGAACTCCTCGCGCACCGGCCGACCGCGGTGGGCGAGGACCCGGAGGCGGAGGAGGCGGGCGGCCTCGGCGACGCCGGTGCGGTGTGCGCGGTCGCCGATCCGCAGGGCATCACCACCCGCCGGCTGCCGGTCGAGGTCTCCCTGGCTCCCGGCCCGTCCCGGGGCCAGACGATCGTCGACCTGCGCCCCCGCCACGGCGAGTCCGAGATCCACGAGGGCAGCCGCGAACAGGCCCTGGTGGACGTGGCGTTGGCGGTGGACGCGGAGCGGTACGTGAAGCTGTACTTGGAGACGGTGGCGCGGCCCTAGGGCCGCGTGGACGCGTCCGAACGGAGCCCGCATGGCAGACGTCTCGCCGGACCTCTCCGCCAAGAACCCCGACTGGTGGCGGCAGGCCGTCATCTACCAGGTCTATCCCCGCAGCTTCGCCGACGCCGACGGTGACGGCCTCGGCGATCTGCGCGGCATCACCGAGCGGCTGAACCACCTCGCCACACTCGGCGTCGACGCCCTGTGGCTGAGCCCCTTCTACCCGTCCGAACTCGCCGACGGCGGCTACGACGTCGCCGACCACCGGGACGTCGACCCCCGCCTCGGCACCCTGGACGACTTCGACGCGCTGGTCGCCGAGGCCCACCGGCTCGGTCTGAAGGTGGTCGTGGACATCGTCCCCAACCACACCTCGCGGCTGCACCCCTGGTTCCAGGAGGCCCTGCACGCGGCCCCCGGCTCCCCGGCCCGCGACCGCTACGTCTTCCGCCCTGGCAAGGGCGCGCACGGCGAACTCCCGCCCAGCGACTGGCAGTCCGTCTTCGGCGGCAGCGCCTGGCGGCGGACGGCGGACGGCGACTGGTACCTCCATCTCTTCGCACCCGAGCAGCCCGACCTCAACTGGGCGAACGAGGAGGTCCGCGCCGACTTCCGCAGCACCCTGCGCTTCTGGTCCGACCGGGGCGTCGACGGCTTCCGGATCGACGTCGCCCACGGCCTCGCCAAGGACCTCGCCGAGCCGCTGCGGGACATCGGGGACATCGGCGCGACCGGCGAGCAGGCGCTGCAGCGGGTCGCACCGGGCGGCCATCCGTACTGGGACCGCGACGAGGTCCACGAGATCTACCGCGACTGGCGCACGATCTTCGACACCTACTCCCCGCCGCGCACCGCCGTCGCCGAGGCCTGGGTCCCCGGCGCCCGCCGCGTCCGCTACGCCCGCCCCGACGAACTCGGCCAGGCCTTCAACTTCGAGTACCTGGAGGCGCCTTGGCACGCCGACGAGTTGCGTGAGGCGATCACCGTGGCCCTGGCCGGCGCCCGCGCCGCCGACGCCTCCGCCACCTGGGTGCTGTCCAACCACGACGTCGTCCGGCACGCCTCGCGCCTGCTGCTGCCGCCCGGCACCGACCCGGCCGCCTGGCTGCTCTCCGACGGCACCGAGCCCGCCCTCGACACCGGCGCCGGGCTGCGCCGGGCCCGCGCCGCGACCCTACTGATGCTGGCGCTGCCCGGCTCGGCGTACCTCTACCAGGGTGAGGAACTGGGGCTGCCCGAGGTCGCCGACCTGCCCGCCGACGCCCTCCAGGACCCGATCTGGGAGCAGACCGGCCACACCCGCAAGGGCCGCGACGGCTGCCGGGTGCCGCTGCCGTGGACGACGAGCGGACCGTCGTACGGCTTCGGGCCGGGCCCCGGCTGGCTGCCGCAGCCGCCGTCGTTCGCGTCGTACTCCGTCGAGGCGCAGACCGGTGCCGAGGGCTCGACCCTGGAGCTGTACCGCACAGCCCTGCGGCTGCGCCGCAAGCTGCTGGAGGGGGAGACGCTGAGCTGGACGCCGGATACCCCCGCAGGCGTCCTGGACTTCAGCCGCTCGACGGCTTGGCGGTGCGTCACCAACCTGTCCGGTGTTCCGGTTCCACTGCCGCCCGGTGAGGTGCTGCTGGCCAGCGGGCCGCCGGCGGGGAGTGCGGTCCTTGCGCCGGATACGACGGTCTGGCTGGCCTAGCCCGCCGTCGGCGCCGGACTCGCCCCCGGCGAAGCGCCCGTGCCGCCCCCCGCGATCCCGTTGATGTCCACCGGCGTCGACGTGGCGTTCGGCGGCGGTGTGAGGACCACCTCCGGCTGTCCCGGTGCCGGGGGTGGCGGGGTCAGGTCGGAGCTGGGGAGCTTCGGCGGGGTCGTCTGCTGGAACAGCGTCTGGTCGAAGTCGACCAGGCCGGTCTTCTCCATCACCGTGATGTGGTCCAGCACGGTGTTGTTGGCCTGGTCGGCGAGGGCGCGGACCAGTGTGTTCTTGGTGGTGGAGCGGATCTTCGCGATCGTGTTGAAGATCGCGCCGTGCGTCATCCGCAGGATGTTGGCGAAGTCGCTGTCGAACTTCTTCCCGCTGTCGGCCGTCAACTGCTTGACGAATCCCTGCTGTTGGGGGCTCGGCAGGTCGGGCAGCGTGATGTTCAGCATCGGCGCGATCTTGCGGCAGGTCGTGTCCAGCGCCGCGTGCCCGTCGACCAGGTGCTTGCTGGCCGTGATGACGCCCGGCGTGGTGCCCTTCTGCAGCCCCATCTGCCCCACCGGGTACTCCCACAGGCCGGCCGCACGCACCTTCACCACGAAGTCCCGGTCCTGCTCGGTGAGCGGCCCCCACTGGGTGTTGGCGATGACGCGGTCCTGGGCGGTGGCCACCTTGCTCATGCCGAGCATGCCCGGGTAGGCCAGCGCCGCGAGCGTCAGAGCCATCGCACCGCCCACGAAGAGAGTTCCCGTCGCGTTCCGCGAAAAGCGCACCGTGCCTCCTGCCCGGTCGTGGAGCCGCCCCCGTGACGGCGCGGGCGGTTCGGACACACAGCGGTACGGACGCGGAAGGCGTTCGTATCTATGCGCGAGGTAAAGAAGAGTTGACCATTCCTCGGGAGAGGCGAGGGGAAACGCTGCCATAGATTCGCCGCATGCCCCCACAGCCGCCCCCCAGGATGCCCGCCGCGCTGCCCGTCCTGCCGTACCGCAAGCCCACCAAGGGCCGCGACTACTGGGTCTTCGACGACGTCCTGCCCGACGTCGACGCCGTACGGGAGCGCTGTCTGGCCAAGGACGACTGGGTCGAGGGCTACCCGTACACCTCCGAGACCTGGCCGGGGCTGCGTGCCATGCCCGGACTCGAACCGGCCGAACTGGCCCGTATCGAGCGGCTGGTGAAGCAGGCGACCGGGGCGAAGGAGCTGTGGGTGCAGCGGGCGCCCGGCGGCGGCACCCTGAACCACAACTGCGTCCAGGTGGTCGGCGAGGGCGAGAGCGAGCCCCGCCCGCACACCGACTCCCGCGCCCTGTGCCGGTACGCGGCCGTGCTCTACCTCAACCCCGGTGTCCCCAAGGACTGCGGCACCGCCTTCTACCGCCAGTCGCTGTCCGGCGGCCGGCTCGGCGGCAACATCGTCCAGGCCCCGCACAACAACCTCGTCGAGGCCCTCGGCACCCGGTTCGTCCCGGGCGACCACTTCGAGGAGGACGTCCGCGTCCCGCACAAGTACAACCGCCTGCTCCTCTACAACGCCAACCTCGTGCACAGCGCGACCGGTTACTGCGGCAAGGCGCTGGAGGAGAAACGCATGACTGCGGTGTTCTTCTGGATGGCCTGACGGCCCACGGCCTTCCTCCCGTCTTCCGTCGGGCTGTCTTGTGTCGGGCGGGGCCGGGCGGCGGCTGGACCGTCGTGATCAGGTGGCAGGTCCCGGGCACCGGGATGCCCGAGGGCGTCGGCCAGCCGGACCGGGGTGCCCTCGCCGACCTGGGTGCGCCGGCCGGGTTCCGACAGGGACAGGCCGGCCCGGCGCAGGCCACCGCCTGACATCATGAACCGATGACCGAACAGATGGACCAGTTCTCCGCCCGCTCGTTCGCGCTCCGGCCGATCCAGGTGTCCGGACGCCTGGCAACGGGGGGACTGCTGCTGGCCGGGCTCGCCTGGGTCGTACGGGCTGTGTGGGAGATCCGGCTCTCCGTCGCGGGCGAACCGGCCTCGGGGCCGCCGGACCAGGGCAACGGGGTGCACCGGCCGCTCAACTCCCTTGAGAACTCGTACCACGTGGTGACGTCGGTCGTCGGTGTGCTCGTCGTTCTCTGCGCGCTGGTCTTCGTGTCCTGGCTGTGGCAGCTGCGCGACAACGCCCGTGCGCTGTCGGGGCAGGAGCCGAAGTACCTGGGGATCTGGGTGTACCTCGGGTGGATCGTGCCCGTGGTCAACCTGTGGTTCCCGCGGGGGATCGTCGTCGACGCGTTCCGCAGCAGCGCCCCCGGCGGCAGGGTGCCCGCCTCCGTCAACGTGTGGTGGGGGCTGTGGCTGGTCGGCATGCTGAGCGGGGTGGGGATCGTGGCGCGCGACTCCACGGACCAGATCATCGCGCGGGCCTACAACGGGGTGTGGCCGCTGCTCCTGTCCGACGCGGCCGTCGTCGGCGCGGCGATCGCCGGGGTCTTCGCCGTGCGTGCCGTGACCGCCGCACAGGTGGAGCGGCTGCGGGGCGGCCCGGCGTCGTAGCCCCGGGCCTGGCCGCGGAGGTGTGGGGCGGCGCCGGGTGCGGTACGGATGGCCGCATGAGCAGTGTCGCCATCGTGGGTGCCGGGCCAGGGCTGGGGGCCGCTGTCGCGCGCCGGTTCGGGCGGGAGGGCTTCGCCGTCGCCCTGGTCGCCCGGCACCGGGAGCGGCTCGACCGGATGGTGGACGAGCTCGGCGGCCAAGGGGTCCGGGCCGGTGGGTTCGTCGCCGATGTGCGCAGGCCCGAGGAGCTGGCCGGGGCGTTGCGGCGGGCCGCCGGTGAGCTGGGGACCGTGGAGGTGTTGCAGTACAGCCCGGTGCCGCACCGGGACTTCATGCGGCCCGTGCTGGAGACCGGGCACCGGGATCTGGTCGCGCCCCTGGAGTTCTCCGTGTACGGGCCGGTCGCCGCCGTGCAGCAGGTGCTGCCGGGGATGCGCCGGCTCGGGCGCGGGACGATCCTGTTCGTCAACGGCGGGACCGCCGCCGTACCGCACCCCGAGCGGGCGGGGACGTCCGTCGCGTTCGCCGCGGAGAGCGCGTACGGGCACCTGCTGCACGAGCGGCTCGCCGGGGAGGGCATCTACGTCGCACAGCTCGTGATCCCGGGGGCGATCACCCTCGGGCACGCCCGGAAGGACCCCGGCGTGCTCGCAGAGGTGTTGTGGGGCCTGCATCTGGAGCGGCACGGGTTCCGGCACTTCGCCGACGATCTCGACAGCTGACGGGGCACCGTCAGACTGCGGGACCACGGTTTGTACGCCAATATGGTGGCGTTGGCCGCATTGCTCTCTTCAAGGGGGCCTCCATGGCTGTCGAAATCCCCGCGATCATCAAGCCGTCCCGGCTGCGCAGCAGGGGCGGGCTGCTCGGGGAGTGCCTCGCCGAGTTCCTCGGCACCTTCGTGCTCATCTCCTTCGGCTGTGGTGTGGTCGCGATGGCCGTCGCGGCGCTGCCCGGTTCGGGCCGCGCCGCGACGCCCACCACGATCTTCCTCGCGGCGGGCGACTGGCTGCTGATCGCGTGGGGCTGGGCGTTCGCCGTCGCCTTCGGCGTCTACGTCGCCGGCGGCGTCAGCGGCGCCCATCTCAACCCGGCGGTCACCCTGGCCATGGCCGTGCGCCGCGGGTTCTCCTGGGCCAAGGTCGTGCCGTACTGGTTCTCGCAGGTCGTCGGCGCCTTCGCCGGGGCGGCCCTGGTCTACCTCGTCTACCACGACGCGATCCACGCCTACGACCAGGCGGCGCCGGGCCCGAAGGTGAACGGGCACACGAACGCCACCTTCTCCATCTTCGCGACCTTCCCCGCCGCGTACTTCCACGGCGGCTACTGGGGGCCGCTGATCGACCAGATCGTCGGTACGGCCTTCCTGCTCATGCTGATCGCCGCCGTCCTCGACGCGCGCAACCAGGCCGTGAAGTCCAACCTCGCCCCCCTGGTGGTGGGTCTGGTCGTCGCCGCGGTCGGCATGTCCTACGGCGCCAACGCGGGGTACGCGATCAACCCGGCCCGTGACTTCGGGCCGCGGTTTTTGACCTGGGTCGAGGGCTGGAAGAGCCTGGCCTTCCCGGGGAGCGTGTCCGGCTCGTTCAGCGGCTACTGGTGGATCCCGATCGTCGGGCCGCTGATCGGCGGCGTGGTCGGGATCGTCGTGTACGACCTGTTCGTCGGTGATGTCCTGCTGCTCCGGGCGGAGTTGCAGGAACTGCCGGAGCCGGGCCGGTCGAGGCAGGTACGGACGACCGACGAGGAGTAGGCGCAGCACGTCAGGCGGTGTCGGGCGGGCCCTCGGTGCAGGCGCCGGCGGCCCGGCGGGCCGCCGCGGCGATCTCCTCCAGCGCCGCCAGATGGCGGGCCAGCGACCGGCGGCCGGTGAGCGTGAGCGAGGCCCAGGTGCGCGGACGCTTGCCCAAGTACCCCTTGCGGACACTGACATGGCCCGTCTTCTCCAGCGCCGAGAGGGTCTTGCTCAGCGTGGAGTCGGAGATCTGGCAGTAGTCCCGCAGGACGGCGAACTCCGCCTCGCCGCACGCCGAGAGATAGGCGGCGAGGGCCAGCCGGGTGGGATGGTGGAGTTCGCGGTCCAGGGGCGGTGGCGAGGCGGGTTCCCTCATGCGGTGCCGCCCAGACGCCAGCGGATCCCGCGCAGCACGTAGTCCGCGCCCGACGCCACGCCGAAGGTGACGAGCCAGCCCGCCACGCCGTACGGGATCCAGGCCAGCAGGCCCAGGGCGGTCGGGACGAGCGGCACCACCCAGGCGTACCAGGCCGGACGGCCCGGTCCGCGGTTCCGGTCGAACCAGCCGGTCACACCGCCGTGGTGGGCGCCGAACCAGATCAGCGCGAAGAAGCCGGCCAGGCTCGCCAGACCGGCGAGCACCAGCCAGATCCCGTACCGCGGCATCCGGTCGGACAGCCCCAGCGCGATGAAACCGGCCGCGAAGGTCAGGCCCTGGCCGATGGCGTACCCGAAGGGCCGGTCGCGCGCCCCGGCCTTCCGCGCCGCCGCCTTCGCGGCACACGCGGCGGCGAGCGCGTCCCGCGCCCGGCGGGCATCCATCACGTCCGTGGGTTCCCCCGTACTGTCCATGCGTCAACCTCCGTGAGGGGTGGGGTGGTTGGTCGGACCACCCCGGATTCGTACTGTCAGCATGGACATTACTTTCCAAGAATGCAAGTACTTTCCGTCGGTTGTGATCCCTGCCGGGTCCGCCGCTTACAGAGGCCGGTTCGGCCAGTCCAGGAGGCGGGCTCCTATGACCGCCGTCTGGAGCGTGTAGCGGTGGGCCGGGTCGGCCGGGTCGGCGGCGGTGAGGTGGTGGATGCGTTCCAGACGGTAGGTGAGGGCCCGGACACTGAGGCTGAGGCGGCGGGCGGCCTCGGCGGCCACGCAGCCGGAGTCGAAGTACGCCGTCAGGGTCTCCAGCAGCGGGGCGGCTCCGCCGCGCGCCTGGGTGAGGGGGCCGAGGGTGTGCCGCACCAGGTCGGCCATCGCCTGGCGGTCGCGGGCCAGTACCGGGTAGACCAGCAGGTCGGCGGCGCGCAGGACCGGCTCGGCCAGATCGAGGCGTTCGGCCATCTCCAGGGCGGCCAGGGCCTCTTCGTAGGACTGCACGACACCGCCGGCGCCGTGCTGCGGGCGGCCGATGGCGACCCGGCCGCCGTCCGTCGCCGCGTACGCCTGCTTGGCGAAGTGGAGGAGGATCTCGTCCTCGTCGCCGGGCGCGATGCACAGCAGCCGGCCGTTCTTGGTGGTGAACAGGATGCTGTGGGCGTCGTACCGGGCGAGGACGGCGGCCTCCACGCGGCGGGCGACCGGGCCGCCCTCGGTGTAGGCGCTCGGGCCCTCGGCGACGGCCACCGCGTGCGCCCGGGAGAGCCGCAGGCCGAAGCGTTCGGCGCGCTCGGCTAGCCGGCCCAGGTCGCTGCGGCCGTAGAGCAGGTCGTCGATGAACTCCCGGCGCGCGGCCTCCTCACGCCGCACCGCGAGCCGCTGGGCGCGCTCGTAGCCCTCGGCGAACGCGTCGACGGCCTGCTGCACGGCGGCCAGCGCGCTGTCGGCCGAGCCGGGCGCGGCGGGCCAGGCGGCGCGGGCGGCGGCGAGGTGGGCGACGACCAGGGCACGCAGCCCGTGCCCGTCGTCGGCGGCCTGCTCGCCCAGGGTCCGCCGGTTCTTCAGTTCCTCCCTGGTCAGCCGCCGGCCGCTGGCCGCGACCTCGGCCAGCGTCTGTGTGAAGCCGTTCAGATAGCGCCCGTACACGGCCTGCTGTTCCGGCATGCGTCGACGCCCCCCCGTTCCCCCGTGTCCCCGTTCCCCCGTGTCGCCGTGGGATCTTGACGCTCCGGTGACGCTTTCTTAGCGTCCGTCCGGCATCCAGACCCTAGTCAACACTGCCGGAAACCGGCAATGCGCCGGCATGCGCCCGTCCCGCACCATTCCTTGCGGGGAGCACTACGGAGGGTCGCGGTGCCGGGGTCCGGCAACCAGCCGGTACGGGGGTCCGGCACCGCGACCTTTTGGGGGGCTCCGTATCTCATCGTCTGACGCAAGGACGTAGTCATGGAAGCCCTCGGCGTGCTGGTCGCCGTATGTCTCGTCGTCGTGTTGCTCGCGGTGCTCGGGTTCTCCCGGCTGTACCGCAAGGTGGACCAGAGCCAGGCCCTGATCGTCTCGAAGACGCGCAGGGTGGACGTGTCCTTCACCGGACAGGTCGTCCTGCCGATCCTGCACAAGGCCGAGGTCATGGACATCTCGGTGAAGACGATCGAGATCAGCCGGGCCGGCCGGGACGGACTGATCTGCCGCGACAACATCCGTGCCGACATCCGGATCCTGTTCTTCGTGAAGGTCAACAAGACCGTCGAGGACGTCATCAAGGTCGCCCAGACCGTCGGCACCGAGCGCGCCAGCCACCAGGACACCCTCCAGGAGCTGTTCCACGCGAAGTTCTCCGAGGCGCTGAAGACCGTCGGCAAGCAGCTGGACTTCACCGACCTCTACACCAAGCGCGAGGAACTCCGGTACCACGTCATCGAGTTGATCGGCATCGACCTCAACGGCTACCACCTCGAGGACGCGGCGATCGACTACCTGGAGCAGACCCCGCTCACCCAGCTCGACCCGGCCAACGTCCTCGACGCCCAGGGCATCCGCAAGATCACCGAGCTGACGGCGGTCGAGCACGTGCGCACCAACGAGGCGCAGCGCACCGAGCAGAAGGAGATCACCCGGCAGAACGTCGACGCCCGCGAGACCATCCTGGAGCTGGAGCGCCGGCAGGCGGACGCCGAGATCAAGCAGAAGCGGGAGATCGAGACCTCCCGCGCCCGCGAGGAGGCCGAGACCGCCCGCGTGGTGGAGGAGGAACGGCTGCGCGCCCAGGGCGCCTTCCTGCGCACCGAGGAACAGCTCGGCGTGCAGCGCGAGAACCAGGCCCGGGAGATCGCCGTCGCCGCGAAGAACCGCGAGCGGGTCATCGCCGTCGAGAACGAGCGCATCGAGAAGGACCGGCTGCTGGAGGTCATCGCCCGGGAGCGGGAGACCCAGCTGACGAAGATCTCCGCCGAGAAGGAGGTCGAGGCGGAGAAGCGGGAGATCGCCGAGGTCATCCGGGAGCGGGTCGCGGTGGACCGTACGGTCGCCGAGCAGGAGGAGTCCATCAAGAAGCTCCGCGTGGTCGAGGAGGCGGAGCGGGAGCGGCAGGCCCTCGTCATCGCCGCCGAGGCGGAGGCGCAGGAGAAACTGGTCAAGGACATCAAGGCGGCCGAGGCCGCCGAGCAGGCCGCGACGCACCGGGCGGCGGAGGAACTGACGCTCGCCGAGGCCCGGATGAAGACCGCCGACCTCGACGCCCGGGCCAAGCTGCGGCTCGCCGAGGGCGTCCAGGCCGAGGCCGCCGCCGAGGGGCTGGCCGCCGTACAGGTCCGCGACAAGGAGGCCGAGGTCACCGTCAAGGCCGGCCGCGCGGAGGCGGAGGCCACCGAGGCACGGCTGCGGGCCGAGGCCGAGGGCACCCAGGCCAAGGCGCTCGCCGAGGCGGAGGGCGCGCGGGCCAGGGGGCTCGCCGAGGCGGAGGGCGCGCGGGCGGCGGCGGAGGCCACCGTGGCCCGGCTGAAGGCCGAGGCCGAGGGCGCGCGGGCGAAGGGCCTTGCGGACGCCGAGGGAACCAAGGCCAGGTCGCTCGCGGAAGCGGAGGGCGCGCGGGCCAAGGGGCTCGCCGAGGCGGAAGGCGCGCGGGCGGCGGCGGAGGCCAACGAGGCCCGGCTGAAGGCCGAGGCGGAGGGCGCCCGGGCGAAGGCCCTCGCGGAGGCCACCGGCATCGGCGAGAAGCTGAAGGCCGAGGCGGCCGGTCTGACCGAGAAGGCCGCCGCGATGGCCGCCCTCGACGAGGCCTCGCGCGGGCACGAGGAGTACCGGCTGCGGCTCCAGGCGGAGAAGGAGATCCGGCTGGCCGGCCTGGAGACGCAGCGGCAGGTCGCCGAGGCGCAGGCGGCGGTCCTCGCGACCGGGCTGGAGCACGCCGACATCGACATCGTCGGCGGCGACTCCGTCTTCCTCGACCGGCTGGTGTCCTCGATCTCGCTCGGCAAGAGCGTGGACGGCTTCGTCGACAACTCCCACACCGCCCAGGTACTGGGGAAGTCCTGGCTGGACGGCTCGGGCAGCTTCACGGAGGACCTGGGCAGCGTTCTCGGCTCGCTCGGCACGGCGGATGTGCGCAACCTGACGGTGTCCGCGCTGCTGATGAAGCAGATCAAGGGCGGCGGCCCGCAGGCGGGCCAGCTCCAGAAACTCCTGGACAGGGCGAGTGAACTGGGCCTGTCGGACACACCGGTGACGGCGCTGAACGGGAGCGCGGCGCAGAACTGAGGGCCGGCGGTACAACCTCCCAGGGCCGCGGGGCCGTATCGATATGCGGCTCCGCCGCGATGGGGGCACCGGGTTCGAGCGAAGCCGAGAACCTGGGGGAGCGACCAGCCACGAAGCACCCGCACATGATCACGAAGGGAAACACCCCCATGGCCACCGTCGACGCCGGTACCTACGAGGTGCTCCGCGACCGGCTGGCAGCCCGGGCGGCGGAGCTGGGCCGGCGGGCCGAGACGCTCAACGCCCGCCGCGCCGAGGAGTTCGGCTCGGCCCGGGTGGAGCTGGCGGCCACCGCCCGGCTCGCCACCGGCCACCCGTGCGTGCCGTGCGACATCGTGGCCGTGGGGGAGGCGCTCCTCTTCGGCGGCACCGGCAGGACGGCCGGCGGTACCGACACCGCCGAGGCCGCCGTGGCCGACGTCCTCGCGCTCTACGACCGGGACGGCGCGCGGCTGCCCGAGGACGCCGTGCCCGGTCTGCTCGACGACCCGGCGTTCGTCCGCGAGTTCACCGCCCTGCACCGCTACTACCGGCAGGCCCGGCTGCTGCGGCTGCGCCGGGTCGACGGCCGGCTGCTGGCCGTGTTCCGCACCGGTGAGAAGGCCGACGACGTCCGCGTGCTGCGCTGGAGCGTCGCCGACGACGGCCGGGTGGCGTTCCTGGACGCGCGCGGTGACCGCGACGACGTCTTCCCGCCCGGCCAGGACGTGACCTGGACCGAGACCACCCGCGAGGACCACGTCCTCGGCCGGGACCCGTACGTGGCCGTGCCCGGCGGGCTCGGTGTGACCACCGTCGGCGGCGCCCTGACCGTGCGCACCCCGGACGGGGCGACGCTGTACGCCGAGCCGGTGCAGGAGCCGCTCCAGGCGCTCGCCGACGCGGCCGTCGCGCACGCCCAGGCCGGCCCGCTGGTGCTGCTGCGCATCCGGCCGTACAAGGAGGACGCCGACCGTCATCTGGTCTTCGACACGCTGACCCGGACCGTCGTCCGGCTCGACGGCATCGGACAGGCCTGCCGCCGGCTGCCCGAGGAGCAGGGCATCGTCTTCCCGGGCGGCTACTGCCTGGCGGGCGGCACCCACAAGACGTACGAACTCGACGTGCACGGGCTGGAGTTCGAGCGCGAGACGCGGGCGCCGAACGGCGAGGACGTGCTGTACGCGTTCCGCTCCCGGGCCGGCGGCCGCACGCTGCTGCTGCCGTACAACACCCTGCGCAAGGAGGTCGCGACCCCGCTGTCGTGCCGGGGCTGGGCGCTGTTCGAGGACGGCGCGCTCGCCGTGCTGCGCGCCGACGGCGACGAGCCGGCGCACACCCATCCGCTCCAGTGGTGGACCTCGCCCTACGTCTCCGACACCCACGCGGCCGCCCTGCGCACCGGCACCGGGGCCCTGGCCAGGGTCGGCAACGCGGACCTGGTGCGCGGGCTCGCCGACTGTCTGTCCGTGGCCCGGCTGGTCGCCGACGGTATCGAGACCAGCGAGGGCTACCGGGCGCTGGCCGCCGCCTGTGTGCGCGCCGCCGACACCCATCACTGGCTCGCCGACGACGAACTCGGCTCCCTGGCAGACCCGTTGGCCGAGGTGCGGGACACCGCCGAGCAGGTGCTGGCCGAGTTCGAGACGGTACGAGAGCTGACCCGGCAGGCCGCCGAGGCCCTCGACGAGGCCGCCGAGCGGATCTCCTCGGCGGTGCGCCGGCTGCGCGGCGAGGCCCCGCGCGAGGCCGCCGCCTGGGTGCGCGGGCTGACCGAACTGCGGCACGCGCACGGGCATGTGCTGACCCTCACCGAGCTGCGCCACGCCGATGCCGCCCGGGTGGCGGAGCTGGCCGCCGGTGCCGAGGCAGACCTCGCCGCGTTCGGGCGGCGCGCGGTGGCGTTCCTGGCCCGCGAGGACGCCTTCACCGGCCAGCGGGAGGAGGTCGAAGGGCTCGTCGCCGAGGCCGCGGCCATCGAGACGGTCGCCGCGGCCGCGCCCGTCGCCGCCCGCCTCGACGACCTCGCCGAGGGCCTGCGCACGGTCACCGAGGTCGTCACCGGCCTCGACATCGCCGACGCCACCGTCCGTACGGCCGTCCTGGAGCGGATCGCCGACGTGCTCGGCGGCGTCAACCGGGCCCGCGCCACCCTCGACGCCCGCCGCCGCGGCCTCAAGGACCACGAGGGGCGTGCCGAGTTCGCCGCCGAGAGCGCCCTGCTCGCCCAGGCCGTCACCGCCGCGCTGGCCGGGTCCGGCACCCCGGAGGAGTGCGACGACCAACTGGCCTCCGTACTGGGCCGCTTGGAGGATCTGGACGGCCGGTTCGCCGAGTTCGACGACTTCCTCGCCGAACTCGCCGACCGGCGCACCGAGATCTACGAGGCCTTCGCCGCGCGCAAGCAGTCCCTCGCCGACGCCCGCGCCCGCCGCGCCGAACAGCTCGCCGTCTCGGCGGGGCGGATGCTGGAGACGATCGGCCGCCGGGCGGGCACGCTCCCCGACACCGACGCGGTCACCACCTACTTCGCCTCCGACCCGCTGGTCGCCAAGGTCCGCCGCACCGCCGACGACCTGCGCGCCCTCGGCGACAGCGTGCGCGCCGAGGAACTCGACGGGCGCCTGAAGTCCGCCCGTCAGGAAGCGGCCCGCGCCCTGCGCGACCGCACCGACCTGTACGCCGACGGCGGCCGCACCCTGCTCCTCGGCGCCCACCGCTTCGCCGTCAACACCCAGCCGCTCGACCTCACCCTCGTCCCGCACGGCGACGCCCTGGCCTTCGCGGTGACGGGGACGGACTACCGCGCCCCGGTCACCGACCCCGACTTCGCGGCGTACCGCCCCTACTGGGAGCGCCACCTGCCCTCCGAGTCGCCGGAGGTGTACCGCGCCGAGTACCTGGCCGCCCGCCTGCTCGCCGAGCACGGCCCGGCCGCCCTCGCCGCCGCCGACGACCTGCCGGACCTGGTGCGCCGGGCGGCGCAGGAGTCGTACGACGAGGGCTACGAGCGCGGTGTCCACGACCACGACGCGACGGCCCTGCTGCGCGCGCTTCTGCCGCTGTACGAGGGTGCCGGGACCCTGCGCCACGAGCCGGCCGCCCGGGCCGCCGCCCAGCTGTTCTGGGCGCACGGAACGACGCGGGAGGCCCGTACGGCCTGGACCCGGCGGGCGGTGTCGCTGGCCCGCGCCCGGGACACCTTCGGCGCCGTACCGGCCGTCGGCGAGCTGGAGCGGGAGCTGGCGGCGGCGATCCAGGAGCGGGACCCTTCGGCGCCGGGCGGCCCGGCCGCCGCGTACCTCTTCGAGGAGCTGACCGGCGGTCCCGAGGGCTTCGTGCTCGGCGTCGTGGCGCGCACGCTGCTGGAGAAGTTCCGGCAGGCCGCCGGGAGTTACGGCGACGACCTGGAGGGCCTCGCCGATCTCGCCGCGCGCAGGCAGGTGGTCGGGGCCTGGCTCGGGGCGTACACGGCCGCCACCGGCACCGAGGCCGGACCCGGTGAACTGGCCGAGGCGGTGGCCGCCGAACTCTGCCCCGACCTGCCCCGCTACGACGGCGACGCCCCGCTCACCGCGGCGGCGGAGGGCCTGCTGGGCACGCACCCACGCGTGAGCGCCGGTCAACTCCCCTTGCGCATCGATGAGTTCCTCGCCCGGACGACACGCTTCGCGGCCGAGGAGGTACCCGCCTTCCGTGCCTACCAGCGCCGCCGTACGACCCTGGTGGCGGCCGAACGCGACCGGCTCCGTCTGGCCGACCACCGCCCCCGGGTGATGTCGGCGTTCGTCCGGGGCCGGCTGGTGGACGAGGTGTACCTGCCGCTGGTCGGCGACAGCCTGGCCCGGCAGCTGGGCACCACCGGCGCCTCGAAGCGCACCGACACCGGCGGGCTGCTCCTGCTGGTCTCCCCGCCCGGCTACGGCAAGACGACGCTCATGGAGTACGTCGCCGACCGGCTCGGCCTGATGCTGGTGAAGGTCAGCGGCCCGGCGCTCGGCCACGGTGTCACCTCGCTGGACCCGGCCGACGCCCCGAACGCCACCGCCCGCCACGAGATCGAGAAGATCAACTTCGCGTTGGCGGCCGGCAACAACACGCTCCTGTACCTGGACGACATCCAGCACACCTCGCCGGAGCTGCTGCAGAAGTTCATCCCGCTGTGCGACTCCACGCGCCGGGTGGACGGCGTGTGGGACGGCGAGCCGCGCACCTACGACCTGCGCGGCAAGCGGTTCGCGGTCTGCATGGCCGGCAACCCCTACACCGAGTCCGGCGAACGCTTCCGCGTCCCCGACATGCTCGCCAACCGGGCCGACGTGTGGAACCTCGGCGACGTCCTCACCGGCAAGGAGAACGTCTTCGCGCTCAGCTTCGTCGAGAACGCCCTCACCGCCAACCCGGTCCTCGCCCCGCTCGCCGCCCGCGACCGGGCCGACCTGGACCTGCTGGTCCGGCTGGCGTCCGGCGACCCGACGGCGCGCGCCGACCGTCTGGCCCAACCGCTGCCGGCGGCCGAACTGGACCGGGCGGTAGGGCTGTTGCGCCATCTCCTGGCGGTCCGCGAGACGGTGCTGCGGGTCAACGCGGCCTACATCGCCTCCGCCGCCCAGGCGGAAGCCGCCCGGACGGAGCCCCCCTTCCGGCTCCAGGGCTCCTACCGCGACATGAACAAGATCGCCCAGCGGCTGCGTCCGGTCATGAACGACGCCGAGCGCGAGGCCGTCGTCCACGACCACTACACGGCCGAGGCCCAGACCCTGACCACGGGCGCCGAGGCCAACCTGCTGAAACTGGCCGAACTGCGCGGCACGCTCGACGCCGGGCGTGCCGAGCGCTGGGCCGAGGTGAAGACGGCCCATGTCCGCGCCCGCGCCCTCGGCGGGCCCGAGGACGACCCCTTGACGCGGGCGGTGGCGGCGCTGGGGCTGCTGGCGGACCGGGTGGCGGCGGTGGAGTCGGCGATCACGCGGGTGGGGCGGGGGACCGGCTCTACGGGGTGAGGGCGAGGCTCAGAACTCCCAGCCCGGGTTGTCCAGGCTGTGCTTCAGGCAGACCAGCGTCACGGCCCAGACCGCGAGCGTGCCGAGCAGCGCACCGGCCGCCGCCCACAGCCCGGCCCGGCGCCGCAGCAGCCCGCCGGTGACGCCGAGCACCGCCGCCCCGCAGAGCGGCCCGCCGACGAGTGCCAGGCCCGCGTGCACCACCGACATCACTGCCGCCCGGTTCCCGCGGCAGCCGGCCGGCCGCGAGAAGCAGGCGAGGGTGTCCTGGCTGACGTAGTACAGCCCGTACAGCAGGGGCAGCAGCAGGAACGCGGTCAGCACCAGCAGGGCGACGACCGGGCCGCGGTCCGTGGCGGGCGAGGAGGAAGAGGTCACGGCGGCATCGTGGCCGCCTGCCGGGCGACGGCGCATCCGCTGTCGTACTCAGGTGGGCGATCAGCAGCCGTTGTCCGGGAACACCGGGACGAAGCGCAGCCGGGCCCGGTCGTCGGCGGTGCTCGCCGTGTCGTAGTCGGTGCGGGTGACCCGGAACCAGACGTCGTCCCGCCCGGGGTCGCCGTTCACGTCGTCCAGGCGGACGCACCAGCGCTCCGGACGGACCTCCCGCCGGTATGTCTCGGTGCCGTGCCGCACCTGGTGGCAGTCCTGGTAGTGGTCGTCGGTGTACCAGGTGCGGGTGTGGCGCTTTTTGCCCGAGCCGGAGCTGGTGGAGTGCCTGACCTCCCGGGTCTTGGTCGTGCAGGTCTTGACCAGGTGCGGCCGGGTGGCGGTGGTGGTCCTCCTGGTCACGTGGCGGACGCTGTCCCTGAGACCGGCGACGGCGTCGGGGGTCGGCCGCGGGGAGGGGGTGGCGGAGCCGCCGTTCGCGCTCGCCCCGGCGGCACCTCCGTGGCCGCCGCCGCACGCGGTGAGCGCGGCCAGCAGCAGCGCCGTACCGGCCGTGGACCATCGCCTGCCGAGCATCGTGCCTCTCCCCCGGTTGTCGGACGCGCAGCGTAACCGATCGGCGGGGGCGCGTCCCGCCGCGGGCCTGGTGCCTGGATCAGCCGAGGCAGATCAGGACCAGGCAGAGCTGGTTGGACGAGGACGACGAGGAGGACTGGCCCGTTCCGGAGGAGTTGCCGGACGAGCTGCCGGTGCCGGTGCTGGGCGCCGGGTCCGTCGTCGTACCGGTCGTACCGGTCGTACCCGTCGTCCCCGTAGTTCCGGAGGCGGACGGGGCGGTGCTCTGCGGTGCCGGCGCGGCCGTGGTCCCCGTGGGCCGGGGAGTCGAGGGGATGCTGTCCGGCCGGCCGGCGGGTACGGCGGTGCGGGGCGCGGAGGCGAGGGACTGCTGCTGCGGGAAGTTGGTGTGGGAGTGCGGGGAGCCGACCGGTGTGCGTGCCGTGGACGTGCCGGGCGTGGCCGCCGTGTGGCGGTGTGCGGCAGGCGAGGTCGGCGCGGCGGTGGCCGGCAGGCTGGGGGAGGCCGGCTGTCCCTCGCCGAGGTCCATGCTGCGGTTGTCCGGCGCGGTGGCCGCCTGGGCGCGGTCGCCGGAGCCGCGGTCCATCGAGGCGAGCGTCAGCCCGCCTCCGACGAGTGCGACGGCGGTCGCCACCACGGCCCGGCGCTGGCTCTTCTTCCAGCGTGCCAGCTGCCGCCGCCGGGCCGCCCGTCCCTGCGGCGCGGGCGGAGCGTCCACGACATCGGTGCCGTGCGCGACCGTGTCGTCCGGCGAGGCGTGGTCGAACCAGGAGTCGGCAGTGCAGGGCGCGACGGTGGCAGCCGGTGCGCGGAGGGCACTGACCGTCGCCGTACCGGCGAACCCGTCGGTGCCGGGCGGGGCGATGTCCGGGGCGTAGGCGCCGCACCCGGGACAGACCAGGGCGCCGTTGAGGTGTCGGCGGCACGAGGAGCAGTAGTCCATCTGCGGTCTTCCTGAGTTGACTGCGCCGTCGGCCACCGGGGCCACGGCCTGGTCACGCTCGCACGGGGGATCGAGCGATCAGTCACGCTAACGAGCCTTTCGAAAGGCTGTGTGCAGCCGATGTGGCGCTCCTGCGCAGATTCGACGCCGACGGTGCGCCGTGTCCCGCCCCGTCCCGCCGGGTCCGTCGGCATAGTGGCGGGCGGCTCCGCACCGGATCGGCAGGAGGAAACGCATGCTCGGCACAGACTTCCGCACCGGCTCACCCATCTGGATCGACCTGGGCAGCCCCGACATCGAAGGGACCGCCGCGTTCTACGGCGCCGTCTTCGGCTGGCGGTTCGTGTCCGCCGGTCCCGAGGCGGGCGGCTACGGCTACTTCCAGAAGGACGGCAAGACCGTCGCCGCCGCCGGCGCGCTGACCGAGCAGGGGGCGCGGCCCGCCTGGATGACGTACTTCCGTACCGTGGACGTCCACAGCGCGGTCGGCGCGGTGACCGCGGCCGGCGGCGCGCTGCGCGCCGAGCCCGTGAACCTGGGGGAGGCCTGGATGGCCCAGGTCACCGACCCGCAGGGCGCGCAGTTCGCCGTGGCCCAGTCCGGCGACGGCATTCAACTGGCCTCGCGGGACGACACGTTGGTGTGGGTCGAACTGCACACGCGCGACCCGGAGGCGGCCGTCGCCTTCTACCGCGGTCTGTTCGGCTGGCGCTCGCAGGAGATGTCGGCGCCGGGCATGACGTACCGGGTGCTCAGCGTCGCCGACGGCGACCAGCAGGAGGGCTCCTTCGGCGGCGTGGCCCCGCTCCAGGGCGGTCAGGAGGAGGCGCGCTGGGTGCCGTACTTCGCCGTGGCCGACACGGACGCGACCGTCACGGTGGCGCGGGACAACGACGGCACGGTCCTGATGCCACCGGCGGACGTCCCCGGCGTCGGCCGCATCGCCTGGCTGACCGACCCGAGCGGGGCGGTCTTCGCGATCCTGAGGCCGAATCCCCGGCAGGCCTGACCCGCGCCCGAGGGGCCACTTCCCGGTCCCCCGGGTCGTGGCCCCTTCGGTCCTTCGGTCCTTCGGTCCTTCGGTCCTTCGGTCCTTCCGGCCTTCGCGCCTTCGGGTCTTCGGATCGAGAGCCCGGTCGGTCAGACCGCCGTGCCGGAGTTCGTCTGCCGGCGGCGGCGGACGGTGAACACGGCGCCCGCGCCGAGTGCGACCGCGGCGCCGCCCGCCAGGGCGATCACCGGGAGGGCCGAGCTTGAGCCGGTCTGGGCGAGGTGGCCCTGCGGGGCGATCTCGGTGTTGCCGGCGGGCTGCTTGGGCAGCGGCTTCTTGCCGCCCTGCGGCTTGGCGTCACCGGGGTTGCCGGGGGCGGAGCCCGCCTTGAGGATGTCGAACTCGTAGTAGCTGTCGTCGCCGGAGAAGACGCAGTTGCCCTGGTCGTCGGCGTACATGCCGATGCTGATGGCGTAGCCGAGACCGGCCGGTGCCTTCTTGTCGACGCTCAGCCGCATGTCGATGGAGAAGGACTCCTTGGCCTTGACGCCGGTGTAGCCGACGTAGCCGGCGCCCGCGTCGTTCTCGTCCAGGGAGACGCCGACCCAGGCGCCGGAGGACGGGTCCTTGTACTGCAGGGTGAGGTGGCTGGTGTCGATGAAGTAGTCGTCCTCGTTCACCTGGGCGGCGAACACGCCGAGGTCGACCCGCGGGTAGGAGCGGTCGCCGGTGTTCTTCACGTTCAGCCGGAAGCCGTGGAAGCCGCTGCCGGCGACGATCTTCGACGGCAGGCCGGAGACGGTGGTGTGCAGGTTCTTGTCGAACTTCGGCTCGTCGCTGTCGTCGCACTGGCCCGGGAAACCGCTGGGCGAGGACGAGGGGGAGGGCGAGGCGGAGGTAGAGGGTGAGGCGGAGGACGAGGACGAGGGCGAGGGCGAGGCGGAGGACGACGCCGATGCCGACGCGCTCGGCGAGGCCGACTCGGAGGTCGCCGGTCCGGACTCCTCGCCCGCCGGGGTGCTCTCCTCTCCCGTCGGAGTGGTCTCGTCCGCCGCGGGCGTGGACTCCCCCTCGGCCGGGGCCGATTCGGTGACCGTGGGCGTCGGGCTGGTGTCGTCGGACGCGTAGGCGACCGGAGCCGCGAGCAGGACGGCCGGCGCGATGGCGGCCGTCGCGGCGGCGAGGGCCAGGGAACGGCGAAGCTTCATGCGAACCTCAGGGCAGGAGTGACCAGTGTGTTCGCAGACATGACCTGTACACACCGTAAAGAGTTGCCCAAAGCCTCACAGGCTCTTTATGTGACCTGGCTCACATTCTGTCCGGTTCGGTGAAGCCCGGGCGGGTCCGGTGCGCAGGCGGGCGGCCAGGGGTTCCGGGTGACAGCCGGGGCGTTGCCGCCTCGGGGGTTCAAGACACGTGTCACCCGCCGTTCACCGCGCCGCCCGCCGTCCGCGTGACGATCCGGTGCGATCACGACCTCTGCTTCTCCTTCTGCGACGGAAGGCACGACCTCATGGAACGACGCGACTTCGCCGCCGCCCTGACAGCGGCTCTCGCCGCCCCCGCCGTCCTCGGCACCTCAGCGGCCCAGGCCGCCGAACGCCCGGCCGCGGGCACCGCTGCCGGGCTCACCGAGCACATGCGGACAGTGCTGGGGCGGGAGATCGACGACCGGGCGACGGCCCGCGCGCTGGTGCCGTACCTGTACGACGTCGGCTTCGAGTGGGACCCGGAGACGGCGCCGCTGGACCGGTTCGACTTCATCGTCGCCTACTCCTTCGGCAACCGGCCCGCCAAGCCCGGCGACCCGGCGAAGACGCTCGCCGAACCCGGCCCGGTGAACGAGGAGTTGGCCGACACGATCGCCCGCATCCGCCGGCAGCGGAAGGTACCCGTGTACGCGCAGTGGGAGATCGCCCGCTTCCTGCGGTCCAAGTACCGCATGGACGACGTGACCTCCGTCGAGCCCGTCGTCGCGGCGGACGGCACCATCACCTACCTCAGCACCGACGGGGTCGCCGAACAGGTTCTGAACGACCGGAAGAACGCGCCCGGCGGCATCGGCACCGCCTGTGTCGTCGGCTTCCGCGATCACCACAAGCGGTGTGTGCAGACCACGCGGGACCGGGGCATGACCGCCTACGCGCCGCGCGGCTTCGCCATGCCGCACACCTACGACCCGCAGTCCGGGCAGGCGTGGACGCGGCGCCGCGATCTGTACCTGGTGCACGACATGGCCGCGCAGTGGCAGGTGGTGCGCGCGAAGCTGATCGCCGCGGAGTACCCGAACGGCTAGGCGGCCAGGGCGGACGGGACCGCGGAAGACGTCAGCCGGGCTCGTCGATGGGGGCACGCTCTGCCTGGAGACGGCCGGAGAGCGGGACCCTCGGGGCGTTGCCGGTGTCCACCGTGAGACGCAGCAGGGTGCCGCGTCCGTCCGTGCCGGCGGGATAACCGCGCGGTTCGTCGCTGCGGAAGTTCTCCCGGAGGAGCTGGGCCACCCGTTGGGCGCTGTCGGGATTCGCCGCGATGATGCGGACCTCGGCGAGTCCGCCCACGGGCGGGTCCTCGTAGGCTCCCGGCCGGGACGGCGTGCCCATGTCCGGCGGCGGGGCCGTGTCGGTGCCGCGGGTGCGGCGGGACCGCCAGTGCATGAGCGTCACCTCTGATCCGGGCGGGTGCGGCCGGCGAAGACCGCGTGCCCCGTCGGCATCTCCACCGTACTCCGCCGCCCCGGCCCACGAGCCGCCGTACGGTGCCCCCGCCGCCTGTGCTCCGAGCGTCGCCGGGTGCCCGTACCCCGGGAGTACGGTGGACCTACCGAGGGCTTCCCGCGCACCGGCTCCCGTGCCGTTGCCGCTCTCGGCGCTGGACTACGCCGGGCGGCGGACGCTTCCGTTCCCGGAGCGGGGTTCGTTCCATGACCGTGCGCGCACCGGACCGGTCCGGGTCCGCGGACCCGGGGCAGGATCCGGTGCGGTGCCGTGCGCAGGGCGGGGAACCGTGGCCCTCGCAGCAGGGGAAGGGGCCCTCGCCCTGGGCCGCGGAGTGCCTGCGTCCGTTGAGCCGGGGTCAGGTCGCGGACCGGCTGGGGGAACTCGGCGACCTGTACGCGGAGAACTCCGGGGGAGGGCCCTGGGAGTGGAACGAGGGCCGCGGCCTCTTTCTGCACCGGCTCGTGCTGGACCTGCGGCGACCGGGCTTCGCCCTGCTGATCGCGGAGGCCGCCACCATGACGGGATGCGCCTACGGCTTCCCCGTGTGCGACGACGGTCCCCGCTGGCGCGGCCTCGACGGGAACTGTCCGCCGGCCCTGCACCGGCTCGCCGCGTCCGGGCGGCTCTTCGCCGTCCCCGCGATCGTCGTCCGGCCCTGGGTGTGTACGCAGTACCCGGGCCGCGACTGGAACCTCGCCCGGCGTCTGCAACGGCGGCTGCTGACCGACCACGACGCGGCGCTCGGCGTCACGGTGGTGGCGCGCGGTGATGTGCGGACCCTGCGGGCGCTCAGGTCCTGGGGATGGCGGTCACCCACACCGGGCGCCCGCGCGACGCCCCGGCACGCCCCCTGCCGCGTGCTGGTCCTCGACCGCTGAGCCCCTGCCCCGGTGCCCGCCCCTGTGGTCCCGTCTGCCCACGGCACATCTCACACCGCCGCCGTAGAGTTCCCGCGCGGGCCGACTAGAGTTTTCGCCAGGGGAAGACCTCCCTGTGGCGGGCCGTCTCCCGGGCGGGCCGCGGGAAGGAGCACATGCCCGAGGAAGACCGGACGGACGCCGCCGACCGGCTCGACGACGACCACTTTCCGGCGTACACCATGGGCCGTGCCGCCGAGCTGATCGGCGCCACGCCCGGTTTCCTCCGGGCACTCGGAGAGGCGCGGCTCATCACGCCCGTGCGGTCGGGGGGCGGCCACCGCCGTTACTCGCGCCAGCAGCTGCGGCTCGCGGCCCGGGCCCGTGAGCTGGTCGACCAGGGAACGCCGGTCGAGGCGGCCATCCGCATCATCAGCCTGGAGGACCGGCTGGAGGACGCCCTGCGGGCCAACGAGGAGCTCCGCCGGGCGGCCGGGGAGCCCGCAGCCGGAGCGGAGTGAGCGACCCGGGCGTCAGTCCCAGGCCGGGGGAACGTCCGGCTGCACGTGCACGGGGATCGGGGCGTCGTGGCAGGTGAAGCCGAGCCGGGTCAGCGCCCGGCGGACCTCGCCCGCGGTGAAGTCGCGCCGGTCCTGCCTGGTGATCACTTCCCCGACCTGCATGACGGGGTAGGTGCGACGGCCGATCGTGACGGACACCCCGGTGACGGGTTCGGGCTTGATGCCCTCCATCGACTGCTCCACCTCGGTCTTGGTGAGGTCGAAGGGGAATCGGGCGATGACACAGCGCATGATGCCTCACAGTGTGGTGAAGAGAACGCCGGATGGGGTCGGCCCCGGGGGGCGGGGCCGGGTCAGCGGTCGGTTCTACGCGGTCGGACGGGGCTTCCTGCTCTTCCCCGCGTTCGGCTTCGTGTTCGTCCTCGCGTTCGTCCCCGTCTCCGTCCTCGTCTCTGTCCTCGCGTTCGGCTGCGAGGAGGTGCGACGGCCCCGGGCCGGCCGGCCCCTGCGGCCGCGAGCGGACGATCCGGTGCCGCTGCGCTTGGGCTGCTCGGCGACCGGGGCGGCCACGATGACGGGCACCCCGGAGGGAGCCTGGGCACCGGTGATCCGGCTCAGCTCGGCCTCGCCGGGGCGGACCCGGGTGGTCCGCGGGGCGATCCCGGCGTCGTTCATCAGCCGGCTCATCGCGCCCCGCTGGTGGGGGAGCACCAGCGTGACCACGGTGCCGGACTCACCGGCGCGCGCGGTGCGTCCGCCGCGGTGCAGATAGTCCTTGTGGTCGCCGGGCGGATCGACGTTGACGACCAGGTCGAGGTCGTCGACGTGAATGCCGCGGGCCGCGACGTTGGTGGCGACCAGGGCCGTGACCTGGCCGTCCTTGAACTGGGCGAGGGTCCGGTTGCGCTGTGACTGGGACTTGCCGCCGTGCAGGCCCGCGGCGCGCACGCCGATGGCCAGGAGTTTCTTCACCAGCCGGTCCACCGCGTGCTTGGTGTCCAGGAACATGATCACGCGCCCGTCGCGGGCGGCGATGTGCGTCGTGGTGTCGTGCTTGTCGTCGTCGTCCACGTGCAGCAGGTGGTGCTCCATCGTGGTGACGGAGCCCGCGGACGGGTCGACCGAGTGGACCACCGGGTCGTGCAGGTAGCGCCGTACCAGCAGGTCGATGTTGCGGTCCAGGGTCGCCGAGAACAGCAGGCGCTGGCCGCCCGGACGCACCTGGTCGAGCAGGGCGGTCACCTGCGGCATGAAGCCCATGTCGGCCATCTGGTCCGCCTCGTCCAGGACCGTGATGGCGACCTGGCCGAGTTCGCAGTCGCCGCGGTCGACGAGGTCCCGGAGCCGGCCGGGCGTCGCGACGACGACCTCGGCCCCGCCGCGCAACGCGCTCGCCTGGCGCCCGATCGACAGGCCGCCCACCACCGTGGCGAGGCGCAGGCGCAGCGCGCGGGCGTAGGGGGTGAGGGCGTCGGTGACCTGCTGGGCCAGTTCCCGGGTGGGCACGAGGACGAGCGCCAGCGGTCGTCGGGGCTCCGCCCGCTGCCCCGCGGTGCGGGCGAGCAGGGCGAGTCCGAAGGCGAGGGTCTTGCCCGAACCCGTACGACCCCGGCCCAGCACGTCCCGTCCGGCCAGGGAGTTCGGCAGCGTCGCACCCTGGATGGGGAACGGCACGGTCACGCCCTCGGCGTTCAGCGCGGTCAACAGGCCCTCGGGCAGGGCCAGTTCGGCGAACGTCTCGACGGCCGGCAGGGCCGGGGAGACGGTGGTGGGCAGCGCGAAGTCCGTGCGCGTGGGAGTACGACGGTCCTTGGACCCGCCGCGCCCGGCCGTGGCCGAACGGGTGGGAGCGCTGCGGCGCCCCGCGTCGGCCGAACGGAAGCGGGAACGCGCGCCGGATCCACCGGATCCACCGGAGCGTCCGCCCGTCCGGGATCGGGACGAGCCGTCGGTCGTGCGAGCAGTGCGGTCCAAGCGGGCCAAGTGAAACCTTCCTCGATGCGGCGATGCGGCACGTATCGAGGAATTCCTATCGGCCGTGAACAGCCGTACCGGGATTCGCAAGAATGAGCCGAAGAAAAGCAAAAAGGGCCGAGAAACGGCCGGGGTCCGCACGGTGAAGACCGGCAGACCAGAAGAAAGACAGACGGGGGAAACGCAAAGGGCCGGGGCCCGCACCCCCAGGAGTGCGGGCCCCGGCCGAGTGCTACGCGTCGGCGTCAGGCGGGAACGATGTTCTCGGCCTGCGGGCCCTTCTGGCCCTGCGTGACGTCGAAGCTGACCTTCTGGCCTTCCTGAAGCTCACGGAAGCCGGACGTGGCGATGTTCGAGTAGTGGGCGAACACGTCAGCGCCGCCACCGTCCTGCTCGATGAAGCCGAAGCCCTTTTCCGCGTTGAACCACTTCACGGTGCCAGTCGCCATATTAAATCTCCTTAGGGGCAGTGCCCGGGCTCCACACCGTGTGTGCCCGGAGTCGCCGCGATGATCACGCCTTCGGAGATGTCCGACGAGTACGCGAAGTCTCTGGTTGACCAAAACTGCAACTTTTCTCAAGGTAGCACAGGCCCCAGTGTGCCGCCTCGTGCTTTCCGGAATTCCAGACCGCGCGGGCAGCGAAGCTGGCGACACCCCGCACATATTTCTGTGTTCGCTGCGGTAGATATTCGTCGAGTGGAGCGCAGGGTTGCGGCCCCTTGATCGTGAAGGTTCCGCTGGACCAGCTCGCCCTGGCGACACGCGGCCCGGCGCACCGCTCTGGTGGTGGCCACGCTCGCCGCACACGCTCCGCACGTTGCGGTGACCGGGTCGGCGGCGGCCTTCCACGCGGTCGCGCGTCTCGCCCCGGCCGCGGACGAGGAGGCCGTCGTCGCCGCGGTGCGGGAGCGGGCCGTGGGCCTGTACGGCATGAGCGTGCCGTACGTCCCGGACCGCCGCACCGGCGCAACTCGTCCTGGGCTTCGGCAAGGTGAGCGACCACGCCCTGATCTCCGGCATCGAGGCGGTGGCCGGCCTGCTGCGCGCTGACGGCGGCGCACCGCGCGACCGTCGTTCCAGCCAGGCGCCGGCGCAGGGCTACCAGCCGCCGACACGCTCCCAGAAGGCTCGGACGGCGGGTGCGTCGGTCGCCGGCTCGGTGCTGTCGATGACGTGGTAGCCGCGGTGCTGGGCCGCGGTCGCGCACGCGTGGTTGGGCAGGACGCGCAGCCGGGTGCCGACGGGCAGGTCGGGCAGGACGGCGCCGTCGCGGGCGGTGAGGGTGCCGTGTTCCTGGCTGGCGTCGCTCATGACCAGACCGGGGACGAGATTCCCCCGCAGGTCGGTGACGAGGCCGTAACCCTGGTCCTGGGGCTGACCCGCGGTGCCCCGGTCGCGGGACATGGCCATCCACCCGCCGTCGGTGAGGATCCAGCCGTACTCCGGGCGGTGGCCGATGACGGTGACGACGACCGACAGGGCGAGGTCGTCGACCTGGCAGACGCCGAGCCCGGCCATGACGAGATCGAAGAACACGTAGGTGCCGGCGCGCAGTTCGGTGACGCCGGTGAGATCCTCGGCGGCGTGGGCGGTGGGAGTGGAGCCGACGCTGACGGTGTGCACCGGCAGCCCGTGCGCGCGCAGTCTCTCCGCGGCGGCGACCACGGCGTCCCGCTCGTTCCTGGCAGCCAGGCACCGCTCGTCCGCCGTGTGGGCGAAATAGGACTCGCCCGCGTGGGCCAGTACGCCGTCCAGGCAGCCGGCGTCGTGCAGGGTGCGACCGATGCCGACGAGCGCGGGGGCGTCGGTCCGCAGGCCGCCGCGGTGTCCGTCGCAGTCGATCTCGATCTGCGCGGGGATGCCGATGCCCGCCTCGCGGGCGGCTTCCGCCACGCATGCCGCCTGCTCGGTGCTGTCCAGGAGGATGCGCAGGGTGGTCCCGCGGCGCAGGAGGGCGATCACCCGGGGCAGTTTGTGGGGGGCGATGCCGACGGCGTAGGTGATGTCGGTGTACCCGCCGTCGGCGAACGCCTCGGCCTCGGCGAGGGTCGAGACGGTGACGGGGCAGGGGGTGCCGCCGTGCAGGAGGGCGGCGACGTCCAGGCTCTTGGCCGTCTTGACGTGCGGGCGCAGGGTGACACCGAGTCGTTCGGCCTTGGCCGCGAGGCGGTCGATGTTCCGCCGGGCTTTGCGCACGTCGACGACCGCGAACGGAGTGTCGGGGTCGGCCAGGGTGCGGTTCACAGGATGACGTCCCTTTCTCGGGCAGGGTCGCCGGTCACCGGGCGCCGCGGGAGGAGCCCCGGGGGGCATGGAAAACCCCTCACTTGGTGTAGTTGTAGACGGTCGCCCGGGACACGCCGAGCAGGTCCGCGATGGTCTGCGCGGCGTCGCGCGAGTCGAAGTAGCCGTCCCGGTGCAGCTGTCGTACGAGCGCCTTCTTGTCCTCCCGGCTCAGCGACCTCGGCGTACCCGCGCGCTCCGCGGACAGCGCCTCGACCGCCTGGCGCAGCTCGCGCGCATTGCGGTTCCGCAGCGTCTCCAGGGGCTGGTCGCGATGCTCGGTGTCCGTGGCGACCAGGTTGGACAGGGCGAGCGTCACCGGTGACAGCACGGAGACGTCGAGGTTCAGGCACAGGGCCGCGATGTACTCGCCCGCCGCGTTCTTGACGCCGATGGAGGTGCTCTTCGCGGGGCGCCCGTCGGGGAACTGGTTGGGGTAGTTCTGAATGACGCTCGGATACTGCGGGTCGGCGATGCGGGCCAGACCCAGCTCGGTCGCGGAGTCCCCGACCTGGCGGCCGGAGAGATTGTTCTCGATCGCCCGGATCGCATGCTGCGGATCACGCAGGTCGTGCAGAACGACTTCACACAGCCCGGGGAACATCCGCCCCAGGGCGACGGCGATCCTCTCGACCTCCTGGACGAGATGCTCATCGGCTCCGGCTCCCGCTGCGTCGGCTCCGGCCGGGGCGGACTCCTCGGGGTTGGCGGCGTGGTCCATGGAAGGAACGGTAGCCTGGATCTAGCTTTATTGTCTAGATCTGCATTCGCAGTCTAAGTCCATGACTCCCCGCACGGACCCGCCGCCCAGCGGGGCCCTGGGGGCTGTCCCGCATCGCCCGGACCGGGCCGGCCGTCAGGCGGGTCCGTCCGGGCTCCGGGAGAAGGCCGTGTCGCCGGCCATCGCCACGATCGCGTCCTTGACGAACAGCACGCACGGCGGGTAGCCCTGCGCCTTGTCCCCGGGATCGGCCAGTGCGGAGGTGCGCCAGACCTCCGCTCCGGTGCGGCTGTCCAGCGCCAGCAGACGGCCGAAGCGGTTGGAGAAGTAGACCCGCTTGTACGTCGCCGACACCGCGGGCGCGGACAGACTCTCCACGTCCGTCACCTTCTGCCAGAGTTGTCTGCCGCTGTCCGCCGAGACCGCGGTGACCGACCCGTCGGACCGGACGAAGTAGACGACGCCGTCCACCAGGGTGGCCGCGCCGGTCAGCGGATGTGCCAGCGGTATCCGTCTGACCTGCCCGGTTCCCGGGGCCACCCGCAGCAGCGCGTTGTACGGTCGTTCGTACCCGGCTTCGTACACGTCCTTCGCGGTCTGGGGGGCGAGGAAGAGGGGTTGCCCGCCGACAGCGCCGAGCGCTTCCGCCTTCTTGGGCAGTGTGGCGGTTTCGCTGCTGCTGCCGGGTCCGAGCTTCATCAGCTCGACCGGGGCCTGGCCGGGCTCGGTGCCCTGCGAGCACAGGGCGTAGGGGAGGCCTCCCAGCGCCGACGGGGTGCAGTTCTCGTCCAGCGAGGGTGCCTGCCACAACTCCTTGCCGGAAGGCCCGTAGGCCACGAACGACGAGTAGTCGGGAGACAGCGTCAGCAGCCCGCCGTCGTACAGGACCGCGTCCTGGGACTTGTTGATGTCGCGTTGCCACCGCCGGTGCCCGGTAGCGGCGTCGACGGCCACCACGCGCCTGGTCCTGTCGTCCGGATCCTCGTACACATAGACCAGTCCGTCGCGAACGCCGATCGGCTGCGCCCCCTGCGGGCGGGTGCCGGTCCGCCACAGGGTGTGGCCGGAGGCCGCGTCGATCCTGGCGGCCGTGAAGCCCGTACCGCCGCAGAACAGGGCGCTTCCCTCTGCCACGCATCCGGGGCTGCCGTAGTCGAGAGGAACACCCTTCACGTCGTACCGCAGCTCCTTCTGCCACGGCCGCCAGCCGGCGGGCAGTGACGCGGTACGGGCGGCGGCCCCGGAGGCGGTGGTCCGGGAGGCGGTGGCGGCCGGATCGGAGACGAAGACACCCACCCCGATACCCAGCCCCGTGACGGCCAGCGCCGCACCGAGGCCGATGAGCAGCATCCGGGTTCGACGTCGCTTGCCGGTGCCGGTGGAGGCGGTGGTCGCGCTCCGGGGCGCGGGGCGGAACCGGGGCTTCGCGGACTGGGTCTTCGGGGGCCCGGTGGCGTCGGATTCCGGCAGCGCCTGGAGCATGCGGTGTATGTCCGTCAGTTCCGGCCGTGCGGCCGGGTCCTTGTCCAGGCAGCGCTCGACAATGCCCAGGAGCGCTGCGGGCACCCCGCTGAGGTCCGGTCTCCCGTACACCACCTGATAGCCGGTTATGTACGGGCTGTCGGCGTCGAACGGTCCCGTGCCGACGGCCGCGAACACCAGCAGCGACCCCAGCGAGAACACGTCCGAGGCCGGGGTGACGTCTCGGGGAGAGGCCAGTTGTTCCGGCGACATGAAGGGCGGGGTGCCGATCATCCGCCCGGTCGTGGTGAGGCGCTGGTTGTCAGGAGCGTGCGATATGCCGAAGTCGATGACGCGCGGCCCGTCGTCGGTCATCAGGACGTTGCGCGGTTTGAGGTCCCGGTGCACCAGGCCCGCCCGGTGGATGTCGCGCAGCGCCTCGGTGAGCCCCAGGCCCAGCGCGCGCAGTTCCCGCTGGCCCAGCGGGCCGTCCTTCTCCACGACCTCGGCAAGGTTGATCCCCGGCACGTAGAGCGTCGCCATCCACGGCCGGTCGGCGTCCGGGTCGGCGTCCACGACAGGCGCGGTGAAGGCGCCGCTCACTCTGCGCGCTGCCCCGATCTCCTGTCGGAAGCGCGTCCGGAACTCCTCTTCCTGGGCGTACGGGCCGTGTACGAGCTTGACCGCGACCTGCCGTCCCGAGGCGGAGACTCCCAGATAGACGACTCCCATGCCGCCCGCCCCGAGCCGACCGAGGAGGGTGTACCCGCCTATGGACTCCGGGTCCCCGGTGCTCAGGGGCGTCATCGCCGATCATCCTTCCCAGCGCCTGCCTGCCTCACGGGGATCAGAGTAGGGCCTGCCGCCCCGGAAACGGAGCCGCTCCTCGCGCGCACCGTGTCCCTGTGCCGTGGTGCCGATGTCGGTGTCGATGTCGAGCCGATGTCGAGGTGCGGCGAGGCGTTCAGGCCTGCGCGTTTCGCCGGAGCCGACGGTCTCGGCAACCGTCACCCGCGGTCCTCCATTCCAATCGGCGTCCCAGGAAGGCCACTTCTTTGCAGGTCAGAGCCAGTGCGGGCGTTCCAGCATTCCGAAACTCCCGAGGGGAATGGCGGGCGGGACGCCTCGGGGCACAGGCTTGGGGCATCCGAACGCGGCACCTCGCCGGACACGGTGATCGGACCCGTTCAACTCCGCGTTCACGGCCCGCGCTTGCGGCCCTGCCGCACACCGCACGCGGCAGGGCCAAGAGAAGCCCGACCGGCACAGCCCACAAGTCGTAGACCCCCTTCCTGGTGTTCAGAGAAAGCAGTCCACTCATGCGTATCGCCACTCGGTTCGTCTCCCGCGCGACCGCCTCCTCCATGGTCGTCGCCGCCCTCGCGCTCGTCGGCTTCCAGGCCACCGTGCAGACCGCCTCCGCCGCCACCGCGGGGGCCCCCTCGGTCGTCACCTGCACCACGGCGAACACCAAGCTGACCGTCACCGAGGTGTCCCGCCCGATCAACCACCTGCTGCTCAAGGCCACCAACACCGGCACCAAGCCCTGCTACGCCTACATCGCCCCCTACCTGAGGGCCGGCGCCGACGCCCAGGCCCCGGTGTCGTGGGCCGAGGAGACCACGCCGCAGGCCGTGGTGACGCTGGAGCCCGGCCAGTCCGCGTACGCGGGCATCACGACGTCCACCCCCGACGGCGAAGGCGGGGCCAAGGAGAAGACCCTGGGCGTGGTCTTCGCCGACAGGAACGGCCACGCGATCAACAAGGAAAAGACCCTGAAGCTCCCGAAGGACGGTGTCTTCTTCAACAGCGCTGCCACCGTCACCTACTGGCAGGACAACGCGAAGGACGCCCTCGCCTGGTAGCCGCCCCGGCCACTGACCTTGTTCTTCTCTCTGGAGCGGGGGACGGGAACCGAACGCGCGCTCCCCGCTCGGGAAGCGGCGGAGCCCTCATGGGCACGACGTCCTGACCTGCCCGGCCCGGTCATCCCGCAAGAACCGCGTGCGCGGAACCGGGCCCCAGCAGATCGAGGGCTTCCACGTCCGGGGGTTCCGCCTCTGCTGCCACCGCGACGACGACTCGGGTTGCCACCGGAGGCGACGCAGCGCTCACCAGGTGCACGTCGTCCCCGGCCCGTCCCGTCCGCTGCATCAGGTTCACGGCCCAACACGGTCGTTCCAGCCGTACGAGTTCCGTCGCACTCGCACCGGAAAACGACAGGACCTCCCGTTCCCTCACCTCATGCAGCACACCGTCGACGCGCAAGGAGACGTCGCCTCCGAGGGGCGAGAACTCCCTGCGCACATCGGGAAGGGGCGAGAACGGGCCGACAGCGGTGAGCCGTGCGACGCTCAGCCGCCACGGCGCGCCCTCGGGGTCCAATCGCACACTCGCCGGAAAGGACACGAACTCCGAAGTCTCACCAGCCCCGTTCGCCCACGGGAGCGGCGAGACGTCCCGGAAACGTCGAACGGTCCGGAGGACGTCGCTTCCGCCGCCGGCCACCGCCCGGACGACCAGCAGTCGATGCTCTCCACCCATTGCCTCAGCGTCCCACACCCACGGACAAAGGCCCAGGTCATCATGTCCGTCCTCGTGTCGACAGTGGCGACTTGCGACCGGCCGGTGGTGCCGCGGCTCACGCCGTGCGAGCCGCGGCTGAGAGTGCTCTCGGTGCCCGGCTTCCAATAGGCGGTGCTGGGGCGGAAGTCCACACGCTGCCCGGCCAGGAGGTTCTGGTCCTGCACCCAGTTCCAGGCGGATACCGGCATGCCCACACCCACCGTGTCCCCGTCGGTCAGGTGCACCTGCGCCCGCGCGAATACGGCGGGCTCCGGCACGGACGGAGCCGGGCGGGTGTCGGACGCCTTGCCCGTACCGCTCTTGTCCCCGACCACGTTCTTCGCGGCGACCGCGGCGACCGCGGCGACCGCGGCGACCGCGGCGACCGCGGCGACCGCGGCGACCGCGGCGACCGCGGCGACCGCCTGGGCATCCGGTGCGTAGGCAGCCACCCGGACGCCGGTACCCGCGTTCGCCGAGCAGCCGACGGCCGGGAGCAGAGCGACACAAGCCGCGGCAGCGGCCCCGATACGGCCGGCGGTCCGACCGGCCGAACGGTTCGAGTGCATGCGGATCCCCCTGGAGGTGTGGTTGTCGACTCCTCTACGCACGGGCTCGGCGCCGGTTTGCATCGCAGCGAAGCCTTTTTCCTCGGGGCGGCCGACGCGTAGGCCGGCTGTGAGCAGGCGTCGGGACTGCACAGGGACGCCCGTCCCGTCCCGGATCCGGAAGATCACAAAATGCCGCTCCTGGGCCGCGGACTCCGGCTGGACAGCTCTACCGCTACTACGCCGGCGACACGGAGGACGAGCGGCACCGGAGAACCGGTGGTGCGACGGCTGAACCTCTCGCAGCTTCGGTATGCACGGCTCGGACAGGACGGCCGGGTGTGTGTCCGGTTGGGTGGCCCGTTTCGCGTGCCGCCGGGGCCGGCCCCAAACGGGTCCGGCCCCGGCTCGCCGGCCGGCCGGAAGATGCCGGCCGGCTGCCGGGGTGCGCGGTGTCCTCGCGGCGTGGGGGTGGTCAGCGGGCGCTGCCGAGGTTGCGGTCGGCGTCGGAGCCCTTGAGCATCAGGGTGGTCTCCTCGATGCGCTGGAAGAGGCCCTCGGGGGAGAGGTCGGCGAACACGTAGACCTCCATGCTCACGGTCGAGCCGTCCTTCTTCGTGATGTGGCAGGTGTGCCGGTCGGCGTACTTTGCACCGTCGTAGAGCTCCTCGTGCACCTCGATCTCGCCGTCGGCGACGAGCGTGCGCAGGTGGGCGATGTGGTCGAGGAACTCGGCCCGGTCGGCCCATTCGCCGTCGGTGCGCTGGCGGTAGTCGGGGGTGAAGTGGCGGTCGGCGGCCTCGGTCAGGGTGATGTCCTCGTTGAGGAGCAGGTCGGTGAGAGCGGCCTTGATGCCGGTGCGGGTCATGGGAGGTCCTCCAAGTGGATTCAGAAGAGAGGGATTCGCGGCGGTGCCTGGTGGGCCGGGGCCTCAGGTGCCGGCGCCGGCGACGGTGTCGTCGGGCCAGTTGTAGACGCGGGCTTGGGACAGGCGCATGGTGCCTGGGTGGCAGTGGGCGCCGGCGCCTTCTTCGGCGGTGCCCACCATCAGGGTCTTGGTACAGGGCAGGTGGTCGTGGAGCTGCTCGGGCCGGCCCTTGAAGAACTCGTCCGCGGTGCCGTCGAAGCCGTTGTGCATGGTCAGGGTCGGCCGCGGCGCTCCTGTGGTGTCCGCCGGGTAGAGGTGGCCGGGCAGGGTGGTGTCCTCGTAGGGGATCTCGACCGGTTCGATGACGCCCTCGGCGATGCGCTCGCTGGTGGAGACGACCTCGCCGAAGTCGGCGCCGTCGTAAGCGATCTGGCTCGTCGGGCGCAGGGTCTCGTACCAGAACCGGGTGTTGTTCGGAAACAGCAGCTGCTTCACGGCACTCTCCTCCCCTCCATAAGCACAGATCTGTGCTTACGAGGACCACTGTAGATCCATGAGCGTCGCGAAGCAAACATCTGTGCTTACGATGGGGGGGTGGCTCCGAAACAACCGACCGCTCGCATCCGCAAGAGTTCCGAGCAGGTCCGCTCGGCCGTCCATCAGGCGGTCATCGACCTGCTGTCCGACTCCGAGGGCGCGGACCTCACCATCCCCGCGATCGCGCAACGCGCCGGGGTCAACCACACCAGCATCTACCGGCGCTGGGGCGGTCGTGAGGCTCTCCTGGTCGACGTGGTCACCACCCGCCTCGAACGGGACTGGCCGCTGAAGGACACCGGCACCCTGCGCGGGGACCTCACCGCCTGGGTGGAAGCGGGGGTGGCGAGCATCCGCACACCCGAAGGCCGGCTCCTCGTACGAGCCGTTGCCCTGTCCATGCCGAGCAGCGCCCACACGCAGGCGGAACGCGCACAGCACTTCCAGCGCCGGATCCACTCCATCGAGCGCATCCGCGAGCGGGCCGCAGCCCGTGGCGAGACCCCGCCGCCCCTGGAGGAGATCCTCGACCAGCTCATCGCACCTCTCTACCTGCGGGCGATCTTCGGCATCGACCCGCCGGCCTCCGGCTACGCGGAACTCCTCGTGGGCAGACTCCTCGGCGACACGGGTGCGGCGGGTGCGGCGGGTGCGGCGTAAGCGTGTCGCACCCAGCGCGATGCGGCCGGGCTGGACGACATGGCTCGCGTCGGGCGTGGGAAGCGCCACAGGGGTTGGCATGGGCGGTACCGCAAGGGCGGGAGTGCGCGCCACGAGGAGGAGTCCACAGGCAGCCGGCCCGGCTCTCAGAGGGTGCCGGCGTCGGCCTTGACCACGTAGACCTCCCAGGGCTCCTTGCCGGGGCATGAGGTGTCGTTCTCCTCGAAGGTGGCCGGGCCGGCGTCCTTGAGGCGGGTGGTGGCGGCGTTGACCTGGTCGGTGGACTCGACCTCCACGCCGAGGCGGTCCAGGCGGGTCTCCTCGCCGGGCCCGCCCTCGATGAGTACGAGCTTGAGCGGAGGTGGCTCGGTGACGGCGAAGTCGGCGTAGTCGGTGTTCGCGCTGTCCGGACGCCCGGCACCCGAACGCACCGGCACCGCACCGCTTCAGGGCGAACCCGAACCGGCCGCCCCCGCACTCTCCTGACCAGCCCGCTCCCAGGAAAGACACCCGCCATGAACACCCCTGCCGAGCGTTCGTCCGTGCTGTTCGTCTGCGTTCACGACGCCGGGCGCTTCGGCGCTCCCGGATGGCGACCTGGCCACGGCGGGAACGCGAACTGACGGGGCAGGGCACCGCTGATGACCGTGGCAGGCCGCTCCGCGGACGCGCCGTCGTCGAAGGCCCCCTGAGGGTGCGTGGTAGTGTCCGTATACAAGCTGTATGCGAGAGCTGGGGGCTGCCGTGACGTCCGGTCGGGAGAAGGCGTACGCGTATCTCAAGGACACGGTGCTGACGGATCCCGAGATGCAGGGCACCTTCCTGTCGGAGCAGGAGCTCGCGGACCGTATCGGCGTCTCACGCACGCCCGTCAGGGAAGCGTTGCTGCAGCTCTCGGCCGAGGACCTGGTCGAACTGGTGCCCAAGCGGGGCGCCCGGGTGTCCCCGCTGACGGGCCGGGAGATCCGCGAGCTCATGGAGCTGCGGGGCATCGTCGAGCGATACGCCGCCCAGCAGCTCGTCTCCGGGGGAGCAGCGCCGGTGGTGGCGGGGCTGCGATCCCTGCTGGAACGGCAGCGCGAGCTCACCGGCGCCGACCAGGCGCGGGAGTTCATCGCCGTGGACCACTGCTTCCATTCGGCCCTGGTGTCCGCCGTCGGCAACGCCCTGCTCGACCGCCACTACGACGGCCTGCGCAGCCGTCAGGTCCGTGCCGGAGTGGTCGCTCTCTTCAACCAGCAGGGACGTCAGGAAGCGGTGCTGGAGGAGCACGAGGCCATCCTGGACGCTCTGGCGGCCGGTGACGCGCAGGCCGCGTGTGCCGCCATCGACCACCATCTGGAGTCGACGCTCAAGGTGCTGCTCGCGGGCTAGGCGCGACCGGTCCGGACCTGCTCCCGCCCCACGCTCGAACCGCCCCTCACCGAGGCGAGGTCGTCGAGGCCGGGGACGATTTCGTGGTCCTTTCCCGGGAAGCACCAGGCAGCTCCGCGCGACGTGAGCCTGGTCGGGCCCGCCCCCCGGATGGCGGCAGGAGCCGGAACCGTACCTGCGCAAGGCGGGTCCGGCGTACTCGACGCGAAACCTCGAGTGTCGCCGACGCAGGTCGAGTTGATTGGCAACGCCGCGGCGCTGGGCGATCACTGCACAAAGACGTTGAGGCCGCTGACGCCTCCTGCGTACCGCCAGGCGGCGGAGGACGGGGGGACTTCTGGGAGCCGTCGAATTGGACGAGGTGATCGGCTACACGCTGTCGATGCCGAGGATCTCGCGGTGGCCGTCGGCATTGACGCCGACCGCTATGAGGGCATGGACGTTGATGACACGCCCGCCCCCGCGGCCCTTCTGCGTGAGCGCGTCGCCCCAGACGAACGCAGATGACCCGGCGTCCAGGGGCCGGTAACGGAGGGCGGCGACCTGCTCGTCCAGGTGCCTGGCCATCACGCTGACCTGGGACTTCGGCAGCTGGTGACGCCGAGGCTCTCGGCGAGCTTCTCGACATGGCGGGTGGACGGACCCAACAGGTAGGCGGTGGCGACCACGCTGATGAGAGCCTGCTCGGCCCGCCGCCGACGTTCCAGGAGCCAGTGCGGGAAGTAGCTGCCGGACCGGAGCGTGGGGATGGCCAGTTCGACGTGCCGGCCCTCGTGTCCCACTCGCGCGGGCGATATGGACCAGCCGGTGGCCGTTCGTCCATGCGGGCATCATCCCGACGCCGGAGTAAACCCCCGGATCAGGTGGGAGCCCGTGCACCACTTCTCAGGACGCAACCTCGTCGCGTTGTCAGGCAGTTGGACACTCACCACCGCTGCCGCCTCCTGGAGGCGTTTGCGGGGGAGCAGCATCTGATCCGTAGCCCTGCCCTGCCCTGCCCTGCCCTGCCCTGTCCTGTCCTGTCCCGTACCGTCTTCACCTCCGATCTCTTCGCGACCGGAAACGACAGCGCCAACCGTGCCGCCGTCCGGGCCGTGCCGACGGAGAAGCTGGACCTGATGGGGCTGGCGGTGCACGGGCCGCGGAACGCGGTGAACAAGGTACTGAAGGGCGCACGGATGCATACGTGGCCGAATCTCCACAGCGAATGCGCAACTGCGGCACGGGTGCATTCGATTGGTGCGGAGTTGTCCTGGTCGGAACTGCCGTGGCAATAGCTGTCGGTTTCCTATGCGGGGCTCCATGTAGAGAAGCTGCCCTCAATTCGTGTGCATGCGCGCATGGATGAGTAGTCGACTGCTTCAACTGCCCCGCTGGGAGCAGTGAGCGACTGGATGCCGGGCACGCTCCGTGATTTGATCCTGCGCACCGCCGGGATCGCGCCAAGGCGTCCGGAAACGGATGGCGCGGGCCTGAGGTCGCGGCCCACCGGCTATCCCCAGCTTGGCCGCTCCCCCTTGTGGAACATCCATACGAAGGGCAGTTTCATCATGAACTCCGCTCCCCAGGTTCAGACCCTTGAAATCTCTGACGCCGAACTCGACACCGTTTCCGGCGGTCTGAGCCCGCAGGTCGGCATCGCCGCCGGCCCCACGGCGATCAGCAGCTCGGACCTCGTGGCTCAGTTCGGCGCGGTCAAGGACGGGGTCCTGGACACCGTCAGCCAGTACCACCAGGTCGGCATCACCGTCTCCTTCTGATCGTCAGAATCGCGGGACTTCCTCATCGCGGGATCGCCGATACCGGCAGCCTGACCGCCGATCGGCGTCCACGGCGACAGGCCCCCTACCCGCGGGTCCTCGCGGGCAGGGGGCCTGATCATCAGGGGTTGCTTCTTCTTGTCCCGGGTCTTGCCGGGGATCTTGGTGACCCGTGCTTCCCTGCTCAGCAGGGGGTAGGCCCTTGCGTCTGATGGTCGTCCTTGAGCGGCTTGGAGTGACACCGGAGCACCCCTCGGGCGGCCCACATGACTGAACCTAGGACATGCAGAGGGGCGCCTACCCCGGATTGGACTAGACAACAAACAACCCCCAGGCCACTGACCTGGGGGTTTCGCATGGAGCGGGTGACGAGAATCGAACTCGCGCTCTCAGCTTGGGAAGCTGATGTTCTACCATTAAACTACACCCGCGTAAGTACGGACGGGTCGACTCCGAGGAGTCGGGGTCCGGACGTTGCTCACTGTACATCATCGCAGACCCCTGGTGCCGAGGCCCGGGGGTCTGAGGCTGTTTCAGGGGTGGGATCCGGCTGCGGGCGGCCGGAGTTGGGGCGTACCGTGGAGGCCCGGGGGAGGGTGCGGGCAGGGCCGGAGTGCCGCCTGGAGAGTCGTCTCTTTGATCCCGTAATGTGGCTTTTGTCGTCAGGGCGGGAAGCCCGATGAGGCTCTTGGGGAAGGGACTTAAGGGACTTGATGGAACGCACCGTTGTCCGCTGTGCGGACGGGCACGTCTTCAGCGCCGCTTCGTTCCCGATGCAGAAGGCCGAGCGGCTCGGCCCCGGCCGGCTCGTGAGGTGTCCCCGGTGTGCTCGGCTCCGCAGTGTGGTGCCGGTCGCCCTGGAGAAGCGGTAGAGCGGTAAGCCGGCCGAAGCAGTAGGGGTAGTAGGAGCAGTGCGTAAGCGGTAGCGGCTTCGGCACTGAGGGTTACCCGGGCGCGCGGAGTCGTCACGATTGTCACGGCTCCGCGCGCCTTGCGTATCCTCGCTACGTGCTTCTCTCAGACAAGGACATCCGGGCCGAGATCGACGCCGGGCGGGTACGGATCGATCCCTACGACGAAACCATGGTGCAGCCGTCGAGCATCGACGTACGGCTGGACCGGTACTTCCGGGTGTTCGAGAACCACCGGTACCCGCACATCGACCCCGCGGTCGAGCAGCGCGATCTGACCCGGTTGGTCGAGCCGGAGGGCGACGAGCCGTTCATCCTCCATCCCGGGGAGTTCGTGCTCGCCTCCACGTACGAGGTGATCTCCCTGCCCGATGATCTTGCCTCGCGACTCGAGGGGAAGTCCTCGCTCGGGCGGCTCGGGCTCGTCACCCACTCCACCGCCGGGTTCATCGACCCCGGTTTCAGCGGGCACGTCACCCTCGAGCTGTCCAACCTCGCCACGCTGCCCATCAAGCTCTGGCCCGGAATGAAGATCGGCCAGCTGTGCATGTTCCGGCTGAGCTCGCCCGCCGAGTTCCCGTACGGCAGTGAGCGCTACGGCTCGCGGTACCAGGGACAGCGCGGGCCGACCGCCTCGCGGTCCTACGTCAATTTCCATCGGACCCAGGTGTGAGGGCACAGGCAGCATGAGTGATGTACGGGAGAATCTGACGTACGAGCGGTTCGGCCTCGCCGTCCGTGAGCTGGCGCAGACCATCGCCGACGACGGGTACGAGCCCGACATCGTGCTCAGCATCGCCCGGGGTGGGGTGTTCGTCGCGGGTGGGCTCGCGTACGCCCTGGACTGCAAGAACATCCATCTCGTGAACGTCGAGTTCTACACGGGAGTGGGTGAGACGCTCGAGATGCCGGTGATGCTGGCCCCCGTCCCGAACGCGATCGACTTCACCGACAAGAAGGTGCTGATCGCCGACGATGTCGCGGACACCGGCAAGACCCTGAAGCTCGTGCACGACTTCTGCCTCGACACCGTCGCCGAGGTGCGCTCCGCGGTGATCTATGAGAAGTCCCACTCCCTCGTGAAGTGCGAGTACGTCTGGAAGCGGACGGACGAGTGGATCAACTTCCCGTGGAGCGTCGAGCCGCCCGTCGTGAAGCGGGCCGGGCAGGTTCTCGACGCCTGAGAACCCCGGACACGCGAAGGGCCCCCGGCAGCAGTGCCGGGGGCCCTTTCCCGTGCCCGTCCCGGGAATCCGGGAAATCCGGGGAACCCGGGGAACCCCGGGACCTAGAACGTACCCAGCTTCACTATCGACAGCAGCGCGACCAACTGGATCGCCGACGCGCCCAGCGCCTTCGGCCAGGGCAGGTCGTGGGAGCGGGAGACCATCAGGGTCAGCAGGGCGCCGGCGCCGATCCAGGTGGCCCAGCCGAGCAGCTGGACGAAGCCGGCGTCGCCGCCGAAGAACATGGCGACGATCAGGCGGGGCGCGTCCGTGAGGGCCGTGATCAGCATGGACAGGCCGACCGTCGGCTGCCAGGCGCCGTCGCCGCCGAGCTGGCGGGCCAGCGTGTGGGTGACCACGCTCAGGACGAACAGTCCCAGCACCATCACGACCGCCGTGATCAGCACGATCGGCACCGTGGTGGAGAACGGGGAGTCGATCGCGTCCTTGCGGGCGGCGTCGAAGCCGAAGACGGCGAGCAGGCCGTAGAGGAACGTGGTGATGAGCGCCGGGGCCCACATCGTGTAGTCCCGCATGCGCAGGAAGGTCTGGTCGGGGGCGAGGACGATCCCCTTCAGCAGTTCCTTCCAGTGCAGCGGCGGGCCGAGCGGGGCCGCGGGCGCGGCGGTCGAGCCGGCCTGGTAGGTCGAGCCCTGGGTGTAGCCGGCGGCCTCGTCGATCGAGAACGCCTGGGTACTGCCCGGGTTGTTGGCCGCGTACGGGTCCGGGCCGCCGCCCGCGTAGCCCCCGTCGCCGAAGTACTCCGGGCCGTCCTCGCCCGGACCCGGGTAGCCGTACGACTGTCCCGGCCGGGCGTACGACTGCTGCGGGTAGGGCGGCTGCGGTGCCGACGGGTAGCCGTACGACGGCCCCGGCGGCTGCCCGTGCGAGGGCCCCGCGGGCTGCCCGTACCGCGGTCCCGGCCGGCCCTGCGGCGGTCCCTGCGGTGCCTGCTGTCCTTGGGGGGTGCGGTTGTCCCGGCCCCCGCGTCCGATCCTGAATCCAGCCACGTCATCGAACGTACCTGGTCCCGGAGAGCCGCGTGCCGGGCCCGGGCTTCCGGGCCCGGCTTTGCGGCCGACCTGTGACATCCCCTAAGGGGCCGTCAGGGTCCCGGCCAGGGCTCTCTCAGGGTTTTCCATGTGGCCCGCCCCAGGCGTCCACGTCTGCGACGTGGTCCGCATGAGACGGAACGCGGTACTGAAACAATGCGGCGCACCGGTTCTCGTTCCTCCTGGAGGAATCGGTCCTCCGCTACCGGCTGAGCACCGTCGAGACGACGGCGGCACAACTCGGTCACTCCTGGGGTCATGGACCTCCAGAACGTGGCCGTCGGCATCGTTCCGTTCTCGTCGCAGCGAACCATCTGGCCCATGCCGACCTTCACCATCTTCGACGACGCGAGGGCGCACGCGGACACCCTGGACGCCGCGTCCACGCTGACGCATCCGGGTCAAGTCGAACTGTACGCAAGGGCCTTTGACCGGCTGTCCCAGGTATCGGCGCGGGGAGCTGCTGCCCGCTCACTCGTGATGTCCGCCCTGTCATTCGCTCGACTGACCGCCGACCGACTGCGGAAGCGCCCCGCCTGTGTGTTCGCCCCGGGCTCATGTTTGGCTCAGCGCCCGCCGCGTGCTGTCAGCTCGGGGCACCCGGGGACGGAGCAAGGAGGGCGGGGTCTCCGCGGCATGGGTGGGGACCACCTCCAAGGGGCGGGGGAATGTGCCATCGGCGCGAACAATCCCGAGAAACCGGGCAGTAATGAGCGCATGGCCAAAAGTGCTTTGAGGCTGGCGTGTTCGGTTTCACTCACGCGAGTGAAGTGCTATTTCGTGACGCGCGGCGCATGAGTAGATTGGCAGTCGAAAGTCTGGGGTCGGTCAAGTATCGCCTCGGAAAAGTTGACCCCTTGGGGGGCAAAATGCAGCGACCCGCGCATTCGAGTTCTCCGACCGCCCGTCAGTGCGCGAAGCTCCGCAAGCGGTTCGGCCTCGCGACCTGCGCAGCCATGTGGCGTACGTGACCGTCAAGAGTGAAGGAAAGTGGCGCTACACCTTCACGGGAACCCTCCTCGGTGAATGCAACAACCGTAGCGGCCCTGCCCAGGAGATGGCGCTGGACTATGGCAGCATCAAGGAGCTCGACGACAATCCGTCCCCGTGGGGCGGAGAGAATTGGACCAGCCTGAAATTCGACTGCAATTCCAACCCGAACAGCCACGTAATCACCGTCACCGGGAAGGGCTCAGTGGGTACTGACCGAGAGCTCCACGTCAAGGCATGCGCCTACGGTGGAGCCCTTCCGTGGATCGGGGCCTGGAACTGCGGTGACGTGACGACCGTCCGCGTCGAGCCGGAAGAGTGACAGGTGTCCAGGGCGGCTTCCGCCCTGACTCCCGTCCGTGTCGGTCCCTCCCAACGCGAGGGGCCGCACGTGGTCCACGTCCACCCCGTCCGCGGGGAAGTCGCCCAAGCGCCAGTCGCACGAGCCCGAGCCCCGCTCCTGCGCTCGCCGGCGGAGCCTCGCCCTCTTCAAGGGGCGCGTCTCTTGCCGGTCGGGCTGGGCGGGCTTGTTGCTGTTCCTGTCGCTGAACAGGACCTGCGCACTGCTACGTACTGTGATTACATGATTACGTATCGTCTTGGTGGTGCGACCGCGTCTGTGACGGCCGGGGGCACCACGGCCCACGCTTGTTTTAGGGAGTGCCCATGACCGACCGGCAGAGCGGTACGGTGAAGTTCTTCAACGACGAAAAGGGATTCGGGTTCATCGCCCCGGATGCCGGAGGTGACGATCTCTTCGTGCATTTCAGGGCAATCGAGTCGGACGGGTTCAAATCCCTGAAGGAGGGGCAACGCGTGTCCTTCGTCGCCGCGCGGGGTCAGAAAGGCATGCAGGCCGAGTACGTGCGGCCGGAGTGACGCGCTGACAGTTCGGCACGGTGGGGACCGCGCGCTTACAACCCCCTTCGGCGCCCCCGGTCAAGGGGCGGTTACTCATGGGCGGTGCGGTCACCGCGCGTTGCCTCGCGACTCCTGCGGCCACCCTGGTAGGGGGTGCGTGGTGCACGGGCAGAGCTGCGAGAAAGCGACGGGCAACAAGGCGACGAGGCGCGGAAGCGCCGAACGGTCCGCCACCGGGTGTCCCCGGCAACGGGCCGGTAGTTCCGGCCCCTGCCGACGGACTTCGCGATCCTCACGGAGTCGATGAACAGCGCCAGGAACTCCCGCTTCTTCTCCGAGTCCCACGCCGCCCACGTCGAACCTCCCCGAGGGGATCTCCGTTCACGCTCGTCCACTCGTTGGGGATCTGGATGGTTCGGTCGCCGGTCGCCTCCAGTTGCGCCACCGTTCGACCGTCCGCTCCTCGCGGGCAGCCAATCGCGCCATGGACTCCGACTCCCCCAGTGACTCCGCCTCCGTGGGCACGCTGTCCTCGTCGAGCCGCTTGGCGATCTGCGAGACGCATCGTTCGCGCTGCGCCGGAGGCGACGCCTGGGAGTCGTCCTCACGTCGTTTTGACCGGCGGATATAGGAGACTGCACGCACGTGATCAAGGCTAGGTGCGGTGCCCAGCCTGTGCTTCCTGAGAGGTGTCATGTGCCTAGTGTGGTAAAGATCAACGTACTGACCGTGCCCGCCGAGCAGCGGGAGGTGCTGGAGAAGCGGTTCGCCTCGCGCGCCCACGCGGTGGAGAACTCCGACGGCTTCGAGTGGTTCGAGCTGCTGCGGCCCGTCGAGGGCACCGACACCTACCTCGTCTACACGCGCTGGCGTGACGAGGAGTCCTTCCAGGCCTGGATGGAGGGGCCGATGAAGGCCGCGCACCAGGGGGGCGGGGAGGGCGCCGAGCGGCCCCGCCCGGCCGCTTCCGGCTCCACCCTGTGGTCCTTCGAGGTGGTGCAGCAGGCGGGCCCCAAGGGGGCCTGACCGGCGGTCCGGGCTCAGGCGTCGGCACGCACCAGGTCCAGCTTCGGGAAGCTCACCAGCTCCGGGGCGCGGCCCGCCTGCAGCACATACGCCCGTCCCGTCTCCTCGCCCGCCGCGATCCCGGCCACCGACGCCGCGATCTCGGCGGGCTCGGCCACCGCGAAGCCCTGGCCGACGATGTGGTCGACGGCTTCCGGCGGCAGGATCGGCGTGCGGACGAAACCCGGGCAGATCGCGTTGATCCGCACCCCCTTCTCCTGCCACGTCGGGGCCAGCGAGCGGACCAGGCCGATCACCGCGTGCTTGGTCGCCGTGTACACCGGGTCGAAGACGGCCGCACCGACCCCGGCCATGCTGGAGGTCACCAGCAGCGAGCCCCCGCCGTGCGCGGCCAGTGCGGGCAGCGCCGCGTGCAGTCCGTACATCACGCCGTGCAGGTTGACCGCCAGTACCCGGTGCTGGCGCTCCGCGTCGTAGTCGTCCTCACCGAAGCCGCCGCCGTCGCCGATCCCGGCGTTCAGGTGCACCAGGTCCAGCCCGCCGTAGGCCGCCAGGGCGGCGGCGATCAGCGCCTGGTTGTCCTCTTCCCGGGTGGTGTCGGTACGGACGAACAGCCCGTCGACCTCCCGTGCCACGGCCGTGCCGTCCGCCTCGTCGATGTCCGCCACCACCACGCGCGCCCCGAGCCCGCCGTAGTGCCGGGCGACCGCCGCGCCGATCCCGCTCGCCGCCCCCGTGACCACTGCCACTTGCGCCATGTCCCTGCTCCTTCGTGGTTCCGACGCGGTCCGGGTGCCGCTCACGCCGCGGCCGCGGCCTCGCTGCGGATGGCGGCGACACGGGCCGGTGTGCGCCCGTAGCGCCGGCTGAAGACCTCCAGGGACACGAACAGCGCCACGTACTGGAGCGTCGTCACCAGCATCACGGAGTCGACGGGCAGCGTGTACGCGATCACCACCCGGACCACCGAGTCCAGCAGCAGCCCCACGCCCCAGACCGCCGTCAGCAGCCGCATCAGGTGGCGGAAGGTCGGCGACGTCTCCCAGTCGCGTTCGATCTGCGCGCGCTTGTCGCCCCGCGTCACCGACGACAGGATCCGGTGGATGACCGGCCGTCCGCGCAGCGTGCACAGGAACACCAGCCCGACGATCCCCGTCATCCAGCCGTCCTTGGCGAACATGAACCGCGGGCTCCCCGTCACCACCGACAGCGCCGCGCCCAGGGCCACCATGCTGAGCACCAGGATGCCCAGCATCCCGACGCGCCGCTCCCGCACCACCGTCAGCAGCGCCTCCAGCGTCGGCGGCAGGGCGCTCGCCAGCACCGCCCACCACAGGCCGGCCCCGGCCGCCCGCAGGCCGTAGAACACGGCCAGCGGCGCGGCGACGTTCAGCACCACGCCCTGCACCAGCGGGCCGTTCGCCGCCGTCACCTTCGTCCGCCGGTCCGCGCCGGCGTTCGTCCCGGCCGTGTCCGTCGCCTTCGTCATCCTCATCACCGTGGTCCCCCTCGGTCCGTGTCCGTTCCCGATGTCTTCGACGCTACGGAGCCGCAGGGCGGCGGACATTGCGTCCAGCCGCCGAGCGGGGGTGGGGCCAGACCCACCCCCCGGTGGGGTCTGGCCCCACACCGCCCGGCCGCGGGCCGCGCCACACTGGGGGCCGGTGCGAGCCCCTCCAGGAGGTAAGGCACATGACCACGACCGGCGGACGCGTCGTCGGTACCGCCCTGCGCCGCCTCGGGCGGCGCCACCGGGCGCTCGGCTACTGCTGGACGATCGGCTGGTGCAGCCTGGCGGCCCTGGCGATGGTGCTCGTCTGCGCGCCGGCCGGCCTCTTCACGCAGGGCGACCCGGACCGCGGCCGGCTGCGCGCGTCGCGCCAGCTGACCGGCGTCTACCGCAAGCTGCCCGGACGTTGGGGCGGTACGGCCGTCCCCAGCCCCTATCTCCGGGACCGTTCGCCGGGCGAGGACCCGGCCACCCGCCGCGACCTGCTCTTCCTCGCACTGGAACCGCTGGTCGCACTGGTCCTGCTGCTCGTCCCCAGCGCGATGGCGTGGTACGGCCTGTTCGGCCTGCTCGCCCCGGGCAGCGCCGCGCTCCTCGGCGGCGACCACAGCCTGTTCTACGGCGCGGTGTGGGACTCGCCGGTCATGGCGCTGCCCGCCGGCCTCCTCCTCTACTACGCCGCCCTGCTGCTGGCCGGTCCGGCCTCCCGGCTGCACGCCGCCCGCTGGCTGCCGCGGCTGCTCGGCCCGGCTCCCTCCGTCGCCGCCGAGGTGGAACGGCGCCGGCTGGCCGAGCGGGTCGAGGAGCTGACCGAGACCCGGCTCGCCGCCGTGGACAGCCGCGAGGCGGAACTGCGCCGCATCGAACGCGACCTGCACGACGGCGCGCAGGCCCGGCTGGTCGCGATGGGCCTCGCCCTCGGCGCGCTGGAGACGCTGATGGAGACGGACCTGGAGCGGGCGCGCGAACTGGTGCGGCAGACGCGCGAGAACTCGGCGCGCGCCCTCATCGAGCTGCGCGCGCTGGTGCGTGGCATCCACCCGCCGGTGCTGGCCGAGCGCGGGCTGGTCGACGCGCTGCGTGCCCTCGCCCTGGACGCCCCGCTGGAGGCCGAGGTCGACGCCGACGGGCTGACGGGCCGTCCGGAGGGGCCGATCGAGGCGGCGCTGTACTTCGCCGTCGCCGAGCTGCTCACCAACGCCGCCCGGCACGGGGACGCGACGCACGCCCGTGTCGCCCTGAGACACACCGGCGGACTGCTGCGCTGCACGGTGTGGGACGACGGGGGCGGAGGCGCCCGCGAGGAGGACGGGCCCGTGCTCGGGGCGGGCGGCAGCGGGCTGCGGGGCATCCGCCGCCGGCTGTCGGCCTTCGACGGTACGCTCGGCGTCCAGAGCCCGGCCGGAGGGCCGACCCTGGTGACGATGGAGCTGCCTTGCGTGTTGTCCTCGCGGAAGACCTCTTCCTCCTCCGGGAAGGGCTCTGCACTCTCCTGACGGCACACGGCTTCACCGTCGCCGCGGCCGTGGCCAGCGGGCCGGAGCTGCGGCGGGCCCTGGCCGAGGAGGAGCCGGACGTCGCCGTGGTCGACGTACGGCTGCCTCCCACCTTCACCGACGAGGGGCTGCAGGCGGCGCTGGAGGCCCGGCGCAGACGGCCCGGGCTGCCCGTGCTGGTGCTGTCCCAGCATGTCGAACAGCTCTACGCGCGCGAGCTGCTGGCCGACGGCACCGGGGGCGTCGGCTACCTGCTCAAGGACCGGGTGCTCGGCGCCGCCGAGTTCGTGGAAGCCGTACGACGGGTGGCGGACGGCGGCACCGCGATGGACCCGGAGGTCGTGGCCAAGCTGCTGGGCGGCCGCCGCCGCGACGAGCCGCTCGCCACCCTCACCCCGCGCGAGCGGGAGGTGCTGGCGCTGATGGCCGAGGGCTACTCCAACGCGGCCGTCGCCGCCCGGCTGTTCGTCAGTGAGAGCGCGGTCGGCAAGCACTCGGCGAGCATCTTCGGCAAGCTCGGCATCAGCGCCTCCGACGAGACCAACCGCCGGGTGCTGGCGGTGCTGGCGTATCTGAACGGCTCGGCCCGCTCCTGAACGACGACGCCCCCTGCCTGTGCGGGGCAGGGGGCGTCGTGGGTCACGGAGCGGGTGTTACTTCACCGGTTCGGGTTCCGGCGCGGTGTCGGTCTCGGTCTCGCCCGCCGGGTCGAGGGGGGTCTTCACGGAGTCCAGCAGCAGTTGGGCCACGTCC
>NZ_LGDV01000191.1:0-46428 GCF_001280015.1 Streptomyces sp. MMG1121
GAAACGATCTGTACGACTGATCGTTCTTCAGGTATGACCAACGCCAAGTGCATCCTTGCCGCGATCGCCTTGACCGGTGCGGCCGTCATCAGCATGAGCGCCAGCGCCTACGCTGCTTCGGGGAACCGCAGCACGCTGGGTAACGGTGAGTGGCTCCAGGTAGGAAGTTCTCTTTTTAGCGAGGACGGCAGTGTCGAGTTCAAGTGCCAGACAGATGGGAAAGTCGCCATCTACTGGGGCGGCGAGGCCCGGTGGCAGAACACTCCGCAACAAAGGTATGACGTCAAGGGGCTGATCATGCAGGGCGACGCGAATGTGGTCCTCTACACGAAGGACGGCGAGGCCATCTGGCACAACGCGCCACACTAGACCTCAGAACTCCAGGCCGGCATCAACCAAAACGGACAGTTCGTTGTACGGCGGCAACCACCTGGCCCCGCAGATGATCAGAACTGATCACGAAATATCCGCCACAGCCATTTTCAAAGATCCTCATCAACGGCGCTGGATGCCACGGTGAGCGGCGTTGGCGCCCTTCATGAACCACCTGTCCGCCGTGCTGAGTTGGTGCCTGTGGTGGGGGAGTGTGGGGCATGGCGGCCGTGCGGCTCGCCTCCCTGGTGGCCGACTGAGCAGACGACAGAGCCCCCCGCGACGATTCTGCGGGGGGCTTCTCTGCTTGGTCGGGTGCGGTGGTGGTGTCGGGCGGCTGGCCGGCCGGACGGGACCGGCCGCAGGCCGCACGCCCGGCCGAGGCGGCCAGAGCCGCCCGGCGCGCCGAAGGCGCGCCCTTGAGCAAGTAAAGAGAAGTTACTCCGATTCGGATCGTCGGCGGGCGGCGCGCTTGGCGGCTGGCTTCGTCGGGGTCACGGGGTAAGTGAGCTGGCACGTGGCGGCGGGGGCCTTCAGCTCCTCGCACAGCAAGGGGCGGTCCTGGTCGGCGTCGGTGGTCACGCGGTAGGTGATCAGGAGGGGGCTGGCGTCGCTGAGTCCGAGTGCGGTTCGCTCGTCGGGATAGGGGGCGCGGGCGGTGACATGCTCGGTGAACGACAGGCTGAGTCCGGCTTCGGCAAGCTGCCGGTACAGGTCGATGATCTCGGCGTCTGGCTGCTCGGCCAGAGTGGGCACTTCGGCGGCGGTGGCCATGGGGATCAGAACGCGGTGGGCCATGCGTGCGCCGGTGGCCGGATCATGGATCAGTCGGTCTACGTTGATGGCGTCCTGGTCCTGCTGGTCCAACAGCAGTGCCGGGGGGCCGTCCAGCGCGGTCCTGCTGATGGCGGGCGGCTCTGCCTCGGTCATCTCCGGTAGGTGCCAACTGCCCTTCGTACTGCGCTGGATGGACCGGTCAACGCGGGTGGCGGGGAGAACTCCCCCGGAGGGAAGTACCCTGCTGCCCTTGCCCTGCATGGATTCCACCAGACCCATGCGGCGCAGCTCGGCGACGGCGGCACGGGCCGTGTGCTTGCCGATGCCGTACATCTTCACCATTTCCGACTCGGACGGCAGGAGATCGCCGGCCTGGTAGCGGCCTCGCTTGATGTCCGTGGCCATGCGCTGAGCCACCTGCAAGTACATGGACGGGGCGCGTTCGATGTGCTCTCGGGCTGCCATGGCTTGTGTCCTTCTCGGGTCGGCATCTAGGTAGTCGAACAAAGATTCGATATCAGTGGTCGTTGTCAGTGTTGCGTGGTATAGGCCATGCACTCATGAGGATAAGTGGTTGACCCTCTGCCGCCTACCCCACCCCACTCATCCGGATAAGTGGTTGACCCCGTTCCTGACGGCGAGTGAAGATGATCGCCCCAACTCATCCGGATGAGTGGCCGGGTGAGTGCTGTGCTGAAACGAGGTGAACCCCTATGGACAACAAGCCGATTGATGTTGCTCGGCTCGGCGCGATCCGCTGTGTGATCGCTCCGGAACCGCGTCTGACGCCGGAAGGAGAGACGCGCAGGGACCGCGAGGGAAACCCGCTGTGGATCACGGGCCTGTCGGTGAGGCAGGCAGAGGGACGGCGTACAGACGTCGTTCACGTGGTCACCAGCGGACAGCCGCAGGGCCTCACGGAGGGAAGTGAGGTCAGGGTCACGAACCTGTGGGCCAACGACTGGGCGGTGGACGGCCGGACCGGTACGACCTACCGGGCCGATGCGATCACCCCCGTGTCCGGCGGCGCTTCCGCCTCGACGACTCCGGCGGCCGGTCCGCGCGGGAAGTCGGCGGGCGGTGACGCGTGATGGAACGCTACTTCTGGCACCTGAACGCCCGGCAGTCAGACGGCATGGCCTGCGTGGTCTGCAACACCGACTTCCTCAACAACAAGATCACCTCCGTTCCGGTGGGGCGGTCGCCTGCGGATGAGTCACAGGTGTTCGCGTGCAAGGACCCGTGCGCGGCTGTGATCGCTGACGAGGCTGCCCGGATGGCCAAGGAGATGCGGGCGGCGGTCGGCGCTGACGAGGCGGACGACGAGGCGGACGGCGGGGGCCTGGCGGACGGCGAAGACCCGGTGTTCTGCGTGGACGGGCATTTCGGCTCGCTGCTGCGGGACCTGCGGGCCCTGGCCGGTGCTGAGGCGCTGCTCGCCACGTCCGACGACATCCCCACCCTTCGCTTCCTGTTGGGGCTGACGGCTCGTCATGCCGAGACGGCCATGATGCGCGCCCGGCTCGTGCTCGCCCGGACCAAGGAAGGGGACGGCTGATGCCTGCCTCGCTGGTGGTCTGGGTCCTGACGGCGCTGGTCCTGGTCGCCGTGATGACACAGCGCTGGTGGGAACCGCGTCTGGCGGCTCGGGGCATCCCGGTGCGGCGGTGGCCGTGGCGGTGGTGGCTGGTTGGCTACCCCGGAACCGCGCTGCGGATCTTCACGACCTGGCGGCGGCTGGCTCAGCTCAACGGGTTGTCGGTGAGCACGTCGCCGGACCGTCGTGTGATTGGCCGCGATCTCGTGGTGCAGGGACAGGCGCTGCGGCCCAAGCCTCCTCGGCTGTCCTGGCCGGTGCCGACGAAAACCGGGCTGACGCTGCGGGTGCTGCTGCATCCGGGGCAGACTCCGGCGGCCTACTTCGCGGCGGCCCGCGCCATGGAACACGCCTGGCACGTGCACGGGGTGCGGGTCACCTCCCCGCGTCGGGGACAGGTCCTCATCCACGTCACGGCCCTTGACCCCCTGACCGGTGACCTTGCGTCTGTCCGTTCGCCGGCTGCGGAGCTGCTGTCGGCCAACGTGGGCCGGATCGAGGACGGCGACCCCTGGGTGATCGACCTTCGGCGAGTGCCGCACTGGCTGATCACGGGTGCCACACAGTCCGGGAAGTCGTCGTTGCTGGCTGCCCTGGTGCTCGCACTGGCGCCTCAGCAGGTCGCCCTGGTCGGCATCGACTGCAAGGGCGGCATGGAACTGGGCCTATTCGGCGGGCGGCTCGCCGCGCTGGCGGTAGACCGGACACAGGCGGTCGGCCTGCTCTCCGGCGTGGTCGCTGAGATTCAGGCGCGCATGGATCGCTGCCGTGCGTGGGGCAAGCGGTCCGTCTGGGAACTGCCCGAGGAACAGCGGCCAGTGCCCCTCGTCGTGATCGTGGACGAGCTGGCAGAGCTGTACCTCTCTGACGGCTCTCGGGCCTCGAAGGACGAGGCGGAGCAGTGCGGAACGCTGCTGCTGCGGGTCGCCCAGCTCGGCGCGGCGCTCGGCGTTCACCTGGTCGTCGCCGGACAGCGGGTCGGCTCCGACATCGGCACCCGCGTCACCGCGCTGAGGGCCCAGCTCGGCGGACGCGTCGCCCACCGAGCGCACGACGAGGCATCAGCCGAGATGACCTTGGGCGACATCAATCCGGACGCCGTGATCACCGCCCTGAGCATCACCGAAGACGAACAGGGCGTCGCCGTGATCGCCATGGGCGGCCGGTGGATGCGCGCCCGGTCCCGCCTCGTCACGACCGCCGATGCGGCCGGCATTGCCCGCATGGACCCCCCGGCGGATCCCTTCCTGACACAGCCCGACCCCGTGACCTTCGAGAAAGGAGGTGCAGCGGAATGACACAGACACAGATATGGGTCATCGACTCCTTCCTGTTCCTGTACGTCGTCCTTACCGCCCGGTCACGGGAAATCCGCTGGTATCAGGCAACCCTGATTTCCCTGTTCGGATTCCTGCTGGCAATGACGCCATTCTCGTACCCCGTCATGGAAATCGTTTCAGCCATAGTCGGCCTCTTTACTGGCTGACCTTCCCGAATCGACAAGGAGAACAAGAATGAACATCACTACGCGCATCGCCGGTGCCGCTGCCTCGACCGCCCTTCTCGTCGTCGGCGCCCTGGCCGCTGCCCCGACTGCTTCGGCGGCGCCTCAGAGCGTTTCGGCGGCTGCCCTTCCCAAGGCATGCGACTGGGAATGGGCCTGGCCGCAGAAGGAGGCCACCACGACGGCCGTGAACCTGCGCAGTGGTCCGGGCACGAATTACACGTCCCTTGGAACCCTGTATAAGAGCGTGCACTTCACCGAGTACTGCAACAAGAAATTCGCCTGGGGATACGGCAAGGTCACCAGCGGCCCGAACGCCGGACGGTGGGGCTGGGTGAAGGAATCCTATCTCTGGCCCTGATAAGCCGCCCCGCTTATCCCTGGGCCTCCCGGAAACGCAAAAACACTCTTCATAGATCATTCAAGCCAAGCTGAAGCCGTAGCCGAGTAGAGACAAAGACGGAGCCAATCCATGAATACCGCGCCTATTCCTCGTGAAAGGGGGCCTCCGAATGTCTGTGATATCGGATGAGGCGCGGCGCTCAGTCCTCAATGAGGCTGAGCGTCTGCGCCTTCTTTCGTCCACCGAGCGTGACCTTATCCGGCTCGTCCATGAACCCGGATTCTCACGCTGGCTCGATCAGATCAAGTCCATTGGAGGGTGCGCCCACCCGATCTACCTTGCCGGGCACACCACAACCCGTGATGCCGTCACGGGGGAAATCCTGCGGCACTACGACACCAGCAACGAACCCGGCGGCCGGATGCCGGTACGGTGCCGCAACAGGCGCGAGACGCGCTGTGAGCCCTGCTCGTACCTGCACGCGGGCGACACCTTCCACCTGGTCCGCTCCGGCCTGCTCGGCGGCAAGGGCATCACGGACGGCGTTCAGCATCACCCCCGACTCTTCCTCACCCTGACAGCACCCTCGTTCGGCGCCGTGCACCGTGCTGACGACGGCGGGGTGTGCCGCCCTCGTCGGGACGGCGGAGTCTGCGAACACGGGCGCCCCGTCGGCTGCGGTCAGAAACACAAAGACAGCGATCCCATGGTGGGCCAACCCCTGTGCCGGGACTGCTACGACTACACCGGACACGCCCTCTGGCACGCCTTGGCCGGCAAGCTATGGAATCGCTATTGCCACATGCTCAGGCGGCATTTGGGGACGGCGGCAGGAATCACGCAAACCCGCCTGCGTGAACACCTGACGCTCTCGTTTGCCAAAGTCGCCGAGTATCAGGATCGGGGCGCGGTTCACTTCCATGCCGTTATTCGGCTCGACGGGCCCGACGGTCCCTCGTCGCCCCCGCCTCTGTGGGCGACAACTGCCTTACTGTCAGATGCCGTGCGGTCGGCTGCGGATCAAGTAGAGGTGCACACCCCGTATTCTCCTGCGACCGGTGAGCGGGTCATCAAGTGGGGTAAACAGCGCGACGTACACCCGATCCGCAGCGACGCATTCACCGAATCGGCCGTGACCGATAGCGCCGTTGCGGCATACGTCGCGAAATACGTATCCAAGAGCGTCGGCGACTCGGGCGGCATCGACTACCGGATACAGGACTTCGACAGCATCCGCCTTGCCCCCGTGAATGCTCACCTGCGGGCGCTCATGGCCACCTGCTGGCGTCTGGGTGGCCTGCCAGAGCTGGAGGGGCTGAACCTGCGGGCCTGGGCTCACACGCTCGGCTACCGGGGGCACGTGCTCACCAAATCACGGCAGTACTCCACCACGTACGGGGAGCTGCGTGCGGTACGGGCGGACTACCAGGGCGGCGGCGTGCTCGCCCTGGAGGGCCGAGAGACCATCACGGATTCAGCCTGGCGCTACGTCGGCTCGGGACACTCGCTGGCCGAAGCGGAAATTACGCACGGCATCGCTGAGGATCTGGCGACACTTCGAGAAATCAGACGAGAAATGATCGCTGAGGGGTGGAAGTATGCCGCGTAAGGAATACGCTGGGCGCTTCCACTCGGACCGTGTATTCAGTGGCCGAAAAGAGGTACTGCATGAATGGTGCGTGACGACAAATTTCCGAAATGTAGCGCAGATAACGGCACGGAGGCTAGGTGGTGAAGTGTGGGATGCTGGAGATTCCTCACGTGATCGATGGGAAGTGCTGACGAAATCTCCTGCCGTTGAGATTCTGGTGAGTAGAGTCACTGCTGGGGCGATTACGTTTACCTTGTCTGGAGAAAGTGAACTTGGGGAATTCTTCTTCAGGTCCGACATGTGGAACTCTGAAGAGATGTCTCGAATGTCGACCGTAGGTGATTCCCGTTCCGTGCGATGCGAGTTGAGCCTAAAGCCTGTTGAGTTCAAGACGTTAACGGGGTTGACGGTCCTTTATATTATGCCGTCAATCAGGTTGCTCCCCTCGAACGTGTAGTTGCAGGCAGGAGTGAGCCCCGGCAAGCGTGTAGTTGCAGGCAGGAGTGAGCCCCGGCAAGTCTGCGTCCTTGCCGGGGCTCACTCCGTGCTCTACAGCATGGCGTGATGTGCTAAGCGGCTCGGTCCCAGATGTCTGCACCGGTAATGCGGACTCGTTCCTTGGTGTTTGCCGGGAAGAGCGTCACGCGCACGTTAAAGCCGCTAAGAAGCTCGCGACGGGCCGCGTCGTCGTGGGCGGCGTGCCATTCATCTGCCACGGACTTTCCTGTGGGCACCATCCGCATTCCGGCGGGACGCTCCGGCAACTTCTTGAGTTCAGCGATTTCGCGACCCATGCGGGCGTACTCACGGCGGTACCATTCGGCGTCGTCCTCGGAGTCGTAGAGACCTGCTGAACGGTCGTCCCGAAGGCGCTTTCGGTCTGCCTCCAACTCGGCGATACGTGCGGCATACCCAGTTCCCGGGTCGTACTGGCGCTTCATGAGCTGACCGTTTCCGTATTTCCCTAGGAACCATTCAGTGACGATCTTGTTTAGCTTGGGAACGGACATGTTGGGTGCCGGGGAACAGTCCTTCGATACGATCACGCCGAGTACGCGCCCATCGCAACCGTAAGAATTGTTCTGGCCCTTGCGACCGTAGATGTAAAGTGAGCGACCGCAATTTCCACAGTAGGCACGCCCCGAGAGAAGGTATGTCGACTTCGGGGCTCGGCGCTGTGCTTCGCTTACCTTTCGCTTCGGGGCTGTCTTCTGGATCAGAGCATCCCGAGTAGCGCGATCCCACAAGGGCGGGGCAAGGCGGCGCGGGTGCCCGTCCGGCCCGATAACCGGGCGGCTGTTGTGCATCAGGTAACCCAAAGATCCTTCGCTGATGAGAAGCCTCTTTAGGGTCTTAGCGTTCCAGCGGAATCCCTTGGGCTCCCGGCCGCTCAGAACAGCGCGGTAGTCCTCCGGCGTTGGTACGCCTTCCCGGCTGAGGCGTGCAGCCTCGGTGTGTACGGTGATCTCTCCCGTCTCGTCGGCAAGGATGCGCTCTGCGACGGTGCGCAGAATCACAGCCGGCACAGGGTCAACCTCGACGCGATCGACCTTTCCGTTAGGGGTGAGTCGCACATAGCGGTAGCCGTATTGGTTCTTCTGCTTCGGCTTCCCGTTTGTACGAGCCCGTACCGTTTCTTCCCGGTTGCGCTTTTGGATCGCCCTCAACTCCATTTGCGCGCCGAAGGATTCCATGGAAAGGCGCATCTCGTCGTTGGGGTCGTCCAGGTTCCACGGTCCGTCATGCCCGTACGTCACCAGTAGGCGGCCGGACTCGTGGATCGTGTACGCGGTGTTCAACACGTCACGCTGGTTCCGGCCGATCCGGTCGACGGCGGCGCCCACGATCCCTGAGTACGGACCTGCCTCGTTCCTCAGCCACGGGCCAAGTCCCGGCCGCGTGAGAGGGTCTGTGGCGCCTGAGACCTCCCAGTCATCGGCCCACGCGATGATGTGGCCACCTACGGATTCAGCGGCGCTGAGGACCTGGTCTAGCTGCTTCTCGGGGCTGTTGCTCGCGTCCTTCATGCGCGAGAGGCGCCGGACGCCTACCAGGCACCTTCCGCATCCGTCGTAGTCGGTAGTGATCACCTGGTCCATGATGTCCGCTCTCCGATCCGCACGCATGTGCGTTTAGGGAGCGCTCCTGACCGCCACGGCCCTGCACTGGCTGCACAGCGAACCCCTCGCGGCCCTCTACGGTCGGATGGCGGAGCTGGTCCGCGACGGCGGTGTCTTCATGAACGCGGACCACATGATCGACGAGAGCACGCCGCGGATCAACGAGGCCGAGCGCGCCCAGCGGCACGTCCGGATGGATCAGGCCAAGCGGGCCGGCGCCGTGGACTGGGCCGAGTGGTGGCAGCTCGCGGCGCAGGACCCGGTCCTCGCCGGGCCCACCGCCCGCCGTTTCGAGATCTACGGTGAGCACGCGGACGGGGACGTGCCCTCGGCCGCCTGGCACGCGCGCGTGCTGCGCGAGAAGGGCTTCGGCGAGGCCCGGCCGGTGTGGTGCTCGCCGTCGGACACGTTGCTGCTGGCACTGAAGTGAGCCGGCCATGAGCGCCAAGGGGCGGTACGGGAAGCCCGTACCGCCCCTTGCGCAGTGGCGTGTCAGAGAACCTTGGACAGGAACGACTGCGTCCGCTCGTGCTGCGGGTTCGTCAGGACCTCGCGCGGATGGCCGGATTCGACCACCACGCCCTCGTCCATGAACACCAGGCTGTCGCCCACCTCGCGGGCGAAGCCCATCTCGTGGGTGACGACGACCATCGTCATGCCGGACTCGGCGAGGTCGCGCATGACGTCGAGGACGTCACCGACCAGCTCCGGGTCCAGGGCCGAGGTCGGCTCGTCGAACAGCATCAGCTTCGGGTCCATCGCGAGGGCCCGGGCGATCGCCACGCGCTGCTGCTGGCCGCCGGAGAGCTGCGAGGGGTAGTGCCCGGCCCGGTCGCCCAGGCCCACGCGCTCCAGCAGCTGCACGGCCCGCTCCTTGGCCTGCGCCTTGCCGGTCCCCTTGACCTGGACCGGCGCCTCCATGACGTTCTCCATGGCCGTCATGTGCGGGAACAGGTTGAAGCGCTGGAAGACCATGCCGATGTCCCGGCGTTTCATGGCGACCTCGCGGTCGCGCAGCTCGTACAGCTTGTCGCCCTGCTGGCGGTAGCCGACCAGCTCGCCGTCGACGTACAGCCGTCCGGCGTTGATCTTCTCCAGGTGGTTGATGCACCTGAGGAACGTGCTCTTGCCGGAGCCGGAGGGGCCGATGAGGCAGAAGACCTCGCCCGGCTTCACCTCCAGGTCGATGCCCTTGAGCACCTCGACATGGCCGAAGGACTTGTGGACGCCCTGCGCCTTGACCATGGGGACGGTGCCCTTCGCGGGGGCGGCGTCCTCGGGCTTGCTCAGCTTGTCGGTCATGCCGCGACCTTCCTGCTCGAGAAGGTCGTCAGGTGCGACCTGACCTTCTGCCACGGGGTGGGCGGGAGGCTGCGGCTGGAGCCGCGGGCGTAGTACCGCTCGATGTAGTACTGGCCGACGCTCAGGACGGACGTCATGATCAGGTACCAGGCCGCGGCGAGGAAGTACATCTCCACCGGGGCGCCGGAGTTCTGGCCGATGTCCTGGGCGTAGCGGAACAGCTCGGGATACTGGACGGCCGCCACGAGCGAGGTCGTCTTCAGCATGTTGATGACCTCGTTGCCCGTCGGCGGCACGATCACGCGCATCGCCTGCGGGATGATCACCCGGCGCAGGGTCTTGGCGTGGCTCATGCCCAGCGCGTGGGCCGCCTCGGTCTGGCCCTCGTCCACCGCGAGCAGGCCCGCCCGGCAGATCTCGGCCATGTACGCCGCCTCGTTCAGGCCCAGGCCGAGCAACGCCGTCAGCAGCGGCGTCATGAAGTTCGACCAGTAGTCCTTGTAGAACGGCATCAGGTTGATGTACTCGAAGACCAGGCCCAGGTTGAACCAGAGGAACAGCTGGACCAGGACCGGGGTGCCGCGGAAGAACCAGATGTAGAACCAGGCGATCGAGGAGGTCACCGGGTTCTTCGACAGTCGCATCACCGCGAGGACGATGCCGCCGACGATGCCGATCAGCATCGACAGGACCGTCAGCAGGAGGGTCTTGCTGACGCCGGTCATGATCCGGTGGTCGAAGAAGTACTCCGGCACCGCGTGCCAGTTGATCTTGCCTTGGCCGAACGCGTAGATGATCGCGACGAGGATCGCGATGGCTATGACGGCGGTGACGTAGCGTCCGTAGTGGCGGACCGGGATGGCCTTGATGGCCTCCGGGCCGGCGGTGGCGGCGCCCGGCCCTCCGGCCGTCTTCTCTGTGTCAGTCACGGGTGTTGCCTCTCAGTGGCCGCTTGCTCGTGCGGGTCACTTGCCGCCGTTGACGACGGACTGCTTGACGGCGCCGTCCTGGGCGCCCCACTTCTCGAGGATCTTCGCGTACTCGCCGTTCTTGATGATCGCGTCCATCGCGGCCTGGAGCGCGTCACGCAGCTGGGTGGCGTTCTTGGCGACGGCGATGCCGTACGGGGCCGCCTCGACCTGCTGGCCGACGGTCTCGAAGTCCTTGCCGCCGCCGGAGGTCTTCACCGCGTACGCGGCCACCGGGAAGTCGGAGGAGGCGGCGTCCACACCGCCCGAACGCAGCCGGGTCTGGGACTGCTGGTCGTCGTCGAACGGCTCGATCGTGAGCTTCTTTCCGCCCGGACACTTCTTGGCCTCCTGCTTGGCCAGGTCCTCCGAAACGGTGCCGCGCTCGACGGCTATCTTCTTGCCGCACAGGTCCGCCCAGCCGTTGATGCCCTGGGTGTCGCCCTTGCGCGTGTAGATCGAGACGCCGGCGGTCAGGTAGTCGACGAAGTCCACGCCCTCGCCGACCTTCTTGCCGGTGTCGGGGTCGACGCCCTGCTGGCGGTTCTTGTTGTCCGTCATCGCGGACATCGCTATGTCGTAGCGGCCCGAGCGCAGACCGGTGAGCAGTCCGTCGAAGGTGCCGTTCTCGAAGGTCAGCTTCACGCCGAGCTGCTTGCCCATGGCCGCCGCGAGGTCGGGGTCGAGGCCGGCGACGTTGCCGGAGGAGTCCTTGAACTCCACGGGGGCGTACGCGATGTCCGAGCCCACCTTGATCTCGCCCTTGCTCCGGATCTCGGCCGGGAGCTTGCCGGCGAGCGGGGCACTGCCGGCGGACGAGCTGCCCGAGCCCTTGCTCTTGTCCTTGGTCTGGTCACCGCAGCCGGTGAGCAGCAGGGCGCCGGCGACCGCGATCGCACCCACCGCGGCCAGACGGGAGTGCGCGGCGGTCGTACGGCGGGTGGAGCTTGCGGTCATCGTTGTTCCTCCGGCGGATGGGAAGAGGTGCCGATGGGTCGACGGAAACACACACCTTCGGGTGTCGCGACCTCGTGGGTTTACGGCATCTTGCCATTCGGACTGCGGCATTCAGGGCTGTGACTATGTCAAAATCGCATAACGGGTGACCCCCCGAACCGCATCAGGTCGGTACAACAACGGTCCTTGGCCACCGAACCATCTGCGGGAATCCAGCATTCCGGCCGGAGAATCTTCGGCGCATCTCACGATGTGGTCAGCGCATCTGTCCGCCTGCCAGCGCTTTCGTGCGCCGCGCACGGACGTCAGCCGCGTGTCATCTTCAAGCGGTTCTCTGGTTGCCAGATGTGACCTTGCACCTAATGGACTCGTCGTGGGCGCCGTCCGTCCGGTAAGAAGGTTCTTTACACCCCTCATCCGGGGCTCAGGGCGCGTGTGCGGCGCGCCCGTCGCGTATGTGCTCGTACGTATCACCAATCGGGCCGTACGCGGTGCCCGCCCACCCCTCACCAGGAGTGGTCGACCCTCAAACCATGCATACCTAAGGGGTAAGACAAAGTGGCAGCGGAGATCGTCAATCCTCGCAGCGACAGCAAAACGGATCAGGACAGCGGGGCCGAGCCCCTCGATTCCTTCGATCCGGTGTTCGCGCTGCACCGCGGCGGCAAGATGGCCGTGCAGGCCACCGTGCCGGTCCGTGACAAGGACGACCTTTCCCTCGCGTACACGCCCGGCGTCGCGCGCGTGTGCACCGCGATCGCGGAGCAGCCGGAACTGGTCAACGACTACACGTGGAAGTCCAACGTGGTCGCCGTCGTGACCGACGGCACGGCCGTGCTCGGACTCGGGGACATCGGTCCCCAGGCCTCCCTCCCCGTGATGGAGGGCAAGGCGATCCTGTTCAAGCAGTTCGGCGGGGTCGACGCGGTCCCGATCGCGCTCGACTGCACCGACGTGGACGACATCGTCGAGACCGTGGTCCGGCTCGCTCCCTCCTTCGGCGGAGTGAACCTGGAGGACATCTCGGCGCCCCGGTGCTTCGAGATCGAGCGCCGGCTGCAGGAGCGCCTCGACATCCCGGTCTTCCACGACGACCAGCACGGCACGGCCGTCGTGAGCCTCGCCGCGCTGCGGAACGCGGCGCGGCTGAGCGGGCGGGGGATCGGCGACCTGCGGGCCGTCATCTCGGGCGCCGGCGCGGCCGGTGTCGCCATCGCCAAGATGCTGGTCGAGGCCGGCATCGGGGACGTGGCCGTGACGGACCGCAAGGGCGTCGTGTCCGCCGACCGGGAGGACCTGACCCCGGTCAAGCGCGAGCTGGCCGGCTTCACCAACAAGGCGGGCGTCACCGGCACGCTGGAGGACGCCCTCGCGGGCGCGGACGTCTTCATCGGCGTCTCCGGCGGTACGGTGCCCGAGGAGGCCGTGGCCTCCATGGCCGAGGGCGCCTTCGTGTTCGCGATGGCCAACCCGAACCCCGAGGTGCACCCGGACGTCGCGCACAAGTACGCGGCGGTCGTCGCGACCGGGCGTTCGGACTTCCCGAACCAGATCAACAACGTGCTGGCCTTCCCCGGGATCTTCGCGGGCGCGCTTCAGGTGCGGGCCACTCGGATCACCGAGGGGATGAAGATCGCCGCCGCGGAGGCGCTGGCCGCCGTCGTGGGCGACGACCTCGCCGCCGACTACGTGATCCCGTCGCCGTTCGACGAGCGGGTCGCCCCGGCCGTGACCGCGGCGGTTGCGGCTGCCGCTCGGGCCGAAGGGGTCGCACGCCTCTAGGTCGCACGCCTCCAGATCGACTGGCCCCGCCTGCTGAGGCGGGGCCAGTCGTGCGAGGGGGGCTCCGCGGCGTCGGCGCGCGGCCTGCGCCGCACGGGTGCCGGTGCGCAAGAGGGCATGTGTCACAGGGGTGCGTGGTTCCCTCGGCTGATCCACGCCCCTATCGTCGGGCCCATGTTCGCTGTCTACGCCGCCCGAATCGACCGCGACCAGCCGCTCACCGGCCTTGAGTTGGGGGAGCGCCCGGCTCCCGAGGCCCGGCCCGGCTGGAGCACGATCGATGTGCGCGCCGCCTCCCTCAACCATCACGACCTCTGGTCCCTGCGCGGCGTCGGCCTCCCGGAGGGCCGGCTGCCGATGATCCTCGGCTGTGACGCCGCCGGGGTCGACGCGGACGGCAACGAGGTCGTCCTGCACTCCGTCATCGGCCAGACCGGCCATGGCGTCGGCCCGGACGAGCCGCGCTCCATCCTCACCGAGCGCTACCAGGGCACGTTCGCCGAGCAGGTCGCCGTGCCGACCTGGAACGTCCTGCCCAAGCCCAAGGAGCTGTCCTTCGCCGAGGCCGCCTGTCTGCCGACCGCGTGGCTGACGGCCTACCGGATGCTGTTCACCAACGCCGGGGTACGACCCGGTGACTCGGTCCTCGTGCAGGGCGCGGGCGGCGGTGTCGCCACGGCCGCGATCGTGCTGGGCAAGGCGGCGGGTCTTCGGGTCTTCGCCACCAGCCGGGACGAGGCGAAGCGGAAGCGGGCCCTTGAGCTCGGCGCGGTGGAGGCGGTGGAGACCGGGGCGCGGCTGCCGCAGCGGGTGGACGCCGTCATCGAGACCGTGGGCGCGGCCACCTGGTCCCACTCGGTGAAGTCCCTGCGGCCCGGCGGGACGATCGTCATCTCCGGGGCGACGAGCGGGGACCGGCCCTCGCACGCCGAGCTGACCCGGATCTTCTTCCTGGAGCTGAAGGTCGTCGGCTCGACCATGGGCACCAAGGACGAGCTGGAGGATCTGCTGTCCTTCTGCGCCGCCACGGGCGTACGGCCCGTCATCGACGAGGAGCTGCCGCTGGACCGGGCCCGCGAGGGCTTCGAGCGGCTCGCGTCCGGAGAGCAGTTCGGGAAGATCGTGCTCACCAACTCCTGAGGTTCATGGAGCGGTTGGGGCCAGAAGGCGGGTCCGGGGTGCTCCCGGCCCGCCTTTTTCCTGCCACGCATGTCAACTTTGGTTGACGGGAGGCGGGTGTCAACGTAGGTTGACATCATGACCGATGCAACCGATCTCGCCGAGCGTGCCGGCGACCGCGATCCGCGCGTCGGACTGCGGGCCGTGGCCGCGCTGCGCAGGCTGCTGGAGCAGCTGGAGGCGGTACAGGTGCGCAGTGCGCGCCATCAGGGCTGGTCGTGGCAGGAGATCGCCGCGGAGCTGGGTGTCAGCAGGCAGGCCGTGCACAAGAAGTACGGGAGGCAGTGATGTTCGAACGCTTCACCAAGGACGCCCGTGAGGTGGTGGAGGGGGCGGTCACGGACTGCCGGCGCGACGGGGTCCGGACCGTCGACGCCGAGCATCTGTTGCTCGCCCTTCTGGAGCGCGAGGGCAGCCGGGCCTCCTTCGCCCTGGCCGCGCTCGGGCTCGCGGAGCGCCGGGAGTCGGTGCGGGGTGCCTTGTCGCAGGCGCGGCGGAGTGCCGGGCTGACCCGGGCCGACGCCGACGCGCTGGCGGGGTTCGGGATCGATGTGTCCCAGATCGTGGCGCGGGTGGAGGAGGTGCACGGCGTCGGAGCGATGTCGGGCGGCCGGAAGGGCGGAAGCTGGTGGCCGGGGCGCCGGCCGGGCTTCGGCCGGGGCGCGAAGGACGTGCTGGAGAAGTCCCTGCGGGTCGCCCTCGCCCACCGTGACCGGCACATCGGCGACGAGCATCTGCTGCTGGCGCTCACCGTGCTGCCGGGCGTGGCGGCCGAGGTGCTGGCCGACCACGGGGTGACGTACGAGTCGGTGACTCGGGTGCTGTACGGAGAGGGGTACGAAGAGGGTCGGGGAGGGGGAGGGGGAGAGGCGAAGGCCGGCTGAACACCGGGCTGCGTCGGGGTGGCACCGGGGTGGCACCGGGGCGGCATCGGCTGCTCGCCGGTGCCCTGCCGGTGCCCGGGCGTTTGCCGTCGTCCCGCCGGTGCCGGGCCGCGTGCTGCCGTACCGCCGCGTAGTCTGCGTCCGACCGTCCGAGGCGGGCCTCGGTACATCGTCGGACGGCCTCCGTGTGCTGGTGTCGGGCCCGGCGGTTCCTGTCAGGGCTTCGGTGACCGCAGGAGTGCGCCGATACGGGCCGCCGCCGTCGACAGGTGGCGGCGGGTGTCGCGGAGCTGGTCCTCGGTGACTCCGTGATCGCGGGCCGCGTCGCGGATGTCGTCGCGGAATCGGTCCAGGAGCCGGTCCAGGTCGCGGGCCGGGTCGCCGGTGACGTCCTCGTGGGCCCAGGAGGGTTCGTACTCGGCGGGGAAGTCCTCGGTGGGCGGTGTGTACTGCGGTTCCTGCGCGGTGGCGGGCTTCGCCGTGTCCTCCGGGATGCGGCCGAAGCCCCAGTCCCTGCCCAGCTCCTTGCCGAAGTCCTTGCCGAAATCGCCGAATTCCTTGGCCAGTTCGGTCAGGCCCTCGCGTACGCCGTTCGGCCAGTCGCCGCGGGTGAAGTGGTCCTGTACGCGGTCCTGGACGTGGCGGGCGATGCGCTGCATCTCCTCCTGTGCCTGGGCTCGCGCCCGCGTCTGTGCCTCCTGGGCCTGCCGGCGGGCCCGCTGGGCCTCCTCGCGGGCCCGGCGGCTCTCGTCCTTGGCGCGGCGGGCCTGCTCCTTCCACTCCTGCTTGACCCGGCGCATCTCCTCCTTCGCGACGCGCCAGGACTCCTTGTCGTCGCCCAGGTCGCCGTACTCCCCGGCGAGGCCCGCCGCGCCCGCGCCCGCCTTGGCGCCCCGGCGGGCCTCCGTCGCGGCGGCGCGCATCTCGCGGCGCAGGTCGCCGGCCGCGCCGCGCACGTCGGCCTTGATCTCGGCCGCCAGTTCCGCCACCGACTCGCGGATCTCCAGCTCCAGGTCGGCCAACTCACCGCTGCGGTCGGCCAGTTCGGCGCGGCCCGCGTCCGTGATGGAGTACACCTTGCGGCCGCCCTCCGTGGTGTGCCGGACCAGGCCCTCGGCCTCCAGCTTGGCCAGCCGGGGGTAGACCGTGCCCGCCGAGGGTGCGTACAGCCCCTGGAAGCGTTCCTCCAGGAGCCTGATCACCTCGTAGCCGTGGCGCGGGGCCTCGTCGAGCAGCTTGAGCAGGTACAGGCGGAGGCGCCCGTGGGCGAAGACGGGGGGCATGTCAGAGCACCTTCTTGTCGGTCGTGCCGTCGGCCGGGGCGTCGGTGGCTTCGGTGCCCTGGCCGGAGACGGAATTGTCTCCCGGCGCGGCCGGGGAGTCGGCGGCGGGGGCGGTGTCCGGGTCCCGTGGCGGCGCGGACTCCCACGGGGTGTCCGCCTCGTCCTCGCGCGGTGGGCGGCGCAGCAGGGCGATCGAGCCGGAGACCGTGGTGGCCCGGAGCCTGCCGGTGCCCGCGCCGAGCCGGCCGGTGATCTTGTGGGCGCCCCACTGGCCGTGCACCCGCAGTCCGTCGAAGGCGTTGGAAATCGTGCCGCTCGCGGTGTTCGCCTCCACCTCGGCGTCCGCCGGGTGCGGCAGGCGGATGGCGATCTCGCCGGAGACGCTGGTGAGACTGACCTCCGTGGGGCCGTCCGGGTCCAGGTCGACGATCATGGATCCGCTGACCGAGTCGGCGCGGACGGAGGGGCCGGAGCCCTCGACCACCGTCAGGTCCCCCGAGACCGAGTGGAACCGCAGGTCGCCGGTGACCGCCTGGGCCTCCAGGTTTCCCGACACGGTGTCCGCGCGGACCGGGCCCGAGACGCCGACCAGGGTCGTGTCGCCGGTCACCCCCTTGACCACCGCGGGGCCGCGGACGCCGGAGACGACCGCGCCGGCGCCGACCACGCCCACCTCCACGCGGGTGTCGGCGGGGACCGCGAGGGAGACGACGGCGCTGCGCCGCCAGCCCTTGCGGTCCAGCCACTTGAGGAAACCCTTCCAGGGCAGGTCCTCGTAGGCCACCGTGAGGGTGCCGCCCTGCTGTGTGACCACCAGGGGCGGGCCTTCGATCTCCGAGACCTCCAGGCGGGCGGAACCTTCTTCCGTGCCCACCACGTTCACCGTTCCGTTGACGATGCGGACCTGGAGGTCGCTCACGCCGCTGTCGAACGTCAGCTTCCGGGGCTCGGTGACGGACCACTCGGGCATGGGGGACCTCCTCGGCCGGACAGTGTCGTGACGCGCCATATCGCGTCTTCTGTGAAACACGATATATCGTGGACGTCGGAAGTCAAGGCGCTCTTTCGAGTGAGCGCCCAAGCCGCATGGCGGGCGAGGTACGGGCACGTGCCTTGCGTGTTGGTCCGTCGACCGATGCGCTTCAGGGCGGCCCGTGGCGGGAGGGGGGCGACAGCGGCCGTCGGTTCCTCCCGGTCGGTGCTCGCGCCGTGGCGGGACGGTGCGACCGGGCCGGTTGCACCGTCGCCGCCGGATTCCGGCGTCCTCGGGCACGTCCGGCCGGCCGACGGCACGCCGGTGGCCCGGGTGCCGGGTGCCGGGGATCCGTGGGTGCGTCGGTTCGGGATGGTGCGGGTGGGGACAGGACCCAGTCGTCGCTGGGCGGCGCGGCGGTGGGAGCGCGGGGCGGTCGGACGCCGGGGCGCTGTTCCCGGCGCACAGGCCGTTGGAGATGGCCTGCGGCGGTACGCGTCGGCCCGGGTGAGGATGCGCGCCCGGGGAGCGGCCGGAGCTGTGCGGTGGGCCCGGACCGGGACGGGACGGTGTGCGGGGCGTTGCATAGGCTGTCTCCGAAGGCGCTGTCGGCCTTGAGCCGTGAAGAACCGTCGGCCTTGAGCCGTGAAGAAGACGCAGGAGACGCACCCCATGTACTTCACCGACCGTGGGATCGAGGAGTTGGAGAAGCGGCGAGGCGAGGAAGAGGTCACCTTCGAGTGGCTCGCCGAGCAGCTGCGCACCTTCGTCGATCTGAATCCGGACTTCGAGGTGCCCGTCGAGCGGCTGGCCACCTGGCTCGCCCGGCTCGACGACGAGGACGAGGAGTAGATCCGCTCCACAGGGGGCGATCATCAGCCGTATCGTTCGTTGACCCTCCCCCTCCCCTTCCCCGGGAGTTAGCCTTCTCCTCCCATCGGGGAACGGGGGCGTCATGACCGGCGGAATCGAGCGGATACGGCTGGACGACGGGAGCGTCGTCTGGGCCAGGATCGGGGACGGCGACGGGGACGGGTACCGGGACACCGGGCTCGGGGACCGGATCATCGACATGGCGGGGGGACTGGCCGGCACGGTCGGCGGGGTCGTGCGCTCCCTGCGCGCCGGTCTGGACACCCCGGCCCCCGTCGAGGTCTCCGTCAGCTTCGGCATCGAGCTGACGGCGCAGTCCGGCAAGATCGTGAGCGCCATCGCGGAGGGCGGCGGCAAGTCGTCCCTCACCGTGTCGCTGACCTGGACCGAACCGGCCGCCGGGGCCGACGGCGCGGATCCCGCGCCGCCCGCCGCCGGGACCGTACCCCCGCAGTCGACGGCGCCCGGCGCCGTATGAGCACCTTCGCCGCGATGGTGCGCCCCTCGCTCGCACGCATCGGCGCACCGGGTGACGGGTATGCAACGGACCGTGACCCGTACTGGGGGTCGGGGTTCTTCGTCGCTCCCGGGTGGCTGTTGACGTGCGCGCATGTCGTGGGGAAGGGGGGAGCCGCGGTGTGCCGAGGGGAGAGCGCCATGAGCGTGACCTGGCAGGAGCGCTCCGCCGCCGACGGCTGGGCGGACCGCACCGGCACCGGTACGGCCGTACTCGTCGCCCCCCGCCCCGATGCCGCGCAGGCCCCACGGGACCGCTGGCCGTTCCCCGACCTCGCGCTCGTCCGGGTCACCGGCGCCGACGACGTGCGCTGCCTCTGGCTCGGCGACCGGGAAGCGGGCCCGCGCACCCCGGTCGGGCTCTACGGCTGGTCCGTGCAGACCGGCGAGCTGGGCATCCGGCACGGCGACGGCGAACTCGCCGGCTCCGACGCCCGGGCCCTGCTGCTCGCCGGGAGCCTGCCGGTCGGCGGCCTGTCCGGCGGCCCGGTGCTCGATCTGCGGCACGGTTCGGTGATCGGCGTGATCAAGGGGCGGCGGCCGGAGGAGGGCGTCGCCGTCCCGGTCACCGCGCTGTACGAACTGCTGGACCTCAGGGACGGCGGCCGGATCGTGCGCGACGTGCTCCGCGCGCACGATCTGCACCATCTGCGTCTGCTCGACGACCGCGCCGCCTCCACGGCGTACCCCGACTGGACCTCCTTCCAGGCCGAACTGCCCGGCCACGCGCCCGCGGTCACCGGCATCACCCCCGAACTGCGCACCCGGCTGTACGGCCATCTCGCGCACCTGCCGCCGCCGAGCGGCGCGGGCGAGGTCGTCCACCTCGTGGAGGACGTGAAGGAGCACGTGCGCGGCGAACGCCTGCGCTCCCTGGTGCTGCGCAACGCACGGACCTGGCGCGAGGGCGCCGGACTGCTGTACGGGCTGCGCACGCTGGAGCCGGGCGGCGGCGGCACGCTGGTCGATCTGGACGCCGTCCTGCTGTATGCGGCGAAGGCGGCCCGCACGATCGCCTCGGAGCGCGCCGGGGAGGCGGATCCGGGCCGGCTGCGGGCGTTCACCGACTGGATCGCCGGGCAGGCCGCCGGCCACCGCCACTGGGCGGTCGGCGAGGCCATCCGCGCCCTCCTGGAGGTCGACGCCGGTCAGCCGGCACGGACGACGCCCGCGCCCGCAACCGTCCCCGCCCCGGTCACCGGGGCCTTTGGCACCCGTACCGACGTCCTCGTCAAGGTCGGCGCCGCCATGTACGACGGCCGTCATCCCTGGAGCGTGCAGCTGATCTACGACGGTCAGGACGTCACCCCCGTCGCCGCCGACGACCGGGGCGTGCGCGCCGAGGAGCTGGTGCGGGTGCTGCGGGAGCCGCTGGCCCGGGCGCTGAGCCAGGGCGATCACGGGGAGCACCTGGCCGCGATCGAGGTGTTCCTGCCGCGTCGGCTGTTCGACCTGCCCGTGGACGACTGGCAACTGCTGCCGGAGCGGTCTCGTGGTGAAGACGGCTGTGAGGACGACGAGGACGACCTCGTGGACGAGCGGGCCATGCCGCTCGGCATGCGGCGGACCGTCGTCGTCCGGGACGTCCGGCGCAACGCGCTGCCGCCCTCCCCGGAGTGGCGCCGGCGCTGGAAGGGCGTTCGGTGCGGGCCGCTGGCGGCCGAGACGCTGCACGGGCGGCCGCCCGCCGTGGGGCATCCGCCCGGTGCCCGCCCCGGCGGCCGCTATCCGTACTACGGCGCCCTGTCCGCGATGGGCGACGCGTCCGTACCGGTGTACTGCGGGCCCGTCGGCAGCGGAGAGGGGCAGGCCGCGATGAAGGACGCGCTGATGGCCGGGCACTCGGTGGTGCTGTGGCGCCGGGACCGGCACGACCACGAGGAGTGCGGGGTCTTTCACGGGCAGGCCGCCGAACTGCTGGCGGCCGCCGGGCAGGCGGGCGCTCTGCACGGCCCGGTGCGGGACCTGCGCATCCGCCTGGCCGACCCCGACACCGCCCGCGCGCACGGACTGCGCGGCAAGATCGCCGTGCTCTTCGACCCGCCGGACCGGCCGCCGTACGGTGCGGAGGCGATGCGTCCGCCGCCGTCGGCCGGGCCGGGCGGCTGACCCGGTCCGGACCGGCCGCCGTATCCGGACGCCCCGTCAACCCGACTGATCCGCAAGGGCGTTGGTCCGGCCGGAAGTGAACACCCGGGCACCCCGAACCTCGGCAGGCACGCCCCGGCGGCGGTAGCCTCGTAGGCCGGACGACCGGGACCCGCTGCATGATCACCAGAGCCGGGAGGAGCCCAAGGTGAACGACTGGCGGATCTACCGCGGAGTGGGTCAGCCGCACGACGGCGTACGGCGGTTGCCGGCGCCGCCGCCCTGGCGTGACTTCGCGGCGTCCCGGGAGAACGACGGCGACGGGGCGTCCGGTCCGGAGGACCCCAGCAGCGCCCGCCGGCTCGGCGTGCGCCGCCGGATGGTGGAGAGCTACGCGCCCCGGCCCGCCGAGGTCGACGCCGTCAACGCGGCCCTGTATCTGCGCCGGCCCCTGCTGGTGACCGGCAACCCGGGCACCGGCAAGTCGACCCTGGCCTACGCGATCGCCCATGAACTGGGCCTCGGCAAGGTGCTGCGCTGGCCGATCGTCAGCCGGACCACCCTCCAGGACGGCCTGTACCGCTACGACGCGATCGGCCGCCTCCAGGACGTCCAGCTGGAGCGCGCCCGGGGCGGCGAGGCCCCGGCGGGTGCCTCCGGGATCGGGTCGTACGTCCGGCTCGGGCCGCTCGGCACCGCGCTGCTGCCCGCCGCCGAGCCGCGCGTGCTGCTCATCGACGAGCTGGACAAGAGCGATCTGGACCTGCCCAACGACCTGCTGAACACGCTGGAGGAGGGCGAGTTCGCGATCCCCGAGCTGGAGCGGCTGGCCGACCGCGAGCCCGTCGTCGAGGTGCTCACGCACGACGGCGACCGGGTGGCCGTGCACGGCGGGCGCGTCGCCTGCACCGCCTTCCCGGTGATCGTCCTGACCTCCAACGGCGAACGCGACTTCCCCGCCCCGCTGCTGCGCCGTTGCATCCAGCTGGAGCTGGAGGCGCCCGGCGAGGAGCAGTTGACCGCGATGGTCGAGGCGCACCTGGGTCCGGAGGGCGTCGCCGCGGGCACCGAGCTGATCCGCAGGTTCCTGGAGCGCGAGCCGGGCGAGGTGCTCGCCGCCGACCAGTTGCTCAACGCCCTCTTCCTCACCCGGCACGACCCTCGCGCGCAGAGCCTCACCCGGGAGCGCATCGCCGAGATGCTCATGCAGCCGCTCGACCGTACGAGGTGATGGCCCGATGCCCGGCATGGGTCTGGACGAGCTGATCGGCAAGCTGCGCCAGGGCGGGCTCGACCTCACCGTGGAGGACGTGGCGGACGCGCTCTGGCTGGCCCGGCGGCTCGGCGCGGGCCCGGCGCGCGATGCACCCGGGCCGGCCGTGGCCGGGCCCGGCCACCCGCCCGGGGCGGTCCCGCCGCTGCCGCAGCCGGCGTCCCCCGCCCCCGCCTCGCCGGATCCCGGACCCGGCCCGCTCACGCGGCGCGGGGAGCCCTCCGCCGCCCCCGTCCTGCTGCACACCCGCACCGGGGGCCCCGACCCCGGGCGCCCGGCCGCCGAGGGCAGGCCCGCCGGGTTCCCGGTCCGCGCCCCCGCCGCCGGCGCCCTGCCCGGGCTGCTCGGCCTGGAGAAGGCGCTGCGTGCCCTCGGCCGTTACCGGCCCGGCTCGGCCCGCGGCGAGGACGAGCGGATCGACGAGGAGGCCACCGCCGACCGGGCCGCCCTCAGCGGCATCCTGCTCCCCGTCACCCGGCCCGGCCGCCGTCGGCGCTGTGACGTCCAGCTCCTGATGGACACCGGGCCCGCGATGGCGGTCTGGGGGCAGCTGGTCGAGGAGCTGCGCCAGGCCTGCCAGCAGTCCGGAGCGTTCGCCTCCGTCCGTGTGCACCAGCTGTACGCCGGACATGCCGGGCAATCGGCCGTCCCGCTCGTCGGTACGACCGCCGGTCCCGGCCGGCACACCCGGCTGCGTCCGGCCGACGAGCTGCACGACCCCACCGGCCGCTGTGTCACCTTCGTCATCAGCGACTGCGTGGGCCCGTTGTGGCAGGACGGCAGCGCCCAACGGCTGCTGCACACCTGGCCGCGCACCGCCCCGCTCGCCGTCGTCCAGCCGCTGCCGCCCCGCCTGTGGGGCCGTACGGCGCTGCCCGCCGAACCGGGGGTGCTGGTGCGCCAGGCGGAGGTCGGCGGGCGCCTCGTCTTCCTGCCCGACGACGAGCCGTGGGAGGAACCGGCCCCGGACGCCCGGCCGGTGCCGGTCCTGCAGCCCACCCCGGACGCCTTCGGGGCGTTCGCCCGGCTGCTCGCGGGCGCCGGCCCGACCAGCGCGCGCGCCTGGGCCGCGCTCACCGGCCCCCGTACGGCTCCGCCCTCGTCCGTCGGCGCGTACGCGCCCAGCGACGACGAGCTGCTGCGCGCCTTCCGCGCCGGTGCCTCGCCCGGGGCCCTGCGCCTCGCCGTGTACCTCGCGGCGGCCCCGCTCACGCTGCCCGTGATGCAGCTGGTCCAGCGGGCGATGCTGCCCGACACCGGGCCCATGGAGCTGGCCGAGGTGCTGCTCGGCGGGCTGCTGCGGCAACTGCCCGGGACCGAGGACCAGCCGTGCTTCGTCTACCCGGGCCGGGTGCAGGACCTGCTGCTCGCCTCGCTCGACCAGGACGCCGCCGGGCTCGTCCTCAAGCACTGCTCGGCCTATGTGGAACGGCACTTCGGCCGGGGCACCCGGAACTTCGCCGCGCTCGCCGCCGCCCGGCTCGGCGACCGCGACCCCGGCGGAGGCGCGGGGCCGCTGCCCGAGGACGCCGGTACGCAGGAGGGGAGCGGCGGCGTCGAGGCCGAGCTGTTCGCCCGCGTCCCCGCCCGGGTGCTGCGCTTCTACCGGCCCGAGAGCCCGGCGGTCGACCCGCTCGCCGAGGGCGGCCGGCTGTTCGAGGAGTGGCGGCGCCGGGGCGACCCGGAGGTGCTGCGACAGGCCTGTGACCTCGCCCGTACGGCGGTGACCGGCGCGGACGCCGACCCGCTGGACGTCGTACGGGCCCGGCTGCTGCTCGGCCGGGTGCTGCGCGCCGAGGCGGGCACGGCGGCCGTACGCGCGGCGGGCCGGCGCGAGGAGCTGCTGCGCCAGGCCGTGACCGAACTCGCCGCGGCGCATACGACGGCCCCCGCCGACAGCCGGGAGTGGGCCGAGTCGGCCCTCGAACTGGCCTCCTGCCGACGGGAGTTGTGGCAGCTGACGGCGGAGGCCGAGCAGCTCACGGCAGCGCTGGAGGCCCTCGACCCGGACCGTGCGCCGTGGCCGGACCTGGCGGAGCGGGCCCGCGCCTGGGCCCGCTCGCGGCCGCGCCGGGCGGCCGAGGCCGCGCAACACGGCCGGCAGGCTCCGGTCCCGCAGCACCCGCAGCGGGCCCAGGCCGGCCGGGAGGACTGGGGCGTGGCCATGCACCGGGCCCGGCTGCTGCTGCGTGGCCGGATCCTGCTGGAGCTGCGGCATTCCGCTGCCGCTGTGCCCGAACTCAGGGAAGGGTGCGCTCTGTTGGACCTCGAAGAGGCCTCCGACACGGTCCGCGCACCCGCGCTGCTCGATCTGGCGCGGGCGCTGCGGGCCGCGGGGGCCGAGGACGCCGAGACGCGCGCGGTGCTGGAGCGGGCCGAGCGGGCCGCCGGGGACGAGCCCGGGCTGCTGCTGCCCTGCCTGGCCGCGCTGGCCGCCTTCCAGGACGAGACCGGGCACGGCCGCGAGGCCGACGCGGCCTACGAGCGGGCCGCGCTGCTCGCCCCCGCGGACAGTGCCCTGCGCTGCCGGCTGCTGACCGGCTGGGGCGAGTCGCTGCTGCGGCGGGCCTCGGCACAGGGCGGCGCACAGATCGTCGACCGGGCCGAGTACGTGCTGCGCGAGGCGCTGAAGGTGCTGCCGGCCCGCTCCGCCCAGCGCGGCCGGCTCCAGGGGCTGGTCGGCAGCGCGCTCGCCCAGCGGTTCCGGCATCTCGGCTTCCTGCCCGACCTGTTCGAGAGCCGCCATCTGCTCGGCCAGGCCCTGCGTGCCGCCGCCGACGCGGCCGTACGCGCGGAGGTGTGGCTCCAGCTGGGGCGGGTGCGGCTGGAGGGCTGGTACCACGCGGGGGCGCCGGTGCTCATGGACGCGCTCCAGGCCTACGAGAACGCGGGGCGGGAGGCCCGGGCGGCGCACGGCGCCGATCCCGGCTCGGTGACCGCGGCCCGGGCCTGGCACGGCAGCGCCGCGGTGCTGGCCCTGATGGGCCGGCCGGCGGCGGCGCGGGGCGCCTACGGGGCCGCGCGGGAGCAGTGGCAGCGGCTGTCCGGGGCGCTGCGCGAGATGGACTGGGCGGACGTCGAGGAGACCAGGAGGGCGGAGACGGTCCTGGACTCGGAGGGGGTTCGGTGGGATGACGCACGGGGGATGCCGGAGGCGGAGTGGGGCCGGCTCGCGCCTCCTTGGTACCCATGGACCGAGGAGTGGCCCAACTGGTTCGACCGTGAGCGGAGTTGATCGATTCGGTGTTTCTGACTCCCCTGTGTCGGGAAGAACTGGGCAGCCGCTGTGGCCGTGCGGGGCGGGTACCGGCAGGGAGGAGCCGAGGGTGGCGGACCACGGGAAAGGAGCGGCCGGTCCCGGTGAGGACCGCGTAGGGGCCGTGCTGCTGCCCGACCTCACCGACATCGACCTGCGGACGTTGCGTGCCATGGACGATCCGGGCCTCATGGCGGTGGTGGGTGACGTCCTGTGCCGGGCCCGGGAGTTCGGTGAGGTCTGGTACGTGGGCGAGGAGGGCACCGGGAGACACGGGACCCCGCCCGGCGACCGTACGTTTCCGGCCGGAGTGGCCGCACGCGACCCCGGTGAGGACGACCGGGGATGACCCCGGCGCCGGTGTCCGCCGAGACCGTCGGGGAACTCGCGACGACCCGGCCCGCGCCCGCGGGCACCGCGGCACTGCGTGCCGCACTCCACGCGCGTCGCCTGCTGCTCCTGAAGGCCGTCCTGGTCCGGGTCGAACGGGCACGGGCGTCGCTCGCGCCGGCCGTCCGGACCCGCTTCGAGGCCGACTGGGCGCTGCTGGAGCGGGCGGAGCGTGCCGACCCCGCGGCGGTCCGCGGCCTCGTCGACTACCCCATGACCGGCGCCTGGCTCGGTGCCGCACTCGCCGCCGAGGAAGGCCCCGGCCTGGCGGGGCAGTTGGCGTATCTCACCGGGCTGGCCCTGGCCGCCGCCGTGCGCGCGGGCTGCCCGGTCGACGGGGAACGTGCGGTGCCCTCGGGCCGTCTGGTGCTGCCCGGCCTCGGCGTGCTGTGCTGCCCGTCCCGCCGGGCCCTGCTCGGCGGCCGGCCCGGACTGGTGCGCGTCACGGACGCCGCCGGCGCCGCCGAGGTGCGGCTCGGCCGCTCCGCGCCGGGCGCCCACCGGCCGGCCCACGGCGGCACCGGCTGGCTCGGCCTGCGCGAGCTGCCCGGCAGCGCCATACTCCTCGACGACCTCGACCCCTACCGGGTGCCCGCGCCCGGCATCGGGCCCGAGGCGCTGCCCGCCGCCCGGCGCCCGCACTCCGAGCCCGCGGCGTGGGCCGCGCGGTGGCTGGCCGCGCGGGCGCTGCTGTCGGCGACCGATCCCGCCCGGGCCGCGGAGACCGGGGCGGTGCTGCGCGCGGTGGTGCCGCTGGCGCCGTCCGGACGGCCGGGCGGACCCCCGATGAGCGCCACCCTGCGGGCCGCCCCCGGCGCACTGCTCAGCCAGCTGCCCGAGGACGCGGGCGACCTGGCCGAGACCCTGGTCCACGAGACCCAGCACACCAAGCTGGCCACCCTGCACGAACTGGTCCCGCTGTACCGGCCGGGCGGCGCCCGCCACCAGGTGGGCTGGCGCCCCGATCCGCGCCCCGTGCCCGGCGTGCTCCAGGGCGTCTACGCCCATCTCGCGCTCGCCGACCTGTGGCGCCGGGCCAGGAACGGGCCCGTGCTCGCGTACGGCTGGCGGGATCGTGCCGAGCGTCAGTTCGACACCCACTGGGATCAGGTCGGCAAAGCCTTGTCCATCCTCCGAGAATCCGATGAACTGACCTGTGCCGGGAGGGAGTTCGTCCAGGAGATGGAACGGCACCACGCCGGTCTCGGCGCGGCGGCCCGAAGTTCCGGGTGACAGCTCGTACATGGTTGACTGCGCTAGGTTAGGCGGGCGCTCGTCCGGGAGTCGGGCACGGGAACAGGAGCGGCGATGGCGGAACAGCGGCGGTCGGACACGGACGGTGCGGCTCAGCACTTCCTGGTGGTCTTCCCGGGCTACCACCGCTCATGGGCGGCCTGGATCGCCCAGACCCTGGAACGCCACGGCCAGCGGGCCACCCTGCAACGCTGGGACCCGCCGCGCGAGGTCCCGCTGGAGGACTCGCTCGACGACCTGCTGCTGTCCAGCGGCCGGGTACTGCTGGTGCTCAACGACTGGTTCTTCGAACTCGGCCCGCGCCCGGCGGGGGAGTGGAACGACGTCCTGCGCGGCTTCGTCGCCCACCACGCCGACCGCTTCGCCGCCGTCAACCTCACCAACCGGCCGCTGCTGCCCGCCACCGCCGTCCTCGAACCGGCCAGCCTCTGGGCGCTCGGCGAGGAGGCCGCCGAGGAACGCCTGCTCAGCCGGCTCGGCCTGGAGCGCCGGCGCACCCCGCGCAGCCTGCCCGGCGGCCGGGTCCGCTACCCGGAGAACCGCTCCGACATCTGGGGCGAGGTCCCGCGCCGCAACCCGCGCTTCACCGGGCGCGACGACATGCTCAACGAGATCCACCAGCGGCTGTCCGACGCCGAGCGCGGCGCCTCCGCCTGCACCCTGCTGGGCATGTCCGGCATCGGCAAGACCCAGCTGGCCGCCGAGTTCGCGCACCGCTTCAGCACCGACTACGACATGGTCTGGTGGGTCAACTCCGACGACCGCAACATCCAGCGCGACCGCCTCGGCGAACTCGCCGTGGAACTCGGCCTGCCCATCGGCAGCGAGCCGGGCGAACGCATCCGCGCCGTCCGGGACGCGCTGCGCCGGGGCGAACCGTACGCCAACTGGCTGGTCGTCTTCGACGGCTGGGACGACTCCGAGGGCATCAACGCCCTCCTCCCGCAGGGCCCCGGCCATGTCCTCGTGACCTCCCGCAACCGGGCCTGGACCGAGTACACCGACGTCGTGGAGGTACCGGCCTTCCTGCGCGCCGAGTCCACCGGCTATCTGATGCGCCGCGCCCCGCACATCACCGCCGTCGAGGCGGACGAGGTCGCCGCCGAGTTCGGTGACGTACCGCTGCCCCTCGTGCAGGCCGCCTCCTGGCTCGGCGAGTCCGGCATGGAGGTGCCCGAGTACCTGCGGATGGTGCGCGAGCGCCGGCTGTCCACCGTCGACGAGCCCGCCACCGGCGAGGGCTTCCCGCAGTCCTCCATGACCTCCTGGTCGATACTGCTCAACCGGCTGCGCCGCTCCCAGCCCCAGACCATCGACGTCCTCGGCCTGTGCACCTCCTTCGCCCCCGGACGCATCCCGCTCGGCCTGATCCGCGCCTACCCGCAGACCGACCTCCCCGAGGAACTGCGCTGGATGGCCACCGATCTGCCCGCCTGGACCCGGGCCCTGGACACCCTCGTCAACTACTCGGTCCTCACCCGGGAGTCACGCGGCCCGCTGGGCGCGGACATGGGCCCGCACCAGGAGTCCGTCCACATGCACCGGCTCGTCCACGACATCGTCTCCAAGCTGACCAGTGAGGAGAACCGGGCCCTGCACCGCCGGGCGGTACGCACCCTGCTCGCCGAGGCCGACCCCGGCAACCCGGCGGACAGCCGCAACTGGCCGCGCTACGCCGAACTGCTGCCGCACCTGGAACCCTCCGGTGCGCTGAGCAGCGGCCAGCCCCGCGTCCGGGCCACCGTCCTGAACTGCCTGCAGTACTGCCGCAGCAGCGGCGAGTACAACAGCGGCCTCGAACTGGCCCGGAAGATCCGCGACCGGTGGTCGCGGACCATGGACCCGCTGGAGCCGGCCATGCTCGACCTGACCCGGACGGAGAGCTTCATCATGCGGGCCAGCGGCCGGTTCCGCGAGGCCTACGACCTGGACCGCCGCTTCCTGGAGGGGCTGCAGCAGTCCACCCCCGGACCCGACGAACTCGCCGAACTGATCACCCAGGGCTCCGTCGCCGGCGACCTGCGCTTCCTCGGCCGCTACGAGGAGGCGTACGCCCTCCAGCGGCAGGTCCTGGACGGCCACGAGCGGCTCCTCGGCCCCGACGAGGCCGCGACCCTGGTCGCCCGGCACAACCTGGGCGTCGGCCTGCGGCTGCTCGGCCGCTACACGGAGGCCTACGAACTCGACCTGGAGACCCTCTCCCTGCGCGAGAACGTGCTGCGCGCCCGGCACATCAGCACCCTCAACTCCGGCAGCGCGGTGGCGCACGACCTCAGACTCCTCGGCCGGTACCGGGACGCCCTGGCCCGCCAGGAGCCGCTGGTCCGCCTCCATGTGCAGGTGCTCGGCCCGCAGCACCCGCAGACCCTGGAGTCCCGGGTCCAGCTGGCCCTGTGCCGGCGCCGGGAGGGCGGGGCCGGCCAGGACGTGAGCGCCGGCATGGCCGCCCTGCTGGACCAGCTCGCCCAGCTGCACGGCCGAGAGCACTACCGCACCCTGTCGTTCCTCACCGCCTACGGCAACTACCTGCGCGAGCACGGGGATCTGAGCCGGGCCCGCGAGCTGATCGACGAGGCCGAGGCCGGCTACCGGTCGCTGCTCGGCCCCGCCCACCCCGTCGCCACCGGCATGCTCTCCAACACCGCGCTCGTCATGCAGGCGGCCGGTGAGCGGGCCGAGGCGCTGGCCATGTCGGAGGCCGCGCTGGCCGGGCTCACCTCCACCCTCACCGCCGACCACCCGTGGGTGCTCGGCTGCGCCCTCAACACGGCCGCCGCCCGCAACTTCAACGGCCGGCTTCCCGAGGCGGGCGAACTGAGCCGGGACACCCTGCGCCGGGCCCGGCACGTCCTGGGCCACGAGCACCCGCTCACCCTGTCCTGCCAGGTCGCCCTCGCCGCCGACCTGCGGGCCGTGCACGAACAGGAGGAGGCCGGAAAACTGGAGGAGGACGCCCTCCTCACCCTCACCCGTACCCTGGGCGCCCAGCACACCCACACCATCTCGGCCCGCCAACGGGTGCGGCCGTACTGGGACTTCGAGGCGTACCTGGGCTGAAGTGCCCCGGGGGCAGGCGAAAGGGCCCGGTGCCGAGTGAGAACTCGGCACCGGGCCCCGGTGTTCGGCTGAACCGCCGGAGGCTTACGCCTCGAACACCTCACGCACCAGCTGCTCCTGCTCGGCCTGGTGACGCTTGGCCGAACCCACCGCCGGCGACGAGCCGTGCGGACGCGAGATGCGCCGCAGCCGCTCGCCGTGCGGGACGTCCGCGCCGACCGCGAGGTCCAGGTGGTCGATCAGGTTGAGCGCGATGAACGGCCAGGCACCCTGGTTCGCCGGCTCCTCCTGCGCCCACAGGTACTTCTCGGCGTTCGGGTACTTGGCGATCTCGGCCTGCAGCTCGGCACCCGGCAGCGGGTACAGCCGCTCGATGCGGATGATCGCCGTGTCCGTGACGCCGCGCTTCTGACGCTCGGCCTCCAGGTCGTAGTACAGCTTGCCGGCCACGAAGACGACCTTGCGGACCGCCGCCGGGTCCGCCGTCGCGTCGCCGATGACGGGACGGAACTGACCCGACGTGAACTCCTCCGTCTTCGACGCGGCGGCCTTCAGGCGCAGCATCGACTTCGGCGTGAACACCACCAGCGGCTTGTGGTGCGGGTTGTGCACCTGCCACCGCAGGAGGTGGAAGTAGTTCGACGGGAGGGTCGGCATGGCGACCGTCATGTTGTTCTGGGCGCAGAGCTGGAGGAAGCGCTCGACACGGGCCGAGGAGTGGTCCGGGCCCTGGCCCTCGTAGCCGTGGGGGAGCAGGAGCGTGACGCCGCTCATCTGGCCCCACTTCTGCTCGGCCGCCGAGATGTACTCGTCGACCACGGTCTGCGCGCCGTTGACGAAGTCGCCGAACTGCGCCTCCCACATCACGAGGGCGTCGGGACGGGCCAGCGAGTAGCCGTACTCGAAGCCCATGACCGCGTACTCGGACAGCAGGGAGTTGTAGACGTTGTAGCGCGCCTGGTCCTCGGAGAGGTACTGGAGCGGGGTGCGCTCCTCGCCCGTCTCACGGTCGATGAGCACGGCGTGGCGCTGGCCGAAGGTGCCCCGCTGGGAGTCCTGTCCGGACAGGCGGACCGGGGTGCCCTCCAGCAGGAGGGAGCCGACCGCGAGGGTCTCGCCCATGCCCCAGTCGATCGTGCCGTCCTCGACCATCGTCGCCCGGCGCTGCAACTGCGGCAGCAGACGCGGGTGCACGTGGAAGGAGTCGGGGATGTTGACCTGGGACTCGGCGATCCGCTTGACGACCTCCGAGGAGATCGCGGTCGGGACCGCGACCGGGAAGCCGTCCTGCGGCTCCTCGACGCCCTCGGCGGCCGGCTGCGAGGTGGCCTCGCGGACCTCCGTGAAGACCTTCTCCAGCTGGCCCTGGTAGTCCTGCAGGGCCTGCTCGGCCTCTTCCAGGGTGATGTCGCCGCGACCGATCAGGGACTCGGTGTAGAGCTTGCGCACCGAGCGCTTCTTGTCGATCAGGTCGTACATCAGCGGCTGGGTGAAGGCCGGGTTGTCCGACTCGTTGTGACCGCGGCGGCGGTAGCAGATGAGGTCGATCACCACGTCCTTGTTGAACGCCTGGCGGAACTCGAAGGCCAGCCGCGCGACGCGGACCACGGCCTCCGGGTCGTCGCCGTTCACGTGGAAGATCGGGGCCTCGATCATGCGGGCCACGTCCGTCGCGTACATGGAGGAACGCGAGGACTCGGGGGCCGCGGTGAAGCCGACCTGGTTGTTGATGACGACGTGGACCGTGCCGCCGGTGCGGTAGCCGCGCAGCTGCGACATGTTCAGGGTCTCGGCCACCACGCCCTGGCCCGCGAAGGCCGCGTCGCCGTGGATCGCCACCGGCAGGACCGTGAAGTCCGTACCGCCCTTGTTGATGATGTCCTGCTTGGCACGGGAGATGCCCTCGATGACCGGGTCGACCGTCTCCAGGTGGGACGGGTTCGCGGCCAGCGAGACCGTGATCTGCTCGCCGTCCAGGCCGGTGAAGGTGCCCTGGGCGCCCAGGTGGTACTTCACGTCGCCGGAGCCGTGCATCGACTTCGGGTCGAGGTTGCCCTCGAACTCGCGGAAGATCTGCGCGTACGACTTGCCGACGATGTTGGCCAGCACGTTCAGCCGGCCGCGGTGGGCCATGCCGATGACGACCTCGTCCAGGCGGGACTCGGCGGCGGAGTCGATCACCGCGTCCAGCAGCGGGATGACGGACTCGCCGCCCTCCAGCGAGAAGCGCTTCTGGCCGACGTACTTCGTCTGCAGGAAGGTCTCGAAGGCCTCCGCGGCGTTCAGCCGGCGCAGGATGCGCAGCTGCTCCTCGCGCTCCGGCTTGGCGTGCGGGCGCTCGACGCGGTCCTGGATCCACTTGCGCTGCTTGGGGTCCTGGATGTGCATGAACTCGATGCCGATGGTGCGGCAGTACGAGTCGCGCAGCACGCCGAGGATGTCGCGCAGCTTCATCAGGGACTTGCCGGAGAAGCCGCCGACCGCGAACTCGCGCTCCAGGTCCCACAGGGTGAGACCGTGCTCGGTGATGTCCAGGTCGGGGTGCTTGCGCTGCTGGTACTCCAGCGGGTCGGTGTCGGCCATGACGTGGCCGCGGACCCGGTAGGAGTGGATCAGCTCGAAGACGCGGGCGGCCTTGGTGACGTCGTCGTCGTGGCTGGCGTCGATGTCCTTGAGCCAGCGGACCGGCTCGTACGGAATCCGCAGGGCCTCGAAGATGTCGTCGTAGAAGCCGTTCTCGCCGAGCAGCAGGTTGGCGACGGCGCGCAGGAACTCGCCGGAGGCGGCGCCCTGGATCACCCGGTGGTCGTAGGTCGACGTGAGCGTCATGACCTTCGAGATGCCGAGCTTGTTCAGGGTGTCCTGGCTGGTGCCCTGGAACTCCGCCGGGTAGTCCATGGAGCCGACGCCCATGATCACGGACTGGCCGGGCATCAGACGCGGGACCGAGTGGACGGTGCCGAGGCCGCCGGGGTTGGTCAGGGAGACCGTGACACCGGTGAAGTCGTCCATCGTCAGCTTGCCGTCACGGGCGCGGCGGACGATGTCCTCGTAGGCCTGCCAGAACTCGAAGAAGTTCAGCGTCTCGGCCTTCTTGATGGCGGCCACGACGAGCTGGCGGTCGCCGTTGGGCTTCACCAGGTCGATGGCCAGGCCGAGGTTGACGTGCGCCGGCTTGATGAGGGTCGGCTTGCCGTCCTTCTCACCGAACGCGTGGTTCATCGCCGGCATGGCCTTGATGGCCTGCACCATCGCGTACCCGATGAGGTGCGTGAAGGAGATCTTCCCGCCCCGGGCGCGCTTGAGGTGGTTGTTGATGACGATGCGGTTGTCGAACAGCAGCTTCACCGGGACCGCGCGGACCGAGGTGGCGGTCGGCAGCTCCAGCGAGGCGTTCATGTTCTTGGCCACGGCGGCGGCCGGGCCGCGCAGCGTGACCAGCTCCGGGCCCGCGGGGGCCTCGGTGGCCGGGGCAGCCGGGGCGGCCTTCGGCTTCGGCTGAGCGGGCGCCTGTGCGGGCTGCGCCGGCTTGACCGGGGCCGGGGCCTGAGCCGCGGGAGCCGGCGCCGGGGCGGGGGCCGCGGCGGGCTGCGGGGCGGCGGGCGCCGGAGCGGCCGCCTGCGGGGCCACGGGCGCGGGCTGCGCCTGAGGGGCCGGGGATGTGGTCCCTGCGGCCCCCGCGGCCGCAGTACCCGCCGGAGCCGGGGTCGCAGGCGCCCCCGGCTTGTAATCGGCGAAGAAGTCCCACCAGGCACGGTCTACCGAATTCGGGTCCTGGAGGTACTGCTGATAGATCTCGTCGACGAGCCACTCGTTCGGACCGAACGCAGCTGCGGGGTTCTTCCCGGCTTGGTCGTCGGTCGAGACGCTCGGGTTACTGGGGGACTGTGGCGACACGGCGGCAACCGCCCTCTTCCGCTTCACAAGGTGATGGACAGCGGAAATAAAGGCTACGCCCCCAAGACCGTGAAGGTCAGGTCGAGCCCGTTCATCGTCGCGTAAGTCACACCGGAAATCTTGTTTCGGGGCTTGATATGGCGGGAAACAAGCGTGGTTCCGCATGTCAGAGGGTGCACCGGGCCGGGCCCGTCGGCTCCGCGTTCGACGCGCGGGACGGGCCTGCTCCTGATCACACGTGTCCAACTGCGCGGCAAAGGGCGCGGACACTCATGGATCTTGTGCTTCCGGTTCGAACTTTACGTCAATTTGGAACGGAGGACAGTCCCGGAAGGGTGACGATGATCCGGCAGCCGCGATCGGATTCGGCCACACCGATCCGGCCGCGGTGCAGATCCACCGCCCAGCGGGCGATCGCCAGACCGAGGCCCGTACCGCCGTCGCTGCCCGGTCCGTGCGGCCGGGTCACCGCGCCCCGGTTGAAGCGCTCGAAGACCCGGTGCCACTCCGAGCGCGGGATGCCCGGACCCTCGTCCAGGACCTCCAGCTCCAGCGACTGGGGCTGCGGCCCGCGCCGCGCCTTCACCGTCACCCGGCCGTGCGGCGGGCTGTGCTTGACCGCGTTGTCGATCAGGTTGGCGACGACCTGGTGGATGCGCTCGGGGTCCGCGTGCGCGGTCAGCTCCGGCGGGGAGACGTCCAGGTGCAGATGGACGTCGGTGCGGGTGTGGCTCCCGGAGCCCGAGGCGATGCCTGCCCGCGCCGAGGCGACCATGTTGGCCTCCTTCAGCACGCCCGAGAGATACGGCCACACCTCGAAACGGCGCATCTTCAGCGGTACGACGCCGTTGTCGAGCCGGGACAGATCCAGCAGGGTCTCCACCAGCCGGCCCAGCCGCTCGGTCTGCTTCAGGGCCGTGCGCATGGTCTCGGGGTCGGCCTCGGTGACCCCGTCGACGATGTTCTCCAGCACCGCGCGCAGGCCCGCGATGGGCGTGCGCAGCTCGTGCGAGACGTTCGCGACCAGCTCTTTTCGCTGGCGGTCCTGGGCCTCCAGCTCATCCGCCATGACGTTGATCGTCTGGGCCAGATCGCCCAGCTCGTCCCGGCGGCTCTCGCGTACCCGGCGGGTGTAGTCACCCTCCGATATCGACCGCGCCACCGTGTTCATCTCGTCCAGCGGCATGGTCAGCGAGTGCGCCACGAACTGCGTGATCAGCAGCGTGGCGATCATCGAGAAGACCGTGATGAAGCGCAGCTCCGTCTTGGTGTGCACCGCGACGATCGACAGCCCTGTGGTGATCAGCACCGCGATGACGACCAGCGCGCCCAGCTTGGTCTTGATCGAGAACGGGCGCACACCGCCCCAGGGGTCCTCCCCGGGGCTCCTCCGTGCGGCCTGGCGCCCGTCGCCACTCATGGCGTCGGTGTCTCCAGGGCGTAGCCCACGCCGTGCACCGTACGGATCCGCTCGGCGCCGATCTTCCGGCGCAGGGCCTTGATGTGGCTGTCGACGGTCCGGGTCCCGGAGGCGTCCGCCCAGTCCCACACCTCGGCCAGCAGCTGCTCCCGGGAGAGCACCGCACGCGGGGTGTTCGCCAGGCACACCAGCAGGTCGAACTCGGTGGGCGTGAGGTGGACGTCCTCGGACTTCACCCGCACCCGGCGCTGTGCGTGGTCGATCTCCAGCTCACCGAGGCGCAGTATGCCGGAGCGCGGGGTGGTGGCGGCCAGCGCCGCCCGCTCCACCCGGCGCAGCAGCACATGCACGCGTGCGGCCAGCTCCCGCATCGAGAACGGCTTGGTCATGTAGTCGTCCGCGCCGACCCCGAGACCGACCAGCATGTCCGTCTCGTCGTCCCGCGCGGTCAGCATCAGCACCGGCACCGGCCGCTGTGCCTGCACCCGTCGGCAGACCTCGAGTCCGTCGAAGCCCGGCAGCATGATGTCGAGGATCAGCAGGTCGGGCTGCCAGGCCTCGGCCGTGTCGACGGCTGCCGGACCGTCCGACGCCGTCTGCACGAGAAATCCCTCGGCGCGCAGCCGGGCCGCGATGGCGTCGACGATCGTGGGGTCGTCCTCGACGACCAGCACCCGGCGCTGGGCGCCCTGGGTGCTCGTCGCCGCGCCGCTCTGGGAGGTGTGTGTCTGCTCCATCGCCCGCCCCTGCTTGTTGCTTTCCGGAACCAGTGGGGTGATCCCATGTCTGCTATTGACGCTTGAATGATCCGCGTCAGGGCAGCACATTACGGGGATGCACCGTGCTGTCGCTATCCAGGTCGGACCCCGAGGTGCACGGCGTCCGGAACGCCCCGGGCAACGGGGACCTCTTCGGTACGCACCTGCCGGAACCCGGCATTCCGCAAGGTTCCTTCAAAATCCGGAGAGGGTTCGGCCGACCACACCGCGAGTACCCCGCCCGGCCTCAACACCCTTGCGCAGGCCGCGAGTCCGGCTGGACAGTACAGGCTCCCGTTGCCGTCCGTGACGGTCCAGCCGGGTCCGTTGTCGATGTCCAGGCACAGCGCGTCGAACGTGTCACATGTCTCATTCACGTAAGCAACGAGATCGTCCCGTACGACGTCCGTCCGTGGGTCGCCGAGTGCCCCGGCGGACACCTCCGCCAGTGGTCCCTCCCGATGCCACGCGATGACGGCGGGCTCCCGCTCCACGACGGTGATCCGCCCCCAGCGCGGATCCGCGACGGCGTGTGCGAGCGAGAACCCGACGCCGAGGCCGCCGATCAGCACCGATGGCCGCGGCCGTCCGTCGAGCGCGGCGTACGCGGCGTCGACCAGCAGCCGTTCCGAGCGCCCGTCGGAGGTGTCCATCAGGAAGCACCCGTTGGCGATGATCTGGAGCAGCGCGCCGTGTCTGCGCAGCACCACCTCGCCGTACGGGCCGTCGCGCCGGTCGAGGACCACGGGAGAGTCGTACACGGCAGTCATGCCCCCATCCTGCTTGAACGAGCCCCGTCATTCACGGGAATTGCCGATGACGGGACGGCCTCGTGGGGCATGGGGTGGTGTGGAGTGCGGGCCGTATGCCGGGGTGCGGACGCCGGCGGAACGTAGGAGGTTGCTGTGAATCGGCTCTCGCGTGGCGCCGGTCATAGACAGCGGCCCACCTCACACTCAATGGTGGGGCGCGACGGAAGGAGTGCCTCATCGTGGAACGGACCGCGACGGGCCCTGCGGCGGCCACGTCCCCGCCCCCGGCGGGCACGCCCCTGTCCGACGGCGTCGCCGCCGCCCCGGCCTCCGTGCTCCCGGGCCTGCTGGACGGCATGCCGCGCCAGCGCGGCACCGCGACTCCCGCTCCCCTTCCCGTCGAGGCACCGCCTGCCCCGTTCGGCGCATGGCTGTGGCGACTGTTGCCGACCCCGGCCGGCACGCCCTTCACGTTCGCCTACGCGGCCGTCCTGGCCGTCACCTCCGCGGTCGCGGCCGTGGCCGCCCCCGGGCTGATGCACAGCCTCTACCAGGACTCCAGCACGGACGTGGCCCACCTGGTGCGCACGCCCGCGGTGGTGCTGCTGGCGAGCGCGCTGTGGATCGCGGGCGGGATCCTCTCGCCGTACGTCGCCGCCTTCCTGCTGGTGCTCACCGCGCTGGAGAGACGGATAGGAGGGGCACGGGCCGCGTGTGTGTTCCTGGGCGGGCACGTCCTGGCCACGCTCGCGACCGAGATCCCGGTGGGCCTCGCCGTCCTGGTCGGCCATCTGCCCACCACCTCGCTGCACCGCCTCGACTACGGCATCAGCTTCGGCGTGGCCGCGAGCACCGGCGCCCTGGCGGGCCTCCTTCGCCCGTGGTTCCGCTGGCCCCTGCTCACCCTGGTGGCCGCCCTCCTGCTGAGCGACCTGACGGAGTTCGCGGACCCGATGACGGACTGGGGCCATCTGATCGCCCTGACCCTCGGGGTGGCGAGCTGGCCGCTGGTGCGCCGCTGGACGAGGCCGGCCTGAAGCTCGCGCACGACTCCACCACACCCCCTTCCGGGTGCTCTGGCCTGCGCGAACATCCTGATCGCTGACAGCGAACACAATGCAGGGAACAATCCCCACGGCTACAACATTGAGTCGGCATAGCTCAAGTTGACTGCCCAAGGGGAGATCATGGCTGCTGAGTCCACGGCGTTCACGCTCGTCCTGCCCGTGCTGCCGCTCGACGACGAGGTCGTGCTGCCGGGCATGGTGGTTCCGCTGGACCTGAGCGATGCCGAGGTGCGGGCCGCGGTGGAGGCCGCGCAGGCCGCCGCCCGGTCGGCGCCCGGAAAGCCCAAGGTGCTGCTGGTGCCACGCATCGACGGCACGTACGCCAGGACCGGTGTGCTCGGCACGGTCGAGCAGGTCGGCCGGCTGGCCGACGGTGACCCGGGGGCTCTGATCCGCGGCCGCGGCCGCGTACGGATCGGCGCCGGCACCACCGGCCCCGGAGCGGCCCTCTGGGTCGAGGGCGCGGAGATCGAGGGGAGTGTGCCCGAGCCGCTGCCCGGCCAGGTCGCGGACCTCGTGAAGGAATACAAGGCGCTGGCCACCACCTGGCTGAAGAAGCGCGGCGCCTGGCAGGTCGTGGACCGGGTCCAGGCCATCGAGGACGTCTCCGCGCTCGCCGACAACTCCGGTTACTCACCGTTCCTCACCATCGAGCAGAAGATCGAACTGCTGGAGACCGCCGACCCGGTGGCCCGGCTCAAGCTCGCCGCGCAGCAGCTCCGCGACCACCTCGCCGAGCAGGACGTGGCCGAGACCATCGCCAAGGACGTCCAGGAGGGCGTCGACAAGCAGCAGCGGGAGTTCCTGCTGCGCCGTCAGCTGGAGGCCGTCCGCAAGGAACTGCGCGAGCTGAACGGCGAGAACTCCAAGGACTCGGCCGAGGAGTCCGACGACTACCGCGCCCGCGTCGAGGCCGCCGACCTGCCGGAGAAGGTGCGCGAGGCCGCGCTCAAGGAGGTCGACAAGCTGGAGCGGTCCAGCGACCAGTCCCCCGAGGGGTCGTGGATCCGCACCTGGCTGGACACGGTCCTGGAGATGCCGTGGAACGAGCGCACGGAAGACGCGTACGACATCCAGGGCGCCAAGGCGATCCTGGACGCCGAGCACGCGGGCCTGGCGGACGTGAAGGAGCGCATCACCGAGTACCTGGCGGTGCGCAAGCGGCGCGGTGAGCGTGGCCTGGGTGTCATCGGCGGGCGGCGCGGCGGTGCCGTGCTCGCCCTGGTCGGGCCGCCCGGTGTCGGAAAGACCAGCTTGGGGGAGAGCGTCGCGCACGCGATGGGCCGCAAGTTCGTCCGCGTCGCCCTCGGCGGCGTCCGCGACGAGGCCGAGATCCGTGGCCACCGGCGTACGTACGTCGGTGCGCTGCCCGGCCGGATCGTGCGGGCCGTCAAGGAGGCCGGGTCCATGAACCCGGTGGTCCTGCTGGACGAGATCGACAAGGTGGGCTCCGACTTCCGGGGCGACCCGGCGGCGGCCCTGCTGGAGGTCCTCGACCCGGCGCAGAACCACACCTTCCGGGACCACTACCTGGAGGTCGAGCTGGACCTGTCCGACGTGGTCTTCCTCGCCACCGCCAATGTCCTGGAAGCAATCCCGGAGGCCCTTGCCGACCGTATGGAGATCGTGCGGCTGGACGGTTACACCGAGGACGAGAAGGTCGTCATCGCCCGGGACCACCTGCTCCCGCGCCAGCTGGAGCGGGCCGGGCTGAACAAGGACGAGGTGACGATCGACGAGGGCGCGCTGCGCAGGCTCGCGGGCGAGTACACCCGCGAGGCGGGCGTGCGCACCCTGGAGCGGTCCGTCGCACGGCTGCTGCGCAAGGTCGCGGCCCAGCACGAACTCGGCGAGCGGGAGCTGCCGTTCACCGTCCGGGACGAGGACCTGCGCGCGCTGATCGGGCGTCCGCACCACGTGCCCGAGTCCGCGCAGGACCCGGCCGAGCGCCGTACGTCCGTGCCGGGTGTGGCGACCGGTCTCGCGGTCACCGGCGCCGGCGGCGACGTGCTCTTCGTCGAGGCCTCCCTCGCCGACCCGGAGACGGGCGCGGCCGGGCTGACCCTGACCGGTCAGCTGGGCGACGTGATGAAGGAGTCGGCGCAGATCGCGCTGAGCTTCCTGCGCAGCCGCGGGGCCGGGCTGGAGCTGCCGGTGGCCGACCTGAAGGACCGGGGTGTGCACATCCACTTCCCGGCGGGCGCGGTCCCCAAGGACGGCCCGAGCGCGGGCATCACGATGACCACGGCCCTCGCGTCCCTGCTGTCCGGCCGGCTGGTCCGCACGGACGTGGCGATGACCGGCGAGGTCTCGCTGACCGGCCGTGTGCTGCCGATCGGCGGCGTGAAGCAGAAGCTGCTCGCCGCGCACCGCGCCGGGGTGACCACCGTGATTATTCCCAAGCGCAACGAGCACGACCTGGACGACGTCCCGGCCGAGGTGCTGGACAAGCTCGACGTCCACACCGTGACCGACGTTCGCCAGGTCCTGGAGCTGGCGCTCGCGCCCGCGACGAACGGTGCGGCGCCGGAGGTTCCGGTCGCGGCGTGACGGACGCGACCGGAGACGCAAGGCCCGGGTCCCGTGAGGGAGGCCCGGGCCTTCGCCGTGCGCTCACAGGGGGATGGGTCGGTAGAATTCAGGCGTGAGTTGGCCCCCCGAGAGCCCCTCCGGCCTGATCGGGGCCGAGATCGCGGGCTATCGGGTCGAGCGCGAACTCGGCCGCGGCGGCATGGCCGTCGTCTACTGCGCCAGGGATCTGCGCCTCGGCCGGACGGTCGCCCTCAAGCTGCTCGCCCCCGAGTACACCCGCAACGACGCCTTCCGCCGGCGCTTCGCCCAGGAGTCCCGGGTGGCCGCCGCCATCGAGCACCCCCACATCGTCCCCGTCTTCGAGGCCGGTGAGGCCGACGGGATCCTCTACATCGCCATGTGCCTCGTGGCCGGCCCGGACCTGCGCGCCCTGATCGACCGGGAGGGCCCGCTGCCGGTGCCGGCCGCGCTGCGGATCGCGGCCCAGCTGGCCTCCGCGCTCGACGCGGCACACGCCCGCGACCTGGTGCACCGGGATGTGAAGCCCGCCAACGTCCTGGTCGCCAAGGGCGTCGACAGCGAGCACCCCGAGCACGTCTACCTCACCGACTTCGGGCTGGCGAAGAAGTCGCTGTCGCTCACGGGATTCACCAGCGCGGGCGAGTTCGTCGGCACCCTCGACTACGTGGCCCCCGAGCGGATCGCCGGACGCCCGGTGGACGGCAGGTCCGACCTGTACAGCCTGGCCTGCGTCGTCCACGAGACCCTCGCGGGCACCCCGCCCTTCCGCCGGGAGGACCCCCTCGACCTGCTCTGGGCCCACCAGTACGAGCCGCCGCCCGCACTGAGCGGGGGGCGGCCCGGCCTGCCCGCGGCCGCCGACGACGCCCTGCGGCGGGCCCTGGCGAAGGTGCCGGACGACCGTTACGGCTCGTGCCTGGAGTTCGTCGTGGCTCTGCGCACCGCCGTCGGTGAAGCTGCCGGCCCCGCTCCCCGCCGGCGTACGCCGACCGTGGTGGACCGCGTTCCGCCGCCGGAGCCGCCGTCCTGGGCCCGGCCGTTCCTCGTCTGACCCCGGCGCCCTCGCGCTTATGCGGGCTTTACCCGACCGTCGTGGTGCCGTCAAGTCCCGAGTCCTCGGAACATGACCCGGATTTCGTCTTCGGGCCTACTTGAAGTGCGGCCTCACCGGAAAGGAAATGAGGCGGCACGGAGAGTGGAAATTCTCTCCGGAATTCCTCGCATTCATGGGAGAAAATCATGGCTCGTAATGTTCGCACCCACGACGAAATCCGTCCGAAGCGCCGAGGTCTCCGGCTGGCGACTGCCGTCGCCTCGGCCGCACTGGTCACCGGCGGTGTCCTGCTCCCTGTGTCCAGCGCGATGGCGGCCCCGATGCCCACGTCGACCGTGGCCTTCGTGCACGGCGGCGGCGCCGGCGGGGCCGGTGGTGACGGCGGCTCCGGCCTGATCGGCGGCGGCGGTGGCGCCGGTGGATCCGGGGGCGGCAGCGTCCTCGGGACCGGTGGTGACGGTGGCGCCGGCGGCAAGGGCGGCGACGGCATCCTCTCCGGTGGCGGCGGCGGTGGTGGCGGTGGCGGTGGTGACGGCGTCATCGGCGGCAAGGGCGGCGCCGGCGGCGACGGCGGCTTCGGGATCCTCTCCGGCGGTGGCGCCGGCAGCGGCGGTGGCGGTGGCGACGGCGTCCTCGTGGGCGGCCAGGGCGGCAACGGCGGGAAGGGCGGCAACAGCGTCTTCCAGGGCGGCAGCGGCGGCAAGGGCGGAAAGGGCGGCCACGGCGGTCTCTTCGGCGGCGCCGGCGGGTCCGGTGGAGCCGGTGGCATCAGCCTCTTCTGACGGTCTCCTCCGCCAGTCTCCTCCGTCTGTCTCCTGTGACCGTCTCGCCTGACGGTCGACGGGGTGGAGGCCACCCCAGGCCTCCACCCCGTGCCCGGGCCACCGAGCCCGCACCCGCCCCCTCACCCGACACCTCTGACCGGAAACGGAGCCCCCCGATGTCCACAAGCTCCTGGCGTCGCCCCTTCGCCCTCGCGGCGGCCTCCGCGGCGCTCGTCACCACCACCGCGTGCGCCGCCCAAGCGGCCACCCACACGGCCCCGGCCCCCACCGGCCACACGGCCCTGGCCCACCAGTCGTCGTCTTGCGGAGAAGGAGGCGAAGGCGGCAAGGGCGGTGCGCCCGGACGGCCGGGTGAGCCCGGGCGGCCCGGCAAGCCGGGCTGCTCCGCCTTCCGCGACCTCCACGACCTGCCCGACAAGCCGACGTCGGAACTCTCCCGGCTGGACAAGGCACGGATCGCGCTGACCGTGCTGACCGGCCGGGTGACCCAGGCCGACGCGGCCAAGAAGTACAAGATCTCGGAGAAGGAGATCAGCAAGTGGGAGCGCCAGCTCCTGAGCGGTGACTGGCTCGCATTTCTGCAGCCCGAATCTCCGTGAGGAATCGAGAAAAGGACCGGCCGTCCCGGCCCGACAGCAAGGGCCGGGGACGGAATGAGGAGAAGGGAAATCGTATGTGCAGGCACTCTTGGAAATTCGGTCTCGGACTCGCGGTCTCGACCGTGGTCATCGCCGGGGGCGCGATGGCACCGGCCGCGATGGCCGACACCGGCCCTGTCGTCAGCGGATCCGGCAGCGGCCCGCCCGGCCTCGGCAGCCTCCACGCGGGCGGCGGCACCATCCATGTGGGCAACGGCAGCGTCCGTATCGGCGACTCGATCTGCGCGGGCAACTGCAACGGCACCGTCAACGGCACCGACGGACACAAGGGCGGCATCTGCGCCGGACTCTGCAACGGCAGCGCCAACGGCGGCGACGGCACCACCGGCGCACCGGGGCGGGCCGGTGGCAAGGGCGGCAACGGCGGGGTCTGCGTCGGCGTCTGCTCGGGCAGCGTCAACGGAGGCAACGGCGGCGACGGAGGCGCCACGGCCGGCACGGGCAACGGCGGCGACGGAGGCCGGGGCGGCAACGGCGGGGTCTGCCTCGGGGTCGGCTGCGAGACCAGCGGTCAGGGCGGCCGTGGAGGCAACGGTGGCAGTGGCTGACTCAACCGGCGGCCCCGGAGAGCGACTGCTCCGCCCACACCGTCTTGCCGACCCGGTCGTGCCGGGTGCCCCAGCGTTCGGCGAGCTGGGCGACCAGCAGCAGGCCCCGGCCGCCCTCGTCGAAGATGCGGGCGCGGCGCATGTGCGGGGTGGTGCCGCTGGCGTCGTACACCTCGCTGATCAGGGTGGAGTCGTGGTGGATCAGCCGGAGCCGGATGGGCGGGCGGCCGTAGCGGATGGCGTTGGTGACCAGCTCGCTGACCATCAGCTCGGTGGTGAACGTGGCCTCGTCCAGGTCCCACGCGGACAGCTGCTCACGGGTGAGGCTGCGGGCGCGGGCGACCACGGTGGGGTCGTCCGCCAGCTCCCAGGCGGCGACCCGGTCCTCGTGCAGGGCGCGGGTACGGGCGACGAGCAGGGCGATGTCGTCGTCGGGGCGGTGGCTCAGCAGGGCGGTGAGGACGTGGTCGCAGACCGAGTCCAGCGACTTCGCGGGCCGGCCGAGCGCGGCGAACATCTTGTCCAGCGCCTCGTCGATGTCGTGGTCCCGGGCCTCGAACAGCCCGTCGGTGTAGAGGGCGAGCAGACTGCCCTCGGCGAGTTCGGTCTCGATGGCCTCGAAGGGCAGCCCGCCGAGGCCGAGCGGCGGCCCGGCCGGTACGTCGAGGAAGCGGACGGTGCCGTCCGGGGTGACCACGGCGGGCGGTGGATGCCCGGCCCGGGCCAGGGTGCACCGGCGCGAGACCGGGTCGTACACCGCGTACAGGCACGTGGTGCCGATGCCGCCGGCGGTGTCGGCGGCCGGGTCCGCGCTGCTCTCGTCGGCGGCGAGCCGCAGCACCAGGTCGTCGAGGTGGGTGAGCAGCTCGTCGGCGGGCAGGTCGACGTCGGCCAGGGTACGTACCGCGGTGCGCAGCCGGCCCATGGTCGCCGAGGCGCGGATGCCGTGCCCGACCACGTCGCCCACGACGAGCGCCACCCGGGCGCCGGACAGCGGGATCACGTCGAACCAGTCGCCGCCCACACCGGCCCCGGTGGCGGCGGGCAGATAGCGGGTGGCGATCTCCAGGGCGGCCTGGTCGGGCAGGGTGTGCGGGAGCAGGCTGCGCTGGAGGGCCATCGTGGTGGTGCGGGCCCGGGCGTGGTCGCGGGCCTGCCGGATGCCGGCCGCCGTCCTCGACGCGAACTCCTGGGCCCGGCGCAGATCCTCCGGGCCGAACGGCTCCCGGCCGGGTCGCCGGCCGAAGAGGGCCACTCCGAGGGTGCCGCCCGGGTCGAGCAGCGGCACCGACAGCAGCGAGCCCGCCTCGGACGCACGCAGCCAGGCCGCACCCGGGTCCAGCGCCGCCCACGCGGCGACGGCCGGGTCCGTCGTGTCGTACAGCAGCGGACGGCCCTCCGCCAGGCACCGGGCGGGCGGGGAGTCCGCCGGGCAGACGACGACCTCGCCGACCCCGGTGTCGCCGCCCGCCCGCCCGCCGTCCGGTACGGCGCGCAGGGCGGCGCGGCGCAGCACGACCGGGCCCGGCTGCGGTGCGGGCTCCTCGGCCCCCTCGGGCGGGGTGTCGAACAGGTCGACCGCCATGACGTCGGCGAGCCGGGGGACCGTGACCTCGCCGAGTTCCCGCGCGGCCCGCGCCTGCTCCGTTCCCGTGCCGGCGCGCACGTCGCCCGGCGTGGCCGTGGAGTCCTGGGCGGCGGGCGGCCGGGCGGACAGACAGACGGCCCGTACCCGGCCGCCGGCGTCCTTCAGCGGAGTGAGCAGGGTGCTGTGGCCCAGCTCCGGGCCGAGCCGCACCCCGGTCTCCTGCGGTCGGCCGGACTCCAGCGCGAGCCGCATCGACCTGTCGGCCCCCTGGCTCGCGACGCCGGGCACGATGTGCGGCAGACGCAGCCCGCGCACCGCGGCCTCGGGCAGCGCGAGGGCGTGTTCCATCCGGCGGTTGGCGCGCACCAGGCGCAGGTCGGCGTCGAAGATGGCCAGCGGGAACGGGGACTGGAGGAACGTCCACTCCTCCAGCGGCTCGCCCCGGGGCGGCTGCGCACGGGCCGGTACGGCGCTCACCACGAGCCAGTCGGTGACCCCGGACTCCGAGGTACGGCGATGGGCGAGCACGCCCAGTTCCAGGAGCCGGCCGTCGCGGTGGCGCAGCGGGACGGTGCCGTTCCAGCGCTGCCGCCCGGCCAGGGCGCGGCGGACCGCCGCGCCGTCGGCGGCGGCCAGTGCGGTGGCGGAACGGCCGACGACATCGGGCAAGTCGTAGCCGAGCAGCCGCCGCGCCCCGTCGCTCCAGCCCGTGAGAATGCCCTGCTCATCGATGGTGGCCGTGGCCGTGTACGTCGACTGTCGCTCCATCGCCGCTCATCTCGCCCTTGCTCGGCAGGCTCTCCTGACCAGGATCGTCCGGGGCGGCTTGGAGCACCAACGCAGGAACGGCGGCCCTCCACAGGGGGACGGCCGCCGCACATGCATTGCGGCGCCTAGCCGTTGGCCAAGGCCTGCACCCGGTCCAGAGCGCCGTTGCTGTGCTTGCCCGGGGGCGATCCCCGGACCCCTGGCCGGGAGGGTGTTGCGCTAGCCGTTGGCCAACGCCTG